>CAYQVH010000001.1:0-345044 GCA_964420975.1 uncultured Candidatus Accumulibacter sp.
TGGGAAGCCGGCCGATAAGCCGGGTTCTGTCGTGGGCAGCCATTCGTCTAGGCGAGCTGTCTCCAGCACGCTCAAGCAGCCTACCCGGAAGCAGCGCGAGCCACGCCTACGCTTCCCTATTTGGCCTTGCTCCGGATGGGGTTTTCCGTGCCGTCCGTGTTACCACGTCCGCGGTGAGCTCTTACCTCGCCGTTTCACCCTTGCCTGCCTGGACATTGGTGAGACGTTCCAGACATCGGCGGTTTGCTTTCTGTTGCACTTTCCGTCACCTCACGGTGCCCGGCTGTTAGCCGGCATCCTGCTCTGCGGAGCCCGGACTTTCCTCTCGGCGCGCGGTGTAATCCTCTTGCCCAGCGGCTGCCTGGCCGACTTCCCACGGCGATTATACGCTGCCCGTCCGACGCCCCGGTCGGAACTGCCAGACGTCGTCGTAGTAGTCGGCGCGCTCGTTTTCCGGGGTCAGGCCCGGAAAACCGAGCAACGGCAAGGGATGAAACGCGCGCGTGTCGCGGTAGGCGCCGGCCGCGAGTTCGTCCGCAAAACGCTCGTCGAGCGTGGCCAGCTGCTCGTTCAGCGAGCGATCGAACCAATCCGCCTCGACTTCATAAAGCACCGTCTTCGCGGTGAGGCCACGAAACGGCTGTCGCAACTGGTCGTAGGTGGCGTGGCCGAACACCAGGCAGCGTGCGCTACGCTGCAGTGCGCTTCGGCGTTCCCAGAACAGCTCGCGCCAGCGGAAGGCGCGCAACGAGGCGAGCAGCGACGAGTCGCTGGCGACAAAAAAGGCCCCGCATTCGTCGAAGTGGGTGAGCGCGTCACGCGGCCGGCTACGCTCGGCACGGGGGTCGTCTGCCGCCAGGCTGGCAACGTGACGCGCGTTGAGCGCCGCCTTGCTAAACGGAAACGTCAGCCAGACCAAAGCGTTGAAGAAGTCGTGCCAGTTCTGCGAGCGGGTGGCGACGATGCCGTGACGCCAGACGCGTGTTTCGTAGTGGAGGTCATCGTCTGGCGGCGCAAGAAAGCGCAGACGAACGCCGCGCGCGTTACGTGGCTGACGCTCGGCGAGCGCCGACGCGAAGCGCGCCCCGTCGGGCGCCGGCGGCAAACACGCCAAGAGCGGCGATAGCGGAGCAAACAGCGGATTCGGCAGCGTCGGCTCGGGCGTCTTCACCGCGTCGCTTGTCCGGCGCTTCCGTCGGTGGTCTCTCCTGCCGGTGGTGTGACCACGACCAGCGTCCCCTGGCGCATCTGAAAGGTTCCGCGCAAGGCTCCCAAGCCCTCTTCCGGCGCCGCTTCCAACGGCGCAAACCCTTCGCAGGTCCTCGTTTCGACGACGAAAAGCCGCTTACCAAACTTAAGGATCCAGGCGTCGTTACCAGGGGAATACACCTCGATCTTGCCTTCGGCCGCCGCCGGCCCGACTTCATGCCGGCGCTGGCAATCGGGCAGGCGCGACGCGACAATCGAGTAGCGCGCAGCCTTCTCCCACGGCCAGGTCTTGACGCGAATCAGCGTCAGCGAATGCTGCGGCGGCCCGAGCTCGAGTGCCGCACGCTGGTCGGAACACGCCGCCAGCCAAGGAATCAGGAACAGCAGAGAGAGCCGGGTCAGCGGCACGAGACGTCTCCTTCCGATCGAATCAGGCTATTCTGATTCAACCATCTGCCAGGCGAGCGTTTCACCCGCCCGCAGAGGAATCAGCGAATCGCCGTCGGGCTGCGGGTAGGCGTCGTTTACCCGCCATTCGTTCTGTCGCAGCGTCAGCTGGCCGGTATTGCGCGGCAAGCCGTAGAAATCGGCGCCGTTGAAGCTGGCGAAGGCCTCGAGCTGGTCCAGCTTGCCGACCGAGGCAAATGCTTCGGCGTAGAGTTCCAGCGCTGCGTGCGCCGTGTAGCAGCCGGCGCAGCCGCAGGCGTTTTCCTTGCTACGGCGAGCGTGCGGCGCCGAGTCGGTACCGAGAAAAAAGCGCCCGCTCCCCGAGGTTGCCGCCTGCAGCAGTGCCCAGCGGTGATTTTCCCGCTTGAGCACGGGCAGACAGTAATAGTGTGGCCGCACGCCCCCGGTAAAGAGCGCGTTGCGGTTGTAGAGCAGATGATGAGCGGTAATCGTCGCCGCCACGTTCGCCGGCGCCGCCGCGACGAAGGCCGCGGCATCGGCGGTCGTGATGTGCTCGAAAACGATCTTCAGCCCCGGATGGCGTTGCATCAGCGGTTGCAGTACGCGCTCGATGAAGACCTGCTCGCGATCGAAGACGTCGACCTCCGGATCCGTCACCTCGCCATGCACGAGCAGCGGCAAGCCCTGTCTTTCCATCTCGTCAAGCGCGGCAGCACATCGCGCAAGATCGCTGACGCCGAAGTCCGAGTGGGTCGTCGCGCCAGCCGGGTAAAGCTTGACCGCGTGCACGTACGGCGACTCGGCCGCGCGTCGCACCTCGTCGCGGTGAGTGTGGTCGGTCAGATAGAGCGTCATCAGGGGTTCGAACGCCGCCGCCGGTGGCAAGGCAGCCAGGATGCGCTGGCGGTACGCCTCGGCAGCGGCGACGGTCGTCACCGGCGGGCGCAAGTTCGGCATGACGATCGCCCGCGCAAACTGGCGCGCCGTGTGCGGCAGCACGGTCGCCAACAGCGCGCCGTCACGCAGGTGCACGTGCCAGTCGTCGGGGCGGGTGAGGGTGAGCTGCATGCGCGCGGAAGCCATCGAGAGACGCCTCAATTCTAGAGGATTTTCCGCCCTTGTCTCTCCGCGGGTGCAGTGCTGGCGCCTGCCTGCGACTGCAGCGCGCGCTGATAAAGCGCGTTCTTGCTCGCGCCGGTGATCGCGTGCGCCAGACGGCTGGCCTGGCTGACCGATAACCCGTCGTCGAGCAACCGCTGCAGCACGCGCTCGCCTTCGGCCTCGTCGCGCTGTGCGGGCGCACCCGAGACGACGAGTACGAATTCGCCACGCTGATGGTTGGCGTCGGCGCGCAGCCAGTCTGCGGCCTCGGCGAGCGAACAGCAGTGGAGGTCCTCGAACAGTTTGCTCAGCTCACGTGCGAGGAGGATGGTTCGCGCCGGGCCAAAAACCGCGGCGAGCGCTTCGACCGTGTCCACGATGCGGTGCGGCGCCTCATAAAAGATCAGCGTCCAGGGCAAACTTGCCAGCCGACGCAAGACTTCGGCCCGTTGCCCGCTGCGCGCCGGGAGGAAGCCGTAGAACAGAAAGCGCCCGTCGCCAAAGCCGGCCGCCGACAGCGCGACGATCGCCGCGCAGGCGCCGGGAAGGGGCACGACACGGTGGCCGGCGGCGCGCGCACGCGCGACGACGCGAACTCCCGGGTCGGAGACCGCCGGTGTTCCGGCATCGACGATTAGTGCTACCGACTCGCCAGCGTCAAGGCGGGCGACGATCTCGTCTGCCGCGTGTGCTTCGTTGTGCTGGTGGCTGGCAAGCAGGCGCGCTGACGAGCCGTAGTGACGAAGCAGCGGCGCGCTGTGTCGGGTGTCTTCGGCGGCCACCCAGGGAACCCGGCGAAGAACGGTGAGCGCGCGCAGCGTAATGTCGTCGAGGTGGCCGAGCGGCGTGGGAACTACATATAATGCAGCAGCTTCTTCGCTCATGGTGGGCAATCGGCAAGTGAACAGGCAAGGGAGCTCCCGCGGACCGTCGGGCTCTGCCAGTGATGGCAAAGCCGCCGAGGAACTCGCCGCGCGCTTCCTCGAACGACAGGGATTGCAGGTGCTGGCGCGCAATTATCGCTGCCCAGGGGGAGAAATCGATCTCGTCTGTCGTCACCAGCGGGTGCTTGTCTTCGTCGAGGTTCGTCTGCGGCGGCATGCCGACTACGGCGGTGCCGCCGCCAGCATCACGGCCAGCAAGCGCGGCCGCCTGCTGGTCGCCGCTCGCCACTACCTGAACGTCCATGACGCCGGCGAGGCGCCCTGTCGCTTTGACTGCATCTTGCTGGGCAGCCTGTCGGCGAACGCCGTCGAGTGGTTGCAGGATGCGTTTTCCTGAGCTGGTGGCGCTGCTCTGGCTGGCGGCTTGCGGCTTCACCGCGGCGGGCGAGACGGTACGCGTTCTGGTTCAGAGTTCGCCGCTGGCCGGTAGTCAGTATCACGCGCTCGCCGACGTGTGGACGCAGATTCGTCCGGGCGATCGCTTGACGCTGGTGCGCGAACCCGACAATCGACACGATCGCCGAGCCGTTCGCGTTGAATGGCAGGGACGGCAGCTCGGTTACGTGCCGCGAGCCGAGAATCGCGCTGTCGCTCGTGCGCTCGACGAAGGCGAAAAGCTCGAAGCCCGCGTTTCGCAACTGCGCGACGATCCCAACCCCTGGCGCCGCGTCGAGTTCGAGGTCCTCCTCGTCCTCTGATGATAGAATCCAGCCCTTCGCTATGTGACCGCAACCGGACCGACCCATGGACCTGATCGAGCGTGTCAGCCAGCACTTCCGGGACAGCGCGCAAACCAAGCTCGACGCCATCGAAGCGATGGCGGCGCCGATCGCGCAGGCGGTCGAGCTGATGGTCGGCTGCCTGCTCAATAACGGCAAGATTCTCGCCTGTGGCAATGGTGGTTCGGCTGCCGACGCGCAACA
Organism: uncultured Candidatus Accumulibacter sp.; assembly: GCA_964420975.1. Classification (GTDB taxonomy): domain Bacteria; phylum Pseudomonadota; class Gammaproteobacteria; order Burkholderiales; family Rhodocyclaceae; genus Accumulibacter. The sequence continues at coordinate 4,586 of CAYQVH010000001.1, forward strand.
CTTTGCCGCCGAACTGGTCGGCCGTTTCGAGGTCGAGCGCCACGAACTGGCGGCGATCGCGCTGACCACCGACACCTCCATCCTGTCGGCGATTGCCAACGACTACGGCTACGCAATGGTCTTTGCCAAACAGGTGCGTGCCCTCGGCCAGCCGGGCGACGTCCTGGTCGCCATTTCGACCTCGGGCAATTCGCCGAACGTCATTGAGGCGATTACCGCGGCGCACGAGAACGACTTGCGTGTCGTCGCGCTCACGGGTCGAGGTGGTGGCGTCATCGCCGACCTGCTCACCGACGGCGACGTCCATCTCTGCGTGCCATCCGAACGCACGGCACGCATACAGGAGACGCATTTGCTGACCATTCATTGTCTGTGCGATGGTATCGACTGCACTCTGACGGGAGTTGAAGAATGAGGAAGTTCGTGGTCACCGGGGTGTTGTTGGCAGCCGCCCTCACGCCGGCGCTGCAAGGCTGTCTGCCGGTCGTTGCCGCCAGTGCGGTCTCCGGCGGCGCGCTGGCGACCCTCGATCGCCGCTCGCTGGGAACACAAACCGACGACGAAACCAACGAGTGGAAAGCGGCCTCGCGTGTTCGTGAAAAGTACAGCGGCGACAACGTCCACTTTAACTTCACGAGCTACAACCGTCGGTTGCTGATCACCGGCGAGGTTCCCTCCGAGGACGTCAAAGCCGGCGTCGAGCGGATCGTCAGCGGAATGTCGCAGGTTCAGGGCGTCTATAACGAACTCGGTGTCGGTCCCGTGACGACGTATTCGCAACGCAGCAACGACGCGTACATTACAACCCGCGTCAAGACCCGCTTCGTTGATCAGGGAAAGTTCAATCCGGTACACGTCAAGGTGGTCACCGAAGCCGGTGCCGTTTATCTGCTGGGGCTGGTGACCCAGGGTGAAGCCGAGGCGGCAATACAGATTGCGCGCACGACGCCGGACGTGAAGAAGGTCGTCAATCTGCTCGAAATCATCTCGCCAGCCAAGGCCAAGGAACTCGACGTGCGCCCGCCCGAGCCGGGACCGCCGTCGGCTGCTCCGCCAGGAGGCGGCTAGCCGCCTGCCCTTCTTGTTGTGCAGCCGACTTGGTCAAGTCCGACGGGCGTTAGACGATCGCGCCGCGTTCGATGACGACACCGACGCGCTGTACCCCCGGCATCATGCCAAGCTTGGCAATCGACACCCGCACCCACGGCGCCCCAAACTCCTCGAGCAACAGGGTCGCGACGTGTTCTGCCAGCCGTTCGAGGAGATGAAAGTGGCGGCCTGCCAGCTCGTCGCGTACGCGTTCGACGACCTGGGCGTAGTCGATGGTGTCGTCGATCACGTCGCTGGCGCCTGCGCTTGCCGTCGAAGTGCCTATCTGCAAGGAAATCGCCACCGTCTGCGGCAGCGCTCGCTCACGTGGATAGATTCCGATCACGGTCGAGGCTCGCAGCTCATCGATGAAGATGATGTCCATACGGCGCGGCAGAGGGGTGGGGGTACAATGTGAGTCGCCGTCGGACGCCATTCCGGCGCTGACCCGACGCCGCCCATTCTAACCCACTCCCCGAGCGACCACCCGCCGCTGCCGATGCCACCGTTCGTCGCGACCTTGCTGGCGACTCTCGCCGCCTATGTGCTCGGCTCGGTTCCGTTTGCGCTGATCAGCAGCCGGCTGTTTGGACTCGCCGATCCGCGCAGCTACGGTTCGCGCAATCCCGGTGCCACCAACGTCCTGCGCAGTGGCCACAAAGGTGCCGCCCTGCTGACCCTGATCGGCGACGCTGCCAAGGGTTGGCTCGCCGTCTTTGTCGCCATCCACTATGGAGCAACGTTCGGTCTTGGCCGTCATGCCGTCGAGCTGGTCGCTTTGGCGGTCTTCTTCGGGCATCTTTACCCAGTGTTTCTCGGTTTCAAAGGGGGCAAGGGAGTCGCGACGGCAGCCGGAGTCCTGCTCGCGATCGACCTTCGCCTCGGGCTGGGAACGCTGGCGGTCTGGCTATTGATCGCCTTGACGCTGCGCTACTCGTCGCTCGCCGCGCTGGCTGCGGCGACTGCGGCGCCGGTCTTAGCCTTTTTGCTCTGGGGTGGCGACGCCCGGCTGGTTGCCGTCGGCGTCCTGGCGGTCACGCTGGTCGGCAAACACTGGCAGAACCTGCAGCGGCTGATGGCTGGACAGGAACCCAGGATCGGCGCCAGAAAAACCTCCTGACGCGGCTGGCGGGTTGCCCGCAGACCGGGAAGCGCAGAGCGGCCAACGGGCGCGTACTGCAAACGACCCCGCCACCTTGCCCGGCATACCGGCTTGCAGGCGTAGCGCACCCGCCAGCGCGATCATCGCGCCGTTGTCGGTGCAGTACTCGAACTCCGGATAGTGAACGCGGACCGCGAGCCGCGCCGCTGCCGCGTCGAGGCGCCGCCGCAGCTCGCGGTTGGCGCCGACGCCGCCAGCGACGACCAAGTGCTGGAGGTCGCAGGCGGTAACGGCGCGCAGCGACTTGCTGACCAGCACCTCGACGATCGCGTCCTCGAAGCCGCGTGCGATATCGGCACGCTCCTGGTCGCCGAGCGTCGGCGCCTCGCGGACGCGGGTCAGGACTGCCGTCTTCAGTCCGCTAAAGCTGAAGTCGAAGTCGGGCGACTGGATCATCGGGCGTGGCAGACGAACGGCGTCCGGACGACCGCGTGCTGCGAGTTCGGCCAGCGCCGGCCCGCCCGGATAGCCGAGGCCGAGCAGCTTGGCGGTCTTGTCGAAGGCTTCGCCAGCGGCGTCGTCGAGCGTTTCGCCCAGCAACTCGTAGTCGCCGACGCCGGCAACACGCATCAGCTGACTGTGCCCGCCGGAGACGAGCAGGGCGACAAAAGGGAAGCGCGGCGGATCAGGCGACAGCAGTGGCGACAGCAGATGCCCCTCGAGGTGATGTACCGGCACGGTCGGCACCTGCAGCGCCGTCGCCAGAGCTTCGGCAAACGCCGTCCCGACGAGCAGGGCCCCGGCGAGCCCCGGTCCCTGGGTGTAGGCGATCGCGGTCACCTCCGACAACGCGCGGCCACTCAGCGCGAGAACGCGGCGCAGGAGCGGGATCAGGCGCCGCACGTGATCGCGCGACGCCAGTTCCGGAACGACGCCGCCGTAATCCTCGTGCAAGGCCACTTGCGAATGCAGCGCGTGGGCGAGCAGCAATCCGCCTGCCGCGGTGCTGTAAAGCGCCACACCGGTTTCATCACACGAGGATTCGATGCCGAGAACGAGCATCGCCGAATTTTACCGCACCGGCGGCCAGCAGCTGCCGGCTCCGAGACCGTGACAGAGTCGGCCAGCAGTATGATAGGATGATCACCTGTTGATGGCCGACGGCGGGCAGCAGGAGGGCTTCCGCCGACTCGAAGAGGCTATTCGACGGGGGGACGACAGCTCTTGGCAATTGTCACGCCACCGCACACGCCGCGGGCGATTGTCCGCGAACGCCTTGTTCGCCGTCTCGATGGGGCGCTCGAATCGGCTGCCGTTTGGGTGAGCGGCGGCGCCGGCGCCGGCAAGACGACGCTGCTCGCGAGCTATCTTACCCATCGCCGACGTTCGGCCATCTGGTGCCGGATCGACGACGGCGATGCCGACACGGCGGTCTGTTGTCACGCCCTGCACGCCGCCGCCGGCCTGCCACCGCCCAATACGCCTGGCTATCCGCCGCTCGATTCGCTGCGCAGCAATGACTTGGCAGCCTTTCTACGCAACTTTTTCCAGGCTTTCTACCGGCAGCTTTCCTTACCGCAAGTCTTGGTTCTCGACAATACGCAGGAAGCCTTGTCCTCGCACGCGTTCCGTGTTCTCCTGGAGCTGGCGATCACCCATACTCCGAGAGCTTGCCACTGGCTGATCGCTAGCCGTGTGCGGCCGCCGCCAGAGTTCGCCGGTTTGCTGGGAAACGGCGTATTGGTCCCGATTGGCCCCGCCGAGCTGCCTTTTTCGGAAGAGGAATCGTTTGCCGTCCAACGCCGTGAGTGCGAGGAGCGGCCGCTCGCCGAGCGGCTGTCGCTAGGCCAGATGCGGACTCCGCACGAACTCAGTCGGGGCTGGCCGGCGGGCCTGAAACTCCTGCTGCAGCTCGACGCAGGCGACGTTGCCTCGCTGCACCGGGGAACGCTCACCGATCAGAGCGCGCTCTTCGACTATCTCGCCAACGAGATCTTTCAGCGCCAGACACTTGGTGTCCGCGCGCTGCTGCTGCAGCTCGCGCACTTGCCACGGATGGCGGTCAATTTGGCCGTAGCGTTGAGCGGTTCCGCCGAGGCCGGCGTTGTGTTGTCGACTCTGGCGAACGACGGCCTGCTGACTTCGCAGCACGGAGTCGGTACGCAGGCGGAATACGAGTTTCATCCGTTGTTGCGTCAATTCCTGTTACAGAAGGCACCAGGCGAACTCGGCCCGGCGACGCTGGCACAGGTGGAGCAGCGCGCCGCGCAGCTGCTCGCCGACGACGGCGCCATCGACGCCGCCGCCCAACTCCTGGTTTCTGGCGCCCACTGGGACGCGTTGCAGCAGCTGGTGCTGGCGCACGCACCGACGCTCGTCGCCCGCGGCTGGCAGCGCACGCTGGCCGGCTGGCTGGCGGCGCTTCCCGCTGCGCGCCGCGACGACGATCCGTGGCTTGCTTACTGGCAGGGGGAGTCGCAAGTCCATTTTGACCCGCCGGCGGCGCAGGCGAGTTTCGCTCACGCCTATGGCCTGTTTCGCGCCCGCAACGCAGCGGCGGGAGCGTATCGCGCCTGGTGCGCCAGCGTCGAACTGATCTGCCTCGAATGGGCGGACTTCAGTCAGCTCGATTACTGGCTCGACGAGGCGGAGGGGCTGCAGGCAAGCTATGGCGACCCTGACCCCGAGTTGGTAACGCGCTTTACGGCGAGTATGTTCGGCGTTTTGGCTTTTCGTCGGCCGGACACGCCAGCGATTCACGACTGGTCCGAGCGACTGCTGCGTCTCATCGAGCAGTGTCCGGACGCCAACCAGCGCATTCTGTTCGGCTGCAACCTGTACCTGCATTACGTCGCGTGTACGGGACAAAGTAAACTCGTCGACGAGCTGACGGAATGGCTCGATCCCCCGGCATCGACCGCTCTCGAACCCGTTTTCGACGTCCTCTGGCACGGCTTGTGCGCGATGCGCCACTGGTTTTCCGGCGACAACGCTCAGGCGGCAGCGGTCGCGCGGCGCGCGTTGGCGGTGGCGCGCGAACAGGGTTTGCGCCTGTGGGAATCGCTACTCTGCGCGCTTGACACCTACGCCTCGCTCAACGACGGGGACGTGGCGGCCGGACGTCGCGCGCTGCAAGAGTTCGAGCGTACGCTCGATCGCCGGCGCAAGGTCGACCTGGCACATTTTCTGTATTTGTCCGCCTTGGCGCACCTCTTGGCGGATGAAGGAGGCGCGGCGTTGGCTGCGATTGAGGCAGCGAACGCGCTGGCCGATCGTTTTGGCGGAACGCATCAACACGCGCTCGGTCGCCTCGCGCAGGCGGAGGCGCTGCACGCGGTCGGCCGGACACACGAGGCCCGAGCTCTGGTCGATCGGGCTCGTCAGATTGGGTACGCGATGAAGAGCGATTTCTTCGCCTATCAGGTATCCTTGACTGAGGCGCTGTTCGCGCTCGACGCCGCCGAGACAGACGCGTGTGCGACCGCGCTGCGACGGGCTTTCACGCTGGGCAGCGCGCATGACTACCGCAACTACCAGTACTTTCGCCCCGCCGTCATGTCGCGCTTTTGCGCCTTCGCGCTCGAGCACGACGTTGTTCCCGACTATGCCCGCCGCCTGATCCACTGCCGGCGGCTGCAGCCGCCAGAGGATTCCGACGAGCGATGGCCGTGGCCGATCCGGGTGCAGACGCTCGGACGTTTCGGCCTCGTCGTCGACGATCAGCCGCTCGCCGAGGCCTCGCGCGGTCAGACGAAGCCGATCGTCCTGCTGCAGGCGCTGATCGCGCTTGGTGGGCGTGACGTGCCGATTGCCGAACTGGTGAGCGTGCTATGGACGGAAGACCGCGACTCCTCAGCGAACGGCACCACGAGCGGCGCCGCCAACCACGCCCGCGGCCGGAGCGCGATTGACCGCGGCGCTTTCGACATCAGCCTTTCGCGCTTGCGTCGAGTGCTCGGAGGCGACGCCTTGCTGGTCGATCAACAGCACCTGTCGCTGAATCCGAATCGCTGCTGGGTCGATCTCTGGCACTGCCAGCGCACGGTCAGAAAACTGCAAACGCTTATCGACCACCAGCCGGCCGTCTCGGCCGTGCGCCTTGCGTCGCTTGCCCGAGACGTGCTCACACGCTACCGCGGCGACTTCCTGCCGAGAGTCAGGGACGCCCGCTGGGCGCTGGTGGCGCGTGGTCAGCTTCGGCTGCAGGTCGTCGATGGGCTCGCCGAGGTCGCTCGCCGGCTCGAAGCCGCGGACGACCGATGGCAGGCGATCTCGATCTATCAGCGCGCCGTCGACATCGACCCGATCAGCGAAACGCTTTACCGTGGCTGGATGCGCTGCCTGCTGGCACAGGGCGAACTGGCCGAGGCGCTGCGCGTCTACCAGCGCTGCCGCGCCGCGCTCGCCCACCGGCTCGGCGTGTTGCCATCCGCTGAAACCGAGTCGCTGCACGCAATGATCGTCATGCGTCAGTCACCCGCTAGCGATCCTCGCTGAACGGTCCGCAGCCTGGCCCAGCCGTTACCTTACGATCCGCTTGACGGACGGCTTCTGGCGTCTATCATCAGACCGACGTTTCGCCATCGGCGACAGGCCGGAAAAGGAGCAAGCAAGTGAAATCGGCGACTGATCGCGGGCTGGCGGTCTCGAACCCGCAGCGCAGCGCGGCGAGCGGGGGGTTGCAGCGCGCTCTGCAGACCTTCGCCGTGGGTGGCGCCGTACGTGACGAGCTGCTTGGCGTGACGGTTAAGGACCGGGACTACGTGGTCATTGGTTCCAGCCCCGAGGAAATGGTCGCGCTGGGATTCCGGCCGGTCGGCAGGGATTTTCCGGTCTTTCTCCACCCGACGACCCACGAGGAGTACGCGCTGGCGCGCACCGAGCGCAAGACGGCTCCCGGTTACCACGGTTTCGTCGTCAATGCATCACCGGCAGTCAGTCTGGTCGACGACCTGGCACGCCGCGACCTGACGATCAACGCCATGGCGCGAGCCGACGACGGCACTTTGATCGACCCTTTTCAGGGAGCCGCCGATCTTGCCGCCGGCGTCCTGCGCCACGTCGGGCCAGCGTTCGCCGAAGACCCCGTACGCATCCTGCGCGTCGCCCGTTTCACTGCTCGTTTCCCCGAGTTTGTCGTCGCTCCGGAAACCGTGCGCTTGATGCAGAACATGGTTGCGGCGGGTGAAGTCGATCACCTGATCGCCGAACGCGTCTGGCAGGAAATTGCCAAGGGCTTGATGGAAACAAGACCGTCTCGCCTGTTTGAGACCCTGCGCGAGTGTGGTGCGCTGGCGCGCCTGTTGCCCGAGATCGATCGACTGTTTGGCGTCCCGCAGCGCGCCGATTACCACCCCGAAGTCGATACCGGCGTTCATGTCATGATGGTCGTCGACCAGGCAGCCGTGCGTGGCTTCTCGCTGCCGGTGCGCTGGGCCGCGCTGACGCACGATCTGGGCAAGGGGACGACGCCGGCGAGCGATCTCCCTCGCCATCCCGGTCACGAGGCGCGCAGCGTTGAGCTGGTGGGCGACGTTTGCACCCGACTCAAGGTGCCGGCAGCGTGTCGTGACCTGGCGTTGCTGGTCGCGCGCCATCACGGCAACGTCCATCGCGCCGCCGAACTCGGCGCTGCTGCTGTCGTCCGTTTGCTTGAGGCGACTGACGCCTGGCGGCGCGGCGAGCGCTTCGAGCGCTTGCTCGAAGCGTGCGTCTGTGACTTTCACGGTCGTCTCGGCTGGCAGGACGTTCCCTATCTCGCACCCGAACGGCTGCGCCTTGCGGTGGCTGTCACACGGCGGGTGGATGCCGCGGAAATCGCGCGCAGCTGCCGCGAATCGGCGACCATCGCCAGCCGACTGCACGAGGCGCGCGTGCATGCGGTCAAGCTGGGGCTGGGCAACTCGGACCGCTCCATGTCGAGCGAAGCTGGACGGTGAGATGACGTCGGCGTCACTCCCATCGTCGCCCGACCCGCTTGCCGGTGCCAGCGCCGCGCGTATTGCCGAGCGTGGCGGACGGGCGACGCGGACACGTGTCGCCGTACTTGACATGCTCAGACGCGCGGGCCATCCGCTGGCGCATGACGAAGTCGCGGCGGCGCTTGCCGCGGCGGGCGTCGAGCACGACCGGGTGACGCTCTACCGCACGCTCGACTGGCTGGTCACGCACGCCCTGGCGCATCGCGTATCCGGCCGCGATCGTGTCTGGCGCTTCCGCGCAGCGGACGACGAGGCGCACGGTCATGCTCACTTTCTTTGTGCCGGCTGCGGCGCAGTTTTCTGTATGGAAGCCCTGCAACCGGCGATCGTGGCGACCCTTCCGTGTGGCTTCGAGTGCGAGCGCGCCGAACTGACGTTTCACGGCCGCTGCCCGAGCTGCCATTGACGCGTCTTCCTGAAGGCGGTATTGGCGTTTCGGCTGCCCCTGGGCCACGATCGATACGCACATCCGCGGCGCGGCACCCCTACTCAAGTGCACCGCGTGTGACCGTTTACCAGGTGGCAGCCTGCTCGAAACGATCTGGCGATCGAATCTCGGCGACGTTGCCATCGTTGCTGACGACGCGGTCGACGCGTGCCATCGGGGGGCCGCGTTGTGCCCACTGACGTAAGCGGTCGACCGCTGCCGGCGGCCCGTACAGCAGCGCCTCAACGCTACCGTCGCGTCGGTTCCGCACCCAGCCGGCGAGACCGAGGGCTTGCGCCTCGGCGCACAGCGACCACCGGAAGCCGACGCCCTGGACGCGCCCCGTGATGCGCAGGTTCGTGCAAATGGCTTCGCTCAAGGCCCGACTCCACCGCCTCGCTCCGGCGCGGCGGGTGGCGCCAAAGCTGGTATAATCGTGGTTCATGAGAAGAAGAATTGCAAGGGGGGCACGCGCCGCGGTCTTCCAGCGCTCGGGTTCCGACGGTCGATGCTGAAAATTCTCCTCTTGCTGCCGCTGGTTGGCGCTGCCCTGCTTTCGTTGTTGCCGACTCGCAGCGCCGATCTGATGCGTCAATTGGCCAGCCTGGTCGCTGCCGCGACCGTGCTCTGTGCCGGCCTGTTGGCGGTCAATTTTGACTCCGGTAGTGCCGACATCCAGTTTTTTGAGACACGCCCCTGGAACCCGCGCGTCGGTTCGCACCTGGCGCTGGGCATCGACGGCATTTCCTTGCCGATGGTGCTGCTGGCGACGGTTCTTTCGCTGGTGGCGATCGTTTCCTCGACCAGCGTACGCAGTGGTGCCCGACTGTATTTTTCTCTTCTGCTGGTATTGGAAAGCGCGCTGCTGGTCGTCTTCATGGCGCGCGACTGGTCATTGTTCTACGTCTGCTGGGAACTGACGCTGATTCCGCTCTTTTTCCTGATCGACCGCCTGGGCGGCGCCAATCGGCATCGGGCGGCGCTGAATTTTGTGCTCTACACGCTTGGCGGCTCGGTCTTCCTGCTGATCGCCTTGCTGCTGCTTTACGATGTGGCGCCAGGACACAGCTTCCGCATGGCGGATATGGCGGCCGGCGGCGCCCAGCTGCCGGTAGGCACTCAGGTGCTCATCTTTGGTGGCTTGTTGATCGGTTTCGGCGTCAAGATGCCGATCGTTCCCTTGCACGGCTGGCTACCGTTGGCGCACGTCGAGGCGCCGAGCCCGATTTCGGTCTTGCTGTCGGGTATTCTGCTGAAAATGGGCGCCTACGGACTGATCCGCGCCGCGGCGACGCTGCCGGCGGCGGCGCAGGCGCTGCAATCGTGGCTGGCTTTGCTGGCGCTGCTCAGTCTGCTCTACGGCGCCGTTCTCGCCTGGCGACAGACCGATCTCAAGGCGATGATCGCCTACTCGTCGATCTCGCACATGGGCGTCGTTCTCCTCGGCGTTGCGGCGCTCAATTCCGCCGGACTGAACGGCGCCTTGACGCAAATGGTGGCGCACGGTCTGGTCGCCGGCTTGCTTTTCCTGCTGGTCGGTTTGCTGTACGAACGCACGCATACGCGCCAACTCGCGGATTACGGATCGCTGAATCGCCGCGCCCCGCGGTTTGCCGTACTGCTCGTGTTTACCTTGCTGGCGGCGGTCGGGCTACCGGGGAGTGCGGGCTTCGTCGCCGAACTGCAGGTGCTGGTCGGTGCCTACGCGCGCTGGGGTGGATGGCTGGTCGTTTTTTCGGTCGCCGTCCTGATCTCCGCGGCCTACGCGCTGCGCGCCATCCGACAACTGTCGACCGGGCCCGAGGCAGCATTTGCCGAACACTCGGTAGGCACCTCGGCGCTGACCGATCTTCGGCGTTCCGAGCTGGCGGTTGCCGGCTTCCTGGCGACCGCCATCGTGACCGTCGGCGTCTATCCCGCCCCGCTTCTCCGGCTGACGGCCGCTTCCGTCGGCCGGCTGGTGCGGCAGCTGGGCGGCTAGATGGCGGCCACGCAAGGCGCAGGATTGATACCGGAAGCCGCGGCAAGCGCCGGCGCGGAAGGCTTGGTACGCCGCGTCCAGGACTGTCTGCGACAACTGCAGCATTTGTTGCCGGCGCAGGCGCCGCTACGCGATTTTGTGCATCACAACACCTTGCACGCTTTTCAACACCTTCCTTTCGCCGAAGCGCTGGCGGCCGCGAGACGGCTGACCGGCGCTCGTCCGTGGCTGGCCGAGGAACGCTGCCGTGAGCTGTATCGCCAGGGAAGAGTCAATGCTGCCGATCTCGACGCCGCCTTGCAGCAGCGGCCAGAGTGTCGCGCCGGTGAACCGCTGTGCGTGGTCGGAAAGCGGGAACTGACGCGCGGCGAAGTGTTGCGGATGGCGCTGGTTTATCCGCCGACGGGGGTTTCTCGCCTCCGCCTGCGTTGGCAGCTCGATGAGGCGCAGGCGGGCACTCGACTGGCCGCCGACCTCGATCCGGAGGTCCGCGCGCGCTTCCTGAGCGCGGCGGCGACTGAAGGTGACGACGAATCAACCGCCGTTGCCGACCTCCTGCAAGCGGCGCGCGAAGTGCAGCGCCGCTTGCCCGGGCCATCGGCTTCCCCTGAGCGAGACAACGCGAGTTCCCTCTGGCAAGACCTGTGCGCCGGTCTCGGCGAGCGGTGGACGCTGCTCGGCTTGCTGGCTCACCTGACTGGCGAGGACTTACGCGAGCCGCTGCAGACGCTGTTCATCCGCCATCTTGCCGCGCATCTTGACCAGGGTTTGTCCGCCTGGCGCAATCCGGCGTCAGGTGCCGGTTTTTACGCTGCGTGGCGACAGAGCGCCGGCAGCGATTGGGGGTGGGAGCTCGATGAATTCGCCGGCGTGCGGCGCGACCTGGCGCAGTTGCCGGCCGACGCCTGGTCGGCGATCGTTGCCGAGTTGCAGCGACTGGCGCTCAACGTTGCGCAGTGGCCGTCGTTCCTGCAACGACTGGCGCTCGAATTGCCCGGTTGGGCGGGAATGTGTCACTGGCGCGAGACGCATGCTGTTGGCGAGGGGCCACCGGTAAGTCTGGCCGACTTATTGGCGGTACGCCTGATCCTCGAACGACTTTTCGCCGAGACGCTGGTGCGCCGCATTTGGGGCGTGCGTCTCGACCTCTCGGCGTTGGCTGACCATTTCGCCGCCCACCCGGTCGAACTGTCGGTGCGCGAAGGCTGTGGCAGTGGCCAGTTGCCGGAACGCTTGCGCGAGTACGTCTGGCCGCTGCTCAACCAGCCGGTGGACGACGTGGCGGTCTGGCGTCAGGTGGCGGATCAGATCGCCAGCGCACGCGCTGAGGAAAGCGGCGCCGACGAGGGCGATACGCTGGCGGCGTGGCCATTGTTCCTGACGGCGCAAAGACTGGGCTGGCGTGGAAGCGACCTGCGGGAGGTCGGCGCCGGCGACGTCGAGTCCTTGCTCGCTTGCAGCGCGTCGTTGGGCGACGACGAACGCGGGCTGATTTGGCTGCTGGCGTACGAACACCACTACCGAGAGCAGATCCTCGCCGCGCTGGCGAGTAACCACGGGCGCTCCAGCGCACACACAATCACTGTGCAGGCCCAGTTTGTCCTCTGCATGGACGATCGTGAGGAGGGTACGCGCCGCCATCTGGAAGAAGTCAATCCGCAGTTCGAAACCTTCGGCGCCGCCGGGTTTTTCGGCGTCCCGGTCTATTGGCAGGGCCTCGACGACGAGCAGCCGACTGCGCTATGCCCGATCGTCGTTCGTCCGGCCAACCTCGTGTGCGAAGCGGTGGCGCCGGTTGCCGAGGCGCGCTGGGCGGCGCACCGCCGCCGGCGGCAGGTACGGCTCGCCTGGCGGGAACGCCTGCATCAGGGGAGTCGGCGCGGCTGGCTGCAGGCGACGTTGGTGGCGACCGCGGCGGCACCACTCGGGCTGCTCGGCCTGCTGGCGCGGACGCTGCTGCCGGGGCGGGCCGGCGCCTGGCTCACCCGCTGGCGCGAGGCGTTCGATCTTGCCTTGCCGACGGTCGTGCCACTGATCGCCGAAGGCAACGAAGCGACGCGCGCCGCCACTGCGGACGCGCCGCGCCTGGGGTTCAGTCTCGAGGAACAGGCGGCGCGGGTCGGCGGTTTGCTGCGGGCGATCGGTCTTACCCAACACTTTGCTCCCTTGGTCGTCGTCGCCGGCCATGGCTCGGATAGCCGCAACAACCCCCACCTCGCGGCTTACGATTGCGGCGCCTGCTCGGGTCGCCATGGCGGGCCGAACGCCCGCGTTTTCGCGGCGATGGCCAACAGTCAGCGCGTGCGGGTCTTGCTCGCCGAGCAGGGATTGACGATTCCGCCGAACACGCATTTTGTCGGCGCCGAGCACAACACGTGTGACGAGACGTTCTGCTGGTACGACGTGGATCAGATTCCGGCCACTCATCACGGCGCGTTTGCGGCCTTGCAACGCGATTGCCAGGCGGCGGCCGGATTACACGCCGTCGAACGGTGCCGCCGATTCGCCTCGGCACCGCGCGCGCCGTCTCCGCGACAGGCGCGACGGCATCTCGCCGACCGCCGTCACGATCTCGGTCAGGCGCGACCGGAACTCGGACACGCGACGGTCGCGGCGGCGTTTGTCGGTCGGCGGACGATGAGTCGCGGGGCGTTTTTCGATCGCCGCGTCTTTCTCATCTCGTACGACCCGTTGCCCGACGTCGAAGGTGGCGTGCTGGAGTCGACGTTGCTCGCCGCCGGCCCGGTCGGCGCCGGAATCAATCTCGAGTACTACTTTTCGACGGTCGATAACGAGGGTTTCGGCTGCGGCTCAAAAGTCACGCACAATCTGGCCGGGCTGTTTGGCGTCATGCAGGGCGCAAGCTCCGACTTGCGCACCGGTTTGCCGCTGCAGATGGTCGAGATCCACGAGCCGATGCGCCTGCTGGTCGTCGTCGAGCAGACGCTGGAGATCATCACCGCGATCTATGAACGGCAGCCACCCCTGCAGGAACTGATCGGCAACGGCTGGATCCTGCTCGCAGCCAAGCATCCGCAATCCGGCGTGATCGACCTTTTCGACCCGGCGCGCGGCTGGCACCGTTGGGCTCCCCGGGCCGACGCAGCGTCCGCTTTGCCCGAGGTCGAGCGCTCGGCCGACTGGTTTGCCGGTCGTCACGACCCACTTCCGCCAGCGCTGCTGCGGCGCCCACTCGATCAACGATGAGTGTCGACCCTCGCGTCCTCGCCTTTCTCGCCGACGCGCTTCGCTTCGTCTGGCTGGTGCCGGCGCTGCCGCTGCTCGCCGCTGCCGTGATCGCCGTTCGCCTGCTCGGGCGGAAGGGTGGCGGCGATGACAAGGAGCGACCGACCGCCGCCATTGCCAGCGGTGCCGCGCTGGCGGCTTTGTGTCTGCTGTTGCTGGTTGACCTCGCCAGCGTGCTGGGTGTCGAGCCGGCGCCAGTTGAAACGTCCGATTGGCTACGCATCGGTCGCGTTGCGGTGACTTTTTCCTTGGTCGCCGACGCCTGGAGCCTTTCGGCGGCGACCCTGATCGCCCTAATCGGCTGGCTTGCGCTTCGCTTTTCCGTGACCTACCTGCACCGCGAGCGGGGTTTCGAACGCTTTTTCTTCGGCATGTCGCTGTTTCTCGCCGGCATGCTGCTGATCGTTCTCGCCGGCAATGCCGTGCTGTGCTTCGTCGGCTGGGAGCTGGCCGGCTTCAGCTCATGGTTGTTGGTCGCCTACGCCTGGGAGCGCCCCACGGCGACCGGCAATGCGCTGTTTGTCTTTGTCACCAATCGGATCGGTGATGCGGGTTTCCTGCTCGCGATCGCGCTGGCCGTCTGGTCGGTCGGCAGCCTTGACTGGGAGGACCTGACCGCTGGTGGCAAGCTCGATATCGTCACCGTCCGACTGCTTTCACTCGGGTTGCTTCTGGCAGCGCTGGTCAAGTCGGCGCAACTTCCGTTTACACCGTGGATAGCGCGGGCTCTGGAAGGGCCGACTCCGTCGTCGGCAGTGTTCTACGGTTCGCTGATGGTGCACGCGGGCGTCTATCTGCTTTGCCGGGCGCAAGGTTTGCTGGTGCAGGTACCCGACCTGATGGTCTTGTTGACGGTCGGGGGCGTGCTGACGGCGCTTTACGCCGGCCTCTGCGGACTCGTGCAGAGCGACGTCAAGTCGGCTTTGATCTATTCGACCGTCACCCAGGTTGGACTGATGTTCGCCTGCTGTGGCCTCGGGCTCTTCTCGCTGGCTGCGGTTCACGCGGCCCTGCACGCGACGTGGCGCGCTTACCAGTTCCTTTGCGCGCCGTCGTATATGCACCTCGTACGGTGGCCTGCGCCCGCGGTTGCCCGGTGGCTGGGCCGTCGGCGCTGGCTGTATACGGCGGTACTGCGGCGTTTCTGGTTGGAGGCGCTGGCCGGCAGCTTGCTCGTTCGTCCGACGCTGGCCCTCGGGCGCGACGTGCGCGCCTTCGACGAACGCTTTGTCGATCCACTGATCGGCGTTCCTCGCGACGATCGGCCGGGTGTCCCAGGCGGGGGAGCCGGCGAGGCGCTGATCCGCGGGCACGGAGTGGCCGGCAGTGCGTTGGTTTACTTCGCTGACCGTCTGCAGCGGATCGAGGAACACCTCCTCTTTCGCGGTGGTGGCGGCGCGACTGGCCGGCTGCTGCAACGCGCCGGGCACTGCGCCGACGTTGTCGAGGCCTTGATTGAACAACCGCGCTACCTGATGTTGATGGTGATGGCGACGCTGGCGGTAATCCTGTGAACGAGGTGGCGTGGGCGGTACAGGTCGGCTATCCACCGCTGGCGACGCTGCAGTGGTTGCCGCTCGCCGGCGCTGCGTTGCTCGCCATCATGCGCGAGAAGGACTTGGCGCTGGTTCTCGGGCGTCTGTTCGCGGTCGTCGAACTGGTGGTCGCGATCGATCTCTACGCCCGCATCGATTTGTCGACGCGTTGGCTGCAGTTCGCCGAGCGCGTCGACTTCCTGGCGTACCACGCTGCGGTCGACGGCGTGAGCGTTCTGTTCATTCTGCTTACCGCGCTGCTCGGCGTGCTCCTCTCGTTCTACGGGATGGCCCGGCAGCAGTTGCCGCCGACGCAGCTGCTGAGCATCCTTCTGCTCAACGAGGCGTCGTCGATGACGATGTTGACGACCATGAATCTGCTCTGGTTCAGCGCCGCTTCGGCGATGCAATTGGCGCTCGTCGGCTATCTGCTGTGGCGCTGGGCGACGTCGCGCGAGGAGAATCTTGCGCTCGCCCGTTTCCTGCAGTATCAGCTATTCGGCTGGGGGCTTTTTCTCGCCGGCAGCGTCGTTTTGGTCTGGGGCCAGGCCGACGCTGGCGGTGGACGGTGGAGCTTCGATCTGTTTGATTTGTTGCAGTCGCCGTTGATCGGCAAGTACCAATCGGCAGTGTTTTACCTACTCTTCTACGGACTCGCCGTGCGCACGCCGCTGTTTCCGCTCCACGGTTGGCTCCCGAACGCCGCAGGTTACGGCTTGATCGCCGTCGCGCCGGTGTTGCTGCTCGGCGTCAAGGTGGGCGTCTATGGAATGGCGCGCTTCCTGTTGCCGCTGACTGCCGAGGCGATCGTCGTCTGGCAGCCGTACATCGTCGCTTTTGCCATGGTTGGCGTCTTCTTTGCGGCAGTAATGGCGTTCCGACAGGTGGATCTGCGCCGTCTGATGGCTTTCGCCGTGGTCAGCCACACCAGCCTGATCGTCATCGGCCTGTTTACCCTGCATCCGGCGGGACTCCAGGGGGCGCTGTTGCTGGCGGTGAATTTCGGCCTGGCGATAACGGTGATGCTGTTCATGATCGGCTACGTGTATCGCCGCACGGCGATGACCCGCCTCGACCGGCTGGGCGGCCTCTTTGATCGCGTACCTTTTATCGCCATCGCCTTTCTGGTTGGCGGGCTGTCCTTGCTCGGCATGCCGGGAACGCCGGGTTTCGACGCCGTTCACCTGGTGCTGGAGGCGTCGATCGAAACCTTCGGCGCCTTGCCGACGATCGCCACCGCGCTCGGTAACGTCGCCGCGGCAGGATTCCTGCTCTGGGCCTTCCAGCGCGCGTTTCTGGCCCCCCGGCCGCGCGACGTGCCGGTGGCGCGTATCGCCCGCACGCGTCCGCTCGAGTACTTCGTCGGCGGTGCGACGCTGATCGTTCTTCTGGTCGCCGGCTTCTGGCCGGAACCGTGGCTGCAGCTCACCGACGCCGCGACCCAGGCGATGGCCGGGTACTTCGCCAATGAATAATCTCGCCGACTGGCCTTTGCTGACGCTGCTGCTGGCCTCGCCGGTGGTCGGCGCGATGGCAACGGCGCTGTTACGGCGACGGCGGTGGGTGCACCAGGTGGCGCTGGCGAGTGCGTTGCTGACCTTGGCCTTGTCGCTGCTGATCGTCGCCGCTTTCGACCGCGCCAACGCCGGCTTTCAGTTGGTTGACGCAGCGGACTGGATTCCCGGCATCAACGTGCGCTACTTGGTGGGGGTCGACGGCCTGGCGCTGCTTTTTCTGCCGGCGACGGCGCTGCTGTTTACCGCGGCAATCGTCGCCAGCTGGCGTGGCATCGCGACGACGTCGTCGTTGCCGACCGGAGTTTATTTCGCCTTCCTGCTCTTACTTGAAGCCGCCACGCTGGGCGTGTTTTGCGCACTGGACGTGATCGTCTTCCTTTTTTGTTGGGAGTTTACTGTTCTGCCGGTGTACTTTCTGGTCAGTCTGTGGGGAATCGATAACGGTCGGCAGGCGGCGGCGATACGCTACTTTCTGATCATGCTGGCGGGCGGAGTACCGTTGCTGTTTGGCCTCCTGACGAGGGTTCTCGTCCCGGCTGGCGAGACCGCGTTGCACTTCGATCTGCCGACCCTGCTCGCCGCACCTCCCGCCGAAGACGTACAGATGCTGGTTTTCCTCCTTCTATTTCTCGCTTTTGCAGTCAAGGTACCGATCGTGCCGCTTCACACCTGGCTGCCGCCGCTGGCGATGAGTAGCCCGGTCGCCGTGACGGCGGCGCTCGTCGGGCTCAAAATCGGCGCTTTTGGCCTTCTGCGGGTGGCGATACCGCTGGCGCCGCTGGCGGCCCGCGAACTGCACTGGCTTCTCGCCGGCGTCGGTACCGTCGCCGTGCTCTATGGCGGCGTTGCGGCGTTGGCGCAGAGCAACCTGCGCGGCGTGCTTGCCTACACCAGCGTCTCGCACGTCGGACTGGTCCTGCTCGGGCTGGCGTCGTTTTCGGTCGCCGCGCTGCAGGGGGCTTTGCTGCTGCTGTTCAACTTTAGTCTCGCCACTGGTAGCGGTTTTCTGGTTCTCGCCTTCCTGCAGCGGCGTACCGGATCGACCGACCTCGCCGCGCTCGGCGGTGTCGTTCACCGCATGCCGGTGCTTTCGGGTTTCTTCCTGCTCTTTGGCGTTTCCGGATTTGGTCTTCCGGGGACGGCGGGCTTTCCAGCCGAACTGCTGATCCTCGTCGAGGCAGTGCATGCGCACACGGGCGCCGGATTGGCGGCGCTGTTCGGCACGGTGCTCGCCGCCGCGGCGTTTCTGGCGCCGTTCCGCCTGGCATTTTGCGGACCGCTCGCCAACCCCGAGGTGGCAGAGGCCGCGGATTTGCTGCCACGGGAAGTGGCCGTTTTGCTGCCGGCTGCACTGTTGACGCTGGCGATCGGCCTCTTTCCGCTGCCGCTGCTCGAACTGCTGCGGCCAGCCGCCGAAGCCTGGCTGGAAGCGCTCGCCGGTCTCTGAACAACGGTGGGTTGCGGCCAGACGCACGAGTGACCGCTGTGTGACAGCCACTGATAATTATGAATTTCGCAGCGAAGGGTGTGCCGGATTGGTGTAGAATCGGCAGCTGTCGGGGCGTCTAGACAAGCTCGCAAGCCCTGCCAGGATTACCCATGCCGCTACCGCCATCCACTGCCGAGCGCACGCGAAAACACGTTCGCCAAGTTGAGGTTAACGGCTTCAAGCGCAGCGATGGTTGTTGGGACATCGAAGCCCGCCTGGTTGACGTCAAAGACCACGACTATCCGCTGTCGTCGGGCGTGCGGCAACGGGGTGAGGCGGTGCACGACATGTGGGTGCGGGTCACCATCGACAACAAGATGAACGTGCTGGCAGCGGCGGCGGCGATCGATGACATGCCGTATCGCGGTTACTGCGATCGCATCGCTCCCGACTATACGCAACTCGTCGGCCTCAATCTGTTTCACGGCTTCCGGACGGCGGTCAAAAATCTCTTTCGCAATACTCACGGCTGCTCGCATCTGAGCGAGCTGCTGACGTTTCTGCCGACCGCTGCGCTGCAAACTTTCGCCAGTGAAGTGCGCGACAACGAAGATAGCGGCCAAAAGCCGTATCAGCTCGACCGCTGTCACGCGCTGGAATCGCATTCGGACGCAGTTCAGCGCTATTACCCTCGCTGGTACCGCGGCCAGAAGCCCGGGTAGGCGGCCCTGCCCGAGGTTCACAACCTTTCGCAACCTTAACTCAAGCAAGGAAAGCGCATGAAAATTCACGAATATCAGGGCAAGGAACTCCTGAAGAAATTCGGCGTCGTCGTTCCGCGCGGGATTTTTTGTCCGACCGTCGACGACGCGGTGCAGGCAGCCGAAACCCTGGGTGGCAAGGTCTGGGTCGTTAAGGCCCAGATCCATGCTGGTGGCCGGGGCAAGGGCGGCGGCGTCAAGGTCGCGAAGTCGCTGGCTGAGGTGCGCCAGTACGCAGAACAGATTCTCGGCATGCAGCTCGTCACCCATCAGACCGGACCGGCGGGTCAAAAGGTGCGCCGCCTGCTGATCGAGGAAGGTGCCGACATCCGCAAGGAATACTACGTCGCCGTGCTGACCGATCGGGCGTCGCAGAAGGTCGTGATGATGGGCTCGTCCGAGGGCGGGATGGACATCGAGAAGGTGGCTCACGAGACGCCGGAGAAGATTCTCAAGGTTTTCATCGATCCGGAAGACGGCCTTTCCGACGCCCAGGCCGAGGAGCTCGCGACCGGCATCGGCGTGCCGCCGGAGTCGGTGGCGCGCGCCGTTGCCACCTTCCAGGGCCTTTATCAGTGCTACATGGCGACCGACGCGTCGCTGGCCGAAATCAATCCCTTGATTCTTGAAGGCAACGGCGACATCAAGGCGCTCGACGCCAAGTTCAACTTCGACTCGAATGCGCTGTATCGCCAGCTCGAGATCCGTGCCTATCGCGATCTCGACGAAGAGGATCCGGACGAGCTGGAGGCGTCGAAATTCGATCTGTCGTATATCTCGCTCGACGGCAACATCGGTTGTCTGGTCAACGGCGCCGGTCTGGCGATGGCGACGATGGACACGATCAAGTTTTTCGGTGCCGAACCGGCGAACTTCCTCGACGTCGGCGGTGGCGCGACGACCGAGCAGGTCACCGAAGCGTTTCGCATCATGCTCAGAAATCCCAAGGTCAAAGGCATCCTGGTCAACATCTTTGGCGGCATCATGCGTTGCGACACGATCGCCGCGGGGATCGTCGCCGCCGCCAGGGAGACGCATCTGTCGGTGCCGCTGGTGGTGCGGATGAAAGGAACCAACGAGGACATCGGCAAGAAAATTCTCAGCGATTCCGGTCTGCCGATCATCACTGCCGATGCAATGGGCGAAGCCGCCACCAAGATCGTTGCTGCGGTCAGCTAAGGAGCCACCATGTCGATTCTGATTAACAAAGACACCAAGATCATCACCCAGGGCATTACCGGCAAGACCGGACAATTTCATACCGAGAAGTGCCAGGAGTACGCCAACGGCAAGAACTGTTTCGTTGCCGGGGTTAACCCGAAGAAGGCCGGCGAGAGCATTTTTGGCATACCGATCTTCGGCTCGGTCAAGGAAGCCGCGGCGCAAACCGGCGCCACCGTCTCCGTGATCTACGTGCCACCGCCAGGTGCGGCGGCGGCGATCTGGGAAGCCGTCGAAGCCGACCTCGACCTCGTCGTCTGCATTACCGAGGGCATCCCGGTGCGCGACATGCTCGTCGTCCGCAACAAGATGCGGCGCAAGGAAGCGGCCGGTGGTAAGAGAACGCTGCTCCTCGGGCCCAACTGCCCCGGTCTGATCACGCCGGACGAAGTCAAGATCGGCATCATGCCGGGACACGTCCACCGCAAGGGACGCATCGGCGTCGTTTCGCGTTCCGGTACGCTGACTTACGAAGCGGTTGGGCAGCTGACGGATATCGGTCTTGGTCAGTCGACCGCCGTTGGTATCGGTGGCGACCCGATCAACGGTCTCAAACACATCGAGATCATGAAACTGTTCAACGATGATCCCGACACCGACGCCGTGATCATGATCGGCGAGATCGGCGGTCCCGATGAAGCCAATGCTGCGTTGTGGTGCAAGGAAAACCTGAAGAAGCCGGTGGTCGGTTTCATCGCCGGCGTCACGGCGCCAGCCGGCAAGCGGATGGGGCACGCCGGGGCGTTGATCTCCGGGGGCGCCGACACCGCCAATGCCAAACTGGCGATCATGGAGGAGTGTGGCTTCACGGTCACTCGCGACCCGTCGGAAATGGGCAAGCTGATCAAGACGCTGCTCTAGACCCGCTGCCGCTTCAAGCGCCGGACCCGGCAAAAAGGCAGACCCCGGTCTGCCTTTTTCTTCGTCTGCGGGACGCGACAATTGTCGGTAGAATCGTCAGCTGGGCGAAACGCCGGGGGTGAATAATCGTTTTCTTGACGGGCCGCGGGGCGTCCGCGCCGTTGCCGACCGAGACCAATATGGCCTTGTTCCTGACCGAGAATGACGTTACGAAGTTGCTGACCTGGCCGTTGGTGATCGATGCGGTGACCGACGCCCATCGTCAACTCTCGCTCGGCACGGCCAGTGACTTGCCGCGGCAGCGAACGCGGCTGCCGCAGACGACCTTGCACGTCTTGCAGGCCGCGCTGCCCACGGCGGACGCGATTGGCTACAAAGCGTATACCAGCCATCGCTCGGGGGTGCGCTTTCTGGTTTACCTCTATTCGGCGGCGTCTGGCCGCTTGCGGGCAGTGATCGAGGGCGATCGTCTCGGCATGATGCGTACGGCCGCTGCGTCGGCGGTTGCGACGCGCCTGTTGGCCAGGCCGGAAGCTCGCACCGCTGGCGTCTTCGGTGCCGGCTGGCAGGCTGAAGGACATATTGAAGCCCTGGCTAGCGTTCGTCCCTTGACCCGGATAAAGGTCTTTGCGCGTCGTCGTGACCGGCTCGTCGAGTTCTGCCAGCAAATGGCCGAGCGCGTGGGAATCGACGTCGTCGCCGCCGAGTCGGCCAGGGAGGCTGTGCTTGATAGCGACATCGTCAGTACCGTCACCACGGCGGCGTCGCCACTGTTCGAGGGCGAGTGGCTAGGGGCTGGTACGCACATCAACGCGGCCGGGTCGAACTCGCTGATCCGCCGCGAACTCGGCGAGGACGTGCTCAAGCGCTGCCGACTGATCGTGGTCGATAGCGTCGAGACGGCACTTCGCGAGGCCGGCGATCTGTTGCCTTCGCTCGAAAAGGGGCGGCTGCAGGCACGTCAACTGCGAGAGCTCGGAGAGTTGATCTGCGCTCGACAAGCGGGGCGTGAGAGCGACGAGGAGATCACGCTCTTCGAGTCGCAGGGAATGGCGGTACAGGATTTGGCGGTGGCCGCCCGCCTGGACGAGCTTGCGCGGCAGCGCGGTTTGGGCACCGAGATTCCCGGTGGTGACTAGGCCGACGCTGGCGAAGGCGGCGCTGGCGCGTTGCGTTGCTGGCGGGGGGCGCGTCACGGGCATGCATCGTGCTGAGCGGAGGCAACGTGGCGAATAGACTTTCGGGTGCCCTGACGATCGTTGCTCGAACCGACCCCGGACTGGTGCGCGGCCAGAACGAAGACTCGGTCGCCGTCGACGCCGACCAGGGACTGGCGGTCCTCGCCGACGGCATGGGCGGTTACAACGCCGGAGAAGTTGCCAGCAGCATGGCCACCCGGCAGATCTTGTCGGGACTCACCGCGGCGCTGCAGACGACGCCGGGGGAACAGCGTGACGGCCGAACCGGATTGCCGTTTGCCTGGCGCTGCCTCGTCGAGCAGATATCAGCCGCCAACGCCGCCATCTATCGTGCTTCGGAAACGCAATCGCAGCTCGGCGGGATGGGAACCACTCTGGTCGCCGCCGTCTTCTGCGACAACACGCTGATTGTCGCCCACGTTGGCGACTCGCGACTGTATCGCTTGCGCGGCAGCAAGTTCGTGGCGATGACCCGCGATCACTCCCTGTTGCAGGAACAGATCGACAGTGGTCTGATTTCTGTGGAAGATGCGCGCTATGCGACGAACCGCAATCTGGTGACACGTGCGGTGGGGGTTGACCCCGAGGTGGAGCCCGAAGTGCATAGTCACGATGTGCGGCCAGGTGACGTCTACCTGCTCTGTTCCGACGGTCTTTACGATCTGGTCGAGGAAAGGGAGATGCAACGCACGCTGGAGACGCACGACGATCTCAACGCGGCGGCGCGGCGGCTGATCGAAATGGCCAACGACCTTGGCGGCGACGACAATATTTCGGTCATTGTGATCAAAGTCTTGCGTACTTTTCCCACGGCCGGCGGGCTGTGGGCGAGGCTGCGGTCATGGTTCAAGTAGGGGACGAGGAAGGCGATGGCAAAGCTGATACTTAGCATGGATGGTCTGGTGCTCAAAGAGATTCCGTTGTCCAAGGATCGCATGACGATCGGGCGCAAGGCGAACAACGACATTCAGATCGACAACATGGCGATCAGTGGCGAGCACGCCGCAGTGGTGACGATTCTGAACGATTCCTTTCTCGAAGATCTCAACAGTACCAACGGCACGATGGTCAATGGGCAGGCGGTCAAGAAACACTTTCTCAAGGACGGTGACGTCATCGAACTGGGGAAGTACAAGATGAAGTATCTCGCCGTGTCGACGGCGGCTTCCGGCGAATCCACCGATTACGCCAGGAACATGCTCGTCGAATCGATACCCATGCCGGAGGCGGTGAAGGCAAGCGATCCGACGGGTTCGAGCGTCAGTCCGCCGGTCTCGGCAGCACTACCGGTCGCGGCGATCCAGTTGCTCAGCGGGACGAATGCGGGGCGCGAGTTGCACCTGACGAAGACACTGACAACTCTTGGCAAGCCGGGGGTTCAAGTGGCGGTGATCGCGCGCCGGCCGCAAGGTTACTTTCTTACCCACGTCGAGGGGTCGCGTTTCCCGGTACTCAACGGTCGGGTGCTCGACGCACAGGCCCACCGACTCGAAGACCACGACGTGATCGAGCTGGCCGGCGTAAAAATGGAGTTCTTCATCAAGGGGTAATGGCGAGCCGCTCCGACTTCTGGCGCGACTGTCCCCGTGGCGCGGGGAGTTGCCTGAGCAAACCGAGGCGGAAACGCCGCGAGGGAAGCGTGCATGAGGATCAAGGTACTCGGCTGTAGCGGGGGAATCGGCGGTCGGCAGCGACGGACGACCGCGCTGCTCGTCGACGACGATATTCTGGTCGATGCCGGGACCGGTGCTGCCGACCTGCCGCTGGCCGAGCTGGCGCGGATCAACCACGTCTTTCTCACCCACTCGCATCTCGATCACATCGCGTCATTGCCGCTGCTGGTCGATTCGGTCAGCGAGCTGCGTCGGCAGCCGCTGACCGTGTATGCGACGGCGGAAACGCTCGAGGTCATCGGTACGCACATTTTCAACTGGGTGATTTGGCCGGATTTTCGGGTCATTCCGGACGCTGAGCATGCTCTTATGCGCTGGCGCCCGCTCGCCAGCGGTGAGACCGTTCACCTCGGTGCGAGGACGATCACGGCGCTTCCCGCCGAACATACAGTGCCGGCGGTCGGTTATCAGGTCGCTTCGCTTGGCGCGAGTCTCGTGTTTACCGGTGACACGACGGTCAACGAGGCCTTCTGGCCAGTCGTCAACGGTATTGCCAACTTGCGTTATCTGCTGATCGAAACCGCTTTTCCAAACCATGAACACGAGTTGGCGATGCGCTCGAAGCATCTCTGTCCGAGCATGCTGGCGAGCGAATTGACCAAGCTGACGACGAGCAACGTGGAAGTCTATGTCAGCCACCTCAAACCGGGTCAGAGCAAGCTGACGATGGCGGAAATCAAGCGCTGCACGGGCGCTTTCCGGCCGCGAATGCTGCAGCGAAACCAGGTTTTTGAGTTGTAGGGCGCCAGCCATTTTTGGGGAGCGACGCGTCTTGACCGGACGGCTAATTTACGGCGTACCCCACTCACCGCGCCGGCGGGGTGCGTCTTTTCGTGACGGACGAGAAAAGCGATGACGGCCAACTGGTCCATTGACACGTCTCTCGGCGACATGAGTCGCCGTCTGGGGTTCTTCAAGAATCTGCAGCGTGCGACCAACCGGATTCACGCGACCAACGACAGCGACGAGATCATTCTCGAGCTGTCGTCCGAGCTGTGCGATCTGTTTCACTGCGATCGATTGACCATCTACCTGTTGAGCGATGATCGCCAGAACATCGTTTCCAAGGTGAAGACCGGTCTGGCGTCCTATCAGGATATCCGCCTGCCGATTTCCGAACAGAGTGTCGCGGGGTATGTCGCAGCAACCGGACGTATCCTCAACCTGCGCGACGTGTATGACGACCGCGAACTCGCCGCTCACAGCCCGAGCCTCCGCTTTCACAAGCAGGTCGACGAAGCGACCGGCTATCGCTCGAAGCAGATGCTGGTGGCGCCAATTATCAACAACGCCAACAACGAACTACTCGGCGTCATCCAGTTGATCAACAATCGCTCGGATACGCCGTTTCCGGCAGTTGCCGAGGAAGGCGTTCAGGCGTTGGCGCAAACGCTGGCGGTTGCTTTTTCGCAACGCCAGGGGACTTCGCGGCTACGCAGGACGCGTTACGATGCGCTGGTGTCGGACGCAGTCATTTCGGCGGCCGAGTTCGAACTCGCTCAGCGATCGGCGCGACGCAAACAACTCGACGTCGAGGACGTGCTGAGCAGTGATTTTCAAGTACCGGCGACGGCCATAGGCGCGGCGCTTTCGAAGTTCTTCGCCGTTCCGTACGAGCCGTTTCGGCCAGAGCGTGTCAAGCCGATCGATTTGTTGCGCAACTTGAAGCGCGACTACGTTGAAGCCAACCAGTGGCTGCCGGTCGAAGAGACCGCCGAAGGTCTGCTCGTGGTGGCTATCGACCCCGAGCGCGTACGCAGCTCTCGAACCGTGAATACGGTATTTCCCAAGAGCCGCGTGCTCTATCGGGTGACGACGCGCCGCGAGTTTGCTCTCGCGGTCGATCGTTTTTTCGCCAATGGGCTGGCTCTCGACTCGGTGGGAGACTTGTTGTCCGGGCTGGACGACGGCGAGCCGGGCGACAACGCCGGGAGCCAGGCGGAGGTCCTCAGCGCGGCGGCGGACAACGAGCTGGTGCGGCTGGTTAACAAGATCATCGTCGACGCTGCGAAACAGGGAGCGTCCGACATTCACATCGAGCCTCGTCCAGGTAAGGGCAAGACGCTCGTCCGGCTGCGTCGCGACGGATCGCTGTCACCCTACATCGAAATTCCGGCGGCGTACCGCAACGCGTTGATCGCGCGTCTCAAGATCATGGCCGATCTGGACATCTCGGAGAAGCGCAGACCGCAGGATGGCAAGATTCAGTTCAAGAAATGGGGTCCGCTCGATATCGAGCTTCGCGTTGCGACAGTTCCCACTGCCGGCAGCCTGGAAGACGTCGTACTACGCATCCTCGCTGCCGGCGAGCCGATCCCTCTTGATCAGCTTGGCGTCACTGCGCACAACCTGGAACGGCTGCAGCGTCTGATTAGCAAGCCGCACGGGCTGTTCTTCGTGTGCGGACCCACCGGTTCGGGTAAGACGACAACGCTGCATTCGATACTCAGCGCGATCAATCGCCCGGAAACCAAGATCTGGACGGCCGAGGATCCGGTTGAAATTACGCAGAAGGGCCTGCGACAGGTGCAGGTCAACAAGAAAGCGGGACTCGACTTTGCGACCGTGATGCGCGCCTTCCTGCGTGCCGACCCGGACGTCATCATGGTCGGCGAAATGCGCGACAAGGAAACGGTCGCTATCGGCGTTGAGGCGTCGCTAACCGGCCATCTGGTGTTTGCGACGCTGCACACAAACAGCGCCGCGGAGTCGATCAACCGCCTGCTCGACATGGGGATGGACCCGTTCAACTTTGCCGACGCGCTCCTCGGCGTACTTGCGCAGCGCTTGGCCAAACAGTTGTGCACGGCGTGCAAGGTGGCGTACGAGCCAGGTGAAGAGGAAGTAGCCCAACTGATCACCGAGTACTGCGGTGAAATCGAGCAAACCAGCCGATGGCAGGAGAATCCGCAGGCGGTGCGTGACGCAGTATTTCGGGAATGGCTGGCGCGCTACGCGACCGGTGGACGCCTGCTGCTCTACCGCGCCCAAGGTTGCCCGGCGTGCGCTGGCAGCGGCTACAAGGGTCGCGTCGGCCTGCACGAGTTGCTGGTGGGTAGCGATCGGCTGAAAAAGCAGATCCAGGAGCGCGCGCGAGTCGCCGACCTCGTGACGACGGCACTCGACGAGGGATTGCATACCCTGAAGATGGACGGCATCGAAAAGGTCTTGGCCGGTCTGACCGACTTGAAGCAGGTGCGCATCGTCTGCATCCGATAGTCGACCGCGCTGGTCCGCAGGAGTCCGGGCCGAAAGTCGTCAGTCCATAGCGGCCGTCCCCTTCGCTCGAACGACGGTTTTCCCCGGATGCCTGATGTTAGCGTGCGCAAACGCGCACGGCGCTACGAAGCCGGCCGGCAGGCTGCCGGCCGGAAAATTTTTCCCTTCGTCAGTTGGCGAAACACACCGAGTACTTCTGACCTTCGACGATCGCCGCCGTGGCCACTGCGGCAGTACCGCGCGCCGATCCCTCTGGCACGGCCTGGACCGCTCCCTGGGCCGTGTTCCCATCGTCCATCGTCAGGTCGATCTGTTTTGCGTAGCGGCCGAGAATGCCGGCGGAACAGACGAACATCGAGCCGCGCATTCCGGCAATGAACGGTTCGGCCGTGCCGGTTGCGCTATTGATCCCGCTCTCGATGCCGATGATGCCCCCATCAGCGTTTCGAGGCTGATAGTTGGCATCGGTGGTGATGTTGATCGTTGATCCGGTAGCGAGGTTGGCGAGGCGAACGTGCTGCCAGAAGACCGACGTCTCGTTGGTCAGCACGGCGGCTCCGCTGGCACCGGCCCACCAGTCGCCGTCGATACGGCCATTGCCTTGATCGCAGTTGGTCGCCGCCGCCGACGGTGTGCAGGCAGTCGGCGCTGCCGGTGCCGGAAAGGCGATCGCCAGCTGCCCGGCATTCTGGTCACCGGGAAGTGCCCGGAAGCGGTCTTGATACGCGTAGACCATGCTGGTAACCGAGCGCAGATCGTTGATCATGTTCTTCACCTTGGCGCTGTGAATCAGCTCTTGTCCCTTGAGCACGCCGCCCAGCAGCAGGCCGATGATGACGAGTACAATCGCAATTTCCACCAGCGTAAAACCTGACTGTTGCTTTTTCATAGCCTCCTCCACTCCAGGTCGAAAGTCACAGCGGCCATCAAGCATGTTTCGTGCCAAAAATATCACGCTTTAATCGGCACTTACGGGGGTCGGAGTGTCCATTTTTCGACAGCGGTGTCCACACTCGGACTGTCGAGCCAGCGTCGAGCGGTCACTTCCTCGTTTGCAGGCGATTGCTGGTGAACGCACTGCACCGGCTCGGTCACGCTTTGCGCCAACGACCACGCTGGCTGCTGGTCGCGCTCCTCGCCTGGCTTCACCTGGCGCTGGTAACCCCTCCGGAAAGTAGCTTCAGCGTCCTCTGCTGGCTGGTCGACGTGGGGCTGTTCATTCTCTGGCAGCCGTTTGACGACGCGGAACGCAAGCTCGACCTCGGCGGCCTGGGGACGATTGCGCTGATTCTGGCGGTCGGCGTCTTGTCGTATGGCGCGTGGCTGCTGCTCGCCTGGGTGGTGCTGCTCGCCGCGCTCGTCGGCGGACGCGTGATGTTTATCGATCATCGACCCACCCGCCTCTTCCACTTGATCGCTTTTGCCTATCTGCTGGTCGCTCTGCTGGTCTGGCTGGTTCCTCAGGTCGTCGCGCCAGCGGCTCCGCTCGGACCGTCGCTGAACCAGGAGTTTGTCTGGGGGATGCCGGCCTTTCTGATCGTCATGAGCGTGCTGCCGACTTCGACCCAGAGCGACCGGCCAAGCAGTGCAATGGTCGATCTCTTCTACAGTCTGTTGATTTTTCTTCTCATCACCGTGCTCGTTCTCGGCAGCCTGACGTTCATGCTGTTACGGCAGTTCGCCTACCTGGAGGCAGTGCTCCATACGCTGTTGTTGATCTCCGCCTTACTTCTGCTGATTGGCTGGCTGTGGAACACCCGCCCTGGGACGACCGGCATCGACGTCTTCTTCTCGCGTTATTTGTTGACCATCGGTCTGCCATTTGAAAAGTGGTTGCATCGGCTGACGACCTTGGCCGCCGGCAACAGCAGCCCGGAACGCTTTCTTTCGCAAGCGCTCTCGGAAATGCTCGATCTGCCATGGGTGGATGGCGGCGCCTGGAATGTCGGCGGGCATAGCGGTTCGTTTGGAAAGGCGTCACGTTTTCGCCACGATTTCACTGTTCAGGACCTGCAGCTCAGCTTGCACACACGCCACAAGTTGAGTCCGGCGCTGGTTTGGCACTTCCACCTTCTGGCACAGCTCGCGAACGAGCACTACATCGCCAAACGGCGCGCCAGCGAGCTGCAGCAAGTCAGCTATCTGAGGGCCATCCACGAAACCGGCGCCCGCCTGACGCACGATGTGAAGAATCTGCTGCAGTCGTTGAACAACCTCTGTTACCTCGCGCAAACGCTCGGCAGCAGCGCCGACCATCGCCTCGAGCAGTTGCTGCAGCGCCAGCTACCACAAATCACCCAGCGCCTGCAGCAGACGCTAAGCAAGCTCCAGCAGCCGCAGTCGGAGGGTGGCGGCACGCTGCCAGCCGAGATCTGGTGGCGGCTGCAACAGCAGCGTTGCAACGATTCGGCGGTCGTCTTTTCCAGCCACGCCTTGCATCCGGAAGCCCTGGTACCGACTACGCTGTTCGACAGCGTTACCGATAACCTGCTGCAGAACGCGCTCGCCAAACGACACGCAAATTCCGATCTGCAAGTGACGGTCACGCTGTCGGCTGACGCGTCGTCACTTGCCGTATGCGACAACGGCAGCGCCCTCCGCGCCGACGTCCTCGACAATCTGTTCCGAGCGCCGGTGGCTTCCGAGAACGGCCTCGGGGTCGGATTGTTTCACGCCTCCAGGCAGGCCGCAGCTTGCGGTTACGCCTTGCGTCTGGCGTGCAACGTTCCCGGCCGCGTCTGTTTCGAGTTGTTACGAGTCGCCGACGCAGCCACCTAAACCGTGAGGCGATCGCTTGTGCGTCTACCGATCAGGCGATGAACGACCATCTCCCCCTTGCCTTTCAAGTGCAGCACCTGGGGTTCCTGAAAGGCGAACTGCTGACGTAGACGCTGGTAGCTTCGCTCGTCGACCTGGACCACGCCCGGTGTACCTTCGCTTGTCACTCGACTGGCAATGTTGACCGTGTCGCCCCACAGGTCGTAAATGAATTTCTTCTTGCCAACGACACCGGCGACCACTGGCCCGGTACCGATACCGACGCGCAGATCGAGGCGCATCTCGTTGATGCTGAAATCGTCGTGCAGCAATCGGCACATTTCGAGCGCCATATCGGCGAGCGCCGCCGTCGGCTCGGCGAGAGCATCGTCAAGCCCGGCAGCGACCATGTAGGCATCACCGATCGTCTTGATCTTCTCCAGACCATACTTCTCCGCCAGCTCGTCGAAAGACGAGAAAATCTTGTTCAGCATCGCAAACACTTGCTGCGGCGACAGCCCTTCGGCCACCCGCGTGAAGTTCACGATATCGGCGAACATGACCGAGACTTCGGAAAACCCGTCGGCAATCGTCTGATTGCTTTGCTTTAGCCGTTCGGCGACCGGACCGGGGAGAATGTTGAGCAACAGCCGTTCGGAACGTTCCTGCTCGATCTGCAACAAGCGGTGTGCTTCCTGCAGCCGCAGTTGCGCCTTATGTTTCTCGTCGTCGGCGTAGCGCAGCAGCAGATAGACAATCGTCGACACGGCCGTGAAGTTGAGCGCGAAGAAAACGGCGGCCGTCTGCGCCGACACCTGCTCCCTCGGCGCCAGCAGCGAATCGCCGATAGCGTAGTCGAAGACACCAGAAAGCATCGTCAGGAAGACATAGGCAAAAAACCAGGCAGCAGACTCGCGTGGCCCAATAAACAGAATCGCACCAACCGGCGCCAGCAAAGCCCAGATGCTGATGCCGCTGGCCGTCATGAAGCTGCCGATACTCCACTGGGCGACAAACGGCGAAAACAGGAAGAGAGCCAGCTGAACGACGCGAAAGACATGGAAATTGAGCGTCTTCAGATAGACCAGCAGATTGCCCACCAGCAGCAACTGTACGGCAAAGGGCAGATTGGACGAAAAGCGGGGTCCGAGTTGCCAGTAGATCAGCAACCAGAGCATCGAAGCGAGGCTGATCAGGCCGGTGGCAAAGAAGAGCAGCGACTTTTGCAGCCGCAGCTCGTCCGAGTCGCCAGGCAGGATGCCGGCACTGCGTAGCCGTTCGAGATACGGGGGATCGCGCTTGATCGGGAGGTGGCGGTCGGTCGAAGTGGCGCTGACGGACAAATGGTCAACCTCCCGAAGGGTATGAAAGCCGCCGTCACCCACCGTCTTCAAGGTCGGACACGACGAAGCGACGACGCCTGCGGCTCCGATCCAGGTGACGGCGTATTGAAACGTAAAGCCAACAGGTGGTCAACGCTCACCGCCCGCCAGCGTTGGGTGGCTGGGCTCAGCCCTGCCCGTCAGGGTAGTCTGAGGGCGCTGACCATTCGGCTGAAGAGAACTCCCGGTGGCAGCCAGATCATCTCATCGTCAAACGTCTCGCTCGGGATCCGGCTGACAAAGTTGTTGTTGGCGGTGTTGGTTCCAGCGCTCGTCAGCTGATTGTCGAGTTCGTCGACGTCGGCACCCAGCGGCCGCTGGACGCCTTGCGGGGTATAAGCGCCGTTGCCGTTGCGTCCGTGCGAGACGACGATAGCCGGTACGGAGGTCGCGATCACCGTGCCACCCAGCGCGAGAACATCGAGATTGCCGGTCGCACCGAGCCCAAACGAGACGCTCGGCGACGTACACGGGGTACCCGAGGCGACGAAGGTCGGCGGGGGTACGCACTGCGCGAAAATCGGCGTCACCCGGTACGTCAGGCGGCGCCCCCAGGCGTCGGTTTCGCTGACCCCGAGCGTCGCCCAAGGAACGACTCCGGCAGGACGCGGGCACTGACCGGTGGCATCCAGAGCGGCCTCGATACCCGCCGTCGGCGTACCGCTGACCACGGTCGCCGAAGCCGGACAGGGCAGCCGGCCATTGACCACCGCGTAGCCGAGCAGGGCCTCGCGTATCTCGGCGAGCAGTTTCCGCGTTTCGCTGACGTTGCGTAGCTCGACCTGGGTCGACAGGGGCACCAGCATACTGCCGATGACGAGCGCGATGATCACCAGTACCAGCGCCAGCTCGGTCAGCGTGAACCCGGCTGCCGGCCGCCGGCAACTTAGCTGAGGCATCGGACGACGTCGGCGCTCGGCGATCGCCAATTGAAAACGGAAACGCCGGCAAAGCTGGCACTGGCCGCCACCGGAACGGCAAAAGCCGTGGCGTTGCTGCCCTCCAGATAATTGGCCGGGTTGTCTCGATCGATTACCGTCGCACGAGCCTGGGTTGCCGTCTTGCGCCCCGCAAAGATCAAGACCCGACTACAAACGGCCGCCGATGCGCTGCCATCGATCGTGATCGACGCCGGCGTCGACAACTGCGTGAGGAGGAGCATTTCCTTCCAGTTCCTGCAAAACGTTTGAAACGAGTCTCCGGCGACCGCGACGCAGCCTACCGTGTTACATCGGCAGTCGACGTTCGCCGTCCCTTTGCCGCCACTGAGTACCACCGTCTTCAAGTGCGACTGGAAATTGAGGTCATCGAGCAGTCTTCCCGTCGGGTCGTCGGTCAAAGGGGCCAGGACACCAATCGCCGCCGCAAAATCGCGGCGTCTGATCAAGGGATCAAAGATCGCTTCGACCGTGATCAGGTGAAACTGGTCGTTATAGTGCAGGGAACCATCAACCATGACGAACTTCTTGTTGTTGGCGTTCGGCGCAAGTCGGCTATTGATGCTGCCGGCAAAGTAATTGACCTCGCCGACAATCGCATGGGCGACGTTGAAGGGATCGAGATACTGTCGCGCATCGTAGTTGCCGCCGCATTCGCGGTACGTCGCCGACGCCAGCGCGCGGTTCTGACCGTCGATTCCCGGCCCAGGGGCGATCAACAAGGCGGCGAGATTTCTCGCCACCCAGCCCGCGTTGGCGTTGATGACGTCGATCTGCCCGAGGGTGTCCCAGTTGAACACATCGGTCTTGAGCACGTCGGTGTCGTTCTTGAAGCGCCCGGAAACCACGTACCACAGACACTCGCCGTAGCGCTCGCGATGCGCCGTCGTTGCCAGCGTTCGCCAGGGGAACTTGCCGATCACCGTCAAGTCCTTAGCGTCGCCGGCGAAGGTACCGGAAGCGCTGCCCTCGATGAATGAGGGCGAAACCCCGCCAAGGTCTGGCAGACGCAGGAAGCCGGCATCACTGACCGGCAGACGGGCAACCGCATCGCCGACCAATTCCTGCGCTGCCTCGGCGAGTGCCGCTGCCGTCAGTTGCTTGCGCTGAACGCCAGGCCGTGTGACTCCCAGCTGAGCGAGGAAAACCGACAGCCCCAGCAGAGCGAGCAGGACAAGCAGAAACAGGAGCGCGAACCCGTGCTGGCGTTGACGGATAGCCCACCACTGCTCGGCCACGGTCATCGCGCTAGCGAAGCGACCGAGACGTGCTCTTGACCACGACTTGCCCGCCGTGCAGCAAGTCGCTGGTCTCGCCGCTGCCACTATTGACCGTTTCGCCGACGCGCGCCCGCGCAGTCGGCGCATCGTTCGCCTCGACCCAAACCTTGCCCGGATCACCACGCCGCGGGGTGATGCTCAAACCGGTCGCTACTTCGTCTTCATGCTGCGGGCTGCCGTTGACCCACGCCGTCCTCCGGCCGCTGCTGCGAACGACGACGCCGTCGATCGTCAGCAGCGGCTCGCGCACCGTCTGTTGTCGATCCGGAGCATTCAGCTGACGTTGCCGATCGAGCTGATGACGACGTTCAGGAGTAAAAAACAGGCGCCCGAGCGTCTCTTCAGCCATCGACGGCGACCCCATCCACAGCGTCAATACGCAGATGCCGACGCGACAACAGCGAGCTCCCGGCGAGTTATCGATCATCCACACGACTCCTGCGGCGAGTGTCCGCCGCCAAGGCTACTTCCGGCGCACGTCGTTCGCCGTCAACCAATCGATCTCGCACTCTGCCGTCAAGTGGGCGCGTCGGCCAGCGCGCTCGTCGACAGTCGCCGGCAGGCGAGCAAGATCGCAACGCCTGACGCTGATCAGCGCAGGGGCCCGGCTGCGCAGGTCTGCCAGTAGTCGCATCAAGTCCTCTTCGTGCAACAGCCTGAGTTCCAGCCTCATTCTACTGGCGTAGAAGGCATAATCGGTCACCGCTTTGGCGTCGAGCAAGCGTTGCGGCGCAATCTCGTACTGCAACTCGGGTAAGCGGCGATGATCGCGGATCTCCTTGAGCAGCTCCACCCACTCCAGTCGTTGCTCCGGACCGACCACTCCCCGTTCCTGCAAATTGGCGAAGACGGCCGATTTATGCTTGATCTCGATCTCCTCATGACGCACCTGTTTCAACTTGGCGTCCGACTCCTGACGTTGGGCGAGGACGAGATCTCTGGCGAGCCTCGCCTTTACCTCGATCTGGTAGGAGAGATAGCAGGCGGCAGCGCCAAGGGCCAGCATCAGCGTCGCCAGCCAGAGCCCGGACTGAAGCTTGGTCAAGTCTCGACGCGTGAACTTCATGCGCCGACGGCCCTGCGAAGTTGCAGTTTGAAGGGACGCGGGCGGCTCTCGTGCAGTTCGGCGTCGTCGCCTTTCAACGATTTTCCCGACTCGACGTCGAACGGTTGCTGCAGGATCTCGACCTCCAGTGCGGGATTACGCCGGAGCAAGTCGACGAACTGGTTGAGCGCCGCAAGCACCTGCCGCGGATTGTCCTCAGGACCGAGGCGCAGCGTACCGCGCAGAATCGCCGTCTCCTTGTCGACACTGCGTCCAGATCCGCCGGCGGGGTTCGCCGGCGACGACGAGTCCAGGGCGACTCCCTTCCACTCGATGCCTTCGAGATTGACTGCGGCCACCCGGTCGAGCGCCCGGCTGACTTCGCGGAAGAGGAAATCGGGCGACGCGCGGCTACGTTCGAGCTCGCCGTAACGGTTGATCAAGGCACGCAAGCCGTCGTTACTGGTGGGGATCGGCGGAAACGTGCCGACGATCTTGTCGTAACGCTGCCGTGCCAGAGCGGTTTCCGTACGCAGGAGGTCCGCTTCGCCATTCAAGCGATACGCCTCCATCAGTTGCCGGCCGGCAAGCAGCAGGCAGGCAAAGAGGCCGATCGCGCCAACGCCACTCACCAAGGTGCGGATAAGAGCCAAATGGTAGTCGTGCCGTTGCTCGGCGTCGGCAAACTGCGCCTTCGGTGGACTGGCGTCAAGCAGGCCAAGAAACAACGACTCGCTGCGCAGGTCTTGGGGTGGCGGCTGGAGTCCCAGACGTTGTGCGCTTTCCTCCAGGTCAAGCATGGCAAACGACAGCGTTTCCGTTCCCTGGCAGAGACTCTCCAGCGTCTGGCGCGCGCTGGCGTGGGCCAGAAGATAGGCGGTGATCGGCTGCCGACGATCGAGGACACGCTGACTGACGAGGTATTGCTGCAGCTTGAGCGCTTCGCTGGAAAACGCCTGCGCGACGCCGACGAGGCTGCTTTGATGCAGTGGCGTCAGACGACTGAACTGCAGCTTGCCGTGCGCGAGATAGGTCTGCCGTACGCTCTGATCCTGGAACGTGAGCAACAAGCAGTGCTCGTCGGCGATCGCCAGCCTTTTCAGGAACAGCGGCGCCAGCAGCGGCAGCGAATAAAGGCCGGCAAGCGCGGCTTCGGCGGTAGCCATCGCCGC
Organism: uncultured Candidatus Accumulibacter sp.; assembly: GCA_964420975.1. Lineage (GTDB taxonomy): Bacteria > Pseudomonadota > Gammaproteobacteria > Burkholderiales > Rhodocyclaceae > Accumulibacter. The sequence continues at coordinate 40,401 of CAYQVH010000001.1, forward strand.
CAGCCAGGGAGCAAAGAAACTCGGGTTGGTGAGGGCAGCGAGCAATATCCGCTCGTCCTTGCGGCGTGACTTCTCATAACCCAGCGACAATGCGGTGGTCAACTGGGCGTTGAAAAACAGTTGGCCAAGCTTGCGCGTGATGATCGCCGATCGGTCGGCCCCGCGCAGGAAGGGAATCGTCTCGACCTGGAAAGCCTCGTCTCCGACGTTGGCAAGCAAGGTAAAGACCGCACGCCGCTGTCCAGCCAGGTAGCTGGCGAACTCCGCGAGGCCTGCCTCGGTCTGGGCGAATGACGCCTCTTCACTGAGGATGCCGCGTTGCCGGCGATACGCCGTCATCTGCTGCGCGCTGAGGTAGAGAAGGCGACGGCGACGCACCTGACTACGGCCTAATCTTGCTGATCACGTCGTAGACCGGGCCGAGAACAGACAGCATGATCCAGCCCAACAACCCCCCCATGACCATGGTCAGAATCGGTTCGATCAACTGCTGCACCCTTTGTACCGATTCGCGGACATCGCGCGTATAGAAGTAAGCGACATTGAGCAGGGCTTCGTCGAGCATGCCGGTGGTTTCGCCAACGCGCAACATGCGGATGACCATCGGGGGAAAGAAGCCGGTCGTCTGGAACGCCGCAGTGACGTTGTGTCCCTCGCCGATCGACTGCTCAACCCGTTCGAGCCCCCGCCGAATGACCAGGTTGCCGACAACCCCTTGCGTCGTTCGAATCGACTCGACGATCGGAATCCCCGAGGCATAGAGCAGAGCAAACGTGTTGGCAAAACGCGCCAGCACCACCTTGCGCAGGATCGCGCCGAGCAGCGGAAGTCTGAGCTTGACGGCGTCGAAGCGCTGTCGGGCGAGTGGATTCTGAGACAGCACCAGACGCACAGCGACCGCGAGGGCGACCGGGACAACGAACAACAAAAACCACCAGTGGACGACGAGATCGGACACCAGAAAGAGTATTTGTGTCGACACCGGCAGCGTTTGCCCCATGTTGGTAACGAAGAGCTTGAGTTGCGGCACCATGTATACCATCAGGAAGAAGGTTGCCGCGGCGACGATCGAGCCAACGAAGATCGGATAGGCAACCATCTTTCTCGTTTGCGAAGCCAGTTCGTCTTCCCATTTCAGCGACTCGTTGAGGCTGTTCAAGACTTCAGGCAAGCGACCGCTCGCCTCCCCGGCACGAATCAGGCTGACAAAAACGCTGTCGAAAACGCGTCGATGCCCGGCCATCGCCTGAGAAAGCGTCTGACCGCCCTCGATCCCCTCGATCAAGCTGGCGACGACTTCACGAAAGCGCGGATGTTCAAGGCTGTCGCGCAAGTCGGTCAGGGCGTCGATGATCGGCACCCCGGCACGTGCCAACTGCCGCAGGTGAAAGCAAAAATGGATCAGCTCACGACGTGGAACGCGACTACCAGGAAACGGTCCCTTGCTTGCCAGTGGCTCTCCGTTGACCAGGTCGAGTTCCATGCGCCGCAAGCGCAACTCGAGATCCACCAGGTTGAGCGCATCGATCCGGCCAAGCACGATGCGGCCGTCCGGATTGACCGCCTTATAGGTATAAAGCGCCACCGTGACTACATACGATCGGTGAGGTCGACGACGCGTCCGACCTCTTCGAGCGAGGTCGAACCGTCGAGAACGCGTCGCAAGCCATCATCGGCCAGCGTCACGAAGCCCTGGTTCAAGGCGAGCTGCCGCATTTCGCGCACCGTGCTGCGGCGCGCGATCAACTCGTCCATCTCGCTGTTGATGCGCAGCAATTCCATCACCGCCAGGCGCCCCCGATAACCTTGGAAGTCGCAGCGCTCGCATCCGACGGGCCGGTACAGCACGGGCCGGCTTCCCTCAGCCAAGTTACCGAGGAGCAGCGTTTCGTGTGCTTCGGCCTGGTAAGGGCTCTTGCAGTGCACGCAGAGGCGCCGCACCAGGCGCTGCGCGACCACACCAATGATGTTGCCCGCCATGATGTCGGGCCGGATACCGATATCCAGCAGCCGCGGAATGGCGCCAATCGCCGAATTCGTGTGCAGCGTCGAATACACCTGGTGCCCGGTCATCGCCGCACGCATCGCCATCTCGGCCGTTTCGGTGTCGCGCACCTCACCGACCAGGATGATGTCCGGATCCTGACGCATGATCGAACGAATGCCGTTGGCAAAATCGAGCTTCACCGACTCGGCAGCGGACGTCTGGCGAACCAGCGTCATTGGGTACTCGACCGGGTCTTCAAGGGTCATGATGTTGACCCCTTCCGAGTTGATGTGGTTGAGCACCGAATACAGGGTCGTCGTCTTGCCACTGCCCGTCGGTCCGGTGACAAAGACGATGCCCTCGGGGCGGGCAATCATCAGCTTCAACTGATCGAGCTGCGGCTCCGCGAGGCCGAGCCCCGACAGAGGAACGATCCCCTTCTGCCGGTCGAGAATGCGCAGAACGATGTTTTCGCCATGGATCGTCGGCTGCACCGAGGCCCGGAAATCAACCTGGCGGCCCCGGATGGTGAGCGAAATGCGTCCGTCCTGCGGCGCGCGCGTTTCCGCGATGTTCATCCCCGACAACACCTTGATGCGCACGGCCATGGCCGGCCAGTACGTCTTGTGCAGCGAACGAATCTGCCGCAGCATGCCGTCGATGCGGTAACGAATGCGGAGAAAGGACGCTTCAGGTTCAAAATGGACATCCGAAGCGTCGTGTTTGACGGCGTCGGTAAGAATCGAATCGATCAGTCGGACGACCGGCTGACTGTACTCGTCGGCCGACGACTGCAGCCCGCGGAAGTCGATCTCGCCGGTTTCGATCTCGTGCAAAATGCCGTCGATTGACAGTTCATGCCCGTAGTACTGATCGATCGCCCGATCAATTTCGGTCTCGCCCGCAAGCAGTGTGTCGATCTCGATCTCGTCGCCGGCGAGACCGCGAATCTTGTCGAGCGCGACGATGTCGTTGATGTCGGCGATGGCCAGCGTCAGGCGCTGACTCTCGGCGTCGTAGTCCAGCGCCAACAAGTGGTGGCGTTTGGCGAGATCGCGTGGGACGAGCTTCAGTGCTGCCGGATCAACGATCGCATTCGAGAGGTCAACGCTTTGCTTGCCCAGGCTTTCGGACAGCGCATCGCGCAGCGTTGCCTCGGAGACGAAGCCGAGCGCAACCAGCAGCTTGCCGATCGGTCGATTCGACTTCATCTGCTCGAGCAAGGCGATCCGCAACTGATCCTCGCTGAGGATCCCCTTGCTGGTCAGGATCTGGCCCAGCGGCCGCGAATGCGAGTGGCCGAGCACGGCGTTCATGACGACGTTCAGCCGCCGTGCGGACGACGCGTATGCCGCTGGAAGCTTCCCTCACCTTTGCAAGTCAAGGAGTCGTTTCCCAGCTGCATCTTCGTCGAACGCCCCGCGCCGCTTTTCTGCGGCAGCCAGCGCCATGCGGTAGTACTGCGCCGCCAGTTTGCCTTGCCGCAGGTGGTCGAGGCTGACGGCAATGTTGTAGAGGTAGTCCGCATTTTCCGGTTCCAGCACGTAGGCCTGGAAATAGGCTTGTTGAGCTTCGCTCCAGCGTCCTTGACGAGCATAGACGTTGCCCAGAGCGAAGTGCGCTCCCGGCGAATCCGGCTGGCTCGCCAGCAAGGTCTTGAGACGGCTCTCCACGTTTCCAGTGTCCCCCGCTGCGCGTAGATTGATCAGCGCTGCCTGTGCCGAGACGTCGGCCGGATTCGCCTCGAGCGCACGCTGGTACCACTGCTGCGCACGCTCGTTCTGTCCCTGACGGGTCGCGATCACAGCCAGGCCAAGAAGAGCGTCGACGTTGCGCGAATCGCTGCGCAGGACTTGTTCGTACGCTCGGCGTGACTCGTCAAGGCGATTCGCCTGCAGCGCATCGTAAGCGTAGTCGATCGTCTCGTCCGCACGCGCGCGGCTGCCGGCCAGGCGCGGCGGCGGCGGGGCTTCAGCCAGCCGCGATCGACCCGCCTCACTTGCTGAACGTTCCAACGGCGAAGCAACGTTCGCGGTCGACGCGGCGGACGGCTGGGCTTGCCCCTGACGCGGCGTCACCGTCGTCGCGTCCGCTCCCGTCGTCGGCGCTGGCGGCATCGGCAACTCCAGAGGCCGCGCGGGGGCTGCCGCGGAAACGGGTGCAGGGGCGGTGGCAGGCGCCGTCGCCACCTCCGACGGCAGCGGAGCCGAGAGCGTGCCGACGCCGACCGACTGCAACTGCCACCAGAAGTAGCCGATGATCGCCAGCGTCGCGACGCCGGCGAAGGCGACGAAGATCCACAGCGCGGTTCTCGGCGGAGTCTCCTGCTTGACGGCAAAGACGTTGCGCGCGGCGCGGCGCTCGGCCTCACGCAACCCGTCATCGACGGTAGGCTCAGACGAAAGCGGACGCCGACGCGGCGGTGGCGTCCCGGCGCCAGCCGCCAGATCGGCGTCGATCGCCTCGCGATGAATGGCGAGCGGCGGCAGTTGCCCCTCCGGCGGGATGTTCGGGCCGTCGACCGGATCAAGCGCCAGTTCTCCGGGTACGGTGGCAACGCTGGCGGCCGGCGGATGAGCTGACGTCGCCAGCCGCTTGGCCTCCTCCGCGCGGCGAAGAGCGTCCATCAACAAGCTCATCGCAGCGGCTCCGCGGGCAGATCGGGTAACGCGAACGGACGATAGACCGAATCGGTCTGGAAGAAATCCTGACCCGGCAGCGTCTCCTTGAAGGCACGGAAATCGCCGTCGATCGAAGCATCACGAATCACCGTCGGACGCAACAGGACGACGAGTTCGGACTTGACCGACGAGTTGTTTCGGTTGTTGAACACCTCGCCGACAATCGGAATATCGCCCCAGCCGGGAAGTCGACCGACCCGATTGTCGAGGCGGTCTTCCATCAGGCCGCCAAGCACCGCGATATCGCCGCTTTCCACACGCATCATCGACTCGATCTCGCGTGTCCGGATTTGCGGCACGAGGTTCTTGATGTTGTTCGCCGCCAGGCTCGGATTCGGGTCCTGCTTCAATTCGGCAATGCTCGAAATCGACGGTCGGACATTGAGCGTCACCGTACCGCTGTCGCTGATCTGCGCCGTCAGGCTCATGAAAAATCCGATCGACACGGACTGCGGCGTCGTCGTCGTCGTCACCGTTGGATTGGTGTTCGGACCGCCCGGAACGGTATCCTGTTTGACGTTGAAATAAACAAAATCTTCCGACACCTTGAGTGTCGCCGTCTGGTTGTTGAGGACCGCGAGCTTCGGGCTGGACAATACCTTGACCGTGCCGAAAGCGCGCAACAGTTCGACCGTCGCCAACAGGTTGAGCGGATTGATGTCGCGGTAGGAGATCACGTAGGGCGTGACGGCACTTGGCACGTTGGTCGTCAATTGCGGCCGGCGAACGGAATATTCGGTGCCGCTCGTCAGACGGCTCCACTCGATCCCCTGCTGGTAGCCATCACTGAGCCCGACTTCGACGATCGTCGCTTCGATCAGCACCTGCCGTCGCGCGCTGCTCAGCACACGATCGAGAAACTCCTGAACCTTCTCGTGCTGTCTTGCCGTCGCCCGCACCGTGATGACGCCGGCTTCCGGATTGGCGATCACCGAGGCGGCTTCACGAAAGGTCATCTTCTTCACGACCGTCGCCCCGGTGTTCTGCATCGCCGCCGGGTTGGGGCTGCCCGCCAGGTTCTGTGCCAGCTGGCTGACCCGGGCGGCGACGCTCGTCGGCGCTGGCGCGCCGGTACCGGTAGTCGTTTGCAGCGCCGTCTGCTCGGTGACGGTCTCGGTCGAGCCTTCGGGAAATACCTTGTCGGTCTCGTGCAGCAGATCCTTGAGGTTTTTCTCCAAAGACTCCCAGAATCGGTTCCTCGACTTGTTCTCGATCTGGATGCGCGACGTATTCCCGCTTCCGGCCACGCCGCCGCTGCCAGTCGCCAACGCGCTGGTCGAAATCTGGGTGTTGGTCGAAATCGTTCCGGTAACGTCGCGCGCGATGTTGACGTAGTCGACCTTGTAATGCTTGAGGTAGGGTGAATCCGGCATCACCGCCAGATTGGGGCCATCAAGTTCAAAACGCATGTCTACCTGCTTGGCGATGCGCGACAGCAGCTGTGGCAAGGTTTGATCGATGGCGTTGAGGGTGACGGTACCCGTCAGTCCGGGATGGATGTCGACGTTGAGCTTGGCGTCGCGTGCGAGAGCGAACAGCAGATCGTGGAGCTTGACCTGATTGACGACGACACTGTAGGCCTCCGTCTTGCTCCCCGGTCGTGGCCTTGGCAACGAAACGCTTTGCTCGACCACCGGCGGAATTGACCCCGCTACGCGCGTTGTGCCGTCGGCCCGCAAGTGCCCGGCAGATGGGCCACCACTGAGCGTCGTCGGCGTACAACCCGCCAACGCGAACACCGCCAGGATGGCGCCGAGAAAACTGCTGGAGAAAAGAGTTCGCAGGTACACGCGCGGCCTTGATCCGGTCAATGTCCGAAGTTATGATAGCACGACATCACTTGACGACAAGCTCATGATTTTTATTGCCTTAGGCTGTTCTGGTCGAATCCCGACCGACGCAGCTTGCGGACTTCCCGAACGTAGGGTTTGCTGGCCGGGCTGATCGCGGCCAGCGCGGCGAGTGCGGCGCCTGCCTGTTCGCGCGACGGAAAGTCGCCGTAGATCACGCCCAGCCGGTCCTTGCCGTTGACACGTGAGCGATAGACTCTGAGCTGCGCCGGGTCGAGCAACGAGCGGTGTTGGCTGATGAAGTCGATCACTTCGCGCTGGCTGCTGCCATCGGTCAGCAGCAGCTGGATGAAGTAATGGTCGTCGGGCGTTTGCTGCAACCATTGTTCGGTCGCCGCGAGTCGCTGCGCCAGACCAAGTTCGGCGTGCATGGTGGTGACGCCCGGGGTGAGCGCCGCCATCGTCGTCGAAGCGGGTTCGGCCGCGTCTGGTGTGCCTGGCGTCGGCGAGAGCAAGGCGGGAGCCGCCAGTTGCCGAACCGATGACAGCGAGGCGTGGCGGCTGCCAGCCTGGTAGGCGACGAGCGCCACCACGACGATCCCGGCGCCTACGGAAATCGGTTTCCAGAGGTCGTCCGATCGTCGGTGCAGCGGCGCAAACTTCGCGTCGTTGATCGCGGATCGAGCCTCGTCACGACCGATCTGGTGGCGCCCTGCCGAGTACGCGGCGAGCATCGCCTTGTCGGCAAGAATGTTGATGCGGCGCGTCAGGCCCTGCGACGCGTTGCTGATCGACGCCACAGCGGCGGGCGAGAAGAGATCGGGACCGTGGTAACCGGCAGCGCGCAGACGAAACATCAGGTAGACGCCGACGTCAGGCGTCTGTAGCGGCTGCAGGCGGAAGTGATGCGTGATGCGTTCATTCAGCTGCCGCATGGCCGATTCCTGCAAGCGCGCGTCGAGTTCCGGCTGCCCGAACAGGACAATCTGCAACAGTTTGTGCTGGTTAGACTCAAGGTTCGACAGCTGGCGAACCTCTTCCAGGGCTTCGGGCGGCATGGCATGGGCTTCGTCGATCAGAGCCACCACTTGCCGCCCGCCGGCGTAGATCTCGAGCAGACGCTCGTGCAAGGAACGTAGCAGGAGATGACTCCGCCCCTCGGGAAGCGAGATCCCCAGTTCGTCGGCGATCGCGAAAAGAATCTCGTCGCGTGACAGCATCGGGTTGGCGAGATAGACCGTCTCGACGTTGCCGGGAAGCTTTTCGAGCAACATGCGACAGAGCATCGTCTTGCCGCTGCCGACTTCGCCGGTCACCTTGACGATCCCCTCGTCATGAGTAATGGCGTAGACCAGCGCTTCAAGTGTCGCTCCGCGTTTGGCACCGGAAAAGAAATACTCGGTATCAGGGGTGATCCGAAACGGCACTTCGCGCAGACCAAAGTGTTGCAGATAAACCATGTGCTACAACTCCCGTGATGACGCCAGCATGCGATTGTAGAGCGTCGTCCGGTGGACGCCGAGCAGGCGCGCCGCCTGGCTGACGTTGCCATGGGTCAGCTTCAGCGCCGCCTCGATGTAGCCACGTTCGGTGGCATCGAGCAGGCGATCAAGGCTGAACGGTTCGCGCTGCCGCAAACGATGGACCGCCGCGGCGGTGATTGCGTCGGTCGAGGTGCCGTCGGCCGCCAGTGGAACGTTCTCCGCCGCAGCCAGTGGTTCGTCGGGGAGATCGAGTTCGGCTTCGAGCGCACGCGCGTCAACCATACGGCCAGAGTGTTTGGTGGTCAGTCGAATAACGATGTTACGCAGCTCACGAACATTGCCGGGGAACCCATAGTCGCGCCAAAGGTCGGTCGCTTCGACCGACAGGGAGAACGGCAGTTGGCCAGTCTGCGCCGCATAGAGCTGCCGAAAATGCGCCAGCAACAGCAGTCGGTCGTCTCCCATTTCCCGCAGCGAAGGCGCTGCGACCGAGCACACCGACAAACGGTGGTAAAGATCGGAGCGGAAACTGCCATCCTTCACCGCCCGCCGCAGGTCGCGATTGGTCGCGGCAATAATGCGCGCCTGGCTGATTCGCTTCTGTGTTTCGCCAACGCGCTGGTATTCACCGTTCTCCAGCACGCGCAGAAGTTTGGCCTGCAGTTCCAGGGCCAGCTCACCGATCTCGTCGAGGAAAAGGGTCCCGTCGCCTGCGTCTTCGAAGTACCCGGCCTTGGTTGCTACCGCGCCGGTGAAGGCGCCTCGTGCATAGCCAAACAAGGTCGGTTCAACCAGATTGGGAGACACCGCCGCACAGTTGAGGGCGAGGAAGGGTCGGTCGCGACGCCGGGTATCGTAGTGCAGACAATTGCTGGCGATGATTTCCTTCCCACTCCCCGATTCGCCCTCGATCAGCACCGGGAACGGCAAATCGGCGTACTGCCGAAGTTGCAGGCGCAGCTTTTGCATCGCCGGACTGTTGCCAATCAGCGGCGAAGCGCCGTCCCGACCGAGTTCGTCGACTGCACGAAATTCGAGTGCGCGCTGCAGGACCTCCTGCAGATCACCGGGGTTACACGGTTTGGCGACGAATTCGGCGGCGCCCAACGTGCGCGCGTGACGCGCGTTACCGTCATCGCTTTGCCCGGAAAGCACGACAATACGAATCTGCGGTGCGACCTTGAGCAATTCCGAGATCAAGGCAAATCCCTCGTCCGGCCGGTGTGGCAGCGGCGGCAAACCAAGGTCGACCAGCGCCAGCTCCGGGAGCCTGCGCAGCTGGCGTAGCAACTGCAGGCAATGCGATCGTGAATGACTGGTGACGACTTCGAACAGCGCCGTCATTGAAAAGCTCAGCGTGTCACAGATCAGCGCGTCGTCATCGACGATCAGGAGCAGGGGTTTGTCGTGCGACGCAAGGTGAGGTGGATGACTGAACATGAAAAGGCGTCGATTCCTCTGGAAAGTACCCCGGCGGGCATTATTTCACAACTGTCTGGAGGGCAAGCAGGCGCACGCTCAAGAACGACGCGGTGTTGACGCCTGTGCTGAAGCAGGACGTGCTCCCGGCGCCAACGCCCGTCGGTAACGGGTTGCGCCGCACCGGTGCGGGGATCGGACTGGAGGCGCCGAATCGCATCAACCGGCGGGCCTGTGCGAGACGTCTTCGGCAGATAGCTTTTTCGCCCTCCCTCGTACTCTCGTACTCGTCCAGACGTCTCCGAAGGCCTTCGAACCGCTGCCGCTGCCCTGCGCTCCCAACTCAATCACGACAATTGGGGTGAGGCCGAGCCTTTTCTTGCTCGGGAACTCCGGCTATAATGCGCTCCCTATTCGCGGCAGGCGACAGCGAACCGCTGGGGAGTCGCCAAGTTGGTCAAGGCACCGGATTTTGATTCCGGCATTCGAAGGTTCGAATCCTTCTTCCCCAGCCAAATCATTCAAACCGTTGCGAGCAGAGGCGAGTCGCCGTTCGTCGGCGCAGCGGGGGTTCTGAGGCTCAGGAAAGACCCGTGCTGCCAAAGCCTCGATCACCTCGCTGACTGGCGGGAAACTCCTCGACGACGTTGAACCTCGCACGCACGACCGGGACGATCACCAGCTGCGCGAGACGGTCGAGTGGTTCGAGAGTAAACGGTTGCTGGCCACGGTTCCAGGTCGAGACCATGATCTCTCCCTGATAGTCGGAATCAATCAGACCGACCAGATTGCCGAGGACGATCCCGTGTCGGTGTCCAAGGCCAGAGCGCGGCAGGACCATCGCCGCCAGACCCGGGTCGGCGAGATGGATGGCGACACCGGTCGGAATCAGCTCGACTCCTCCCGGCTCAATGGTCAATGGCGACGGGATGCAGGCACGCAGATCGAGGCCCGCAGCGCCCTGGCTTGCATAGTGCAAAGGCTCGCGCGGCAGCCGCGGGTCGAGCAGCTTGACGTCGATCAGTCGGCTGGGCGGCGACACGGCGAAGTCTTGGCCAGCAAGGCCGCGATGTGGGCCACGAGCTGACGCGCGAGGACGCGTTTTGAGGCCGGCGCGAGGGCGTGCTCGCCATCGTCGTCGAACAGAACCAGGGTGTTCTCGTCGCCGCCGAAGCCGTCGCCAATCAGGTTGCCAACGATTAGCGGGATATTCTTGCGGCGACGCTTGCGTTCGGCGTAGTCGGCAAGGTTGTGGCTTTCGGCCGCGAAGCCGACACAGAAGGGCGCGTTTCCGAGCGCGGCGACCTCGCCCAGGATGTCCGGGTTTTCGATCAGCTCAATGGCTGGCGGCGCCGTGTGCTCGGTCTTCTTGATCTTCTCCGCGTACGGCGCGGCGGGACGGTAGTCGGCGACGGCGGCAACGGCAATGAATAGTTCGTGCTCGGTCACTTCGCGCATGACCGCGGCGTGCATCTGCAAGGCGCTACAGACGTCGATACGCCTGACTCCGAGCGGGCAAGGCAGGGCTACGGGTCCGGAGACGAGGGTTACCGCGGCCCCGGCTTCACTGGCGGCACGGGCGATCGCGTAGCCCATTTTTCCGCTCGACAGGTTGGTAATCCCGCGTACCGGATCGATCGCCTCGAAGGTTGGACCTGCGGTCAGCAGCACGCGCTTGCCCGCGAGAACCTTGGTCTCAAAGTGGGCGATGATCGCCGCCAGGATCTCTTCCGCTTCGAGCATCCTGCCGGGGCCGCTTTCGCCACACGCCTGGTCGCCAATGGCGGGGCCGACGACGGTGATCTTGTCTGCGCGCAATAAGTCGAGATTTCGCCGTGTCGGAGGGCTTTCCCACATTTGGCGGTTCATCGCCGGAGCGACCAGCAGGGGACAGTCGCGAGCGAGGACGAGCGTAGACAAGAGATCGTCGGCGAGGCCATGCGCAAGCTTGGCCAGGAAGTCCGCCGAAGCTGGGGCGACGACCAGCAGATCGGCGTCGCGCGTGAGGTCGATGTGCGCCATGTTGTTGGCGACGCGCGCGTCCCACTGGTCGGTAAAGACCGGCTTCCCGGACAACGCCTGAAAGGTCACCGGGGTAACGAACTGGGTCGCCGCGCGGCTCATCACCACTTGCGGCGAGGCGCCTTCCTTGACCAGCAAGCGAACCAGCTCGGCGGCCTTGTACGCGGCTATGCCGCCGCTGACGCCGAGAACGATGCGTTTGCCGGCAAGTTCCATGGTTCGGCTTGGGTATGAAGAAGGCAGTGGCGCAAGATTCTACGCCAACTTGCTCCGCTACTCGCGCCCCATCCGTGTCCGGGCAGGGCAATCGCCTGATTCCCATAAAGACCGAGCAACTCGGAGCGATAGCGATCGGAAGTCGCGGCGATGAAGCGACGCGCCTTGGTTCCCCCCTTTGCGCTTCACGGGGTCGAATCTGATTGTCGGCGAAGGCGACGTCCATGCACCCGTGCCCGCTGTTCTCGACGGCCCAATGATCGCGTACCGAACGCGCCAGTCTTTGGGCATCGGTGGGCAAGCTGTTGATCTAGAAGCGCTGCTCAGTGGAAGTCTTGTCCTTGATGCAACGCTGCGCCTCAAGGTAAGAGACAGCGCACTGGTTTTTTCGGCATCCGGATTGCGCTCGTACAATATGAACGGTAGTTGTTTATTGCTTAGTATCAGCGCTTTGCGCGATGGTCGCGGACCGGTGTTTGGCAGCGCGTCTTTACTCAGTTGGCGCCGGATGCGGATTTCGAGGAAGGGTTTATCGACAGCACCGTCATTCGCGCGCATCAACACGCGGCCGGTGCACCCAAAAAGAGCGGGAACCAAGCGCTCGGTCGGTCCCGCGGCGGATTGAGTACCCAGATTCACGCGCTGGTGGAAGGACGGGGATCCGTGGCACGATTTCGACTGACCGGCGGTGAAGCCGGCGACAGCCCACAAACCGCAGTCGTCATTTGGCTCGCGTGATTGTCAACAGACCCTAGGCGCTGCGCGGACTCGCTCGGAGGAAATCCCGAAAAAGCCGAGCTGCGGCTTGACAAGCTCGACGGACCGGCAAAGGTGGGCTGCGCGAGCCGCCGCTGCCTGCGGCGTAAGGTGAAGGATGAGTATGACCGCAGTTAACCGCTGGCTGGGCCCCGCTTGCACACTGCTGCTGGCCGCTCTCGCCGCCTGCGGCCGCCAGGAGCCGGCGCCCGAGCCGCCGCGGCCGGTCTTGACGCGCGTGCTCGGCGAGACCTTGAGCGACGAGTCGCTCGTCTATTCCGGCGAGGTGCGCTCGCGCTTCGAGACGCCGCTCGCTTTCCGCGTGCCCGGCAAACTGACGGCGCGGCGGGTGGACGCCGGGGCAACCGTCGCCAGCGGCCAGCTGCTGGCGACGATCGACCCCGCCGACAGCGTGTTGTCGGCGAGCGCGGCGGCGGCGCAGCTCGAACTGGCGCAGGCCGAGCGCGAGCGCTTTCGCCACTTGCGGGAGCAGAACTTCGTCAGTCAGGCGGCGCTCGACGCGCGCGAAACGACGTTCAAGGCGGCGAAGGCGCAGGCCGATCTGGCGCGCAACCAGTCCGCCTATACGCGGTTGCACGCCGATCACGCCGGAGTCGTGACGCAGGTTGCGGTCGAGGTGGGGCAGGTGGTTGCCGCCGGACAGACGGTGATGCGACTGGCGCGCAGCGACGCACTGGAAGTGGCGATCGCGATCCCGGAAAAGCGAATGCCGGAAGTGCGCGCGCTCGGCAGCGCCGAGGTGACGCTCTGGGCCGACGACGCGGCGCGTTATCGCGGACGGCTGCGCGAGCTGGCGCCAGCGGCTGACGCGGTGACCCGCACCTACGCCGCGCGCGTCGCCATCGAACACCCGGACGCGCGCGTGTTGCTCGGCATGACCGCCAAGGTCCGCTTTGTCGATCGCGACGGCAGCGCGCGGCTGACGGTCCCGCTGAGTGCGATTTTTCAGCACCAGGGCCAGCCGGCGCTGTGGGTCGTTGGCGCCGACGAGACGGTCAGCTTGCGGCCGGTCAGCGTCGCCGCCTACCACGCCGAGCGGGCCGTGCTCGTCGGCGGCGCCGCGGCCGGGGAACGGATCGTCGTCGCCGGCGTACATAAGCTGACCAGCGGCGAGCGCGTGCACGTCGTCGACCCGCCGAATCCGTCGGCCGCCGGCGCTCCCCCGTCGCGATGAGCACGCCCAACCTCTCCGAATGGGCGCTGCGTCACCGCGCGCTGATCGGCTACCTGATCGTCGTCCTCATGCTGTCGGGAATCGTCGCCTACTTCAGGCTCGGCCGCGCCGAGGACCCGGACTATACGTTCAAGGCGATGGTCGTACGCACCTTGTGGCCCGGAGCGACGGCGCCGGAAGTCGCTCTGCAGGTCACCGAGCGCATCGAGCGCCGCCTGCAGGAGGTGCCGTGGGTTGACGTCCTGCGCTCGCAGACGCGCGCCGGCGAGTCGCTGATTACGGTATTGGTCAAGGACTACACGCCGAAGAAGGAGGTGCCGGAAACGTGGTACCAAGTGCGCAAGAAGATCGGCGACCTGCGGCATACCTTGCCGCAGGGGGTCCAGGGACCGTTCATCAACGACGAGTTTGGCGACACCTTCATCACCCTCTACGCGTTGACCGGCGACGGCTTCAACCTCGCCCGCCTGCGCCAGGAGGCTGATCGCATCGGTCGCGAGCTGCGGCAGCTCCCGGACGTGAAGAAGATCGAACTCTTCGGGGTGCAGGAAGAAAAGATCTACCTCGAAGTCTCGCACGCCAAGCTGGCGACGCTCGGACTGAGCCCGCGAGCGATCATCGATGCGCTGCAGAAACAGAACGCGATGATGCCGGCGGGGTTTTTCGAGACCGCGTCCGATCGGGTGCGGATTCGCGTCTCGGGGGATTTCGAGTCGCCAGCGCAGATCCGCGAAATCGGCATCGAGGCCGGTGGGCGGCTGTTCCGTCTCGGAGACATCGCCCAGGTTGAGCGCGGTTTTGCCGATCCGCCGGCACCACGGATGCGCGTCCAGGGCCAGGACGCGATCGGCATCGGCATCGCGATGAGCAAGGGCGGCGACGTCATCCGTCTCGGCGAGCGCCTGCAGGCGACGGTCAAACGCCTGCAGCAGGCGTTGCCACTGGGCATCGACCTGCACATCGTCGCCGACCAGCCGCAGATCGTTCGCCAGTCGATGAACCTCTTCATGTCGTCACTCGCGGAAGCGGTGGTGATCGTGCTTGCGGTGTCTTTCCTCAGTCTCGGCTTGCGCACCGGCACGGTCGTCGCGCTGTCGATTCCGCTCGTTCTGGCGATCACCTTCCTGCTCATGTACGCCTTCGGGATCGATCTGCAGCGGATATCGCTCGGCGCGCTGGTGATCGCGCTCGGCCTCCTGGTCGACGACGCGATCATCGCCGTCGAGATGATGGTGGTGAAAATGGAGCAAGGCTGGGAGCGGCTGCGCGCGGCGACCTTCGCCTACACCTCGACGGCGTTTCCGATGCTCACCGGAACGCTGATTACCGCTGTCGGCTTCATGCCGGTCGGCCTCGCCAAATCGGGTGCCGGCGAGTACACCTTCTCGATTTTTGCCGTCGTCAGCATCGCGCTGCTCGTCTCGTGGGTCGTCGCCGTGCTGTTTACGCCCTACCTCGGCTACCTCGTGCTCGACGCCGAGAAGCTGCAGCGACGGGCTCAGCGTCACGGACACGCGCCCTACGCGACGCCGCTCTACTGCCGCGTGCGGGCGACCGTCGACGGGTGCCTGCGCCACCGCTGGTGGGTCATCGGCGCCACCGTCGTGGCCTTCGCCGCTGCGCTCGCCGGGCTCACGTTCGGCGTCCAGAAGCAGTTCTTTCCGGCCAGCAGCCGGCCCGAACTGCTGGTCGACCTCTGGCTCGCCAACGGCTCGTCGCTGACCGCTACCGAGGCGCAGGCGCGCAAGATCGAGGCCGTGCTCGCCGAACCGGAAATGGCGCGCTCGATCCGCTACTACGCGAGTTATCTCGGCAACGGCAGTCCGCGCTTCTACCTGCCACTCGATCAGCAACTGTTCAACGACGGTTTTGCGCAGTTCGTGATCACCACCCGCGATCTCGAAGCGCGCGAGGACCTCAAACGCCGCCTCGAACAGTGCTTTGCCGACCCTGGCGGCGAGTGGAGCGGGTTGCGCAGCCGCGTCCTGCGCCTCGAGAACGGACCGCCGGTCGGTTTCCCGGTGGTTTTTCGTGTTTCCGGCGAGGACCTTGGCGAATTGCGGCGCGTCGCCGAGGAGGTGGCAGCCGTGATGCGCGCCCATCCCTACCTCAAGGAGGTAAACTTCGACTGGAATGAACTCGCCAAGGTGATCCGCCTCGAGCTCGACCAGGACCGCGCCCGCGCCCTGGGCATCAGCTCGCAGGAACTGTCGGGCTATCTCAACTCGGTGCTCAACGGCGTCACGGTGACGCAAATGCGCGAAGGGGACCAGTTGATCGACGTCGTCGCCCGGGCGCAAGGCGACGAGCGAGGCGAGATCGCGACGCTCGCCGAGATCAACGTCCCGCTTGCCAGCGGGCGCTACGTGCCGCTGGCGCAGCTGGCGAAGATCCGCTACGAACTCGAAGAACCGGTGATCGCGCGCCGCAACCGGCTGCCGACGATCAGCGTCCGCGCCGACCTGCGCGACGGCATGCAGGCGCCAGCGGCGACGGCGCAGATCGAGCCCTTGCTCGACCCCTTGCGCGCACGACTGCCGCCCGGCTTTCGCATCGAAGCCGGGGGGGCGACCGAAGAGTCGGCCAAGGGCGAGAATTCGATCAAGGCGGTGATGCCGCTGATGCTGGTCTGCGTCGTCACGCTGCTGATGATCCAGTTGCAGGACGTCGGCCGCACGCTGCTGGTGCTGCTGACGGCGCCTCTGGGGCTGATCGGCGTCGCCTTCGCGTTGCTCGTCTTCGACGTCCCTTTCGGCTTCGTCGCCAACCTCGGCGTCATCGCGCTGTCGGGGATGATCATGCGCAACGCGGTGATTCTCGTCGATCAGATCGAGCAGGACGAGAAGGCAGGACATCCGCCCTGGGAAGCCATCGTCGGCTCGACGGTGCGTCGCGCGCGGCCGATCACGCTGACCGCCGCAGCGGCGATTCTGGCGATGATTCCCCTCACGCGCAGTGTCTTCTGGGGACCGATGGCGGTGGCGATCATGGGCGGCCTGATCGTCGCCACGCTGCTGACGCTACTCTTCCTGCCGGCGCTCTATGCCGCGTGGTATCGGGTACAGGCGGAGACGAGGTAGCTCCCTTTCTTGCGGCCGTCGTGAATACCCGTTATCGCCACGCAGCCAGCGAGGATTCCGGTTTGACCTGGGTTGCGGACATCGGGGATACTCCCGGCCGTGGCGAGCGAACTTGCAGCGGTATCTTGGCGGGAATTTCTCATGACTATAGAGTTACAGCACCTGATAGACCAGATCAATCGCGAGGCGATCGAAAAGAGTGAAGGGGAGGCCAGTCGGATTCTTGCCCAGGCCCAGGAGCGCGCCGCCTCACTGGTGAGGGAGGCCGAGGCCGCTGCGCGGGCGCGGCTGGAGAAAGCCGAACAAGACTCCGTTGTCTACGTGGAACGTAGCACGCGCACCCTGGAACAGGCAGCGCGGGACTTACTGGTCAGCGTCGGGCAGGCGATCGAGAACATCATTCAGGACATTGTCAATCGCTCGACGGACGAGGCGCTTGACCCCGACACCCTCAAGCGGATGATCGTCAAAATGGTTGAGGCCTATGCCGAGAAGAATGGTACGGAGAGTCGCATCGAATTCATGATCGGCGAGCGAGACCAGGAGGAGATCGTCAGCTACTTCGCTGAACAGTACAGGCGACACCTGATCAGTGGAGTGGATATCAACATCGATCGCGGTGTTCGCAAGGGCTTTCGGGTCACATTTGAAAACGAACACGTTTACCACGATTTTACCAGGCCGGCCATTGCCGAGGCCCTTGCCAGCTTCGTTCGGCCACATCTGGCGGAGATTGTCCACCGCGCGGCGCGTGCCGCAAGCACCAGCGACAAGCCCTGAAATCGGGCGAGTACTGCGATGCCTTACCACTATCTGGTCGCGAGTCTGCCGACACTGACCTTCGGCGATCAGATCCCGTTTTCTTCGCGCGATTTCCTGTCGCGCTGCACTGGTGTGCTGAAGGCCGAGCACTTGGCGATGCTCGCGGCGGTCCTGCATGGCCAGGCGGTGCAAGGGAGTTCCTTTGCCGCAAGCTGGACGGCTCGCGAGACACAGTTGCGCAACGCCGTTGCGCGCTTTCGCGGCGCGCGGCTGGGTGTCGATTCCCGGTCCTTCGAGCGGGAGCACGCGGGCTTCGATGTTGCCCTGTCCAAAGCGATCGCCGACGCCCTGGATCAACACACGCCGCTCGAGCGCGAGCAAGCGCTCGAGCGTTGTCGCTGGCATGTCGTCGAGGAGTTGGCTCTGCCCGATCCCTTCGGCCTCGCTACTGTGCTGGCCTTCGCGATCAAGCTGCGGATCGCTGAACGGTGGGCTGCACTGAACGAAACTATGGGAGAGAGCAAGGTCGAGGACTTCATCGTGGCGATGACGAATGCGCAGTTCCATGCGGCGCGAGGAAACGATCCTGAGCGGTGGAAGCGGCTTGACCGCGCCAGCGAAATGAGCGAACCATGAACGAAAACAACGGAAGGATCATCGGTGTCAGCGGTAACCTGCTGACCGTCGAGTTCAACAAGTCGGTGGTGCAGAATGAGGTAGCCTACGTCCTGACGGGGAGCCGCAGGCTCAAGTCGGAGGTGATCCGAATTCGCGGTTCGTATGCCGACTTGCAGGTGTTCGAGGACACAACCGGGCTCAAGGAAGGGGATCGGGTCGAGTTCACCGGGGAGTTGCTGGCGGTGGAACTTGGTCCGGGTCTGCTGACACAAATCTTCGACGGCCTCCAGAACCCGCTGCCCCAACTCGCCGAGCAATGCGGATTCTTCCTCCAGCGTGGTGTCTATCTCGACGCGCTGCCCCGCGACCGGCCGTGGCCGTTTACGCCCGCCGTCAAGGCGGGCGACCGCCTGACAGCTGGTGAGACGCTGGGTACGGTTCCCGAGGGCATCTTTCAGCATCGCATCATGGTGCCGTTCAAGGTGAAAGGACGCCTGACCGTCGAACGGATTGCCGCGCCTGGGGACTACACCGTGGAACAGGCGATTGCCACGCTGCGTGACGCCGACGACCAGATGGTCGAGGTGGCGCTGATGCAACGCTGGCCGGTGAAGATCCCGATCCGCGCCTATGTCGAGCGGCTGCGTCCTGGCGAGCCACTGGTCACCAAGGTGCGTATCGTTGACACCTTCTATCCAGTGGCACGCGGTGGTACCTATTGCATCCCGGGTCCGTTCGGGGCCGGAAAGACGGTTTTGCAGCAGATCACCAGTCGCTACGCGGATGTCGACATCGTGATCGTCGCCGCGTGTGGCGAACGCGCGGGCGAAGTCGTCGAGACGCTGCGCGAGTTTCCCCAACTGACCGACCCGCGCACCGGCAAGAGCCTGATGGAGCGCACCCTGATCATCTGCAACACCAGTTCGATGCCGGTCGCAGCGCGCGAGGCCTCGGTCTACACGGCGGTGACGATCGCTGAGTATTACCGCCAGATGGGTCTCAACGTGCTGTTGCTGGCAGATTCCACCTCGCGCTGGGCGCAGGCCCTGCGCGAAATGTCCGGGCGTCTGGAGGAGATTCCCGGCGAAGAGGCTTTTCCCGCCTATCTCGAATCGGTGATCGCCGCCTTCTACGAGCGCGGTGGCATCGTCCGCCTGAAGGATGGCAGTCTGGGGTCGGTGACGATCGGCGGTACCGTGAGTCCTGCCGGCGGAAACTTCGAGGAACCGGTCACCCAGAGCACCCTGAAAGTCGTCGGAGCATTCCATGGCCTGTCCCGGGAGCGCTCAGACCAGCGCCGCTTCCCTGCGATTGATCCGCTCGACAGCTGGAGCCACTACCCTGCGGTGGTTGCCTCTGAGCAGGTTGGCTTTGCCCGCGAGATCTTGCACGCTGGCAACGACGTCAAGCAGATGATGAAGGTGGTCGGGGAAGAAGGAACCTCGATCGACGACTTCGTCGTTTTCCTCAAGAGCGAGTACCTCGACGCCGTCTATCTACAGCAGGATGCTTACCACGAAGTCGATGGTGCCACCAGCGCGGAGCGGCAGCGCTACGTGTTCGACCGCATCTACCGGATGCTCAGGTGCAAGTTCGGCTTCGGAAACAAGGAGGATGCGCGCCGCTTTTTCCAGCGCCTGACCCAGACGACCAGAGACTGGAATCGCGTGGACCAGCAAGCCGTGGAATTCCGGCAGGTTGAACAGCAGATCGAGCAGATGCTCGCGGAGCTCTCGGACTATGCATAAGGTCTATCACGGCATCGAGCGGATTGCCGGCAACGTCATCACCGTGCAGGCGACCGGTGTTGGTTACCGGGAGCTTGCGCAGGTAACCTCGCGACAGGGCAGCTCGCTCGCACAGGTAATCCGGCTCGAAGGCGGGCGCGTCGACCTGCAGGTTTTCGCCGGCGGTCGCGGTATCGCCACGGACGCCGAAATTCGCTTCCTCGGCCACACGATGCAGGTGCCTTTTTCGCAGTCCCTGCTCGGGCGGGTATTCGACGGCAGCGGCCGGGCACGGGACAATGGACCGCGCATCAGCGAGAATCTGATCGACATCGGCGGTCCGTCGGTCAATCCCGCCAAACGGATCATCCCGCGTCACATGGTGCGCACCGGCATCCCGATGATCGACGTTTTCAACACCCTGGTCGAATCACAAAAACTGCCGATCTTCTCGGTTGCTGGTGAACTTTACAATCAACTTCTGGCGCGGATTGCCCTGCAAGCCGAAGTGGACGTGATCGTTCTTGGCGGCATGGGCCTGAAACACGATGACTACCTGTTCTTCCGCGACCTCCTCGAGGAGAATGGCGCGCTGTCACGCGCTGTGCTGTTCATTCACACGGCTTCCGACCCGGTCGTGGAATGTCTACTGGTGCCGGACATCGCGCTGGCCGTCGCCGAACGCTTCGCGCTGCAGAACCAGCGCGTGCTGGTGTTGTTGAGCGACATGACCAACTTTGCGGATGCCATGAAGGAGGTCGCCATCACCATGGAGCAGATCCCTTCGAATCGCGGCTACCCCGGCGACCTCTACTCGCAGCTCGCCGCCCGCTACGAAAAGGCGGTCGATTTCGACACTGCCGGCTCGATCACCATTCTCGCCGTGACCACCATGCCGGGTGACGACGTTACGCACCCGATTCCGGATAACACCGGCTACATCACCGAGGGACAGTTCTATCTGCGTAACGGCCGCATCGAGCCCTTTGGTTCCCTGAGCCGCCTGAAGCAACTGGTCAACGACCAAACACGCGAAGACCACCGGACGATCATGAACACCATGATCCAGCTCTACGCTTCCTACATGGAGACACTCGAGAAACAGTCGATGGGCTTCCGCATGAGCACTTGGGACAACAAGCTGCTGACGTACGGCCAGCGGTTCGAGAACGAACTGATGGACCTGAAAGTAAATATCCCGCTCGAGCAAGCCCTGGATCTATGCTGGCGCATTCTTGCGGACAGCTTCGAGCCGGCAGAAACGGGAATCGCGTCGAAACTTACCGACCGCTTTTGGCCCGCTCGCTGACCTCTGGCGAAATAAACACGGCGACCGCCAACGATGGCCAGCATCAAGCACACCAAGAACGAGCTGAAATCGCAGCGGGAAGCACTCAGGCGTTTCCAGCGCTACCTGCCGACCCTCCAACTGAAGAAACAACAACTCCAACTGGAAGTGCGCCAACTCGAAGTGACGCTGGAGACGGAACGCGATGCAGATGTGCAGGATCGCGCGGAACTTGCCAAGTGGGTTCGCCTGTTCGCGGAAACGGTCGACTGGGATCATTGGCTGACGGTGAGCGACATCCGCCTCGACCAAGGGAATATCGCCGGGGTAGCCATCCCGGTGCTGGCCGGGGTGGATTTTTCCCGCCAAATGCCCGATCTGTTTTTGACCCCGGCATGGCTGGACGACGGCGTCGAGATGCTGCAGCGCCGCATCCGTCGCCGCCTGGCACTGCAAGTGTTCGAAGAGCAGTTGCGGCGGCTTGCCGATGAGTTGCGAACGACTAACCAGCGCGTCAATCTCTTCGAAAAGGTGAAGATACCCGAGGCCAGAGAGAACATTCGGGTGATCCGGATATTCCTGGGCGACCAGATGACCGCCGGGGTGGCACGTTCCAAGATGGCCAAGGCGAAGGCGCTTGAGCAAGAAACCGCTACCTAGCGAGCCGAAATGGCCGATACCCGTGAGACCGAAGTGAGTTATTGTCAAAGGACACATTCCTGGGTTGAGCGACGCGCTGGCGAGTGCCGTCTGCGTATGCACGCCTACGGCGGAGACACTCAATGAAATCGACACGCTACTCAGTCGGCCGTCGGCCTGGAGACTCGGGCCGGGCCGTATCCCTGGCGGTCGCCTAGCCACTTGCTCGGAGAGGCATAAGCGTATGATCGTGCCGATGCAGAAGGTGACGGTGCTGTGCCTGGAGACGGGTTGCGATTCGGCTTTGCAGTCTCTGCGGGATCTCGGCGTGCTGCACCCCACGTTTGACCGCCGGGGCGAGCGCGAGGATATTGAGGCGGCACGCCGTCGGCTTGAATCCATCATTCGAGCCACAGAAACGCTGCCCAAGTTAACGCACGCCTCCCCTTCCAGACGGGCTCCCAGCCAGATCGTCGATGAGTTGTCTCGCCTCATAAAGCGGAGTCGGGAGAACAGCGAGGAGTTGGAGCGTCTGACACAGGAGCGGCTACGCATCCAATGGTTCGGAAACTTTTCTCCCGAGGCGCTGGTAAAGTTGGCCGATCGAGGTGTTTTCATTCGTCTGTTTCAGACCTCGCCCGGCAGCTTTCCGACGCTACCGGATCGGGCGGTCTGTCTCGAAACGTTCCGCAGCCGGGTTGCAGTATTCTTTGCTGTGGTCACCAAGGGCGACACACCCGCGGTCGCCGCCCAGGAAATCCGCCCGCCGGACGTATCTCTGGCCGAGATCGAACGTCGCATTGGCGAATTGGAGACGATACGTGCGAAGCTGGCCGACGAGGTCGCCCAGTTCGCAGGGGATCGTGCCGCGTTAGTGCAAATGCGATCCGAGGCTGAGGAGTCTCTACAACTGGCTGAGGTCCGCGCAGGCATGGGTAGCGCGACAGACCGCCTTGTTTACCTGCAGGGTTTTTGTCCAGTGGACGAGATACCCCGCCTTCGCGATGGTGCACGCGAAAGCGGCTGGGGACTGGTCATCGACGAGCCGACGGAGAGCGATACGGTCCCGACGCTGATCCGCAATCCGCGATGGCTGAAGCCGATCGAAGCGGTCTTCGAACTGATCGGCATCTTGCCGGGATATCGGGAGATCGACGTGAGCCTGTGGTTCCTGCTGTTTTTCAGCCTGTTCTTCGCCATGCTCGTAGGCGATGCGGGCTACGGAGCCATCTTCCTCGGGCTGACGCTGTGGGCTCAGTGGAGGTTTCCGGAAGCTCCCGCCAACGCCTTCGCCCTGCTCAAGATTACCAGCGTCGCCACCATCGTCTGGGGCGTATTGACCGGCACCTATTTCGGAATTGCGGACCTGCCTGCGCCACTTTCCGCCCTGAAGCTGACCTGGCTGGGCGACGAGGAGCACATCAAGGATCTGTGCTTCTGGATCGCTGCGATCCACCTCTCGATTGCCCACGTGTGGAACTTCGTCAACCTTATCCGCACTCCGCAGGCACTGGCCCAGGTCGGCTGGCTGTGCGTTGTCTGGTTCATGTTTTTCAGCGCCCGTTCGGTGGTACTCAACCTGCAGTTTCCGTCAGTCATGACTTGGGTGTTCGCTGCCGGCGTCATTCTCATCGTGTTTTTCATGACTCCGCGTAAGAGTCTCAAGGACGAATGGTTCAACCATGTCATGCTGCCGCTGAATCTGGTCGGCAGCTTCGTGGATGTCATTTCCTATATCCGCCTCTATGCCGTCGGCACTGCCAGCTTTGCCATCGCCTCGACCTTCAACATCATGTTGGCCCCGATGTTCGATGGCTGGCTGAGTGAACTGCTCGCTGCGCTGTTGCTGTTTCTGGCACACACGGTGAATATTGTTCTCGCCGTGATGGGCGTAATGGTGCACGGCATTCGCTTGAATACACTGGAATTCGCTAGCCATCTTGGGCTCCAGTGGAGCGGTATTCCTTACCGGCCGTGGCGGCGCAAGCGGCCGAAGATCGCCTGAGCGGAATGGCTGTGGCTGTTCCTTTTCGAGAACACGATTGCCAACCACTTAAACAGAGGAGATTGAGTTGGATACAGATGTGATGGTCAGCCTGGGGCGTTTGGGAGCGGCAGCAGCCGTCGGTTTGGCTGCGACCGGTTCATCCCTTGGCGTCGGCGCGGCTGGCCCTGCCGCCGTCGGTGCCTGGAAGAAATGCTATGCACAGGACAAGGCGGCGCCTTTTGTGCTGTTTGCCTTCATCGGCGCGCCAATGTCGCAGACGATCTACGGCATGATTTTGATGGGCTGGATCAACACCGCCCTTGATGCTTCGCTTGCTGCGCACCAGGCCATCAACTGGGGTGGCATGCTGGGCGCAGGCATTTTCGGCGGCTTGGGGATGGGCGTCTCTGCCTGGTATCAGGGGGTCATCGGTGCGGCGGCAGCAGACGCCATGGCCGAAACCGGCAAGGGTTTCGGCAACTACCTGATGACCCTGGGCATCATCGAAACACTGGCCATTCTGGTTCTGGTGTTCATTCCACCGGCATTTCGTCTCGCGGGAGGAGCGTAGCCTATCGTTCCCGTAGGGGGCGAGAGATCGCACCCTTGATCCTTGCGGCGACTCAGCCTGCTCGTCGGCAAGGTGTTCTGAAGGCCGAAGGCGCGTGACGACAGTCCTCCAGATGACTGATTAGGCGACGGTTTACCCAAGTTTGTGGGGAAACGTCGGCACCGTCACGGCAATCGCCTACACAAGTATCATGACGCGAAGCTCAAACTCACCGTGCAGGGGTGATTCCGAGGAGGGTCGCCCGATAGTCTGGGCGGCGGTGGCAAGTTTGCGGCGGCGACGTACGCTGATTTCGTGGGCCGACTCGATCATGCCGACGGCACCCAGCTTCTTCCAGCCGTCGCGCATGGGCTTGTCGATCCACGACACGTCGGGGACGAAGAGCACACGGCGCGTTTCGATCCGGCCATGGTCCTTCTCAACCACGGGGCGCTTTTGCACGTCGAGGTTCCGGAAGTCAAAGCAAAGGCTTGGGCGGTGTCGAAGAACTCAACGACCGCCTCGGCCAGAGGCTTCTGGGGGGTCCTTCACTGCCAGGACGTAATCTCCGCCCTGCGCGACAATCTTCTCGGCAATCTCTGTCTGGCAGCCCAACGCGTCCATAGTCACGATGCAGCCCTGGAGGACCCGTGTTTCCAGCAACGCCTTGATCGCCGCCAGTTCTGGCCCTTGCCCGCCGTGCCTTCCTGTCCCAGCGATACGCCCAGCGTAGTGGCGTATTCGGCCCGTCCTTCGAGCCCCGCGCCGTCTTGCCGTCAAATGCCAGAGCAGTCGGAGAATGTGGTCAAGGTTTTCAACGAGGTCGAGTGGATCACGATCTTCTTTTTCGTCGGGCTGTTTATCGTCATCGCCGGCGTCGAGCACGCCGGTCTGTTGCGCCTCCTGGCCGATCAGTTGCTGGACCTCACCGGCGGTGATTTCACGCTCACCGGCACCACCGTCCTCTGGGCTTCCGCGGTGCTCTCGGCGATCGTCGACAACATCCCCTTCGTGGCGACGATGATCCCGCTGATCAAGTCGATGGCGCCGGCGTTTGGCGGCCCGGAAGCCCTGCTCCCGCTGTGGTGGTGCCTGTCGCTCGGCGCCTGCCTCGGCGGCAACGGCACGCTGATCGGCGCCAGCGCCAACCTGGCGGTGGCGGGAATCGCAGAACGTAACGGCATTCCGTTTCAATTTGCCACCTACACCAAGATCGCCTTCCCGTTGATGCTGGTACATGTCGCGATCTCGCAGATCTACCTCTGGTGGCGTTACTTCTGAAACGGTGTGAACACGCGGCTGGTCGACGTCTGGCGCGATGCCAGCCGGGCACCGTTCCCTGCTGGCGACTTTCGCACTACACTTCGCTGGCTAAGGTTGGCGAAAGTGGCGAGAAAGGATGATCAAGGACTCTTTCAAGCAGGTCGAGGATTGGGCGACACCGCGGACCGTACTGATCTTTACCACCGGTCTGCTGGTCGTTCTCTGGCTGGTGGTCATCCTTTCGGCGATCGCTGCCCGCGACGAGCAGATCGACGCCCGCAAGGACTTGCTGCGCCGGATGAACCACGCGGTCGAGGAGCAAACGCGACGGCAGCTTGATCTGGCCGCGGTTGTGCTCGTCGCCGCCGAGCACTTCCTGGCCACGAACCGCTACCCCGCGCCGCGCGACGACCCGGCTTTTCTCGATCTGATCAGAGATCTGCGGCTGAAAACCGGACAGACCGTCGATCTGCATCTGGTCGATGAGACCGGCGCGCTACCGGTAGTCGCCGACCACCCGCTGCCAGCTCTGGCGAACCCGTCGAACGCCTTATCGGGTGCTCCGCGCTCGGCGTCGGGCCTGCTTGTCGGGCGGCTGATCGAAAATCCGCTCAACGGTCGCCGTGCGCTGCCAATCGGCCTGGCCATGCGACAACCGGTCGACGGGATACACAGTTTGCTGGCGGTGGTCGACCTCTCGGCGTTGACCGACGCCTACGAGGAACTGCGGCAGAAGCCGGGCGGTACGATCACGCTCATCAACCGCGACGGCGTCGTCCTGGCGCGCGCGTCCGGCGAGGGCAGCCTTGGCGGGCAGTCGGCGGCCGAGGTCGAAGCCCTCCGTGACCTGCCGGCGCAGCAAGCCAGCGGCATTCTGGTGCGTAGCGACCCGGCAGGTGTCCGCGAACTGGTGAGCTTTTCGGCGCTGGCCAACTATCCGTTGCTGATGCGGGTGACCGATGACTACGACACGGCACTGGCACCGTGGTTGCGGCAGACGTTCTGGATCATCGGCCTGGCGATTGGCCTGAGCATCCCGGTGATTGGCGTCGCTTTTCGTTCGCTGCGCCTGCTGCAGCTACTCGCCGATCGCGAAGAACAGTTGAACCGGCTGGCGACGACCGATCGCCTGACCGGCGCCAGCAGCCGACAGCATTTTGTTGCCGCTCTTGGCGACGCCCTGGCGCGGTTCCGGCGCCAGCCCTTCGCGCTCACCCTGGTGTTGTTCAAAATCGATTTCTTTCAGCGGATCAACGATGGATACGGGCACGCGGTAGGCGACCAGGCGCTGATCGCTTTCGCCGACGTTGCCCGCGGCTGCTTGCGCGACGTCGATCAGCTCGGCCGGCTGGGAGCCGGCGAGTTCGCGATCCTGCTGCCCGAAACCGGGATCGACGCAGCGCAAGTCGTCGCCGAACGCGTGCGTCGAGAAATCGCCCAAATCTCGATTGAAACCGAAGACGGAACCCTGCGGTTTACGACCAGCGCCAGCGTGATCAGCGTCAACCGTGAAGACGATTCGGTCGACACCGTTCTCAAGCGTGCCGCCCAGTCGCTGCAGGCCGCGATGGCCGCCGGACACGACCGGGTGGTGGTGCCTGTCTGACGGTCCGGTGGATCGGGCAGCCGGAGGTTTCTCGCCCCCGGCCCCGACACCACGCTCCGTGCGGGTCCGAAGGCGCGCGTTCGTTGACAGTCCACCCCCCCCTTGCCTATAATCCGCCGGTTTTTGGGTTGGTAGCTCAGTCGGTAGAGCAGTGGACTTTTAATCCATTGGTCGAGGGTTCGAGTCCCTCCCGACCCACCAAACAATCAGCTACTTAGGCCACTCTTCGGGGTGGCCTAAGTGTTTCCGCCAGCGATTGACCAGTCCTCTGCGTTCCCGCTGGGAGACCCCCCTGCTGGCGTTCGGAAGTCAGCAAGCGGGCGCGGACAACAGGGCTTCGACCGCGGCCACACGGCAGGAGGCGAATCAGGGTGGACGAGCCGCAACGCCCGAATGCCCCGAGTTTTGGCGAAGCCTTCGCCTATTGGCTCAAGCTGGGCTTCATCAGCTTTGGTGGACCCGCCGGGCAGATCGCGATCATGCACCAGGAGCTTGTCGAGCGTCGGCGCTGGATCGGCGAGCGACGTTTCCTGCACGCCCTCAACTTCTGCATGTTGCTTCCGGGCCCGGAAGCGCAGCAACTCGCGATATATCTCGGTTGGCTGCTACATCGCACTTGGGGAGGGATCGTTGCCGGCACCCTGTTCGTGCTGCCTTCGCTATTTCTTCTTTGCGTCCTGTCGTACATCTATCTCGCTTTCGGCGATTCACCGTTGATCAAGGGATTGTTCAACGGGGTCAAACCGGCGGTCGTCGCCATCGTCGTTTTTGCGGCCTGGCGAATCGGCAAGCGAGCCCTCAAGAACGGAGTCCTCTGGTCGCTGGCGGCAGCCTCGCTGCTTGCCGTCCTGGTGTTCGATCTCCCGTTCCCAGCGATCGTGCTCGTCGCGGCAGCACTCGGGGCAATCGGCGGCAAAGTGATTCCCGACCATTTTCGTGTCGGTGGCGGCCACGGCGCGACCGACCAGGACTACGGCCCGGCGCTGATCGACGACGACACGCCAGCGCCCGCACATACGCGCTTTAGATTGGCTTATCTGGTTCGGCTGCTCATCATCGCCTTGCTGATCTGGACGGCGGCGATCGTGCTGCTCGCCCAGCCGGTCCTACGCGAAATGGGGACTTTTTTCACCAAAGCGGCGCTCCTCACCTTCGGAGGGGCGTATGCGGTGCTGCCTTACGTTTATCAGGGAGCGGTAGACAGCTATGGCTGGCTCAGTGGCCCGCAGATGATCGACGGGCTCGCACTCGGCGAAACGACACCCGGCCCGCTGATCATGGTCGTCGCTTTTGTCGGCTTCGTCGGCGGCTGGAGCAAGGAGATCTTCGGCGCCGACGCGCTGCTTCTGGCCGGTGTCGCCGGCGCATTGACGGCGACCTTTTTCACCTTTCTTCCGAGCTACGTGTTCATTCTCGCCGGTGCTCCCCTGGTCGAGTCGACCCACGGAGACCTGAAGTTCACCGCGCCGTTGACGGCAATCACCGCCGCCGTCGTCGGCGTCATCGTCAACCTCGCGTTCTTTTTCGGCTATCACGTGTTTTGGCCGGAGGCATCGTCGGGCTCTGCCTTCTCCGGACGCTTCGAGGGGTTCTACGCGCTGATCTCGCTGGCCGCGTTCGTCGCGCTGTGGCGCTACCAGCAAGCGATCATCACGGTGATCGTCGCTTGCGCGCTGACCGGTCTCGCTTACACGCTGCTCGGGTAGTCGAGTCACGAGCGGTGTCGGCGCCGTGAGCGAACGTTTCCCGGATCGTCGGGTGCGCGGCCGAGGAGCAGTGGGCAACCCCGGCGGACGTTTCGAGACGACGACCCGCGAAGCGATCGACGAGGTGTGGAGCGACGCGCCGCCCGCGCCGCAACAGACGCCGACGCGCGTCGTCGTCGAGCAGGCGCGCTCGATCATCGCGCGCAACGCGTCGCCTGACGTTCCGTTCGAACAGTCGGTGAATCCTTACCAGGGCTGCGAGCACGGTTGCGTGTACTGCTACGCGCGGCCAAGCCACGCCTATCGCAACCTGTCGCCGGGACTCGACTTTGAAACCCGGATCTTCGCCAAGGGCAACGCGAGCGAACTTCTGCGTCGGGAACTCGGGAACCGGCAGTACCGGTGTTCGCCGATCGCCCTCGGCGCCAACACCGATCCGTATCAGCCCGCCGAGCGATCGCAGCGACTCACGCGCGCGATCCTCGAAGTGCTTGTCGACTGTCGTCACCCGTTCACCCTTACCACCAAAGGCGCGCTGATCGAACGTGACCTCGACCTCATCGCCCCGGCGGCGGCACACGGGCTGGCGCGCGTCTTTGTCTCCATCCCTCAGCTCGACCACGAACTGGCGCGCCGCCTTGAACCGCGCGCGGCGACGCCCGCGCGGCGCCTGGAGGTGATCCGCCGGCTGTCGGCGGCCGGCGTGCCGACCGGTGTGCTCGTGGCGCCGGTGATTCCATTTCTCAACGACCACGAAATGGAAGCGGTACTCCAAGCGGCGCGCGCGGCCGGCGCGACGATGGCCGCGTACCTCCTGCTACGCCTGCCTTACGAGCTGCGTGAACTGTTTGCCGACTGGCTGCAGGCGCACGCACCCGACAAGCGGGCACGCGTCTTTGCGGCGCTACGCGCGATGCGGGGGGGCCGGGACAACGATCCGCGCTTCGCGCACCGAATGAGCGGCGACGGGCCGTTCGCGGCACTGCTCGGCCAGCGCTTCGCGCTGAGCACACGGCGCCTGGGCTATCTCGACAATGGCCAAGCGCTGCGCACCGACCTTTTTCAAGCGCCAAGCGCCAACCCGCGCCAGCTCCCCTTGTTCTGAGCGTCCGAGGTCTATCAGGAAGGCGTCTTCGCGAGTCGGAAGCCGAGGTCCGACGCCCGATACGACGCCGGGTTCTTCTGCCGTGCCGCCGAGCGGATGTACGCCGGAGTGCTGCTCCAGCTGCCCCCACGCACGACGCGTTGCGAGCAGTCGCCGCCGAGACGGGGACGAGCGTCGCTCGGCGCGCCGCTGTGGTTCGGATTCCAGCAATCCTGAGTCCACTCGCCGACGTTGCCGATCATGTCGTAAAGGCTGAAGCCGTTGCGACCGAAATAGCCGCCAGCGCTGCTGAAGGCCTGCCCGTCGCTGCAGTTGTGCACGACCGGCCAGGCCATCGCCTTCTTCAGCGATTCGTCGGCTACGTTGGCGTTGCGGCACGCTCGACTCGGCGGTTGATCGGGGTCGCCGCCCTTGTTTTGCTGGAACACGCGGGCAAAAAAGTTGCCCGCGTCACTCCACGGTCGCGGCGTCACGGTGCCGGCGCGCGCCGCGAATTCCCATTCGGCTTCGCTGGGCAGTCGATAGGGGCCGGCTCCTCCGTTGAGCCAGTGGAGGTACGCCTGAACGTCGTTCCAGCTGACGCAAACGACCGGATGGCTGTCGGTCTGGGCGTAACCCGGCGCCCGCCAGTTGGCCGAACGCTCGAGCGTGAATTCACCTCCGCTGCGAGGAATGTGGCAGCCCAGGGTACGGCCAGGGCGTTCAGCCTCGGTCAGATAGCTGGTGGCATCGACAAACTTGCGAAAGTGTGCGACGGTGACTTCGTAGTACGCGAGCTCGAAGTTGCCGACCTTGACGTTGTGCTGTGGACGCGCCGCCTCGTCGGCCTCGGCTTCATCGGTGGTGTCGTCGGCCGCCGCACCCATGGCGTACTCGCCCGCCGACAGCCGCGCCAGACTCAGTTCGCGGATCGCGGCCTGTCGAGCCTCATTGGGATTCTTCTTCTCCGCTCCGCCCTTGCGCTCATCGACCGATTTCTGATCGCGTATCGCGAGTTTTCCCTGCGCCGCCGCCATCGTCGCTTCCTTGCGCGCCTTCTTCTCGGCGGCCTGCGCCAGCGCCGCGTACGTTCCCTTCGGGTACTCGGCGAGATAGCTCTGATACGCCTGTTCGCTGTTGATCTGCTGCGCCTTTTCCCACGCCTGACGTTCGAGTTGTGCCTGCTGCTCCTTCTCCTGCGCCGCCAGCCGTTTCAGTTCGCTGCGCGCCAGCGCAACGTATTTGCCTCGCGGAAACTCGCGTAGATAGGTTTCGTAGTACTCGCGCGTAGCCGACGCTTGCACCTGCTGCCACAACGCGGTGTCACGGTCTTCGCTGACCACGGTTTCGCTTTTCGGCCGCGTCGTTGCCGGCGGGCTCGCCGGGGCAGCCGGCAGCGGCTCGCTGGCGCTCGTCAGGCTGGCGAGCTTGACGCGCGCGGCGGAGGCGTAGAGTCCTTTCGGATACTCGCTGAGATAGGCTTGATAGGCTGCCGCGGTGTTGGCCTTTTCCGCCGCCTGCCAAGCCGCAGCGTCGGCGTCGACCGGGCTTGGCTGGATCGTGATTTGCGCCGGTCCGGTAATGATGAAGTAGAAATCACCGGTCAGGCTGCCCTCCATCCACGGTTCCTGTTTGCCCTTGGTGGCGTTCTTGACGCGCACCGTGACCCGCTTCAGCGCCTGCTCGATCGGCACGCCTTTTTCGTCGATCTGCGCGAGAAGCGCCGCGGTATACGTGCCGTTGGCGCCGTCGCCGTCTTCGGCGACGCTTCCCGGTCGCGTTGCGTAGTGAATCAGCGTCCCGCTCGGCGCCTGAATGCGCGCCAATCCGGAGCCAGCTCCGGAGCGAAATCCCCGCGTGAAGGGATTATTGCGGCAGGCGTCGAGGAGAACGAGGTTAACTCCGGACTTGGAGTCTTCCATCGTGTTGAGCACGGTGTTGACGTTGAGGCTCTGATGGGGAACGTCCTCTTCGCTCGAAATTTCGGCGTCGACCGCCGGCAGGTAGTTTTCGCCGCGGATCTGCAAGCCGTGTCCGGCATAGAAAAACAGGGCGATCGACCCTGGCCGCAGCTTGCTGCGAAACTCGCGCAAGGCGCCCCCGATGTCGCGCGCCTTGAGGTTCTCGCGCATCACGACGTCAAAATCCATCCTTTTCAGCTTGTCGCGCATCGCGCGCGCGTCATTGACCGGATTTTTCAGCGGCGACTGAACGTACGACGCGTTGCCGACGACGAGCGCGACACGGTGTTCGACGCTCCGCGATGGCGATGCGTCCTGGCCCAGCGCGTGCAGGGAAAGCGGCAAGGCGGCAGCAATCAGCATGCGCACCAGAAAAACGAAACGCATCGCAAGGGCCTCGAAGTGACGTGGCAGAAGCATATTCCAGCTTAGCAGACGGCAGCCTGGGCTGACCAGATCAACGCCACGAAAGTGACGAGTGGTCTTCGCCAGCCCCGCCTACGGGGTTTGGCCAGCGGAGCCCGCCGCACCCGAACCACAGACCGCGCGCTGCAGGCGGTCGCCAACCGCGGCCCAGGCGGGTGTCGACGGAATGGCCTCAACTACGATCACGTCGACCCCCGACTGATCGAGAGCACGCAAGGCGGCGTACAACGCGTACCCATAGCCGCCGGGGTTCGGCGGGAGCTGGCGTGCCGAGTCCACGACAGCCGTGGCGGACACCTCACTGTAATGCAGCAAAGCGCAGCGGCGGCCCTGACGGAGAATGTCGTCGACGGCGCTCACGAGACGCGGCGTCGATACCAGGCGCAGCGGCGTCGCCGGCGCGTAGTGCGCCGCCAGTGAGCCGGAAACGCGCGGGGCGCTGGCGTCCGACGACTGCGGGAGGATTCCCGTCACCGCCGCAATCTGCTCCGGCGTCACATGACCCGGGCGCAGCAGGCGAAGCGGACCGTCCGCACCAGCCGACAGGTCGACGATCGTCGACTCGATACCCACTTGGCAGCGCCCGCCGTCGAGAATCAGACTCACGGCGTCACCGAGCTCGTCACGAACGTGCTCCGCCGCGGTCGGGCTGATCCGGCCGAAACGGTTGGCCGACGGCGCAGCGATGCCCCCAAGGCCGTACACGCCGCCGCCGGCCGCCGCGTAGCTGCGCAGCAATGCCAGCGCCACGGGGTGCGCCGGGACACGCAGGCCGATCGTCTCCTGGCCGCCGCAGACGATGGCCGGAATCGCCGCGGCCCGCCGGAGGATGAGCGTCAGAGGCCCCGGCCAGAACGCTTCCGCCAATTCCCAGGCGCAGGCGGGAACGTCTTGCGCCCAGCGCTCGATGCTGTCTGCTCCGGGCAGGTGAACGATCAGCGGGTGGTCGGCCGGCCGACCCTTGACGGAGAAAATTCGGCCGACCGCGAGCGGATTCGCCGCATCGGCACCGAGGCCATAGACCGTTTCGGTCGGAAAGGCGACCAGTTCGCCCGCCTGCAGCAGCGCCACCGCGCGATCGATCGCTCCCTGGTCAGCACGCATCCTGAATTCCGATCGCTGCCCGTGCCGCCATCGCCGTCTCCCAGGCGCGTTGCGCCTCCTGATCGACCACGGTGAAGTGCCCCATCTTGCGGCCCGGTCGCGCGTGATGCTTGCCGTAGAGATGGAGCTTGAGCCCACGTACCGACAAGAGTCTTGACCAATCGGGTTCGCGGTAGTGGGAGTAGCCATCCGGGCGGTTGTCGTACCAGAGGTCGCCGAGCAGGTTGACCATCGTCGCCGCGGAATGCGCGTCGGTCTCGGCGAGCGGCAAGCCACAGAGTGCGCGCACCTGCTGTTCGAACTGATTGCCGGCACACGCGTCGAGGGTATAGTGGCCGCTGTTGTGCGGCCGGGGCGCGATTTCGTTGATCAGCAAATCACCACCGACGACAAAGAACTCCACCGCTAGCGTGCCGACGTAAGCGAGCTGCCGGGCGATGCCTGCGGCAAGTTCCGCGGCGCGCTCACGGAGCGCAGCAGGAACCTTCGCCGGCACGGTCGAAACGTCGAGAATCCCTTGGCGATGGCTGTTTTCGACGACCGGGAAGCAGGCCACATCGCCGCCCTCGTCGCGTGCCAGAACGACCGACAGTTCTTGTTCAAGATCGAGCTTCCGTTCAAGTACGCAGGGCTCGCCTTTGAACTGCTGGTACGCCACGACCGCGTCGTCCCGCCCATCGACGACCCGTTGCCCCTTGCCGTCGTAGCCAAGACGGGCGACCTTCAAGACCCCCGGAAACAACCGGCTGTCGGCGGCACGCAGTTCCTGCTCGCCATGCACGGCGAGATGTTTGCCCAAAGGCATGGCGTGTCGGCGCAGGAAATCTTTCTCCGCGATGCGATTTTGGCAGACGCTGACGGCCGCCGCTGACGGATGCACGACGAGGAACTTGGACAGGTAGTCGAGCGTTCCGGCCGGCACATTCTCGAACTCGGTGCTGACCGCCGCACACGACGCCGCGAGTTCGTCGAGTGCACGATAATCGTCGTAGGCGCCGACCAGCTGACGGTCCGCGATGCGTCCGGCCGGGCTGTGGGGATCGGGATCGAGCACCCAGACGCGGTAGCCCAGCTCGTGCGCGGCGGCGACGAAGAAACGGCCCAGCTGGCCACCGCCGAGCATGCCCAGCGTCGCGGGAGGCAGGATCATCGGTCGCGACCGGAAAACGACCAACGGCAAGGTGAGACCACGATGGCTGCGCTCAGACCTCCGGCAGCTTCATGGCCAGGACCTTGTCCGCCTGGACCTGACGGAACTGCGCGAGGCGTTGCGCCAATTCCGGATCGCTGGTCGCCAGGAGGGCGACCGCAAACAGCGCGGCGTTGGCGGCACCGGCCTCGCCAATCGCAAACGTCGCGACCGGAATACCCTTCGGCATCTGCACGATCGACAGCAGCGAGTCGTGCCCGGCGAGCGCTTTCGATTGCACGGGGACGCCGAGCACCGGAAGCAGGCTTTTGGCCGCCAGCATTCCGGGCAGATGCGCGGCGCCGCCGGCGCCAGCGATCAGGGCCTTGAGTCCCCGTCCAGCCGCCGCCGTCGCGTATTCGAACAGGAGGTCGGGAGTCCGGTGGGCGGAAACGACGCGAGCCTCGAAAGGCACGCCAAAATCCTTGAGCATGACCGCCGCGGCCTGCATCGTCGGCCAATCGGAATCGGAACCCATGACGATTCCGACAACCGGCGGCGCCATCAGCGGCCGCTCCGCTCAGCCGCTTCGAGCGTGTTGGCGAGCAACATGGTAATCGTCATCGGGCCGACACCGCCGGGAACCGGTGTAATCGCGGCGGCGACCTCGCGTACGGCGTCGAAGTCGACGTCGCCGCAGAGCTTGCCATTCGGCAGGCGGTTGATGCCGACGTCGATGACGACGGCGCCCGGTTTTACCATCTCGGCGGTGACAAAACGGGGCTTGCCGAGCGCGGCGACGAGGATGTCGGCGCGCCGCGTATGGATGGCGAGATCGTGCGTCTGCGAATGACAGACGGTAACCGTCGCACTGGCCTGCAGCAAGAGCATCGCCATCGGTTTGCCGACGATGTTCGAGCGGCCGAGGACGACCGCTTCCTTGCCCTTCAGGTCGATCCCGGCGTCGGCAAAAAACTTCATCACCCCGTACGGCGTGCACGGAATGAAGCGCGGATTCCCCTGCATCAGCGCGCCAACATTCTCGGCATGGAAGCCGTCAACGTCCTTTTCCGGCGCAATCGCCTTCAGGACGGCGTCGGCGTCGAACTGTCGCGGCAGCGGCAACTGGACGAGAATGCCGTGGATCCGCGGGTCGGCATTGAGTTCGGCGATCTTCTGCAGTACCACAGACGGCGCGACGTCGGCTGCATAGCCGATCTTTTCCGAGTAAAGACCCGCCTGCGCGCACGCGTTGACCTTGTTGCGCACGTAAACCTGTGAAGCAGTGTCTTCGCCCACCAGGATCACCGCCAGACCAGGGCGGCGACCCACGGCCGCCAGGGTTTCCGCACGCGCCCGGAAATCAGCGCGCAGTCTCTGCGCCAGCGCGTTGCCGTCGAGAAGGAGGGCTGTCATTTGGGTAGCTAGTGGAAGAAACAAGTGGACGCTGACTCGGACACCGCCCCAAAACGGGGGGTCAGCGAAAGACGCGAATTCTACCGCAATTCAGCCACCATCGACCTCGCCCCCCCGCCCCCTCTACGCGGCGGCTTCGGCGGCCGCCCGCCCGGCGGCAAACGCCTGCCGATTGAGGTCGACGAGGGTCGCACTCTTGCGTGAAAAGCGTTTGAGAATACAGTTCTCGACCACCTCGGCGGGAAACGGGAGGTGGTCGGAAATCGCGCCGAGCATTACCGTATTGCCCAGGCGCACGTCGCCGAGTTGGTGCGCGATCGCCGACGCGTCGAAGGAGACGACGCGCGTACCGGCAGCGCGCATCGCCGCCGCCGGGTCTTCAGGGTAGTCGTACAGCCCGAGTTCGACGACTGGCGGCACCAGGCGACCGGTGTTCATCAGGACCAGGCCGTGCCGGCGCAGCATGTGGTGCCAGCGCATCGCCTCGGCGGCTTCGAATCCAAGCAGGAGATCGGCGGTGCCGGGCGTGATCTGCGGCGACAAGACCTGGTGGCCGAACCGCAAGTGCGAAGAGACGACACCCCCACGCTGCGCCATCCCGGCGACCTCGGTTTTCTTCGCGTCGTGACCCAAGGCAATCGCCGCCTCGGCGAGGATCTCGGTTGCCGTCATCACGCCCTGGCCACCGGTACCGACGACGAGGATGTTGGTCGTCTCGTAACCCCACTCTCCGGACATCGCGTCGCTCCTTTCGACTACGTTTGCGCTGCGGTTTCGAGCTGGGATCTTACGACCTTGATCGGCATCGCCAGCGTGGGCACCGGGACGATCGCATCCGGCGCACAGGGCTTCAGGCAAAGACCGCAACCGGTGCAGACAGCGCTTTCGATGCGCACGAAGGCGAGATCGACTTCGCGACCGCTCGCTTTCCTCACCCGATCACGGCGGGTGACGTGGATCGCCGGGCAGCCGACGTCGATGCAGTTGCCGCAGCCGGTGCATTTGTCCTCGACGACCGTGTAGGGTTTCAAGGGATGGTAGTCCTTGATCAGGACGCACGGCTGGTCGGTGATGATGACCGACGGCTCCGGGATCTTCGTTTCTTCGCGCAACGTGCGCAGCAACACCGGCAGTTCGTACGCGTTGACGACGTGTACGCGCTCCTCGCGCACGCCGAGCGCCTTGACGAGTCGGGCGAAGTCGACCCGCGGCGCGTCCTGACCATGAATGTCGCGCCCGCTGCCGGGATTGTCCTGCCCGCCGGTCATCCCCACGGCGCGGTTGTCGAGCAGCAGGACCGTCACGTTGCCGCGGTTGTAGACGATGTCGAGCAGTCCCTGCATCCCCATGTGGAGAAAGGTCGAATCGCCGATCACGGCGATGATCTTGCGTTCCCTCTCAGCTTCGCTGCGACCCTTGTCGAGGCCCAGCGCCATCCCCATCGAAGCGCCCATCGAAATGCAGGCGTCGAGCGCATTCCACGGCTGACCAAAGCCGAGCGTGTAACAGCCGATGTCGCCGGAAATGGTGACGTTGCGCAGTTGGGACAGGGTGTAGTAGACGCCCAGATGCGGACAAGCGACACACATCGTCGGGGGTCGCGGGAAGACGGCCATCGGCGCCGGCGTCGGTGACTCCGGGAGCGGCTCGCCGAGCAGGCGAGCGACGGCCGGCTTGAGCACCTGTGGTGAGAGTTCGCCCGACAGTGGCAACAGGTCCTTGCCGGTCACCTCGATGCCATGCGCCTTGAGTTCGGTCTCGACCAGCGCTTCGACTTCCTCGACGACGACGACCTGCCGGCACTGCTCGGCAAAAGCGCGCAAGCGCGCAATCGGCAGCGGAAACGAGAGACCCAGCTTGAACACCGGCGCCGCCGGAAAGCTTTCGCGGACGTGCATGTACGCCGGCCCCGAAGTGACGAAGCCGACCCGACGGTCGCTACCTTCCTCCATGCGGTTGAGATCGCTGTTCTCAGACTCTTCGCGTAGCCTCCGTTCGCGTTCGAACATCAGTGGCAGGCGGCGACCCGCTGCGCTCGGTACCATCACCCACCGGCCGACGTCCTTGCGGAAACCGGTAGCCGGGTATTCGCGGCGCTCGCCGACGCTGACCAATCCCTTGACGTGGCAGATGCGCGTCGTCAAGCGCAGGATCACCGGCGTCTCGAAGCGTTCGGAGAGCGCAAAGCCCGCCAGGGCAAAGGCGTAAGCCTCCTGCGAATCCGCCGGTTCGAGCACCGGCACGTGCGCGAAGCGTCCCCAAAATCGCGAGTCTTGTTCGTTCTGTGACGACGAAAGACCGACGTCGTCGGCGATCGCGATCAGCAAGCCGCCGACGACGCCGGTAAGGGTCATCGTCATCAGCGCATCGGAAGCCACGTTCATGCCGACGTGCTTCATCGCGCAGAAGCTGCGCGCGCCGGCCATCGCCGCGCCAAACGCGACTTCGAGCGATACCTTCTCGTTGACCGACCATTCGCTGTAGAGGTCGGGATACGTGGCCAGGCACTCGAGCATTTCGGTCGCCGGGGTACCGGGATACGCCGCCGCGACGCGAGCACCGGCTTCCCAGACCGCACGCGCGACGGCTTCGTTACCGGACAGCAGCAGGCGCGTGCTGGTCGCCGCGGTTTGGCTGGAGGTGACTGTTGGCACCGTCATCGTTGGTTTCCTCGCACAAAGGGGATCGTCGGGTCAGGCGCAGACCATAACGGCTCACCGCCTGGTCGAACTTGACACAGATCAACTGCCCTGCCGACATCCGGCCAGCGCTGCGCTGTTTGGCGCTGCCAGGATCGGCATCAGGCCACATGCGCGGCCTTTTGTTGCGCATTACAAAATGCTATTTTATAATTCGGTATAATTGCTTGCTGCGTTGCGGTACCGCACCTCTGGACAACGTATTACTCTCCCGCTTGCCGTCGTCGTCGGCGCGCGGAAAACCCTCCAACTTTCATTCATTGCAGCTCAGGAGACCACGCTATGGCAGCTTCGCCCGAAAATCCGCTGTCGACCGGCATCGGCGACACGGACCCGCAAGAAACCCAGGAATGGCTGGATGCGCTCGGCGGGGTGATCGATAACGCCGGCGCACAGCGCGCCCACTTTCTGATTCAAGGCTTGATCGCGCTGGCTCGCCAAGAGGGTATCGACCTTCCCTACAGCGCAACGACCGAGTACGTGAACACCATCCCGGTTGACGATCAGCCCAAGTACCCCGGCAACGCGGACCTCGAAATCAAGATTCACAACTACATTCGCTGGAACGCCATGGCGATGGTCGTGCGCGCCAACCGCAACAGCAACGTCGGCGGTCACATCGCCTCTTTTGCTTCGGCGGCAGCGCTTTACGACGTCGGTTTCTCGTGGTTCTGGCACGCCCCGTCGGAACAGCACGGCGGTGACCTGATTTTCTTCCAGGGCCACTCGGTGCCGGGTGTCTATGCGCGGGCCCACCTGCTCGGGCGCCTGACCGACGAGCAGATGGACTGCTTCCGGCAGGAAGTTGACGGCAAGGGGATCTCGTCGTACCCCCACCCCTGGCTGATGCCCGATTTCTGGCAATTTCCGACGGTGTCGATGGGTCTTGGTCCGATCCAGGCGATCTACCAGGCGCGCTTCATGAAATACCTCGACAGCCGTGGCCTGATCGAGGCGGGGAACCGAAAGGTCTGGGCCTTTCTCGGCGACGGCGAAACCGACGAGGTCGAATCGCTCGGTGCCATCGGCATGGCCGCGCGCGAGAAGCTCGACAATCTGATCTTCGTCATCAACTGCAACCTGCAACGGCTCGACGGCCCGGTGCGCGGCAATCACAAGATCATTCAGGAACTCGAGAGCACCTTCCGCGGCGCCGGCTGGAACGTCATCAAGCTGGTCTGGGGAACGAACTGGGACGCGCTCTTCCTGCGTGACAAAAAGGGCATCCTCAAGCAACGGATGATGGAGGCGGTCGACGGCGAATACCAGACGTTCAAGGCCAAGAACGGCGCCTACGTTCGCGAACACTTTTTCAACACGCCGGAACTCAGGGAACTCGTCGCCGACTGGACCGACGAACAGGTCTGGGCGCTGAACCGCGGCGGCCACGATATCTTCAAGATTTTCAGCGCCTACAAGCGAGCGGTCGAGCATCAAGGCGGACCAACGTTGATCCTGGCGAAGACGATCAAAGGCTACGGAATGGGCCAGGCTGGCGAGGCGATGAACATCTCGCACCAGCAGAAGAAGCTCGACTACGAGGCGATCAAACGCTTTCGTGACCGTTTTGCGCTGCCGGTCAAGGACGAAGAACTTTACGACCTGCCCTACCTCAAGTTCGCCGACGGCTCACCCGAACTGACGTACATGCGACAGCGACGGATGGATCTCGGCGGCTATCTGCCGAAGCGCCGGCGCCGCGCGGCACCACTCGCGATCCCCGAGTTGTCGGCTTTCGACGCCTTGCTCAAGGCGTCCGGAGAAGGTCGCGAAGTATCGACCACGATGGCCATCGTCCGCCTGCTCAACATCATGCTCAAGGACAAGCAGATGGGGCGCCACGTCGTTCCGATCGTTCCCGACGAGTCACGCACTTTCGGCATGGAGGGATTGTTCCGGCAGATCGGCATCTGGAGTCAGGAAGGGCAGAAATACGTCCCCGAAGACCACGACCAACTGATGTTCTACAAGGAGTCGAAAGACGGTCAGGTTCTGCAGGAAGGCATCAACGAAGCGGGCGCAATGAGCGACTGGATCGCTGCCGCGACGTCGTACTCGGTGCACGGCGTGCAGATGATCCCGTTCTACATCTTCTATTCGATGTTCGGCCTGCAGCGCACGATGGACCTTTGCTGGGCGGCCGCAGACCAGCGCGCGCGCGGCTTCCTGATCGGCGGCACCGCGGGTCGGACGACGCTCAACGGCGAAGGCTTGCAGCACGAAGACGGCCATTCGCTGCTGCTGTCCAGCGTCATCCCGAACTGCATCAGCTACGACCCGACCTTTTCCTTCGAAGTCGCCGTGATCATGCACGAAGGCCTGCGCCGGATGGTCCAGGAGCAGGAAGACGTCTTCTATTACCTGACGGTGATGAACGAGAACTACGAGCATCCGGACATGCCGGCCGGTGCCGAAGCCGACATCCTCAAGGGGATGTACCTGTTGCGTCAGGGACAGGCGTCGGACAGCAACCCGGTCCGGCCGCGTGTCCAGCTCCTCGGCTCGGGAACGATTTTCCGCGAAGTCATCGCTGCCGCCGACCTGCTGAAGAGCGACTGGGGCGTCGACGCCGATCTCTGGGGCTGCCCGAGCTTCACCGAGCTAGCGCGCGACGGACACGACGCGCAGCGCTGGAATCTGCTCAATCCGACCGCCAAACCACGCCTATCGCACGTCGAGAAGTGCTTGCGCGACACGCGCGGGCCGATCGTCGCCGCCACCGACTACGTGCGCCTGTACGCCGATCAGATTCGACCTTTCCTCAGTCGGCGCTACGTCACCCTGGGCACCGACGGCTTTGGCCGTTCGGACACGCGCGAAAAGCTGCGCCACTTCTTCGAGGTCGATCGCTACTGGGTGACGATCACGGCCTTGAAGGCGCTCGCCGACGAGGGAGCGATCGAGCGCAGCCAGGTCGCGGAAGCCATCGTCCGCTACGGCATCGACGTCAACAAGCCGAATCCGGCCACTGTCTAAGGGAGCCAGCCGATGAGTCAACTGATTGAAGTGAAGGTCCCCGACATCGGCGACTTCCACGACGTGCCGGTGATCGAGATTTGTGTCGTCGTCGGTGATGTGGTCAAGGTCGACGAGGCGCTGGTCACGCTGGAATCGGACAAGGCGACGATGGACGTACCCTCGTCAGCCGCCGGGGTGGTGCGCGAAATCCGCGTTTCGCTTGGCGAAAAGGTTTCGCAGGGGAGCGTCGTGGTCGTTCTCGAAACAGCGGCGCCAGCCGCCGCGACGACGCCGGAACCAACGCCCGTAACGGCGACACCAGCGGCAACAACGGTCGCTGCGGTCGACGTCACGGTTCCCGACCTCGGCGATTTCCACGACGTGCCGGTGATCGACGTTTGTGTCAAAGTCGGCGACACGGTCAAGGTCGACGACCCGCTGGTGACGCTGGAGTCGGACAAGGCGACGATGGACGTGCCCTCGTCGACCGCCGGCGTCATTGCCGAGATCCGCGTCAAGCTCGGCGACAAGGTCTCACAGGGGACCGTCGTCGCCGTCGTCGCGACCGGTGGCGCGCCGGCAGCAACGGTGGCCGAGGCGCCCACCACGACGGCCGCGGTGGCTGTTCCCACGGCGATGGCGGCGACGCCCCCGCCGGCCGTCGTGACCCCCCTGACCCCCGGCCTGCCGCTGGGCGGCCGCACCCACGCCAGTCCGGCGGTACGCCTGCTGGCGCGCGAACTCGGCGTCGACCTCCGGCAGGTTACGGCCACCGGTCCCAAGGGCCGCCTCCTGAAAACCGACGTCACGGCGTACGTCAAGGGCGTGCTGACAGCGACACCCGAACGCGCCGCGGCTGCTTCCGCGCCGGCACTTGGCGGCGGTCTTGACCTGCTGCCCTGGCCGAAAGTCGACTTCGCCAAGTTTGGACCGGTCGAAGTCAGGTCGCTGGCCCGTATTCGCAAGATTTCGGCGCAAAACCTTGCCCGTAACTGGGTGATGATTCCCGCCGTTACCTACCACGAAGACGCCGACATTACCGATCTCGAAGCGTTCCGCGTCGCCATCAACCGCGAGAACGAGAAATCCGGCCTCAAGCTGACGATGCTCGCTTTCCTGATCAAGGCGTGCGCGGTGGCTTTGAAGAAGTACCCCGAGTTCAACAGCTCGCTCGACGGCGACAACCTGATCCTCAAGCAGTACTGCCACATCGCCTTCGC
Source organism: uncultured Candidatus Accumulibacter sp. (assembly GCA_964420975.1). GTDB lineage: Bacteria > Pseudomonadota > Gammaproteobacteria > Burkholderiales > Rhodocyclaceae > Accumulibacter. Next base: position 83,174 of record CAYQVH010000001.1, read on the forward strand.
CGCGGATACACCGAACGGGCTCGTCGTGCCGGTGATCAAGGACGCCGACCGGAAGTCGGTCATCGAACTGGCGACCGAAAGCGGTGAGCTGGCGAGAAAGGCGCGCGACGGCAAACTCGCACCGAGCGACATGTCCGGCGCCTGCTTTACGATTTCCAGCCTCGGCGGCATTGGCGGCACGGTCTTTTCACCGATTATCAACGCCCCCGAAGTCGCCATTCTCGGCGTCAACAAATCAGTAATGAAGCCGGTGTGGAACGGCCGCGAATTTGTTCCGCGGCTGATCCTGCCCTTGTCGCTGACCGCCGACCATCGCGTCATCGACGGCGCCGCGGCGACGCGCTTCAACGTCTACCTTGCGCAGTTGCTCGCCGACCTGCGGCGCGTACTGCTCTGACCGGAGGAACGCATCATGAGTCAGCTCATTGAAGCCGTCGTCCCGGATATCGGCGACTACCATGACGTACCGGTGATCGACCTCTGTGTGGGCGTCGGCGACACGGTCAAGATCGACGACGCCTTGGTCACCCTGGAATCGGACAAGGCGACGATGGACGTCCCGAGCGCGGTCGCCGGAGTCGTCCGCGAGCTTCGGGTGGCGCTCGGCGACAAGGTTTCGGCGGGCTCGGTCATTGCACTGATCGAAGCCGCAGCGGTCAGCCAGCCGGCGGCCCCCGCCGCACCGGCGGCGTCACCGCAACCCGTGGCGCCGGCGCCGACCGCAGCCCCGTCCTTTATCGGCCAAGCCGACGTCGACTGCGAAGTGCTCGTCCTCGGCGCCGGACCCGGCGGCTACTCGGCGGCGTTCCGCAGCGCCGACCTTGGTATGAAGACCGTCCTCGTCGAGCGTTATCCGACGCTCGGCGGCGTTTGCCTCAACGTCGGCTGCATCCCGTCGAAGGCGCTGCTGCACATCGCTGCCGTGCTCGAAGAAGCGCAGCACCTGGCCGACTGCGGCGTCAGCTTCGGTGCCCCGACCGTGCATCTCAACCAGCTGCGCGCGCACAAGGAAAAAGTTGTCGGCAAGCTGACCGGCGGCCTGACCGGAATGGCCAAGGGGCGCAAAGTCGACGTCGTCCACGGTGTCGGGCGGTTTCTCGGCGCCCACCACCTCGAAGTGACGCTCGCCGCCGGCGGCCGGCAAGTGATCCGCTTTGCCAAGGCGATCATCGCCGCCGGCTCGCAGGCCGTCGCGCTGCCGTTCATGCCCAACGACGACCCGCGCGTCGTCGATTCGACCGGCGCCCTCGAACTGCGCCAGCAACCGAAGCGCCTGCTGGTTATCGGCGGCGGGATCATCGGCCTGGAAATGGCGACCGTCTACTCGGCACTCGGCGCCCGCATTACGGTCGTCGAACTGGCGTCGATGCTGATGCTCGGCGCCGACCGCGATCTGGTCAAGGTCTGGGAGAAGAAGAACGCGCATCGGTTCGAGCGGGTGCTGCTCAACACCGGCGTCGTCGCCGCCCGTCCAACCGACGCCGGCATCGAAGTGACCTACAGCAACGACGAGAAGGACTGCTTCGACCTCGTGCTGGTCGCCGTCGGCCGCGCGCCGAATGGCCGCAAACTCGGCGCCGAGAAAGCCGGCGTCGTCGTCGACGAACGCGGCTTCATCCCCGTCGACCGCCAGATGCGCAGCAACGTCGCGCACATTTTCGCCATCGGCGACGTCGTCGGCCAGCCGATGCTCGCCCACAAGGCGGTGCACGAGGCGCACGTCGCCGCCGAGGCTGCGCACGGCGGCAAACGCTGCTTCGATGCACTGCAGATTCCGTCGGTCGCCTATACCGATCCCGAAGTCGCGTGGGCCGGCAAGACCGAGGACCAATGCCGCGCCGAAGGCATCAAGTACGGCAAGAGTGTGTTCCCCTGGGCAGCGTCGGGACGCGCGCTGGCCAATGGCCGCGAAGAAGGCTTCACCAAGCTGATCTTCGACGACGACTCGCACCGCGTCATTGGCGGCGGCATCGTCGGCACCCACGCCGGCGACCTGATCGGCGAAATCTGCCTCGCCATCGAGATGGGATGCGACGCCGCCGACATCGGCCACACCATCCATCCGCACCCGACGCTCGGCGAGTCAATTGGCCTGGCGGCCGAGGTTTTCGAGGGCGTGTGCACCGATCTGCCGGCGGCGAAGAAAAAGTAGGCGCGGCGTCATCGTTTCTCTGCATCGGAAACCTGATTAGCAATGAACGTCAGCCATCCGCATCTGGCGCAGGGGCTGTGAAGCGGTCGAAGCGGCCAGCTTGGGGAGTCGGCTAGAGGATTATCCGGTCGGAACCACAGGTAGAGTGGCGAACAGGCTTTCGCCTGCCGTCCCTCATCAACCATGCATGCGGACACCGCGAGGCGGTGAGCGACGCCGAAGCGGAGTCCACTCGCTTCTCAGGTAGACTAGCCGCCAACCTGTCAGCGCTTACCGCCGCTCCGATCCGGTCGAAACCGCTCCTGGCTCGGACCCGCGGCAGGCCCCCCACCCATTTGAGTCAGGAATCCCGTCATGTCGGCCTCCGCCACCGGCCAGGAAGTGGTATTCACCGATGTCGCCTTTCGCAACTATCGGCGACAACGCGCCGAACGTCTGTTGCAGATCGGCGTCGCATTTCTGTTTGCCTACGTCGTCGCCTGGAGTGCGCTCGCGGTGTATCGCGGCGACCTTGCCACCTTGCTGCTGCAAGGCGTGTCGCTGTCGGCGGCCGCCGCCGTCAGCACCCTGCTCGCCCGCCGCAAGCTCGGCCTCGCCAGCCACGTCTATTTTCTGACCGTGATTCCGGTGGTCGCGCTGCTGATCGCGCTCGAAGGGATCCAGGGCCCGTTTCGCAGCATGAGTCACTATCACCTGTTGCCGCTAATTCTCGGCGCGCACTTGCTGTTTTTCGAGTATGGCGTGCGCTGGCGGGCGACGTACGTCGTCGTCTGTGCGCTGCTTTTCGTCGTCGTCGAACTCGGTCTGCTGACCCTGCCGCCGCTCGGTATCCCGTACCCGGTCGAACTGCAGCAAACCGGCCGCTGGCTACTCTTCTTTGCCAATCTCGCGTCGCTGGTGATCGTCGCCCGCCTGTTTGTCGCCGAGTTGGCCGAAGCCGAAAAACAGCTGGCCGCCGCCAATTCCCGCCTCGAACAACTGCTCGAAAACATGCTGCCCGCGCCCATCAGCCAGCGCCTGCGCCGCGAGGGTCAGACCTTCGCCGACGCCTTCGCCGAATGCAGCGTTCTCTTTGCCGACCTCGTCGGATACACCGAACTCTCCGAATCCGACCCCGAAGTCGTTCGCCTGCTCGACCGGATCTTCTCGCGCTTCGACGACCTGACCGAACTGTGTGGCCTTGAAAAGATCAAGACCATCGGTGACGCTTACATGGTCGCCGCCGGCATTCCCGAGCCGCGCGCCGATCACGCCGTGGCCGCGGCCGACCTCGCGCTGCGTATGCAGCGGGCGATCACCGACTTCCCGGGACTCGCCATCCGTATCGGCATCAACTCGGGCGCGGTCGTCGCCGGCGTCATCGGCAAGAAGCGCTTCATCTACGATCTGTGGGGAGACACCGTGAACATCGCCGCCCGCATGGAATCGCAGGGAATCGCCGGCGAGATCCAGATCAGCGAGGCGACGCGCCGCTTGCTGCCGGCAGATTTCAGCTGCGAAGAGCGCGGAGAAATCGTCGTCAAGGGCAAAGGTCCGATGCGCGTTTACCTGTTGCGCCAACGCCTGCTTGCCGACGCCTGACGACAACTGTTGCCGGTCGCAAACGGCTCGTTGCCGTCAAGACGATCACGACTTACTTCCGACCAACCTGCCAGACGCCGAGCAGAACCAGAGCGGCACCCAGGATCTGTGACGCCGAGACGGTTTCGTCCAGGAAGCCATAGCCCAGTGCGATCGTCAGAACCGGCCCCAGCGTACCGACCAGCGCGACGCGGGCGGCGCCTATGCGCGGAATCGCCGCCGATTGCCAGAAGACCGGCAGGACGGTCGAAAACACCGCCATCGCCGCACCCAGAAGATAGATCGTCGCCGGCTGCACGAGGTCGGAGGCGGGATGCGTGGAAAAGAAATGCAGCTGCGTGGCTGCGGTCGACACCAGCATCGCCAGCGCCGTAAAGCGCGCGGCGCCGAGTCGGGCAATGACGGTCGTGCTGCCGGCAAGATAGAGCGCGTAACAAAACGAGGAAGCGAGGACGAACGCCGCGCCGAGCAGAACCGACGACCGCTCGCCGGCGAACTGTATGTCGTGGGCAAAGGCGAGGCTGATTCCGGCATACGATAGCACCAGCGCCCAAACCTCGCGCCGCGTCAGCCGGTGCCCGAGAAAACACACGCCCAGCAGCAAGGTCAACGTCGGATAGGTGAATAGAATCAACCGCTCGAGCGCCGCGGAGATGTACTGCAGGCCGAGAAAGTCGAACAGGCTGGCAGCGTAATAGCCGAGCAGTCCGAGCGCAAACAGCGCCAGCCAGTCTCGTCGGGTCAACGCCGGTGCCGAGCGAGTCGTGGCGAAGCTCATCCAGACGAAGAACGGCAGCGACAACGTCATGCGCAACGACAACAGCGTCACCGCATCGACCGGCGCCGCCAGATAGGCCAGCTTGACGAAGATCGCCTTGCACGAGAAACCGAGCGCCGACAAGACCGCAAGAGCGATCCCAAGACGTTCGGCGGACCAGGTTTTCCAGCGCATGCGGGCAACCAGCCTACGGGGTTGGCGAGAACCGTCGCCCGACGGAAGTTTCCCTCGATAGCGACGATCGCTCGATTCTGCACCACGCGATCGAAAGTCGCTCGCCGGCCGGCCAAAAAAACACCGCGCCAGTGGTGACTGGCGCGGTGCGTGGCGTCGTGTTGGCGGTCGCCGTCGAGGCCAAGCCGCCACACGGCACAGGTTGGATCAGTCGCGCTGCCGCCTTCTCACGCCCAGCAGACCAATCACGCCGGCGCCAAAGAGCACGATCGTTCCCGGTTCCGGCAGAACTTCTTCCGGCGTCCCGTAGGATTGGATGTAGTTCAGGGTGACCGACGCACCGGCCTCCAGCGTTTTCTCCCAGATGATCGCGATCCCGATATCCTGGTTGGCAAGATTCGGATCGTACGGAGTGGCGTAAACGCTATTTAATGTAGAAGCATCAAAGATGCCCAAAGAGCCAGGCGTGAAGGTGAGGACGGCGGTCGGATCGGTCCGCGACCACTTCACCAGATCCGGAGGCGTTCCCGACGAGTTGGTGGCGATCGCGTACGCCGGCAGGACGTCGTTGAACGACGCGAAGCCGCCACCGCGAGGAATTCCCTGATCCGGATCGCCAGAGTCGAACCACTTGAACGTCTCTCTACTCGTCCCCCCATTGGTGACCACGGTGCTGATGTTGACGTCGAAGCCACTCAGCGAATAGGTGCGGATGTAGCTCAACGATCCCCAGGTGCCGCTGGCGACAATCGTCGTCGGCCCGCCCACCGTCGTCCCGGAAAATGGGTTGGAGACAGGGCCTGAACAACAGTTCGCATCTTCACGGCCGAAACCGGCGGAGCTGCTGATGCCAAAACCGATCGTCGGGGTGCCGAAGTTCCAGAAGCCGGCCGTCGCGTTGGTCACGTCTTTGATCGATCCGGTCGCATTGACGTCCAGCGTCAGCGTCCCGTTGCTCAGCGTCACCGCCTGGGCGGTCCCCAGGAAACCGACGCTTCCCAGCACTCCGCCGGCCAGGGCGAGAGCCTGTACTAGTTTGTTTCTCTTCATGGCTTACCTCGATGCAAAAAATCAAAAAGAAAATTGAGCCCTACGCGCCGTTCGACTCAGCGCCGTTTCTTGTTCTGCTGTTGGCTTGCGAGAACGTCCCCGAAACGTGCTAAACACTAAGCACGATCCGTGCCATGCACGATATGTAACGAATATAAGGTGGTTTTTCACGCACAGCCGGGAACCGGGCGGTGCCGGAATGTAAAGAAAGTCGACGGCTTCGTCCGTCGCCACGAACGCTAGGACTGCAGTTCAACCCGATCGCGAAAGCCGTCGAGGGCTTCCGGATTGGCGAGCGCTTCGACGTTCTTCACTGGCCGGCCATGCACGACGTGACGGACGGCGAGTTCGACGATCTTGCCACTCTTGGTGCGCGGGATGTCGTCGACCTGCAGCACCTTTGCCGGGACGTGGCGCGGGGTCGTATTGTTGCGAATTTTCTGCCTGATGCGCGCGGTCAGCTCGTCGTCGAGTTGCCGGTCTTCGCGCAGCTTGACGAAAAGAACGACGCGGACGTCGCCCTCCCAGTCCTGCCCGATGACTAGCGATTCGACGACCTCCGGCAACTGCTCGACCTGCCGATAAATCTCCGCGGTACCGATACGTACGCCGCCGGGGTTGAGGACGGCGTCCGAGCGGCCGTAGATGATCATCCCTTCGCGCGCCGTCAGCTCGACAAAATCGCCGTGGCACCAGACGCCGGGGAAGCGCTCGAAGTATGCGGCGCGGTACTTGGCGCCGTCGGCGTCGTTCCAGAAACCGATCGGCATCGACGGGAAAGGTCGCGTGCAGACGAGTTCGCCGCGCTCCCCGCGGCCGGGCGGAATCGGCTGTCCGTCGTCGTCAAAGACGTCAACCGCCATGCCGAGACCGCGACATTGCAACTCGCCGCGATAGACCGGCAGCAGCGGGTTGCCGAGCGCGAAGCAGGAGAGAATGTCCGTTCCGCCGGAGATCGACGCCAACAGCAGGTCGTTCTTGACCTCGCGATAGACGTAGTCGAAGCTCTCGGGGGCCAGCGGACTGCCGGTCGAGAACATCACGCGCAGCGCCTGCAGCGCGTGCGTGTGGCGAGGCTGCAGACCGGTCTTGGCAATCGCGTCGATGAACTTGGCCGAGGTGCCGAAGTGCGTCATGCCTTCGGCGTCGGCGTAGTCGAAGAGAATGGCGCCGGCTGCGCCGCCGGCGCGCACGAAAGGCGAACCGTCGTAAAGCAACAGCGTCGCTTGTGAAGCGAGACCGGAAACCAGCCAGTTCCACATCATCCAGCCACAGGTGGTGAAGTAGAAGAGGCGATCGCCGGCGCGCAGGTCGCCGTGCAACTGATGTTCTTTCAGGTGCTGCAGCAAAGCGCCCCCGTGGCTATGCACGATGCACTTGGGAACTCCAGTCGTCCCCGACGAGTACATGATGAACAGCGGATGAGCGAAAGGAAGCGCCGCAAAGGGGACTTCGCTGCCCGCGAAAGGCGTCAGAAAGTCGTTCCAGAGCAGCGCGTTGCCCATCGTCGCCAGGCTCGCCGCCTGATCGACGTAGGGGATGACGACCGTACGCACGAGCGACGGCAAGCGGGCGACGACTTCGGCGTTCTTCGCCAGGCAATCGACCGCTCGGCCGTTGTACCAGTAGGCGTCGACGGCGAACAGGACCTTGGGCGTGATCTGCCCGAAGCGGTCGAGGACTCCCTGGACGCCAAAGTCGGGCGAAGCCGACGACCAGACGGCGCCCAGCGAGGCGGTGGCCAGCATGGCGATCACCGCCTCCGGCAGATTGGGAAGATACCCGGCGACGCGGTCGCCGGCGACGACGCCGGCCGCCTGCAGCGCCTGCGCACAGCGGGCGACGGCGGCGTACAACTGGCTGTTCGAGAGGCGACGCCTGACCTTGTTCTCGCCCCAGAAAACGAGCGCGTCGGCGTCGTCGCGACGGCGCAGGAGGTTCTGCGCGTAATTCAGGCGGGCCTCGGGAAACCAGCGCGCGCCAGGCATGCGTTCGCCGTCTTCGAGGACGCTGGCGCCGCGTTCGCCGATGACGCCGCACTCGTCCCAGACGGCACCCCAGAAAGCTTCCGGGTTGGCGACCGACCAGCGCCACAGACTGGCGTAGTCGCGGCAGTCGCAAAGTCCGCGCGCCCGAATCGCGGCGGAAAATGCAGTCAGTCTGGCAGCGGCAAGATCAGCTTCACGCGGGCGCCACAGTGCCTCCATCTCCCCCTCTCCTCTTCAACCAGTCAGTTGCGCCCGCAGCCGGTCGGGAATCGGCACCGACTTGCCGCTCTCGACGTCCATCCACACGATTTTCGAGTCGCCGGTGGCGCAAATCGTCTCCTCGCCCTGCCGCCGGATCTCGTAGTAGGTCTGCACGCTGCTGCGGCCGGGAAGACCACAGAACATCTTCACCTCGACGACGCCGGGATAGTTCAGCGGCACAAGGAAGGTGCACGCGGCGTTGATGATCACCGGCGCCGTACCCCGCGGAATGACTGGGTAGCCCGCCTGTTCGAGGTACTCAACGCGGCACTGTTCGGCGTAGCGGAAGTAGACCGTATTGTTGACGTGCCCGTAGGCGTCCATGTCTCCCCAGCGGATGGGAATCAGGGTCGTGTGAACGAGCTTGCGCGGGCTGTGCATGGCGTCTCCTTTGCGTCCGCGGCGAAAGAGTCCCCGACAGACTCCCGGCAGGTGGCCGGGCAGTCCGTCGGTGAAGGATCAGAACAAGTCTTCGGGCAGCGCGAGAACGCTTTCGGCGCCGTCTACGATGCTGCTGGCAATCCCGTCGGCGGCGGCCAATACGTGATCGGCGTAGAAGGCCGCGGTAGTCACCTTGGCCGAATAGAACGGGTCGCTGTCGCCGCGGTCGAGGTGATCCTGGGCGACGAGCGCCGCCCGCGCCATCTGCCAGCCACCGGCGACGATGCCGAGCAGCTTGAGGAAAGGCACCGCGCCGGCGGCAGCGGCACGAGCGTCGGCACCGTAGGTTGCGACGACCCAGTCTCCGGCGCGTTCGAGGGCGTCGATCGCGGACCCCAGCCGGCGACGGATGGCGGCGAGTTGCGGACTAACCCGACCGTTCAAGTCGGCGACACAGGCGCGCATCTCGGCGAGCACGGTTTTCAGCGTACTGCCGCCTTCACGCGCCATCTTCCGGCCGATCAGGTCGTTGGCCTGGATGCCGGTCGTTCCCTCATAGATGGTCGAAATCTGCGCGTCGCGCAGGTATTGCGCGGCGCCGGTTTCCTCGACGTAGCCCATGCCGCCATGGACCTGGATACCGATCGACGCGACGCTTACTCCGGACTCGGTGCTCCAGCCCTTGACCACCGGGATCATCAGGTCGACAAACGCCTGTTGGCGTTTGCGCGTCGCGCCGTCCGGGTGGCGCACGGCGGCGTCGTGCGCGGCGGCGACGACGTACGCCAGCGCGCGCGTCGCTTCGGCGTAGGCTTTCATCGTCATCAGCATGCGCCGCACGTCGGGGTGGCGGATGATCGGCACCTTGGGCCCGCCGCGGACACCGATGTCGGTCGACTGGATGCGCTCGTGCGCGTAGTCGCGCGCCCGCTGATAAGCGCGTTCGCAGACCGCAACGCCTTCGAGGCCGACGCCGAAGCGAGCGGCGTTCATCATGATGAACATGTACTCGAGGCCGCGGTTCTCCTCGCCGACCAGATAACCGACCGCGCCTTCATGGTCGCCGAAAGCGACGATCGCGGTCGGGCTGGCGTGAATGCCGAGCTTGTGTTCGATCGACACGCAGTAAGCATCGTTGCGCGCCCCCAGACTGCCATCGGCATTGACCAGAAACTTGGGAACGACAAAGAGCGAAATGCCTTTCACGCCCTCCGGTGCATTCGGCGTCCGCGCCAGCACCAGGTGAACGATGTTTTCGGCCAGGTCGTGCTCGCCATAGGTAATGAAGATCTTCTGCCCGAAAACCTTGTAGCTGCCGTCGGCTTGCGGCTCGGCACGGCTACGCACCGCCGCCAGGTCGGAACCGGCGTTGGGCTCGGTGAGGTTCATCGTCCCGGTCCACACGCCGCTGACCATCTTTTCGAGATACGTCGCCTTCAACTCGTGCGAACCACTCAGAACCAGCGACTCGATTGCGCCGGCGGTCAGCAGCGGACAAAGCGAAAACGAATGATTGGCCGACTTCCACATTTCGTTGACCGCCGCCGAGAGAAGCTTGGGCAAACCCTGCCCACCCCACTCCGGTTCGGCGGCCAGCGCTGCCCAGCCGCTGTCGGCAAACAGCTTGTACGCCTCCTTGAAACCCGCCGGCATGGTGACCTGCTTGTCGTGCCAGCGGGCTCCCTCCTGGTCGCCGGGATAGTTGAGCGGCGACAGCACCTCCTCGGCGAAGCGAGCGGCTTCTTCGAGCACCGCGTCGACCAGATCCGGCGTCGCCTCCTCGTAACCCGGCAGCCGGCTTACCTCGTCCAGCCCGGCCAGTTCCTTGATCACGAACTTCATGTCGCGAACGGGAGCGATGTACTCACTCATTGACTTCTCCTCGTAAGGGGTAACAGGGCTAATCGGCGCGGTCGCGCGCCGTCGTCAGTTCGATCAGGAAGAGCAGCTCCTCGACCACCGGCAAGGTGAAACCGGTGCGCTGGCCGTCGCGATTGTCACGCAAGAGTTGTTCGAGATACGGCAGGCATTCGGCGCCTCCCCAAAAGAAGACGATCCGGTCACGAATGTGCGGCAGGTCCTCCAGGGTAAGCGCTGGCGGCTCATCAGCCGGCAACGGCAGCACGGTCGCGGCCACGTCTCCGGTTGCCGCCTCTCCCGCTGCCGCCTGCCAGCGGATGATCTCGACGTTGAAGTTGCGGTTGAGCTTCTGGGCCATCGCCTCGAACTCCTCGCGCATGCCGTTATCCTGATAGATCTGCAGCAGCCGGATCCACGGCCGCACCGCCTCCTTCGGATTTGCCGCGAGGTACTCCTGCAAGGTTTTCGCGGCGCCACCGACCCGGCCGAAGGTCAGCATGATCTCGGCCAGATCGATTGCCGTTTCGGCGGCCGACGTTTCCGGTTCGACGACAACCCGCAGCGCCGCCGCTCGGGCTGGCTGTACGGAAGGCGGACCACTGCCGTCTGGATCCGCGGTCATTACCGGCGGTACGGTCGCCACGTCCTCGTTGCCGCGCGGATCCGTGGCGCGCGGGAGTGGCGATCGATCCCCGAAGCCCGAAGGGGTGACGGGCAGCACACTGGGCAGGGGATCCCGCTTTGGAGCCCGGTGCCGGAAGAGCAGCAGCGACAACAGCAGGGCGGCGGCGAGCAGCCCGGCGTAGGTCGCCCATTCGCCGGGATCGACGGTGGCCGCGGCGACCGCGGCGCGCGTACCGGTTTTGGCTGGCGAACCTCCCGGCAACGCGGCATCGACGGCCGAACCCGGCGCCGCGCCGCTGGCCGTCACGTCGCCGGCGGCAACGACGACTGGCGCTCCTTTGGCCGGTAGCGGCGCCAGCGCCGACGCTTCGAGCTGCAAGCGCTCGGCGGCCCGTTTGAGTTCGGCAACGTCGGCCTCGAGCCAGCCGATCTTGTCGCTCAGAGCCTGCTGATCGTGGTGACGATCATTGCGCATCTGCAAGGTTCGCCACTCGAGCAAGAGGATCTCGCGCCGACGATCGCTGGCGCCGGCGGTCGCCGTCAGTTGGTCGCTGCTACGCAAATGGAGTCCGCCGTCGGCCAGCGGATCCGGCGGCTCCACAGACGCCGCTCGGCGTTCAGCGGTCGCCGCGGAGGAACTGCTCGCGCCGAGACAGACCAGCAACACGGCCGTCGCCAGCCAGCGGGCTGGACGGAATCGGCTCACGGGCGTCTCCTGCCCGCGGTCAATACCAGGCGATGCGATCATCTCTTGCCAAGATAGCAGGCGTCGTCAAAACTCGTCAGCAAGCCAGGCCGATAGACGACCAGCAGCGTCGTCAGCATTCCGGACAGCCAGGCCTCCGAAAACGCGAGCAGAAAGACGTAAGGCAGGAATTCGCTGAGCAAGTACTCGCCGGGGTAGGTGCCGGCAGCGGCGAGCAGCAGGCACGACCCACCTCCCACCGTCATCATCGCCAGCGCCGAGACAAAGAACCCGTTGCCGAAAATATAGACGAACACGTGTCGCGGCAGGAAGCGCCGGATCAGACGATGCAGGGCATGACTGACGCCGATACCTACGCCCGCCATCAGCAGCGCGTTGGCGGCAAACGGCTGCCAACCGGCAGCGCCATTGAGCGTGACGCAGAAAAGCACCAGACTGAGGCCGATGAAGGCCAAGGCCCAGCCGAAACAGAGCGTCAACACCGTCGCGCCCAACAGGTGGAGTGACAGCCCCGGGCGAACCCCGGCCTTCAGCTGCCAGAACAGCGCCAGGGCGACGACGACGCCAAGAAAGGCGTTGAGACGCGCGCTGTCGGCCAGCACGCGCCACGGTGCCTGACGCCCGGCTAGCCAGAGCAGCGGCGCGAAGACCAGCCAGGCCGCCGACGCCCAGCTCCCGTCGAGCAAACCAGCGGGAAGATTCATCGCGCTCGCCGCCCCCCGCAGCTCAGCCGAGTTCCTTGAGCAGCGCCGGCAATACGTCGAACAGGTCGCCGACGAGGCCGTAATCGGCCACTTGAAATATCGGCGCTTCGGCGTCCTTGTTGATGGCAACGATGACCTTGCTGTCCTTCATCCCGGCCAAGTGCTGTATCGCGCCCGAGATACCGACCGCGATGTAGAGCTGCGGGGCGACGATTTTACCCGTCTGCCCGACCTGGTAGTCGTTGGGAACGTAGCCGGCATCGACCGCCGCCCGCGAAGCCCCCAGTGCGGCGCTCAGCCGGTCGGCCAGCGGTTCGAGCAGTTTACGGAAATTCTCCCCGCTGCCCAGTCCGCGCCCGCCGGAAATGACGACCTTAGCAGCGGTCAGTTCAGGCCGCTCGGACTGTGTCAGTTCTCGACCGACGAGCTTGCTCAGGCCGAGGTCGGGGCCGGGCGGAAGCGTCTCGACGGCTGCACTGCCGCCGGCAGCCGCCGCTTCGAAGGCCGTGGCACGAACGGTAATGACCTTGATCGCGTCGGCCGAACGCACGGTCGCGACGACGTTCCCGGCGTAAATCGGGCGCACGAAGGTATCGGCCGACTCGACGGCCGAGATCTCGGACACCTGCGCCACATCGAGCAGAGCCGCGACGCGCGGCATGAAATTCTTGCCGCTGGTCGTCGCGGCGGCCAAGACATGACTGTAGCCCGCCGCCTGAGCCGCGATCAGCGCTGCCAGATTCTCGGGCGCCTGATCGGCGTAGTGCGGCGCGTCGACCTGCAAAACCCTGCGCACGCCGGCGATCGTCGCGGCGGCGGCGGCGGCGCCGGCACACGCGCTGCCGGCAACCAGAAGGTCGATGTCGCCGCCGATTCTGGCCGCCGCGGTCACCGCGTTGAGGGTCGCCGGCTTGAGCGACGAATGGTCGTGTTCAGCAATAACGAGAATGGCCATGGTCAGATCACCTTCGCTTCAGTCTTCAGCTTCAATACCAGGTCGGCGGCGTCGGCCACCTTGATCCCCGCGATCCGCTTCGCCGGCTCGGCCACCCGTACCGTCTTCAGACGCGGTGTGACGTCGACACCGAGCGCTGCCGGGTTCGTCGTCTCAAGCGGCTTCTTCTTCGCTTTCATGATGTTGGGCAACGTCGCGTAGCGCGGCTCGTTGAGTCGCAGGTCGGCGGTGAGGACCGCCGGAAGCGTCACCTCGACGGTTTCCAGCCCGCCGTCGACTTCACGCGTCACCGTCGCCTGACCGCCACTGACGACGACCTTCGAGGCGAAGGTCGCCTGTGGCCGCTGCAGCAACCCGGCGAGCATCTGCCCGGTCTGATTGGCGTCGTCGTCGATTGCCTGTTTGCCGCAAAGGACGATCTGCGGCTGCTCCTTGTTGCAGACCGCCTGCAAGAGCTTGGCGACGGCGAGCGGCTGCAGTTCGGCGTCAGTCTGAATCAGAATGCCGCGGTCGGCACCGATCGCCATCGCGGTGCGCAGCGTTTCCTGGCAGTTGGCAACGCCGGCGGAAACGACCACCACCTCGCTGGCGACTCCAGCCTCCTTGAGTCGGACGGCTTCTTCGACCGCAATTTCGTCAAACGGATTCATCGACATCTTGACGTTGGCGAGGTCGACGTCGCTGGCATCTGCCTTGACGCGGACTTTGACGTTGTAGTCCACCACTCGCTTCACTGGCACGAGGATCTTCAACTTTCTCTCCTAAAATGGCTACTCGCGTTCGTCGTCCGACGGGATCGGACCCGCCCGCGTTTGACAATTCCGACTTCCGACCCGACAATCGCCATACCAAACAGTATGGATGTGTACGGTACAGTATGGGCGTATCCCTGTCAATACTCGCGCAGGGAACGAGTTGGAATATTGCCTCACCCGCTGGCGCTAGGAAAGGATCACTACGCATGAAACCCGATGGAACCCGATCACGCGTTCCGCTCGACCGCAGCGGCTGGATCGAAGCGGCGATCGAAGTGCTCGCCGAACAAGGAGTGCAAGGTATGCGCATCGAGTCTTTGGCGAAGACTTGTGGCGTGACCAAAGGCAGCTTCTACTGGCATTTCAAGGATCGACAGGATCTTTTCCGCGCCGTCCTCGAGGCCTGGCGTGACGGGCGCCTGCGCGACATCGAAAAACAGACGATCGCCATCCCCGGAGACGAGCGCGCGCAGTTGCTGCACCTGATCGATGTCTACGGCGCGACGCGCAATCGCAAAGGCATTTCGATCGAACTCGCGGTCCGCGAATGGGCTCGCCGCGACGCGGACGCCGCCGCAGTGGTCGAGGAAGTCGACCACTGGCGCCTGGAATCGACCCGCCGGCTCTTCGTCGCACGGGGGTTTTCCGAACACGAGGCGAAGAGCCGCAGCGTCTTGCTCTACGCCTACGTCTTCGGCCAGAGTCTAATGGCGTGCGATCGCTACGACCCGGCAATCACCGATTTCAAGCGCTGGATTGCCGACCTCATCGTCACCGAGTAGCTGTGCGGCCGAGAACGCGCGTCACGCCCCCACTGCCCCTGCCACCGACCGGAGACCAGGCCATGCCGGAAACCCGCCGCGACTCGTTCATCCTCGCTCTCGACCAGGGCACCACCAGTTCGCGAGCGATCCTCGTCGCTCGCGACGGGCGCGTCGTCGCCTCGGCGCAGCAGGAATTTGCTCAGTACTACCCACAACCGGGCTGGGTCGAGCACGACGCCGACGAGATCTGGCAATCCCAGCTTGCCGTGGCGCGCGCCGTTCTGCGCGACAACGGGGTCGCGGCGACGCAGATCGCCGCCGTCGGCCTGACGAACCAACGGGAAAGCACGGTGCTCTGGGATCGCGCCTCGGGCGCAGCCCTGCACCCGGTGATCGTCTGGCAGGACCGGCGTACCGCCGCCCACTGTGAAACCCTGGTCGCTGCTGGGCATGGCGAGCTCTTCGCCGAGCGTACCGGTCTCGTGGTCGACGCCTACTTCTCCGCCACCAAGCTGCAATGGTTGCTCGAACACGTCCCCGGCGCACGGCAGCGGGCCGAACGCGGCGAACTCGCGTTCGGCACCATCGACAGCTGGCTGGCGTGGAAACTCACCGGCGGTCAGGCGCATGTGACCGATCCGTCGAACGCCTCGCGGACGCTGCTCTTCGATCTCAGGCGCCGGTGCTGGGACGACGAGCTGCTGGCTTTGTGCGACATTCCGCGTTCGCTGCTGCCCTCGATCGTCCCCAGCAGCGCGCCGATCGCCACGCTCGCCAGCGAGTGGCTCGGCGCCCGCCTGCCACTCGCCGCGATGGCTGGCGACCAGCAAGCAGCCACTTTCGGTCAAGCCTGTCTTTCCGCCGGGATGGCGAAGAACACCTACGGCACCGGCTGTTTCCTGATGCTGAACACCGGCGAGCAGCCGATGCCCTCACGCCATCGCCTGTTGACGACGGTCGGCTGGCAACGGCACGAGCAAGTGACGTACCTGCTCGAAGGCAGCGTCTTCATGGGCGGCGCGACCGTGCAATGGCTACGCGACGGGCTGGCGATGATCGCTCACTCAGCCGAAGTCGAATCGTTGGCGGCATCGGTCGCCGACAGCGGCGGCGTTTTCCTCGTCCCCGCCCACACCGGCCTCGGCGCACCGTACTGGGATCCACACGCGCGCGGCGCCCTGCTCGGCCTCACCCGTGGCAGCAACCGGGCACACATCGCGCGCGCGGCACTCGAGGCGATCGCCTTCCAGAGCGCCGAAGTGCTGCAGGCCATGGAGAGCGACTCTGGCTGCCCGCTTCGCGAGCTGCGCGTCGATGGCGGCGCCGCGGCGAACAACCTGCTGCTCCAGTTTCAGGCCGACCTCCTCGGGGTGCCGGTGGTTCGGCCGCGAATCACCGAGACGACGGCACTCGGCGCGGCTTACCTGGCAGGTCTCGCCGTCGGTTTCTGGCAGGACGAGGACGAACTGCGCAGCCTCTGGCACGCCGAGCGCACGTTCACGCCGGCGATGTCCGCCGATCGCCGCGCGGCTCTATTGGCCGACTGGCGGCGTGCCGTGGAGCGCTGCCGACAGTGGGCGCAGCCGCTCTGAGTTCGGGCGATCCGACTACGCGCTTGGCGCCTGCAGCAAGTGACGGATCACGGCCTCGGCGGCCTTGATCCCGTCGATCGCCGCCGAGAGGATACCGCCAGCGTATCCGGCGCCTTCACCCGCCGGATACAATCCGCGCACGTTGACGCTCTGCCCATCCTCGCCGCGCGTGATCCGCAACGGCGACGAAGTGCGCGTTTCGACCGCCGTGAGGACCGCGTCAGGCAAGGCAAACCCTTTGATTTGTCGCTCAAAAGCCGGCAAGGCTTCGCGCAGCGCGGCGATCGCGTAGTCGGGCAGCGCGGTGGCCAGATCGGTCAGCCGGACACCTGGCTGGTACGACGGCTGAACCGCGCCCAAGCGGGTCGACGGTCGGCCGGCGAGAAAGTCGCCGACCAGCTGCGCCGGCGCGGCGTAGCTTCCCCCTCCCAACTCGAACGCACGCGCTTCGAGCCGGCGCTGGAAGTCGACTCCGGCGAGCGGTCCGCCGGGATAATCCGCCGGCGTCACGCCGACGACGATGCCGGCGTTGGCGTTGCGTTCGCTGCGCGAGTACTGGCTCATGCCGTTGGTGACGACCCGCTGCGGCTCCGAGGTGGCCGCGACAACGGTGCCGCCGGGACACATGCAGAAACTGTAGACCGAACGGCGGTTGGCGCAGTGATGGACGAGCTTGTAATCGGCGGCGCCAAGCAGCGGATGGCCGGCGTAAGCGCCGAATCGCGCGCGGTCGATCAGCGACTGCGGATGCTCGATCCGGAAGCCGATCGAAAACGGTTTCGCTTCCAGGAACACCCCCGCCGTGTGCAGCCCCTCGAAAGTGTCGCGGGCGCTGTGACCGAGCGCCAGAATCACCGCCGAAGCCGCGATCGTTTCGCCGGAAGCCAGCTCGACACCGCGCACCCGCCCGTGCTCAAGCAACATGCCGCTCACTCGCTGGCCAAAGCGGATTTCGCCGCCGAGTTCGACGATCTCCCGGCGCATTCTCTCGACCATGCTAACCAATCGAAAGGTGCCGATATGCGGTTTGCCGAGGTAAAGAATTTCTTGCGGAGCGCCCGCCTTGACGAACTCGGACAACACCTTGCGGCCGTAATGCATTGGGTCGCGAACCTGGCTGTACAGTTTGCCGTCGGAGAACGTGCCGGCACCGCCCTCGCCGAACTGGACGTTCGACTCCGGATCGAGCACGCCGCGGCGCCACAAACCCCAGGTGTCACGAGTCCGTTCGCGAACCGCCTTCCCCCGTTCGACGACCAAGGGACGAAAACCCGCCTGCGCCAGGATCAGTGCGGCGAAGATCCCGGCGGGACCAAAGCCGACGACCAGGGGACGGGTCTTGAAACCCGGCGGCGCGCGACCAACTCCGCGGTAGGCCATCTCCGGTGTCGGCTGCAGTCGATGGCCGGCGGAAAATCGCTGCCGCAACGTCGCCTCGTCGGCAAGCGCAACGTCAACGCTATAGACGAAACGCGGCGCACCCGTCTTGCGCACGTCGTGACTGCGCCGGAAGACGCTCAGCTCGCCGATAGCCGCCAAGGGGACGGCAAGACGTTCCGCGACCGCCACCCGCAGCGCCTCCGGCGGATGTTCGAGCGGCAAACGGATCTCGTTTACGCGCAGCATCGCCTCTCCTCTTCTCCTACTCGCCTCAGCGCCGGCCAACCGGATCGTCAGGCGTCCTGCCCGTAGCTCGAGAACTTCGCCAGGACGGCGGCCATCTCGGCCGCGTCGAGCAGGACGGGTTCGCCGAGCTGGCAAGCCCGCCAATACTGTTCGCACAGCGCTTCGAGTTCGACGGCGAGTGACAAAGCCTGCTCCAGATCATCGGCGACGACCAGCATCCCGTGATTGGCGAGCAGACAACCGCGCCGACCGTCGATCGCCGCCATCACGGCGTCGGAAAGCGCCTGCGTACCGAACGTCGCGTATGCGGCGCAACGCAGTGTGTCGCCGCCAAAACGCGCGATCATGTAGTGAAAGGGCGGCAGATCGCGGCGCAGGCACGCCAGGCTGGTCGCGAACGGCGAATGCGCATGCAGAATCGCTCCCACCTCGGGCCGCGCGGCGTACAGGTCACGATGAAAACGCCATTCCGACGATGGCCGGCGACGTCCCTGGCTCGACCCGTCGGCACCAACACGAACGACGTCGGCAGCGATCAGGCCGTCGTAGGGCATGCCGCTGGGCGTGATCAGAAATTCGCCCGCGCCCCCGTCGGCGACCCGAACGCTGACGTTACCCGCCGTCCCGCGGCCCAGCCCCAGCACCTCCAGGCGACGAGCGGCGGCGACCAGCTGGCGCGCGAGCTCATCCATCCGCGGCTTCCGGATACAGCGACTGCAGTCCCTGGGCGCTGGCCGGACAACAGCCGCGCTCGGTGATCAGCGCATCGACCAGCCCGGCGGGGGTGACGTCGAACGCTGGATTGGCAACCGCCTCGCCCGCCGGCAACTGCCGCAGGCAGCCGCGCTGTCCGGCGTCGTTGATCCCGTGCAGGAAACGCAGCTCGTCGGCGTCGCGTTCCTCGATCTTCACCTCTCGGCCGGTCGGGCAGCCAAAATCGATCGTCGACCGCGGCGCAGCGACGTAGAACGGCACCCCGGCCGCCTGCGCTGCCAGCGCCTTCAGCCAAGTGCCGACCTTGTTGACCACGTCGCCATTGGCCGCGATGCAGTCGGCGCCGACGATCACCGCGTCGATCTCGCCACGCGTCAACAGCACTCCGGCTGCGTTGTCGGCAATCAGCGTGTGCGGCACCCCCTGCTGGCGAAGCTCCCAAGCGGTCAGCAAGCCCTGATTGCGCGGCCTCGTCTCGGAAACCCAGACCTCAACCTCGAGGCCGGCGTCGACCAAGGCGAAAATCGGCGCCAACGCGGTACCGACATCGACCGTCGCCAGCCATCCCGCGTTGCAATGCGTCATCACAGCCAGCCGTCCGCGCGGACGGACCAAGCGCTGCAGAAGCGACGCCCCGTGTTCGCCGATCCGCCGGCATTGGTCGACGTCTTCGTCTGCCATCTTCCCCGCTTCGTCCCAGGCAGCGCGAAACCGCTCCGCCGCCGGCAACGGCGCCGCCCGCCCGTGCATTCGGGCCAGTGCCCAGCGCAGATTGACCGCCGTCGGTCGTGTCGCCCGCAAAGTTTCGATCGCGGTATGCAAGGCGGCGTCGCCAGCCTCCCCGGCCAGCGCCAAGGCAACGCCGTACGCCGCCGTCACACCGATCAACGGCGCCCCCCGCACCCGCATCTCGCGGATTGCGCGCGCCGCGTCGTCGAGGCTACGCAGTCGCAGTACCTGGTAGGCAAACGGCAAGCGCGTCTGATCGATGATCTCGACGGCAGAGGCATCGGCCAACGGCCAGATGCTGCGGGTGTGTCTGCCGTCCACTTTCATGATCGGGATTCTAACAGCCGCAGGCGTGGGACGACGTCCAGACCGTTGGGACCAGGGCAATCGCATGAATCTTATACAAGACCGAGGGCCTTGGCGCGAAGGGGGTCGGAGCTCGCGGTGACGACGGCGAACGACTTGAGATACCGCCAGCGCTGCGGAGCGTGCAGGCTATCCAGTGAGTGGGTTGAAGACTTGGCAGCGCCGGACCTCAGTCCGGCCGTGATTTTTTTTGATGGTCTCGTTGCCGTGATGCGGCGTCTTCGCGGGCGCCGCCTGAAACGCCTCGAAGTAGTCCTTGATCGAGTCGGCAAGCGTCGGCTGATTGTCCTTGACCGCCAGGGCATAGTCGGCTCCCCGATCGCGGATCGCCCGGGCGATGTTCGGCTGGGTCCGCATGGCGTCGATCGTCACGAGGCACCCTTCGAGCGCCAGCGTCGCGAGGAGCTCGGGAATGGCCGTCTTTTCGTTCGATTTCGCCGCCGTCGCCCGTTATCCGAGAACCCAGCCCGCCCCAGTGGCAAAGGCACTGACCAGAAGCAACGGCGTCGCCCCAACTTCCCGGATCGACGACTCGTCTTGCCGTCAATCGCCACTACCTCGGATTCGCCAAAGACCGGAACCACCGACTTCACCCAGCGGACAAAGGCCGCCCCGAACTCCTCCGCATCGATCGTCCACGACAATGGCATTCAGGCGATTGCCCTGGTCGACCGGCAAAGCGGCTGCTCTTTGCCGGTCGCCTTTGCGCTATGATGTCAGGCTGGATGATCGGCGAGCGCAGAGGACCCGATGGCTGGCCTTGACGAAAACACGAGAATT
Organism: uncultured Candidatus Accumulibacter sp.; assembly: GCA_964420975.1. Classification (GTDB taxonomy): domain Bacteria; phylum Pseudomonadota; class Gammaproteobacteria; order Burkholderiales; family Rhodocyclaceae; genus Accumulibacter. Next base: position 103,714 of record CAYQVH010000001.1, read on the forward strand.
CCCACTGAAATCACGTTGCATCAAAAGTCGCGTATCGTCGAACTGACGTTCGACGACGGACAGCGTTTCGAACTCAGCTATGAGTTTCTACGTGTCTTTACCCCTTCGGCCGAAGCGCGCGGCCACGGGCCCGGGCAGGAGATCCTTCAGGTGGGAAAGCGCGAGATCGACATCCATCGTGTCGAAGCGGTGGGCAACTATGCGATTCGACCCATTTTTTCGGATGGCCACGAGAGCGGCCTTTACTCCTGGGATCTTTTGTACAACCTGGGAGCTCATCGCGATGAGCTGTGGCGCGCGTATCTGGAGCGATTGCACAACGCAGGAGCAAGCCGGGATCCAGCGGACGGCCCGCCGCCGGCGACGAGTCACCGTGGTTGCGGCGCGCGGTGACGAAAATTTTTTTGACCAGAACGCAGCATTCACGGGTATGAAGGCAACCCGAACGACAGACTTCGGCTACGAGCAAGTCGATGAAGGCGAGAAGGCACAGCGCGTAGCTGATGTCTTTGATTCCGTCGCCAGCCGCTATGACCTGATGAACGACTTAATGTCGGGTGGCCTTCATCGTTTCTGGAAGGCGTACACCCTCGCTCGAAGCGGCGTTCGTCCGGGCTGGCGGATTCTTGATGTCGCCGGCGGTACCGGCGACTTGGCTCTCGCCTTTGCGCGTCGATTGGAGGCATCGGGCGAAGTTTGGTTGACCGACATCAACCGGGCAATGTTGACGCGTGGTCGCGATAGGCTCGCTGACGAGGGCGTGCTTGTTCCCGTCGCCCAATGTGACGCCGAACAGCTCCCGTTTCCTGACGATTACTTCGATTGCGTCACCGCTGCCTTCGGTCTGCGCAACATGACGCACAAAGAACGAGCGCTGTCCGAAATGCGACGCGTGCTCCGCCCAGGGGGACGCGTGTTGGTGCTCGAGTTTTCTCACGTTTGGAAGCCGCTCGCGCCCCTGTACGACTTTTACTCATTCCGGGTGATCCCGCGCCTCGGCAAGCTGGTGACTGACGACGAAGCGAGCTACCGTTACCTTGCAGAGTCGATTCGTGTGCACCCCAACCAGGAAGATCTGAAGTGCTTGATGGAACAAGTGGGTTTCGAGCGGGTCGAATACGACAACTTGGCGCTGGGTGTTGTTGCCTTGCACCGTGGCTTCAAACTGTAGGTACCTGTAACCATTTCGGAGGGACAAGCGTAATGAAGAAACTGTTAATGACGATTAGCGCGTGTCTGTTTGGTTTCGGTCTCGCGATTGGTGAAGCCGAGGCGAAGCGTCTTGGCGGCGGACAGTCGACCGGGATGCAGCGCGAATCGGTGACACAGCGCCAAGCATCGCCGGCGCCTAACGCGGCGCCACCCACTGCGGCAGCGGCACAACCGGCCGCGGCAACGCCGAAGCGTAGCTGGTTGGGGCCGCTGGCCGGACTGGCCGCCGGTATCGGTTTGGCTGCCTTGTTTTCACATTTTGGCCTGGGTGAAGAGCTGGCGAGCTTTCTCATGATTATGTTGCTGATTTTCGCGGCGGTGGTTGTCTTCAAGCTCCTTTTCCGGCGAAAGGCAACGACCGAACCGATTCAGTACGCGGGAGCGTCGGGTTCTGGAGGCATGGCGCCCACATCCTTCGACATGCGTACCGGCGTCGGCGGGGGCGAACCCACGGCGGAGCGTGGCGGACGGCTGGCTAGTGAGCACTCCGGACGGTCTGGCAACGTGCCGATGGGCTTTGACAGCGAGGGGTTTCTGCGCGTCGCCAAGCTCAATTTTGTTCGCTTGCAGGCAGCCAACGACGCCGGAAATTTGGCAGACCTCCGCGAGTTCGTCAGCCCGGAGATGTTTGCCGAGATTCGGCTTCAGCTGGAAGAGCGTGGCAACGTTTCCCAGCAAACGGACGTCGTGACGCTGAATGCCGAACTGTTGGAGGTCACCACGGAGGGCAACCGTCACATCGCCAGCGTGCGCTTCAGCGGCATGATAAGGGAAGAGGCGGGCGCCCCTGCTGCGAGCTTCGATGAAGTGTGGAACCTGACGAAAGCGGTCGACGGCGACAAAGGCTGGGTGGTAGCCGGTATTCAGCAACTGTCCTGACTTGGTGCTGCTGCAGCCGATTCTTCGTGTTCTTAACTACGTCTTGACGGAGGAAGGCTGGGCGCGTGAGCGCTTGGCCGTTTTCCGTGGAAAATCCGTTTCCGTCACCACCGGATTTGCCTCGCTGAAGATCAGCATCACTGACGAGGGACTGCTGCGAGAGGCGGATTCCACTATCGTGGCAGACGTTGAGCTTGTTCTCCCGAACGATGCGTTGCTGCGTCAGTTTTCGGACCGAACGTCGATTTTTTCCACCGCCAAGGTTTCTGGATCTGCCGAACTCGCCGAGACTCTGGCGTTCGTCTTTCGCCATCTTCGCTGGGACATAGAGCACGAAGTCGCTCACCTTACGGGCGACATCGTCGCCCGGCGTGCGTTACAACTGATCCGGAGTTTTGGAGCGTGGCAATCGAATGCGGCCAAGGGCTTGGCCATAGCCGTCGCGGAATACTTGACCGACAACGAACGTGGACTCGCTCGCCGGCAGCAGGTGGAACGATTTTGCTCCGACGTGGATGGTTTTCGGGACCGCGTCGCCCGTTTTGAGAAGCGCTTGTCGCAACTGGAAGCGGCGCGCGGGTACGCAGTTTCGTGCGGTTACCGGACTTTGAGTCGGCAACACGTAGTCGTTTCTGCGTTAGTCAGTCCCGAGTAGAACAGGGCCAATGGAAGAGGGCTGGCAAAGCCAGCCCTCCCTTGTCGTGTTTTCTGCCCAAGTTGTTGTCGAACGCGGCTTTGTAGCGTTAATGCCGGCTACGCATCTTCTTGATCGCCTGCAACTGAGCAACCGCTTGCGCGAGTTCCGCCTCGGCAGTGGCAAGCCCGACGTCCGATGAACGATTGCGGAGGGCTTCTTCTGCTCGGCGCTTGGCTTCGAGTGCTTTCGCCTCGTCAAGGTCGTGGGCCCGAATCGCCGTGTCGGCAAGAACAGTGATCAGCGCCGGCTGCACTTCAAGCATGCCGCCGGAAACGTAGACCAGTTCATACTCGTCGCGGTCCGGAACCTTCAAGCGTACCGTACCCGGCTTGATGCGCGTAAGCAACGGCGCGTGCCGTGGATAGATGCCGAGTTCTCCGGCTTCGCCGGGAAAAACGGCAAAGTCGGTCTGGCCGGAAAAAATGAGCTCCTCTGCACTGACGACGTCGACGTGGACTCTGATGGACATGCTCGTCTTCCCTTGTGCTATGCGTGTCGCGGCGAGGGGTTTCGCCGCTCGGAACACGCGGTCATTGCGCTTGCTTAGAGCGTCTTCGCCTTGTCGAACACCTCTTCGATGCCGCCAACCATATAGAAGGCCTGCTCAGGAATGTTGTCGCACTCACCTTCGACGATCATCTTGAAGCCCTTAATCGTCTCCTTCAGTGGTACGAACTTGCCCGGCGAACCCGTAAACACCTCGGCGACATGGAACGGCTGCGAGAGAAAGCGCTGGATCTTGCGTGCCCGATAGACGGCCAGCTTATCCTCCGGCGAGAGTTCGTCCATGCCGAGAATCGCGATAATGTCGCGTAGTTCCTTGTACTTCTGCAACGTCATCTGGACGGCTCGGGCGACCGAGTAGTGTTCTTCGCCGACGACCTGCGGATCTAGCTGGCGCGAAGTCGAGTCGAGAGGGTCGACCGCCGGGTAGATACCCAGTGAGGCGATGTCACGCGAGAGAACGACGGTCGAGTCGAGGTGCAGGAACGTGGTCGCCGGCGACGGGTCAGTGAGGTCGTCAGCCGGCACATATACCGCCTGAATGGAGGTGATCGAACCCACCTTGGTCGAGGTGATGCGTTCCTGCAAGCGGCCCATTTCCTCGGCTAGCGTTGGCTGGTAACCAACCGCAGAGGGCATGCGGCCGAGCAGCGCCGAGACCTCGGTTCCCGCCAGCGTATAACGATAGATGTTGTCGACAAAGAAGAGGATGTCGCGGCCATCGTCGCGGAAGCGTTCGGCCATCGTCAAGCCGGTCAGCGCCACCCGCAGGCGGTTACCCGGCGGTTCGTTCATCTGCCCGAAAACCATCGCCACTTTGTCGAGGACGTTCGACTCCTTCATTTCGTGGTAGAAGTCGTTGCCCTCGCGCGTACGCTCGCCGACACCGGCAAAGACCGACAAACCTGAACGCTGTTTGGCGATATTGTTGATCAACTCCATCATATTGACGGTCTTTCCGACGCCGGCGCCTCCGAACAGGCCCACCTTGCCACCCTTGGCAAACGGGCAGACGAGGTCGATAACTTTGATCCCGGTTTCGAGAAGGTCGACCGATGGGGACAGTTCGTCGAACTTGGGTGCCAGCTGATGAATCTCCCGGTGCTCGTCGGCAGCGATTGGACCGGCCTCGTCGATCGGCCGACCCAGAACGTTCATGATCCGACCGACCGTGCCGCCGCCGACCGGAACCGAAATGGCAGCGCCTGTATTGTTCACCTTCATGCCGCGACGCAAGCCATCGGACGAGCCCATGGTGATCGTGCGCACGATACCGTCGCCGAGCTGCTGCTGGACCTCGAAAACGAGATCCGACTCGCACATCTCCGACTCCTCCGACTTGTCGAGCTGCAGCGCGTCGTAGATCTTCGGCATCGCATCACGCGGGAACTGGATGTCCACCACGGCACCGATACACTGAACAATGTTTCCTTGAGTCATCGTTGTATCCCTAATCAATAAACTAAAGTGACGTGGTCAAACAGCCGCCGCGCCGGCGACGATTTCCGACAGTTCCTTGGTGATCGCCGCTTGTCGCGCTTTGTTGTACACCAGCTTCAGCTCGGCGATGATGTTTTTGGCGTTGTCAGAGGCAGACTTCATCGCCACCATGCGCGCACTTTGTTCCGACGCCATATTTTCGGCGACTGCCTGGTAGATCATGGCTTCCACATAACGGACGAGCAAGTCATCGATCACCGTCTTGGCGTCGGGCTCATAAAGGTAGTCCCACCGGTTGGCGCCGCCACCGACCAGTTCGCCGGAAAGCGGCAGCAACTGGAGGAGTACCGGCTCCTGCTTCATGGTGTTGATAAATCGCGTAAAAGCGATGTAGAGAACGTCGATCTCGCCTTTGACGTAAGCGTCGAGCTGAACCTTCACTGGACCGATCAGCTTTTCCAGATGAGGCGTATCCCCAAGACCGACGAGCTGGGAGACGACACTGGCGCCGGCACGCTGCATGAAGCCCAGCCCCTTGTTGCCTATCGCAGTGACCTTCAGCTTTTTCCCTTCCGCGTCCCATTCCTTCATTTTTCCCAGTGCCAAACGAAGGACATTGGTGTTGAGGCCGCCACACAGCCCTTTGTCGGAGGTAACGACAATCAAACCAACCGTCTTAATCGGCTCGCGAACAATGAGAAAAGGATGGCGGTAGTCGGTCAGGGCATGCGACAGGTTGCCCGCGACGACACGGATTTTCTCACCGTAGGGGCGCGCTGCCCGCATCCGATCCTGCGCCTTGCGCATCTTGGAGGCGGCCACCATCTGCATGGCCTTGGTGATCTTGCGCGTGCTTTCCACGCTCTTGATCTTGGTGCGGATTTCCTTGCCGCTCGGCATCGCAGACTCCTCGCTCGATCAGGCCAAAGTAGCCTTGAAGTCCTCAATCGCTTTCGTCAGTTGCTGCTCGGCGGCGGCGTCAAGATCCTTGACGGTCTCGATCTGGGAAATCAGGCTCGCGTACTTTTGTTTGATGTAGACGTGCATTTGTTTTTCGACAGCGAGCGCTTTCTTCACGTCGACGTCGTCGAAGTAGCCCTTGTTCACCGCGTGCAAAGTGATCGCCATTTCCGAGATGGTCATCGGCGAGTACTGCGGTTGCTTCATCAGTTCGGTGACCATACGTCCGCGGTCAAGCTGTTTGCGCGTCGCCTCGTCGAGATCGGAGGCAAACTGAGCGAAGGCGGCGAGTTCCCGATATTGCGCCAACGCCAGACGGACGCCCCCACCGAGTTTCTTGATCACCTTTGTTTGTGCGGCACCGCCGACGCGCGAGACCGAGATGCCGGCGTCCATCGCCGGGCGAACGCCGGCGTTGAAGAGATCGGTATCGAGGAAGATCTGGCCATCGGTGATCGAGATGACGTTGGTGGGGACGAAGGCCGAGACGTCACCCGCTTGCGTCTCGATCACCGGCAACGCGGTGAGCGAACCCGTTTTGCCCTTGATTTCACCGTTGGTGAACTTTTCGACCCAGTCAGCAGAGACGCGAGCGGCACGCTCGAGGAGACGCGAGTGCAGGTAAAAAACGTCGCCAGGATAGGCTTCACGACCCGGCGGGCGACGCAAGAGCAGAGAAACCTGGCGATACGCCCATGCCTGCTTCGTCAAGTCATCGTAGATGATCAGAGCGTCCTGGCCGCGATCACGGAAGTATTCACCCATCGTGCACCCGGAGTAGGGCGCGATGTACTGCAGCGCAGCCGACTCGGAGGCCGTGGCCGCGACGACGATGGTGTACTCCATCGCACCGTGTTCTTCGAGCTTGCGCACGACGTTCGCGACAGTCGACGCCTTTTGGCCGATCGCGACGTAGATACAGATCAGCTCCTGACCTTTCTGGTTGATGATGGTATCGACGGCTACCGCGGTCTTGCCGGTCTGCCGGTCGCCGATGATCAGTTCGCGCTGCCCACGACCGATCGGTACCATGGCGTCAATCGACTTGAGACCTGTCTGGACCGGCTGCGAGACGGACTTGCGCCAGATGACGCCGGGCGCGACTTTCTCGATCTTGTCGGTCATCTTGTGGTTGACCGGGCCCTTACCATCAATCGGCTGACCGAGAGAGTTGACGACGCGGCCAAGCAACTCCGGGCCAACGGGCACCTCGAGAATGCGGCCGGTCGTTTTGACCGTATCGCCTTCACTGATCTGGTCGTACTCGCCGAGCACCACGGCACCCACCGAATCCCGGTCAAGGTTCAGCGCCATACCGAAAGTGTTACCAGGGAATTCGAGCATCTCGCCCTGCATGACGTCGGTCAGCCCGTAGATGCGGCAGATGCCGTCTGTCACCGAGACGACCGTCCCTTGAGTGCGTAGATCGGCGCTGATCGCAAGGTTGTCGATCTTGCTCTTGATCAGTTCGCTGATTTCGGAAGGATTCAGCTGCATGAAATTCTCCTAGTTCGTAAGCGCCAACCGCAAGGTCTCGAGCTTGCCGCGAACGGACGTGTCGAGGACTTGGTCGCCCACCACAATCTTGACGCCGCCGATCAACGAAGAATCGACGACCACTTCGGCAGTCAGCCGGGTCTTGAAGCGCGCTTCCAATTCGCCGACCAACGCTTCGCGCTGCGCGTCATCCAGCGGAAAGGCACTGAAAATGGTGGCTTCCTTGATACCTTCCTGTGCCGCCCGAAACGTTTCGAAGAGGCTGGCGATTTCCGGAAGCGCCGACAACCGCTCGTTGGCGGCAAGCACAGCGATCAGATTGGCGGCGCCGACGTCGAGCGCAGTTCCAGCGAGCGACTTGAAGAGTTCCGCCTTTTGCACGGCTGAGAGTTCGGGGTTGCCGATGCAGGTACGCATCCGCTCGTCGGCGGCCAACGCGGACAGCAACGCGAGACGCTCGGACCAAGCAGCCAACGCCTGCTTCTCCATCGCCGTTCGAAACACCGCTTCCGCATAGGGGCGCGCGATGGTAACGAGTTCGGCCATGATGTCAAAGTTCCTGTTTCAGTGCGAGGAGCATTGCGGCGTGCGCCTTGGCGTCGACCTCACGCTTCAGGATCCGCTCGGCACCCGCGACCGCGAGGTCGGCCACGCGTTCGCGCAACTCGGCCCGAGCCTGTTCGACCTGCTGCGCAATTTCCGCCTTCGCCGCAACGATCACTTTGTCAGCCTCGACCTTTGCCGCCTGCTTGGCGTCCTCTATCATCTGCGTCGCGCGCTTTTCCGCGGCTGCAACGACTTCCGCCGACTTCGCCTTGGCGTCACGCAGGACGTCCGCCGACCGTTTGCCGGCAAGCTCCAGCTCATGTTTGGCGCGTTCGCTGGCCGCGAGGCCGTCGGCAATCATCTTCTGGCGATCGGCCATGGCTTTCTGCAGCGGTGGCCAGACGTACTTCATCGTGATCCAGATGAAGACGCCAAACCAGATCGCTTCGCCAAATAGCGTTGCGTTGATGTTCACGGCTACCTCCCCGTTAAACAGTTAAACCGATAGGAGACGCGATCAACCCTTGACGACGGCGATGAAGGGATTCGCAAACAACATGAAGAGCGCGATACCCACGCCGATCATGGTAACGGCGTCCAAGAGACCGGCAACGATGAACATCTTGACCTGGAGAGTGGGGATCATTTCTGGCTGGCGAGCGGCTCCTTCGAGGAATCGGCCACCCAGGATGCCAAAACCGATCGCAGTACCGAGCGCACCGGCACCGATCAGAATGGCAACGGCGATGGCAGTATTACCAAGCAACATAGACAGAGCGGCTTCCATTACTTTCTCCTAGTAAAACATGCTAAATGGGTTAGACGGGGACAACATGAAGCAAACGGGCAACGCTTGCCGGCACTCACCCACTAGCCGTGGGACTCGCTCGCCATCGACAGATAGACGATGGTCAGCATCATGAAGACGAAGGCCTGCAGAGTAATAATCAGGATGTGGAACAGCGCCCAAGGCAAGGCGAGGGGAAGCTGCCAAATGCCCATCAGGGCGATCAGGATGAAGACCATCTCACCGGCATACATGTTGCCGAACAGACGTAGCGACAACGAAATGGGTTTGGCGATGTCCTCGATAATCCGGAACAGGAGATTGACCGGTGCCAGCTTGGCGCCAAATGGAACGGTGAACACCTCGTGCAGGAAGCCGCCCACTCCCTTCACCTTGACGTTCATGACCAGCATGATTGTAAACACCGTCAACGACATGGCAAAAGTGAGGTTGGGATCAGTGGTCGGCACTACCTTGAAGTAATGGACGCCAGCCAGTCCGAGGAGCATCGGGATGAAGTCGACGGGAATCAGGTCCATCGCATTCATCAGGAAGACCCACATGAAAATGGTAATTGCCAGAGGCGTTACCAGCGGGCTGCGGCCGTGATAGGTGTCCTTGGCCTGCTGGTCAACGAAGGAGACGATCATCTCGACCAGCGTCTGTAGCTTGCCTGGACTGGTAATACTTGCACGCGCAGCGAGGCGCGACATACCAACGAAGGCGAACAGGCCAAGGAGCCCGGAAACGATCAGGCTGTCCAGGTGGAATGTCCAGAATCCGCTCCCGACCGTGAGGTTGGTCAGGTGGTGAACAATGTAACCGCTCGTCGTCAGCGCCTCGCCCGAAGCCATAATTTCCCCTTTGCTTTGTTGACTTAGTGCTGCCGCAGCAGCGCCACCCAGTAGACGGACACGGCCGCCACATAGGCCAGAAAGAGCGGCAAAGCGACAAGCTGCGCGTAGCTCTTGAAGACCACCGCAAACAACAACAAGGTGACGGCGAACTTGTATCCTTCGCCCGACACCTGAGCATTGAATGCTTGCCTGGCATCCGCCGCCGCCCCCGACGGTCGCAAGGCTCGCCAAGCATAAGCAGCACCACTGGCCATTGCGATCCCACCGCCGAGTACTGCAGAAACAGACGCGCCTGACCCCAGAGCCATCCCCGCTACCAGCGCCACCACCAGAGTGACAGCCAACTGGCAGCGAAACACCCAGCGTACCTGAGGATGCACGGTCAACCCCTCCAAGACTTTCGAAGGATACCAGAGTCGTTGTGAGGAAGCAAACCGCACATGCAAAAAAAACGGTTTTCCCCGATAAAAACGGCGTTACAGGCCAAATGAGACGACTCCGGAAAGGCCTCTTTGATGCGCCGCATCAATCCCGCAAACGCTGCAGGATTCCTTCTAGCTGATCGAGATCACCAAACTCGATGAGCACCCGTCCCGCTCCCTTGCGATTGGCCTTGATCGCCACTTGCGCGCCGAGAAGGTCCGCCAGCTCCTCCTGCAGGCGGATGACATCGCGATCCGGCTTGCCTGGCGTGGTGTCTTTCGGTGGCCGCAGCGCGTACTGAACCAGGCGTTCGGTTTCCCTTACCGACAGTCCCTTGTGTATCACCCGTTGCGCCAACTGAACCTGCAGGGCACCCGAGAGTGGCAACAAGGCACGCGCATGACCCATGTCAATCTCGCCATCCATCAGCAGGTCCTGGACGGGTAGCGCCAATTGCAGCAGGCGCATCAGATTCGACGCCGCTGGACGGGACCGGCCAACCGCATCGGCGGCTTGCTGGTGCGTCATCGCGAACTCGTCGATCAGGCGCTGCAGACCACGCGCTTCTTCGAGCGGATTGAGATTCTCGCGTTGGATGTTCTCGATCAGCGCCATCGCCAACGCGGCTTCGTCGGGAATTTCGCGTAGCAACGCGGGAACTTCACTCAAACCGGCGATCTGCGCCGCCCGCCATCGCCGTTCCCCGGCGATGATCTCATAACGCTCGTCGCCGACCGGCCGTACGAGGATCGGCTGCATCAGCCCCTGAGCGCGGATCGACGCGGCAAGTTCGTCGAGCGATGCGGGGTCCATACGCGTTCGTGGCTGATACTTGCCCGGCTGAATACTGCCGACCGACAACGTTCGCTGCTGTTCGCTACTGGGTGCTTCATTGCCGGCCAGCAAGGCGTCGAGGCCGCGACCTAGTCCCTTGGTCTTCATCGCGGGCTTCCTGAAACGACGCTGCCCGCCTGGGCCCTGGCCATCCGCTCGGCGATTTCCTGGGCCAGCGAGAGATACGCCTGGGCGCCCTTCGAACTGCGGTCGAAGGCGATCACCGGCTTGCCGTGCGAAGGCGCCTCGGCCAGACGCACATTGCGGGGAACAATGGTGCGATAGACCTTTGTTCCGAAATGTCCCTCGAGTTCGCGCGAAACCTGCTGCGTCAGCGTCGAACGCGGATCGAACATCGTCCGCAACAGACCCTCGATCTCAAGCTGTGAGTTAAGGTTGGCGCGCACCTTCTTCAGGGTCGCTACGAGATCGGTAAGCCCCTCCAATGCGTAGTACTCGCACTGCATCGGGATGATCACTGCCAGCGCGGCGACAAGTCCGTTGACGGTCAGAAGGTTGAGCGCTGGCGGGCAGTCCATCAAAATGAAGTCGTACTCGCCACGCAGGTTTTGGAGGGCGTCGCGCAAACGGTATTCACGCCGCTCCATCTCGATCAGGTCGATCTCGGCGCCAGCGAGCTCTCGATTCGCTGGCAGCAGATCGAAGGCGAATTCGGTCCGCACACGGGTTTCGAGCACCGTCGCACGTCCAATCAACACCTGATACACGGTCGGTTGAGCTCCGCGCTTGACCACTCCGCAGCCCGTGGTGGCGTTGCCTTGCGGATCGAGGTCGATAAGCAGAACGCGCCGGCCGATTTCAGCGAGGCAGGAAGACAGGTTGACCGCCGTCGTCGTCTTGCCAACGCCCCCCTTCTGGTTGGTTACCGCTAGTATCTGTCCCAATCAACGCTCCTCTATCCGGTCAGTCCGACTCCGGCGACGCACTCATCACGACCACATGGCGCTCGCCGTTGATGCCCGGGACCGTCAGGCGATGCACGCCGTCCACCCGGACGCCTTCAGGCAAGCCGGCCAGCTCTCGATCCGGGCGTATACCCTTCATCGCCAGCCAGTGACCGCCGGCGGCGAGCAAACGACGCGTCAAGGTAACCAGTGTCGATAGGTCGGCGAAGGCGCGAGCAGTGATCAGCGGAAACGGGGTGGCTGGCTGGAAGGATTCAACCCGTCCACCGTAAACCGTGAGGTTTGTCAGCTCCAGTTCGATCGCTGCCTGGCGAAGAAACGCCGCTTTCTTGCCGTTGGCTTCAAGGAGAACGACGTCCATTCCCGGCCGGGCGATGGCTAGCGGTATACCGGGCAAGCCACCGCCACTGCCGACGTCGAGCAGCGCCGGTGCCGTGACATACGGCAGCAAGGCGAGCGAATCGAGCAGGTGATGACTGATGACCTGAGCGGGTTCCTCGATGGCGGTAAGCCGATAGGTCCGGTTCCATTTTGCCAGCAGGGCGAGGTAGTCGAGCAGGCGTTGCGTGCTCGCCGCCGCCAGGTCAGCGCCGATCGCCAGCAACCCCTGCGCGAGTTGCGCCGCCAACGTCATTGGCCGACTGCGCTGCGCGGGAGTCTGCGGTCGTCGTCGCGCGCGCTTTCCCGACGCTTGAGGTGAATCAGCAGGATTGAGACAGCGGCTGGCGTCATGCCCTGAATGCGCGACGCCTGACCAAGCGTCTCCGGCCGCTGCCTGGCGAGTTTCTGGCGAATCTCGGTCGACAACCCGCTGACTTGGGCAAAGTCGAAGCCGTCAGGAAAGCGGGTGTCTTCGCTCGCCGCGCTTCTCGCCACCTCTTCCTGCTGACGTTCGATGTAGCCGTGATACTTGGCCTGGATTTCCAGTTGCCCAATCACCTGTGCATCCTCCTGAGCGAGTGACGGTTCGTCACTCAGGCTGATCACGTCAGCGTAACGGACCTCCGGACGGCGCAACAGCTCGTACAAGGTGTACTCACGTTCGAGCGTCTTGCCGAGAAGGCGGATCGCCTTCTCCTCGCTGACCCGGCACGGGTGCACCCAGGTCGATCGAAGGCGCTCCTGCTCGCGCGCAATCGCCTCCCTCTTCTCGGAAAAGCGACGCCATCGACGGTCGTCCACGAGACCCAGCCGGCGACCTAGCTCGGTCAGGCGTAGGTCGGCATTGTCCTCGCGCAACGACAGGCGATACTCGGCGCGACTGGTGAACATCCGGTACGGTTCGGAGACGCCGCCGGTGACCAGATCGTCCGTCAAGACGCCGAGATACGCCTCGTCGCGACGCGGTGTCCACGCCTCCTGCCCGTCAGCCAAACACGCCGCATTGACTCCAGCGAGCAGTCCTTGCGCGGCAGCCTCCTCGTAGCCGGTGGTTCCATTGATCTGTCCGGCAAAGAAAAGACCGGCGATCGCTTTCGTTTCCAGCGACGACTTGAGGGCTCGGGGATCGAAGTAATCGTATTCGATCGCATAACCCGGACGCAGGATGTGGCAGCGTTCGAGCCCGCTAATTGAACGTACGATGGCCAGCTGGACGTCAAACGGCAGACTGGTGGAAATCCCGTTCGGATAGACCTCGTGCGTCGTCAGCCCTTCCGGTTCGAGAAAGAGGTTGTGGCTCTCCTTGTTTGCGAACCGGTGAACCTTGTCCTCGATAGACGGACAGTAGCGCGGCCCGACCCCTTCAATCACTCCGGTATACATCGGCGAGCGGTCGAGGTTGGCGCGGATGATGTCGTGGGTCTGCGCGTTGGTCGTCGTAATCCAGCACGGAAGCTGCCGTGGGTGGCGGGATGCGTCACCAAGGAAGGAAAAGACGGGTAAAGGGTCGTCGGAGACCTGTTCGGTCATGACCGAAAAGTTGATGGTTCGTCCGTCGAGTCGCGGCGGCGTACCGGTTTTAAGGCGACCCACCGGTAGCTGCAGCTCTCGCAGGCGAGTCGCCAGGGTCAATGAGGGCGGGTCACCCATGCGGCCGCCGGTATAGTGAGTCAGCCCAACGTGGATCCGGCCGTTGAGAAACGTTCCCGTGGTCAGGACGACCGCGCGCGCGGAGAAGCGCACGCCGAGCTGCGTCACCACACCGGCCACCCGTTCGCCTTCGATGATCAGATCGTCACAAGCCTGGGAAAAGAGGGTCAATTGCTGCTGGTGCTCAAGGCGACCGCGGATTGCTTGCCGGTAAAGCACTCGATCGGCTTGCGCGCGCGTCGCGCGCACGGCTGGGCCCTTACTTGAGTTGAGGATACGAAACTGTATTCCCGCCTCGTCCGTCGCTTCGGCCATCGCACCGCCGAGAGCGTCGATTTCCTTGACCAGATGCCCTTTGCCGATGCCGCCGATCGACGGATTGCAGCTCATCGCGCCCAAGGTCTCCAGACTATGCGTCAGCAACAGCGTCTTCCGCCCCATGCGCGCGGCAGCGAGTGCGGCCTCGGTGCCGGCATGACCGCCGCCGACGACGATGACGTCGAAACGTTCCGGAAAGAGCATGGGCTGAAGGTCGCGCAGACGACCGAGCGTAATCGAAAGCTCGAAATTTTACGCCACTCTTCTACAGCAAGACAGCAACCCCTGGCGTCGCAACGTTGTGGCCGCACCGGGTAGGGCCTTGGCGCAACGGACAATCCGGCCGAAGCCGTCCCGATGCGCTGGTCGAGGGCTTGATCGGATGGGCGCTTAGCCGCAAGGCGCGGCGTTCTTCCTTTAGACCTTGCGATACACTTCGGCCCCCGAACGGACGAACTCGATCGCCTTCTCCTCGAGTCCGCGAGCGAGCGCGTCGTGCTCGCCGACGCCCTGCGCCATGGCGAAGTCACGCACCTCCTGGGTAATCTTCATCGAGCAGAAATGTGGGCCACACATCGAACAGAAGTGCGCGACCTTGGCCGATTCCTTGGGCAGCGTCTCGTCGTGAAAGTCGCGCGCCTTGTCCGGGTCGAGACCTAGATTGAACTGGTCTTCCCAGCGAAATTCGAAGCGCGCCTTGGACAGGGCGTTATCCCGGATCTGAGCGCCAGGATGACCCTTCGCCAGATCAGCCGCGTGCGCCGCCAGCTTGTAGGTGATGATTCCCTCCTTGACGTCGTCCTTGTCGGGTAGACCAAGGTGTTCTTTCGGCGTCACATAGCAAAGCATGGCCGTCCCGTACCAGCCAATCATCGCCGCGCCAATACCGCTGGTAATGTGGTCGTAGCCCGGCGCGACGTCCGTGGTCAGCGGACCGAGCGTATAGAACGGCGCTTCCTTGCAGTACGCAAGTTGCACGTCCATGTTTTCCTTGATCCTGTGCATCGGCACATGACCGGGGCCCTCGATCATCACCTGGACGTCATGCCGCCAGGCAATGTCCGTCAGTTCGCCAAGCGTCTTCAACTCGGCGAGCTGCGCTTCGTCGTTCGCATCGTAGATGGATCCTGGGCGCAGGCCGTCGCCGAGGCTGAAGGCGACGTCGTAGGCCTTCATGATCTCGCAAATCTCTTCGAAGCGCGTATAAAGGAAGCTCTCGGCGTGGTGAGCGAGACACCACTTGGCCAGGATCGACCCGCCGCGCGAGACGATTCCGGTCAGCCGACGCGCCGTCAAGGGTACGTAGGCTAGACGAACGCCGGCGTGTATGGTGAAGTAGTCCACACCCTGCTCGGCCTGTTCGATCAAGGTGTCGCGGAAGATCTCCCAAGTGAGATCTTCCGCCCGTCCGTCGACCTTCTCCAGAGCCTGATAAATCGGCACCGTGCCAATCGGCACCGGGCTGTTACGAATGATCCACTCGCGCGTCTCGTGAATGTGTTTGCCGGTCGACAGATCCATCACCGTATCACCGCCCCAACGGATGGCCCAGGTCATCTTCTCCACTTCTTCCTGGATGCTTGAACCGAGGGCCGAGTTGCCGATGTTGGCGTTGATTTTGGTCAGGAAGTTGCGACCGATGATCATCGGCTCGCTTTCCGGATGATTGATGTTGCAGGGGATGATCGCGCGACCCCGCGCCACTTCGCTACGCACGAATTCCGGACTGATCTCGTCCGGGATGCTGGCGCCAAACCCGTCGCCGCGATGCTGGCGGCAAAGGACTTCGGCCAAGCGACTGCCTTGCGGCCCCGAGGCCAGCAGTCTTTCGACGTAGGTCTGGCGGTTGCAGTTCTCGCGAATCGCGACGTACTCCATTTCGGGTGTGATGATCCCGCGCCGCGCGTAGTGCATCTGACTGACGTTGGCGCCTGCCTTGGCTCGCAGCGGCGCTCGCTGCAGACCAGGAAAACGCATCCCTTTGAGCGACTCATCGACCGCCCGTCGACGGCCGAACTCCGAGCTGAGGTCTTTCAGTGGTTCGCTGTCGCCGCGCTCCGCTATCCACGATGCTCGCAGCCGTGGCAACCCCAGGCGAACGTCGATCACCGCTTGTGGATCGGTATACGGCCCGGAGCAGTCGTAGACGAAAATGGGTGGGTTCTTCTCTCCGCCAAAAGCCGTTGCCGTGTCGGCTTGCGAGATCTCGCGCATCGCGACGCGGAGGTCTGTACGACTCCCGGCAACATAGATTTTCCGTGAGTTCGGCAACGGCTTGATGGCCGCCTGGTCAACACAAGCCTCGCTGGCAATGAACTGTTCGTGAGCATTCATGATAGGTCTCAGCAATATTGTCGTTCTCGCGCACCGCGTAACACGGAGCGCGGCCGTGTTCGTCGGAGTCGCCTTCGGGCGGCCGCCGGCCAACTCCAGGGGAATCCGGAAAGATCAAGGCCAACGCACAACGTCCTGCATCAGCAGACCACAGGCAACCCACTTGGTTCGCGCCTGCGATCGGTGGTCGCTAGGTTTGCAGGACTTCAAAACCTCTATACACGCTGGCCGGACGGTAACACCGCCCGGCCAGCCTGCCCAGCCCGATAAACCAGGGTCAATCGGCCATCGCCAGCACGAATCCCGTATAGAGAATGGACACCTTGTACGAGTTCTCTTTGTACGGTTTGTTATCGGCGAGCATCGTCGTCTTGACGGTGTACTTCTTGCCCTTCGCCGAATCCGGCAGCTTGAACTTGGAGGTCGTTTGATACCGCCCGGCTCCGTCAACAGCGGCCACTTTTTCGGTCTTCTCTTCCACCAACGCGTTGTTCTCATCGTAAAGCGCGTACTTCTGAGTCATTTCCGGCGCCTTGTCGCCATAACCGATGAGATCGGTGTTGGACGTCACCTGTACTTCACGCTGCCCATCCTTGTCAGGGGCACTCGTTTTCACGGCCGTGTCGAACTTTGCCGGCTTGACTTCGGCCTTCGGGATCACCTGACCCTTCTTCTTGTACTCGGTGTTCACTTCGCTCGCGGTAGCGATTCGCTTTGACTCAAAATACCACCCGACCATGAAACCAACCGCTGCCCCCGCGACGGCACCTACAGCACACCCTTTGCCTCCGTGCACTGCCGCACCCACTGCGCAGCCAGCAGCTGCCCCGATCAGCGCTCCAGTCGCCCGATCGTCGAGCCGTGTCGTACCGTCGGGATTGGTGACGCAAGCCGTGCACACCAACACGCCGGCAAGAGCCGCACTGATACCACGCAAGGTGAAACCAGCCTCTGTCATCGATTTACTCCCCTTCTCAAGAAAAACTATTGCGCCTTGACAGCAATCGGTTCGTCGATGCCCACCGCAAAAATCACCGGACGCTGCTCCCTCTTTGTAAGCTCCATGACCCGATCCGTGACGTAACTTTGCAAGGTCGACGGGCGAATCAGACCATCCTTCCGGAAGTCGGCTCCACCGCGGATGCCCTCAATAATCGCTTTGGTAAATGCACCGTTGCCCCAACTCGGATCCTCCTGCGAGAGCTCCTTGCCGGTCGACGACGCGAAGACAATGACCCCGCGTTCTTCGTTGATCTCGTTGAGCGCCTTGGTCAAGTCCGGATTCGTCGTTTGACCCGGCCGGGCATTGATCCCCGAGTGACAGGTGTCGATAAAGAATGCGGCTCTCCCCTTCAGCCCAAGCAGCGTGCGTGCAATCTCCTCGCCGGGTATCCACCTTTGCGGCGCGTTCTTGAGCTTCCAGGCGTCAAATTCCTGCGTGCTCTTGAAGTCGACGCGTGATGGAAGTACGTCGGGGTCACCGGGAATGAAGTAATACGCCGAACCAACACGGTCACCATGGCCCGCCATGAAGACGACACCGGCGTCCCGCTCACCCACCGATTCCCGCAACCAACGCAAGCCGTCGAGTATGTTCTGACGATTGGCCTGCTCGTTAATCAACAAGCGCGGCACCGCCGACCCGTAGAGTTTGCCCGCCTGTCGTACCATGTGATGGTTGAAGTCGCGGGCATCCTTCTCGGCCAGGTCCAGCTTCCACTCGTCCGGATACTTGCTGACGCCAATGATCAATAGGTAAAGCGTGTCGAATCGGGTCTCCGGCAGCTTGACACTGGCGCTAGCGCTTCGGCGTACGTTGATCACCGCCGGTTCCGATTTTCCGTACTTGTTGGTAGCGAAGATTCGGATTTGACTGTCAACCGGCGGAACCGCCACCTGGACCTCCTGTCCTTCGCCTCGACTGCTGCGCAGCGCCTTGTTGTCAAGCGAGCGCACAAGCTTGTCGTTGACTCGCACTTTCACTTCGCTGACCGGTGCGTCAGGTGGGCTGCGCAGTACGAAACGTACGGGAACGGTGGTCGCCGAACTCTCTACCTGAGCATCGGTCTGCAGATCGATGACCGGCGGCAGGATGGTCGCGACGGCGGCCTTGTCAACCGCGATCGGCGCCGTTGGCGCTGACGAAACCCGTCCGCCACCGGAAGCCGCCGTGGTCGCTTTCTCCGCTGCCGACTCACTGGCTGCAAGAGCCGCCAGAGCCGCCTGCGCTCGACGGATTGCTTCTCCCTCGTCGCCAGTCTGGACGATGGACTGGATAATCTCGGGACGATAATAGCGATCGCGGAAACGCCCCACCGAGAAGAAGTCGGACGCCTGATTCTGGGCTCGGTTGAGGTGCCATCCGACGAGTTCTTCGCCTTCGAGCGAGGTATCGTAATAACCTGACGGCGACCAAATGATCCAGCGCTTGCCGTCCGCGTGGACGAACAGAGCAAGCTGCTCCTTTCCGTCGCGCATCCGGAACCAGCGGATCGTTCCATCGCCCAGGGCCGCGACCAGCCAACGGCCATCGGCGCTGATATTTACCGCCCAGGCAGCGGCCGGTGTCCGCTGTTGCCAAACCGGGATACCGTCACCGTCGAACGCTCGGACAAACCACTCGGTGCCGAGGACAAAGCGCTGTCTGTCCGGCGATAACGCGACGCTCCTTGAGACTTCTCCCGGCTGCAACTCAAGGGCTCGCGAACCGACTTTTGGCGCCGTCGAATTTTTCCAGTTACTGGGACCGCCGGTCCAACCGGGTTGGCGTGGCGGCTCAACTTTCGCCTCCGAAGTGATACTGCGCAAGTCTCCTTTGGCGAGGTCGAAGAGCAACACGTCTCCGCCAGCCTGCAGGGGAAAAGCGACCGCCTGAGCTTCGGCGCCAACGCGGAAACGTTCGCCTGCGTCGCGAAAGTCCGGTGTTTGTGGTTGGACCAACAAGCGTCGCCCGCCCACCGCGTCAAAGCTTGCCCATGACGGCTCGGCTGTGGCGACGACGACACCATCGCGCAACGGCGCCAATGCCGTCACAATGTTGCTGAATCCCGCGATTTCGCGTGCCGGCCCCCGACCCTCGTCAGTGAACGCCAGTACCACGAAGCGGTTGTTGGCACGAGCGCTACCCGCGCCGAACAATACCCGCCCGTCACTACTCCAGGTAACTCGTCCTAGATTGCCCTCGGCGATGGGCATGGTTGAATAGCGCAAGTTCAGGGTCGCCGCATCAAGCACGTCGATATGCCCCGCGTCCTGGTAGCCGACGGCAATCAGGCTGCCGTCAGGAGAAAAGGCGACCGAATAGGGTTTGCCCGCCGGCATTTGTTTTCTCGCCAGGCGAGTCAGACCCTTTTTGTCGATTCGGTACAGCCGCAAGCTGCCGTCGAGGCTGCCGGTGACCAAACGCCCGTCGGCTGCGAAGTCGGCACCGTAGAGGGCTTCGTTGTACTCAGGATCGCTACCGACAAAACCGAGGTTGCGTTGAAAGACGCGCAACCCCGATTGGCGGAGGCCAATCGCCACAAACTGACTGTCCTTCGACCAGGCGAGCTGGGTCAATGGGGCTTCGAGGCCGCTCAAGGTGCTCTTCGGCGGCAGGCGTCCCGACGCGCGATCAAACAGATAGAGCGCGTGTGTCCGGCCATCGAAAGCGGCGTTACCACCAAGGGCGATCTGCTTACCGTCCGGTGACAGTGCGGCAGCATAGATCGCGCCGACGCCTTCGCTTCCCAGCGGTGGGCGCAACACCGCCAGCAACTTGCCGTTGCCGGCATCCCACAAGCGTCCCGTCTTGTCCTCGGAAGAGGTCAGAATCCAGCGCCCTTGCGCGTCGGTGCTAACCCGGGTCACCAAGGACAGATGCGCGCCCGCCTCGATACGCAGCACGGGCTCAACGGAAAACTGCGCTTGCACATCGCGTGCAAGCGCCATCGCCAAGAACAATCCGCCGATAGCCAGTGAGCGGAAGAGGTCCTTGACCATTTCCTTGATCCTGGCGCTGCTCACCGAACCAGGACTTCCACCCGCCGGTTGCGTGGTTCGGGCGTCTCATCGGCGGTGCTGATCAGCGGCTCTCGCTCGCCGCGACCCGCTGTCTGTATGGCGTCCGCCGGTATCCCTTGCTCCAGGAGCTTCTTCCGGAAGGCTTCCGCGCGGCGCAGCGCCAAACGGTCGTTGTCGGCGATCTGACCGACACGATCGGTGTGACCGACGACCACGATATCGGGAACCGGACGTCCCTTGATCTCGCCAAGTACGGCCGTGAGATCGGCCTTGGACTTCGGCGTCAGTTCGTCGCTTCCTTCGAGAAAGTACAAGGTAAATCGAACCACCGGGGGCGGAACCGCGTCAAGCGCCGCTCCATAGCGCCTTTGTACGTCCTCCGCATCGGTCTTGCCGGCGTCGAAGCCGCCACCCATCGTCGAGCTCGCGGTCTGATACGCTTGATCGAGCTTGACCGACTGGGCAGCCGCGTCAACCGGCTTGATAGTGAGCGCTCCCGGTGCTTGGCCACTTTGGTCGGGAAGCAGGACGTAACTATCGCGGTGTGCGCAGGCGCCAAGCGTCAGGGACACTGCCAGTGCGATCATTCCCGTTCTCATGACTTACTCCCCAACGCTAAGGACGTAGTTCTTGGCGGTACCGCTGACTTCAGCCTTTGGCGTCATCATGCGCATGGCCTCCGGCGCCTGCTTCGCGATGTTCCCTGCCTGCACCGAAACCGTCCCCTTTTTGATGTAGGCATCGAACGCCCCCATGTAGGTCGTCGAGTCATACGCGTAGCGCTGAAGAACGACTTCGGCGTCTGGCCCCAGCGAGAGCGTCGAGTTGTCGTTGAACATGACGCCGACAGAGCCATTTCCCCCCGTCTGGATGACGTCTTTTTCCTTCAAGCGCGCACCGACGATACCCGGATAGCGCTGTCCATCACGCTCGATGATGACGACTCCGCGCGACACCTTGATCTGCGCGCCCCAGACGCTGGCTCCCGCCGCTCCTGGCTCGGCCGCGATCGCTGCAAGCACGGCGCACGTCCCTAACAGAACGCACGCACTTTTCGCCAATGGCATAAAAAGGGCATTTCGTCTTCCGATTGAAAACATGACAGGCTTCCACAAGGTTGTTGGTGGCAAAGGTACTACGCGCGCGAGCCCACAAGCGCAAACCGACGACTCCCCGTCACGGCGCAGCATCGCCGTTAAGCCATCAGCTTAGAGCCCGGCTTCCGGGCCTAACGGACGCCACCACCGACAACCCCGTGACCTTTGTAGGGCTCAAAGGAGTCGCGCAGTGCGCATCTTAGCCCTTCGACCTACGCTTGTGTTGGCCTTGATGTCCTACTTCCCTCGATCGCCCGGACCACAAGACAGAAAAAACAGAAGGCTACCCGCGGAAACCGACCTCCCGGGTAGCCTCGCCTGAAAACAGCGCCTATCTTTCCCCGATCACGCCGGGTTCGTTGGCGGCCGAATTGTTCTTGCCAATGGCAACGGATGCCGTATTTTTTTGTTCAGCCTTGATTTTCGTTCTTCCCTGAACTGTGGTATCGCCCTTGATTACGCCAGCGGAATAAATCGCAACATTGTTCTTGCCAATCGCTACGGCACTCGAATTTCGCTGCTTTGTCTCGCTTTCCAATCTGCCCTTAACCTCCGTTCTCTGCGCAACAGCGGGAGGAATCACGAGAGCAGTAGCGAGGCTCAACGCCGCCAACTTCAACGTGTTCATGGCAATTACCCGTTCCGCGTGGCGACCGGCGACCCCTCGTCAGCCCGCCACCACCTTGAAGACAACGCGCCGATTCTTCGCGTCGCGCGGGTCGACGTCCCTGAGGGGATCGTTCGACCCTTTTCCGACCGGGACGAGCCGTCGACGCTCAACGTTGCCCTTGTCGGCAATGAACTTCACCACCGCGTTCGCACGATCACGCGACAGCGCCATATTGCGCTCCGGGTTGCCCTCGGCGTCCGTGTGACCCTCAACGATGACACAGCGATCCGGTGTCAACGCGAGAATCTTGGAGATTTCCAGCAAGGTGTTCCCTGACGCGGGTGTAATCACCGCGCTACCCGGTCGGAACTGAATCGGAAACTGCACAGCCGTTCCCTTGACGTCGGGCGGCAGCGCGGCGCAATCGAGACCCCCCCCACTGCTCACGGCCGCAGCAGTCGGCGCAGGCGCCTGCGGCTGCGCCGAGTCGCCGTCAAAAACGATGGCGCGAGTACGCTTTTTCTTTGGCGCATCCGACGGCTCGGTCATTGCGCGTCTCAATTCTTCGAGGCTCGATGTTTCATCGTCAGCCGCCGCGACGGGGAAAACAGCCACGCCATTACCCAGGGCGACGATTGCAGCGACCAAGGCTGCCCGAACAAGATTTGCTTTCATGGGATCTCTCACTTGCAGACGTTGATGACTTCTTTGGTTGTAACGACGATGTCTTTCGGTGCTTTTTGACCGGGCTGGACCGTTCCGACGTTGACGTCACACGTTCCCGCCTTCTTGCTACCGATGTTGACCACCCGCTTTTGCAACGCCGGATCGTTGGCATTGCCACCCTTTTGCCAAGCCTTGGCGATCGCATTGTTGACTTTGGTCTGCGAAGGCGCATTCAGGTTCTGGACGGCAAACACGTTGCTTGACATCGCACAAAACAGTGTGGTGAGTAGCGCCGACGCTACTCGCTTGGGTCTACTTGCAATCATCGCTGACAATCGCTCCTATGTTAGTACATGCTTTCTTGTTACGTCCGGCAACGACGGTCGTCACATTGCCGGTGGCCACGTTGATCTTGGTGTTACCCTTCTTCTCGCCTTGCACCACGCCAACCCGATTTTTGGCGGTGACATTGCTGCCAATCGCGACGGCAGTCGTGTTGTTGGACGAAGCGTTGATCTCGGTGTTCCCCTTTATCTGCGTCTTCTGAGCCATACACGGAATGGAGATGCCGAGACACAACACACCGATCAATAAGGGTTTCGGGCACGATAAACGGGTCATGGCAGTTCTCCAGCCTTGGCACGAAGCGGCAACTTGACCGGCGGCCGGCCGCGGAGGAAGGACTCGCGCATGCTCGCGAGGACAGTCTCCGAGACTCCCAGGCGCGCCGCGGAAAAGGCGCCTGCGTCCGGTGTAAACATCAGATACGCCTGCATTTCGTTGATCACCAAGTCTTCGTTTTCGACCGAGTAACGCATCGCCGCCAGGAATTTCTTGAAAGCCTCTCGCTGCGCATCGGTCAGGCCGTTTTCCCAAAACATCCGCGCATATTTTTTGTAGGCTTCATTGGTATGGTATTCCGCGTGCGACAGTTCATGAAGCAGGATCGCATAACGGCTGTGGTTGCTTACGGCCGGCTCGCCGCTACGGCGATCCTGGACTTGAGGTATCGACAAGATGACGGCGTGTGGCAGTTGTGCATTGTAGAAACCTCGCCATTCCTTCATGACCCCTTGTCCAAGGAGAAAGTCGCGCAAGGCATACTCTTCCGGGAAAAGCTCGACCTTGTCACGGTCGGCAAGGTTGAAGAACTGGACGAGATCCGAAACCCGCAGGTCGTGCCCGGAGGCGAAGTTGGCAAAGGTGCGATTGGCGTTGCTGATGTAGCGAGCAAGCTCCTCACTGGTCAACACCCGCGGATAAGCTTCCGTATACTGCTGTTCGACGAGCTGTGTTGCCCGATTGAAGGTGCGTCCGAGACGTTCGAGCCCCGGCATGTCCAATACGTACACGTCTTTCGCCGGCGTGTAGCGCCAGATCACCGGAACGTCGCTGCGAGCGTAGAAAATCGTCCGCAGATCGCCGTCCTTGATCTCGAATGCGGCAGCCGACACGCTCCCGAGCAGGCCAACCGCCAACCCGAGCGACACTAACACCCGCTTTATCATTTCATACCAGCGCACCGTACTCTCCACTTCCGCAATAATAGGTTGGCCTAGCCATTCGCTCAGGGTTTCTCCGTCACGTCAACCAGCTCTCCCTTTTTGTTCCATTTGATCAGATAGACTTTTTTCGTCTTCCTGGAGACGTACTCAGTCACACCTTTCGCTATCTTCACGCCGTCGATACTCAGTTCACCGTTGATGATGACGATGCCTTCTATATCCGCATCGGGTCCGATCACGCCTTTCTCGTTGGCCACCGTATTTCCGGCGGCCGAAGATGACGACCCCGAACCTATCTGCACACGAACTTCAGACATGTCGATCGCCCACGTTGCAAACACCATAACAGCGATGATCAGCACACATGAAATCAGGACCTTCCGCATCCAACCCTCTCTTCGAGCCGTCGACCGCCGGCACGACCCGATTAATCATTGCGCCGCTGCCGGTACGCGTTGGCACGGGCAGCATTCCTGGCTGCCGACTGTTCCTGCGGCGTCGTCACCACGGGACGCGGCACGACGCCCGCCGGAACACCGATAACGGTTGCCGGCATTGCCGAGTGATCGTCGTCGTCGAACAAGATCCGGTTCTCGTTGGCTCGCGCCCGGTTGTACGCCGCACCATGCGCCGCCGGAGAGGTTGGAACCCACCACTCATTGACGACCCCCGGAGAAACACTGGGATTGACAATGATGATGTTCGGGCTAGCGTCATCATGATCGCCTTTCAGCCGCTCGAACGTCGCTCGCTGACGCAAATCGCGCGCGTTCTGCGACGAAACGCTGCCTCCCGGTGCGACCACCGGCCCCCCTCCAACGATGATTTCGCCCGCCACGGCGTACCCGCCAATGGCACCGTAGAAACCGAGCACCACGGCCAGCAAGCGCTTGACCTGTCGGGTCCGCAAGCTCGTCGTAGCAAGGAGGGCATGAGTCATTTCATTGCCTACTGAGTGACCGTGATATCGACCATGCTGACCACGGCGGTGGGGTTGTTCTGCCGGTACTGGCCAATGACGTCATCAACCGACTTCACCGGCAAGGGCGACAGGTCGCGCGCACCGCGCAGAGCGCTGGGTATCACCAACTCGCGATCCGATCCGATACAGGCGACGCGCTCCGGACCGGGACGATCAAAGCGAATGCGGAAACCGCCAGATGGAATTCGGACACCCGCCCCGGCCGGTACCGACGAATCCGAGCGGAACTGATTCGGGAAAATGCGAGCCGTCGTGTTGCCCACGTCCTGATAGTAGCAATACGCGGTCCCTTGCGTGTTCATCGACAGCGTCAGGTTCAGGAAGTCGCCGACTCGGTATGCCGGCTTCACTCCGCGATCGGTGTCGAGCTTCATCCGAAAAATCGGGTTTGGCGCATTAATCGGCCCGGCCGCCGGAGTGGCGACGACTTGAGCGGCGGCCGGCGGCCGACCCGCCGGGCTGACGCCAGGAACGTAGTTCGACTTCGGCCCACCGGCTGCGGGCAGCGCCGCTATCTGGTTCTGAATGTTGTCGAGCAGGCTGGCGTAAAGGTCGAAATTGACCGAGCCGTCCGCGATCAGGCCGGCTGCCGCCTGATACTCGGAAATGGACGCCTTGAGCGTCGAGTTCATCGCTCCGTTGAGCGGACCGTCGTAACGACCCATTCCGGCGAGCTTGCGCTGCACGAAGAGGACGCGATCCTTCTCGTTCGCGTTGTCAAACCATTCTCTGGCCTGTTGCAGAATCAGGGGATTGGTGAGATCGGTGTCCAGGCACTTCCAGTACGGAACCTGCGTAAACTTGCCCAGCGTTTCGATCAACCCCAGCTCGACAAGGGTTCTCGTTGCCGCGCCAACGCCTTCATTCCGACTGACATCGACGTTGAAACTCAGCCCCACCTTACCGATCTTTCCCCCGCCTTCGCCGGCGATACCGCCTTTCATCAGCACCAAGGTGTTTGAAGTACTCGTGATCGGGATGATCTTCCGAGTCGCGGCGTCACCGATGCTAAGGTCCATGCTAAGCAAATCGTAGGCATCGTCCTTCGACACGCCGAGGTCGAGAAAAGGCAATGAAAATCCGATTCCCTTGTTCTTGCGGACGCTGTTGTCGTCCATCTGAGTGATCGAGCCACGGATGTAATAATCCGGCATCACGCGGCTCTGGTCGCCCTTGGCCGCAAACAGCGCGCCAAGATCGTCGGCACCAGAATGAAAATCGATGAAATCAAACGCATTGCTTTTCACGGTCATTTTCGAAACCGCCGTGATCAGCATTTCCTTGGTTCCCGTTTTGACCTTGCCGGTTTCGTCGGGAATACCGGTCGAGGTGATGGCGATGCCGGACTTGCCGTAGGCGTAGAGCAGTTCGTCCATGCAACGCAACGCCTGCGTAAAGTTGGTTATCGTTTTCACCGCCGGTGTCTTCGGCGCCGCAGCCGCTTGTACTTCGGCGCCGAGGTCATCCGCCCAGCCGGGATGAGGCAGCAGCGACAAGGCGATCAACGACAAAGAAAATTTCTTCATTCTGACCCTTCGAACCAGATTAATCCCACGCTTCCCGCCTGGCTTTCCCCAGACGCCCTAACCGGAATCGCAAGTATAGCTCGCCGCTCCCAGGCACTTGCAAGTTGTTGCCACCCATCCGCGACTGCAAAATGGGCGACGTCGGGTCAAAATCTTCCCTCCCCGACGATCAATCGCTACCCTCAGATGGATCGCGGTTCTCGTCCCCTCGGCCAACACATCGGAACCAACGTTGGAACAATCACGAGAGCCTCGTTTCAACTAACGTTCTGCGGGTACGAGCGGTTGACCCGGTCGGTGCGGTCACTCGAACGTGGCCAACCGAGGGTCCTCGCCGGTTCGCTTGGCGGTGTCTTTCTGCCGCATCCCGGTCCCTGCGATCATCCCCGCCCGTCTTTGTTTCCAGAGCCATTTCGCTGCCCCGGCCGTGTGCTCCGACGAAAATCGCAAGCACTTGCCGTGCCGGCCGCCAGTCAAAGGCCGTACTTCCTCCAAGCCTTTGTGACGTCCAGCACTTTCGATTGCCGCTGGCCGAGCGGCACCGGGGGGTTGCAGGCGATCCGCTATAATGCGCGCTCCTCAGCTCGCCAATCCCCTGCAATGGAACTCGCCAAGAGCTTTGAGCCGATCGCGATCGAAAACCGCTGGTACCCGCACTGGGAAGCCCAACGGTATTTTGCCGCCGGCCTCGACACCGACAAGACCGACGCTTTCTGCATCCTGCTGCCGCCGCCAAACGTCACCGGCACGCTGCACATGGGTCACGGTTTCAACCAGACGATCATGGATGCGCTTACCCGCTACCATCGCATGCGTGGCAGCAACACGCTCTGGCAGCCGGGGACCGACCATGCAGGTATCGCAACCCAGATCGTCGTCGAACGGCAACTCGAAGCGCAGGGCCTGTCGCGGCAGCAGCTCGGCCGCCAACGCTTCCTGGAAAAGGTTTGGCAGTGGAAGGAACTTTCCGGAAGCACGATCACGCGTCAGATGCGCCGCCTCGGCACGTCCCCCGACTGGAGCCGCGAGCGCTTCACAATGGATGAAGGACTGTCGCGGACGGTGACCGAAACCTTCGTTCGGCTTTACCGTGAGGGACTGATCTACCGCGGCAAGCGTCTGGTTAACTGGGATCCGGTGCTGCAGACGGCGGTTTCCGACCTCGAAGTGGTTCAGGAGGAAGAACAGGGACAACTCTGGTACCTCCGCTACCCCCTCGCCGATGGCAGCGCAACGTTGACCGTGGCGACGACGCGGCCGGAAACGATGCTCGGCGACACCGCGGTGATGGTACACCCGGACGACGAACGCTACCGGCACCTGCTCGGCAAGACCGTCAAGCTACCGCTCTGCGAGCGCGAGATCCCGATCATCGCCGACCCCTACGTCGATCTCGAATTCGGCACCGGCTGCGTCAAAGTGACTCCGGCGCACGATTTCAACGACTATGCGGTCGGCCAGCGGCATCAGTTGCCGATGATCCCCATCCTCACCCTCGACGCGCGGATCAACGACAACGCTCCAGCGCGCTACCGCGGACTCGACCGCTTCGCAGCGCGCCAGCGGGTCGTTGCCGACCTCGAAACCGAGGGCCTGCTGGCCAAGGTCGAAGCACACGCGCTGAAAGTGCCGCGCGGCGACCGGACCGGTGTCGTCATCGAACCGATGCTGACCGATCAGTGGTTCGTCGCCATGAGCAAGCCGGGCGCCGACGGTAGCAGCATCGCCGCCAAGGCGCTGGCCTGCGTCGCCAGCGGCGAGATCCGGTTCTTTCCCGAAAACTGGGTCAATACCTACAATCAGTGGCTGAACAACATTCAGGACTGGTGCATCTCGCGTCAACTCTGGTGGGGACATCAGATCCCCGCCTGGTATGGCGACGACGGCCAGGTTTTCGTCGCCAACGGCGAAGCCGAAGCGGTAGCGGAAGCGGCGGGGCTCGGCTATCACGGGCCGCTGCGGCGCGATCCCGACGTCCTGGACACCTGGTATTCGTCGGCGCTGTGGCCGTTCTCGACCCTCGACTGGACGCCACGCTGGCCGGACGAATCGAATCCGGCGCTCGACCTTTACCTGCCGTCGTCGGTCCTCGTCACCGGCTTCGACATCATTTTCTTCTGGGTCGCGCGGATGGTGATGATGACCCGCCATCTCACCGGCAAGATCCCGTTTCGGCACGTCTATGTCCATGGCCTGATTCGTGACGGCGAAGGACAGAAGATGAGCAAGTCGAAGGGCAACGTCCTCGACCCGATCGACCTGATCGACGGGATCGGACTCGAAGCCCTGGTCGCCAAGCGCACCAGCGGCCTGATGAATCCGAAGGACGCGGCGGCGATCGAAAGGCGCACGCGAACCGAGTTCGCCAACGGGATCCCGGCTTTCGGTACCGACGCGCTGCGCTTCACCTTCCTCTCGCTGGCCAGTCCCGGCCGCGACATCAAGTTCGATCTCGGCCGTTGCGAAGGATATCGCAATTTCTGCAACAAGCTCTGGAACGCGGCGCGCTTCGTCCTCATGCATACGGCCGGCCACGACCTCGGCCTCGACGCGTGTCGTGGCGACCGTTGCTCGACCGCGCTCAGCTTTTCCTTTGCCGACCGCTGGATCGTCAGTCAGCTACAGCGCAGCGAGGCCGAGGTCGCGCAGCACTTTGCCGACTACCGCTTCGATCTGCTGGCGCGCGCGATCTACGAGTTCGTCTGGGACGAGTTCTGCGACTGGTACCTCGAACTGGCGAAAGTCCAGTTACAGACCGGCAGCGAGCCGCAGCAGCGCGCCACCCGGCGGACCCTGGCGCGTGTACTCGAGGCGGTTCTTCGCCTTGCCCATCCCCTCTTGCCTTTCATCACCGAGGAACTCTGGCAGGCGGTGGCGCCGATCGCCGGTCGCAAGGCGCATCCGTCGGTGATGCTGGCGCCCTATCCCTGCGCGCAGAGTGAAAAAATCGATTCCGCCAGTGAGGAAAAGGTACGGCAGCTCAAAGGCCTGGTCTACGCCGCGCGCAACCTGCGCGGCGAAATGAACGTTTCACCGGCGCAACGGGTGCCGCTGCTGGCCTGTAGCCAGAGCGCGTCGATCGGCGAATTCGCGCCTTACGTCCAGGCCTTGTGCAAGCTGAGCGCGGTGCATCTGGTCGACGAGCTTCCCGTGGACACCAGCGCGCCGGTCGCGATCGTCGGCGATACCCGCATCATGCTGCAGATAGCCGTCGATGTCGCTGCTGAGTGCGAACGTCTGACCAAGGAAATTGACCGTCTGCGGACTGAAATTGACAAGGCGACGGCAAAACTCGACAACGTGAGCTTCACCACGCGTGCGCCGGCGGCTATTGTCGAACAGGAACGCCATCGCCTCGGCACCTTCAAGAACACCGTTGCTCAACTCGAAGTGCGGCGCGAACGCCTGCGGTGCCCTGAAGCCTCCGGCTGACTCGCGCCCGTCAGTACCGCTTGGTCAGCGGACAAGAGTGACCGGCAGCAGGCCGCGTACCGCATTACCCAGATACAGCCGGGAAGCCTGTTCGACGTCGACCCGGCGAAGGACGTGCTCGACGGCACGGCCCGTCTCCAGCAAGGTGCGCCGCAAGACACCGGGCAGCAGACCGCTACTTATAGGCGGAGTGAGCAGCAGACCGTCGTCGCGCTCGACAAAGACATTGCTGCGTGCCCCTTCACAGACCTCGCCGTCGGCGTTGAGGAACAAGGCGTCGAAGACCTCGGGCCGGTCGGCCAGGCGCGCCAAAGCGCGATCATAGGCGGCGCGGGCGGTCGTCTTGTGGCGTCGCAGGTAGTCGTCTATCGGCAGGAGTTCGCTGGAGAACACCACTCGCCACGGCGTTCCCGAGTCATTCGGCAGTGGCGAACCGACAATCGTGTAACGTCCGTCATGCGTCAAGGTCAGGCGAACACGGTGGATCCCCAGGGGGCGCCTGGCCGCTTCGGCCGTCAGGCCGGCCTCGACCTCGGCCAAGGGACAGGTAAAACCCAACGCCTGAGCCGACCGTTGCAGGCGTTCGAGATGCAAAGCGAACAAAGGATAGTGCCCTCCGGCAAGACGTAGCGTTTCGATCAGCTCGAAGCCCGGGTCAAGTTCGGTGACAAAACTCGCCTTCAGCCGACATTCAGCGTACTCGCGTCGCGGCATGGAGTCGGCGACGACACCGCTGCCGACGCCTAGGCAAGCAGACGGCGCGCCGCCCAGCTCGAAAGTGCGGATGGCGACGTTGAAGCGACAATCGCCACTTGCGGCCAGCCAGCCGAGAGCGCCGGTATACAAGCCACGCGGCGAGCGCTCGAGCTGCGCGATGCGCTGCATGGCACGGATCTTTGGGGCGCCGGTCACCGACCCGCAGGGAAAGAGCGCGCGGAACAGGTCGTGAAGACTCGCCGCCGGCAGTTCTGCGCTGACCGTAGACACCATCTGCCAGAGGGTCGGATACGCTTCGGCCTGGCAAAGCGCGTCGACACTGACCCGTCCAGGCTGTGCCAGACGGCCCAGATCATTGCGCAGGAGGTCGACGATCATCACATTCTCGGCCCGCTCTTTGGCCGACGAGAGCAAGGCGAGGCGATTCAAGTCGTCGTCGGCCGCTGTGCAACCGCGGGCAGCAGTGCCCTTCATCGGTCGCATCTGAACGCGGTGACCGGTACGCGAGAAGAACAGCTCCGGCGAAAAGGAAAGAAGGTAGCTTTCTCCGGTCGCCAGGCAGCCGCCGTAACGCACTGGCTGGCGTTGGCGGAGACGCGAGTAAAGCGCCAGGGGGTGACCGTAGGCCCGAAAGTTCAGCGGAAAGGTGAGGTTGATCTGATAGCAATCGCCGTCGGCGATCCAGCGAAGAATCTGCTCGACTTGCTCGGCATAGCGCTTACTATCGACCTCGGTGCTCACCTCGGCGACGCCGGCGACGCGCTGGTGCTCGGGTAGAGCCTCGAGACACTGGCCAAGAAAGGCGTCGGTTGCCCTCGCGTCCAGGCGTCGGCCCTCGGCAAACCGCCACGCCCGCAGGACCGAAGCCCCGGCAGGTGCCGGCGGCGCGGCGGATTCGAAGCTCGCCGCGAGGCCGTAATCCGCGGCGATGGCGACCCAGCCCTCCTGCGCCACTGCGGCCTCCAGCGCGTCGAAAAGCGGTGCCGGGTCATCACCTGCCAGCAACCGCCATCGGCGCTGACAGCGAGTGAGCAGTAGTCCCCCTCCCTCGTCGTCGTCAAACAAGGCGAACGGGCCGTCAGGCATCGATCGGCCGTCCCGATACGTGGGCGACGAGGGGTGAATGCCGGGGGCTACTTCCGCTTCAGGTAATACTCGAAAACCTGGTTCCGCTCGTCGCTCGCCAACAGCTCGTTACCGGTCTGCCGGGAAAACGCCTGGAAATCTTTGACCGACCCGGGGTCGGTCGCCAGCACGTGGAGCACTTGCCCCGACGCCATTTCAGACAACGCCTTTTTCGTGCGCAGGATCGGCAACGGGCAGTTGAGTCCCTTGACATCAAGTTCGCGGTCGAAATGCATGGTCTGTTCCAGAACGTAAGCGGGGGCGGTATTTTACCCGCCATTCCGCTTCTGCTTTGCCTCTTCGGCCTGCAGCTTGCGCAGTTCGCGCAGCCGGGCGTCCACCGCCGACAGCTCGTAGAAAGTCCCGTCACCCGCTTGCTGGGCAAACTGCAACTGCTCGACGGCCGGAGTCAGCTGTCCCTGCAAGAGATAGAACTCGGCCTGCGCGCGGTGCTGCTGCAGGCGTTTTCCGGCCATCGCAAAGGTTCTCGCTTGCAAACCGTACAGCTTGTAATCGGAGTGGTAGACCTTTAGTTGCGCGTCGAGGAAACGTAGGCCCTGGTCGAACTGCTTCCCCGCCAGCAACGCTTCCGCGTAGCCATAGAGCAAGGCCTTGGCTTGTGGATAGCGTTGCAGCGCGTCACGAAAGATCGACCAAGCCGTCGTCACGTCGCCCGCCGCCAGCCGGATTTCGGCGGCGAGGGCCGAGATCATCGGGGACGACACTTTTAGCGCCTGAAGCGCGTCCATTTCGCGCTGTGCCGCGGCGACGTCCTTTTCTCTCAGGAGCGCGTAGGCAAGACCGTAGCGGACGGCCGCCTCGGACGCGTACTTCTTGTCGCGCAACTGGATCGCGAACTCGTTGGCCGCGTCGCGCGCCGAGGTCCCCTGAACCCGGATCCTCGCCCGGACCAGATGGAAGTCCAGACTGTCGGCAACCTGCCGATACGGGGACTGATCGGCCCGATTCTGCATGTCCGAAATACGTTCGACCGTCAGCGGGTGCGAGCGCAAATAAACCGGCGCATTGTTCTCGTAAACGCGTCCTGCTTGCTGCAGGCGACCAAAAAAATCGCCTAGCGCGCGCGGACTGAAGCCGGCGGCGGTCAGCGTCTGATAACCGATACGATCGGCCTCACGCTCGAAGTCACGACTGTACGCCAGCTGCGACTGTATCGCCCCTGCCTGCGCCGAAGCGATCGTCGCGCTCGCAACCTGCGAATTGGCGCGCGCGGCGAGAACGCCGACCGCCATCGCGATCATCATCGCCATCGAATTCTGTTTTTCGCGGCTAATCTGCCGCGCGAGATGGTTCTGCAGGACGTGAGCGATTTCGTGCGCCAGGACGCCGGCGAGTTCCGACTCCGACTGCGCGGTGAGGAGGGTCCCGGTGTTAACCCCGATGAAACCGCCAAACATCGCAAAGGCGTTGATCGCGGGATCGCGGATGGCAAAGAAATGACAGTCGGCGGTCGGATTGGGGCTCGCCCCCAGCAGGCGGCCACCGAGCCGCTGCAAGTAGTCGTTGATGTCCGCATCATCGACGTAAGTGGGCTCACGCAAACGGATTTCATTGAAGATGCGCTCGCCGATCTTCCTTTCCATCTGTGGCGAAAAGTCGGCCCGTGCCGCCTCACCCAGGTCAGGCAGATCGTCGGCGAGCGCTCTCGGCGGTACGCCGAGCACCATCACCAGGGAACACCACAAAGCCGCACAAAGTCTGCTAATCACGGAACACGTGGGAGCAACCCGAAGCAGAAACAAGGGATCGCGTATCATACCCAATCCGGCGCCGGCAATTTGTTACAGGGTGTTAGACGCCGGTCTTCCGTTCACTCGAATCGGGTACGACGCGTCGACCATGACCGGCAAAACGCTCTCGCATTTCAATGCTCAAGGCCAGGCAGAGATGGTCGATGTCGGTGGCAAGACCGAGACGCATCGCGTCGCCCGTGCTGCCGGCAGCATACTCATGCAGCCCGAAACGCTGGCCCTGATTCTCGGTGGCGGGGTAAAGAAGGGCGACGTGCTCGGCGTCGCCCGCATTGCCGCCATCCAGGCAGCGAAACGTACGGCGGAGCTGATTCCCCTTTGTCATCCGCTGCCCCTGACCACCGTTGCGGTGGACTTTGTCCCTGACGAGCAGGCTGGGGCGGTTCATTGTCAAACCCAGGTGGCGTGTTTCGGTCGTACCGGAGTCGAAATGGAAGCGCTTTGTGCCACTAGCGTCGCCTTGCTCACCATCTACGACATGTGCAAATCGGCCGACCGCGGAATGCATATTGAAGGTTTGCGGCTGCTTGAAAAGTCGGGCGGTCAATCAGGACACTGGAGCAATCTGCAAGACGGTCGATCGGGATTATCGACGCCGGCCAAGGAATAATGAGCCAGCGACCGGTGAGTATCATGGTTATTCCCCGGCGCCGCCCCGCAGACCCCGGAGCAGCGTCAATCCGCGTTATCCGCGGCCGCAGCCCGATTTTAGCCCTTCGTCCTGTTCTTTAGCGGTCATTACCTGCGCGGTCGATAGGGAAAATTAACCGCGATTTACACTGGTTTGGTTGACGGATTTTTGTCCGCATGGTGAAATGGCCGGCTTCGGCGTTTTCGGAAAACTGTTGACAAGGAGAAGTCTATGGCTACGTACAAAGAACTACTTGCCCAGCGGGCAGAACTCGAGAAGCAAATTGAAGCCACCCGCAGCCTCGAAGTTGCGGCGGCGATTGCTCAGGCCAAGCAGTTGATTGCCGAATACGGACTGACCGCCACCGATTTGGGCTTCCGTTTTGCCGTCGGCGCGCCATCCGTCGTCACCAAGGTGCGGTCGCCGGTTGCGGCGAAGTACCGCGGACCACAAGGCGAAACCTGGTCCGGACGTGGCAAGGCGCCCAAATGGCTGACCAGCCTAATCGATCAGGGAAGGGAAAAGGACGAGTTTCTGCTCGCCAAGGGCTGATCGCGTCGGCACGACGCGGAATGAAGATACTAATCACGGGCGGTACCGGCTATATCGGGTCGCACGCCTGCGTCGCTCTGCTGGCTGCCGGACATCAGCCGACGATCGTCGACAATCTGTCGAATAGCCGTCGCGAAGTGGTCGACCGAATCGCGCAGATTTGCGGACAGCGTCCCGCTTTTTATCTTGGTGACGTCCGCGATCGCGACTTTCTCCGCCACGTTTTCCGGAGCGCAGACGTCGAAGCGGTGTTTCATTTCGCGGGACTCAAATCGGTCAGCGAGTCGGTCACGGACGCCTTGCGCTACTACGATTGCAATGTTGGCGGCACGCTGACCTTGTGCCAGATAATGCGCGAAAGCGCGATCAGATTGCTGGTTTTCAGCTCGTCGGCGACGGTCTATGGGGATCCGGCTTCCGTGCCCATCAGCGAAGGTTTTCCACGCGCGGCGACCAATCCTTACGGCACCAGCAAACTGGTCACCGAGGACCTTCTGGGTGACGTTCATCGAGCTGATCCGGGCTGGCGCATAGCTCGCCTGCGCTACTTTAATCCCGTCGGAGCGCACGAAAGTGGTTTGCTCGGCGAGGAACCGGCCGGTGTTCCCAATAATCTGCTGCCCTATGTCGCCCAGGTTGCCGTCGGACAGCGGCAGCGACTGAACGTTTTTGGCAACGATTATCCGACTCCCGACGGCACGGGGGTGCGTGACTATATACACGTCATGGATCTCGTTGAAGGCCACCTGGCGGCGCTGAACTACCTCGTCGACCAAGGCGGCCTGTTGACGGTCAACCTGGGAACCGGCCGCGGCTACTCGGTATTGGAAATGGTGCGCGCCTTCGAGGCGGCGAGTGGACGCCCGGTTCCCTACACCGTGGTCGCGCGACGGCCAGGCGACGTCGCCGCGTGTTTCGCCGACCCTCAGCTCGCCAAGCGCTTGCTTGGCTGGAGCGCGCGCCGAGATATCGACGACATGTGCCGCGACGCCTGGCGCTGGCAGCGGCGACAGGGTGGCTGAGAGGTTGTGAAGAAATCGTCGCGAGCGGGTCGAGCTGCAAGGCGCGAGCGAGCGAACGACGAGACATATCAAATGGATAGGCGAGGAGTGAGCGAGTGAGCAACGCCGCAGATCGGCCGCGCAGTAGATTTATTCACAAGCTCTGAGCGGAGCCCGATGATGGCGACTTATGCAATCGGCGACGTCCAGGGCTGTTTCGACTCGTTGCAGCAGCTGCTGCAGACCTTCGCCTTCGATCCGACGCGTGATCGGCTCTGGATGGTCGGTGACCTCGTCAACCGCGGCCCCCGCTCGCTGGAAACGCTGCGTTTTGTCCGCGACCTGGGCGATGCGGCGATCACCGTGCTCGGCAACCACGACCTCTATCTGCTGATGGCGGCCGAAGGCTTCGGGCGTCGCGGCAAGGGCGACACGCTCGACGAGATTCTCGACGCCCCCGATCGGCCGCAGTTGCTCGACTGGTTGCGCCGACGACCGTTGTGCCACGTCGAGGGACGCCATTGCCTGGTGCACGCGGGTCTGCTGCCGCAGTGGACGGTCAGCCAGGCGCGCGCTTTGGCCGCTGAAGTCGAAGCGACGCTCGCGGGTCCGCATTATCTCGACTTCATGGCCAATATGTGGGGGAGCGAGCCGGCCGCCTGGTCGGACGATCTTGAAGG
Source organism: uncultured Candidatus Accumulibacter sp. (assembly GCA_964420975.1). GTDB lineage: Bacteria > Pseudomonadota > Gammaproteobacteria > Burkholderiales > Rhodocyclaceae > Accumulibacter. Next base: position 140,257 of record CAYQVH010000001.1, read on the forward strand.
CTGGCCTCGCCTGCGGGTGATCGTCAACGCGATGACCCGGATGCGTTTCTGTTCCTACGCTGGCGAGATGGAGTTTAAAACCAAAGGCAACGCCGACACGGCGCCGCCGGGACACTTGCCGTGGTTCGACGTCCCCGGCCGGCGCAGCGCGGGCGACATATTGGTCACCGGCCACTGGTCGGCGCTCGGATTGAGGATCGAAAGCAATCTCCTCGCGCTCGATTCCGGCTGTCTCTGGGGACGTCACCTGACGGCGATCCGACTCGAAGATCGCACCGTCTTTCAAGTCGATTGCTCGCCCGCTGACTTACGGGACACGGGTGCGGTCTGAGGCGCTCGGGTGACTTACAAGGCGATAACCGGACGATTGACACTGCCTCGGCAGCCGGCCATTGCGATCATGGTGCTGGCTGCCGTGCCGACTCTGCTTACCGCTTGCGCCAGCACCGAGTCGCCGTCGCCCGTGGCGATGACGCGCCAGAACGTTAACCGGACTGGGCAAGCCCAGCTCCGGTTTCAGCTGGCCAGTGGCACCTACCACTGTGAGCTGGGCCAGAAGGTCGACGTTCAGCGCGATGCGAAAGACGCCGATCGCTTGCAACTGAGCTGGCAGGGAAATCACCACACGCTGCGCCGAGTCGATTCGAAGTCGGGACTTCCTCGCTTTGAAGACCGGAAGAACGGCCTGTTGTGGATCGACCTGCCGTGGAAAAGCGTCCTCCTCGACGCCAATAGCGGACGGCCGCTGGCCAACGAGTGCAAGGCGGGTACGCACCGGATGGCGATCCGCTCGAAGGCCGGCGATGGCGTTGAACCCACCTAATCGGTGGGCGATCAAGCCGGAGAGAGGACGCCGTCCTCGTCCCGCAGAGCACCGACGCGCAGCAGATCCCTGACCAGCCAGTGCGCGAGCCGCTCGTTGCTGTGGTTGAGATAGCGGGCGTTGACGCTCTGACAAAAGCTCAGACCGGCGAGGAAATCGGGCAGTTCGGCACGCGGCAGCCGTCGCCTTTCGAGCAGGGCGAAAACCAGAATCACCTTCAGCGCGTGGCGCGCGAGCAGTTCGATGTCCTCCTCGAAGGCAGCCAGCTTGCGATAGGCGCGCGCGAACGCCGCGTCGACGTCGGCGAACGGTGAACCATGCCCAGGAATGACGACGTCGATCGGCAGCCGGGCGAGGGTGTCGAGCGTTTGCCTGGCCGCCGGCAATCCGCCCGCGTCCTCGGGATGGCCGAGCAGCTCGGAGAAGATGACGCCGAAACCGTTCTGCCAGAGCGCGTCGCCCGAAATCAGGAGGCGATGCTCGGCGTTGTGGAACGCCAGTGCGTCCATATCATGACCGGGAACGGCAATCGTTCGCCAGGTCAGCCCCCCCAGGGTGACTTCGCAGCCAGCCGTGATCGTTTCGTCATGGCGAAAACGGGTCGCCGACTGACCGAGCGGTGACAACAGGAGCGCCTCCTCGTTCCACTCGGCGATCGTCGCGTCGATTCCCGCGGGAACGATCACTCGGCAGCCAAATGCGGCGCTGACCGCGGCGTTGCCACCGATGTGGTCGGAGTGTGAATGGGTGTTGAGAAGCCGCGTCAGGCGCCGCCCGGCAAGCACGTGTTGGAGCAGGTCAACGGTCTGCGCGGCGTGTGTAACGTAGCCACTGTCGATCAGCGCCGCTTCGTCGCCCTCGAAAAAGACGATGTTGTTGGACGACAGCCAGCCCCGCTCAAGGACCTGCAGGTTGTCCGGCAGCATCAGTCGGCGCCGTGCCGTTTGTCGTCCGGGTCCTCGACGGGGAGCCGCACGCGGCGGACTTCTTCCGCGACGATGCCCTGCTTCGGGGCAACGGTCGGCAGCGGCGGGCGACCACAGCCCAGGCAGTAGCCGGAATCGGGGTCGGTCAGGCAGATTCCGACGCAAAGCGGTTCGAGGTCGTCGGTCATACTGATCAATGGTCGCAATCGCCGCGCAATTCTCCGCCCACCGAGCCGCCCGCCGGATCATGTTCAAAGCGACGGCGTTCGACCGCGAGCAGTATCTGCTGGCGCTGCTCATCGGCCGCCGTTGCCCACGCGGCAATTTCATCGAGCGTGCGCAAGCAGCCCAGGCAGAAGCCGGTGTCGGCGTCCATCCGGCAGACGTTGATGCAGGGCGAGGCGATGGTCGCCGTCGTCACCCTCATCGCCGTTCCTCGCCGGCCTCGGCAGGGCGCCTGGTCGACAATGCGCGCCCCACTTTCGATACCGGCAGCCGGTGCAAATCGTCGAGGATGAAGCGGGCCGCGACGAGCAGCCGGTCGAGGTCAACGCCGGTCTCGATGCCCAAGCCGTGCAACAGGTACACGACGTCCTCGGTCGCCACATTGCCACCTGCCCCCGGCGCGTAAGGGCAGCCCCCCAAGCCGGCGACCGCGCTGTCGAATACGGTCATCCCCATTTGCAGTGAGGCGTAGAGGTTGGCAATCGCCATGCCGTACGTGTCGTGATAATGACCGGCCAGCGACGCCAGCGGGACCACCGCAGCACACGCTTCGATCATTCGCTGAATCGCCACCGGCGTCCCGGCACCGATCGTGTCGCCCAGCGAGATCTCGCCGCAACCCAGTTCGTGCAGCTGTCGGGCGACGGCGGCGGTCCGTGTCGGATCGACCGGCCCCTCGTAGGGGCAGACGACGGCGCAGGAAACATAGCCACGCACCGGGATGTCGAGCGCACTGGCGGCGTCGGTGACGGCGGCGAAGCGCTTCAGGCTCTCGGCCACGCTGCAGTTGAGGTTTTTCTGCGAAAAGCTTTCCGAAGCCGCGGCAAACACGGCGACTTCCTGTGCGCCGGCTTCCACCGCCGCGTCAAATCCCTTGAGATTGGGCGTCAGCACCGGATACGAAACCGCCGGCCGGCGCCGCGGACTGGCGAGCAGCGCGCGCAAGACTTCGCCGCCGTCGGCCATCTGCGGCACCCAGCGCGGCGAGACGAACGACGTCGCTTCGATGGTCGTCAGACCGGCATCGGCAAGGCGTTCGATGAGCTCGACCTTGACCGACGTCGCAACGATCTGCGGCTCGTTCTGCAGACCGTCGCGAGCGCCCACCTCGACCAGACGAACGCGTGCGGGCAGCGTCACGGCGACGCCTCGAAATCGACCAACTGGGCGCCGTCGCCGACCTGCTCGCCGGCCGCATAGCAAAACGCCTTGACCCGCCCGTTGCGCGGCGCCGTGATCGTATGCTCCATCTTCATCGCTTCCAGGATCAGCAACGGAGCCCCCTTATCGACCTGCTGGCCGGCAGCGGCGAGCAAGGCGACGACCTTGCCCGGCATCGGCGCCGTCAGGCTGCCGCCATGAGCGCCACCGGCTTCGACGACGTGCAGCGGATCGTCACGCAGGAGGACGTAGTTCGTCCCGTTGAGGAAAACATGTCGCTTCTGTTCCTGCTTTTCGGTGACTGCGACGACGCTGGCAACGAGACGACGATCGTCGAGTTCGACCGCCACCTGACCGGCGAAGGGTCCACTGGCGATCCGCTGTCCGCGCGCGACGACGGTTTCGCCGCCCAGCGTCAGCCGCCAGCCGTCCGCCTCGTAGGCGACGGCGACCTCATGGCGGGTGTCGCCACTGCGATAGCGGATCGTCCGTCGCGCCTGCAGATTCAGTCGCCAGCCGTCGTGCAGGCTCCAGGGCGACCAGGGATCGCCCGAACGCTCGGCGTGAGCGACCGCAGCCGCCTGTTCACGCAATAGCCCGGCGACGGCGGCAACGAAAAAGACGCTTTTCGGCGGTTCGCTGGGCGCGGGGAAAAGAAACTCACGGCTGCGTTCGATCAGGCCCGTTTCCAGATCGGCGTCGACAAACGCCGGGCACGCGGCCAGGCGGGAAAGGAAATCGACATTGGTGGTGACCCCGACGATGCGGTAGTCGGCAAGCGCCTGCAGCAGGCGTGCGAGCGCCGCGTGACGGTCGACGTCCCAGACGATCAGCTTGGCAATCATCGGATCGTAGAACGGCGTAATCTCGTCACCCTCCTCAACGCCGGTATCGACGCGGACATTGAGGCTTTCGGCCGGTCGAGCCACGTGCAGCAAACGGCCGGTCGACGGCAGGAAGTCGTGCTCCGGGTTTTCGGCGTAGATCCGTGCCTCGAACGCGTGACCACGAATTTCGAGCTGTTCCTGACGCAGCGGCAGGCGTTCTCCGCTGGCAACACGCAGCTGCCATTCGACGAGATCCTGTCCGGTGATCATCTCGGTGACCGGATGCTCGACCTGCAGGCGCGTGTTCATTTCCATGAAATAAAAGCGACCGTCTTCGGCGAAGCGCTCGCCGACAATGAACTCAACCGTACCGGCGCCGACGTAACCGACCGCCAGCGCGGCATCGACCGCCGCCTTGCCCATCGCTGCCCGACGCGCCGGAGTCATTCCGGGTGCGGGCGCCTCTTCGAGCACCTTCTGGTGCCGCCGCTGCACCGAGCAGTCGCGCTCGAAGAGATAGACGCAGTGACCGAAAGTGTCGGCGAACACCTGCACTTCGATGTGACGCGAGCGCCGCAGATAGTGTTCCAGCAGCACTTCGTCGTCGCCGAAGGCCGCCAACGCTTCTCGTCGGCACGAAGCCAGCGCTGCGGCAAAGTCGTCACCGCGTTCGACCAGACGCATTCCCTTGCCGCCGCCTCCCGCCGCCGCCTTGATCAATACGGGATAGCCGATCGCCTCGGCCTGCTCGCGGAGAAACGCCGCCTCCTGCTGGCCGCCGTGATAGCCCGGAGTCAGCGGCACGCCGGCGGCCGCCATCAGACGCTTGGCCGACGACTTCGAGCCCATGGCCCGGATGGCTGACGCTGGCGGTCCGATGAAAGTGACGCCGGCCGCCGCACACGCGTCGGCGAAAGCGGCGTTCTCGGACAGGAAGCCGTAACCCGGATGAATGGCCTCGGCGCCGGTACGTCGAGCCGCGTCGAGAATCCGCTCGGCAACGAGATACGATTCGCGCGCTGCGGCCGGACCGATGCAGATCGCCTCGTCGGCAAGACGGACGTGGCGCGCGTTGTCGTCGGCCTCGGAGTAGACGGCGACCGTTCGCACGCCGAGACGCCGCGCCGTTCGCGTCACGCGGCAGGCGATTTCCCCTCGGTTGGCGATCAGGATCTTGCTGAACATCGGCCCCCCTTACTCGCTGAGCCAGCTCGGCGAACGCTTTTCGAGAAAGGCGGCGACGCCTTCCCGGCCTTCCGCGCTGGCGCGAACACGGGTAATCCGCCGCGTCGTCTCCTCGATCGTCGGCGCGTCGATCGGCTGACCGGCGACGACCCGGATCAGGTCTTTGCACTCCGCCTGCGCTTGCGGCCCGTTGGCGAGCAGACTGTCGACAATCTCGGCGATCGCCTCGTCGAGTTGTTCCTCGCCGGGAACCAGTTCGTGCAGCAGACCGATGCGGTACGCTTCGGCCGCCGAGAAGCGCTCGGCCGTGAGCATGTAGCGGCGACTGTACCGTTCGCCGATCGCCGCCAGCACGTAAGGGCTGATGACCGCCGGTACGATGCCGAGCTTGACCTCGCTCAAGGCAAAGACCGCGTCATAGGTGCCGACCGCGACGTCGCAGGCGGCGATCAGGCCGACGCCACCGCCGTAGGCCGGTCCCTGCACGCGCGCGATGGTCGGCTTCGGCAGCTCGTTGAGGGTCGTCAGTAGTTCGGCCAGCCGGCTCGCGTCGCGCAGATTTTCCTCGGCACCGTAGCCCGCGGCGCGCTCCATCCATTTCAGGTCGGCACCGGCGCAGAAGCTCTTGCCGGTCGACGAAAGGACGACCACGCGTACCCCCGGGTCGGCTTGCATCTCGCGCAAACCGTCGGTGAGTTCAGCGATCAACTGCTCGTCGAAGGCGTTGTGACGCTGGCCCCGATTCAAGGTCACGATGCCGACCGCGCCGTCGACTTCGGTAATGATCGATTGGTACTCGCTCACGCTCGCCCCTCACATACGAAAGATTCCGAACCGGGTGGGTTCGGCGTCGGTGTTGAGCGCTGCCGAGAGTCCGAGCCCAACGACTCGCCGGGTGTCGGCGGGGTCGATGACGCCGTCATCCCAGAGGCGGGCGCTGGCGTAGTAGGGGTGTCCCTGGCGCTCGTACTGATCCCGGATCGGCGCCTTGAACGCCTCCTCATCGCTGGCGCTCCAGGTTTGGCCGGCAGCTTCGAGGCCGTCGCGGCGGACGGTGGCAAGCACGTTCGCCGCCTGCTCACCGCCCATCACCGAGATCCGGGCGTTCGGCCACATCCAGAGAAAACGCGGCGAGTAGGCGCGGCCACACATGCCGTAATTGCCGGCGCCGAACGAACCGCCGATAACGACGGTGAACTTCGGGACCCGCGCACACGCGACGGCCGTCACCATCTTGGCGCCGTCGCGTGCGATGCCGCCGTTTTCGTACTTCCGACCGACCATGAAGCCGGTGATGTTCTGCAGGAAGAGCAGGGGAATGCGGCGCTGCGCACAGAGTTCGACGAAATGCGCCGCCTTCAGTGACGATTCCGAAAAGAGGATGCCGTTGTTGGCGATGATGCCGAGCGGATAGCCCCAGAGGCGGGCAAAGCCGCAGACGAGGGTCGTCCCGTAACGCGCTTTGAACTCGTCGAAGTCGGACCCGTCGACCAGGCGGGCGATGATTTCGCGGACGTCGAAGGGCTTTTTGCTGTCGGTTGGAATCACGCCATACAGATCTTCGGTCGGATAAAGCGGCGACCGAGGCTCGCTCAGTGAGAGCGGTGGCTGTTTGCGCCAGTTCAGGTGAGCGACGAGGCGACGGGCGATGGCGAGCGCGTGGGCATCGTTCTCGGCAAAATGGTCGGCGACGCCGGAAACACGCGTGTGGACGTCGGCCCCGCCGAGATCCTCGGCACTGACCACTTCACCGGTCGCCGCCTTGACCAGCGGCGGGCCGCCGAGAAAGATCGTTCCCTGCTCCTTGACGATGATCGACTCGTCGGACATCGCCGGGACGTACGCGCCGCCCGCGGTACACGAGCCCATGACGACCGCGATCTGCGGAATTCCAGCCGCCGACAGCGTCGCCTGGTTGTAGAAAATGCGGCCGAAATGCTCCTTGTCGGGAAAAACGTCATCCTGCATCGGCAGGAAGGCACCGCCGGAGTCGACCAGGTACAGGCACGGCAGTCGGTTCTCGCCGGCGATTTCCTGCGCGCGCAGATGCTTCTTCACGGTCAGCGGGTAATAGGTCCCGCCCTTCACGGTCGCGTCGTTGGCAACAATCATGCATTCGACGCCGTTGATGCGGCCGATACCGGTAATCAGCGACGCCGCTGGCACTTCAAACGGATGTCGTTCGCCATACATGCCGTACGCTGCCAGCTGCGACAGTTCGAGAAACGCCGACCCCGGATCGATCAGCGCATTGACGCGTTCGCGCGGCAGCAGCTTGCCCCGCGCGAGGTGCTTCTGGCGCGCCGCCTCGGGACCGCCAGCGGCAATCCGGGCAACCGTTGCCCGCAAGTCGCCGACGACTTCGGCCATCGCCGCGGCGTTGGCCTTGAACTCGGCGCTACGCGGATCGAGCTGGGTTTGCAGGACCGACATCAGAAGCCTCCGCTGGCCAGCCAGCGCTCGATTTGCGGCAGGCGATCAACTCCGAAGAACGGCTCGCCATCGACGACCAGGTAGGGCGAACCGAAAACGCCTTTCGCCAATGCCGCGTCGCACTCCCTGCGCAGACGTTCCTTGAGCGCCGTGTCGGCCAGCGCCGTCGCCAGTCGATCGCGGTCGGCACCGAGCGCGGCCGCCAGGTCAAGAACGGTCGATAGCTCGGAGATGTCCCGGCCTTGGGCGAAATAGGCGCGATAGACCGCGTGCGCAAAACCGTGCGCCAGCGAACGGTCGTCGTCGTCCAGCCAGTAGTAGGCGCGGGCGGCGTGCACCGTATGCAGCGGGAAGTTCTCCGGCTCTTGGTAAGCGATGCCGAGAAAGCGCGCCGAGCGCGCGAAATCGTGCCGCGAGTACTCGCCTTTCAACGGCACCGTCGTCAGGGGCGCCGCACCGGTCGTCTTGAAGACGACGCCGAGCAGGATTGGGCGCCAGTCAACCTGGCGCCCGAACCGCGCGGCAAGCTCGTCGATCCGTTCCGAAGCGAGATAGCCATAGGGAGATGAGAAGTCAAAGTAGAAGTCGATCGGGTCGGTCATGGCCGTCCTTTCCCTTCACTCGCCCGCGACCGCACGCCCGATCACCAGCCGCTGGATGTCGTTCGCACCCTCGTAGATCTGGCAGACGCGGACGTCGCGGTAGATGCGCTCGACCGGAAAGTCGCTGACGTAACCGTAGCCACCGAGGATCTGGATGGCGTCTGAACAGACCTTCTCGGCCATTTCGGAGGCGTACATCTTGGCCATCGACGCCTCGACCAGGCAAGGCTTGCCGGCGTCCTTGTAGGTCGCGGCACGCCAGACCATCAGACGAGCCGCGTCGATCTGCGTCGCCATGTCGGCAAGGCGGAAACTGACCGCCTGATGTTCGATGATCGGTTTGCCGAACGTCTCGCGCTCCTTGGCGTACTGTACCGCCGCCTCGAACGCCGCGCGCGCCATGCCGACCGATTGCGCGGCGATGCCGATCCGGCCGGCTTCGAGGTTGGAGAGTGCGATCCGGTAACCGTCGCCTTCCTTGCCGAGCAGACACGAGGCCGGAATGCGACAGTCCTCGAAGAGGATCTGCGCCGTATCGGAGGCGCGCTGGCCCATCTTCTCCTCGATCCGGGCGACGATATAGCCGGGCGTGCGGGTCGGCACCAAGAAGCACGAAATCCCTTTCTTGCCCGCCGATTTGTCGGTCACCGCGAAAACGATCGCCACCTGGGCATACTTGCCGGTGGTGATGAATTGCTTGACCCCGTTGAGGAGGAAGTCATCGCCGTCGCGCTCGGCGCGAGTGGTGATCGCCGCAGCATCGGAACCGGTATGCGGCTCGGTGAGGCAGAAGCAGCCGAGCATTTCGCCGCGCGCCATCGGCTTGAGCCAGTTTTCCTTTTGTTCGTCGTTGCCGTACTTCATCGTGATGCCGCAAGCCAGCGAATTCTGCACGCTGACGATGGTGGACGTCGCACCGTCGCCGGCGGCGATTTCCTCGAGCACGAGCACCAGCGACATGTAGTCCATTCCGGCACCGCCCCACTGTTCGGGAACCACCATTCCCAGCGCGCCCAGTTCGCCCAGTTCGCGCAAGGCCTCGGCCGGAAAGAGATGGTGTCGATCCCATTCGGCGGCGAACGGCGCCAGGCGCTCGCGGGCAAAGTCGCGCAGCGACTCGCGAATCATTTCCTGTTCCTGGGTCAAGATCATCAGGGATTCTCCTTGCAGTAGGGATGCAAACGGCTACGACGCATGTCGTCGAAGCGACCGTCGGGGTGCGACGAGCTGCCGGCGGTCACGGCTGTACCGCGCTACCGACGGCGGCGAGGCGCGGGCCGGCCTGGTTGGTGATCAGGACGCCGGCGATGACCAACGCCCCGCCCGCGAGGACCGGCAAACCCAAACGCTCGCCCAACAGCAGCGCGCCAAGCACGACCGCGCTGACCGGCACCAGATTGATGAACACCGCCGACCGGGTCGGGCCGATCCGTTGCACCGCCTCGGCGTACCAGGTGAACGCCAGGGCGGCGCCGAAGACGCCGAGAAAGACGATCGCCAGCCAGCCGTGCCACGTCGTCGCCTGCAGCGCGAACAAGGAGCCCTGAAACAGCGCCGCGACGGTAAGCATCAGCCAACCGCTCAGGCTGGCGCCAAAGGTCATCGCCAACGGCGACAGCGAGCGCGTACCGCGTCGGCCGATAAAAGTATAGACCGCCCATAACAGGCTACAGGCGACGATCAGCCACTCCCCGAGGCCAACGTCCCCGGTCAACAGTCGCCGTGGGTCGCCGTTGCTGATGACGAGGACGCAGCCGCACGCGGCGAGCGCGATGCCGCTAGCCTTGGCGGCGGACATCGAGGCGCGACAGAAAAGCCAGTCGCCGACGGCGATGATCGCCGGCGTCAGCGCGACGACCAGCGCCCCGCGCCCGGCTTCAATCACCTGCAGGCCATAGAGGAAACAGACGTTGTAGAGGAAGATGCCGCTGGCGCCGAGCGCGGCGACGATCAAGCACTCGCCACGCGTCCAGCGCGGCCAGCCCTCGCGACTGACGACCAGCGTGCCCAACACCAGCGCCGCGAGCAGGAAGCGCCAGCTGGCGACCGCCAATGGCGACGCCTCGCCGACAGCGATCCGGCCGGCGATCCAGGTCGCCCCCCAGACCAGCGCCGTGGCGACCAGCTTGCCGTAGGTGGCCGACGATGCCTGACGCATCTTCAGCCGCACAGCGCTTCGAGCGCCGCCAGATAGCGCGGCTGGAGGTCCTCGCCGCGGTAAACGGTGAACCCGAGGTCGCGCAGGAGCCCGTCCTTCAGACCGTAAATCCAGCCGTGTACGGTCAGCGACTGCCCGCGCTGCCAGGCGTCCTGGACGACGAAGGTCTGGCAGACGTTTGCCACCTGTTCGAGGACGTTCAGCTCGCACAAACGATCGTGGCGCTTCTCGGCAGGCAAGGTGTTGACCAGCGCCAAATGCTTTTCGTGCACGTCGCGCACGTGACGCAGCCAGATGTCGACCAGGCCGGCGCGATCGCGATCGAGCGCCGCTTTAACGCCGCCACAACCGTAGTGGCCGACGACGATGACGTGTCTGACCTTGAGGACGTCGATCGCGAACTGGATCACCGACAGGCAGTTGAGGTCGGTGTGGACGACCATGTTGGCGACGTTGCGATGGACAAACAACTCACCGGGCAACAGGCCGACGATTTCGTTCGCCGGCACTCGCGAGTCGGAACATCCGATCCACAGATATTGCGGCGTCTGCAGGCGCGACAGTTTGACGAAGTACTCCGGGTTGATCTCCTGCATCCGGTGCGACCAGGCGCGGTTGAAATCGAAGAGGTGAAAAAGGTTTTCGTTGGCGACTTCGGCTTCGGACCAGTTCTCGAGGTCGAGGGCGAGAAACATCGTCCCTTCGAGCGGTGTCTGGTAGTAGGCCGGCGTTTCCTTGAACCCCATTTCGCGATAAAGCCGGACGGCGAAGCGCATTGCCGGCAGCGTGTCGAGCAGCAGCTTGCGGTAGCCGAGTTCCTTCGCCGTCCGAATCGCCGCCAGTACCAGATCGCGGCCGATCCCGAAGCCGCGCTGCTCGGGCTCGACGTAGAGCCGTTTCATCTCGCAGAGGCCGGCCGACAAGGGGCGGATGCCGACACAGCCAGCCGGTCGCCCGAGGTGCTCGGCGTAGAACAGCCGCCCTGCCGGTGCCGAATAGCAGCCCGGCAGCGCCGCCATTTCTTCGTCGAAGCCCTGGAAGCAGAGGTCGACGCCCAACCAGGCGGCGTAATTGCGGAAGAACTGGCGCACCTGATCGAGGGCGCTCCGGTCGTCGGCGGTCAGGGCTCGTAGGGTGATCGTCGTCATTAGCGTACGTGGGAAAGATCCGTGGATCGAGGTCGGTTAGAGCGTTTCTGCGAACAGTTCGCGACCGATGAGCATGCGTCGGATCTCCGACGTCCCGGCGCCGATCTCGTAGAGCTTGGCGTCGCGCCACAGTCGACCCGCCGGATAGTCGTTGATGTAGCCGTTGCCGCCGAGCAGCTGGATCGCCTCGCCCGCCATCCAGGTCGCCTTTTCACCGGCGTAGAGGATGGCGCCGGCAGCCTCCTTGCGCGTCGTCTCGCCGCGATCGCAGGCGGCGGCGACCGCGTAGACGTACGCGCGGCAGACGTTCAACGTGGTGTACATATCGGCTATCTTGCCCTGAATCAGCTGAAACTCGCCGATCGACTGACCGAACTGCTGGCGATCATGGATGTACGGCAACACCAGGTCCATCGCCGCCGCCATGATTCCCAGCGGCCCGCCGGCGAGCACGGCGCGCTCATAGTCGAGACCGCTCATCAGGACGTGGACGCCGCCGTTGACCTGGCCCAGGACATTCTCCTCCGGCACCTCGCAATCGTCGAAGAACAGCGGATAGGTGTTCGAGCCGCGCATCCCCAGCTTGTCGAGCTTCGAACCACACGAGAAGCCGGGCATACCCTGCTCGACGAGGAAGGCGGTGATCCCGCGCGCGCCGGCGTTGCGGTCGGTCTTGGCGTAGACGACCAGCGTCTGCGCGTCGCCGCCGTTGGTGATCCACATCTTGCCGCCGTTGAGAACGAAACGACTCCCCTTGCGTTCGGCGTTCAGCTTCATGCTGACGACGTCGGAGCCGGCGTTGGCTTCCGACATCGCCAGCGCACCGACGTGTTCGCCCGAAATCAGCGGCGGCAGGTAACGCGCCTTTTGCGCCGCGCTTCCGTTGCGGCGAATCTGGTTGACGCAGAGATTGGAGTGCGCGCCGTACGACAAGCCGACACTCGCCGACGCCCGCGAAACCTCTTCCATGGCGATGACGTGCGCCAGATAGCCGAGGCCGCTGCCGCCGTATTCCTCATCGGCAGTGACGCCCAGCAGCCCCATCGCACCGAGCTTTGGCCAAAGGTCGGCGGGAAAGACGTTGTCGCGGTCGATCGCTTCCGCGCGTGGCGCAATCTCGGCCGCGGCAAAGGCGCGCACGCTGGCCCGCAACAGGTCGATGGTTTCGCCGTGAGCAAAATTGAGGGTTCGATAGTCCATGTCGGTCATCCTTGGTGGCTGTGCGGGGTGGCGACTTCCTTCTTGCCATGAACGGCGATGATCGTCTGCTGCAGCAGCGCACACGCCGTTTTCCGGCCGTGGTTGACGGCAAACACGTCGGCCCGGGTGACGATCAGCGTTCGCCCATAACGCACCACCGTCCCCTCGGCGATCAGCAGTTGCCCGTCAGCGGGCGCCAGCAGATTGAGCTTGTACTCGACCGTCAGGACTCCGGTCTCGGCGGCCGTCAGCGTATTCGCCGCGTAGCCGGCGGCGGTATCGGCGATCATGCCGACGATGCCGCCGTGGACGTAGCCATGTTGCTGCGTCAGATCGGGCCGATACGGCAGATGGATCTCGGCATAGCCGGGCTCGACCGCGGCCAGGCGGGCACCGATCAGCGCCATCGCCTGCTGGCGGGCAAAACTGGCGCGAACGCGTTCGGCGAACTGTGGATCCTGGATCTTGTACATGACGCCCATTTTTAATTGACGTTGACGTAAACGTCAACTACTTTCTGTCTTGACGGCGATCGCCGTCGCAACGCCTTCGTCCCGCTCGGTGGTGCTCGTCTGCAGCAATTGCCGGCACTGCTCTTCGAACGCGTAGACCTCCTGCAGCACGGCTTCAATATCTTCACGCTGCTGCAGCAGCGCCGCCTTGCGCTGCTGCAGGCCGTTGAGAAAGCTCGTCAACTGCGTGCCCTCGTCGCGCGCGGTGTCGTAGATCCCGATCAGATAGGCGATCTCGGCCAGGCTGAAACCCAGCCGCCGGCCGCGCAAAGCGAGCTTGAGCCGCGTTCGGTCGCGCCGGGTGAAGACCCGCGTCCGCCCCTCTCGTGCCGGCGACAACAGGCCGCGATCTTCGTAGAAGCGGATCGTCCGCGGCGTAATGTCGAACTCCTTCGCCAGATCGGAAATGCTGAAAGTCGTCTTGGGGAGTTTCATCACCGGTGGGTCGAAAAGTGGATCACGCCTTACATGTCGGTACAATGGTGTGCCCCCGGGTCTTGGGGCAAGGGATCACACCGCGCCGGCCAGTTTATCGCTTCTTTCGCTTTTTACAATTCTTGGCACGCCCCCGATGCCGCTCGACACGCCGTTTGCCGTCCCCCCCGCCGGTGGACAGACTTTTCAGATCGCTTCTGGCGTCCACTGGCTGCGGATGCCTTTGCCGTTCGCCCTCGATCACATCAATCTTTGGCTGCTTGAGGACGACCAGGGATGGGTGATCGTCGATACCGGCTTCGCGCTCGACGCGGTCAAGGACTATTGGCGGCAGATTCTGGCTCGACTGGCGAACGGTGCTCACGGCGGACGGATTTCGCGCCTCGTCGTCACCCATTTTCATCCCGACCACCTCGGTCTCGCCGCCTGGCTGCAGGAGCTGACCGGCGCGCCGCTGCTGATGACGCTCGGCGAATACCTGACTGCGCACGCCGTCTGGCACGAGATCGGCGGTCACGGCAATCAGCCGATGCTGCGCCAATTTCGCGCGCATGGACTCGACGAGGAACGTTGCGCCGCACTCGAACGCCGCAGCGGCGGCTACAACCGCGGCGTCCCGAGCCTGCCGACACACTACCGGCGCCTGTTCGCCGACGAGGTGCTGACCATCGGCGGCCAGCGCTGGCAAGTCCGCGTCGGCTTTGGCCATTCACCCGAGCACGCCGCCCTGTACAGCCCGGACCTCGGCCTCCTCATCGCCGGCGACATGCTGTTGCCCAAGATCTCGACCAACGTCAGTGTCTTCGCCGTCACCCCGTGGGCCGATTCTCTGGCCGATTATCTGCAGTCGATCGACGCCTACTGCGAGCTGCCGCCGGAAACGCTCGTTCTCCCCTCGCATGGTTTGCCGTTCCGCGGCATCGCGAGCCGGGTCAGCGCCCTGCACGCGCACCACGAGGAACGCCTGCAGGTTCTCGAAGAGCACTGTCAGGAACCGCGCAGCGCCGCCGAGCTGCTGCTGACCCTGTTCCCGCGCGAACTCGATACGCATCAGACGATGTTTGCCATGGGAGAGGCGATCGCGCATCTCAACCGACTCGAACGCACTGGCCAGCTTGCTCGCCTGGTCGCTGCCGACGGCAGCGTGCGCTTCGTCGGCAAAGAGTCCGCCACAAGAGGAGGTAAACGATCATGACCTCGTACCGCCGCAGCCCGGATGGCCGCTTCGTCGACGCGCCGACCGACCTGGCGGCGAGCTACGCCGAAGTCGCGCAACGCGCTTCGCGCGTCCTCGCTCAGTACATCAAACGCCAGCCCAACAAGGGAGTAGAGCGGTATCGCGATCAACTCAAGGGGGCCAAGACGTTCATGGACGTCTCGGCACAGCTTCTCGCCAGCCCCTATCGCATGGCGCAAGCGCAACTGGACCTGATGCGCGACCACGTTCTCCTTTGGCAACAGACGACGCTCAAGGCGATGGGCTTGCCGACGCGCTCGGTTGTCCGACCCGACGCTGCCGACTGGCGCTTTCGCGATGCGGCGTGGGAAGAAGCTTTTCTGTTCGACTTCATCAAGCAGTCGTATTTGATCTCAAGCCGTCATCTGCAGGCGCTCGTTTCACGCGGCGTGGAAGTCCATCCGCCGGCGCGCGACGAGGTGCGGGCTTTGACCGAACACTACGTCGCCGCCTTGTCGCCAACGAACTTCATCCTGACCAATCCCGAAGTATTGCGGGCGACCGCCGACAGCCAGGGCCGCAATCTCCTCGAGGGGCTGAAGACGCTGCTTGCCGACATCGAACGCGGCGACGGATCGGTGGCCGGTTTCGCTGCCGATTCGTGGCGTGTCGGAGGCAATCTGGCGGCGACGCCCGGCAAGGTGGTCTTTGAGAACGACTTGCTGCAGTTGATCCAGTACGAGCCGACGACTCCCCGCCAATATACACAGCCGCTGCTGATCATTCCCCCGTGGGTTAACCGCTACTACGTTTTCGATCTGCGCGAAAGCAACTCCTTCGTTAAGTGGACGACCGACCAAGGACTGACGACTTTTGTCATCAGCTGGGCAGACCCCGGCAACACGCTGGCTGACCCAAGTTTCGACGCCTACCTCGGCGACGGCGCGCTGGCCGCGATCAACGCGGTCCAGCAAGCCACCGGCGCCTCGCAAATCCACCTCGCCGGCTACTGCCTCGGCGGCACGCTGCTCATGGCGACGCTGGCATGGATGGCCGCCAAGCGCGATCGGCGGGCAGCGTCGGCGACTTTCCTCGCCAGTCTGATCGACTTTTCTCCGGTTGAAGAGGGCGCCGACGGCGCCAACCCGCCAGTCGAAGAAGTCGAAAAGCAGATGCGCGCCGACGTCGAAAGCCCGCTGACGACGCATGCGTTTCGGATTCACCATGCAAATGAGCTTCTCTGGTCCTTTGTCGTCAACAGCTATTTGCTGGGCAGAGGGCCCTTTCCGGGCGATCTGCTGGCTTGGTGCAGAGACTCGGTTGACGTTGCGCCGGCCTTGCACCGCTATGTGCTCGAAGAACTGGTCGAAAACAATCGGCTGGCGCGCGCCGGGGCACTGTCACTGGCCGGGGTCGCGATCGACCTTGGCATGGTCAAGGTACCGACCTACTTCCTCGCTTTCAGTGAAGATCGCATCTCACCCTGGCGGAGCGTTTACCGCAGCTCGGGGTTGCCGCGTGGACCGGTCAGGTTTGTGCTCAGTGGCTCGGGACACGTCAGCGGCCTGATCAATCCTCCGATCGAGAAGCGCTTTCGCTATTGGTCCGGCGAGCGCACTCACGCTAGCGCAGAGGATTTCCTCGACCGCGCCAGCGAGCACGCCGGCTCCTGGTGGACCGACTGGCGGCAATGGCTGTTGGCGCAAAGTGGCGCCAACCAGCAGCTGCCTGCACGCACACCGGGCGACGGCGGGCTGGCGGTCATCGAGGCAGCCCCCGGTCGCTATGTGTTCGGCCACCCCGACGACAAACGATCTGCCGCAGAAGCCCGTTCCCGTTGACCGGCAGCGCTTGGCGTAGAATCGCTGCATCGTGAGTGCAACGCTCCTTCCCGACTACGCTGGCGGCAGCATCGTCAATCTGATGCAGAGCGTCGCCACTGCCTGCGGCAGCCCGCACCGGTTATACGCCGAGCTGTCTGCACTCTCGGCGGGACAACTGGCGAGAGCACGCCACGTCGTTCTTCTCGTCGTCGACGGTCTCGGCCTGCGCACCTTACTCAGGCACCCGAGGTGTCCGCATCTGCAGCGCCACCTGATCGGGGCAATCACCTCGGTCTTCCCGTCGACCACGGCGAGTGCGATCACCACCTTTCTCACCGGTCTGGCGCCAGCACAGCATGGGCTCACCGGCTGGCACATGCGGATGGATGAAATCGACCAGACGCTGTCGATTCTGCCCCTGTTGCCGCGCGCCGAACCGATGAAAGTTATTCCCGAGGAATTGCCGGCGCGTCTTTTCGAACAGCAATCGCTTTGCCGGTCGCTCACCCGCGACTGTTGGGTCGTTGCGCCGAAAAGCATCGCTTACAGCCCGTTCAACCGATGGCACACGCAGGGCGCCGAAATGGCTGCTTACTCCTTGCCGCCCGAACTGTTTTCCCACGTCTGCAATCTGGTCGAGGAGACTTCGCGGCAACGTTTCGTCTACGCGTATTTTCCCGACGTCGATACGCTCTCGCACGAGTACGGCAGCAACAGTCCACAGGCCAGACAGGCGCTGGCCGACTTCGACCGCCTCTTTGGTGACCTCGTTCGGCGCTTGCACGGCAGCAACACCTGGTTGCTGGTGACCGCTGATCACGGCTTCATCGATTCGCCGCACCGACACCTGATCGAGCTCGATAACCACCCGCAGCTCGCGGCGCTGCTCCAGAGCCCGCTGTGCGGCGAACGGCGAGCTGCGTATTGTTACGTCGCCGCCGAAGATCGCCCGGTATTCGAGGACTACGTCCGCCGACGGCTGGCCCGCGCCGTCCACGTGTACCCCAGCAGCCGACTGATTGCCGCCGGCTGGTTCGGCCCGCCACCGTATCACCCCCGGCTGCAGTCGCGAGTCGGCGACTTCACGCTGGTGATGAAAGACAACTGGACGATCAAGGACTGGCTGCCGAATGAGAAGCGTTATACGATGATCGGCGTTCACGGCGGCATCAGCACGCAGGAAATGCGCGTTCCGCTGGTCGCAGTGCTCGTGTAGTATCGGCGGCGATGCTCTGGCGAGCGCGTCGTGACCTGATTCCGGAGGCAGTCCGCCATGACGCTGGACCCAGCGAAAACCGCAAGAACCGATCGTGTTGTCGCCGAGGCGGTGCGCCAGCGGCAGACGCGCGAAGCCGGGTACCGAGCACAAGCGCTGAAGATCTACCCGTGGATCTGTGGCCGATGTGGCCGCGAGTTTACGCAAGCGAACCTGCGCCAACTGACGGTTCACCATCGCGACCACGACCACGACAACAACCCGGCGGACGGAAGCAACTGGGAGCTGCTATGCCTTTATTGCCACGACAACGAGCACGCCCGCCAACTCGATGCGGAGGCGGCGCGGCAGGCCGGTCTCGGATCTCTGGGGGCGAACCCGCCGGTACGTGCAACGAGCAATCCCTTTGCGCAATTGAAAGATCTTCTGAACGGCAGGCCGCCTGGCTAGTCGAGCCGGCGCCGGGGCAGCAGAGCGCGGAAAGCGAATGCCATGGTGACTGAATTTAGTTTTCAGTTGTTGGAAGACATTGCTCGCGACCTGTCGGGCGAGGTCGTCAGTTTTCCGACCTTTCTGGATATCACTTTCCAGGTGCGGACGGCGCTGAAGAATCCCTCCCTGACCATCGACCAGCTCGGGAAGTTGGTCAGTGCAGAACCGCTGATGAGCACGAAGATCATTCGTCTGGCCAATTCGGCGGCGCTCAACCGTTCCGGGCGGACGATCGTCGACGTCAAGAGTGCGATCACGCGCGTGGGAATGGAAGCCGTACGCAGCATCGCGTTTGCGGTGGCGATGGAGCAACTGCTGAATTCGAAGAAGATGGCGCCGTTTCAGGCCCTTTCGCGGCGACTGTGGGAACACACGATGGAAGTCGCCGCCTTGTGCCGCGTCCTGGCGCGGCGGCTGACGCGCATCAATCCCGACGAAGCGATGTTTGCCGGCCTGATCCACGATATCGGCGTCTTCTACCTGCTTTCGCGGGCAGCCAACTTCCCCGACCTGATCGCCAGTCAGACGGAGCTGCACCAACTGTTGGTGCAGTGGCACGACAACGTTGGACACGCCCTTCTGGCCGCCATGGGACTACCGGAGGAGCTTCTGGTCGTGGTCCAGGAGCACGAACAGGAACGTAACGTGAGCGAGGTGACGACGCTGGCCGACGTCCTTTACGTCGCCAATAAACTGGCCAACGTCAAACACAGCTGGCGTGATCCGCAGTTTGCCCACCCGGTCAGCGCCGACCCGCTCGCCAACGTTTGCGATAGTGAGACGCTCGCCAAGTTGCTCGCCGAGTCGGCAGAAGACATCGCGACCCTGAAGAGCGCGCTGGGGACGTAATCGTCATCCCGCCGTTCCCGGAGCAGCGCTCGGCAACGGCCTACAGGCGCCGGATCTTTTCCAGCACGATCGTCGTCGAGGTCTGATGCATGAAGGGGATCGAGAGCACACGGCCCCCCCAGCTCCGCACCTCGTGGTTGCCGACAATCGCCGCAACTGGCCAGTCGCCGCCCTTGACGAGAACTTCCGGCCGACAGTCAAGGATACGCTGCAGGGGCGTGTCCTCGTCAAACCAGGTCACCAGAGACACCGAACGTAGGGCGGCGACCACCGCCAGCCGGTCGGACAACGGATTGAGCGGGCGATCATGGCCCTTGCCAAGGCGTCTGACCGACGCGTCGGAATTCAACGCCACGAGCAAGGTCGCACCAAGCGTACGTGCCTGCGCGAGCAGCGTCACGTGGCCGCGATGAAGGAGGTCGAAGCAGCCGTTGGTGAACACCAGCGGACGCGGCAGGTCTACCAGTAGTTCGGATAGCCGTTCAGGAGCGACGATCCGGTCTTCGAAAGCGGGTGCGCCGAACGTGACGGGCAATGGGGTCTCCGACATGACGAACTCCTCCTTGGCGCAAGACTTGGCTTGGCTTGGCTTGGCCGGCACAGTTTCGCATCCTCGTTCGTCGCGGGCAAGGCTGTTGCCGAAAGCCGTTTGCCGTCGTGACCGATCTCACTGAGCGCCCGGAAGGCGACTCGGTATAATCGCGCCTCGTTTCATCGCGCCTGTCCGCCCGGTAGACGCGCAACCTGTTGACACCAGGAGGCTGCATGAATAGCAAAGACGAAGTGGTCGCGGTTCTCGACGAGGTCCTGAGCCTCAAGGGGCGCGCCCGTGACTTCACCCCTGACACGCCCTTGCTCGGAGCAATACCCGAACTCGATTCGATGGCCGTCGTCGCGCTGATCACCACGCTCGAGGAGCGCTTCGGATTCACGGTCGAGGATGACGAAATCGACGGTTCGGTTTTCGCAACGCTCGGCGCACTGCTCGACTTTGTAGACGGCAAGCTGGCCAGCTGAACCGCCGATGAGGCCGCTCGAAGCGTTTTTCCTGCCGCTCGCGCCGGGCGAGCGCTTCGCGCTGCTGTATCAGCCCGCGACGCCGGCGCGTGGCGCTGTGGTTTACGTGCACCCTTTCGCCGAGGAGATGAACAAGTCGCGGCGGATGGTTGCGCTACAAGCGAAGGAGTTGGCTGCCGCCGGCTACGTCGTGCTGCAGATCGACCTTCTTGGTTGTGGTGACAGTTCGCACGACCTCGTCGATGCCTCCTGGGAGGCGTGGCTCGCCGACGTCGACTACGCATGCCGCTGGCTGCTGGCCAGGCATCCGCTGCCCTTGTGGTTATGGGGACAGCGTACCGGTTGTCTTCTGGTCAACGAAGTCGCCAACCGGCTGACGCACCCGGTGCATTTGTTGTTTTGGCAGCCGGTGATCTCGGGCAAGCAGTTCCTACAGCAGTTCCTGCGCCTGAAGGTCGCCGCCGAGATGCGCTCCGGGAACGGCAAAGGGGCCATGGAACGCCTGCGCGAGCAGTTGCGCCAGGGCAATGCGGTCGAAATCGCCGGTTATTGGCTTCCCCCGGCGCTGGCAACCGGCCTCGAAAAGGCGGAGCTCCTGCTTCCCCATCGCTCCGGGCGCGTCGAGTGGATTGAAGTCTCGAACCGCAACGACGGCGAGCTGTCACCGGCCGCAGCAGCTCGCCTGACGCAGTGGCAAGCGGCGGGACAGGAGGTGCGTGGCAGGTCGGTGAACGGTCCGGCGTTTTGGCAGACAACCGAAATCAGCGACTGTCCGGAGCTGATCGCGAGCACTTTGCTGGCGATGGCGGCGGAGACGACGTGAGCGTTGTCGAAACGGCAATCCTTTTCGATTGCGCGCACGAAGTGCTGCCGGCGATCGTCAGCTGGCCCGCACAACTGCATGCCGAGCACGCCCGGGGCGCAGATACCGCGGCGGCGCTGCCGGAATCGTCGGCCGACACGCTCGACGCGGCGTCGTACGGCGTACTGATCGTCGTCGGCGGTCCCCAGTACCGTGTAGGCAGCCATCGCCAGTTCTTGCATCTCGCGCGTCGCCTGGCAGCTGCGGGTTATCCGGCGATGCGCTTTGACTATCGGGGCATGGGTGACGGCGGCGGCGCCATCCGTCCCTTCGATCAGGTGGGCGAAGACATCGGTGCGGCCATCGATGCTTTTCAGCGCTGCTGCCCGCCGGTGCGGCGGGTCATCCTCTGGGGTTTGTGTGACGCCGCCTCGGCTGCACTACTCTATGTCGAAGCAAGCGGCGACGAGCGCGTCGCCGGCTTGGTCGTGCTCAACCCGTGGGTGCGATCGGAAACGAGTCTGGCACAGACGCAGATCAAACATTACTATGGACAGCGCCTGCTCAAGCGCGAGTTCTGGTTGAAACTCTTCCGCGGTCAGCTGGCCATCACTCAATCGCTGCGTTCCTTGCTGCGCGCGGCGATTACGGCGCGCCGCGGCCGGGGAACCAAGGTCAGCCGCCAATGCTTCCAGGAGCGGATGGCCGCCGGCTGGCGCCACTTCTCGGGCCGCCTGCTGCTCGTCCTCAGCGGCGAAGACTACACCGCCAAGGAGTTTCTCGAATTCGTCCGTACCAGCCCGGCATGGACCGGCCTGCTTGAAGCCTCGAATGTACGACGCGTAGACCTGGACGACGCCGATCACACCTTCTCCAGCGAGGTCTGGCGCAAACAGGTCGAGGACGCGACCCTCGCATGGCTCGACACCCTGTCGGCAACCTGAACCCACGGGCGACGCGAGGCGAGGCGCGGGCTTG
The DNA here is from genome assembly GCA_964420975.1 of uncultured Candidatus Accumulibacter sp. GTDB lineage: Bacteria > Pseudomonadota > Gammaproteobacteria > Burkholderiales > Rhodocyclaceae > Accumulibacter. Next base: position 162,246 of record CAYQVH010000001.1, read on the forward strand.
CGGCCTCGGCGCACGTCGGCCGGTATGAGTTCCACCAGAACGCGAACGTCTTTGCCGCAACGGCAGCTTACGTCGCGCCGCGGGGTGCTGCCCTGGCTCAGGCGCTATCGCCGCTGGATCGTCGGCGCCTGGCTGCTGGCGTTGTTCGCCGTCGGCTGCTTGCTCGTCACCGGTTCGGATCGCGCGGCCGTGCCCCAGGCTTCCGATAGGGGCCAACGTTCGGACACAACCAACGCGGCTGCCGATCTCTGGCCGGCGGTCAGCCTACCCGCCGACGACGCGGGCCATGGGCGGCTCACCGAGTGGTGGTATTACAGCGGACACCTGCGCTCGGCGTCGGGCAAGCGCTACTCGTTTCACCTGGCGTCGTTCCTGCGCCAGGAAACCCTGGCGCATGCGGTTTTTCACGGTTCATTGCTCGATCATCAGAGCGGAATCTTGCACACGGAGCAGGCACGAACCGCCGGTAATCCGTCTCTCGGCCAAAGGGACGGCTTCGATTTGCGCTTCGCTTCGTGGCGGCTGCAGGGTGGCGGCGATCGGCACTCGGCGACGATGGCGGGTAAGGAGTTCAAACTGGAATTGCAGATGCGTGACGACCAGGCGCCGGTCCTGCATCAGGCGCCGGGCACGCCGATCGCCGGACTGCTTGACTTTGGCGTCGCGGGCAAAAGCTACTACGTTTCTCGACCACGGATGAAGGCGGAAGGCGTGCTGACGCTTTCCGGTGAGCAGGAGGCGGTCAGCGGAGAAGTTTGGTTCGACCACCAGTGGGGCGACTTTGAAGCCGCTCGCTTACGCTGGAACTGGTTTGCGCTGCAGCTCGCCACCGGCGCCGATCTGATGATCTTCGAACTGTTCGACCGTGAGGGCGCGCCGCTACTGCGTACCGGCAGCTACCTCAGTGATGGCAAAGTCCAGGCGCTCGGGAGTTCGGATTTTACGACCACTCCACGCGACTACTGGCAGAGTCGAGAGTCGGGAGTCGTCTATCCGGTCCGCTGGACGATTTCGCTTCCGTCGTTGAAGCTGGCGCTGAACGTCGACCCGGTGCTGCGCGCGAGCGAGTTTGACGCGCGAACGACGACGCTCAACGTCTACTGGGAGGGCGCGGTGAGCGTCGGAGGGTCTCACGCTGGAGTGGGCTTCATGGAGCTTAGTGGTTATCCACCAACGACGAAGGTGCTTCGCCCGCCCACGTTGGCCAAGTAGGCGCCGCCATTCAGATAGTTGATTGGACCGGCGGCTGATCAGCTGCTAAGTTGGCAGCTTCCGCGACCAACGAAGCGGCGCCGGCGGTGGCGCCCGAAGGTGAGGAACGATGAGCACGCTGCCTGCTGCCAACGCCTTCATCGGTGAATCAACGGCTTTCCGGACGATGCTCGGTTTGTTGTCGCGAATCGCTCGCTACGACGCGACGGTGCTGATCAGTGGCGAGACGGGGAGCGGCAAGGAAATGGCGGCGAGGGCGATTCATTATCAGGGACGCCGTCGAGAACGACCGTTCATTCCGGTCAACTGTGGCGCTTTGCCCGATCAACTGGTCGAGAACGAGCTTTTTGGTCACGCCAGGGGCGCCTACACGGATGCGCGCGAAAGCCAGGTCGGGCTGATCGCGCAGGCGGAAGGTGGCACGCTGTTTCTCGACGAGGTTGATACCCTGTCTGCGAAGGCACAGGTCAGCCTGCTCCGCTTTCTCCAGGATGGGCACTACCGGCGACTCGGCAGCAGCCGCAGCGAAACTGCCGACGTGCGTATCGTCGCTGCCTGTAACAGCGATCTGCGCCAGTGCGTCGACGACGACCGCTTTCGCGCCGACCTCTATTACCGTCTGTCGGCGATGGAACTGCAGGTACCGCCGCTGCGCGCCCGCGATTACGACGCCGTGCTCCTCGCGCGCCACTTCATCAGCGAAAGTGCGCGTCAATACCGGCTGCCAGTGCAACAGTTGCACCCGGAAACCGAGCACTGGCTACTGAACTACGCTTGGCCGGGCAACGTGCGCGAGCTATACAACCGAATACAGCGCGAGTTTCTGCTCAGTGACGGACCCGACATTCTGGTCCGCGAATCGGCTCCCGATCACGATCGCCGCCGTCACCCGGATCGCCGTCAGGCATCCCCGACGACACTCAACTTCAACGAGGCGAAACAGCAAGTGATTAGCGCCTTCGAGCGCAGCCAACTGCAGCGGCTGATGACCGAGACCGCCGGCAACGTCTCCAACGCCGCCCGCCTCGCCGGCAAGGAACGGCGTACGCTTGGCAAGCTGCTGAAGAAGCACGGGATCGAGCCGGGAGACTACCGACGCGGCTAGCCGCCTTACGCGGTCACCCTTGTCTTGTCGACCGGGTCAAAAGTCGCTGTTCGCCTCCCAGAGTACGTATCCGTCTTCCCTCAAGGTCCATTCGAGGATCTCGATCAGGGGATAAGCGCGCTGTCCAAGGCTGACTGGCGGCTCTCTGTCGTCCTCTTTGTGGTCTCGCGCGTCGTTTGTCGTTTCCGCTGACGGTGCACCTTTGGCCGCTGAACGCAAGCGGCGAAGGGCTTCGGGCAGCTGTTCGGTCGTGATGACGCCGCGTGCGGCTGATTTTTTACCGATGAGATCGAGCAGCTGACGTGCGACCGGCGCAAACATCACGATTTGGCCTGAAGTACTCGAAGTGAAAGTCACCAGCATGCGCCTGTCTCCTTGACGGTGATCGTGTGGCGGCCTATTGTCCCAGCTGCCCGGCGACGGGACAAGAGAGCGAGAGAGTGTTCGGGGCATGATCGCTAAGGGGGTGGAGTTGACGCGCGGAAGTGACGGAGGGGTTTGCGGATGACGTTGTCAGAGCTGCGCTATATCGTCACCTTGGCTCGCGAGAGGCATTTCGGTCGCGCCGCCGAGAAGTGCCACGTCAGTCAACCGACACTTTCGGTGGCGATCAAGAAGGTTGAACAGCGATACGGGGTGATTCTGTTCGAGCGCTCGTCGGCCGACGTACGGTTGACAATGATCGGTGAGCAGATTGCCGCCCAGGCGGAGCGCGTTCTCTACGAAGCCGATCGACTGAAAGAGATCGCGGCGCAGGGTAAGGACCCCTTGCAAGGACCGCTGCGCCTGGGAGCCATCTACACCATTGCGCCGTACTTGTTGCCTCGGCTAATTCCCGCGCTGCATTTCAGGGCGCCCGAAATGCCCCTGTTCGTTTACGAAAACTTTACGGTCAATTTGGCGGCGGCGCTTCGCCGCGGCGAACTCGACGTAATTGTCGTTGCGCTTCCATTTGGCGAGGCGGGTGTCGTTTCTCGCACGGTCTACGAGGAGCCTTTCTGTGTCGTCGTTCCGAAAGGTCATCGCCTTACCCAGCTGGCGACGATCGGCGTCGATCAGGTGGAGGCCGAAAATCTGCTGCTTCTGGGAAGTGGCAACTGTTTTCGCGACCAAGTCGTGCAGGCGTGTCCCAAGCTCGCCGGGCCCAAGGGCACCGAGGGCGCGCTTGAGGGGAGCTCACTGGAGACGGTTCGCCATATGGTGGCCAGTGGCGCTGGAATTTCGGTTGTGCCGGCGTCCGCCGCCGCCTCGTGGCCGCAACAGGATGCGCTGCTCGATTGCCGGCCATTCCGTCCGCCGGCGCCGAAACGCCAAGTCGTCATTGCCTGGCGGGCAACGTTTCCGCGCCCGCAGGCGATCGACGCCTTGTGCAGAGCGATTCTCGATGCGCCGCCGCCCGGTGTGATCCCGGAAGGGTGACTGCGCGGCGGGCGCCTGGGTCGTGTTTCACGTGAAACCGCACCGACCGGCGCGGCGACTCAACTGCCAGACGAGCGCTTTCGGCGGATGCTACCGGCGTCTGCGCTGGCCTGCTTAGGCGTCTCACTAGTCGCTGCAGGCGCTTTCCCCCTTGCACCAGCCTTCTTCGCTTCACGCTTTTCGAACTCGAAGCCGACCTTTCCGTCGGCACCACGGACAAGATACGCCGAGAACTTTCGCCGGGTGCGCGCGGAGACAAATTGCGTCAGCAAGTCGGTACGTCCGTCGCGGAGCAACTTCTTCATCTGCTCTCGCTCGATGTCCTGCTGCAGGATGACTTTCCCCGAGCGGAAATCACAACTTTTGGGCGCTGCCAGCGACTTTTCGCAAACGTACGCCATTCCATGCTCGTACACGGTGGCGCCACACTTCGGACAGTGACCCAACGCCTCGGCACTCGAAAAGTCGACAGCCTGTTCGGTACCGTCGGCGTCACTACTTCCCTGGCCAAAGTCAAACTCCGGTACGTGGTCGACATTCAAGCGGACGACCGCACTGAAAGGTCGACCCATCCGGGTGCGAAAACCGCTGAGCGGGCCGACCCGGCGCTCGCCAAGCAGTTGTTCAATTTCGCCGGGTTCAAACTGGCGGCCGGCCACGATCTTCCATAAGGAAAAGTCGCACGCCTGACACTGAAACTTCTTGTAGGTCTCGCGAATCGTCCCACTGCATCGCGGACACGGCGTCTTCAACTCGCCGAAGTCGCCGGGAACGGTATCGCTGTCGTAGCTCTTCGCCCGCTCGACGATACGCTGAGTCATCACGGCGATGTCGTTCATGAACTGCTGCCGGGCGAGCTCGCCCTTCTCGATGCGCGCCAGCTTCCACTCCCATTCGCCGGTGAGTTCCGGCGCGGTAAGTTCGGGTATCCCGAGCCCGTTCAGAAGCGTCATCAGCGAAAACGCCTTCGCCGTCGGCAGCAGTTCGCGTCCTTCACGGTCGAGGTACTGCTCACTCAGCAAATTCTCGATGATCTGGGCCCGCGTCGCCGGCGTGCCCAGGCCACGGCCCGCCATCGCTGCCCGCAATTCCTCGTCGTCCATGGCCTTGCCGGCAGACTCCATCGCCGTGAGCAGGGTGGCTTCCGAATAGCGCGCCGGCGGCCGCGTCGTGTGGGCGCTGACGAGTACTTCGCGGGTGTGTACCGACTCGCCTGGGGTCACCGCGACCAGATTACCGTCGTCACCCTCGATCGCTTCTCGCCCGTAAACTGCGAGCCAGCCCGGTTCGACGAGGATTTTGCCCTCGCTCTTGAAAGCCTCGCCGGCGACACGCGTAATTCGTGTCGTCACCAGGTACTCGGCCGCGGGGAAAAAAACGGCGAGAAAGCGCTTGACCGCCAGGTCATAGAGCTTGAGTTCGGGTTCGGACAAATGTTTGGGCGCTTGCAGCGTCGGGATGATTGCGAAGTGGTCGGATACCTTGGCGTCGTTGAAAATGCGCTTGTTTGGAGCGACCCAGCGCTTGCTTAGAATCTGCGCCGCAAACGGCGAATAGCGGGCGATGAGTGCCTCGTCGTGCCCTTTTGCCAATCCCTCGCCGGTGAGCATGGTCAGGGTGTCGATGACCGTCTGCCGGTAATCTTCGGGGAGCGCCCGCGAATCCGTACGCGGGTAGGTCAACACTTTGTGTTTCTCGTAAAGCGCTTGCGCGACCGCGAGGGTCATTTTGGCCGAAAACCCAAAGCGACTGTTCGCCTCCCGCTGCAAGCTGGTGAGGTCATACAGCAACGGAGCGACCTGGGTGGACGACTTCGCATCCTCTGTGACGCTTCCTGCTTGGCCCTCGCACTTCTGCTGCAAGGCAAGCGCTCGTTCCTCGTCCCAGATGCGATCGGCGCGAGCATGCTCATCGTTGTGCTTGTTCTTGAACTTTTGGTCGAACCACCGCCCGCGATAGTCGCCCGCCGTACAAGCAAACACCCCGTCGACTTCCCAATACGCCCGTGGCTTGAACTTGCGAATGCGGTCTTCACGCTCGACGATCAGCGCGAGCGTCGGCGTTTGCACGCGACCGACGGTCGTCAGGTGAAATCCACCGGTCTTCGAGTTAAACGCGGTCATTGCACGCGTGCCGTTGATTCCGACCAGCCAGTCGGACTCCGAACGACAAAGCGCCGCCTCACCCAGACCACGCATCTCGGTCTCACTACGCAGACGCCCAAAGCCGTCGCGGATCGCTTGTGGTGTCATCGACTGCAACCACAGCCGTTCGACCGGTTTGCCGCTCCCGGCGTGCTGAGTGATATAGGTGAAGATCAGTTCACCCTCGCGACCGGCGTCACAAGCGTTAACCAAGCCGGAAACGTCACGCCGTCGAATCAGGCGAACGAGCAACTTGAGGCGGGGCTCACTCTTCGCAATCGGCTGCAGCGCAAAGTGAGGCGGGATCACCGGCAAGTGGGCGAAGGACCATTTGCCCCGTTTGACTTCATACTCCTCTGGACAGGCGAGTTCGAGAAGATGGCCGATCGCCGACGAAAGCACGTAGTGATCGCTCTCGTAATAGTCGTCGTGTTTGACGAAGCCGCCAAGCGCTCGTGCAACGTCGGCGGCAACGGACGGTTTCTCGGTGATGATCAGCTTCTTGCTCATGGGGATCTTCCATTGCCCGAAGGCACATTCAGGAATTCACGGACCCCACCTAGGGGTAAGGCGCGGGGCATGATAAGTGGACTACGGCACGCTTGGCAAGGCTGACGATCGTTGAAAAACAGCCGCTGGCTCGACTTCTGACGGCCGCGCCAGCGCCACGAGACCCGTTGCCGGCAGGGATCGACGCGCCGGGACAACGGCTTTCAGTCTCCTGCCAACTGCTGATAAAGGCCACCAGGAAGACTGGCGACGCGGCCGTCGAGTTCGAGTTGAAGGAGCAGGGCGGACAGCGCGTCGGCGGCCAGACCGCTTCGTCGCGTGAGTTCATCGATGCTGCAAGGGTCAAAGCCCATCGCGGCGAGTAGCGCGTTGGGTTCCTCGCCTCGTCGGCGATCAGCAACCGCAGTGTGGGAAGTCGGTGACGACCAACCCAGTTCGTCGAGCACGTCCGCGACCGTTTCGACCAGTTTTGCTCCCTGTTTGATCAATCGGTGGCAACCCCGCGACTGCGGCGAGTGAATCGAGCCGGGCACAGCAAAGACTTCGCGTCCTTGCTCCGCCGCCAGCCTGGCCGTGATCAGCGAGCCACTTTCAGTCGTCGCCTCGACCACCAGGACGCCCTTGGCAAAGCCCGAAATCAGCCGGTTGCGGCGGGGAAAGTTGTTGGCTGCGGGCGGAGTTCCGAGGGGAAACTCGGAAACGATCGCACCGTGGACCGCCAGCTCGAGGGCAAGCGCGCGGTTGGCCGCCGGGTAGATGCGATCGTTGCCGGTGCCGACGAACGCGACCGACGCTCCGTCGGCACTCAGTGCGCCCCGGTGCGCCGCCGCGTCGATGCCCAGCGCCAGCCCGCTGCTAACGGTCAGTCCAACGGCGGCAACCGCGGTCGCGAAGTGCTCGGCGTTGCGTACGCCTTGGGCGGTTGGATTGCGGCTACCGACAATCGCCAGCGACGGCCGGTTAAGCAAGTCGAGCTGCCCGCGGACGTAAAGCAGCGTCGGCGGATCGGAAATTTCGAGCAGCGATCGAGGATAATCAGGATCGGCTAGGCAGACCAGATGCTGTTCTGGTCGTTCCGACCACGCCAGCGCCTGCTCTACGGCCGTCCGGTTGTCGGTCTGCAGCAGCCGCGAGGCCGCCTGTTCGCCGACGACGGCGGCGACCGCCTCGTGCCGGGCAGCAAAGATGGCCTCCGGCAAACCAAAGGCATTGAGCAATTTGCGCTGGCTCTGGCCGCCGATTCCCGGTACCAGCGTCAGCCGCAGCCAGTCAGCGGCAGACACCGCCGCCGGCTCGTCTAGGGCGTGCGGGCGAAGTCGTTGACCCCGATCGTCCCCGATGCCTGAACGATCAATCCGTAGGAAATGCGATCGAACGTCCGGAAGACGAACAGCAGTCCGACGCGTAGTGAGGGGATCACTACCGTCTCCTTGACGTCGTCTTCCCCTCGCGCAACGACTGTCCGATTACGCTCCAGCGCGAGCACGTGACCCACCTCGATACCGTCGGCCGTCCCGCGGTTGATGGCGACGATCGACCCGCGCCCCGCCGCGTCGACCCCTCCATAGACGGAGATCACGCGCCCGTCGACGGCAAAGTCCGGCCGATGCGGTACGTAGGCGACGAGCGGCGGGCGGAACGCCGGAACGAGACGATCGCCACGGGTTATCTCCTCCTTCATCGTCACCACTTCAAAGCTCGCCGGATTACCGGGTTCAGTCTGTCTCGCCGTGCCAAGGTAGTACGCCTCGTAGCCCAGCAGGTCGTTGTTTTCCGGATCAAGAAGCGGCCGGCCGTTGCGGTAGATCAGCCAGGACTGTTCACCCGGGTCGGCGTCGAAGACGTAAAAAATATCGCCGTTGCCGATATATACGCGGTCCTGCTGCGTGGCGACAATGCGCGCTGCGCTGTCAAGGGCGTGCGCTTCGACGATCAGCGGTTCGGACAGGAAGGGCCGGATGATGTTTGGCGGGATCGCCGGGATCTCCTGGCGGAGGGTTTCCGAATAGACCTGCGGCAGGAGCTTGGCGCTCTGCAGGCGCAGGCGCGGACGGCCCTCGCGGTCGCGTTCGAGGACGATGACGTCGCCGGGATAAATTCGATTTGGATTGCGGATCTGGTCGCGATTCATGCGCCAGATCTCCGGCCATCGCCAGGGATGCTTGAGGAACTTCGCCGACAGATCCCACAGCGTGTCGCCTGGAACGACGATATGGCGCTCCGGTGCACCGGCGGCGAGTTCGAGTTCCTGGCTGCGGGCGGTGGTCAGCGTCGCGTTGGCGACGAGCAGGAGGAAGGCGAAGAAAAGGCGGGTCATCGTGTTATCCTCGTACAAGCGGTCACGCATCCGCGGGAACTCCGTAAGCCGGTATCTGTCTGCCGTGTTGAGCGGATGTGTTGCCGGCGTCATTGCGTGAGCTGTACCGACGACGCCGGCATTTCAAGACACGACGTCAGATTCTGCATGTAGTTATTTATTCGATCAAGCTTTTTATGGCATCGCTGGCAATCCTCCGTTTTCCCGACCCGCGCCTGAAGACGGTTGCGGCGCCGATTGGCAGAGTAGACGAGAGCATCGTGCGCCTGGCACGCGACATGGCACAAACGATGTACGAGGCACCAGGCATTGGCTTGGCGGCGACACAAGTCGACGTTCACCGGCAGCTGATCGTGATCGACGTCTCTGAAACCCGTGACCAGTTGTTGACCTTGATCAATCCGGAAATTCTCGAGCTCGACGGGATTCAGGTGGGTGAGGAGGGGTGCCTGTCGGTTCCCGGCGTGTACGACAAGGTGGAGCGTGCGCAGCGAGTGCTTGTCCGCTATCTCGATCTCGACGGCCAGGAACAGCGCGTCGACGCAGAGGGTTTGCTCGCTGTCTGCTTGCAGCACGAGATCGACCACTTGCAGGGAAAAGTTTTCGTCGAACGCCTGTCGCAGCTCAAACAGTCGCGCATACGCAACAAACTGGCGAAGCAGGCTCGGATCACCGCATGAGGTTGCTGTTCGCGGGCACGCCCGATTTCGCGGCCCGAGCCTTGCAAGCGCTACTCGCTGCCGGACACGAGGTGGTCTTGGTGCTGTCACAACCCGATCGACCGGCCCACCGGGGATTGGCGCTTCACGCTTCGCCGGTGAAGGAATTGGCGGAAAAGGCAGGAATCGAGGTCCTGCAACCGGTGACGTTGAAGGATGCCGCGCTACAGGCGCGGCTGAGCGGTGTTGTTGCCGACGCGCTGGTGGTCGCCGCCTACGGCTTGATTCTGCCACCGGCGGTACTTGACCTGCCGCGCTACGGCTGCATCAACATTCACGCGTCGCTGTTGCCGCGCTGGCGGGGCGCGGCGCCGATCCAGCGCGCCATACTTGCCGGCGACACGGAGACCGGCATCTCGATCATGCAGATGGACGCCGGTCTCGATAGCGGGCCGGTACTGCTGAGCGAACGCCTTCCGATTGACGACGACGACAACGCCGGATCGTTGCACGACGCTCTGGCCGAGCTCGGCGCGCGCCTGATCGTAGAAACACTGGCGCGGTGGCCGCTTCCCTCCCAGACTCAGCCGACGTCCGGCGTCACGTACGCGCGCAAGATCGACAAGTCGGAGGCGGTTCTTGATTGGCGCGCGCCCGCGCGCCAGCTTGCCCGCCAGGTCAGGGCCTTCAATCCATTTCCCGGGGCGTCGTGCGTGGTCGACGGCAGACCGCTCAAGGTCTGGCGGGCGCGGGTTGAGGACGCCGCCGGTTGTCCCGGCGAGATCTTGGCGGCCGATCGTTCGGGTCTCCTCGTCGCTTGTGGCGAGGACGCTCTGCGTCTTGCGGAAGTCCAGAGGCCGGGCGGCAAGCGACTCCTGGCAGCGCAGCTGGTCGCCGGTTGGCATTCGCGGAGTGGCCGAGAAACCGGTGACGCTTGAAATTTTCTGCGCTCACCCCATCTTGCGTCACTACCGCGGGTGTCTCCTGCACGTTTACGGAGGGTTGACGGATGTTCGCTAATTGGCTCAAGACTTCGATCCTGATGGCGGCGATTCTTGCCCTGTTCGGCGTCATCGGTGCGCTGATGGGTGGCCAGTCGGGAATGTTGCTTGCCTTACTGGTCGGTGGCGCGATGAACGTTTTCGCCTACTGGTTTTCCGACAAAATGGTGCTCAAGATGTACCATGCGCAGGAGGTGGACGAGGCGTCGGCGCCCCAGTTTTACGGCATGGTGCGCGAACTCGTCGATCGCGCCGGACTGCCGATGCCGAAGGTCTATCTGATCGACGAGGCGCAACCGAATGCGTTCGCCACCGGTCGCAACCCCGAGCATGCGGCAGTCGCAGCAACCACCGGGATCTTGCACCTGTTGTCAGCGCGGGAAATTCGCGGCGTGATGGCGCACGAGCTGGCGCATGTACGCCATCGCGACATCCTGATATCCACCATCGCGGCGACCATGGCCGGCGCCATTTCAGCGCTCGCCAACTTTGCCGTGTTCTTTGGTGGCCGGGACAGCGACGGACGTCCGAGTAACCCGATTGCCGGCGTGTTGGTGGCGCTGTTGGCTCCTCTCGCAGCGTCGCTGATCCAGATGGCGATTTCGCGGGCGCGGGAATTTGAGGCGGATCGGGGCGGAGCCGAGATCTGCGGCGATCCCAACGCTTTGGCCGACGCGTTGGCCAAGATCGACGCCTACGCTCGGGGAATCCCGATGGCAGCTGCAGAAGCTCATCCGGAAACGGCGCAAATGATGATCATGAACCCGTTGTCGGGAGGTGGGCTGGCCGGCCTGTTCAGCACCCATCCGGCAACCGAGGAGCGTGTCGCCCGCTTGCGCGCGATGGCGTTCCGTCGCTAGCGGCCAATTCAGTTCCACGTGAAACACTCGCTTTCGTCCTAGCGATCCGCTTCGCCGTTCCGCTTGGCCGATTCCTGGAGCAGCTGACGCAGGAGGCGCGCAAGGCGGATGCCGGCCTCCGTTACCCGACGCTGTGCGATTGCCAGCGCCGATTCGTGGAAATCTGTGCTGAGCACCGGAACGCCGACGCCCGCTGGCGGGTAAGCGTAGTCATTGGCGAGTCGCCGACTCTCCTCGATCCACTGACTCGGGCCGCCGTTTCCGGCCGCATCCGCATGGGTTTGCAGAAATTGCCTGGCGACCGTATCGAGGCGACCGTGACGTAGCCACGGTGGCGCCGGGAGATCGTCCCAGTACCGATGAAGATCAGACGACGGGAAACGGGTGGAGAAAGGATTGACGATCTCCACCAAGTTGCCGCCGCGGTCGCTCTTTCCCTCCGCATCGAGGCGGCTCGCGACGTGCAGCGGCTGATGCGCGTCGCCCACCAGATGAATCAGCCATGGCAAGGCGTAAGCGCGGTCGGCGAGCGGCGCCGTGCGGTCGGCGACTTTGTTTGCCAGCTCGGGAAGCCGCCGATCAAGCTCGCCGGCGACTGGCCGGTCGTCGTTGCCCGGATTCAGCGGCCGATCGACATAGTGCCATTGCGGCCGCCTTTTCATGTCCGGGAAGCCCGGCAGCGTCGGCGTCGGATCGTCGGTCCCCTCGGTGTAGAACCGTGGGTCACGGCGAATGTCGTCGGGCCAGGTCGCGGCTTCGACGAAGGCGGCGCGCGCACGATTGTCGTCCTTCGCCTGTTCGAGCCAGCGTTCATAATCGGGGTGATGGCGAAGAATCTCGCCGACCGCCTCTCGCGTGTCGTCGTCCATCCGTTCCCAGCCGATCATCGCCGTCAGCCGATGACCTCCGGAGTTCCACGCCGCGACCGGCTGACCGAGAAAGACGGTCAGCGCTAGGGCGCATACCTTGCGCGCCGATCGTCGCCAGTCAGTCGCGGTCAAGGCCAACGTCCTCCAGCGCAACGGGGTCGTCGATCGGCTCGAGATGCGTGAATACCGACGCTGAAGGCAAAGCATCGCGAATGTCGCGTTCCAGGGCCTCTGCCAGTTGATGGCCGCGAGTAACGGTCCACTCTCCGGGTACCAGTACGTGCAGCGAAACAAAACGGCGTACGCCCGACTCGCGCGTACGCAGTGCGTGAAACGCAACGCCCTGTGTTCGATAACGCTCAAGAATGTCGACGACGCAAGCACGCTCTGCGGCCGGCAAGCTGCTGTCCATCAACCCGGCGACCGATCGCCGCAACAACCGCCACCCGGTACAAACGATGTTCGCCGCAACCACGATGGCGACGGCCGGATCAAGCCAAAGCCAGTCGGTGACCAACACCGCACCCAGACCTAACACGACCCCGGCGGAGGTCCACACATCCGTCAGCAGGTGTCGGGCATCCGCCTCGAGCGTGATCGAGCGATGGCGGCGACCGGCGGTCAGCAGAACACGGCCGACGACAAGATTGACCAACGAAGCGACGAGAGCGATCGAAAGCCCGGGTAGGAGCTGCTCAAGAGGCTCGGGCTGCCACCATCGATGCACGGCGGCAACGACGATCGCAATCGACGCGGTGACGATCAGCAATCCCTCAAAAGCACTCGACAGGTATTCCGCCTTGCCGTGACCGAATGCGTGTCCGTCATCCGCCGGGCGCTCAGCGACCGAGAGCATGGCCAGCGCCATCGCGGCGCCCGCCAGATTGACCGACGATTCGACGGCGTCGGAGAGCAGACCCACCGAGTCCGTCATCAACCAGGCAGCGGCTTTCAGCGCCATGGTCAACAGCGCCGCACCAATCGACAGCCAAGCGTAAGGTTTCAGCGACGTGGCAACCATCCCGCCATTATCGCGGTCTGGCAACCCTCTCGCCATGCTGGGTCATCGTGCTAAACTCGTTCGGATCTCTCCATCGCCGATGCCAACCGTGTCCCCAACCGCCGCTTCGCCCCTCGTTCCCGGGCGCCGCACACCACTCGCGTCACGATCAGACGAGGCAGCCCCTGTGTTGCCCGACTCGATGGCCTACAGCTTGTTGCTTGCCGCCAGATTGATCGCCGCGGTGCACGGCGGCTGTAGTCTGACGCAGGCGCTCGCTCGCCTGAGCAAGGAGCCCCCGGCGGCACGGGCGGCGGCCCAGGATGCCGCTTTTGGCGCGCTTCGAGCTTACGGCCGCGGCGAGTGGATACTCCAGCGCCTATTGGCAAAGGCGCTGCCGCACGCCGAAAGCCAAGCCTTGCTCATGGCCGCACTCTTTCGATTACAGAGTCGGCCAGACGCGCCGCACACGGTGGTCGATCAAGCCGTCGTAGCCGCGGGCGAACTCGCTGGCGGCCGTTACCGGGGACTGGTCAATGGCGTGCTGCGCAACTATCTGCGCCAACAGGACGCCTTGCACCAAGCGATGGCGGTTGACGAGGAAGCCTGGCATCAGCATCCTCGTTGGTGGTTGCGGCGCTTACGCGCCGCCTACCCCGACGGCTGGCAAGCGATCGTCGCGACGGACAACCGACCGGCGCCGATGACGCTGCGTGTCAACCTGCGGCGCACCAACCTGGCCGCCTACGCCTCCCGCCTGCAGGCCAGCGGCTTCACGAGCCGCCCGCTGGGAAGGACAGCCCTGCTGCTGCCGCAAGCGATGCCGGTTTCGCTGCTTCCGGGTTTCAGCGACGGCGAAGTCTCGATACAGGACGCGGGAGCGCAGCGCGCCGTCGAGCTACTGGCGCCGGTCGCCGGTGAACGGGTCCTCGACGGTTGCGCGGCACCCGGTGGCAAGACCGCGCACCTTCTCGAAGCGGCCGACGTCGACCTGCTGGCGCTTGACATCGATGCCACGCGCAGCCAACGAATCGAGGAAAACCTGCGTCGCCTCGGTCTACAGGCGACGATCCGTGTCGCCGATTGTCGAGCGGTTGAGGAATGGTGGGACGGCCGCCCCTTCGACGCCATTCTTGCCGACGTGCCTTGCTCGGCCAGCGGCGTCGTCCGTCGTCATCCCGACATCAAGTATTTGCGCCGAGAAAGTGACCTTCGTCCACTCGTCCGCCTCCAGGCCGAACTGCTCGACCGTCTGTGGCCGCTGGTGAGACCGGGAGGTCGTCTGCTCTACGTCACCTGCTCGGTCTTTCCCGAAGAGAGTCAGGGGCAGATCGACTCCTTTCTGTTTCGCCAGCCAACCGCACGAGTACGTGCAGTCGAGCGGCTGCTCCCCACGGACGACCACGACGGCTTCTATCATGCCCTGCTGCAAAAGAGCCCTTGAGCTTTTCCTGCTCAGCCTGTTCCTTGCGTTCGCTGCCGGGGGTGCGCCGGCGGCGGATATCACGATCCGCAATCCGCAACTGTCGATCGGTGAAGAAGGCTACCTGCTGGCCGCCGACTTCAACATCAACCTCAATTCCCGCCTTGAGGAAGTAGTCGCCAAGGGAGTCACCCTCTATTTTGTCGTCGACTTTGAACTAACGCGTTCACGCTGGTACTGGCTCGACGAGCAGGTGGCCGGCCGTAGTCAGTCCTTCCAGCTCTCTTACCACGCCATTACCCGGCAATATCGCCTTTCGAGTGGAGCCTTGCACCAGAGCTTCGCCACCCTTGACGACGCGCTTCGCCTGCTTGCCCGGCTGCGCAACTGGCAGGTGATGGAAAGGAACGCGGTCACTCCGGGGCAGATCTATTCGGCGGCCTTGCGCATGCGTCTTGATCTGACGCAGATGCCGAAGACGTTTCAGGTCAATGCGCTGGCTAACCGCGACTGGAACCTGACGTCGGAATGGGCACGCTGGCAGTTTTCTCCTGCCGAGACGCCATTGACGTGGCTGCCCACGGTGCTTGCCAACAGCAGCGAAGCGACGTGAAAGCGCTGATCGTCGCCGCCGCCTCGTTCGGCGGCATTCTGCTTTTTCTGCTCGCTTCCGCGAGCGCCAACACCGCGTTGTTTGCGCAGCACTATCCCTGGCTGCTTGGACTCAACTCGATCGTCGCGCTCTCCCTGCTGGCGATGATCGCCTGGCAGTTGCATGCCCTCTGGCGGGAGCACCGAAGCAAGGTTTTCGGCTCGCGCCTGAAGCTGCGTCTGATGCTGGTCTTCGGCTTGATGGCCGTCCTACCCGGGGTATTGATTTACGCCGTATCGGTTCAGTTCGTCACCAAGAGCATCGAAACCTGGTTTGACGTGCGGGTCGAGAAAGCCTTGGAATCCGGGCTCAGTCTCGGTCGCAGTGCGCTCGAATCCCTGCTTGAGGAACTCGCCGGCAAAGGGCAGGCGATGGCGCTCGAATTGGCTGATCACTCCGAAGCCCAGCGGCGTCTCGACCTCAACCGATTGCGAGAGCAGCGGAGCGTGCAGTCGGCCGCGCTGTTTTCCACCAGCGGCGCTTTGCTGGCGACAGCGAGCGGCGAACTGGCGACGTTGTTACCCCCGCAACCGTCAGCCGAGCAGTTGCGCCGCGCGCTGAGCGAGCGGCGTCTGGCGCTGATCGAAAGTTCCGGAGAGCGCGACCTGACGCTGCGCGTACTGGTTGCCGTGACGCCGCCTGGACTTGGCGTCGAAACCCGAATTCTGCAGCTGGTCGACCCGGTCCCGGCAGCTCTGGCGCAGAACGCCGAAAGCGTTCAGACCGTCTACGCCGACTACCAGGAACTCTCCCTGGGACGCGAAGGACTGACGCGGATTTACGCGATGACGCTGACCCTGACCGTTCTGCTTGCCCTGTTTACCGCCATAGCGTTCGCATTCGTCCTGGCGCGCAACCTGTCGGCGCCCTTGTCGATCCTTGCCGAGGGCACACAGGCGGTCGCTGCCGGTGACTATACGCCACGGCAGGCGGTGTATAGTCGGGACGAACTGGGCTTGTTGACACGTTCATTCAAGCAGATGACCAGCCAGCTCGACGAAGCGCGGCGTGATAACGAGCGGCACCGCGCGGAACTCGAGTCGGCGCGCGCCTATCTGGAATCCATCCTCGCCAATCTCTCCGCCGGAGTACTCGCCTTCGATCCGCGTCTGGTCTTGCGGACGGTCAATGAGGGCGCCTTGACGATACTCGCCGACGATTTTGCCGGTCTGCTCGGACACGCGGTCGACGAGTGGCCGCGCCAGGAGGGGCTTGGCCGCGCGATACGTGCCGGTTTCGTCGAGAAGGAGAACGGCGAGTGGCAGCAACAGATCGAACTCGAGCATCCCGGCGGGCTGCCGCAGATTCTGCTGCTACGCGGAACGCAACTGCCGGCGGGGTCGCGCGGCGGCTACGTCGTCGTTTTTGACGACGTGACGCGCCTGATCGCCGCCCAGCGGAGTGCCGCCTGGGGCGAAGTCGCGCGGCGCCTGGCACACGAGATCAAGAATCCGCTGACACCGATCCAACTATCAGCCGAACGCCTGCAGCTCAAGCTCGCCGACCGGCTGACAGGGGGCGACGCCGAGATGTTGCAACGTGCAACGCGGACGATCATCACCCAGGTGCAGGCGATGAAGCGGATGGTCAATGACTTCAGCGATTATGCGCGCCTGCCCGCGCCGGAATTGACGGCACTCGACCTCAACGCCCTGGTGACCGAGGTGCTCGGACTTTACGAGACTTCGCGCTCGACGCTGCGTCTCAAACTGTCGGCAAAGTTGCCTCCGGTCTGGGGCGATGCCACCCAGTTGCGGCAGATCATCCACAATCTGCTGCGCAACGCGGAAGATGCGCAAGAAAACGCCGAGGCGCCGTGCATCGGGATTCGCACGCAGCGAGTGGAGAACCTGGCCGAGCTCATCGTCTCCGACCATGGGCCGGGCTTCCCGCCCGAGATCCTCGCTCGCGTCTTCGAGCCTTATGTCACCTCGAAGGCGCGCGGCACCGGTCTCGGTCTGGCAATCGTGAAAAAGATCGTCGATGAACACCATGGCCTGATTCGGATCAACAACCGACCGTCAGGCGGCGCCGAGGTTTGCATCCAGTTGCCGCTGGCGGTATCGGCGAGCACCGGGCGGCGCCCGAACAAACTTACCTCCGAGGTCTGACTAGATGGCGCAAGTACTGATTGTCGACGATGAAATGGGTATCCGCGAGCTGTTGTCGGAAATACTTGCCGACGAAGGGCACTCGGTCTGGCTGGCGGAAAATGCCACTGTCGCCCGTCGTTTGCGTCACGAGAAGCGGCCGGACCTCGTCCTCCTCGACATCTGGATGCCCGATACGGACGGTATATCGCTGCTTAAGGAGTGGTCAGCCGCCGGCCTATTGACCATGCCGGTGGTCATGATGTCCGGACATGGAACGATCGATTCGGCGGTTGAAGCAACACGCATCGGCGCCACCGACTTTTTGGAGAAGCCGATTGCCTTGCAAAAGCTGCTGGCGACGGTAAAGAAGGCGCTCAAACACGAAACCGTATTGCAGAAACGCCCGTTGACGCTCGATGCGTTTGCCCGATCCCCCTTGCTCAAGGATCTCAGACGGCGACTCGAACAGGCCGCGGCGAAGACGTCGGTCCTCTTGCTGAAGAGCGCCTCCGGAAGCATTGGCGAGATCTGCGCCCGCACACTGCAGTCCCATCGCACGCCGTGGCTAGACCTGTCGACCTTGACCACCCCCCTGACGCAGGAAATGCTGCACAGCGCCGGTGGCGGCATCGTCTTCGTCGCCGACCTCGCGCAGCTTGGCAAGCTTCAGCAGATGAACCTCGCGTTCGCCGTCGACCGTCTGGAAAGGCACAATCTGCAGTTGATTGCGGCGTCGAGTCGACCGTTGGCGGCGCTGGTCGAGACCGGATGGGACGCCGTACTGGCGAATCGCCTCGGCGAAGTCTGGATTGCGCTGCCGCAGTTGTCGGGGCATGCCGACGACGTTCCAGAGATTGCTTCGCTGCTCCTGTCCGATCTTGCAGAACGCGGCGAAGTGCCGCTGCGCCACCTTTCCAGCGGAGCGCAGAACGTGCTCCGGCTACACCGCTGGCATGGAGAATGGGCGGAACTGTTGACGACAGTGAAGAACCTCGCCCTGTCTTCGCTGGAAGACGAGATCAGCGTCGACGACGTGACCCGCATCTTGCAGCCGGAAATCGCCAGCAGCGAGGCGCCGCTGGCGGCACGATTTTTCGACCTGCCGCTGCGTGAAGCGCGTGAAAGCTTCGAGCGCATGTACTTTGAATACCATCTCGCCGGCGAAAAGGGTAACATGACCCGTCTGGCCGAGAAGACCGGCCTTGAGCGCACACACCTCTACCGAAAGCTGCGCCAGCTCGGCCTCAACATCGGACGGCGAAACGACGAGCGGGATTAACGACGCTACCGCTGGCGACGCGCAGGGGAAATCACGATGAGAATCATCATTCTTGGCGCCGGCCAGGTAGGGGCGAGTGTTGCCGAAAGCCTGGCTTCCGAGAACAACGACATTACCGTCGTCGACAGCGACCAGGATCGGCTGGCGTATCTGCAGGATCGCCTGGACTTGCGTACGGTTGCCGGCAATGCCGCGTATCCCTCGGTGTTGGCCAGCGCCGGCGCTGAAGACGCCGACTTGCTGATTGCCGTCACCCAGAGCGACCAGACCAATCTCGTTGCGTGCAAGGTCGCGCATACGGTTTTTAACGTCCCGGCGCGGATCGCCAGACTGCGCGCGCACGACTTTCTCGATAGCGAAAAGTTGCTGGCGACCGATAACTTTGCCGTCGACTACGCGCTTTGTCCGGAACAAGTCATTACTGACTACATCGCCCGCTTGGTCGAGTTTCCGGCGGCGCTTCAGGTGCTCAGCTTCGCCGACGGCCGACTGGTCCTTGTCGGCTTACGCGCGTACGTCGGCGGCCCGCTAGTCGGTCATCCGATCAAGCAGATGCGCGCGCACTTGCCAGCCGAGATCGACGGTCGGATTGCCGCCATCTATCGTCGCGACGGCGCGATTACACCGACCGGCGAAACCGTCGTTGAGGAGGGTGACGAAGTCTTCCTGCTGGCCGCCGAAGAACACATACGCACGATCATGAGCCAGCTCCGGCGTTCGGTTGATCCGGTGCGACGAGTCATGATTGCTGGCGGCGGCAACATCGGCCTGCGCGTCGCGCAGGCGCTGGAACAAAAGTGTGAGGTCAAGCTGATCGAGGTCGACCGACGTCGCGCCGAGCACGTTGCCGCAGTGTTGTCCTCCACCCTCGTTCTCCACGGCGACGCGACCAACGAGGATCTCCTCGAGCAGGAGGCGATCGACGAGATGGACCTCTTTCTCGCGCTGACCAACGACGATGAAGACAATATCATGGGCGCGTCGCTGGCCAAACGAATGGGGAGCAAACGCGTCGTCGCGCTGATCAACCGGCGCGCCTACGCGGAACTCGTTCAGGGTGGACCGATCGACATCGCCCTCTCGCCGGCGCAGGTGTCGATTGGCAGTCTGCTGACTTACGTTCGGCACGGTGACGTCGCGCGAGTCCATAGCCTGCGCCGGGGGGCCGCCGAAGCGCTCGAAATCGTTGCCCACGGCGACCAGAAGACGTCGAAGGTCGTCGGCCGACAGATCGGCGAGCTGCCGACGATTCACGGCGCTTTCATCGCCGCCGTCGTACGTGACGTCGAGAAGCCGGTTGTTGGGCGTTTGCGCAGTCTGCGTCAGGAGAGGCCGCGGGCTCGTGTGCTGGTCGCCCACAAAGACCTCGTTATTCAGACGGACGACCACGTGATCGTCTTCTGCCTCGACAAGAAGGTCGTCAAACAGGTCGAGAAGCTGTTTTCGGTCGGCCTTCATTTTTTCTGAGGGGCGACGATGCGAAGGTACTACCCGGTCATCCGGGTTCTAGCGCTGATCGTCCTGATGTTCGGACTGACGATGCTGGTTCCGCTGGCGATCTCCTGGTATCAGCACGATGGCGCCGAAAGCGCTTTTGACGAGGCGTTCGTGCTGACCGTGGCAACCGGCGGAGGTCTCTGGTATGCGACGCGCAAGGAAAAGCGTGATCTGACGATCCGCGACGGTTTCCTGATGGTCGCCCTGGTATGGACGCTGCTGCCGGTCTATGGAGCGCTGCCGCTGATCATCCAGCTCAATCTGAGTTTCACCGACGCCTATTTTGAGTGTGTATCCGGCTTGACGACGACCGGTGCGACGGTGATTGAGGGACTTGACAAACTGCCGGTGTCGATTAATTTTTGGCGCACGCAACTCGTCTGGCTTGGCGGTATGGGCTTGATCGTTCTTGCGGTGGCGATTCTTCCCCTGCTTGGCATCGGGGGTCGGCAGATGTTCAAGGCCGAAACGCCGGGCCCGATGAAGGACTCGAAGTTGACACCGCGGATGGCGGAGACGGCCAAAGGGTTGTGGATCGTCTATGGGCTAATCTCGTTTTGTTGCGCCGTGGCGTTTTACTGGGCGGGAATGGATTGGCTGGACGCGATCATGCACATGTTCGCGACCATGGGGCTCGGCGGTTTTTCAAGCCACGACGCGAGCTTTGGCTATTTCAACTCGGTCGCGATCGAAATCGTCAGCATTGTCTTCATGCTGATCGCCGGATGCAACTTCGCGACCCACTACCTGGTCCTCACCGGGCGGTCTTGGCGCCCTTATCGATCGGACCCGGAAGCCGGCAGGTTTTTACTCGTCACGCTCGGCAGTGTCGTCGCGATTGCGATTTACCTGACAGCCCTCGACGTCTATCCGGATTTCCTTGAAGCACTGCGTTATTCGGCCTTCAACGTCGTCTCGATTGCGACGACGACCGGCTTTGCCAACACCGACTACGCCCTGTGGCCGTTTTTTGCTCCGCTGTGGATGCTGTTCCTTTCCAGCTTCGCAACCAGCGCTGGTTCGACCGGCGGCGGGATCAAAATGATCCGCGCGATCGTGCTTTACAAACAGGTTTATCGCGAGCTGGCGCGTGCCATGCATCCGAGCGCTGTGCACCCGGTGAAGATCGGCGGTGATCAGGTCCCGTCGAACATTCTCTTCGCGGTCCTCGCTTTTGGTTTCATGTATATGGTGTGCATCGTTTCAATGACGCTCGCGTTGTCGTTCTCCGGTCTCGAGATCATTACCGCCTTTTCCGCGGTCGTTGCCAGCATCAACAATACCGGACCCGGCCTGGGACAGGTGGGACCGGCCACCAACTTCAGCGTCCTCACCGACTTTCAGACCTGGGTGTGTACGCTGGCGATGCTGCTTGGACGTCTGGAAATCTTTACCCTGCTGGTAGTCCTGACGCCGGCGTTCTGGCGCAAGTGACCGGGAAAAGGGGATAATCGCGCTTCAAGGCATTTTGCCGGCCGCCGGAGTCCCGAAAAGGTGACCAGACCTCGCAACGACACTCTCTTGCGTGCGCTGCTCAGGGAAGCAACCGCCTACACTCCGGTGTGGCTGATGCGCCAGGCAGGGCGCTATCTTCCCGAGTACTGCGAAACTCGCCGACGGGCGGGCAGCTTCCTCCATCTGTGCAAGGACCCGGGGTTGGCCTGCGAAGTGACGCTGCAACCCCTGGCGCGCTACGATCTCGACGCCGCGATCCTCTTTTCCGACATCCTGACGGTGCCCGATGCGATGGGGCTCGGCCTTTACTTCAGCGAAGGCGAGGGGCCCCGCTTCGAGCGACCGCTGCGTGAAGAATGGGCGATTCGCGGCTTGACGGCCCCCGATCCCTGGGACCATCTGCGCTACGTGATGGACGCAGTGGCCGAAATTCGCCGTGCGCTCAACCATTCGGTGCCGCTGATCGGCTTTTCCGGCAGTCCTTATACGCTTGCCTGCTACATGATCGAGGGGGCTTCAAGCACCGACTTCCGACGCATCAAGAGCATGCTGTACGACCGGCCGGATTTGTTACATCACGTTCTAACCGTCACCACCGAGGCCGTGATCAGCTATCTCAATGCGCAGATCGAGTCGGGCGCTCAAGCGGTCATGATTTTCGACACCTGGGGCGGCTCGCTATCGGCTGCCGCGTATCAGACGTTTTCCTTGCGCTATCTACGACGCATTGTCGACCGCTTGATCCGGGTGTCGGCCGGCGAGCGGGTGCCATCGATCGTTTTTACCAAAGGAGGCGGGCTCTGGCTCGAAGCCATCGCCGACATCGGCTGCGATGCGATCGGTGTCGACTGGACGGTCGATATCGGCGAAGCGCGGACCCGCGTCGGCGACCGCGTCGCACTGCAGGGCAATCTGGATCCGGCCGTTCTGTTTGCCTCGCCGGCGACGATCGCCAACGAGGCAATCGCAGTCATAGACCGTTTCGGACCCACGCCAACCGGGCTCGTTTTCAACCTCGGACACGGCATTTCCCAGTTCACGCCCCCCGAAAATGTCGGCGCACTGGTAGACGCGGTACATACCTACAGCCGCTCGCAGTGTGAAAAACTGCAAAAATCCGTCCCGGCCCCTTGACTTATGCACAGACTTACGGTCGACCGGTGTCGCCTGGCAGTGCGCGCTGATTTGACGTTCAGCGATTTCTAACAAACTGTTTTATTGACGTTTTTTAGTTGCCGCTTTTTTCGGCAAATACCTCAAAGCCTTGCCCCATGGTCGTTTGCGGGGCCACGCGCCGATCCCATCCACAGACTTATCCACAGGAATTGTGCGGCTTGCAGAAAACCCAATCGAGTGAGCCGCTTAGACCCGATTAGCAGAAGTCACACGAAATATGGCGCCTAACTCCATCAGCATTTCGAGCATGATCACCACGGTCTTTTCGCCGTTGACTTTTCACAGAAATCCGGCGCGTCTTTTGGCTTCAGATCGAAACCCCAGATGAATCATGGAGATACCAATAAATATCTGATTTAT
The DNA here is from genome assembly GCA_964420975.1 of uncultured Candidatus Accumulibacter sp. Classification (GTDB taxonomy): domain Bacteria; phylum Pseudomonadota; class Gammaproteobacteria; order Burkholderiales; family Rhodocyclaceae; genus Accumulibacter. The sequence continues at coordinate 185,277 of CAYQVH010000001.1, forward strand.
CGGGAGTTATCAACCGCCTATTTTCTTTGCAACGCGCCCCAGGCCGCTTCCGACGGGCGATTGAGGCACTTGTCAAGCCATCGATCCACAGAGTTATCCACCGCATCTGTGCACGCCACGCGATCACCTTGATTGCGCGACCTTACTATCCCTGCCTCGCTTGAGCCCCTGCTCCTGAAGTCGTGCCCGACGTTAGGACTCGCCAGGCCCGCGCCAGTCGTCACCCGCCCTACGCCGGGGTGCTCCGTTACACTATGTGCGCTGTGACCGTCCGAAGGTCCGGCCGTGCGACGACGAGGAAACGAATGATCACCAACGAAGCGAACACCACGCAAACGAAAACGATCCACCCGCCGCGGTATTGGCGTTTGCGCGTCGTGTTGTCGCTCGCCGTGTCGCTTGCCTGCAGCCCGCTGCTGGCGGCGACGATCAACGCCCACTTTTTCACCAACCGCGACGGCTTGCGCTTGCACTATCTGGAAGCCGGAGCCGGGACGAGAACGCTCGTCTTCATTCCCGGCTGGCTGATGCCGGCGGCAGTGTTTCGCCTGCAGCTCGAAGCGCTCGGTAGCGAGTTTCGTGTCCTCGCCTTCGATCCACGATCGCAGGGCGAGTCCGAGATTTACCTTGGCCCACACGGTCCGCAGCAGCGGCTGTCTGACCTGGAGGATTTTCTGCATGCAGCCGGTGTTCGCGACTACGTACTCGCTGGATGGTCGTTGGGCGTGCTCGAAGTCCTCGACTTCATCGAACAGGTACCACAGATCGGCCTGCGCGGTTTGATACTGATCGATAACTCAGTCGGTGAGGGAACGCCGCCACCTCCACGTACCGGCAAGCGCAACGAGAAGCTGAGCGATCCGAAACAACGGGAAGCATACCTGGCTGGCTTTTGTCGCAGTATTTTTGCGTCGCCGCCGCCGCCCGACATTGCCACCTCGGTACTGCGTTCGGCGCTCAGGGTTCCCGCCGACGCGGCTCGCCAGTTGCTCGCTCAACCGTACCCGCGCGCGTACTGGCGGGAAATCGTCGCCAAACAGGAGGTGCCGGTGCTCTATGTCATTCGTCCGCGTCTGCGCGAGCAGGGCGAGGCCTTGTCTCGCCGCAAGGGCGCGCTGGCTCAGGTCGAGCTATTTGAAACGGCAGGGCATACCTTGTTCGTCGACGACGCACCGCGTTTCAACGCTCTGGTGAGCCGCTTTGTGCGTAGCGCTTTTCCGGCGACGGCGGACGACGCGCGATCTGTAAGGAACGCGCCGCCGAGCTATTGAGGTAGCTGAAAGCGAAAGGCAGCTCGCCCGGGGACGTCTCCGCCTTGTAAGCGGCTGCCAGCGAGCGTTGTGTGGTGCTGGTGAACAGCGGGTGTGTTTGACGGAAACGGCCGTAGAGACGTACGCCACCCACTTTGGCCAGGTCCTTGTAGTCGAGACCCGTCTCATCCTGAACCAGCAAGGGCGAGTTGGCGACCAGCGCGTCGCGCAGCAGCGCAAACGAAGGCTCCTGGAGAAGGTGCGACGCCGCCTTGAGCAGCGCCGGATGGGCACTGATCCGCTTGATCCAAGCGTAGTGCGCGTCACTGCGCTGAAGACCCCCATCCGACAGATCAAGGCTCAGATAGTCGAGCGTCGCCTTCTTGCCCTCCCTCAGCAGCGTCAGTCGCACGGATCGCCACTTGTCAACCGACGGCAGAGCTTCCCACTCACCCTGACTCGTGTTGAAAACCAGCGGTGTGACCGCAGTCACTTGGTAGCCAAGACGCGCGGCAAACGCCATCAGGATGGTCGTCGTCCCCACTCGTTTGGGCCCCGAGCGTTGGTCGTCGTCAAGATCCAGCGTACGAAAATAGCCTAACCGGCCAAACTTCTCCCACGCCGCTCCGAACCGGTTTTCAAACGCCCGACGCTCGGCCGGTTTCATGTTTTCCGGAACCAGCATTCGTCCTGCCTGCTGCATCGCGACCAGCACGTAGCGTTCGGCGTTGGGATAGACGCGGGCGACCGTCACGAAGTCAGGCCCGGAAAATGGGTAGAAAACCGTACCGCCGCCGGCAAAACCGACTTCTCGCTTCGCCCAGCTCGCCAAAGGCTGACCAATCTGACGCTCGTATCGTTCCCAGGCGGCCAGCGTCCGCTTCTGGAACGCGCCGTACGCCGCGTCCCCGGTCGGCGCCTCGAGACCGGCAAAGTAGGCCGCCGATTTCTGTGTCGACGCCTCGTCGGCGGCCGCCGGCAGGATGGCGAACGCGAAAAACCAGACGATCAACAGTCGGCAACATTGTCGCAGGGGATGCATGACTCGATTCCTCAACGGTCAGATGGAAGCGAAACGGCGCACGCCGGCGCGCGCCAGGAAAAACAGGCCAATCAGCGCCAACGCGATGGCGACTTCGCCAGGGCTCTGCTGCGCGCCAAGCACGAGAATAACCGTTGACACCGCGGCAAACACCGGTGCCAGGACGCATCGCGTCAGCGTCAGGGAAGCGCCGGCGGAGGGTCCGCTCTCATCGCGGTACAAGCCCAAAACGCAGAGAATTGGAAACAGCCCGAGGAGAAAGCCCATAACGGTGAGAATCTGCACAAAGGACCCGGAAAGCACCATGAATACCGACAGTCCGCCCTGCAACCAGACCAAGCGTGACAGCGCCGTCGTTGACGCCGAGTGATCGTCGGTGCTCCGTCCGGACCAGCCCAGCAGCGCAGCAAGGACGCGTGGTCCGAGAAACGCCGACACGCCGAGCGAAGATAGCAGTGCGAAAGCGACGAGCCCCGAAAATACGGCAGCGGCTTGCGTGCCAAAAAGCTGCTTGACGAGCAGCGCCACCACCGGTACGACGCCATCGACCGCGTCTACCGGCAACTGTGTCAGCAGCACCGCGTTGATTGTCACGTAGAGCACCATGACGACGACCGCACCCGTCATCATTGCTCGGCGGACATTGCGCAGCGGCTCACGGATGTCTCCGGCGACGTAGATCGCGGCATTCCAGCCGCTGTAGGCAAACATCACCAGCATCATGGCCAGTCCCCATGGCGCCCCGAACTCGGCGATCTGCCGCAACGCCGGCTGCGGCGCCGTCGCCACCGCCCCCGACGGCGCTACCGCGAGAAGGACACCGTACAGCGCCAGACTGGCCAGGAGGATAAACTTGGTCGCCGCCAACGCCGTCTGAATGCGCAGACCGAGCGCACCGAGCACACCGTGTAGTGCGGTCACAACAGACAACGCCACGCAGGCCACGACGAGCGGCGGTAGTGCCAAACCAGGCCAGGCCTGCTGCAGATAGTCGGCCAGCGCCAGCGAGGTCGCCGCATTGCCAGCCGAAAAGGCGACGACAAACGACGTCCAGCCGGCGAGTTCGCCCAGGGCAGGCGTATAGAGTTCGCGCAAGATCGTCGCTTCCCCTCCGTTGCGCGGCATGCGGCGCGCTAGTTCGCCGTAGCACCAGGCGCCGATCAACGCCAAGACGCCGCCAAGGATCCAGACCGCGATCGCCGCCGTCGGCGTCTTGACCAGGGAAACGATGATCCCGGTCGTCGTCAGGATGCCCGTCCCGAGCATGCTGGCGACGACCAGAAACACCGCCGAAAAGGGAGTCAACTGTTTGTGCATGAGGAGGATTCTCTCGGCCAACAACGCTGCGCAAGCGGACAGCGGAGTGTGCGGCATCGATCAAGGAGATGCAAGGGCCGCCAGCCCTTTGCCTGCCTCGGAAGCGCTCAGCGCGAGCGTCGTTGCAAAGCAAGCTGACGCCGAGCCAGTGCCGACGCAAGGGCGAAATAGGCATTGGCCGGAAGGAAACGCAGTAGGCTTCCGACCACGCGCGCATCGCGGCCCACCAGCCGGCGAAACGGGGCGCCAGGCGTTTGCGCGGTACGCACGATGACGTGAGCGACGGACTCCGGCGACTGAGCACTGGCGGCGAGTCGTTCGCGCCAAGCGGCAAAGCGGCTACCCGCCGTGCGGTAGTATTCGCTGAGAACGTCGAGCCGACGCATTTTCCGTCCGAACTCGCTACGCGTCGAGCCGGGTTCAATCAGGTGTACGCGCACCCCCTGGCCTTGGGTTTCGAGCGCCAGCGACTCGCTCCAACCCTCTAGCGCGAACTTCGACGCGCAATACGCGCCTTGCCAGGCAAGACCGGTCCGCCCAAGAATCGACGAGACGTTGATCACGCAGCCACCAGCGGCGCGTAACGCCGGTAGCAAGGCCCCGACGAGCAGCGCTGGCGCGACCGTGTTGACCCTCAGCTGATCGCTCCACGCGGCTTCGTCGAGCAATTCGACAGGGCCACTCTGCGCGTAGCCAGCGTTGTTCACCAGGCAGTCGAGCCGACCGCCGTAGGCGCGTGCCAGCAGTTCGACCAGCGCGGCACGCTGGTCGGCGTCGCAGGGGTCGAGTCGAATCGCCTGGACCCGCCCCTCCGACGTCAGAGCTTCGGGAGAGCGGCTGCCAGCCAACACCCGCCAGCCACTGGCGGCAAAAGCGCGCACCGTCGCCAAGCCAATACCGCCCGAAGCGCCGGTTACGACCACCAACGGCACGTTCGACGGCGTCACCGGTCAGTAACTATTGAAAACGGCAGGCGCCAGGTCCGTCGGGATGTCCGCAACTGCCGCAAGGAGCCGGCAAGTCACTGCTCGCTACGGGTGCTGCCTTGAGGGCGGCAAACGCCGACAGCTTCTTTTGCAGATTCGTGCTGTGGCACGACGGACAGTCGGGTTGCGGTGACGATTCGCGAACCAGCTTTTCGAACTCCTCACCGCAATTCTTGCACGCGTACTCGTAAATCGGCATGGTGTGATGACTCCTCAGAATCAGAAACAACGAGCGAATAGACCGCCGGCACGACGACAAGTGTCAGTAAGGTAGACGAAATCATGCCGCCGATGACGGCGATCGCCAGCGGCTGGTTGGTTTCCGCGCCAGCGCCGAAACCGAATGCCGCGGGAAGCAGCGCCAGAATGACGGTCGCCGACGTCATCAACACGGGACGCATGCGGGTCGGGCACGCGTCGGCAAGCGCCGCGTCGGTCGTCAATCCTGCGCTGCGGCGCTGGTTGGTCAGGTCGACGAGAAGAATCGAATTCTTGGCGACGAGGCCGATCAGCAGCACGAGGCCGATCATCGAGTAGATGTTCAGCGTCTGTCCGAAAAGCCAAAGCGCGGCAACTCCACCGACAATGGCCAGCGGTTGCGCGAGCATGACGATCATCGGTTGAACAAAAGAGTTGAACTGGCTGGCGAGAACCATATAGAGCAGAGCGAGCGCGAGCGCAAAGACGAAAACCAAGGAGTGCATCGTCTTGCCGAACTCCTCGGCCTGCCCGATCAGTTTGACCTGATAGCCCAGCGGCAAGAGGGCGGCCGCGGTTTCCTTGACCGTGTCGACCGCCTGCCCGAGCGGCATCGTCGGCGTTGCAAAGAAGGTCGCGGCGTACTGGAGATCGAACCGGCCGATGACTGCCGGTCCGAGCGTCTGCCGGAAAGAGGCAACGGCATCGAGACGGACCATGGCGCCGTCTTTGGCACGCAGGTAAATCTTCGACAGGTCGGCGGGTTGCACGAAGGCCCCTTCTCGCGCCTTGACGCGTATGTCGTAGCGCTGGCCGTCGCCGGGCTCGTCGTTGAACTTGGCGACGTCGACGCCACCGGTCAGCAGATTGATCGCCAGCGCGACGTCCTGCGTACTCAACTTGGCCGCCGCGATGCGTAGACGGTCGGGTTCGAAAACGAGTTGCGGCAGGTCCAGCTGCAGGTCGGTATCGATACGTCCGAGACCAGGCTCACGAGCCAGTCGGGCGAGCATTTCTCGCGTCAGACGGCCGACTTCCTGCAGATTCTCGCCGGCGAGGACAAACTGCAGCGGTTCGCCGCGCTGTCCCTGCACCATCGGGTACGGCGCAGCAAACACCCGCGCCCCCGGGATCTGAGCCAGTTCCTTGCGCAGGATCGGCAGCAATTCCTGTTGCGTCAGGCGGCGCTCGGCCCTCGGCACCATGCGCGCGACGACCGTACCCTGATTCACCTGTCCGGCCGTTCCCAGGCCGATCAGCGCGAACTCGGTGAAGATCTCCGGGTGCTGGCGCAACGTGGCTTCGACCAAGCGCAGTCGCGAATCCGTGTAGTCGATCGACGAACCGAGCGGTGTCCGCAGGTAGACGAGAAACCGTCCTTCATCCTGCTCTGGCGCGAAAGCTTTGCCGATGCTGGCGAACAGTGGCACCGTAAGGCCGACGACGAGTCCGGTGAAGACCACGACCCACCAACGCCGGCCAAGCGTCCAGGCAAGACTCGCCCGGTAGATCGCCTCCAGGCGGGCAAAAAAACCTTCCAGTGCCTGATAGATGCGGCCGTGACGGGTTTCCTGGTCGCTGACGCGCAAGTAGCGCGAACAAAGCATCGGCGTCAGCGTCAGCGAGACGAACAGCGATACCAGCACGCCAAACGTGACGACGACCGCAAACGAGCGAAAGAACTGGCCGATGATGCCGCTCATGAAGATCACCGGGGCAAAAATCGAGACCAGCGACAGCGTGGCGGCAATCACCGCGAAGACCACCTCGCGGCTACCATGGATCGCCGCCGAAATCGGATCGGCGTCAAGCTCTTGGCGGTGGCGGAAGATGTTTTCGAGAACGACGATCGCGTCGTCCACGACGACCCCGATGAGCAGTAGCAAGGCCAGCAGCGTCAATGAGTTGAGCGTGAAGCCAAAAAAGTGGATGACGGCTATCGCGCCGAGCAGCGACACCGGAATCGCCAGCGCAATGATCAGCGTCGAACGCAGCGAACGCAGGAAGACCCAGACGACCAGCGCCGCGAGGAGCGTTCCTTCGACCAAATGCTCCTGCAGTGAGTGGACGATTTCGAGGATGAAGACCGCATCGTTGGCCACCACGTGCAGCTGCAGTCCTGGCGGCAGCTGCGGCCGCAGTTCGTACTCGAGTTTTTGTTTGACCTTGTCGACGATGGCGACCGTGTTCGTGTTGGCGATCTTGACGATCCCCAGCCCGATCGTCGGCTCGCCGTTGAACCGTGCGAGCTGCCGAAAATCGGTCAGGCCGTCCTCGAGGTCGGCGACGTCGATCAGGCGGATCGGCGCTGCGGCAGGCCTCTCACCACGCCACGCGACGATCATCTGTCCGAGCGCGTCGAGCGAATGAAATTCGAGATCAAGTTTCACCAGATTCTCGGTCGCGCTGCCGACGACGAATCCGCCGGCCAGCTGCACGTGCTCACGGGCAAAGGCGTCGTTGATGTCCTGCGCGGTCACGCCGAGGGCGACCATGCGCTCCGGAATCAGGTTGATCCGCAGGGTCCGGTCACGGCGTCCGCCAAGACGAACTTCGCCGACGCCATCGATCGTTTCCAGCCGCTTCTTCAGGAGGTTGATCGCGTACTGGTTGAGCTGCTGCTGCGTCCGATCGCCCTGCAGCGCCAACCACATGATCGGTTGCGCATTGGTCTCGACCTTGGCGACAATCGGCGGGTCAACGTCCTTGGGCAAGCGACGCAACACCTGATTCACCTTCGCCTGCACCTCGTTGAAAGCGACGTCGATACGCTTTTCGAGACCGAAGGTCAGGTTGATCACCGAAACCCCGGGTGACGACGTCGACTGAATGTGCTCGATACCCGGTACCGAGTTGACCGAAGTCTCGATGACGTTGGTGATCGAAGCATCGACGATATCGGGATTGGCACCTTTCAGCGTCGTCGACACGGAAACGACCGGGAACTCGATGTACGGGTAGCGATCCATGCCGATCCGCCCGTAGCTGAGGACGCCGAAGAGGACCAATACGGCGGACGACATCCAGGCAAGGACGTGCCGCCGAATCGACAACTCGGCCAGCGTCATGGCTTGCCGCTCGGAGTTTTCGACGCTGAATCCGCGTGACGTTCCTGAACCGTGACCGGTGCGCCGTCGGTCAAGAAGCCGGCGCCATCGAACGCGACGCGCTCGCCGCCAGCGAGGCCAGACGTGATTTCGACCCAACCCGCCTGCCGCGTACCGGTGTTCACACTGCGCTGCTGCGCCTTGCCATCGCTAATCACGTATACGACGCGACCGGCCGGGCGCAGCACGACCGACTGTTCGGGCACTACGACCGCCGACTCACGGACCCCGATGACGACCGCCGCGTCGACCGAGCCGCCGGCTTTTAGCAAACCGTCGCGGTTATCGATGCGCGCAATGACGTCAACCGCCCGGCTCGTCTCACCGAGCGTCGGCCGAATCGCTTCGACCTCGCCAACGAATGGCTTGCCCGCCAGCAGCGGGCTCCCGAATCGAACCTCCTGTCCGATCCGCAGGCGCTGTGCGGCACTTTCCGGGAAAGGCAGATGGGCGCGCAGTTGACGATTGGAGACTAAGCGTAACACCGGATCGCCGACCTTGAGGTAATCGCCTTCGGCGGCGATCTGCTCCTCGACGACACCGTCGAATGGCGCCGTGATCCGTGTTTTTTCAAGGCTGCTGGCAGACAGCGCAACCCGAGCGCGTGCCGCATCGAGCTGACTCTGCAGGGCGTCACGCTGTGCGGCAGCGTCCTCGAGCGCGTGACGCGAGATGAACTGCCTCTCCACCAGTTCGCTCTGGCGAGCAACGAATCGTTCCTGTTGCGCCAGTAGTGCCTGCAGTCGCGCCTGCTCGGCGCGGTCGACACGGTGCTGCTGACGCACGTCACGAGCGTCGATTGCCGCCAGCAACTGTCCCTTGCGCACTGAGTCCCCGGCGCGAACGGCAAGCTGTAGCACCCGTCCCGGCACCTCAGCGGCGACCCGCGGATCGTCTACCGATTCCAGCGAACCGAGCGTCGTTTCGACGACCGTCAGCCGTTCTCGCTTCGCCTCGGCTACCGTAATCAGCGTCGACGGGGGAGCCGACACCTTCTTGTCCGCCGCCCTGTCGCCGCAAGCGCTGGTCCCCAGCACCACACAGACAATCGCACAAGCGTGGCGGATCGTCGCTCGGCGGCCGCACTTCCCTGGGTCGATGATCTGTCCCTTCTCGGCTTCAGTTGGCAAGCGTGGTCTGTTGCCCGTCCCCTCGGCGCCCGCTGCCGGCAGGCGCCGATCACCCGTCTCAGTGGCTGAGCGTGTTGACCACCTGGGAAAACGTGTGCGCGATCTCGTCGGCTTCAGGTCGCAGCCCCATCCGACGCTGGATGCGCGACAACGAAAAAATTCCACAGAGAACGTGGTGGTCCTCCTCGTCGTGGTCGACGACCAGGCAGAATGGTGTTCCGAGCTCCTTCATCGTCGTGACGACGTTGCCCACTTTCGCGTGGGCAACGTCGCGCAAGTGCATCACCTCGGCTTCGTTGTGCCTGTCGATCATGACGTTGCCGACCACCAGCTCGCCGGGGCGAATTCCCATACGATGCGCAACACCCAGCGGATGGTTGCCGCGCGTCCCAGCCTCGGTCACGATGCCGAGCAGCTGGTGTCGTTCGTCGGTCACCAGCAGGTACTGAACCTTGCACAAGGTCATCACGCGGTTCGCCTCGTCCAGAGACGCGTTGCGCGCAATCGTCACCGGCGGCTGGCGCCGATAGTCGGTCATCACTTCGAGCGCCGGCGTCGTCGCATCGACCGGCGTACTCGCTCCTGGGGTCGGGAGATAACAAGGGACTCCGCGCGTCAGTCGGGTCCACGGCAACGGTTTGTAGCGAGTATCGGACATCTTGCGACTCCCCAGGCGGTTGGCGAATGCAATCGATTAAAGCACCGATGCGCGCCGACTGACAAGGGTGATAGACCAATTCTCGGGCCAAAATCTTCGTCCGCGACCCGGCCACGATGACCCGCTCGGGTCAAGGCAGAATTGCGTCACGTCAAGCTTGACGGTAGTATCCGAGCCTTGCGTGACCCGACGGTATAATGCTGTCATGGGTCGCTCCCGCCCTCCTCGGTAGGTCGCCACCCTGTCGAGCGCGACGGATGGTCGTCTGTGGCGATCGCTGCCCCGCGCCGACTAACCCACAACTCCCCTCCACCATGATTTCCGGCCTCCTCAAGAAGATTTTCGGCAGCCGCAACGATCGGCTAATCAAACAATATTCGCAGGTCGTACGCAAGATCAACGCGCTCGAACCTTCGATCAGCGCCCTCTCCGATTCCGCTTTGCGCGATAAGACCAGCGAGTTCCGCGAGCGGCTCGGCCGGGGAGAAACGCTCGACGCCCTGCTACCGGAAGCCTTCGCGGTGGTGCGCGAGGCCGGAAAACGTACGCTGGGGATGCGTCATTTCGACGTCCAGCTGATCGGCGGCATGGTGTTGCACGATGGAAAGATCGCCGAGATGCGCACCGGCGAGGGCAAGACGCTGGTCGCGACGCTCGCTTCCTACCTTAACGCGCTGGCCGGAAATGGCGTCCACGTCGTTACCGTCAACGAATACCTGGCGCAGCGTGACGCCGACTGGATGGGCCGCCTGCATCGTTTCCTCGGGCTGACCGTGGGCGTCAATCTGTCGCAGCTGCCGCACGAACAAAAGCAGGCGGCGTACGCCGCCGACATTACCTACGGGACGAACAACGAGTTCGGTTTCGACTACTTGCGTGACAACATGGTCTATTCGAGCGGCGAACGCGTGCAGCGCAAGCTCGGATTCGCCATTGTCGATGAAGTCGATTCCATCCTGATCGACGAGGCGCGGACGCCGCTAATCATCTCCGGGCAGGCCGAGGATCACACCGATCTCTACGTACGCATGAACAAGGTGGCGCCGCTGCTCAAGCGCTGCGAGGTCGAAAATGGCCCCGGCGACTATTGGGTTGACGAGAAAAGCCACCAAATCCTGATGACCGAGGAGGGGCACGAGCACGCCGAGGAATTGCTAGAGGGCGCCGGGATGCTCGCTTCCGGCAGCAGCCTTTACGACGCCGGCAACATCCTGCTGATTCACCATCTCAACGCCGCACTACGCGCACACAATCTCTTTCTTCGCGATCAGCAGTACGTCGTCCAGCACGGCGATGTGATCATCGTCGACGAGTTCACCGGCCGGCTGATGGTCGGCCGGCGCTGGTCGGATGGCCTGCATCAGGCCATCGAGGCCAAAGAGGGAGTCAAGATTCAGAACGAGAACCAGACCCTGGCCTCGATCACTTTCCAGAATTACTTCCGCCTGTACGCCAAGCTCTCGGGGATGACCGGCACTGCCGACACCGAAGCCTACGAGTTCCAGCAGATCTACGGCCTAGAGACCGTCGTTATTCCGACCAACCAGCTAATGCGGCGGATCGACCACAACGACCAGGTCTTTCGCACCGCCAAGGAAAAGCACGAGGCGATCATCGCCGACATCCGCAGTTGCCGCGAACGCGGGCAGCCGGTGCTGGTCGGCACGACGTCGATCGAGAACTCGGAACTTCTGTCGGCGCTTCTCGACCACGAAAAGCTGCCGCATCAGGTCCTCAATGCCAAGCAGCACGCGCGCGAGGCCGAGATCGTACGTGACGCTGGCGCGCCCGGCGTAATCACGATCGCCACCAACATGGCCGGTCGCGGGACCGACATCGTCCTCGGCGGCAGCATCGAAAAGCAGATCGCGCTCGTGCGCGACGACGAAACCTTGCCCACTAACGAACGCGAGGCGCGGATCGGCGAAATCCGCAGCCGGTGGCAGGCGCTGCACGAACAGGTTGTCGCCGCCGGCGGGCTGCACATCATTGGCTCCGAGCGGCACGAATCGCGCCGGATCGACAACCAGCTGCGCGGCCGCTCCGGCCGTCAGGGCGACCCCGGCTCGTCGCGTTTCTACCTCTCGCTCGACGATTCGCTGTTGCGCATCTTCGCTGGCGAGCGCCTGAAGTCGATTATGGAGCGGCTGAAGATGCCCGAGGGCGAGCCGATCGAACATCCGTTGGTTTCGCGTTCGCTCGAGTCGGCACAGCGCAAGGTAGAAGCGCGCAACTTCGACATCCGTAAACAGCTGCTCGAGTACGACGACGTCGCCAACGACCAGCGCAAAGTGATTTATTCGCAGCGCAACGAACTCCTCGAAAGTACCGACATCTCTGAAACCATCACCGCGATGCGCGAAGGCGTACTGCAAGACGTATTCCGGCAGTACATACCGGCCGAAAGCGTCGAAGAGCAATGGGATCTCCCGGGACTGGAGGCGGCTCTCACGGCCGATTTCCTGATCCACCTGCCGATCGTAGATTGGTCGAAAAACGAACCGACGCTAGGCGACGGTGACATTCTGCGTCGGATCGCCGACCAGGTTGGCGCGGCCTACGAGGAAAAGGTCGCCGCCGTCGGTTCCGAGCATTTCCGCCCCTTCGAACGCAACGTCATGCTGCAGAGCCTCGATACGCACTGGCGCGAACATCTCGCTGCGCTCGACCACTTGCGGCAGGGAATCCACCTTCGCGGCTACGCGCAAAAGAACCCGAAACAGGAGTACAAGCGCGAAGCCTTTGAACTTTTTCAGCGTCTGCTCGACAGCGTGCGCAGCGAGGTGACTCGCTTGCTCGTCACCGTACAGGTGCGCACCGAGGAGGTCGAGGAGAGCGTTCCTCACCCGACGGTGCACAATGTCCAGTATCACCACGCCGACTACGAGCAGGCGCTCGCTGGCGGCGAGCCCGACAACCGTGAAGACGCGGTGCCGAAAGCCGCCCCGAAAACCGTCCACCAGAGCCAGAAGGTCGGGCGCAACGAACCCTGTCCGTGTGGTTCGGGCAAGAAATACAAGTTCTGTCACGGCCGCCTCAGCTGAAACGCCAGCAACCACACGGAGACCGGCTACCGGCTGCGACCATCACGGCTTTTCACCGAATGGAAGTGATCGAGGACTGGCCGCCATGAGCACCGCGTCAGACGATCTTCTGGAGAAAGCCGGAACGCAGAAATTTCATACCATCCTGGCCGATCCACCTTGGCAGTTCCATAACAGAACCGGGAAGGTCGCCCCGGAGCATAGGCGCCTGAATCGTTACGGCACGATGACACTGGATGCCATTTGCAGTCTTCCCGTGGCTCACCTCTGTGCTGAGCCCGCCCACTTGTATCTCTGGGTTCCCAATGCGCTGCTTCCCGAAGGGCTGCGTGTCCTGGCTGCGTGGGGGTTTGACTACAAAAGCAACCTCATCTGGCACAAGGTCCGGAAAGATGGCGGCCCTGATGGGCGTGGCGTCGGCTTCTATTTCCGCAACACGACGGAGATCCTCCTCTTCGGAGTGCGTGGTAAGAGTGCCCGGACACTCGCTCCCGGAAGACGACAGGTCAATATCCTCAAATCGAGGAAACGCGAACACTCGCGCAAGCCCGACGAGCAATACGAAATCATTGAAGCGTGCAGCCCCGGTCCGTTCATTGAACTCTTCGCTCGTGGCCCGCGAGAGGGATGGAGTACCTGGGGTAAGCAAGCGGAAGAATACTCCCCGACCTGGCCCACCTACGCCAACCATTCGCAATCCCCTCGCTCGCTCTCAAGAAACACTTCCTAACTAATTGTTTTTCCAAATCCGGCGAAGCCGCAGCGATTGAGTCCCTAGACTGCTGCCAAACGGTTGGCGGTTGAGCGGTTAGGACGGGCTGGCGAAGCGGGCGAAGGCGGTACTGAACCAGATACTGGAGGCGCAAGTGACCGAGGCGTTGGGCGCAGAGCGGTACGCGCGCACGGTCGATCAGCGCTTGCTGGCCGAGCAATTGGCGGTCACGAAGCACGGTTTGCCCGGGTTGCCCGTTCGCTGGCACGGTGCGTTGCGGTCACCCCTTCTGCAGAACCGGCGGCATGACGGTTTTCGCCATCCGCTTGGCATAGTAGTAGATTCGCTTCTGTTTCTCGATGAGGTCGATTTCCATCGTGTACGCCGGGATGCGGTTGGGCTCTTCGGCGACCAGTCGGCGCGCCTCGTGCAAGGCGGCCGAATCGGCGAGTTCGTTGATCTCCTCCTTCATCGCCGTCACCACCTGCGCCGCCCGCTGGTTGCGCTGGCCGACCGCCTGCACCGCCGCCGCAACGGCGCGCGTCACCGCTGCCTGGAAGCCAAGCAGCACCTTTTGCGTCGCCTCACTGACTTCCACCTTGTCGCGAATCCGGTCGTGGCCGAGAACGACGAGGTTGGTTTCGACAATGTCGCCGATATTCTCGAGGTTGCTCACCGCTTCCATCAACTGCAACAGTTCCCGCGTCTGCTCTTCGTTCAGCGGCTGCCGGCTAATCTTGCCGAGGTACTCGATGATCGCGGCGTGCAGGATGTCGACCGTGTCGTCCATCGTCCTCACGTCTTCGAGCGCCTGCCGGTCGCCCTTGATCACGGCCGGCATGATCCGTTCGAGCATGCTGCGAACCGTTTCGCCCATGTGCATGATCTCCATGCGCACCTGATCCAGCGCCAGCGACGGGCTCGCCAGCAGTTCGTCCTGGAGGAACTTGCTGCGCACGATCACTGCTTCCTCTTCGAGCGCCTTGTCGGGCACCAGCCATTCGACGAGGCGCGCTATCTGCGTCGTAAACCAGATGAAGATCAGCGTGTTGGCGACATTGAAAAAGGTGTGCGCGTTGGCGATCTGGCGCGGCGTTTCCGCCGCCATCCGCGCTGTTCCGGTGAGATCCGGATAGCTGGGCGAAATCGCGGTCACGAAGTCGGCAATGAAGCCAATGAACGGCAACCAGAGGATCACACCGCAAGTGTTGAACAAGAGGTGCACGATCGCCGCCCGCACCGCCTCGCGCGGCTTGCCGATGATCGCCAGCAGCGCCGTGGCGCAGGTGCCGATGTTGGCGCCGAAGGCGAGTGCGATCCCGGCCTGCAGGCTGATGAAACCCTGGCTCGCCATGACGATCACGATTCCGGTCGACGCCGAAGACGACTGGATGATGGCAGTGAACACGAGCGCGATCAGGACGCCGACGATCGGGTTGTCCATCGTCTTCATCAGATCGAGGAAGGGCTCGTAGCTGCGCAGCGGGTGCATCGCCTCGCTCATCACGTGCATGCCGAAGAAGACCATGCCGAGCCCCATCAGCATCACGCCATAGTGCTTGACCTTGTCGTCCTTGGCGATGAAGAGCATCGCGAAACCGACGGCGATCATTCCCAACGCCGCTTTGGTGATCTTGAAGGCGACGATCTGGGCGGTGATCGTCGTCCCGATGTTGGCGCCCATGATGACGCCGATCGACTGCGACAGCGACATCAGCCCGGCCGAGATGAAGCCGACGACGAGCACCGTCGTCACCGACGACGACTGGATCACCGCCGTCACCAGCGCGCCGGTGCCAACACCCATAAAGCGGTTGACGGTCAGCGTCGCCAGGATGTTCTTCATCCGTTCGCCGGCGACCGCGCGCAAACCTTCCTCCATCTGCAGCATGCCATAGAGAAAGATCGCCAGGCCGCCGAGCAGTTCGACGGTCATCATCAGCCAGTCGGGATCGGCCTTGGCGTCGGCGGCTAACACCGGCCAGGCGAGCAATGCCAGCGCCGCGCCCACGGCGCACAGCGCAGATGGCACGACGAATTTGTTCACGGCGTTCGGATGCGGCATGGATGTCTCCTCCTCTGACGACTCATCACGATTGTTGATTTTCTCTGACCACAGTCACCGGCAGCGTCGCCAGGCTAACCACCTGTGCCGCGACCGAGCCCAGCAGCAAGGGTCGCAGGCCGGTCATCCCCTTGCTGCCGATGACCAACATGTGGGCGTTCTGCTTCTCCGCCACCTGCAGGATCCGCGTCACCGGAAGCCCCTTGACCAGCAGCACCTCGGGTCCTCGCAGCGCCTGGCACTTCGGGTGCTTTTTTCTGACCTCGGCGAGAAACGTGTCGAGCATCTCGCCGGCCAGATCCTCCATCCGGTTCAAGGTCTTCTTGTGCGACTTGCGCCGGTAGTAGCCGGGGAGATTGGCCGGATCGTGAACGACGTGGAGGACGAGCAGCCGCCTCGCCAAAGCGCCGGCGAGGTCGCCGGCAAGCACCAGGGCGGCCTCCGAGCAAGGCGAGAAATCCACCGCCACCAGGATTGGCCCGCCTCGCTGGTTGGCGGTTGAAGCGTCGTCAGACGGGTGTTCAGTCATGCAAAGTCCTCTCGTGGCTAAGATGATGGGCTGCAGGAGACCGTCACGCCACCGGCGTGGCGACTCTCCCGTCTTCTGACTGATCCCGGCCTCACATGATCCGGCACTGTGCGACGACGCGCGGGTCCTGCCAGATGTCGTCCGGGCTGATCGAGTTGCGACGGAAGGAAAAGCGTAAGTCAACCTTGCGATACGCTTCGTAAACGAGTTCGGAACAGATGTAGTGCCGGTCGCGGTGTTTCCGGCCGCGCCGGAAAAGAATCCGCAGCGCGATGCGCAGGATCTCCCAGTTGTCGTACGGCCGGGTCAGTTCGTCCATGCCGAAACTGATCACCTGCTTCAGGCTGTCGGCACCGGGTTCCGGCGCCAGCCGGCCAACGACGATGCGACCCTTGTACGGTTTATTGCGGCCGTGGTAATCGCGTAGGTACTTGGACAATGGTGCCAGACGCACTCCGATCGCCGTCTCGCTTTCGAGCACGAAAATGCGCTCGAGGTGGTCGTCGCGATAGATGATCCCGACATGACTCCAGACCGACCGGGTGAACCACTGAATCGCGCGCGAAAAGAGATACGTGCCGGAACAAAAGATGAGGTCACCGGTGTGCAACTGCTCGCGCGCCTGCGTGTAGTCGAGCACCGGAAGTTTGGCGATCGCCTTGACACTGATCGGTTCAGCCATGCAACGCTCCAAGAAACGTACGATGGACGATCGGGTGAAGAGGCCGAGTATAGACAGGCGGCAAAATTCCCGTCAATGCGCGCTCTCACGGGGGTGAACCGACGGCTGGACGCTACGCGCGGCAGGCGTTGCGGCGAGGGTTGCCGATCGACGACAATGCCCCGGTCGACGACGCGTCTTCGCCAGCGCGCCATTGGTCGATTGTCCAAGGGGTTTCCATGGCCAACAAGCCCGTTCGCTTCGTCGTTCCTGCGCACAAGGCGCGCAATCCGCTGGTGGCGGCGGCGCACTTTCGCCGCGCCGGTGCGCACGGAAAAACCACGAAGGTTGAACGACAACAACAGCGACAAGACCTCGAACGCAAGCTGACGCTCCTCGTCGCCGGCGACGAGACTGAACCGGGAAACGACTGAGCGTTGGCACACGCCCTTCGCGCCGCCCGCCGCCCGCCGCCCGCCGTTGGCAACCCGTCCTGCGCCAGAACAGACGACGCCAGTGACCAGTAGATCACGCTTCGCGAAGACCGTTGGGCGTATCCTTTTCGGTCGCTGCCCGCCACCAGGAAACGTCACCCCCCCACCGGCCGACTAATCGACATGAGCATGGAAGTACCCGCATCACCCGGGCGACCGCACCACGGACGACTACTCGAAGTCGATGCGCTGCGCGGCGTCGCCGCGCTCGCCGTCGTTCTTTTCCATTACACGACGCGCTTCGACCAACTCTACGGTGCCAGTCCAGCACCTACGGTCTCCTTTCCCAATGGGCATTACGGCGTCAACCTCTTCTTCATCATCAGCGGCTTCGTCATTTTCATGACGCTGGACAAAACGTCGCGGCCGCTCGATTTTGTCGTCTCGCGTTTCAGTCGGCTTTTCCCGGCGTACTGGGTGGCGGTCGTTCTTACCTTCCTCATCACCCACCAGTTGGGATTGCCCGGCAAACTGGTGGGCGTCGACACCGCTCTCGTCAATCTGACGATGATCCACGGGTTGCTGGGGTTTGCCCACGTCGATGGCGTGTACTGGACGCTCGAAGTCGAACTTCTGTTCTACGCCGGCATGCTGCTGCTCTTCCGGCTCGGGCGCCTGCACCAGATTCACCGCTTCCTGCTCCTGATGCTGGCGCTTCGGCTCACCAATACGCTGCTCGAGTGGCGCTTCGGTTTCGGCATTCCGTGGACGATCTATCGTCTGACGATCCTCCGTTACATCCCCTGGTTCGCACTCGGTATCGCGATCTACCTAGTTAGCGTTCACCGCGCTGGCAGCTCGTGGCGGGAGCCGGCAATCATCGCCGGGAGTGCGCTCCTGACTCTCGCGTTGGGCGACTCGCTGGCGTTGGCCGGTCTGGCGGTGATTCTCTCCGGCTTGGTCTATCTTGCCGCCAACGGGCGACTGACCTGGCTGCGCCACTGGCCGTTCGTCTGGCTGGGAACGATCTCGTATCCGCTCTACCTGCTGCACGAAAACATCGGCTGGAGCGTTCTGTTACAGCTGCGTGCGCTGGGCGTCGCTACCGACGCCGGGATCCTGATCACGATCGCGCTCAGTCTGGCGCTCGCCAGTGCCTTGACCTTCAGCGTCGAGCAACCGGCGATGCGCTGGATCCGCGACCGCTATCGGCGTCGGCTCGCGGTGTCGGCATGACCTCGCGGCGTACGGTCTGGGCGTTGTCCGGCCTGATCGTCGCGCTGGCCGCCGCGAGCGGCGTCGGATGGTATCGAGAAGAGCAGTCGCAACGACTGCTGGCAAGCAAAATCGACGGCATCGTGCCGCTGACGGCGGAACCCAGGTTGTCGTGCGCCCAGGTCGCCGCTGCCCGACCGCTGGTGTTGCTCGCGCTCGGCCAGTCGAACGCCGCCAACCACGGCCCGTCACCAAACGTTGGCCAGGAGCCGATCCCCTTGATCGTCGACGGTCAATGCGTCCAGGCCAACGATCCCTTGCCCGGCGGCAGCGGGCGCGGCGGCAGCATCTGGCAGCGGCTACCGGCAGCGCTTCGGCAGTCGGGAGAATCACGAGTCGTTGTCGTCTCGGTGCTGGCGGTCGATGCGACGTCGATCGACGAGTGGACGCGAGCGAACAGCGCTCTGCGGCAGCGGCTGGTCGAGCGCATCGCGTCCTTGCGTGCGCTGCACTTGGCACCGGACGCCATCCTCTGGCAGCAGGGTGAAGCCGACGTGCGCGCGGCAACGAGCGCCTCGGACTATGGCGAACGACTCGATCGTCTGGCAGCCATCGTGCACGACGCGGGTTCTCGGGCGCCGATTTTTGTCGCGCGTTCGACCCTCTGCCGCTCGCCACCCGACCCGGCGATCCGCGCTGCGATCGTGACCAAGGCGGCTGCCGACCCGCGTTTTCGGCTCGGCCCCGACACCGACACCCTGGCCGGACCGGCCTTCCGTCACGACGGGTGCCATCTTTCGGACGCCGGCCTCGACGGTGCCGCCCGCCTATGGGCGGCGACGCTCAAGGGGCTGACGAAGGGCGCCGACGAGTAAACCGTCGCTCGCCGTCAGGCGGCGAGCGGCTGCGCTGGCGGGCGCAGCGCCTGGAAATGCTGGCGCCGACGTGCGGTGGCTGCCGCACTGTAGAGCTCGACCACCATTCGCCGCAAGCCGGCAGCCAGCTCTTCCGGGCTCATGTCGGTCGGCCGGAAGTTGACGTCGAACAAGGTGCAGCGCTCCCAGGCCCGATCGGCCAGCAAGCGTCCTTCACGCTGCAGCCGGGCGTACAGCGGCGTACCCGGAAACGGCGTCGGCACTGTCACCTGGACGTCGAAAGGCAGTGCGTCGGCGACGAAATCCAGGACCTGATCGAAAACCTGCGTCGTCTGACCGTCGAGTCCGAGGACGAAGCAGGCATTGACGCGTATGCCATGCGCCTGGATACGGCGGATCGCGTCGCGATACTGCGCCGCCCGCGACAGTTTCCAGTTGCACTTCGTCTCCACCCCGTCGAGCCCTGCTGTGGTCGGGCTTTCAAACCCGATCAACACCTCCGCGCAGCCCGCCTCGCGCATCAGGCGCAGCAACTCGTCGTCTTCGTGAATCGACAGGTCGCTTTCAGTGAACCACTTGATCCGGCGTTTGGCGATCTCGGGCAACAGCGCTTTCCAGTAGGCGCGGTGGCAGAAGCTGTTGTCGTCGGCGAACTCGATAAACGGCCGTGGCCAAAGCGAGCGAACATAGTCGATTTCGGCCAGCACCTGCAGCGCGGGCTTCTGCTTGTACTTGCGAGTGAGCAGGATCGAACTGGCGCAGAAGCTGCATCGCCACGGGCAGCCGCGGCTGGTCTGTACGGTGATGCGGTTGTAGCGCTCGAAGTCGAGCAGTTCGTACGCCGGCATTGGCGCCGCGGCCAGGTTGAACTCGGCGCCGCGGGCGTCGTACAAGGGACGCAACGCGCCCCGCTCGACGTCGCGCAGCACCTCGCACCACACGCTTTCGCCTTCGCCGACGACCGCTGTTGCCCCGTGGGCGATCGCCTCCTCCGGCAGTGAGGTGACGTGCAGGCCACCGATCACAACCGGTATGCCGAGGGCTCGATAGTGTCGCACCACCTGATACGCTTCCTTGATCTGCGCGCTGAAGCTGGACAGCGCGACCAGATCGACGTCGCGCGGCAGCTGCTCGAGGCCGCTGAGGTCGGGCATTTCGAGGTAACGCCGCTGGTGACGCGGCGGCGTCATCCCGGCCAGGGTGAGCAGGCCCAGGCTGGGTAGCGAAGCGATACTGCGATTGCGTTCGACGAATCCGGGAAGCGTCAAACCAAGCTCGGTCAGTTCGGGATCGCAGGCGCGCAATCCGCTCATCGCAATGAAAACGATTCGCAGACTCTTCTCGTTCGGTAACGGAATCATTGCAGCACTCCTCCAGCGAGCAGGCCGACGGCGCCGCTGATCAGCGACAGCACCGGCAGAAAGAACAGATGACGAAAGCCCCGGCGCCAAGCGGCGAGAAAGCAGATCGTCGGCATCAGTACGGCACCGGCGACCAGCGACCAGGCGGCTAGAACGGGCGTCTGCGCGCCGGCGACGCTGACCGTGTTGGCGAATGCCAGATTGAGAAAGGCGATGCCAAAGAAGCTGATGTGACCGAGGCGCAGCAGGCGGCGACGCCAGGCACCGTAGCCACCCAGCCACTCGTCGCGGTGGAAGAACAGGCCGATCAGCGCGCCGCTGAGCATTCCCAGCAGAATGCCGATCCAGGCCGCCCAGAGATTGAGGTGGTTGAGCGTAGGGTTCATGGGGGAGTCCTTTGTGGTTGTTGAGACAAGGAGTGAACAGCAGTTCGCGTGCCATCCATAAGCGGTTGATCTACAATTGCCTAACAACAGATTTCGGCGACCGATGAACATTTTATGTAGGCATGCATGACATGCTTTGTACCTTCTCTTAAGCGACTGCGATGGCTTCGTTGCCAGCGCTGAGCGCCCGCGATCGCGACTTCTTTCTGCGCGTCGGAAAGATTGTTTTCTCCAATCCGTTCTCGGACGACCGGGCGCAGCAGGTGCGGGAAGTCGCCGGGGACGTCATACGGCCGGGGATGGCCGACGCCGATGCCTTGAATCGGGTAATCGGCCGGCGATTACAGGGACTCGACACGCCGGCGACGGTCGACTTGAACGGCCTGACTGCCGAAGACGCTCGCTGCTTGAAGCCGGTATTTCTTTTCGACGTCTATCACCGTCATCTGGGCGGCATCGATGCGCTGATCGAACGTCAAGCCAGTCGGCGAGAAACGCGCGTCGACGCGGCGCTGGCCGACCGGCTGCTCGGCGAACTCGTCCGGCGCGGCTTCCCGGAAGAAGAGGCGGCGCGCTACTTTGCGCTCTTTCACCAGTTGCGCCGCGCGTATTACTTCATCGAAGCCGGGCTGGTCGGCGAGAGTCGGTCGATGAAAAGCCTGCGCCTGGCGCTTTGGAACAACGTCTTCACCCACGACATGCAGCTCTTCGACCGCCATTTGTGGCGACGGATGGAGGATTTTTCGACCCTGCTGCTGGGGGAAACGGGAACCGGTAAAGGTCAGGCGGCAGCCGCGATCGGCCGCTCGGCGCACATCCCCTACCTCTGGCGCGAGCGGCGTTTTGCCGCCAACTTCGCGGAGAGTTTCATCGCCATCAATCTGTCGCAGTTTCCGGAGACCTTGATTGAGTCCGAACTCTTCGGCCATCGCAAGGGAGCCTTCACGGGCGCCATCGACCCTCACGACGGCGTTTTCGCGCGCTCGAGCGCGCACGGCACGCTGTTCCTCGACGAAATCGGCGAAGTCAGCATCCCGATTCAGATCAAGCTCCTGCAGGTGCTGCAGGAGCGCAGTTTCACACCGATCGGCAGCCATCAGGCGCAGCGCTTTGCCGGACGAGTCATCGCTGCCACCAATCGGGCGCTTCATCAACGGATCGCGCGCGGCGAATTTCGTCACGACTTTTACTACCGCCTGTGTTCGGACGCCATCACGCTGCCGACGCTGCGCCAGCGACTCGCCGAGGAGCCGGACGAGCTGGCGCGGCTCGTCGGGCTGCTGGTGACGCGCACGCTTGGCGTTGCCGATGCCACGGTCACCGGACGCGTCCTCGACGCACTCACCAGCTGCCTGCCGGCAGACTATCCGTGGCCGGGCAACGTGCGCGAACTCGAACAGGCGGTTCGTCGCGTGCTGCTCACCGGGCGTTACGAACCGGTACTCGACGCGTCGCCGGCAGCGACCAGCGACGCTCTGTTGCAGGCGATCGACGACGGTCGGCTCGGCGCCGGCGCTTTGCTGGCCCACTATTGCCAGATACTCTACCGACGCCTGGGGACCTATGAAGAGGTCGCGCGGCGTACCGGCTTGGACCGACGCACGGCGAGGAAGTATATTCACCAGCCAGCAGACGCCATCGGCGAGCTTGTCGCTGATGACCGCCCCCGACGAGCCGCGAGGCGGCCGCCTCCGACAAGCGATTAAACACACAACAAAGGAGCCCGAGATGGCCGGTTTCGAAGACTACGATCGCGACACCCACGACATCGAACGGGAGATCGAGCGCAAGGGAATCGTGCTCGGCGTTGACTGGAACAACCCGGCGCAGGTGCGGGCACTGGCTCGGGAAGCGCTCGATCACGCCGCCGACGAGGCCCGGCGGGCAAGCGTCGATCCGACAAATCGTCAGCTGATGGCCAAGGCCGAATTATTTGGCCTGGCGGCGCTGATGTTGCGAACGATGGCCGAGAGTGCCGAAGTCGGCGTTGAAAGTCATGGCGGTCCGGCGTGGAAGGCGTTCGCCCAGGCGTTGTGGTCGGAGCAAGCGCTGCGCGCGCAGCCGTAAGGGAACCCGCCGCCGCCGTTAACCGCCGATCCCGAGCCCGCGTCGAAACAGGCTGATCGCGACGATCAGGCTGAGGACGCCAAACCCCTGTTGCAAGCGCCTCCCGCCGACACGCGCCGCGACCAGACGGCCGGCGAGCAAGCCAGCGACGGCGCCGCCGGCAAAGGGAAGGCCGATTCGCCAGACGATGCCGCCACTGAGCGCAGCGGCGGCAATGCCGCCGATGGCGATCAGGGTCATCACGCCGAGCGAAGTCGCAATCACGCTCTCGGAAGACAGGTTCGAGTAGCGGCTGAGGACGGGAACGACGACAAATCCACCGCCGACGCCCAGCAAGCCACTGAGCACGCCGGAGACCAGACCGCTTCCCGACAGGAGCGCAGCGCAACGCAGATTCCAGGCAAAGCGCCCACTTTCCGGACGGATCTGACACGGCTTGGCGACGGTCGGCGCGGCTTCCACCGTCGGCGACCCCAGCGTCCGGCGCAGCGTCTGCCAAGCCGTCCACGCCAGAAGTAGCGCGAACGCCAACAGGAGTGGCCGGTTCGGAAGCCGTTGCGCGAGCGCTACGCCGACAGGAGCCATCAGCATGCCGCACACGCCAACCAAGGCGGCGGCTCGGTAACGAAGAATCCCCTGGCGCCATCCGAGCAGCGCACCTACACCGGCGGCCAGCAGAACGGCGAGCAGGCCGACGGGTCCGGCGAGCTGCACGGGCAAATCGAGGCCAAAAACCAGCAGCGGTACCGCAATCATGCCGCCGCCGGCGCCAGTCATGGCAAGGACGAGGCCGACGCCGACACCCAGGAGTGCAGCCGCCACAACGAGATCAACAGAGGAAAACATCGACCTCTCCAGGCGATGAGAGCGGATTCAATCAGTAGCATTTAATATATTGACACACATATTATACTGTCGCATACTGTTTGTCAAAAGGAGCCGTCACTTCATGCCGACACTGATCACCTCACCCGACATTGATGCCATGCGCGCCGCTGCCGGCGAAGCGACGGCAGTGCTCAGCGTGCTCGCCAACACCAACCGGCTGCTCCTGCTGTGTCAGCTTTGCAAGGGCGAAAAGTGCGTCGGCGAACTCGAGGATCTGCTCGACCTGCATCAACCCACCTTGTCGCAACAGCTCGGCGTCTTGCGCGCCGAGAACCTGGTACACACCCGGCGCGAGGGCAAGAAGATCTACTACTCGATCGCCGACCCCAGGGTGCACGCCTTACTCGGCACGCTTTACGAACTTTACTGTCCGCCCATGAAAGGCGCCGCACCATGAGCATCGACTGGGTTCACTTCACGCCCGGAAGCGCGCTCGGCGGCGGCCTGCTGATTGGCCTGTCGGCAGCGCTGCTGATCCTGCTCCTGGGGCGGATCGCTGGCGTCAGCGGCATCGTCGGCGGCTTGTTGCCGCCGACCGCGCAAGGCGACGCTGCCTGGCGAGCCGCTTTCGCGCTGGGTCTGATGGTGGCGCCGCTGGCGTATCGCTGGCTGGGCGAGCTGCCGGCGAGCGGCATCGAGTCCCACTGGAGCACGCTACTCGTCGCCGGGTTGCTGGTCGGTTTCGGTAGCCGCCTGGGTTCGGGGTGTACGAGCGGTCACGGCGTTTGTGGCGTCTCGCGTCTGTCGCCCCGCTCGCTGCTGGCGACACTGGTGTTCATGAGCAGCGGCCTGCTCACCGTCTTCGTTGTGCGGCACCTGCTGTCAGGAGCGTCGTCATGAAGATCCTGCTCTCCTTCGCGACCGGACTGCTGTTCGGTCTTGGTCTGATCGTTTCCGGTATGAGTCAGCCGGAGAAAGTCCTGGCTTTTCTTGACCTCGCCGGCCGCTGGGACCCTTCGCTGGCGCTGGTCATGGCGGGAGCAATCGCGGTGGCGACACCCGCTTTCCAACTCGCGAAGCACCGATCGAAGTCGTGGCTCGGCTCGCCGATGCAGCTTCCGACGGCGCGCCAGGTCGACCGTCGTCTGATCATTGGTAGCACCCTGTTCGGAGTCGGCTGGGGACTGGCGGGCATCTGTCCGGGTCCGGCGCTGGTTCTGCTCGGGATCGACGCCGGCCAGAGCGCAGTTTTCGTCTTCGCGATGCTGGCCGGCATGCAGGTTTATGCCCGGTACGACCGCTACCTGTCCCGGCGCCAATCGGCTTGACGGAAGCGTCGAGCCCGTGTTGACCTTGTCAAGGAGAATGCAGCATGTACGCAGTAGAACTCGACGACTCCCGTACGGTTCGTGTCAGCCGCGGAAAACACGAGGCGACGTACGCCGTCGATGGATCGTTGATGAACCCGCTCGAAGCTTTCTACGCCACGCTGGCCGGCTGCGCAGCCGTCTTCGCGCAGAAAGCCTGCAAGGAACTCGGCGTACCGGCACGCGGCATTCGCATCAGCTGCCGACCGTTTGCCGGCGCTGGAGGGCCCCTGAGCTTGTCTCGCTTCAAGACCGAAGTCACGTTTCCCGACACTTTCCCACGCGAGATGAAAGGGCGGGTACTCGAGGCGATCGGCCATTGCGCGGTGAAGCGAATCGTCGAGGACGGCGCCAGCGTGACGTTCGCGGTCAGCGAAGCGACGGCTAGCGTCGTCACCGCCTGAGCGACGGCACCGATTCCCGGAGGCGCGCCAGCCGGGTGGCCGAGCGTTCAACGCCGTATGATCGCGGCTTCCGGGACAGTAATTGTCTCCGGATCGAAAAAGCGGTACTTTCGGCAACCGCTCCGCGAGACGCCCGACGAGCACCCGCGGCGACGGACGACTGACCTCCACAGGATCGCGCTTACGCCATGCACCGTATTGTGTACCTCGAACGCGAGTCGATCGTGGCCGACGTCCGCCGGCCCGATTTCCCCCACCACTGGGTGGAATACGCCCACTCCGGACAGGACGAGGTCGCCGACCGGCTGTCTACGGCGACGATCGCTGTGGTCAACAAATTGCGTGTCGACGCCGACGTGATCGCCGTGCTGCCCGATTTGCAGCTGATTGCCGTCACGGCGACCGGCACCAACAACATCGACCTCGTCAGCTGCCAGCAACGCGGGATCGTCGTCTGCAACATTCGCGGCTACGCCGAAGCGACGGTTCCCGAGCACGTTTTCGCCTTGCTCCTGGCGTTGTCACGCCATCTCTGCGCTTACCGCGAGGCGGTAACGCGTGGTCGCTGGCAGCAGGCCGAGCAGTTCTGTTTCTTTGACTATCCGATTCGTGATCTGAACGGCGCGACGCTCGCCATCGTCGGACTGGGCAGCCTGGGGGCGGGCGTCGCCCGCCTCGGCACGGCGTTCGGCATGCGCGTCGTGCGCTGCGAACGCAAACGGGCGAGCAGCGTTCGCCCCGGTTACGTGGCTTTCGACCGCGGACTCGCCGAAGCCGACGTCGTCTCGCTGCATTGTCCCCTGACGGCGGAGACGCTCGACCTAATCGGGGAAGACGAACTGCGGCAAATGAAGCGATCGGCGCTGCTGATCAACACGGCGCGTGGCGGGCTGGTCAATGAGGCCGCATTGGCACGCGCCTTGCGCGAGGGATGGATCGCCGGCGCCGGTTTCGACGTCCTGAGCCAGGAGCCGCCGGTGGCCGGCAACGTCCTTCTTGCCCCCGATCTGTTGGCCCTGCCGAATTTCCTGCTCACCCCCCACGTGGCGTGGGCCAGCCGGCCAGCGATGCAGCGTCTCGCCGATCAGCTGATCGACAACCTCGAAGCGTTTGTGCGCGGAGAACCGCGGAACCTGGTCTTCCCATAGCATGCTCGGCTGGCGCCTCGGTCTCACTCTACTGCTGGTGGCCGTTTGGTCACCGCGCGTGCCGGCAGTCACGGTTGCCGCCGCGGCCGACCTCAGCTCGGCTTTGACCGAGATCGCAATGGTCTACGAGCAGCAGACCGGCCATAAAATCCGGCTCTCGTTTGGTTCGTCGGGGCATTTTGCTCGCCAGATTCCTCAGGGTGCGCCTTACGAGATCTTCTTGTCGGCTGACGAGACCTACGTCGAGCGTCTCGCAGCCGAGGGCTGGCTGCGAGACTCCGGTCGGCTGTACGCGATCGGCCGCATCGCGCTGGTGGCACCGACCGGCTCGCCACTGGTCGTCGACGGCGAACTCAAGGGCCTGGCGAGTGCGCTGGCCGAAGGTCGCCTGCAACGGCTGGCGATCGCCAACCCGGAGCACGCGCCCTATGGACGCGCGGCGCGGGCGGCTCTCGAACGCGCGGGCCTCTGGTCGGCCCTGCAAGGACGCCTCGTTTTGGGCGACAACGTTGCCCAGGCAACCCAATTCGCCCTCAGCGGTTCCGCACAAGGCGGCATCGTCGCCTGGTCACTGCTGCACTCAGCCGAACTGGCCGAGCGCACGAAGGCGGCCCTGATTCCGGACAGCTGGCATCCGCCGTTGCGGCAACGGATGGCGCTGACCAAGCGCGCCGGCGCCCGTGCGCAGGCTTTCTTCGACTACCTGCAGCAGCCGGCGGCACGAGCGGTCTTCGCGCGTTACGGCTTTGTGCTGCCCGAACGCTAGTCAAGCTAGTCAACCATGGACTGGCCGGCGCTCGTGCTGTCACTGCAGCTGGCAACCGCGACCGCCTGTCTGCTGCTGCCGGTAGCGATCGCCCTCGCAAGAGTCCTCGCTTGGTCGAACGTTCGCGGTCGCGGCGCACTCGAAGCGCTCGTCCTGCTTCCCCTGGTGTTGCCACCGACGGTACTTGGCTACTATCTGCTGCTCGGCTTTGGCAATGCCTCCTTGCTCGGCGAGGCCTACCACACGCTGACCGGGCGGAGCCTGGTCTTCAGTTTCGACGGTTTGCTCGCCGCCTCGCTGCTCTTCAACCTCCCCTTTGCCGTACAGCCGACCCAACGCGCCTTCGCGGCGATTCCGCGCGAGGTGCGCGAGGCGGCCTGGGTTTCCGGCCTTTCGCGCTGGCGCACCTTCCTTCGCGTCGAGTTGCCGCTCGCCTGGCCGGGAATCGCCGCTGCCGTCGCCCTCACGTTCACCCACACCTTGGGAGAGTTTGGCGTCGTACTGATGGTCGGCGGCAACCTCTCCGGCGAGACGCGAACGATCGCAATCGCCATCTACGATCAGGCGCAGGCGTTCAACGACGCGACCGCTGCTGCGATGTCGGCGTTCCTGCTGGCATTTTCGTTTATCGCCGTGGCTGTCGTCGGCCGACTCAGCCGAAAGTCGCCGTCGCCGTGAGCCTGCAAGCGTCCCTCGAACAGTCGTCGCCGATTCCGCTCGCCGCCGAGATCGACTGCGGCGACGGCGAATTGCTGGCGCTCGTTGGACCTTCCGGCAGCGGCAAGTCGACGATTCTGCGCTGCCTGGCCGGACTACACCGACCGGCGGTGGGTCATGTGCGCTGCGGTGACGAAACGTGGTTCGACGCCGAGCGCGGAATCCACTGGTCGCCACAGCGGCGGCGCGTTGGCCTCGTCTTTCAGCACTACGCGCTGTTTCCGCACCTTTCCGCGCTCGCCAACGTGACTCTGGCGCTCGGCCACCTGCCAGCGAGTGACCGGGCGGCGAGGGCGCAGCAGTGGCTGGCGCGCTGCAATCTCGAAGGACTCGAGCACCGGCAGCCGGGAGAACTGTCGGGCGGCCAGCAACAACGAGTGGCCATCGCCCGTGCACTGGCGCGCGAACCGCAAGCGCTGCTGCTCGACGAACCCTTCTCGGCGGTCGACCGGGTTACCCGGCACAAATTGCTGCGGCAGTTGATTCAGCTGCGACGATCGTTGCCGGTACCGGTCGTTCTGGTGACCCATGACCTGGAGGAAGCGAGCTTGCTCGCCGACCGCATGACCGTGTTGCACCACGGGCGGACGCTGCAGACGGCCACCCCCGAGGAGATCCTGGCGCGCCCGGTGAGCGTACTCGTCGCCCGTCTGACCGACCAGCCAAACGTCTTTCTTGGCAAGGTCCTGGCACAACGGCCGGACGACGATACGACGCTCGTCGAGTGGCTGCAGCAACCGCTGTTGGCGCGCCATCACCCGCAGTTCGCGGTCGGGCAGCGAGTCTGCTGGCTGATTCCCGAAGCCGGCGTCGTCCTCGTCCGCGAACACCAGTTGGCGCGCGAGAACACCTTCACCGCCCGCGTCAGCCATCGCTTGGCGTGGCGGGGGCACGCAACGGTGACCGCACACGTGGGCGGCCGGCACGACGCCGCGCTCTCGTTCGCGATCGGCACGGCGGTCGCGCAGCGGCGAGGCGTCGCCCCTGGCTCCGACGTCCTGCTGCAGTTGCAGAAGTCTTCACTCTGCCTGCTCCCAACCGACGATGAGGTCAGCAGCCGTCTAGCTGCGCGTCAGCCATGACGGCGGACGTCGGCGACGATCTCGGCTAGACTGCCGCCTCCGACAGCGGGAAGAAACCGATCATGGACCCCCAGAGTCAGCTGACTTCAGTCGCACACGCGATTCAACTTGCGGTCGCGCCGGTTTTTCTGCTCGCCGGCGTCGGCGCGCTGCTCGGAGTGCTCGCCAACCGTCTGGCGCGCGTCATCGACCGCTTTCATCTACTCGAAAAGGCCACCGTCGGACAGGCGAACGCCGAGCGCGAGCTTGCCGACATGACCGCACTCTCGCGACGAGCCCACCTGATTCACTGGGCCATCGTGCTGTGTACGGCGTGCGAGCTGCTCGTCTGTTTGGTGGTCGTCGCCCTCTTCGTCGGGGCCGAACTCCGTATCGATCTGTCGACCCCGATAGCCACCCTGTTCATCACCGCGATGGCGAGTCTGATTTCGGGCCTGAGCTGCTTCTTGCGCGAAATCGCGCTCGCGACTCGCGTCATCAAGGATCTCCACCAGACCGCCCAAGGCGACGTGACCAAGCGGTAGGCCGCGCCGAAGCGGCTGGTTTCGGCGGCGTGTCATCGCGATCGCACGCCGCGCGTTAGGTGAACCATGAACAAGACGATCCTCCTCCTCTGCAGCACGCTCGGCTTCGTGCTCGGCGTTTCCCAGCCGGCGCTGGCAGGTCATCGCGATTACGACGGCTATCGTGACGGCTACCGCGACGCTTACTACGCGGCACCCGCGAAGCGTCACCACCACGCCCATCGGAACTGGGTTGCTCCGGCAGCGGTCGTCGCCATAACCGGAATAGCCGCGGGCATCGCGGCATCGACCTACTACGCGCCACGTCCGGTCTATGTCGCGCCGCCACCGGTTTATGTCCCGCCCCCACGCCCGGTGTATGTCGTTCCGGAACGGCCGGTTTACGTCGTTCCCGCGCAACCGGTGTATGCGCCGGCAGTGACAGGCTACTGGGGGTATTGAAGGCGGCGCTGACGGGCGACCGTTCGCCCGGACCGCCAAGCCGCCCTCAACAAGGGCTCGGAACGTCTCCGGGCCCTTTTTCTTTCACTGCGGAGTCTTGAGTCAACTGAAAACTATCGGTGGTCAGCCACCGCTTCGATTCAGCAAATTGACGTTGGGAGACGAGTCCTGAGCCTTGAGGAGGCAGCCGATCTCTAGCCACAGCAAATCGTCGATCTGCGTCGCGAGCATGTCGTGGCGGAGACGGAGTCCGCCTAATCTCTGGCCAAAGAAGATCGGTAACATCCAGTTACTACCAATAAAACAATACGATACGTGCGAGTATCGTCTCGGAAAGTGCTGTACAGTTCGGCAACATCCAACTATAATTTGATGGTCAACTTGATGGTTGAACGAATATCATGGCGCGACAGCTACAGAGGCTTACAGCACTGCAAGTCAGCAAACTCACCAAGCCCGGTCTGTACGGTGACGGCGGCGGTCTGACACTCCAGATCACCGATACGGGTGCGAAGTCGTGGCTGTTCCGGTTCATGAAGGCCGGCAAGCCTTTCGCAATGGGACTGGGGCCGACGCATACGGTGAGCTTGGCCGAGGCTCGCCAGAAGGCGCTGGATGCGCGAAAACTGCTGCTCGATGGGATCAACCCATTGACCGCCAAGAGGCAGAAGAAGATCGCCGACGCGCTCGCGGATGCTAAGAGGATGACCTTCGATCAATGCGCGCAGGCTTACATCCTGGCGCATAGAGCGGGGTGGAAAAACGCCAAGCACGCGGCGCAGTGGGAATCGACGCTCAGGACTTACGCATCGCCCGTCTTCGGCGCCGTACCGGTGGCCGAGGTGGAGACACCGCTGGTGGTGAAGTGTCTGTCGCCAATCTGGCTGGCAAAAACCGAAACCGCGTCCAGGCTGCGCGGACGCATCGAAAGCGTTCTCGACTGGGCGACGACGAGCAACCATCGGCAGGGCGACAATCCCGCGCGCTGGCGAGGGCATCTGGAGCACCTGCTTTCAGCGCCCAATCGCACGAAGCGGGTAGAGCATCACCCCGCGCTGCCGTGGCGTGAAATCGGGGCCTTTCTGGTCGTACTGCGCCAGCAGGGAGGTGTTGCCGCGCGGGCGCTGGAATTCACGATTCTGACGGCGGCGCGCTCGGGGGAAGCGCGCCTGGCGCAGTGGTCAGAAATCGACACCGAAACGAAGCTCTGGACGGTTCCTGCCGAGCGGATGAAGGCCGGGAAAGAGCATCGCGTGCCGCTATCGGCCAGCGCGATCGGCTTGTTGAACACGCTGCCCAGGGTGGGCGATCTCGTCTTTCCCGGAGTGCGCGAGGGCCGCCCTCTTTCCGACATGAGCCTGACGGCAGTGCTACGACGCATGCAACGCACCGACATCACCGTGCACGGCTTCCGGTCCACGTTTCGCGACTGGTGCGCCGAATCGACGAACTTTCCGCGCGAAGTGTGCGAGCACGCGCTGGCCCACAGCCTGCCCGACAAGGTCGAAGCCGCCTATCGGCGCGGCGATCTGCTCGACAAACGCGTCCAGCTCATGCAGGCGTGGGCGGATTACTGCGCTAAGCCCGCCGCTCAGGCCACGGTGACACCGATTCGCGGCAAGCGCCCGCCGGCAAAGCGGGTGGCAACCGCCGTTTGACGCCCTCGATAGCGGTTTGCTAAGATGTGACCGTTCCGACGCGAGTCGGCTTGTCGAACGGGGGCAACCTCGGCGACACAACCTGCCCGATTCGAAAGATTGGGCAGCCCAGCGGCCACCATCGAGTGGCCGTTGTCATTTCTGGCGGAGCGATGACCTATCTTTGCTACATCGACGAAGCCGGCTGTACCTCCGCGCTGCCGGGCGCGCGAACCGATGTCCAGCCGGTTCTGGTCATCGTCGGCCTGATCGTCAATGTCGCGAAGGTGCGCGACCTGACGCTCGACTTCCTCAAGCTCAAGCGCCGGTATTTTCCCAAAAAGGTCGGCGACGGCGATCATCAGCTCGACGACGTGCTGGTCGAAATCAAGGGCTCGGACCTGCGGTCGACCCTCCGCAAACACGGTGCCCACGCCGACGCGACACTGAAATTCATCGACGACACCCTCGACCTGCTGCGCGCGAACGAGGCACGCCTGTTCGCCACGGTATGGGTGAAAGGCATCGCCAAGCCGATCGACAGCCGAGCAATCTACACCAGCTCGATCCAGGCGGCGTGCCGAAACTTCTCGGCCTTCCTCGACTGGCGCGACGACACGGGCTTCATGGTCGCCGACTCGCGCACCCCGGCGCTGAACAGCCAGGTATCGCATTCGATCTTCACCCAGAAATACCGCGCCAAGGGCGACCCTTGGGGGCGGCTGCTCGATCTGCCCACCTTCGGCCACAGCAACAACCACGTTCCGCTGCAAATCGCCGACATCCTCTGCTCGACCCTGCTCTTCCCGATGGCGACGGCCACCTACTGCGCCGGCCAGATCACGGGCACGCACGTCAAGGGGCGCGACCAGTTCATCAAGCGCCGCTACGCCAGCCGCATCAAGGCGCTGCAATACCGCTACCGGGAAGCCGCCGGCGGGCCGATGCAAGGGGGCATCTTCGTCAGCGACGGCTTGCAGGGCCGACGGTCGGAGCTGCTGTTCCAGTTTCAGGCGTGAATCGGCGCTTGTCACGGTGTTTTACCACGGCTGACGATTGCGGCCCGCAGTGGCGACCGACTACCCGGAAACATGGCCAAGTAGGTGTGCAAGCTCGATGTCGAATTCGTCGGTTGCAGAGTAGTCCGGGGATAGCACCGGCCTCACCCGCACCGCGGGGAAGCCGGCGGCGCCCATGCGCTACATGATGTGACCTGGCCGGGAAATGATCGGCTGGACATCGGTTACTGAAGTCAAACCGAGGAGGGAGTGGATGACATGACTGATGTGACGGAAGAAGAAGTGGTTTTCGCCTTCGCCAAGGCATGGAACCGACTGGAACCCGATGGTTTCTTGGCCCTGCTTTCTCCTGAAGCGCGGTATGCATCGCAATGGGTATTCGAAGAACTGGTTGGCGTGTCAGCAATTTCGGATTACTTGCGGAGCAAGATGCGGACGGTGCGAGCTCATAGCGTCAATGATCCGAATTCGCGTGTTCGGGTGGAGATTGGCCGCACTGCTCACGGAGAAGTCGGTAGGCCTTGCGCGTTCATGACTCAAGGTCAGGGCAGCGAAGTGCAGGCTGCTGTACTTTTTGAAGTCTGTGACGGCAAGGTTTCCCGTTACGACCTATGTATTCCGCAGATCCTCGGAGCGGTTCGGACCGGGGTATTCCCGGTTTAAGTGGGTCAAGGTTATGCACGCAATCGACGAGCGCCCGATTCATCGAACAGGACTCTAAACAGCCTTGGTGGACGATGACAGGCATGACTCCTCAAAGGCTTCGATGTCGACTTGTCGGCACAGGGCGGCTATTCGACTGTTCCGCCACAGCTCCCGGATCAGTCAAGACCGAACAGATCGGGGACCACGACGTTCGTGTCGGCGGTCGGGACTGTGGCCAGCAAGCCAACCGCCTCGCTGCTCAGCATGGTGTCGAGAAAGCGACGAGTATCTGCGTGATAGAGCGCCTGCACGGCCGGAATGAGAGAGTCATTTTCTCCGCTCATGTAGACCCACTTCACGGCGCGACTGATGCCGACGAAGCATAGGTGCTTGAACCGCTCGCGCATTTTGTCGGGGAACGATGATCGATCAAGCCGCGGCAGGAAAATGCTGTCAAAGGTCAGCCCCTTGGCTTGGTGATAGGTCATCAGCTTGGGCAGGGAATGGGAGAAATCGAGTGGCGCCCCCATTTTTTGCACCTCGACCGCGATGCCCGCTTCGGCAAAGCCCTTGGCAAAGCCGTGAACCTGACGTTGCTGGGGAAAGATGACGGCAATGGAATCGCCATAGCTCAGGCGCAGCTTGACCATCTCGATCAGATGCGCCCGCTCGTCAGAGAAGTTGTCGGCCACGTAGAGCAGCGGGCGGGAGCGGTCCATCTCGGCGTTTGCGGCCTGCTGCAGGAACTCGCGCCGCCTTGACTCGTCTGGCAGGAACTGCGCGGCCAGTTCCGTGACCATGGGATTGCAGCGGAAGGCTGCCAGCAGCACCGCATTGTGGCGAGAAAGTCCAAGCCGCGTTACCAGTTCCTGCTCCGACATTCGGCCATCGTAGATCTGTTGTTTGCCATCCATGCAGGCGGTGATGTGGCGGCCTGCTCGTTTCAGAATCTCGATCGCGACTACGTCCAGGTCCTGCGCTTCGTCGACCAGAACGTAGTCGAAGATCGGTGCGCGAAGCCTGCCACTCTCCAGGGCGTTGAGTACACCCGCACGGATTGCGTCGAAGTCCGGTACACCTTTATCTCCTTTCGGCAAGCGCGAATGGATGGATGAGCGGTACGTGTCTACACACCATTTGTCTAAGGTGACAATGCAATCGTCCGGCACATCCAGCACTTCGCTGCCGCCGCGGATGAACTGCTGCAGGCTGTTGGTATAGACAAACAGCCGAACGGAATCGGGATTCTTGCCGCAGCGCTGGAAGAGGAAGTTCAGCCGATGCAGCAGAACGAGCGTCTTGCCCGCTCCCGGGCCGCCGACGATGGCCTTGTGAGCGCGGGTATCCATCTGCACCGCATCCTGCTGGCTCGGTGTCAGGCTTGAGAAAGGAACCAGCCAGGACATGGTCTAGTTCTCCATTCCACGTATCGCGGGGGGTTTCCCGCAGCGATCGGCCGCGCCGATTCCTCTGCCGCGTTGGCGACGAATCTCCCGTGCCGAATCCCCGGCCGACCTGTTGTTGGCCAGTTCCGCTGCCGCGATATACCAGCCGAGTTCCCACTCATCGAGATCCTCGGGATGGCGGAAGTCGGCGAGAATGCGGTCGGCCACTGATCGGATCGGTTTACCGGTTTGCAGATGCTTGCTGATCCGCAGCTTCAAGGTTTGGTAAGGCGGAGTATCCTCGCGTTGTATCGCCCGTTCGATCACCCGTAGCGCCGCGGCGTAGTCATGTTGGCGCTCATGCAGCAACGCCAGGTTGAACAGCGGTCCGG
This sequence comes from uncultured Candidatus Accumulibacter sp., assembly GCA_964420975.1. Taxonomy (GTDB): domain Bacteria; phylum Pseudomonadota; class Gammaproteobacteria; order Burkholderiales; family Rhodocyclaceae; genus Accumulibacter. The sequence continues at coordinate 220,669 of CAYQVH010000001.1, forward strand.
CCCAGTCGCCGCTGTTTTGCGCCGCCTCTTCATAGTCGCGTATGGCCGCCGGGCGATTGCCACGAGCTTCCTCGTAGATCGCCTGGAGATTGAGCAGCCAGGCTACGGGCCGGTTGGCTTTCCGCAAGAGCGCACGCACGAGGCCGATCGCCTTGTCGTGCTGGCCGAGATCCGCGCACAGCTCGGCGATGCGCGGCATCAACTCATCGGCCTGCTGCGGGTCGCGGCGATACTCTTCCTCCAGCCGGTCGATTTCTTCCTGGGTGCGATTGGGGTTGACCACGTGCGAGAGCGGATTCTCGATGCGCACTTGGAAAGGCACGGATTCGGGAAAGTCGGCCAGTTTCAGTTGCAGGTGGAATATCTGATTCTCGTCGTAAGCATACTCCAGGCGCAAGGGGCTGCCTCGACGGACCATGGCGACGTCCCAATGGTCACGAAACAGGAGCCGTCGCTCGGCGCCGGCCACGAGTTCGACCGACAACTCGCATGCCTGCTCGAACGCATCCTCGGGCACCGAAAGGCTGTCGTTGCCGGCAACGCCCTCTGGCGGAAACGGCAAGGGCGCACCTTGCGTCAGCAGTTGCAGGTAGCCGCCTTGCGTGACCAGATAGATGTCGTCCTGAGCCACCGGATCGACGATGCCTCGGCCGCTGACCGCGAGGGCCAGGGCATGCAAGCTGGCGCCGCGCGCAATGGCGAGCTGGGCGTCCTTGCGGTCTTCGTATTGCAGAATGCGTGCGCGCGGGAAATACCCTTGCAGGGCGTCGATCACCTGCGGAATTAATGCGCTGCCGCCGACCGCCAGGACATGGTCGACGTCACGCGCTTCCAGTCCGGCGCGATCCAGCGCATCGGCAATCGGCGCAAAGATCGAGTTCTCCAGCCGGTACTCGGTACTGTGCGCAAACAGATGCTCGGTACTCAGGAAAGGGGCGAGCACGGCGTCGAAATCCTCGGCGCTGATCGTTGCCGACGAAAGCTTTAGCGTCCGCTCGCCGCAGCGCATCGAAACTTGCCGTGGATAGCAGGCGACAATCTCTCCGCGTGGCGTTGCCGCAAGTTTGCCGAATTGCTGCAGGCACCATATCTCGTTGCAGATCTGCGTCTTCAGGGCTTCGGCAACGGCGATCAGCGCCGGCGTCAGCACCCGGGTCTTGTCCTGGAAGGTCAATTCGAACTCAGAGAGGCCGTTTTCCCGGCACAGTTGCGGCAGCAGGATCTTGTGCAGAATGGCGAGATCGATGTCGCCGCCGCCGAGGCGATGAAAGCGAGACACCGAGCGGCTGGAGACTTGCACCGGCTGACCTGGAACCGCACGCGCGAGCCCGAAAAGGGCGATGTCACAGGTACCGCCACCAAAATCGAAGACCAGCAACAGGCGACTCTGATCGGTGACCGAGTTCAGCACGGTCGGGTCATGGCGGTAGGCATAGTCGATGAAGGCGGCGACCGGTTCGTCCAGCAAACGGCCACCGCTGACGTTCAGACCGGCGGCGGCGCAGGCGTTCACCGTTTCCGCGCGCTGCGCGGCCTGAAAGGAAGCCGGAACGGTGACGACGACGTTGTCTGCGGTACCCTCGCGGATGCCCTCGCGCCGGACGTACGCGAGAATGCGCGCCGCGATCTCGGTCGGACTGCGATAGCCCGGCGGCGCATTGAGATAGCAGCGGGCGGTGCCGATCTCGTTCTTGCACTCGTAGAACAGATTGACGTTGCGGACAAGCTTGTACTTGGGGTCGGCCATCAGTGCGCGCAGGCCCTTGGCCCCCTGGCCGACGAACTCACGTCCCTCATGGATGGCCACCATGGACGGTAGCAAGCTGCCGATGTCTGTGCCGGCAATGGTCTGTTGCGGTAGGGCCACGACCTCCGGTTCGCTCGGTGAGGTCGCGCCTGCCGGCAGGCTGGCACAACAAAGCGTCGAGTTGGTGGTGCCAAGATCGATGCCCCAGGCGACGACGGTCTCGGGGGGAACGGGCAAGTTCAGGGACATGGGAAGGCTTTCACTGGAAAGAGGCGGGAACGGCCAGCCGAGCGATTTCCGCCAGCGGGCTGTTGTCGGTGAGGTAAGGAACACAGAGTTCCGTCGCCAAGGAGGCGACCAGGCGATTGCGCGCGAGCGCGTTGTCGCGAGTGATGCGCTGCACCGCAGGAGCCAATGCAGAGAGTACCAACAGGCGGGCAGCGGCGAGGGCGGCACGCTCGTCGGGGGAAGGCCGATAGCGGGACATACCGCGCGCCAGAACCTTCACCGCGCGTCCGTCACGGCGCAGCAGCGAGCGCAACACCTGTTGTTCCAGGGGCGAGTGAAATCCGCTGACGAGGACCCGGCCTTCAGCCACCCAGGCCGGCACCCGCTCCAGCGTTTCCACCAGCACATGGCCGGGGCATTCGCGGGAAGAGATCAAGCCCAGCAGCGGTTCGGCGAGCAAGCCGACGTTGCCGACGACAGAGAACTGCCAACCCCTCTGGGGCTCGCTGAACACTTCGGCTCGCAGACTCGGTCGCTGAGCGGCTTCGCGAGGCGCGGCGTGGCCGGCTTGATCTTCGTTTGTAGTCCTCATCGTCTGTCTGGTCGATCTGCGGCGCCCCTTGTCAAGCCGCCTGAGCCTGTGGGATACTCGTCTCCGGCAAGCGCAGGAAAGGTACAGGCCGCTTCCCGCAAGTGGCAGCCCGAATGGGTGGGATCCTCGGTTCCTGGGGCCATCGAATCAAAGCAAGCCCTCGAGACTCCGCGTCTCGGGGGCTTGTGTTTTCAGGGTGGCGAAATCCTCCGGCCAGAGCTTGATGCCGTAGCCGAGGACACTCTTGTGTCGTAAGGCGTCAATACGCGAACACCTCCAATTCCACCTTCCGAGCTGAGCCCTGTTCTCCTTCGTTGAGTTTCTTGCGAAGGCTTTCGGCGGTGGCGGCATCGAAGCTTCTTTCGCCGCACTGGACGCAGACGGTGGCGGGAATATGCTCGACGAGGACATAGCGGCTGCCAACGCGGAACACGTCGTCGACTTCCTCCTGGCGGAATTCACGCCCGCCGCAGATTTCGCATTTGTGCATGCTTACCTTTTCCTTTCGACGAGATCGACCCATTCTGCTGGATCGGGTTCGTAGAGGGTGATGATCTTCGTGCGCGAGCCGGTCAGCCGGGTGACCTGGATGTGCAGGGGCCGTTGCGCCAGCGTCACCCCGAGCAGCAGACAGCTCGGGCCGTACTTGTCGCTCGGGTAATCTTCGATGATGACGGCGCGGGAACCCGCTTCCCGGATTTCGGCAGTGGAGATGTTGCGCTCCACCACGCGCCGGAGCGCATGCCCGGTGAACACAAATTCGCCCGCGGCCAACTGCGCGCGGAGGACGGCGAGCGGCTTCATTCCTCCTCCGCGCCACCCATGCGGTACTTGATGTCGTAGTTGATGATGAAGTCGGTTTCATCCGCGGAGAAGCCGTAAAGCTTCCCGAGGGCGGAGTCGATGTCATCAATTGCATCCTTTGCTCGGGCGGCTTTCATTTCGTCATATTCAATGATGTGCCCCTGCTTCGTGCGAATGGTCTTGCGCGTTGCATGGGCAGCGAGGGCTTTCGCCAACCTTCGAGACAGGTTGCGCCATTGATCGTCTTCCCAGTGGCCGGGAATTCGAATCGTCTTCACCAAATCGTCATTGACATGCTCGCAATCGGAAAAAAGAGAGTAGTACCAATAGAACAGCGACGAGTTTAGAAGACAGCCCCAAAACGCAGAGGCATTGACACTCGTGGCAGAAAAGGTGCGCCCGTGAGGAGGGCGGATCTCGTCGCCATTGCGCGCGAAGAAAGGCAAGCCGGCCTGAGCCTTCAGCCAATAGCGACATGCCTCCTGATAAAACACGACATGCTCCCCGACGGGGGCGACCAGTTGGCGAGTAGAGCACTTGGCGGCAAGCATTCGGGAAACGATTGATTTCTCTGTCTCTGTGTGCAGCTTGCCTACACGATGTCCGTGCAGTCGGTTGTTATGCGCAACTGTCGAATGTGTTTGGAGACAGTGACCGCGCTCTTGGCCGTACATGCGGCCGACGCGAGAAGTGACCAGGGCATGTTTCGTCCTTGAATAGCTGGACAGGATAACGACCGGCATCTCGACGCCATCGAACATGGACTCAGGGCGCCTTGGGTACGGCAGAATCAATAATAGGCCACGGTCAGCAAGCAAATCCTGCAGGGGTTGCATCTTGCCTGATGAGATTGCCGTAAGCTGCACAATCAGACTGATTGGTGCCGATTTCTTCGTGACATACAGGGAACGCTCCATTACGTAAGCATAGAGGTTGCCTGCCGCAAGAGTCTTGAGTCCCGACCGTGAAAGGTCATAGCTAACCTTTAGGGCGGAGTTGACTACATACGGTGGATTCCCAACCACCACATCGAACCCGCTCTCGCGCATCACTCCGTAGAACTCGGCGAACCAGTGGAAGGGCTGATGGCTTTCGCGCCATGTCTTGAATTCGCTCGGCTGGTCCGGGTCGATCCCGTAATCGCGGGCGAGATAACGGTCGAGTTCCAGGGCCATCGCGCTGAGCTTTTCGCGCAGCCGAGCCTTGTCTTCTGGCTTGACCATCTTTTCGCCGTGGCGGGTCTGCTGCTCGCGGAAGCGGTCGAACAGATCGGCCAGATCGGCGATGCCGGCCTTGATTTCGCGTCGGTGCCTGGCATCAGAGGCGAGGTTCTCGGCGGCGTCGAACTGGGCCTCGGTGGCGTAGCCGACGAGCGTGTTGCCGCAGCGGATGTTGAAGTCGATGTCGGGCAGCGGCTCCAGTTGCCTGACGCTCTCGACCTGGGAGACGAGTTTGAGGAAGAGGCGCAGTTTACAGATTTCCACCGCTTCGGCCATGATGTCGACGCCGAAGAGGTTGTGCAGGATGATGCTCTTGTAGACGAAATAGCGGCGCGAGGGATGCTTTGCCACCTCGGCCAGCACTTTCCGGAAGTCGGGATACGCCCCCTCGCCGCCGACACCTCTGGCGCCTGCGGGCGAGGGAAGACGAGCGGCATCCTCGACGAAACCCTCCATGCGGTCGAGGCAGCCCTCGTAGAGCGTTTCCAGGATGTTGAGGGCGGCGAACAGGAAGGCGCCCGAGCCGCAGGTCGGGTCGAGGATGGTGATGCCGTGGCGGAACCTTTCGTGCGATTTCTCCGGCACGCGACCGACGATGGCCTGCCACACGGCGCGCAGCAGATCGGGGCTGGCGCAGGTGTCGATCACATCCTGCATGAACTGACGGATGTCGAGATTGAGGGTGACGAGGTCGTCGATGTTCCGCACCGCGCCCTTGGCGAGCTTGTCGCGGATTTGCAGGGCACGGTTGCGTCGCTCGACGTACTCGCGCCAGGTCTCGGTGGGCAGCGTGCCGCGCTCGCCGGTGGCGGTCTGGAAGACGGCTTCGCCGAGGTTGTAGCGGCGGTCGAACATGCGCGCGTTTGCGTCTTTCATGCCGGTCTGCACGAAGTCGGGCAGGGCCGACTCGGGGACGAGGTTGCCGGCAGCGTCGATGACGCCGGTCCTCATCGCTGGATAGAGGTAGCGATCCGGGCTGTCGGAGAGCAGGTTCCAGACGGGCGCCTCGCCATCGAAAGCCACCTTGCAGCGTTCGCGCGCGGCCTCCAGCAGGTGCGGAATCACCGTGTTCTTGGCGATGTATTCGGTAATGTCCTCCTTGGTGTAGTAGGCCCCCATCTGCTTCTGATTGATGTACTTCTCGAAGATGTAGCCGAGCACGTCCGGGTTGATCTCGTTGCCGCTGCGCAGAGGCCGGTCATCCAGGTGCCAGTCCCAGCCGTCGAAGAAGGCAAACAGACGTTCGAAGGCTGCGTCGGGAACATCGACACCGGGATTGGCCTGCTCCAGCTCATGCACGTCGAACAGGCCGCCGTTGAGATAGGGGACCTCCCCGATGAGTCCGGAAAGATCGGGCTTGCGCTCGCTCCTGGGCTGTCCCAGTCCCTCGTGAAACAGCCGGCGCAGGAATTGCCGGTAGAAGCCATGGAACTGGTCTTGACCCGCGGTGGCCTGTACCGCGCGCAGGCGATCGGCGAGATAGTTGAGGTTGCCGTCGAGGAAGCCCTTGCGCTGAATGAAGTAGACGAACATCAGACGGTTCAGCATCAGCGAGGCATACCAGGACCTGTCGCTGGCGCTGGCGATCCCCTCGACGAAATCGGCGAAGGCGGCGTGCTGCTGCTGAAAACGGTCGTAGAAGCTGCGCGTGACGCGGTCGCGGTCGAAGGCATCGCGCAGGCGGACGGTCACGCCACTCAAGGTGAGCGCCTCTTCCTCATCGAGCGGGAAATAGACGTGGGCGAGCTTCTGCCGGAGCAATTCGCCGCTCTGTCCCCGGTGCCAGGTGTGGGTGCGCGTGGCCGCCGGTTGGCCGGGTGCGCGGGCGACCCAGAGCCAGGTTTGGGTCGTCTGCGCGGCATTGGTGGACACGAGCAGATGTTCGTGGGCGAGTTTGCCGGCCTCCCTCTCGATTTTCAGCAACACGGCGCGCGGCGGAATGGCGCCGTCATCGCCCGGCGCGCACTGGAACACCGTTACCCCACGCTTCTGGGCGACGGCTTGGAGCGTGTAGCGCTCGCCGTTGACGGCGACTTCTTGCGGGCGCGCAGGGGCATGGTCCCAGCCGAGTTCGTTGAACAGGCGGTCGAGCCTGCATTCGGCGAGCAGTTTCTGGAAGCGGGCGGGGTCGAGGGTCATGACGTGGTTGCCGGCGATCCGACCAGACCCAGGGAGCAGATGAGCTTGGGTTCGCGCTGGATTTCCTGCTCGTCGATGACGCACAGGCGACCCTCCTCACGCAGGTTCCCCACCAATTCGGCGAGCTTGTGGTCGTCGACACCGGCCTTGATCTGGCGGTTGAGCACGTCGGTCGCGGTCTGGTAGAGTGGATAGCGGTAGATTTCCTCCAGGGCGCGGTCGATCTCGCGCACATGCGCGTCGGTGATGAACAGGTCGCGCATCGTCCCGATTGTTCGGCGGTAGCGCTTCAGGCGCTCGTAGGTCTTGAAGCGGGCGCCGGAGGGTCGACCGAGCGCCCCGCCGGTGGACTTCTCTTCGTCGAGGACGTGCTGCATGCCGCGCGCGGTCAGTTCGTGATGGTTCTCGGCACGTGGCAGGGCCGGCGTGTCGGCAGCGCAGGCGGCAGCCTTGAGGATGGTCAGCTGGGATTGCGTGACCGAATTCCCCGCTTCATCGATCCAGGTCAGCGCGTCGTTGCCCTGGCCCGTGCGCAGGTAGACGAGCACCCCCCTGGGCGCCGCGGGCGACGCGTGGTGCGCCTTGGTGGCATAGACGACGTTGGGCATGCCTTCGATCCGGGCCGCCAACGCCGGGTCGGCGTCAGTCGCGTTCTTCCAGATCTGGTAGGCATAGGAAGCCAGATCGACTTCGGTGTCGCCGTCGTCGTCGAGGATGCCGCTCCTTTCGTTGTAGAGGTCGACGATGCGCGCGTCAGGCTTGTCGTCATCGAAGAAGGCTTCGTCGGAGCCGACCACTTCGGCATTTTCGATCAGTCGCTGGCGCACGCGGGCGCGCAGGCGAATCAACCTTTCCACGCCATCGGCCGGCACGAAGGAATAGCAAAGAATTTCGCTTGCCTTCTGGCCGATGCGGTCCACCCGGCCGGCGCGCTGAATGAGCCGGACAATGGCCCAGGGCAAATCGTAATTAACGATGACGGCGCAGTCCTGAAGGTTTTGGCCTTCGGAGAGCACGTCGGTGGCGATCAGCACGCGCAGTTCGTCGGCGGCGCGCACCTCATCGCGTTTGCCGCTGGATTCCGGCGAGAAGCGCCAGGCGAGGGCGGTGGGATCGGCGCTTTGCCCGGTGGCCTCTTCGACTTGCCGAAGGCCGCGGGCAAGAAGCTGCGCCTTGAGGTAGCGTGCCGTGTCGGCGAACTGTGTGAAGACCAACAGCTTGTCCTTGTTGTGCTTCTTGCCGATGAGCCGCACCAGTTCCGCCAACTTGGCGTCGTGCTCGGGATTCCAGACTCCGCAGACGGTGAGGACTTGAAGCAGCGAGCCGGCGTCGGACTTGAGATGCCTCGCCAGATCCTTTACGAAGAATGTCGCCGGCAGCCATTTGAAACGGGATTTCAGCGGACCGGCATAGGCGGCGTAAACCTTTGCCGCGTGTGCCGAGAAATCGGCGTCCGAACGCAAGCCAATGACGCCTTCGGGTGCCGCTCCCTCTTCGGAATCGCCGTTATCGTCTTCTGCTCCGACCTGGGATTCGGGGTCTTCGTCGTAGTAGCGGGTATCGAGCAGTTCCGCTCCTTGCGTGCCCAGAGGGATGTCCAGCCCGTTTTCCAGGGCATGCAGGACGACGTGGTTGCGCAGGATGTGCCGCTCGATGGACAACAGAAAGGCCGGCCCGGCCGATTCCAGCCGCTTGAACAGGTTGGTACGGCAGAAGCCCATCAGGCGCGTGCCGGCGCGCGACAGGCCGTCGATGATGCGTACTTGCAGCGGCGTAGGTGCGAGGCCCGGCTTCAGGTAGTTGCCGAGTCCGTAGCGCGGCAGCAACAGTGCATTGACGGTCGCGACGACGGCGTTGGAATAGAAGCGGGCATAGGGATCGGCAGGATCGTTGTCGTCGATGCGGAATTTCAGGTTCTTCGGAACGCGCCTGGGGAAATAGCACCGGGAACCGTCGGCGAATTGCAGATACTTTCGTTGGCCGTCCTCTTGCGCGTAGTGCTGCATGATGAAGCTGCGGGTGCGGCGCACCATGTAAAGCCGCATCAGATCGCGCCAGTCGTCGGCGTCCTCGCTCTTCTCGAAGGCAGCGAGGGAGCGCACGGGGCATTGGTGGCGGCGAATGAATTCATGCTCGCCGCCGAGATGGGCGATGAGTTTCTCCGGGCGGATGCCGATGTCGGCATCGTCACGCAGGAAAAGCCCCAGTTGCGCGGAGAGGTCGAGATAGGTCTTGTTGTAGGGGGTGGCGGACAGCAGGATGCACAGACTGTCGTTGCGCTCGATGTACTCCCGGATCGCCTTCCAGCGCCTGCCTTCGCGGTTGCGCAGGTTGTGCGATTCGTCAATCAGCACGACGCGGTAACGCCGTGTTTTTTCCGGCAGCTCCTGAATGGCCCTTGAGACGGAAAGCACCTTCGCATGCAGCCGGTAGCGATGAGCATAGTCTTCCCACATCGGAACCAGATTCTTCGGGCAGAGGATCAACGTTTCGGTGCCGAAATCCTCCTCAAAGACCTTGGCCAGCGCCGTGGCCATCATCGACTTGCCCAGACCCACCACGTCACCGATCAGCACGCCGCCACGCTTGTGGAGGTGATGCGCGGCGATCTTCACTGCGGCGATCTGAAAGTCGAACAGGCTGTTGCCGAATACGGCAGGGATGCGGAACTCGGACAGGCCGGCGCGCGCTTCCTGTGCCAAGTGGTAAGCCATCTTCAGGTAGACGTGGTACGGGGGAACCAGCTCCTGGCCAGCCCAACTCTCGTCGATGATCTCGGCAAGTTCCTTGGAGATGTCGAGGCACCAGCGGTCGCGCCAGCGGTCCTCGAACCAGTCGGCCAGTTTGGCTGTGGCATCGGAATCGACGACGTCTACGTTCAGTTCGCCCTGCTGGGAAAGCCCGGCTAGCGTCAAGTTGCTGCTCCCAAGATAGCCAATGACCGGATTGATCGGGTCCTGCCGGAAAAGGAGGTAGAGCTTGGCGTGCAGGGGATGGCGCAAATGGACCTTGACCTTCAGCTTACCCGCTCGGAGCTGGCTCGAAAGTTGGCGCAGGGCAGCCTCGTCCTGGTTCGTCGGCACGCCGAAGGTTAGTTGATCGCGGAAATCCTCAGCGATCTTGCGCTTCTCGCGGATGGCAGTCTGGTTGTCGAGAGCCTCGCCCTCATCTCGGGCGCGAAGGGCCCGGCGGAGTTCGTCGGAGGGACTGACATGCATGCCGATCAGGAGGCGGCAGCATTGCCCGGCGCCTCCTGCCCAGCGATCAACGTTACCGGAGAGATGCCGCCAGCCGCGCAGGTTGAAGTAGCCGACGCAGAAGTCCGCTCGCTCGGCAACACCAAGGGTATCTTGAAGCGCGGGCAGCAGATCCTTGTCGATGTTATCGAATATTCTTGGCATGCGCTCCCTACCCATTTTTTTGTCATTTGTGGCCAAATACAATAACCTACTGGATCATCCAGCACAATCCAAAGGTATTCCAGAATCGCACAATAGGGAGCCACATGCCCCGCCATTACTCCACCCGTGACTTCTTCCGGCAGACGCCGAACGCCTTGCTGGCTCGCTACTTCGCCGCGCGCGGCGTGCTGGCCGACTTCGATTTTGCGGCAATGAAGGAAACCCGGATCGATCCGCTGTTCGATGCGTGGATGGCGTTGCCCGAGGCTCAACGGGCGAAGATGGAGGCAGACCTGCGTGAGGTCGCCGACATGAGCAACGAGAAGGGCGTCAAGGCGATCATCGACGAGGCGCTGTTTCACCTGGACGAGGACAGCGAGCATCCGGCCTTCGTCGCCCTGCTGATGGACCTGCCGGGTCATCACGAGCGAGCGATGACCGTGTTTCTCGATTACCCGAATCTCTGGAAGGGCGCGACGCGCTTTTACCACGCGGACACGCTGTCCTTCTGGCGCAAGCGCAAGAACCTGCCGAAGAAGAAGGCCAGCCTCGAACCGGCGAACGTGGTGGCGCTGGAGGCGGGGATCATACGCTACTTCCAGGCCCTCGATGGACGCTCGAAGCACTGCCGCGTGGAGCCCTACCGGCGCGGGGATCTGGAATACTTCTTCGCTTTCCCCGAGGACTACCCGGTAAACGCGCCGGAGTGGAAAGGCGGCGAACTGGACCTGCAATCGCGCCATCCGCCCTTCGAGATCATTTTCGTCTGGGACGCCAGGGACGGCCGGCTCGACCTCTATCTCTCCGGCGACAGGACGGCGGTGGAGTCCTTGCAGGCGATCTTTGCCGAGGCCATCCTAGGCTGCGACGAACTGCCCGAGGACCCGGCCGACAATCGCGTCTATCACCTCTTCCCGCTGCGGCGCAGGGATTTCGCATTCACCTGGGACCCGGCCAGCGGCATCGAATCGGTGCGGGTGAACAAGCTACGCTTGGCGCTGAACAACAACCGGAAACTGACGCTGGAAGCGAATCCAAAGAACGATCCGCACGCGGTGTACACGCTGCTGGACAAGCTGGCGCCGGCGCTGCCGAGCCATGAATATTTCGTCAATCAGGTCGGCATTACGGCATCGGTGAGGATTACCCCGACGGCGGCGGCGAAGACGGTGACATTCCACGTGAGCTATCCGAATTCGTGCTCGCTCAAGCACGACGAGGTCGGCATGAAGCTGCGGGCGATGCTGGTAGACTCCGGCATCGAACCCAGGGAACCCGAGGGCGAAGCCAGCAAATTTCCGGACCTCTCGCAAGTCACGACATGAACGAAGGCGATGCGCTCGCCACCTTGATCAACCGCGTCGCAGCAGGCGAAGGCGAACCTGCGCACTTTACGGAGCGCGAGTTGGCCGAATGGCCCGCTGCGGCTATCGCCCAGCTCAAGGCGGCAGGCCTGCTGGTCAAGGGATCGCCCGCCGACGTGGTGCGCTGCCCCGGCTGCGAGGAAGACTGCGCCATGCCGGTGGAAACCGCCAAGACAGCGAGCGGCAAGCTACGCGTTTTCGTGGTCTGCGACCGGCGCGAAGATGTAGCGCGCGTGCCGATTCTCCGCGACCTGTTGGAACAGTGGACCTCCTCGCCGGAACGGGTGGCCGACGGCTTGGCGCGGCTGCTGGGTAGCCGGCGCAGCAATGACGATAGAGTCGGCAGGCGATGGGAGGTTGGGGTGCTCAAGGGCGCAAAGGGGTCGGCGCATGTCGTGCTCGGCATCGACGGTGGACTGCGGCTCGCCATCGCTGGCCATAGTCTGTCGGTGACCGACGTGCTGGAACTTGGCGACCGAGGCTTGACGCTGGATCGGCGGGCGCTCACGCGCTGCATCGATCGTCCGGTCGCAGCGGCGGGCGACGAAGAATCAGCCGCACAGCGGCGCGAGCGCCTGCTCAGGCGGCGCAATGAATTGAAGGCAGCCGGTGTGCGAAACTACAACTTGGTAATGGCTGAAGAGGAGGAGGTCACCACTACGCGCATCAAGCAACTGCTGAACGCGAAGCCAGAAGCACAATCAGCGACCATCGCGGCGCCGATGAGCCTGCTCGGCCAATTACAGAGCACTATCCCGAGGAAAAATAAACTCGAACGCTAACAAAGCGTTACGCTCCATCAGCGGGATAGGTTGCGGGGTAGTACCCTTGCCCGCGCCCACTACGCGTCATGTCCAACAACACCCCAAGGGGTATCAACATGACGCATACCATCCTCCGCCTTCCCGCCGTGCTCCGCGAACGTGCCCGCTCGCGCAGCGCCCACTATCTCGACATTCAGCAGGGCGTGTTCACGCGGCCGGTGCGGATCGGCTTGCGAGCAGTGGGGTGGCCGGCCTCGGAAGTCGCCGCGCTCAACGGGGCGCGCGTCGCCGGGAAGAGCGAGGCCGAGATTCGGGATCTGGTCGTCCGACTCCAAATTGCCCGCAAGTCTGTCGTGTAGGTGCCATGGATGGGTGCGACAGATTTCCCGCTCGGTGCATCGCAAACCGATGAAACCGGCGAAACCTCCAACATTGGCAACGATGAGTTCCTGCGCGTCGTGTTCGCCGGCTTGACTGGCGACGCAACGCCCGTACTGACAAGCTTCGCCGGCAATCCGACCAAGGTCTCGGCCGGCGTCTGGCAAAGTCGACGCTGGCGGGACCGTGAGAATACACTGCCAGCAGACGCCAACAACTACTTCTCGCTGGCGAGCTTCCGCCCCGACGAGGCAGGCGAATACCGGCGGCGCAAGACGCAGTTCGCCGCGCTGCATGCGGTGATGCTCGACGACATCGGTGGCAAGGTGTCGATCGAGCGACTGACGCTGCGGCCGACCTGGCTGCTGGAGACTTCGCCGGGCAACCACCAAGCGGGCTATCTGCTGGCGGAGCCGTTGACTGACGGGCTTCGGGCCGACCGACTGATGAATGCCGTCGTCGCAGCGGGCCTTTGTGACCCTGGCGCGAACGGCCCGCGCGCCCGGCTGGCGCGGCTGCCGGTAGGAGTGAACGGCAAGCACACGCCGCCTTTCCTTTGCCGACTGGTGAACTGGGCGCCCGATCTGCGTTACTCCGTAGCCGATCTGGTCGCTGGCCTGCAACTGGAGACGAAGCCAACAGAACGGGCGAAGCGCGCTGCCACGAGCAGCCACTCGACGCGCCCAGACGGCGACGACCCGGTCTGGATTCCCCGCCCCGAAGAAAGCGCCGTGCTCGCTGCGCTGCGCGAAAGCGGCCTCTACAAAGCGCCGATGGGTGATGCCAAGCACGACATTACCTGTCCGTGGGTGGAGGAGCATACGGGCGCGGTCGATGGCGGTACGGTCTATTTCGAGCCCGACGACAACTGGCCTCTGGGTGGCTTCAAGTGCCTGCATGGCCATTGCGCCGAGCGACGCATTCGCGCCCTCCTCGGTTATCTCGGCATCGAGATCAACGCCGCCCGGATGAAACCAACCATCCGCATCGTGGCCGGCGAAATTCACCGGGTCGTCGATGCTGCCGAGCGTGAGCTGGCGCAGTCGCGCCGCCATTACCAGCGCGGCGGGTTGATCGTGACGGTAGTCACCGACCCTGGCACGCACGAAACGCGTATTCAGGAGGTGAGCCAGCAGGCGCTGGTGCGCTCTCTGGCCGGTGCGGCGTCGTGGGAGCGCTACGACGCCCGCGCGCAGGACTGGGTGCGCACCGATCCACCCGCCCGGCATGCCGGCGTGCTCTTCGATTCGACCAGCTATCCGCACCTCCCAGTGCTCGCCAGCCTGACGCGCCAGCCTTATCTGCGCCCTGATGGCAGCCTGATGACGGCAGCCGGATACGACGCGACGACGGGCATGTTCGGCGTCTTCAACGCCCGCGAGTTCGCGGTTCCGGAGGTCCCCAGCCGTGCGCAAGCCGAGGCAGCGTTGGCCTTGCTTAACGATCTGCTCGCCGAGTTCAGCTTTGCCGCCGAAGTGGATCGAGCAGCGGCACTCTCGGCGATACTGACGGCCGCGGTGCGCTCCAGCCTGCCGGTAGCGCCATTGTTTCATGTGCGCGCCCACATGGTCGGCTCCGGCAAGTCGTATCTGTGCGAACTGATGACTGCCTTCGCCACCCCGCAGCGCGGTACGCCGACCACCTTCCCGGCCGACGACGAGGAATGCCGCAAGCTGCTGCTGGCCGAATTGCTGCGCGCGCCGGCTGTCGTCGAGTTCGATAACCTCACGAGCGATCTGATTGCGCACAAGAGCCTGTGCACAGCGCTGACTTCCGAGTTCATCAGCGGGCGGATTCTCGGTATTTCGAAAACCGCCACGGTCGCAACGCGCGCCCTGTTCCTGTCGAGCGGCAACAACGTCGGGCCAGTGCAGGACATGGCTCGCCGCTGCATCACGATTCACCTTTCGCCGCAGGTGGAAATGCCTGCCGCTCGCAGCTTCCGGCGGCCCGATCTGGTGCGCGATGTGCTGCGCGAACGCGGGCGCTATGTTTCCGCCGCGCTGACCATCATTCGCGCCTGGATCGTCGGCGGTCGCCCGAAGTCGGAATGCAAGTCACTGGCGAGCTATGGCGAGTGGTCGGAACTGTGTCGTCAGCCACTGCTCTGGTTGGGATGCCCCGACCCGACTGCTTCGGTGTTCGAGGCGATGACCGAAGACCCCGACCGCGAAACCCTCTCGCGCCTGCTCGACGCCTGGTTCGCTGTCTTCGGCAAGACCGAGGCGATGGTGCGCGAGGTCGTCAGGACGGCGCACGCGTTCAATGACGAGCATGCAGAACTGCGTGAAGTGCTGCGCGACATCGCCGATGAGCGCGGCGAGATCAACCGTCGCAAGCTGGGCTGGTGGATTCGCCGTCACGCGGGGCGGATCGTCGATGGCCGGCGCATCGTACGCGCCCGTGGCGGTCAAGATGGCAAGGGCTCGGCCGAGCGCTGGCGCGTCGAGGTGGTGGATTCGGTTTCGCCGGTTTCAGAGGTTTACGGCGAAACGGTTGGAAAAACTGTCACGCGGCTCACTGTTGCCTACCAAAGCGCGAGTGGCCGCTTCTTGAAGGAGTAGTTGATGGACATGATAGAGAACGGTGCCTTGGTGATCACCGGGAAGGCTGACGATGGAAGCGGTGCAGGCTATGCCGCCGTGCGGTTCAATGCCCTGAAGCACGGCGTACTGTCTCGCCACGTAGTCCTGCCGCACGAGGATCGCGCCGAGTTCGACGAACTACGGAATGCACTGGTGTTCGAGCACCAGCCATCCGGCGCGACCGAGTTGCACTTGGTCGAGGAATTGGCTGGCGTCCTGTGGCGCAAACGCCGAGTGTTGATGGCCGAAGGCGCGAAGATCAACGAGGGACTGAAGAGCGCGGTGAATAGTCCGAAGTTGGTCATGCCCTCTGCGGTGCCTTTTCAGCGTGGCCTGACGGGCGAGAATGCCGACCTGCGCGACCTGCTGGACGCGACCCCGGAAGAAATCGCCGAGCGTCAGCGGCATGCTGCGCTTGATCTGGCGGCAACCCAGAAGGCAGCAGCAATACTTCGCAAGGGCAGTCCGAGTGCCTACAGCAAGGCCCGGCGAGCGCTGATTCAGGATTCACGCGACTGGTGGGATCAGCACGTTGAGGAAGAGGAACACCCGGCAACTGCCGAAGGGCTGGCGCAATTCATCCGCGATTCGCTCGAACCGATCTGCCATCAGATGGTGAAGGAAGCGCAATACACGCCGGCAATCAGGGCGCAAACTTTGGGCGAAGGGCTGCGGGCGCACCTGCTGGAGAAACTGAACCGCTACGAAACGCACCTTGATCGAAAGTTCGAGCGCACCTTGGCCATGATTTTGAAGTTGCGAGACCTTCGTGGCGAGTGAAAGCCGCACCCCATCAAGACCGGGGCAAGGCTTGATGCGGCAAGGGATTCGGCCAGATTGACCGAAAAGCAGGAGGCAAACTTGCCAGTTGATTTCGGCAAAATCGGAGTGCAAAAAATGGGCGGCATCGGCAGCGGGCGGGGATACCAAGGCGGCAAAGACACGACAAGCAACATGCGGACGCTGGATATTCGGCGGCTGCAACGCAATGGCCTGCTGGCACCGGGCCTGGCCTTCGGCTGGCAATGGACACGCAACGGTGCGGAGGTGGCGCCAATCCAGATTCACACCGAAGCCGATCGCGTGATGCTCAGCTATCGAAACCGGAACAACGGCGGCGAGTGGCAACGGATGGAGTACGCCGTCTATCTGGAATGGACACCCTGCAACCTGGGCGGGCGGCGGGCGTGGTTTTGCTGCCCAGCGAGGGGATGCGGGCGGCGCGTGGCGATTCTCTACGGCGGTACGACCTTCGCCTGTCGGCACTGCTACCGTCTGGCCTATGCAAGCCAGCGGGAAGCGAAGGACGATCGTGCGCGGCGGCAGGCGGAGAAGATCCGGAGGAGGCTGGGGTGGCCCGCGGGGATTGCGAACCCCGAAGGCGGGAAGCCCAAGGGGATGCACTGGCAAACCTTCCGGCGCCTGACCGCGGCCCACGACGCGTACGCCGAGGCATCACTGGCGGGGGTGGTAAAGTGGCTGGAGTCGATGAAGAGGCGGCAGCGCGGAGTGCGCAATGATGTGGATGAGTGGGGCTGAATCTGTTTCGCAAAAAACAGAAAGTCGACGCTCGCGAGACGGTGGCAAGCATGCTATGAATTGATAGTCGGATTGATAGTCGAAGAAGCAACAAAAACAAAAAAGCCCACATTAACATGGGCTTGAATGCTGTAACTGGCGGAGACGGAGGGATTCGAACCCTCGATGCAGGTTTATGCCCGCATGCTCCCTTAGCAGGGGAGTGCCTTCGACCTCTCGGCCACGTCTCCTAGGACGGCGAAATAATATCGGTTTCGCCGCGACCGGTCAAACCGAAGGTCGCCTTGAGTGGCTTGTCAAGGCCGAACGCCTTATGCAGGACGCGTACCGCCGGTTCGAGATGCTGTTCGTTGATCACTACCGAGATCTTGATTTCGGAGGTCGAGATCATCTGGATATTGATGCCTTTCTTGGCCAAGGCGCCGAACATCTTGCTGGCCACCCCGGGATGCGAGCGCATGCCGACGCCGACCGCGGACACCTTGCAGATCGTCGTGTCGCCGGTGATTGCGCAAGCTCCGATCGTCTGTTTGACGGTTTCGAGCAGCGACAGCGACTTGGCGTAGTCGTTGCGATTTACTGTAAACGAGAAGTCGGTGGTCTCGTTCTGCCCGACATTCTGGATGATCATGTCGACGTCGATATTGGCGTCGGCGATCGGACCCAGGATCTGGTACGCAATGCCGGGACGATCGGGAACGCCAAGCACCGTCAGTTTGGCTTCGTCACGATTGAAGGCGATTCCCGAGATGACGGGTTGTTCCATAGGACCTTTTTCCTCAACGGTAATCAGCGTGCCTTGACTGTCTTCCTCGAAACTAGACAGCACGCGCAGTTTCACTTTGTACTTGCCAGCAAATTCGACCGAGCGAATCTGGAGAACCTTCGAGCCCAGACTTGCCATTTCAAGCATCTCTTCGAAGGTAATCGTGTCGAGCTTGCGTGCCTCGGGAACGATACGCGGGTCGGTGGTATAGACGCCGTCGACGTCGGTATAAATCTGGCATTCGTCGGCCTTCATCGCCGCCGCCAGCGCCACTGCAGAAGTATCCGAGCCGCCACGACCCAGCGTCGTAATGTTGCCCTCCTCGTCCGCTCCCTGAAAGCCGGCGACGACGACGACATGGCCCTCGGCCAGCGCCTTGCGAATGCGGTGCTGATCGATTTTCAGGATGCGGGCTTTGGTGAACGTGCTGTCGGTGAGAACGCCGACTTGGGGGCCGGTAAAACTTTTCGCCTTGATCCCTTCGGCGTGCATCGCCAGGGCCAGCAAGCCGATGGTCACTTGCTCACCCGTCGCAGCGATGACATCGAGTTCCCGGGGGTCGGGAGACGGTGAAATTTCCTTCGCCAGGGCAAGCAAGCGATTGGTTTCGCCGGCCATCGCCGAGGGGACGAGAATGATGCGGTGCCCCTGAGCCTTCCAGCGGGCGACTCGCCGGGCGACGTTCCTGATTCGCTCCGTAGTGCCCACCGAGGTGCCCCCGAACTTCTGTACGATGAGAGCCATAGCCAGTCGAGTGAAAACTGAAAAAGTCGGGGATTATAAGACATTCTCTTTTCGTCGAAGGCTTGGGCGTCAATTCTCGGAACGAGCAATATTAGCCAAATGTTCTAAACAAATGCTCCTTGCAATTGAACACGGATCCCTTTATATAGTGCGCTGTATGTTTAACACTCTGATGCACTGTGCATTCGTGGCGGAGCTCTGCCCCGCCGTTGGTATTCGAGCCACTTCAAGAAGGGACAATAGGTCATGAGCACCGTCAAAGTCGTTGAAAGGGTTGATCCTCGCGAAATTCGTCGCCGGCTCGGTCTCAACCAGCAACAGTTCTGGTCCAAGATCGGTGTCACTCAGAGCGGCGGGTCACGCTACGAGAGCGGCCGTAACATGCCCAAGCCGGTGCGCGAGCTGCTCCGCCTGGTCCACGTCGAGCAGATCGATATCCAGCGCTTGAAGCGGGAAGACTTTGAGGTCGTCGAGTATCTCAAGGCGGAGGACCCTGACTTGTTCAAGTCGCTGCGCAAGGCCGCCAAGAACAAGGCGAAAAAGTCCGTCCGGGCGGTCCCCGAGGAGTAGCCACCCGTCTGCACTTCGGTTTGGCAGGGGGCTTGCTGAGCGCGCCGACGGCCCAGTTCAGATCTCCCCCTGACAAGTTCTGTGATGCCGGGGGACCGGCCGGCGAGGTGCGTGGTGAACGGGGCGGCGATCGCGGCTGCTTCAGGCGCCGGTTAGCATTTCCTTCGCGTGGCGACGCGTGAGATCGGTAATCTCGACGCCACCGAGCATGCGCGCAATTTCCTCAACCCGTGCTTCTCCGTCGAGCGTTAACACCTGACTTCGCAGTTGCCCGGACGCAGCATTCTTGCTGACTTGCCATTGCCAGTTTGCCCGTGCCGCGACCTGCGGCAAGTGGGTGACGCAGAGCACCTGGCGTTGCGCGCCCAAACTGCGCAGCAGGCGGCCGACGATCTCGGCGACACCGCCTCCGATACCGACATCGACTTCGTCAAAAATCAGCGTCGGTACGCTCGCCGCCTGGCTGGTAACCACCTGAATGGCGAGGCTGACGCGCGACAGCTCGCCGCCGGAGGCCACTTTGGCCAGCGGCCGCGGCTCGCCGCCGCTGGCCGTCGTTAACCGGAACTCGACTTGTTCCAGGCCGGTGGCGCTACCGCCGTCGACCGCTATCAACCCGACTTCCAGCCGACCACCGCCCAGCGCGAGTTGTTGCATGACCTGACTGACCTCGCTGCCAAGCGCCGCTGCTGCCTCGCGACGCCGCTCCGACAGCGTCTGCGCCTGCTCCTCGTAACGCGCGCGAACAGAACTGACCCGCTGCGCCAGCGCCTCCAGATCGGCCGCTTCGCCCAGCGTGGCTAGCCGCTCCCGCCAACGCTGCAACAGCGACGGCAGCTCGTCCGGCGTGGTTCGGAACTTGCGCGCCGAGCCGAGCACGGCTTCCATCCGGCGTTCGATCTCGCTCAGTCGTTGCGGATCGATTTCGGTGCGATCGGCGTAGCGACGGAGCGTCGACACGGCTTCACCCAGTTCCGCCTGCGCCGACTGCAGCAAGACCGCTACTTCCGCCAAGGCCGCATCGTACTCGGCCAAGGTCTGGAGCCGACTGGCCAGAGAACCGATGCGGCGGGTACACGACGCTTCCCCTTCGGCGAGTTCCAGCACGGCGCACTGCGCGCCTTCAAGCAGGCTCGTGGCATGAGCAAGGCGTCGATGCTCTTCGTTGAGCGCGCCCCATTCGTCACTCGAAAACGCCAGGGCGGACAGTTCAGAGACTTGCCATGACAGTTGTTCGCGTTCTGCGGCCAAAGCGTCGAGACCGTCGCGCGCCGACTCGAGCGCCGTCTTCGCCTGGCGCCACTCACGCCAGGTGGCAGCGACTTCCAGAGCCAGTGTGTCAAGGCGGGCGTGCGAGTCGAGCAACCCTCGCTGTGCCTCACCGCGCAACAGCGACTGATGCGCGTGTTGTCCGTGGATATCCACCAGCGTCTCGGCAACCTCGCGCAACTGCTGAACCGTCACCGGGGAACCATTGACATAAGCGCGCGAGCGCCCGTTGGCGTCGACCACTCGCCGCAGCAGGAGAGCGCCCTCGCCGTCGAGATCGTGGGTGCGCAACCAGACGCCTGCGGCGGATACCTCGTCGATCACGAACTCGGCGCTGACTTCGGCGCGTTCGCTCCCCCCCCGTACCAAACCGGCGTCGGCGCGCTCACCCAGCGCCAAAGCGAGCGCGTCGACGAGAATCGACTTGCCCGCTCCCGTTTCGCCGGTCAGGGCACCGAATCCTGCCTTGAAGTCGAGTTCGAGGCGATCGACGAGGACAAAGTCGCGGATGGTCAGACGGCAGAGCATGCGTCGCTTTCGATGAGGTCCGCCTAATGCTCTCTCGGACGCTCGCTCCAGTGCAGCTTCTCGCGCAGCATGGCGAAATAACTGTGGCCAGGGGGATGGAGGAGGCAGATGAAATACTCGGAACGTCGTATCCGGATGCGGTCGTCGCGGCGCAGATCAATCGTCAGCTGACCGTCGAAATGCGCCCGCGAATCGGTCGCATGGACGACGCGGATCTCCACCTCGCAACGGTCACCGACGAGAATCGGCCGGTTGGAGAGGGCGTGCGGACAAAGCGGCACCAAGGCGAGCGCCGACACTTGCGGATGCAGGATCGGCCCATTGGCGGACAGTGCATACGCGGTCGAACCGGTTGCCGTGGCAACGATCAGCCCGTCGGCACGCAAGCAGTAGATGAACTCGCCATCGATGAAGAGCTCGAACTCGATCATGCGCCCGGTCGCTCCCTTGTCGACGACGACGTCGTTGAGCGCCAGGTTGGCGGCGATTCCTCTCCCGTCACGCAGGATTTCGGCGTCGAGCAGGATGCGATTTTCGGGGACGAAGCGGCCGTCGAGCAGATCGTCCATGCGTGACAGCATGTCACTACGCGCGATATCGGTCATGAAGCCCAGGCGACCCTGGTTTACGCCGACCAGCGGAACCCGGTAGCGTGCGAGTTCCCGGGCGGCATTCAGCATCGTTCCGTCACCGCCAACGACGATCGCGAGGTCGGCATGCGAACCCAGCCAGGGGAAACTGCCGCTGACCCAGCTCCGGAAGTCGGGTCCGGAAGCGATGTTGCGCGCCGTTTCTTCCTCAATCACAACCGTCATGCCACGTTCGTGCAGGTACCGCGCCAGCAAACGGATTGATTCGGCGATATCCGGGCTCTGGTACTTGCCGATCAAGGCAATCGTCCTCGCCAGGACCGCCGACCCGGACACCACTCGTGGAAACCCATTGTTCATGGCGCGAATTAAACCACACTTCGGTGGGTGGCCGCGGCGCTCGGCCGCGAGAGGATTTTTTTGTAGAATCGGCCTCATGCTCGACGAACGCGCAAAAATGCTGCTGAAAACCCTGATCCGGCACTACATCGCCGAGGGGCAACCGGTGGGCTCGCGGGCGCTGTCCAAGCATTCCGGCCTTGATCTTTCAGCGGCCACCGTGCGCAACGTGATGGCTGATCTCGAAGACATCGGCCTGATTTCGAGTCCGCACACCTCCGCCGGAAGAGTGCCGACGCCGCGTGGCTACCGCTTATTCGTTGACACGCTGCTGACCGTCCAGCCGCTGGAAAAAGAGAAGATCGACGTCATCGAGGGGCATCTGCTTGCTTCCCAGCCGAAGCAGTTGCTCAGCAACGCGTCGCAACTGCTTTCCAGCCTTAGCCACTTTGCTGGCGTGGTCATGACTCCCCGCCGCCCGGCGACGATGATCCGGCAGATCGAGTTTGTCGGTCTCTCGGAACGCCGCATCTTGCTCATCCTGGTGACCGCCGACGGTGACGTGCAGAATCGACTGCTTTTCCCGGGGCGAGCCTACACGCCGTCGGAGCTGGTGGCCGCCGGCAACTATTTGAATCAGCACTTCGCCGGCCACGATTTCGAACAGATCAGAGGCCAGGTCGAACAGGAAGTGAGGCAGCTGCGGGGCGACTTGCACGCGCTGATGACCGTCGCGCTCGTCGCCAGCGACGAAGTGTTGCGCGAGCCCGACGACCGCTACGTCATCTCTGGCGAGCGCAACCTGCTTGACGTCGAAGAGTTTTCTTCAAACATGCAGCGCGTACGTGAGTTGTTCGACCTTTTCGAGCAGCGAACCGCTCTCATGCAACTGCTTGACCTTTCGCAGCGCGCCGACGGCGTTCAGATCTTCATCGGTGACGAGTCCGGCCTGGCGCCCCTCGACGAATGCAGCGTCGTGACCGCACCGTACGAAATCGATGGCCGGGTGGTCGGTTCGGTGGGCGTCATCGGCCCGACCCGAATGGCTTACGATCGCGTCATCCCGATCGTCGACATCACGGCCAAGCTGCTCTCGTCGGCACTCACCTACCACGCTCATTGCTGATGTCCTCCTACGTTGCTGAGCCGGCTTATCGCCACGGCTCGCCGCCGTTGACCGCCGTCGTGCTGATCAATCTCGGCACGCCCGAGGCCCCGTCGATACCGGCGGTGCGCCGATATCTGGCCGAGTTTCTCGCCGATCCTCGGGTCGTCGAGCTGCCGCGCGCGGTCTGGTGGGTGATTTTGCACGCGTTTGTCCTCCGCTTGCGGCCACGCCGCTCGGCCGCCAAGTATGCTTCGGTCTGGCTGCCCGAAGGATCTCCGCTCAAGGTCCATGTCGAACGACAGGCCAAGCTGCTGCGCGGACGGCTGGGACTGGACGGACATGAGCTAGCGGTCGACTACGCGATGCGTTATGGCGAACCGTCAATCGCCACGACCCTTTCGCGTCTCAAGGCGTCCGGTTGCACGCGCGTGCTTCTGTTGCCGCTCTATCCTCAATACGCGGCGAGTACGACGGCTACCGCGATCGATGCAGCGGCCACCTGGCTGCGGACCGTTCGCAACCAGCCGGAGATTCGTACCGTACGCAGTTTTGCCGATCATGCGGGCTACATCGCGGCACTCGCCGCCAGTGTCCGCGAGTACTGGCAGGTCAACGGTCCGCCGGGTGCCTCGTATCGCCTGCTGATGAGCTTCCATGGACTGCCGCGGCGGACGCTCGACCAAGGCGACCCGTATTTCTGCGAGTGCCAGAAAAGCGGCCGTCTGCTGGCTGAGGCGCTCGGACTGTCTGCCGAGCGATACCAGATCTGTTTTCAGTCACGCTTTGGTCGCGCGCAGTGGCTGCAGCCCTATACCGCAGCGACGCTGGTGGGTCTGGCCAGGCAAGGGATCCGACAGGTCGATGTCCTCTGTCCCGGGTTTCCGGCCGACTGTCTGGAGACTCTGGAGGAAATCGCCGTCGAGGGCAAAGCCACCTTCCTCGAAGCCGGCGGTAGCGAATTCCGCTATATTCCGTGTCTCAACGAGCGCGACGACTGGATCGCGGCGCTGGCCGATCTTGCGACTACCCACCTGCAGGGATGGCCCACCCGAATGCCGGCCGGGGGTGGCGAACTCGAACTCAGTTCGCTTCGTGCCCGCAGTCTCGGCGCTCGATTCTGAGTGATCGGCGTTGCCTCACTGCAGTTCAAGCGGCGGGTGAAGGCCCAGCCCGGAAGACGAGTACGCCCCCTGTATGGCCGCCTGGCCACTCACCGCTGCGAGTACACGGTTGGCTTCACGCAAGCGCTTGAGCACGTGGCCGAGGAGAATCTTGCGGAAGCGTTCCTGCAGCTCGTCTGACCCGAGTTCAAGCGCGGCGCTGTTGATCTCGACAAACTCGGTTGGTTCGAGAGTAACGACCGTCGCCTGCCGCTGCGAATCGTTCGGGTGGAGAAAAGCCATTTCGCCGACCACCTCGCTCGCTCCCAGCCGGCAGATCATCTGCCCTCCCGTCGACACCTCGACGAAGCCGTCGATGATCACTCCAAAGCGGCGATGGTGATCGCCTTCGCGAATGATCACCACCTTTTCGGCCAGCTGCTGCCAGCGGCTGATGCGCAGGACTTCCCACAGCTCGACGTCTTCGAACTCGGCAAAGAAAGGCACTTTGCGCAGGATCTCGAAGCGGACGAGGTCGCGCTCGCTTTCATCTTCCTCGAGCATCTGGTAACGCACCGCCGACAGGTCCTTGGCAAACTCGGCGCCGCTGCGATAGCGATTGTAGAGATCCTTTTCGAGCGCTTTCTTGATGATCGGGTCGAGTCCGGCAGGAAGGTTCGGGTTCAGCGCGCAGACCGATGGTGCATCCATGTTGACGATTTTGTAGACCAGCGTTGCGGCGTTGTTGGCACGATACGGCAGACGTCCGGTAAGCAGCTGGAAGAGCAGCACTCCGAGCGAATACAGATCGGTCTTGTGGTTGAGCGGATAGTTCTTGACCTGCTCGGGGGACATGTACGCCGGAGAACCCACGCCCATGACGAAGGTCGAGTCCTTGCCCATGTCCTTGTTCAAATACAAGCCCAGGCCAAAATCGGTGATTTTCGGATTCTCGTTGGCGTCGATCATGATGTTCGCCGGCTTGATGTCGCGATGAACGACCCCTTGGCGAAAAGCGTGGTCGAGCGCCAGACAACACTTGAAGATGATGCCGATGACGCGGTGCATCGGCAGAAGCCGGTTGATCGCACAGAAACGGTCCAGCGCGCACCCGTCGACGTACTCCATGACCAGATACGCCTGGTCCTTCTCGACCACGGCGTCGTACACCTTGACAATGTTCGGGTGATCAAGCCGGCGGCCAATCGAGTGTTCGGTCTGGAAGATCTTGCGCAGCCGGCGCGACATCGCGGCGCTGTCGCCACTGAAACGGATCAGCTTGATGGCGACCTGGCGATCGAGTTCTGGGTCGCGCGCAAGATAGACGACCGCCGTCGCCCCCTTGCCGAGTGGGCGGACGATCTCGTATCTGTCGATCCTTTCCGTCATTTCAGTGCCTACCCCTTCGACTACCCGCGTTACCATCGTGACCCGTCGCAAGATCGTCTTGCAAGCCTCGAATTATGCGTGAAAACGAGATCTGTCTGACAAACTCGCTGGCCACAGCGCTTGAAATGGTGACCGGGCATCCCCATCTGCGAGCTGCTTTTCCGGGAGATGACCAACCATGCAAGAGAGCAACAAGGAAACCATCGATACCGCTGCCACGATGGCAGCGTCTGAAGTTCAGCCCGCGAATGCGGAGTCCATCGCCGCAACGGTGGCGGCGGCATCGGAAACGGTGACAGAAAGTGGCGATCGTGAGGAGACCGCTGACGAAGACGCGTCGGCGAAGGCCGTTGCCCTGACAGAAACGCTGCGCCAGACCGAACGCAAGGTCGCCGAGTACCACGATCTATGGCTCCGCGCCAAAGCAGAAACGGAAAACGTTCGCCGCCGGGCGCAGGAAGACATCACAAAGGCCAGCAAGTTTGCGGTAGACCGTTTCGCGCGTGACTTGCTGGCGGTCAAGGACAGTCTGGAGGCTGCTCTGGCAAGCGACGCGTTGACCGTCGACAGTCTGCGCGCGGGAACCGAGCTGACGCTCAAACAGTTGGTCAACGCCTTCGAAAAGTCGGCGCTGAAAGAGGTCAATCCACTCGGCGAGAAGTTCAATCCGCATCATCATCAGGCGATCAGCGTCGTTGAGTCGGCCGCCGAACCGAACACCGTGGTGAACGTGCTGCAGAAAGGTTATTTGCTCGCTGATCGCGTTCTGCGCCCAGCGTTGGTGGTGGTTGCCAAGGCGAGCACTTGAAAAGTTGGCCGCTGACCCCCAGATGACGAACAACCAGCGAGGTCATCGCCGTCGCGCACGCTTTCACCTACCACCGGGCTATTGAAAGGATTTTCAGAAAATGGGAAAGATCATCGGAATTGATCTGGGAACGACCAACAGCTGCGTTGCCGTCATGGAGAATGGCAAGCCAAAGGTCATCGAGAACTCCGAAGGAGCACGGACGACGCCGTCGATCGTGGCGTATGCCGAAGACGGAGAGATTCTCTGCGGAGCGCCCGCCAAGCGGCAGGCAGTGACCAATCCGAAGAACACGCTCTACGCCGTCAAGCGCCTGATTGGTCGTCGCTTCGAGGAAAAGGAAGTGCAGAAGGACATCGCCCTGATGCCCTTCAAGATCCTGCGCGCCGACAATGGTGACGCCTGGGTCGAAGTGCGGGGCAAGAAAATTGCGCCACCCCAAGTGTCGGCCGAAGTCTTGCGCAAGATGAAGAAAACCGCGGAAGACTACCTCGGTGAAGACGTTACCGAGGCAGTGATCACCGTTCCTGCCTACTTCAACGACAGTCAGCGGCAGGCGACCAAAGACGCCGGGCGGATCGCCGGCCTCGAAGTCAAGCGCATTATCAACGAGCCGACGGCCGCTGCCCTGGCGTTCGGGATGGACAAGAAACAAGGCGATAAGAAGATCGCCGTCTACGACCTTGGTGGCGGCACCTTCGACATTTCAATCATCGAAATCGCCGAAGTCGACGGTGAACACCAGTTTGAGGTCTTGTCCACCAACGGGGATACCTTCCTCGGGGGCGAGGACTTCGACCAGCGCGTGATCGACTACCTCATCGAGGAGTTCCGGAAAGAGACCGGCGTCAACCTGAAAGCCGATGTGCTCGCCCTGCAACGGCTGAAAGACGCGGCGGAAAAAGCGAAGATCGAACTTTCATCGGGTCAGCAGACCGAGATCAACCTGCCTTACATCACCGCTGACAGCACCGGTCCCAAGCATCTGACACAGAAGATCACGCGCGCAAAATTTGAAGCGCTGGTCGAGGATCTGATCAACCGTACCATCGAACCGTGCCGAATCGCCCTCAAGGACGCTGGCTGCAAGACCGGCGACATCAACGACGTCATTCTTGTCGGCGGGCAAACCCGGATGCCGAAGGTTCAGGAGGCCGTCAAGGAATTCTTTGGCCGCGAGCCACGGCGCGATGTGAATCCGGACGAAGCGGTCGCGGTTGGGGCAGCGATCCAAGGCGGTGTCCTGCAGGGCGAAGTCAAAGACGTGCTGCTGCTCGACGTAACGCCCTTGTCGCTGGGTATCGAAACCCTCGGCGGCGTGATGACGAAGCTGATCAAGAAGAACACGACGATTCCGACCAAGGCGACACAGGTCTTCTCGACCGCCGACGATAACCAGTCGGCCGTGACGATCCACGTGCTGCAAGGCGAACGCGAGATGGCTGCCGGCAACAAGAGCCTTGGCCAGTTCAATCTCTCCGACATTCCGCCGGCGCCACGCGGAATGCCACAGATCGAAGTGACCTTCGACATCGACGCCAATGGCATTCTGCACGTTTCGGCCAAGGACAAGGCAACCGGTAAGGAGAACAAGATCAAGATCCAGGCCTCGTCCGGCCTCAACGAAGAAGAAGTGCAGCGCATGGTCCGTGACGCCGAGCTGCATGCGGAAGAAGATCGTAAGGCGCACGAACTCGCCGAAGCCCGCAACCAGTGCGATGCGATGATCCATACCGTCAAGAAATCGCTTGCCGAGTACGGCAAGGAACTTTCGGCGGACGAGAAGGGCAGCATCGAAGCTGCGATGAACCAGGCGGAGGAGGCGATTCGCGGCAACGATCTGGAGGTGATCAAGGCGAAGACCGAGGCGCTCGCCCACGCGGCTCAGAAGCTGGGCGAAAAGATGTACGCCAAACAACAGCCGCACGCTGGCAGTGACGACGGCGGCTCGGCGTCGGGTGGTGGTGGTGGCGCACGCAAGGACGACAGCGATGTCGTCGACGCCGAGTTTACGGAAGTCAAGGACAAGAAGTAAGTATCGGCCGCTTTCGTCTTTGGGCGCGGCGTATAATCGCGCCTCGCCCGTCGCCCCACAAACTGCTTGATATCGATGGCCAAACGCGACTTTTACGACATTCTCGGCGTCAATCGCGACGCGTCGGATGATGACATCAAGAAGGCCTACCGCAAGTTGGCCATGAAATACCATCCCGACCGCAACCCTGACAATCCGCGCGCCGAAGAGCACTTCAAGGAAGTCAAGGAGGCGTACGAGATTTTGACCGACGCACAAAAGCGCGCGGCCTACGACCAGTACGGTCATGCCGGCGTTGATCCTCAGGCCGGCATGGGTGCCGGCGGCGCCGGCGGCTTTGCCGACGCGTTTGGCGGCATTTTTGACGAGATTTTTGGCGGGGCGCGCGGCGGTCGGTCAAGCGTCTATCGCGGCGCCGACCTGCGTTACAACCTTGAAGTCACCCTCGAACAGGCGGCGTTCGGAACCGAGACCAAGATTCGGATCCCGACGATGGAGGTGTGCGACGCGTGTCGAGGAAGCGGTGCGAAAGCCGGAACACAGCCGAAAACCTGTCCAACGTGCCAAGGAAGTGGACAGGTCAGGCTGCAGCAGGGTTTCTTTTCGATTCAGCAGACTTGCCCGAAGTGTCACGGCACCGGCCGTTTCGTCGCCGAACCCTGTGTCCAGTGTCACGGCGCCGGACGCGTCAAGCAGCACAAGACGCTGGCGGTCAAGATTCCGGCAGGAGTCGATGATGGCGACCGTATCCGTCTCTCGGGCGAGGGCGAGCACGGCATCAACGGTGGCCCCTCGGGCGACCTCTACGTCCAGATCCACCTCAAGCCGCACGCCGTTTTTCAGCGCGAACAGAACGATCTGCACTGCGAAATGCCGATCAGCTTCACGACCGCGGCACTCGGTGGCGAGATCGATATCCCGACGCTCGACGGCGCAGCGAAGATTCGCGTCCCTCCCGAAACGCAGTCCGGCAAGGTTTTCCGCTTGCGCGGCAAGGGAATCAAAGGCGTCCGCAGTCATGCTCACGGCGACTTGCTCTGCCACGTGGTCGTCGAAACGCCGGTGCATCTGACCGATCGTCAAAAGGAATTGCTGCGCGAGCTGGAGGAACTGAGTCGCGAAAACTCGGCGCAGCACAATCCGCGCGCGAAGTCGTGGATGGATCGGGTGCGCGACTTCTTCGCCGCCACCTGAACGGCCGTAAGCCTTCCCCCCGTTCCTTGTCTCGAAAGCACGTACTGTAAGCACGGTGTCAGCTTCCTGCCTCAGTCTAGCCGATTAGGGGGAGTGAGCGCGGCCGTCGCCGCTGCCAAAGTGCGTGCGGATCTCTGGGTGAACGCGTCCGCGGCGTCGCGCCGACTGCTCCCTTACAACGGAGGGCAAAGCGATGCGCGGCGTGAAGGCAGTACTGGTTGGGATCATGAGCTGGGTTGGCGTTGCGTTGGCCGGCGAGATCGGTGTAACGGACAACAGCATCCTGATCGGAATGACGGCACCGTTCTCGGGAACCAGCGGTGCTTACGGATCGGACATGAAGGCGGTGATCTCCGCCTACTTTCGCCAGATCAACGAAAACGGCGGCATCAACGGCAGGAAGCTCGAGCTGCGTGCCCTCGACGACGGCTACGAAACGGAGCGCGCAGTCAACAACACGCGCAGTTTGATTAGTAGCGACAAGGTGTTCGCACTCGTCGCTTCGTACGGATCGAGCCCGACGACGGCGGCAATGAACGAGGTTTTTGGTCCAGCCAAGGTTCCCTTGATCGGTACGATTTCCGGTGCCGATACGCTGCGCCAGTCACCTCGGGAAAACGCCAACAACCGCTTCATGTTCAACGTTCGCGCCAGCTACGCGACGGAAACCGAGGCCATCGTCAACCAGTTGCTCTCGCTCGGGATCAAGAATATTGCGGTCGTTTACCAGAACGACGGCTTTGGTCGCTCAGGGCTCGATGGCGTCGTTACCGCCCTGAAGAAGAATGGTCAGGCGCCTTCGGCGGTGGCGACGATCGAACGCAATTCGGTCGAAGTGAGTCAGGCGGTGCAGACC
The DNA here is from genome assembly GCA_964420975.1 of uncultured Candidatus Accumulibacter sp. GTDB lineage: Bacteria > Pseudomonadota > Gammaproteobacteria > Burkholderiales > Rhodocyclaceae > Accumulibacter. The sequence goes on from CAYQVH010000001.1 coordinate 250,726, forward strand.
ATCGCCAAGGCGAACCCACAAGCGGTGGTGATGGTCACGCTCTACAAGGCGACGGCTGCTTTCGTGCGCGAAATGAAACAGGCGCGACAGACGCCGCAGTTCATGACCCTGTCACCAGTCGGTGCCGACCTGCTGGTGCAGGAGCTCGGTGACGATGCGCGCGGGATTGGTATCGCGCAGGTCATGCCTTACCCGTGGAACGACACGACCCCGCTCGTCCGCGACTATCAAAAGCTGATTGGCAAACAGGGGAAACCGACTTATTTTGGCCTCGAAGGTTTCGCCATGGCGAAGGTGCTGGTCGAGGCCATACGCAAGGCGGGTAAGGATCTTACGCGCGAAAAGCTGATCAGCACCCTCGAGAGCATGCAGAACTATGATTTGGGTGGCTACCGAATCAGCTACTCGCCCGGTGACCGCACCGGATCACGTTACGTCGACCTGACGGTGATCGGCAGCGGTGGTCGCGTCTTGCGTTGATTGGCGACGCTGCGGGTAATGGAATGCCGGAACTCCGTTAAGCACGACGCCAAGTAGTTCCCTGCGGCGAGTCTTCGAGCACGACTCCCGCCGCCAGCAACTCGGCGCGAATCCGGTCGGCTGCTGCGTAGTCCCGGCGTGACTTGGCTGCCAGTCGCTCGCCGATGAGCGACTCGATCGCTGCCGCCGGCAGCTGATCGCCGCTCGGCTGTGCCGCCTGCAGGAAGTCCTGCGGTGAGCGCTGCAGGAGGCCGAGCAATCCGGCCAGCGCGCGCAACTGGCCCGCCAGCGCCCACGACTGGCGGCGATTGACCTCAGCCGCCAGGTCAAAAAGCACGGCAACCGCTTCGGGCGTGTTGAAGTCGTCGTTCATTGCCTCGCGAAAACGTCGCGCGTGCGGCTCGTCCCAGTCGAGCGCCGGGTGGTCGTCGGTGGTCACCACTTTCAGCGCCGTGTATAGACGAGAGAGTGCCTGCCGCGCGTCGTCGAGGTGGGAGTCCGAATAGTTGAGCGGGCTGCGATAGTGCGCGCGGAGAATAAAGAAGCGCAGCACTTCCGGATCGTACGTCTTCAATATCTCGCGGATGGTGAAAAAGTTGCCGAGCGATTTCGACATCTTCTCGTCGTCGACGCGAACGAATCCGTTGTGCATCCAGAAATTGACAAACGGCGAACGATGGGCGCCTTCCGACTGTGCAATCTCATTTTCGTGATGCGGGAACTGCAGATCCTGGCCGCCGCCATGGATGTCGAAATGCTCGCCGAGTAGTTCGCAACTCATGGCAGAACACTCAATGTGCCATCCGGGACGCCCTTCTCCCCAGCGCGACGGCCAGCTCGGTTCGCCGCTGCGCGCACGCTTCCAGAGCACGAAGTCGAGCGGATCCTCTTTGGCGCTGTCGACTTCGACGCGTTCGCCGGCTCGCAAGTCGTCGACTGACTTGCCGGAAAGTTTGCCGTAGCCGGGAAAGCCGCGCACCGAGAAATTGACGTCGCCGCTGGTCGCCTGATAAGCGAGGCCGTTGTCCTCGAGGCGGCGAATCATTGCCAGCATCTGGGGCACGTACTCCGTCGCGCGTGGTTCGTAGTCCGGCTTTTCGACACCGAGCGCGGCGGCGTCGTCGTCCATGAACCGGATGAAGCGTTCGGTCAATTCGGCGATGGGTTCGCCGCTTTCAGCCGCGCGCTTGATGATCTTGTCGTCGATATCCGTGATGTTGCGGACGTAGGTCACTTGGAGTCCGCTCGCACGCAGCCAGCGCTGAACGACATCGAACACGACCAAGACGCGAGCGTGGCCGAGGTGACAATAGTCGTAAACCGTCATTCCGCAGACGTACATGCGGACCAAGCCCGGCGTAATTGACACAAAGTCCTGCTTTCGCCGGGTAAGCGAGTTGTATATCCTGAGCATTCTCGGGGTCGGGAGAGCGCAACGGGCAGACGGCGGGTCGGCGCGGCGCTTGGGGTTTCAATGGACTTCTTGCTAGAATGGGCCGCTTATTCGCACCCAATCCCTGCACAGACCATCATACCATACCGATGCTTCGTCTCCTTTCGTCGCACTCGCTCACCCGATTCCTGGCCCTACTGTTCGGTGTCGTGGCCTTTACGGTCAGCGCCGACGATCTGACCGACGCGCAACGTCTGCGCAAGCTGGGGCAGTTGCCGCAGGCGCTGGAGAAAGTCGACGCCTATATTGCCGCCAAACCCAAGGATCCACAGGGGCGGTTCCTGAAGGGCCTGATTCTCACCGAACAGGGGCGCTCGCTCGACGCGATCGCCGTCTTCAGCAAGCTGAACGAGGATTTCCCGGAACTTCCGGAGCCGTACAACAATCTGGCGGTGCTTTACGCGCAGCAGAAGCAGTACGACAAGGCGCGCACGGCGCTGGAAATGGCGATCCGGACCCATCCCGAGTACGCGACCGCGTACGAAAACCTGGGTGACGTCTACGCCAAGATAGCCAGCCAGTTGTATGAAAAAGCGCTACAGCTCGATAGTAACAACAGGGGGCTGCGTGCCAAGCTGGCGATCCTGCGCGATTTGGCCAGCAGTCCGGCGAAAACGTCGCTGCACAACGAAGGGTCGCCACGTGCGCCGACAGAACGTGTCGACGTCACTGGCCGCTCGGGAAAGCCCGGCTAAGCCGAAGCCACGACGCGAGCGACCCGCTCGCCACCACCGTTCCCAGGAATCGAGTTGATGACTGTTCGCCTGCCTGCCCTGATTGTTAGCGGAGTTCTCTCGCTTGGCGCGTGGGCGGCGCCAAGCGTCGAAATCCAGACCAGTCTCGGTCGGATCGTGGTCGAACTCGACGCCGACAAGGCGCCGAAGACGGTCCACAATTTCGTCGAATATGTCAATGAGGGCTTCTACAACGGCACCGTCTTCCACCGCGTCATCCCCGATTTCATGATTCAGGGCGGCGGGTTCACCGTCAGCATGGAGCAAAAGGCAACGCCGCGCCGGGTAGACAATGAGGGGCGCAATGGACTCAAGAACGACCGCGGGTCGATTGCCATGGCGCGCACGGCCGACCCTCATTCGGCGAGCTCGCAGTTCTTCATCAACCACAAGGACAACCCGGCGCTCAACTATCCATCGCCTGACGGCGCCGGCTACGCCGTTTTCGGCAAGGTCACGCAAGGAATGGACGTGATCGACCGGATCGCCAGGGTAGCTACCGGGAATCGCGCCGGACACCAGAACGTTCCGGTGGACCCGGTAGTTATTCAGTCGATCAAGATCCTCCCAGAAAAGAAACCAGGAAAACCATGATCAAGCTGCACACGAACTTCGGCGTCATCGGAATCGACCTGGACGCCGAGAAGGCGCCCTTGTCGGCCGAGAACTTTCTTTCCTATGTGACTTCCGGTCACTACGACAACACGCTGTTTCATCGGGTGATTCCCGGCTTCATGATCCAGGGGGGCGGCTTTGCACCGGGGATGAAGCAGAAACCCTGCCAGGCGCCGATCAGGAATGAGGCCGACAACGGTCTCCGAAACGACGCCTATACCGTCGCGATGGCGCGGACTTCGGATCCCCACTCGGCCACCGCGCAGTTTTTTATCAATGTCGTCGACAACGACTTTCTCAATTTCCGTGCGCCAACGGCGCAGGGTTGGGGCTATTGTGTCTTTGGCCGGGTGGTCGAAGGCAGCGAAGTCGTCGATCGAATCCGGGCGGTCAAAACGGGAAGTTCGGGTTTTCACAGCGATGTCCCGCTCGACGACGTGGTGATCGAACGCGCTGAAGTCTGCTGAGTCGCCGTTGGTCGGGCGCCGGCGTCCGTGATCCTGTTTGTTTCCGATCTACACCTCTCGTCAGCGACGCCGGGCAGCGTACGCCTCTTTCTTGACTTTCTTGCTCGACGCGTCCGCGCAGCCGAGCGCCTGTACATCCTCGGCGATCTGTTCGACGCTTGGCCCGGTGACGACTGCCTCGACGACGGTGAAGACGTCGTCGCCACTCAGGTGGTTGGCGCGCTCGCCGCGCTGGCTTCGGCCGGCGTCGAGGTGTCGCTCCTGCACGGCAACCGGGATTTTCTGCTCGGCGACGGCTTTAGCCAACGCAGCCACGCCCGAATCCTTCCCGATCCGTATGTGCTGTCGCTGCCGACGTGGCAGTTCGTTCTCTCGCATGGCGATTTCCTGTGTACCGGTGACCTCGACTACCAGGCGTTTCGCCGGCAGGTGCGTGACGCCGCATGGCAAACGGCGTTCCTGGCCAGGCCGCTGGCCGAACGCAAAGCCCTGGCCGCCGCCGCGCGCGTTCAAAGCGAAACCGCCAAGCGCGGCAAGGCCTCGGCGCTGATGGACGTCGACCCCGCGACAACGGACGACTTTTTGCGCCAGCAAGGCTACGCCACTCTGATTCACGGCCATACGCACCGGCCTGACCGACACGACCACCTGGTCGATGGCATACACGTCGAACGTTGGGTGTTGTCCGACTGGCACGAGTCGATCGGCGAATGCCTGTGCTGGGACGGCGAACGGCTGGTGCGCGAGAGACTGCGCTGACGTCAGCAACAGCTGCTGCCGAAATCCTGCGCCGCGTTTTCGGTTATTCATCGTTTCGCGGGCATCAAGCAGCGATTGTCGAGCACCTTGTCGGCGGTGGCGACGCGCTCGTCCTGATGCCGACCGGCGGCGGCAAATCGCTCTGTTACCAGATTCCGGCGCTGTTGCGCCCGGGTGTCGGCGTCGTCGTCTCGCCGCTGATCGCCCTGATGCAGAATCAGGTCGACGCGCTGCGCCAACTCGGCGTTCGCGCCGAGTTTCTCAACTCGTCGCTCTCTTTTTCCGCGGCTTCCGCGGTCGAGCGGCGGCTGCTCGCCGCAGATCTCGATCTGATTTACGTCGCTCCAGAGCGCCTGCTCAGCGATCGGTTTCTCGGCCTGCTCGAACAACTCTCGGCGAGCGGCCGGCTGGCGCTGTTCGCGATCGATGAAGCGCACTGCGTATCGCAGTGGGGCCACGATTTCCGCCCGGAATACCTGCAGCTTTCGCTGCTCCACCAACGGTTTCCCCGCATTCCGCGGATCGCGCTGACGGCGACGGCCGACGAGCTGACCCGGCACGAGATCCGCCGCCAGTTGAAACTGGATGAGGCACGACTCTTCGTCGCCAGCTTCGATCGGCCGAACATCCGGTATGTGGTCGTCGATCGCAACAATCCGCGCCAACAGCTGCTCGCTTTCCTGCGCCGTCATCCGGAGGCAGCCGGGATTGTCTACTGCCTGTCGCGACGCAAGGTCGACGAGACGACCGGCTGGCTGGCGACGCACGGGCTGACGGTACTGCCTTACCACGCCGGCTTGAGCAACGCGGAACGGCAACGTCATCAACAGCAGTTTCTCGAGGAGGACGGCGTCGTGATGGTGGCGACGATCGCCTTCGGTATGGGAATCGACAAACCCGACGTTCGCTTCGTGGCGCATCTCGACTTGCCGCGCAGCCTGGAGGCCTACTATCAGGAAACCGGACGCGCCGGTCGTGACGGAGAGGCCTGCGAAGCCTGGATGACCTACGGACTTTCTGACGTCGTCATCCATCGTCAGATGATCGACGACTCGGCCGCCGCGGCCGAACAGAAGCGCATCGAAAGGCAGAAGCTCGACAGCATGCTGGCCTACTGCGAAGCGGCCAGCTGTCGCCGGGTCGTTCTCCTCAACTATTTCGGCGAGGCAGCGGAACCGTGCGGCAATTGCGACGTCTGCCTCGATCCGCCGGTTATCTGGGATGGGACCGTGGCGGCGCAAAAGGCCCTTTCGGCGGCTTGGCGCACCGGTCAGCGCTTTGGTGCGGGTCATCTGATCGATATTCTGTGCGGCAAAGCGACGGACAAAGTCCGCCAGTTCGGGCACGATCGATTGCCGACTTTCGGGGTGGGCGGCGAACTCGACGCGATGGGCTGGCGTTCGGTGTTCAGACAACTGCTGGCGGCTGGACTGCTTGAAGCCGACGCAGACGCCTGGGGCGCCCTCAAGCTGACCGCCAACGCGCGACCGTTGTTGAAAGGGGAAAGCCGTTTGCAGCTTCGTCGTCAGCCCGTTGCGCAGCCGGGTAAGGCGAGCCGAACGCGAGCTGTGGCGTCAACCTCGGCGGAGGCGTCCCCGCCGTTGCTGACCGCCTTGCGAGCCTGGCGACGCGAGAAGGCGCAAGCACAGGGGGTGCCGGCCTACGTCATCCTGCACGATCGCACGCTGCAGGAGATCGCGGTGCAGCGCCCGGCTTCCTTGTCGGCTTTGCTTGCCGTTTCCGGCATCGGGACTGCCAAGGCCGAGCGCTACGGCGACGAACTGCTCGCGCTGGTTGCCGGATAGGGGCGGAGAACGTCGAGGGCGATACTCTGCCCCGAGGGCTGCACAATGCGCACGTGTTCGCGACGCAGGCCGCGAGCCTGCGGCAGACCACAAGAGTGCGCAATCATCTCCACTTCGCGGTTCATGTTGCGGCAGTAGGCGGCGACCCGTGCCGCCTTGTCGGTGATCACCAAGCCACGCTGCAAGCGCGGATCGTGCGTCGTGACACCCGTTGGACACGTATTCGTATGGCAGCGCAAGGCTTGAATGCAGCCCAGGGCAAACATGAACCCGCGCGCCGTGTTGACGAAATCGGCACCCGTGGCGAGAGCCCAGGCGACGCGCGCCGGTGTCACCAATTGACCGGCGGCAATGATCCGTATCCGCTCCCGGAGGCCGTTGGCCACGATCGTGTCGACCACCAGCGGCAAGGCTTCGTCGATTGGCAGCGACATGTGGTCGGCGAGCGCCTGCGGCGCCGCACCGCTCCCCCCTTCGCCACCGTCGATGGTGAGAAAATCCGGCGCCGCCTGCAGACCCCGGCGAACAACCTCCGCACAGAGGTCGTTCAGGAAGCGCTCGCCACCGATGGCCAGTTTCAGACCGACCGGCTTCCCCGTCACCAAACGTACGCGCTCGACGGTATCGAGAAGCTGGTCGAGGTTGGCGATGTCGGGGTGTCGGTTCGGGCTCAGCGAGTCCTTGCCGGCTGCGATGCCGCGAATGGTCGCGATCTCGGCGCTCACCTTGTGGCCGGGTAGAACGCCTCCCTTTCCCGGCTTCGCTCCCTGCGACAACTTGATTTCGAACGCCCTGACGGTTTCCAGCGCTGCGAGCTCGCGCAGGCGGGGCTCCGAGAGGCGTCCCTCCGCGTCACGCACGCCGTAACGTGCGGTCCCGATCTGGAAGATGAGATCGCAGCCTCCCTCCAGGTGGTAGGGAGAAAGACCGCCCTCGCCGGTGTCGAGCCAGCAGCCCGCGGCGGCGGCACCGCGTGAGAGGGCGGAGATCGCGGGGCGGGAAAGGGCTCCGAAGCTCATCGCGCTGATATTGACCAGCGAGCGGCAGACAAAGGGTTGTGCACAGTAGCCATCGCCAAGGCTTATCGCCGGCGACGGTTGTTGCTCACTGTCAAGGACCGGGAAAGGCGCGTTGACGAAGATCAGCGCTCCCGTCTCGTGAATGCGATACGTCGAGCCAAAGCCGATGATGCCCGCCTCATTCTTCGCCATGCGGTACACCCAGCTGCGCGTCGCACGATCGAAAGGCATTTCTTCGCGATCGCCGAGAAAAAAGTACTGACGGAAGTACTCGCCGAGACGCTCAAAGGCGTAGCGCAAATGGCCGACAAGCGGAAAGTTGCGCAGAACGGCATGCTTTTCCTGAGTGACATCCTGCACATACAGCAGCAGCAGCCCGCCGACGATCGTTAGCGCGATCAGGGTTCCCAGGCCAGCCAGCAGCAGGTCAAACATACGGTCCTCGCGTCGGTGTTAGAATCCGCTCTGTCGTTACCAGTGTACGCCATCTGTCATGACCTCCGCAGCTGACCTCGACCGTGAAGTCGAACGCAACGTGACCGTGGCCCTGGAGGAGGACATCGGAGGTGGCGACCTTACGGCACAGCTGATTCACGTCACGGCTCGCGCGCGAGCCCAAGTGATTGCGCGGGAAGACGCCATTCTCTGTGGGAGCGCCTGGTTTACCCGTTGCTTCAGTAAGCTCGATCCGGCCGTCAGCGTCGTCTGGCAGGCCCAGGATGGCGAAAAGATTGTCGCCGGTCAGCAACTGTGCCAAATCGACGGACAGGCTCGCGCACTGCTGACGGCCGAACGCAGCGCTCTGAATTTCCTCCAGATGCTGTCGGGTGTCGCGAGCAAGACGCGTCATTTCGTGGATCTCGTCGCCGGTACGCGCGCACAGGTGGTCGATACGCGTAAAACCCTTCCTGGGCTGCGCCTGGCGCAAAAGTATGCCGTTCTCTGCGGCGGGGGTGGCAACCACCGGCTTGGACTGTACGACGGGATCCTGATCAAGGAGAACCACATTCTTGCCGCTGGCGGCATCGAACCCGCGCTGGCGAACGCCGGCCAGATCGCGCGCGAGGCGGGTACACGCTGCCAGTTCGTTCAGATCGAGGTCGAAACGCTCGACCAGCTGCAAGTGGCGCTCGCGGCTGGCGCCAAGTGGATTCTGCTTGACAACATGAGTCTCGATCGGCTGCGCGAAGCCGTTGCAATAACGTCTGGCCGAGCGGTCCTTGAAGCGTCCGGCAACGTCAGCGTCGACACCGTGCGCGCGATCGCAAACACCGGGGTAGACCGTATTTCTGTCGGCAGCCTGACCAAAGACGTGTGTGCGATCGACCTTTCTCTGCGTTTGATTCCCTAGGACAGGCTGCTAGCCAATGGAATGGGAATAGGCGACCGTAGCAGTTATATAATCCGGCACCATCGGAGAGAAGCGGGCGGCGGTCTGCGCACAGAGGGAAAGGGGTATCGATGCTATTCGGGTTGTTTTACGTCGTTGCCATTGCGATCCTGGTCCTGCATTTCACTGGCTACCTCGCGCGCCACAACCTGGAATGGCTAATTCTTGTGCTTGCCGCGGCCGTTTTTCCAGCGGTGATCTACCTCTAGCAGTCTGTCAGACTCGCCGCGGCGTTCAGGGTGACGCGTAGCGTGCGATGATCGCCTTCACGGCTTCCACGCTGACGTCAACGACCTCGACCCGCTGCGGCAGTTCTTCGATCCCCTGCAGCGCGGGCGGCCTTTCGGGGCGCCGGCCGAGTGCTTCGACGATCGTCTCCTCGAATTTCGCCGGCTGCGCCGTTTCGAGGACCACCATGGGCATCTCCGACGTCCGCCACTCGGCGGCTACCTTCAGTCCGTCGGCTGTGTGGGTGTCGATGATCAGGCCGTAACGCGCGAAGGTGTCGCGTATCGTCGCCAGTCGGTCGGCGTGCGTGCTGCGCCCGGAAACGAATCCCGAGTCGGCGAGTCGCGAAAAATACGGTGTGCCAGAGAGATCAAAACTGCCGCCGCTGTCGACGGCTGCCCACAGCTCCCGTACACACGCCGGATCGCGATCGACGAGGTCGAAGATGAAGCGCTCGAAGTTCGACGCCTTCGAAATGTCCATCGACGGGCTCGAGGTCGGGCGAGTTTCCCGAGCCGACCTCGGTCGGTAGACCCCCGTGCGGAAAAATTCGTCGAGAACGTCGTTTTCGTTCGTCGCCAGAACGAGGCGACCAATCGGCAGGCCCATCCTGCGCGCGACGTGGCCCGCGAAGATGTTGCCGAAGTTCCCCGAAGGAACGGCAAACGCGACCGCTTGACCCGGTTGGCTGTGCGCACCAGCAGTAGCCGCGAAGTAGCCCTTGAAGTAGTAGACGACCTGGGCGGCGACACGCGCCCAGTTGATCGAGTTGACGGCGCCAATTCGGTACTTGGTCTTGAACGCGTGATCATTCGCCACCGCCTTGACGATGTCCTGGGCGTCGTCGAACACGCCGCGTACGGCAATATTGTGAATATTGCCGTCTTGTAGCGAATACATCTGCGCGCGCTGGAAGTGGCTCATTCGCTCGTGCGGCGAAAGCATGAACACCTGGATACCGTGTTTGCCGCGTAGCGCATACTCCGCCGAAGATCCGGTGTCGCCCGAGGTCGCACCGACAATGGTGAGCGCTTGACCTTGACGTGCCAGAACGTATTCGAAAAGGCCGCCCAGGAGCTGCATCGCCATATCTTTGAAAGCGAGCGTTGGGCCGTTTGACAGTTCAAGGATCGCCAAGCCGGCTTCTGCCGATGCCGGGTCCGGTCGGACCAGCCAGCGCAAAGGCGTAATCTCGCTCGCTTGCTCGGGAGAACGCGCGTTGCCGTAAGTGGCAGCGGTGTAGGTCTGGCCGACCAGCCGTTTCAGGTCTTCGGGTGGAATATCGTCGATGAACTTGCCCAATACGGCACCGGCAAGGTCCGCGTACGACAGGCCACGCCAACTGGCCAGTTCTTCGCCATCGACCTGCGGATAATCCGCCGGCAGGTAGAGGCCGCCGTCGGGCGCCAGTCCGGCGAGCAGGATCTCGCAAAATCCAGGGCCTTCTGCAGTCGAGGGATAGCCGCGGGTCGAAAGATAACGCATGGCGAAGCTCGCACGAGGGAAACCGGACAGCCGGAAAGCGGCAGTCTAGCACGCTCCTCCAACGCCGCCCGGTCAGCCGTGATCGCTTCTTCTGCGTCGCTTCAGGCTTCGATGACGCAGTTCTTGCCGGCGCGCTTTGCGGCGTAGGTCGCCGCGTCGGCGCGGGCGAGCGCCTGCTCGAGCGTTTCGCCAGGACGGCGAACGACCACGCCAGCGCTGAACGTCAAAGCCGTCGGCCACCCGGGTAACGAAGCTGCCGCCAATTGGCGCTGAAAGCGGGCGATCGCCGCCGCCGCGGGCGCGAGGGGGGTCTCGGGAAGCATCAGAACGAATTCTTCACCCCCGAAGCGACTGAGCACATCCGAAGGGCGCAACGACTTGCGCAGACTGGCGACCAAATGAACGAGCGCGTCGTCACCGGCCTGGTGGCCGAGGGTATCGTTCAGGCGCTTGAAGTCGTCAAGGTCGATCAACGCCAGCGCCAGCGGACTACGGCTACGTTCGGTGCGCGCCACTTCGCGTTGGTAGGCGTCGTAAAAACCTCGCCGATTCAGCGCGCCGGTCAGAGCGTCGGTAAGCGCTGCCGAACGCGCCTCGTGCAATGCCGCCTCGAGTTTGGCAACCCGCGCTTCCGCGGCAAGCAGGTCGAGGAACAGCGTCGCCGAAGCGGGCCTTTCCTCCTGCCGAGAGCGGCGGCGAGGTGGTATGCCGGTCGGTGAAACGGTAACCCGTTCGCGTGTCGCGGCGATTGTCGGTCGCCGGTGCAGACGGCGCGAAGCGCGCCGCGCCGCGTGAATCAAGAGCGATTGATCGTGCTTAAACATTTCGCTGACTCCTTCGGCTCGACGGGGGGAGTGGGTCATGCCTCCCACAACGACAGGTCGGCCAAAACCTTGAGAAATATTTCACATAACTTCTATAACTAACTAATTTACTGGTGTTACTAGAATCTACGCAAGCCTCCCCGGAACAGGGCGACAAGGAAAAGCAGTGCTCCCGCCGCCGCCAAGGCGAGGCCTGCTGTTTCACTGCCCAGCGCGAGCAGGCATCCCGCGCAAACGAACAGCATCGAACGGAACGCGCCAGCCCATTCCAGATCGGTGCGCAAACGTTGGCGTTGCGGACTCCACTTGCCTGGGTAGCACCAGACCGGCAGCAACTGCGTCAAGGCACCGCTGACGAGTGGCAGCAGAAAGGCAGCGGCAAAGCTGATGGCCGCGTCTTGCGGATCGACTATCCGAAAACCATGCGCCGCACCAAGAACAAGCATCAGAGCGAAAGCGACCAAGGCGGCAAACAAGGAAGCGCCGGCACCCTTCCGGCCCAACGTCGCTCCGCCGTAGCGTTTCACCCAGGCGCGTCCCAGCTTCAGCGTCACTGCGCCGAGCAACAGGGCGCCCACCAGCCCCAGCGGCAGCCAGAGCGCGGCGCCAACGGCGAGCGCAACGACTGCCGCCACCGCCTTGGGCAACTCCTCATGCAACCGTGTCGTGGCCCCGGGGTCTGGACCACCTAGCGCCGTCGGCAGCAAGACCTGCAGCGTGCCAAGAGCGGTCAGCCCGATGAAGCCGAGAAGATTAAGGTGAAGATGAATGAGGCGCAGCGCGTGTCGATGTTCCGGCCAGCAGATCATGGCTGGGACGAGAGTCAAAGCCAGAACGAGCAGCCACACCGCCGCCAGGTACCAGCGCCAGCACGGATGGGGATGGCCGAGAGTGCGGCGGGCGCGAACGACCAGCCAGGAAGCCAAGAGTAGTGCCGTCAGTGCGAGAATCACCGCCATCGCGGTGAGCAAGGAAGGATCCGCTCCGGCCCAACGAAAACTGATAACAACGACCGCGCCGGCGGCCTGAGCGATCAGCGGCAGCCATCGGATACCGCGGTGTGCCGCGGGGCCTCGGGTCAGCACCGGCATGAAATCGATCATCGCGGCGAAGATCAAGGGTACGATGCCGCCGGCAAAAAGCAAATGCGCGGTCACTACGGGTACCCCGCCGTAGGCCTGCAGAAGCAGGGTTGTCACCAGGAGCGCGACCGCCGACAGGCCGACGTAAATCAGCATCACGGCACCTCGGTTGGCTGCCCGCGTTGCCGTTGGGTCGGCGCGATCGCGTGCTTCCGGTTCGGCTGGTTGTAGCTGGGCATCGGGTGTCCGGGAAAGCACCAATCGGCAAGGGACGGATAGTGTCGCACGCGTCGCCGGGCGTCTTTGATCTGGTTGGCCGAGCAAGGTCGCTCACCTCTGCTGATCGAGGTGTGGCGCACGACCGCCAGCAAGCAATTGACATGCGGCACCGCCTATACTGATACTAAGCGGTTGGGGGAGTTCCTGGGTTTTCGCAACGCTCGCTGGGTTCGCGTCGGCGTTAAGTCGACCGCCGCGAGATCGCCATCGCCGACGCGTTGTATCCCCGCCTTGCCGGGGTGTCCTCAAGGCAACCGTGCAACGGCAGCCCAGGCCCGAGCCAGTCTGGCGTGTTGTTGAAGGATGGTGGCGTGATGATCTGGTGGCGACTTGCCGCTTCGTTGGTGGTGCTGGCGACGCTGACTCTCGGCTCGGCCTCGGCGTATGCCGTCGAGCGCCGTGTCGCGCTCGTCATTGGCAACGCCAAGTACAAGGAAGCACCGCTGTCAAACCCGGTCAACGACGCGCGCGACGTCGCCGCCGCGCTGCAGCGTACGGGTTTCGAAGTGATCATGGCGATCGACGCGACGCAAAAGGAGATGAATCGTGCGATCGCGAAATTTGGTGATCGTTTGACGGCGGAGAGTGTCGCACTTTTCTACTACGCGGGACACGGGATGCAGGTACGGGGCAAGAACTATCTGATTCCGATCGACGCCGAGATCAAAAGCGAATCGTCGGTCCGTGTCGAATCGGTCGACGTCGACGGTGTTCTCGACCAGCTGAGCACGAGTGACCTCAACGTCGTGATTCTCGACGCGTGTCGTAACAATCCCTTTGAACGGCGCGCCAACCGTAGCGTTGGCGCCGCCGGTCTGGCCCAGATGGAAGCCCCCAAGGGCAGTCTAATTGCCTATGCCACCGCACCGGGGCGTACCGCAGCCGATGGCGAGGGGCGTAACGGCCTGTATACCCAGGCTTTGCTCAAGTACATCCAGGAACCGGGGCTGACCATCGAGCAAGTGTTCAAGAATGTGCGCCGTGAGGTGGCACGCGCGACACGCGACGGACAGATCCCGTGGGAATCGTCGTCGATGACGGGCGACTTCTATTTCATTCCGGGTTCGCGGCCAACTGGCGTGGCCGGCAGCCAGCCGGTTGCCGTCGTTCCCAGCCAGAAGGCGCCGTCACCGGCAGCTCGGCCGGCGCAGGTGCAGGAGATCTCGCCGGCAACCGGGTTGGCAAGAGACAACGGCTCGCTGGAAGTCGCCGACAAGACGCAATCACCCGCAGCGCCGGTGCCGTCGGCGCTCGCGTCGCCAGCAAGGGCGCCCGGCGAGCAGGCGGCTGCGGATTCCACACCGGCGCCTGCGAAACCGGAAGTACTGGCCGCGCTCTCGGCCCCGGCAGTGGTCCCAGCCGCCGAGCCAGCCGCTGCGCTCGGCAAGCGTGAGCCGGTCGACGAGGCCCGGGAGCGCGTCATCAAGACCGAGGCATTCACGGCAACTGGCAAGCTTTCGCTTGATCGTTCGACCGGTGCGATGACCGGCGAAGGCGTCATCGAGTGGACCAACGGCGATCGTTACGAAGGGTCGATGGTTGGCGGCAAGAAGCACGGCAAGGGAATTTTCACCTGGGGGAACGGCCAACGCTACGACGGCGAGTGGACCGATGACACGATCAACGGTAGCGGCACGCTGTATTACACCAACGGTGACCGTTATGAAGGGACGTTCCAGGCCGGGGAGCCTCACGGTACGGGGACGTATACCATGCGTAACGGCGACGTCTATACCGGTGCCTGGGTCAACGGCAACCGCCACGGCATGGGTCGCCTGACCTGGTCGACGGGTGATTATTGGGAGGGCGAGTTCCGCGACGGCAAGCAGACCGAGAAAGGTCGCATGCATTCCAGCCAGGCGATCGTCGAAAAGATCGCCGAGCAAACGGTTGCCGCCGAAAAAGTGGGCAAGAAGAAAGGCAAGTAGCACATCCTGGAGGGGAGCACCGAGGGAGCGCGCACTAGCGCCAATAGGCCTACGCGCCAGCGGTAGAATGCGGTTTTCTCCCGGGGCACGGGCCACGCCTCCGTTGGCGGCGTGCCGGCTTCCTTGTCGACCGATGCGCCGCCATCTCAAGAAGTTCCTTCCTGACGCGGAAACGATTCGCAACAATCCGTGGTTACGACCGTTTCAGTCGTCGCTGCTGCACCCGCGTCTGTGGCATCTGAATCGCCACTCGGCGGCCGGCGCGATCGCCGCCGGGCTTTTTTGCGGCCTCATTCCGGGACCGCTACAGATGCTCGGCGCCGCCGTCTGCGCCCTGATCTTTCGCGTCAATTTGCCGCTCGCCCTGTTCGTTACGCTTTACAGCAACCCGTTTACCATCGTTCCACTGTACTTGGTGGCTTATCAGCTTGGCCGCCAGCTGCTTGGCGACGACACCGGGTTCGTCGCACCACCCGCGTTCTCGACCGACAGCCTCGCCGGCTGGGGTGACGCCATGCAGACGTGGATGGCGACGGTAACCGCGCCCCTCGCGGTCGGCCTCGTCGCCTTGGCCAGCGGACTCGCGGTTTGCGGATACTTGGCGACACAGATCGCGTGGCGCGTCTATCTCGTCCGAGCATGGCGTCGGCGCCACGGCTGGCCTCCGGGGCAGCGTCTAGGGTAGAGTCTACCGCGGTGCGAAGAGCAGCAGGGGGACGGAATGGAAACAACGATGAAAGCTCGGTTCTGTTGGCAAGACCCCTTTCTCCTCGAAACGCAGCTTGGCGAGGAAGAACGTTTGTTGCGTGACGCGGCGCGCGACTATTGTCAAAGCCGCTTGCTGCCACGCGTCCGCGACGCCTTCCGCCACGAACAGACCGACTTGGCGGTTTATCGCGAAATGGGCGCGATCGGCTTGCTCGGCGCGATGATACCGGTGGCCTACGGCGGGGCGGGCGTCAATCATGTGAGTTATGGCCTGATTGCGCGCGAGGTCGAACGGGTTGACTCCGGTTATCGCTCGTTGATGAGCGTGCAATCGTCGTTGGTCATGTTGCCGATAGCGCGTTTCGGCTCGGAATGGCAGAAGCAGCGCTACCTTCCACGCTTGGCGAGCGGTGAGCTGATCGGCTGCTTTGGGCTGACCGAGCCGGGCCACGGGTCTGACCCCGGTGCCCTGGAGACGCGTGCTCGGGCCGTCGCCGGGGGCTACCAGCTTTCGGGGCGCAAGACCTGGATAACCAGCTCACCCATCGCCGACGTCTTCATTGTTTGGGCGAAGGACGACGCCGACGCCATCCGTGGCTTCATCCTCGACCGCGAGATGGCCGGACTGTCAACTCCCGTCATTCACGGCAAGGTCGGCCTGCGGACGTCGGTCACTGGCGACGTCGTACTCGACCAAGTCTTTGTCCCCGAAGGGCACGCCTTTCCCGAAGTCAGAGGACTCAAGGGACCGTTTACCTGTCTCGACTCGGCGCGTTACGGCATCGCCTGGGGCGCCCTCGGTGCGGCCGAGTTCTGTTGGCACACGGCACGCCAATACACTCTCGACCGCTGCCAGTTTGGCCGTCCGTTGGCAGCCAACCAATTGATTCAGAAGAAACTGGCTGATATGCAGACAGAAATCGCGCTGGCCCTGCAAGCGTGCCTTCGGCTGGGTCGGATGAAGGACGAGGGAAGCGCGAGCCCCGAAATCACCTCGCTTCTGAAGCGGAACTCGAGCGGCAAGGCGCTCGAGATCGCGCGGACCGCACGTGATATGCTGGGCGGTAACGGGATCTCGGACGAATTCGGGGTCATCCGCCACCTGGTCAACCTCGAAGTCGTCAACACCTATGAAGGCACTCACGACGTGCATGCCCTGATCCTCGGGCGAGCACAGACTGGAATCGCGGCTTTCTGAACCTCAACGCACGGCGGTTTAACCTTCGCTGCACGGTAACCGGTTATTCAGCGAACGACGTTCGCGACTGACCCGCCGGAAATCAAGGAGACAGGCCATGAACGTATCGCGACGCGGTGTGTGGTTTGCCGCTGTTTTGGCGTCTTGTCCACCCCTGGCGTTGGCCGCCGACTTTCTCACCGTTCTCACCGGCGGCGCCAGCGGCATTTACTATCCGCTCGGCGTTGCCTTGTCGCGTGTGTTCTCGCAGACGCTGCCCGGCGTTCGCACCGCGGTCCACGTCACTCGGGCAAGCGCCGAAAACCTCCAGTTGCTGAACTCCGGTCGTGGCGAGCTCGCGTTCACGCTTGGCGATGCCCTCGCCGAAGCGTGGAAAGGGAATCAGGCGGCCGGTTTTTCCACACCTCTTCGCAAGCTGCGGGCGGTCGCTGCAATCTACCCGAGCTACCTTCACGTCGTCGCCAGTGCCGAGTCCGGCATCCGTACGCTGGACGATCTGAAAGGCAAACGAGTCTCGGTCGGCGCGCCGAGTTCAGGTACCGAGCTCAACTCGCGCGACCTCCTCAGGGGCGCCGGAATGACTTATGCCGACCTGCGCAAGGTCGAGTACCTGCCGTTTGGCGAATCGGTCGAACTGATGAAGATCGGCGCCGTTGACGCGACGATCGTTTCCGCAGGCCTCGGGGTTGGCGCCATCCGCGACTTGGCCGGCGCGATGCCGATCGTCCTGGTTCCCATTTCCGCCGAAGTCGTCGCTCGGATTGGGGAAGTCGCCTACCAAACCGGAACGATTCCGGCCGGGACCTACCCCGGACTGACGGTCGAGGTGCCGACGGCGAGCGTACGCAATTTCCTGGTCACGCACGAGAGCGTGCCCAGCGACGTCGTCTACGCGATGACGCGTTCGCTGCTCAACAACCTGGACCAGTTGGTCGCCGCTCATTCGGCGGCCAAGACGATCGGCAGGGAGAGTGCTGCCAATAGCGGGCCCGTGCCCTTGCACCCCGGAGCCGAGCGTTTCTACCGGGAAGCCGGGCTGCTCCGACCAACACCCGGAAACTGATCGGTTTGGCCGGTACGAGGTCACAGGATGCCGCTCTGTCTGGCCGCCGCTGCCGCGACCGCGACGCTCGCCGTCGACGCCTTCACGCTCGCCTGGGTGCATTCGATCGAGAAGACGCGCTGGGAAGAGGACTGGAGGGTGGACGGAAAGCAACTGATCGTCGTCGCGGCTCGTATTCGTGGCAGCGGCGCCGGCGTCGAGCCACCTCCGGGAGCCGTCCTGCGCGAGGGTGTCTGGCACTATCGTCCGCCCTTGCCGCCGCTGGCGGAACTGGTGCTGGCCAACTCGCCCTACGCCGGCGCCTACGAACTGTGCACGCAAGAGCAGTGCGCCCCCTTGCAGGATCATCTGCCTGGAGCAAGGGAGGACGAGACGCTGTTGCTGGCGCCGTGCGTCGAGTGATGCGCCGCTGTCGGCAGGCGCCGTCCGCGCGCCAAGGCACCGGACGCGCGTGAGCGGCGTGAATCCGGAGCGGCAACGCCGCCGCACTGCGGCGCTCGCCGTCGTCGTCGGCGCCTACGTCCTATCGTTCTTCCAGCGCTTTGCTCCCGTCGGAATCGCCCACGACCTCAGCCTGGCGTTCAACACGACGGCATCGTCGCTGGGCGTGCTGGCGGCGACGTATTTCTACGTTTACACGGTCATGCAGGTACCGACCGGAATCCTCGTCGACACGCTCGGCCCGCGCCTGATCCTGCTCCTTGGCGGCGTGGTGGGGGCCGCTGGCAGCCTGCTGTTCGCGCTGACGTCAAGTTTCGACCTCGCGCTAGTCGGGCGAACGCTGATTGGGCTTGGAGTCTCGGTCACTTTCATCGCCATGCTCAAGATCATCGCGCTGTCGTACGAGGAACGGCGTTTCGCGAGTCTGGTCGGTGTCTGCATGCTGATTGGCAACAGCGGTTCGGTGCTCGCCGGAGCCCCCTTGTCCTGGCTGGCGCAGGAATCAGGCTGGCGTGGCGTGTTTGCCGTCCTGGCCGGCGTCTCGCTGCTACTCGGTGTGGCGTCGTGGGTGCTCCTGCGCGATCCGGAGCGCGTAGTGACGGCGAAGCGACCTCGCTTCGATCGTACAGTCGTCCTTGCCGGGTTGCTGACGGTGCTGAAGAACCGTGATACCTGGCCAGCTGCCTGCGTCAATATCGGCGTCAGCGGGAGTTTTTTTGCCTTCGCCGGCCTCTGGGCGACGCCGTATCTGACCTCGGCGCGCGGCATGAGCCGCGCTGTCGCTGCCAACCACGTCAGCGTGTACTTCGCCGCGTTCGCCTTCGGCTGCCTGTTCGTCGGCGCGCTTTCCGACCACCTGCGAAAACGCAAACCGGTCCTGGTGGTGAGCACACATCTTTACGCCCTGGTCTGGCTCGCCTGGCTGCCACAAATCGCGCTGCCGTTGTTCGTCAGCTACCTGCTTTTTGCCGCGATGGGTCTGCTCACCGCCGGCTTCACGCTGACCTGGGCGTGCGCGAAGGAAGTCAATCCCCCGTTGCTTTCCGGCATGTCGACCAGCGTCATCAACATGGGAGGTTTTCTCGCCGCCGCCGTGCTGCAGCCGCTGGTCGGCTGGGTGATGGATCTGGGCTGGCAAGGAACCGTCACGGCTGGCGGCGCCCGGGTGTATTCCGCCGCTGACTTCCAGTTCGGCTTGGGCTTGCTGGCGGCAACCGCGGCGCTCGGCGCGGTCGCTTCCTGGGCGGTCCGCGAAACCGGCTGCCGCAACGTCTGGCGACCCACCGCATAGGTCGCCGGCGCCGGGTTCCGGCTGCCCGCGCGACTCAGCGGCGGTCGTAGACGAGTTCGACGCGCCGCATCGTTCGTCGACACGCCTCGCTGTCGCACGATTGCTTGCCGCTCTTCTCGCTGCCGACCGGAAGGCGCCGGATCTGGTTCTTGGCGACGCCCAGTGCGCGTAAGCGCGCGCTGACCGCTTCGATCCGCTTGTCGGCGACCGCCAGGTTGTAGGCGGCGCTTCCCAGGTTGTCGGTATGGCCGACCAGGGTCACCACCAGCTGCGGGTCTTCCTTCAGCTTGATCGCGTTCTGGAACAGGATTTCGGCGCCCTGGTCGTCGATCAGGGATTCGCCAACAGCGAAATAAACGACCCGTTTGCTTTCGTCGTCGGCGAATGGCAAAGCGGCTTTGCTCGCTCCCGGCCGCGCCGCGGTCGTCGGTCGCGCTTCCTTGCTGGCAGTCGCTGCGGGTCGCTCCGCGTCTGCCGGCGGCGAGTTCTCGGACGTCGCGCAAGCGCTCAGGAAAAGCACGCAGACGAGAAGCGAGAGAGGGTTGGGGCATGTTAGGCGCATCGGGTCTCTACGGAATCGGCCGAACGCCGGTGTTAACCGGGAGGTCTAGTGTAGCAACGATTGCCCTCGTCTGCGCTTTCGCGCGGGCTGGTGGCCGAGTCGTTGCGGCCAGGTCGACGCTTCTGTGGCAAGATGTCTGCATGCTCGTGTCCACCCTTGCCGCCCGCCGCCAACTGGCCGGCATGGGTTTCGGCCTGTTCGCATACGCCATCTGGGGCTTCTTTCCGCTCTATTTCCGTCAACTGGCGGACGTTTCGCCTATGGGCGTACTCAGCCATCGCGCGATCTGGGCGTGTGTTTTCGTCGCCGTACTGCTCACTTTCCGCCGTCAGTGGGACGACGTGGCGGCCGTCTGTCGACAGCCCCGGCAACTCGCCCTGCTCGCCCTCGCAGCCTTGCTGATTGGCAGCAACTGGCTGGTTTTTCTCTGGGCCGTCGCCAGTCACCAGGTGGTCGCGTCGAGTCTCGGTTACTTCCTCACGCCGCTGGTTAATGTCTTGCTCGGCCTGCTCGTCCTCAAGGAGCGGCTGAACGGCTTGGAATGGGCGTCGGTCTCGCTCGCACTGATGGCCATCGGCAACGAGATCTTTGCGGTCGGTAGCCTGCCCTGGGTGTCACTCTTTCTGGCGGCGACCTTCGGCACCTATGGCCTGGTACGCAAACGGCTTCCCGTCGACGCCGTCTCGGGGCTCTGGCTGGAAACGCTGATGATGCTTCCGCTCTGCGCGATCTACGCCGGATGGCAGCAGGAGAGCGGCCACCCGCTCTTTTCCGGTTACGCGACGAGGACGGTCTGGCTGCTGGTCGGCGCCGGCGTACTGACCGCCCTGCCGCTGATGGCTTTCGCCGCAGCCGCCCGGCGCCTGCATCTGGTGACGCTCGGCATGCTGATGTACATCAACCCGACGCTGCAGTTTGCCACCGCCGTCTGGCTCTTCGGCGAACCGATGAAGCCCGCTCGACTGCTCAGTTTTGGTCTCATCTGGCTGGGACTGCTGGTGTTCAGCTGGAGCGCCTACGGCAAGCTGCGACAGCAGGCGTGAAGCGGACGTCCGGGGGAGTTCGGAAATTCCGCAGGCGAGGTTGCCGATTGGAAACGTCGTCCGTGGACCGGAAAGCTTTCCGGCGGATCGTCGCGGGTCGTCGCCGTCAGGGCGGCAGCGGATCCCACGGCTCCTGGGCAAAATACGCCTCCATCCCCGGCTGCCGGTGCGGATTGCGGGTGACGCCCCAGTGGCAGGTCAGACGGGCGTAGTTGTCCAGATCGGCACCAACCAGGCAGATCATCTCCATCGCTCGCCGTTCCTGCCACTTGAATTCCAGAACCCACGCTTCGCCAGGATCCGCACGGCGGACGACACCATACACGCGGCTCGTGCGGCCGCCAACGTGGCGCGTCAAGCGCAAGCGCTGACCAGTGCGCTCTATCCGCGCGACTCCCGTATACGTGTGCGCGCTGTCCGGGTAGCGACCGATCAGCGTGTAACGGCCGGGCACAAAATCCCAGTGCATCGGTTCGTCCGCCGGGTCGGCGCCGGTTTCGGCGAGAGCGACGGAAATCCCCGTCACCACCGAAAATCCGATGGCAACCGCAACCCAGTTACAGAGGCAGCGCACCGTCGACCCGCCGTCCGTCTCAGCTCAGCGCCGCAAAGCGGTGAAGCCACGCAGCTCCCACTCGCGCAGCGCCAGCAAGAGTCCCATCTCTCGCCGCTTGGCGACGGGTTCCGCCAAGCTTTCCTGTTGCAACTCTCTGACTCGATGCCGCAGTCGACGCAGTTCGTTCTGCAGACAGCTGATCGCGGCGTCCGTCAGCGCGGCGTGAGTAAAGCTCATCGTGTCTTCCTCGCGCGCGAACTCGCAGTTCAGGAAGTCGGCCAGACCGCGTTGTCGGAAAAAGCTGTGGACTGGACCGCGCGGGAGCCAGTCAAAGTCTCGGACGACTCTGAGACGTATCCGGTTGCCGGGCAGCACGTCGAGCAAACGCAGCTCGGCGAGCCGGCGCAGTCGATCCAGGCATTCGTCCTCCGACAGCCGATAGCTGCCGACGATCTCGGCAACCGTCCACTGGCTGAGCGCGCAGACGGCAACCAGTAGCAGCCTCTCGTCGGCCACCAGTTCTTTCTCCTCGGCCTCGGTGAGCGCCTGCAGGCGCTGATCGTCAAGCATCGCCTCTGCCGCCAGCTCGACCAGCGTCAAGCCGAGCGCCTGGCTGATCTGTGCTAGGCGATCGAGCGTCAAGCGCTGCGTGTCAAGGATACGTTTGACACTCCCTTCGGAAAGGCCAAGTTTGAACGCCAGATCACGGTGCGACAGCCCTCGAAGCGTAAGGCACTTCTTCAGGGTCGAAAGCAAGAGTTCGGCTTCGGTCATCCTCGTCGGAATCCTCACCAATCATGAGTGGGCCCACTCGCCGCCGAGCATGAAAGCCCTGAACGGGTGCACCCTATGAGGTGGCAGGCAGGCGCGAAAAGGTCGCAGTACGAATGAAGGCCCGACCTCGGTGCCAAACCGGACCTTCACCGAGCTGGCTCGTACCCCCGACTGTTGCGCTGCCGGCGCCCTTGCTTTGGCGCGGGTAGCAGCACGTACGGTAAAGAGGCCCAAGCCGATTCCGGTTTGAGGAGTCTTCCCGCTCACCGGTGCTTAGCATCGGCCACAGGTGACGCTCCTGCGTGCCACTTGGCACTCTACCCTTTGGAGCATCGTCATGGAAGGACTTTCCCCCCCCTGCACCGGCCCAACGCGACCCCGTGACCAGATCTACCCAGGAAATGTAACGATCTGAGTCATAGGTGACTAAGTTCTTCCGGCGGGCCGAAACATGATAAGTGGTGAGCACGGAACACGGGTTTTCGGCTGGGCGCTGAGGTCGCTATACTTGCGCCGCGAGGCGGGTGGAGCCGGATGGCCAAGTTGGGAGAGACACATGATCGAGGAAGTCAGGAAAGGGTTAGTGATCGGCGCACTGGTCGGCGGTTTGGTCTGCGGCCAGGGCACGGTGTCGGCGAGCGAAACCGCGGTGACGCCGGGACTCGTCGTCAGCCCGCCAGCGCCGCTTGCCCAGTCACCCCGGCGGGTAATCGAAGAGGCGGCGATTCTCGCCGCCGGCTTGCCGGTGCGCTTGAACAAGTCGCTGCTGCGTGAAGGCGATGAAATCGTGGCGACGGTCGACGTCCCGCACGAGGGGTTTCTGAACATTGTCCTTTTACGATCGGGAGAGTCGCCCCTGCTCGTGTTCCCCAACCGCGAACAGGCCGAAAACAAGATGCCGGCCGGACGATGGTCTGTGCCCAACAAGACGGCCCGTTTTGAATTCAAGGCGACGAAGCCGTATGGTGTCTTTGCCCTGGCGGCGTTCCTGAGTACCGAAACGCTTGATTTGACGAGCGCCGCCGAGGAGTCGGCGCCGGCGCTGTTTTCGCCGCTAGCGGCAGCCGGTCGCCTGGATCTGGCCAAGCTGGCAGCGCGAAGTTTCGCTACCGATCAGTCGCCGTCGCTTTTGCTTGGCGGTCTCGCCTACGGTCTTGTGTGCGCGGGCAGTGGTTCCTGCGATCTCGCCAGCGCGACGGCAGAGGTCGACAGGTTCGCGAGGGAGAATAAGTTGACGCCTGGAATCTTTCTCGAAGCCGCGAGGGAAGACACGCTGCCAACGGGAATTCGCTTGCGCGGATTGCCCGACAAGGCGCTTCGCCTAGCCAAGGCTTCCGAAGGGTACCTCCCGCTGCTCTATAACGACGCGGCGAACTATTGCAGCATTGGTTATGGTCACCTCGTCAGAAAAGCGCCTTGCAATGGCAGCGAGCCGGTCGCTTTGCGACGAGGAATCCGTGAGCTGCAAGCCGATGCGCTGCTCGTCGAAGACCTGCGGCGAGCCCAGCGTGCCGTGCTTGGCTTGGTGACTTCCGAACTCAGCGACGGGCAGTACGCCGCACTCTGTGACTTCACCTACAACGTCGGCAGCGACAAGCTGGAGAAGTCGACGCTGCTGAAAGTGATCAATACCGGCGAGCACGAGCGGGTGGCAGCCGAGTTGCGGCGCTGGATCCACGTCAATGGTGGCGAGTATCCGGGGCTTCGATTGCGGCGCGAACGCGAAATCGCCCTCTATTTTGCGGGCAAGCGGATCCCCAAAACGCCGCCCGAGGCCACCGACACGCCGATTGATATCCGCATCGGCGAGTAGGGCCGCACCCGATCGTTTGCGAGTCCGCCCGGAACGTGTTGCCCGGCGATCGATCGACCCGTGTCGCCGGCTCGCCTCGTCGGAGGAACGTCCGCCGGTTGGGTCGATGAGCCGACTGCTCGCCAGCTGGCTGTTTGACGGCGCTCGTCGTTGGCCGACGCAATGCGCCTTGCTGACTCCGCGGCGGGCGTGGAGTTACCGCGAGTTGGCCGCTTTCGCAGCGCACCGCGCAGCGCTGCTACGTAGCCCTGCGCGTGATCCGACGACTGGCGCCCTGGTCTGCGCTGCGGATGCAGATGAGATCGCGCTGGCGGTGGTCGCCTGCGCCGCCGCCGGCGTCGCGCTGTTGCCGCTCGACCCGCGGACCGCAACGCAGGTCTTTCCACGCCTGCAGGCGCTCGCCGGCGGACGCTTGCGCTGGTTACCAAAACTGCCGCCAACCGCGCTAGCTAATGCCCCGCCATCGGCAGTCGGATCGCCCGAAGAGGTCGCCTGCTTGATCGCCACCAGCGGTAGCGAAGGCGATGCGAAAGTCGTGATGTTGACCGATGCCAACCTCGAGGCAGCGGTTGCCGCGGCGAATGCGCGTCTGTCGCTGCGCGCCGGCGACCGCTGGTTGGCGTGTTTGCCGCTGCACCATATCGCTGGCCTTTCGATCGTTTACCGCTGCTTGCGCGCTGGCGCAACCGCGATGGTGCACGACGGCTTCTCGGCCGGCGCTGTCTGGCTGGCGTTGCAGTCCCATCCGGTGAGCCATCTCTCGCTGGTACCGGTGATGCTTGCCCGCCTGCTCGAGGTCGCCGCCAGCGCCCGACCGCCGGTGACTTTGCGCCACGTTCTGGTCGGCGGTGCGGCCTTGTCGAGGCCGTTGTTTGAGCGTGCGCTGGCGGCCGGATGGCCCATCTGCCCGACTTGGGGAATGAGCGAGAGCGCCGCGCAAGCCGCCACACGGGTAAACGCTGGTAGCGACTGGCAGGTCGGCCAGGTCGGCCCGCTGCTCGCCGGACTCGAAGCTCGCATCGCAGCGGACGGGCGGATTCATCTTCGGGGTCCCCAGCTGATGGCGGGCTACTTGAACCGCGAGTGGCGACCGGGGCAGGGCTTGGTCGACGGGTGGCTGGAGACCGGCGATCTCGGATCCCTCAACGCGGCTGGCGAGCTGACGATACTCGGCCGCGCCGACGACCTGATGAACTCGGGAGGCGTCAAGGTCCACCCGTTGGTGGTCGAATCGTGTCTGGCCGGCTGTCCCGGTGTGCGCGACGCTGCCGTCAGCGCACTGCCGGATGCGGAATGGGGCGACACGCTGGTGGCTTTGATCGTCGGCGATGCCGAGACGCCGGCAGTCATCGCCTGGATCGGCAGTCGATTGCCGCCGGCTCAACGCCCGCGGCGCGTCATTCGGGTGGCAACGCTGCCGCGGAACACGCTGGGAAAGCTCGAACGCCCGAGGTTGCGCCAGCTCGTGCAGGAGACTCTGGGAATCAACCCATGAGCCTTGGTGAACTGCTGGACACCCGGCGCATCGCCCTTCTCCGGCAGCGGCTGCTGGCCCGCGTGCACGACGTTTCGCCGCGCGGCCTGCTGAGCGTTACCCTGGATCTGGGCGCCGGCGACGACCGCTGGCTGAACGTCGATCTGGCCAACCCCTGGGTGCTCTGGTGGGCAACGCCGCGTGTCGCCGAGAGCGCCGGCGTGGAGCGTGAATATTGTCTGGCGCTAGGGTCTGCGATGTGGTTTTCGAGCGCCGGCAGCGCCCGGTTTCGTGCCTTGCAGGCAGCCTTTACCGGACTAGGGGCAATCTGGGTGCACGACGATCCAGACCACACCGGGGTCGAGGCGGCTGCCCACATCGGCTTTGCTTTCGCCGAGGAGACGCTCGACACGCTCGCCAACGCTCGTTTGGTGGTGCCGGCGGTTCTCCTTCGCAGCCGGCGAGGACGGCGCCTGGTGACCTTCAGTTGTCCGGCGCAGGCGGCGGAGGGCGCGCTGACCAGCTGGTTCGAGGCCTTGCGCGGGGCGGACCGACGGCTGCCGGCGAGCGGGCTGACCAGGCGCTGGGTGCCCCAGCCGTCGATCGTCGGCGAGCAGGCGTTTATCTCGCGCGCCCGCGCCGCGCTGGTGGACATCGAACGGGGCTTGCTCGAAAAAATGGTGATCACGCGTAGTCTCCGCTTGCGCAGCGAGTCGCCGGTTTCAGCAGCGTCAGTGCTGGCGGAGCTGGCCGAGGCGAACCCCGACTGTACGATCTTCGGGGTCGGCGAGCAGGGACAGAGTTTTGTTGGCGCAACGCCCGAGCGCCTCGTTTCGCTGCGCCAGGCCACGGTAACTGCCGACGCCCTGGCCGGCACTGCCTGGGTGGGTGGCGATACCGGGTCGCCCGCCTCGCTCGACTTGTCGGATAGCAAAAACCGCCGCGAGCATCAGCTGGTGGCCAACGACGTGCGCGCGGCGCTCGCTGCCGTCGGTGTTGCGCTCGACCCGCAGCCAGCACCGACAATCAGGCAGCTCGGTTCGATCCGACACCTGCAGACGACGATCGGCGGTCGCCTGCCCGGCGGTGGTGGATTTTTCGACCTGCTGAGCGCGGTTCATCCGACGCCCGCCGTCGGCGGCCTGCCGCGCGATCGGGCTCGCCACTGGTTGCTGGCGCATGGCGATCGGCGACCGGCCTGGTACACCGGGGGTATCGGCTGGATCGATCGCAGCGGGGATGGGGACGTCTTCGTCGCGCTTCGCTGCGCGCGGCTGCGGGGATGCGAAGCCGAGCTTTTCGCGGGGGCGGGACTGGTCGCAGGTTCCGAACCGCTCCAGGAGCTGGCGGAAACCGAGGCCAAGCTGACCGTCGTCACCGCGGCATTGCTCGGCACGACCGCCGCCTCAGGCTATCGCTCGCCAAGGAGCGCGAGCGCATGAACGCTGCCGACGACACCGGTCGCGTCAATCTGCGTTGGTCTCAGGCTCTTGTCAGCGGCTTGGTCAGCGCGGGTCTGCGTCATCTCGTCCTGTCGCCTGGGTCGCGCTCGAGCGCTTTGGCGCTGGCGTTTCTGCGCCAAGCGGACGTTCGTTGTCATGTCGTCCTCGACGAGCGGAGCGCCGCATTTTTTGCCCTGGGTATCGCGCGTCGCGGCGGAGAAGTCGTCGGCCTCTTGTGTACCTCCGGTTCGGCAGCGGGCAACTGGTTCCCGGCGGTCATCGAGGCCGCTCTCGCCGGCGTTCCGCTGCTTCTGCTTTCCGCTGCGCGGCCAGCCGAAGTTACCGGCTGGGGCGCCAATCAGACGCTCGATCAGAACCACCTGTTTGGCCAACACGTTCGTTCGTTTCATGCGCCACCACCGCCGGCTGACGATTTCGATCCTGCCTACTTGCAGCACCTGGCGGTACGCGCCGTCGCCGAATGCCGCTGGCCCTTGCCCGGACCCGTGCACCTGAATCTGGCCTTTCGCGAGCCCTTGCTGCCAGTAGACGGGTCCGCCTGTCCGCAGGGAGCGCCCTGCTCACCGCGGGTCAGTGTGGCGCAGCCGCAACTCGTGCCCGACGCACAAGTCGTCACCGCCGCGGCGGCAATCTTCTCCGGCCAACCGGGAGCGATCGTTTGCGGCGGCGCCGACTATCCCGGCGGTTTTGCCGATGCCGTTACCGCTCTGGCGGCGCAGCTGGACTGCCCGCTCCTCGCCGAGCCCCTGTCGAATCTCCGCTTTGGCTGCGCTGACCGAAGCCGTCTCTGCGTGCGCTACGACACCTATTTTCGTTGCCCGGATTTTCGCGACGCCTTGCGCCCGGCGTGGATTCTGCGTTTTGGTGCCTACCCGGTCGTCAAGTCGCTGCAGAGCTGGCTAGCCGCGGCAGGTGCACGTCAGATCGTGGTGACGGCCGACAGCCGCTGGCCGGATCCGGAGCATCGCACGGAAGTGCTCATCCAGGCGGACCCCAAGGCCTTCTGCACAGCGCTCGCTGCCGCCTGCGGGCAAGCGCCCGCTGCCTCCCGCTGGCGATCGCGTTTCGCTGCCGCCGAGGCGGAAGCCGAACGGCTCTGCGGGCCTTATCGCCAGTGCGAGAATTTCGAAGGGGCCTTGATCCCGACCCTGCTCGCCGATCTGCCGAGCAACTACGCGCTGTTTTGCGGCAACTCGTTGCCGATTCGCGATCTCGACACGTTTTCCGGGAGCGCCGACAAGCCGCTGCGTCTGTTTGCCAATCGCGGTGCCAGCGGGATCGACGGCAACCTGTCGACGGCGCTCGGCGTCGCGACGGGCGGCCCGTCTGTGGCGATCGTTGGTGACTTGAGCGCGCAACACGATCTGACCGCGCTGGCCGCTGCCGCTGGCCGTGATGTGGTGATTGTGGTCATCAACAACGGCGGTGGCGGTATTTTCGAATACCTGCCGGTAGCCGGCTTGCCGGAGTTCGAGCGCGCCTGGTTGACGCCGCAGACCGTCGATCTGGTCGCGGCGGCGCGAAGTTTTGGTGTGCCGGCGCAGCGCGCGCGATCGCTGGCCGAGTTTGCCGGCGCGTTCTGCGTGGCCCTGCGCCGCGGGGGTCCGACCTTGATCGAAGTCGTCGTCGACCGCCGGCAAAGTGTCGCCCTGCATCGTGAGTTCGAACGGGTAGCGATGAGCACCGCTTGGCCGTCGTAAGCCCGGCAGGCTCTCCGCCGGTTGCCAAAAAAAAGCCTGCTCCCTTGCGGAGAGCAGGCTTCCGGCGTCCGGTACTAGTCGCCGAGCCTAGGCCGTCTTGATCCCGAGCGCGCGCTGCAGCTGGACGAGTGCCGTCGGATCCTCAATCGTCGTCAGATCACCCGGATCGCGACCCTCGGCAAGCGCCTGGATCGAGCGACGGAGCAGTTTACCGGACCGCGTTTTAGGCAGCACGGTCAGGAAGTGGACACGACTTGGCCGGGCAATGGCGCCGAGGCTGTCGTCGACCTGCTTCATGATCTGCTTTTCGAGCGCAGCAGCCATTTCCGGGGTGGCGACACTGTCGGCATTCTTGACCACTGCGAAAGCCATCGGCATCTGGCCCTTGAGCTGGTCGGCCACGCCCACCACGGCGACCTCGGCAACCGCCGCGTGGCCCTGGATCGCCTCTTCGATCTCCCGCGTGCCGAGACGGTGGCCAGCGACGTTGATCACGTCGTCGGTACGGCCAAGAATGTAGTGGTAACCGTCCTTGTCCTTGATTCCCCAGTCAAACGACGAGTACACCTGGGGCTCGCGGAAGAGCGAGAAGTACGTGGAAACGAAGCGCGAATCGTCGCCCCAAACCGTCGACAGGCATCCCGGCGGCAGCGGCGGCAGAATGCCGACGATCCCTTTCTCGTCGACGTCGCACACCGTTCCGTCTTCACGGAAGATCCTGAGGTCGTAACCGTAGACCGGAAAGCTGGGCGTTCCGTAGCGAATCTCGGTTTTCTCGACACCCGGCATCGACGACAGCATGGGCCAGCCGGTTTCGGTCTGCCAGTAGTTGTCGATCACGGGGCGGCCGAGCTCGGTCATCAGCCATTCGTGCGTCGGCTGGTCGAGCGGCTCGCCAGCGAGGAAGATGTGCCGCAGTTTCGACAAGTCATACTTGTGCATGTACGCCGGGTCGTGCTTCTTGAGAACCCGTGCCGCGGTCGGGGCGGAGAACATCACGGTGACCTGATACTTTTCGGCCAGGTGCCACCAGATGCCCGGGTCGGGGCGCAACGGCGTGCCTTCGTACATGATCGTCGCCATGCCGGCGATCAGCGGACCATAGACGATGTACGAGTGGCCAACGACCCAACCGATGTCCGACGTGGCGAAGTAGGTTTCGCCGGCATTGCCGCAAAAAATGTTCTTGATCGACGCTGCGAGTGCGACCGCGTAACCCCCGGTATCGCGTTGCACCCCTTTCGGTTTGCCGGTCGTTCCCGAGGTGTACAGGATGTAAGACGGATCCGTCGAGTCGAGCCACACCACCGGAACCTCGGCGTCCATGAACTGGGCGCGCAGGCTCGCATAGTCAACGTCGCGACCCTCGACCTTGTTGAAACCCTTGTCCAGTCCACGGTCGATCATCAGCACCTTGGCAGGCTTGTGTTGCGCCAGCGAAATGGCTTCGTCGAGAAGGTCCTTGTAGGGCACGGCCTTGCCGCCACGCATGCCGGCGTCGGAGGAGACGATCAGCTTCGGTTCGGCGTCGTCGATGCGGGTAGCCAGCGAGCCCGAGGCAAAGCCACCAAAAACGACCGAGTGGATGGCGCCGATCCGGGTGCACGCGAGCATGGCGAACATCGCTTCGGCAATCATCGGCATGTAGATCAGGACGCGATCGCCCTTGCCGACGCCGAGGCTTTGCATGATCGCCGCCATGCGCATGACTTCGGTGCGCAATTCGGCAAACGTGTAGACGACTTCCTGGTCGGTTTCGGTGGAGACGAAGACCAAGGCCCGGTCATTGGGACGCTCGGCGGCGTGCCGGTCGACGGCGTTGTAGCAGAGGTTGGTCTCTCCGCCGACAAACCACTTGGCAAACGGGGGACGAGAAAAATCGAGAACCTGGGTAAACGGCTTGTGCCAGTAGACAAGCTTGGCCTGTTCCGCCCAGAAGGCTTCCCGGTTCTCAATAGATTGTTTATGAAACTCCTGAACTGTCGTCATAAAGACTCCCTATTCCAAGATTGAGACCCACCTGCACCCGTGGGAACTATGCTTGCCGGTTGTCTGGAGGATCGCGCTCCCGGTCAAGCAACTTTTTTCGGATATCCGCCAAAGGCAGATCCAACTTCAACTCCCTTTTCAGCAATTCGAGAAACGGCAGAATCTCGTTGCCCAGGTGCACGAGATGCGGCACCACCACGCTTTCGTGTCCAGCCCTGATGAGATCAATCGCGTGGCTGAGGCGCGGCACAGGTACTTCTGACACCGGTCGAGCGGCGCTACTGACGACCCGGTTGCCACCGGCCTGCTGGGCAAGCCGCAACCTTTCGGCGGCAAGACCGAGCAGGGTGGCGGCGGTCGTCGCGCTGTCCACCGGCGTGCTGGCGACGCCGATACTAATCGACACGTCCAGGCGCTGTCCATGCACCGTGATGTTGGCGACCGCGATCGCCTCGCGCAAGCGGTTGGCAAACGCCTCGCACGCCGGGTACGGCGTTCCCGGCGAAACGATCGCCAGTTCGTCGTCAGTGTAGTGACCGAGACTGTCCTCCTTGCGCACCGTTCGCGCCAGCATGCTGGCAAGACGCTTCTTCAGCTCGTTCGCGAGTTCGTCGCCGTGGTCGGCGCGCAGCGCCTGGCAGCGGTCGAAGCCCACCACCAAGGCGCTCACCGGATCCTGCTGTCGCGTTGCCGCCGCCAGCGCTTGCGTGGCATGGTGATCGACGGCCTCCCGTTGCGGCAAGCCGGTGTCTGGATGCCGCGCCGTCGGCGTCGTCAGCGCCGAATCGCTCGCTTCGGTCTGGATGGCGGCGAGCTGTCGCAGGGATTCGATCCGGGTCAATAGTTCCGTCGCACCGATACCACGGCTGATGAAATCCGATGCGCCGAGTGCCTTGGCGCGTTCATTGGCTTCCTCGTTGTCGCCGACGATCATGAGGATCGGCAATTGGCGAATACGCGCCAGTCGTGATGCGCGAATGCGCACGAGTAGACCCTCGCCATCGAGGATGGGTGGCGCTGGCGAACAGATCACGAGTCGAATCGACGGGTCGAGTACCAGCGTCTGCCAGGCGGACTCGCCGTTGGTTTCCTCGCGAAAGCTGTAGTGGTCGCGAATGAGTTTGACCAGCGTCGCGCGGACCATTCGCGACTCGTCAACAATCAGGATCCGCGACCGCTCAGTCGGGTTTTCCATGGCACCTGCCGACCGCTGCGCGCTGCGTCCGGTTAGGCGCCGGCAACGTCGACCACGACCCGCCCGCGGGCGTGGCCCGCCAGGAAGGCGTCAAAAATTCCCGGCAATTCGGCGAACGCGATGGTTCTCGTCAGCTCGTGCAAGTGTCGAGGTTTAAGATCACTGGCGAGACGTTGCCAGACGCCGCTGCGATACGGTTCGCCGATGTAACCGGAGTCGATCCCCAGCAGGCAGGCGCCGCGCAGGATGAAGGGCATGACCGTCGTCTTCAGGGTTGGGCTGACGGCGAGGCCGATGCTGGCGATCGTCCCGCCCTGTCGCATCGTGCTCGCCATCCAGGCCAGGACGTCGCCGCCAAGATTGTCCACGGCGCCCGCCCACAACGCTTTGTCGAGCGGTTTGATACGGGCGAGGTCGAGCTGAGATCGGAACAGGATTTCTGAGGCGCCCAAGCGTTTCAGATAGTCCGCCTCGCTTTCCTTGCCGGTCAGAGCGGTCACCTGGTAGCCACGAGCGGCGAGCATGTCGATCGCCAAGCTACCGACGCCACCGGTCGCCCCGTCCACGATCACCGGCCCGTGGGCCGGCTGGAGACCGTTCTCTTCCATGCGGACGACGCTGAGGGCGGCGGTGAAACCGGCGGTACCCAGAGCCATGGCTTCAAACAGCGACAAACCGGCAGGTAAAGGCACGACCCAATTGGCGGGCACCCGGGCGTACCCGGCGTAGCCACCGTGGTGGGCGACGCCGATGTCGAAACTGGTGGCGATGACCGCGTCGCCGGCTGCGAACCGGGCGTCGGTACTGCTGACTACGGTACCCGAGAGGTCGATGCCGCCGACGCAGGGATAGCGCCGAATGATGCGCCCCGCTCCCGTCGCCGCGAGGGCGTCCTTGTAGTTGACGCTCGAATACGCCACCTGGATCGTCACCTCACCGCGATCCAGCTGTGATTCGTCGAGGGTGACGACGCTGCCGCGCGTCTTGCCCTCCGATTCCTCGATCAAATAGGCTTTGAAGGGACTCATTTGTGCTCCATAGCGAGTGTCGTCGGCCGCTGACTGCCCGGCCGGGACACGCTGGCACCCAGCCGTCACTCAGCCGGTCGCCGCGAAGGGGGCCAAGATGGCGGAAGACTGCCCATTGACACGTGTGCGGCTGGCGCGAGGCCGGCGGACGACACTGTCTGACCACGCCCCGGAAAGGCCGACTATACGCGCTTCTTGAAGACATGCCACTGTGCACCGCACAAGCGAATTGCTTTCAAAAGAAGGCTTCCGATAAATGAAAAACCCATTAAGTTAGGGTGTTGCAGGATGATTTTTAACTTTTTTCTGCTACTGCGATACGTCAGAAAGGGGTTTACAGTGTGACTTTTTTCACTTAAATTCCGTTCCCATGCTTAGAAGACACCTCCTCGCGCCCTTTTTTGGTGCCGCACTCTGGCTCGTATCCGCAGGCGGCGTGGTCCATGCCAACGATCAGCCGAAGTCTCTTCTCGACGAGCCGTCGCTGCTCGAGAGGTATACGACGAACGTCCAGGACTTGATTCTCAAAGGCCTGGAGCTGATCGGGATCAATTATCGCTTTGGCGGTACGAACCCCGATACTGGCCTTGACTGCAGCGGTTTTGTCCAACTCGTCTTCCGGGAAGCGATGGGCATCCTGCTGCCGCGTACGGCGCGCGAGCAGAGCGAGGTTGGCGCGGCGATCGCGCAGCATGAGCTGAAGGCCGGCGATCTCGTTTTCTTTAACACCATGCGCCATGCCTTTTCGCATGTTGGCATCTACCTGGGCGACAATCGTTTTCTACATGCGCCGCGTACCGGAGCCGAGATTCGCGTCGACGACATGCGCCAGAGCTATTGGGTGCAGCGCTACAACGGGGCGCGCCGCCTGCTTTTTCGCTGATTGGCAGCGGATCAAAAAACGACGCCTGGCGTCGTTTTTTTTGACTACCGATAGTAACGATTCTCATTATTGTTTGGTCGGAAAGATGCTAGAATGCTTCCCGATTCGACAATAGACGCTCGTGCTTGGAGGTAACATAATGAATTTTATTGGTTTACTACTGGCTGTTGGGTTGATCACGGGCTCCGTCGACGCAGCCTGGGCGGAAGACAAAGTGCTCAATCTGTATTCGGCACGCCACTATCAGACTGACGAAGCGCTCTACGACGGCTTTACGCGGCAAACCGGCATTACGATCAAGCGTATCGAGGGCAAGGAAGATGAGTTGCTCGAGCGGATTCGGAACGAAGGCGCGAACAGCCCGGCCGACGTGCTGCTGACGGTGGACGCGGCGCGTTTGGCCGCAGCCCACGAGATGGGTGTCTTCGCGCCGGTGAAGTCTTCATTTATCGAGGCGCGAATTCCCGCCTATCTGCGCACCACCGACTGGTTCGCGTTCTCGACGCGTGCCCGGGTCATCGTCTACAACAAGTCGTTGGTCAAGGCCGACGAGGTTCGCAACTACCAGGATCTCGCCAATCCACGCTTGCAGGGCAAGGTCTGCTCACGTTCCGGTTCACACCCGTACAATCTGTCGCTGCTCGCGTCGATCGTCGCGCATCAGGGGGACGCCAAAGCCGAACAGTGGGCGAAAGGCGTGGTCGCCAATTTTGCCCGCTCACCGAAAGGCGGGGATACCGATCAGATTCGCGCCGTGGCCGGCGGCGAGTGCGCAGTGGCCTTGGCCAACACTTACTACGTGGCGCGCCTGATGCGATCGGAGAAAGCCGACGACAAGGCGATCATGGACAAGATCGGCGTCGTTTGGCCGGACCAGCAAGGCGTGGGAACGCACATCAACGTTTCTGGCGGGGGCGTTCTCAAGCACGCGCCACATCGCGAGGCGGCGATCAAGTTTCTCGAGTATCTGGCGAGTGACGACGCGCAACGTTACTTTGCTGACGGCAACAACGAATGGCCGGCGGTTCCCGGCGTCAAGGTGACCAACCCGGCGCTGGCCGCGCTGGGCAAGTTCAAGGCGGACACGCTTCCGGTCGGGTCATTGGCGACGTATCGCGTTAAAGCGCAAGTGATTTTCGATCGCGTCGGCTACCGCTGAGCACCGCCTGGCCGGCGGCCCTGCGCAATCTGCCGCGAGAGGGCGATCAAGGGCAGCAAGCCGACGGCGACGATGGCCAGCGACACGCTCGCCGCTTCGCTCAGCCTTTCGTCGGCGGCCAGTGTGTAAGTCTGTGTGGCCAGCGTGTCGAAGTCGAAGGGACGCATGACCAGGGTTGCCGGCAACTCCTTCATGACGTCGACGAAGACCAGGAGGCCGGCAGTGAGCAGACTGCCACGCAGAATCGGCAGGTGTACACGACCCAGCGTCGCCGCCTGTCCGAGTCCGAGGCTGCGCGCCGCGTCATCCATGTGCGGAGTAACTTTCGCCAGGCCGCTGCTGACGGTCTGCAGGGCAACCGCCAGGAAACGAACGAGATAGGCATAGACCAGCGCCGCGATACCCCCGGTGAGCAGCAGGCCGGGGTTGCTGCCGAACCAGGCCAGCCAGCGCTCGGCCAACCAGTTGTCGAGCTGTGTGACCGGAATCAGCACGCCGACTGCAATCACCGACCCGGGCACCGCATAGCCGAGACCCACCAGTCGGTTCAGGGCGGGCGACAGGAATCCGTTCGCCAGCCGCGCTCCGTAGGCAAGTAAAGTCGCCAAAGCCACCGCGATCAAGGCGGTCAGCCCGGCGAGCAGGAAGCTGTTTCGCGCCAGGCGGAAAAACAGGCTGGCGATCGGCGGGGTGGTCTGGTCGATCGCCAGCAGCAGCAGGAGGCCGGCCGGAAGCGCGAAGCCGATCACCAGCGGGAGCGCGCAGACGGCGCTTGCCGCCCAGCCACGCCACCCGGAGAGACTCGGGGCAAGCGTATGGCGGCGGCGAGAACTCGTGTCGTGAAAGCGCGAACGACCGCGCGAGCGGTGCTCAAGGGCAAGCAGGACGACGACGAAGGCCAGCAGCGCGGCGGACAATTGGGCGGCCGCGATACGATCGCCCAGCGAGAACCAGGCGCGATAGATGCCGGTGGTAAAGGTGTGCACCGCGAAATAGGACACCGTTCCGTAGTCGGCCAGCGTTTCCATCAGCGCCAGCGCGGCGCCGGCAGCGACGGCCGGTCGCGCGAGCGGCAGCGAGACGCGAAAAAAACTGCGCCATGGTCCGAAACCGAGCGTCCGTGCGACTTCGAGCATCCCTCCGGCGCGCTCAATGAAAGCCGATCGCGCGAGCAAATAGACGT
Source organism: uncultured Candidatus Accumulibacter sp. (assembly GCA_964420975.1). GTDB lineage: Bacteria > Pseudomonadota > Gammaproteobacteria > Burkholderiales > Rhodocyclaceae > Accumulibacter. The sequence continues at coordinate 286,797 of CAYQVH010000001.1, forward strand.
AAGGATAGAGCACGAAAACGAACATCGTCGCCGCACCGCCGAGGCTGCGGACTTCGGGAAACCAATAGTCGTTGCGTGTCCAGCCGAAGCTTGTTCTCAGCGCGCTCTGTAGCGGGCCGACGAACTGCAGGAAATCGGTATAGACGTAGGCGAGGACGTACGCCGGCATGGCGAGCGGCAGTACCAGCGCCCATTCAAAGAAACGCCGGCCGGGGAAGTCGTGCATCGCGGTCAGCCACGCGGTAGCGACGCCAACGCCAGTGACGCCGACGCCGACTACGCAGCAAAGCACGAGCGTATTGGCAACGTATTCAGGCAGTACTGTCGCCGCCAGGTGCGACCAGACCGCTCCCGTACCGCCACGGCCAATGTGCGTCAGGACGCTGACGACCGGCATCGCGACCAGTGCCGCGATCGTCGCCGATAGGGCGAGCAGAGGAGGAGGGCGGGAGAGGATCATGACCGGGTTGCGAAACGAGAATTATAATTGCTTAGTCCTCCGGGCCGGCTGATCGCGGTCGCTGGCCCCAGCCTTCGCTACAGGGATGCGTTGATCGCTGATGGCACACCTCGAGTTAACCGGCCTCGTCCAGCGTTACGGATCGCACACCGTGGTCGATGGCGTCAGCCTGCGCGTCGAGACGGGAACCATCGCCTGCCTGCTGGGGCCGTCCGGTTGCGGCAAGACCACGTTGTTGCGCTGTATTGCCGGCTTTGAAGGGCTTGCCGCCGGCGAGATCCGCCTGCGCGGACAGTCAGTGAGCTCGGCGGATTATCGTCTGGCGCCGGAAAAGCGGCAAATGGGGATGGTCTTTCAGGACTACACGTTGTTTCCGCACCTGACCGTGGCGGCGAACGTCGCTTTCGGGCTCAGCGCGTGGAATCGACAGGAACGGCAGAGCCGGGTCGGCGACTTGCTGGCCAGGGTGGGTCTCGCCACCGAGGGAAACCGGTATCCGCACGAACTCTCCGGCGGGCAGCAACAGCGAGTCGCCCTGGCCCGCGCTCTGGCGCCGAACCCGCAGCTACTGCTGCTCGACGAACCGTTCTCCAATCTCGACGTCGACTTGCGCGAACGCCTTTCGAGCGAAGTGCGCGATCTCCTGAAGAGCCAGAACACGACCGCCGTCCTCGTCACCCACGATCAGCACGAGGCGTTTGCGATGGCCGACGAGATCGGCGTCATGGCCGCCGGCAAGATCCAGCAATGGGACACTCCGTACCGGATCTATCACCAGCCGGTGAATCGCTTCGTCGCCGATTTCGTGGGCCAGGGGGTGTTCCTGCCGGGAAGGGTGATCGACGACCGCCGCGTCGTCCTCGAACTCGGGGTGCTCGAGTCGAAGCTGCCGCTTGAATGCAGCCGTGGCTGCGACGCCTGTGGCCAGGGCTGCGGCGTCGAGGTTCTCTTGCGGCCTGACGACATAGTGCATGACGACGCCAGCTTGCTGCTCGCCGACGTCCGGCACAAGGCTTTTCGTGGTGCCGACATCCTCTACCGCCTGCGATTGGCCAGTGGCGCCGAGGTGCTGTCGCTGGTTCCCTCGCATCACAATCACGCCCTGGGCGAACGGATCGGCATTCGTCTCGACGTCGACCACGTCGTGGCTTTCAGGACGCCTGAACCCGCCTTCCAGACATCGGCAGCACAACCGATTCGCGTCTTGCGATGATTCCCTGGCTAGCTGGCAAGGATCGCTTCCCGCCGTTGACGACGGCCTTGCGCGACCCGAACGGCTTGCTTTGTGCAGGGGGCGATCTCTCGCCCTGGCGTTTGCTCGAGGCGTACCGGCACGGCATCTTTCCCTGGTATTCGCGTGGTGAGCCGATTTTGTGGTGGAGTCCCGACCCGCGGATGGTCCTCTTCCCCGCCGAGTTTCGAATCTCGCGCTCGCTGCGCCGCCGGCTGCGCGAGCCCCATTTTCGCACGACCTTCGATACCGCTTTCCCGGCGGTGATCGGCGCCTGTGCCGAGATCGCACGCGCGGGTCAGTCGGGAACGTGGATCACGCGTGAAATGCAGCGCGCCTACTGCCGACTACACGAACTCGGCTTTGCGCATTCGGTCGAAACCTGGATCGACGATACGCTCGTTGGCGGCCTCTACGGATTGGCGATTGGCCGAATGTTCTATGGCGAGTCGATGTTTGCGCGCGCTACCGACGCCTCGAAAGTCGCCATCGCTCATCTGGTCCGCTTCCTGGAAGACGAAGGCTACGGCATGATCGATTGTCAAATGAGCACGCCCCATCTGGCGTCGCTTGGGGCGAGGGAACTGCCTCGGGCACGCTTCGTCGAGCGTTTGCGATCCTTGGTTGCGGTGACCTGGCAGCCGGGCAAGTGGCCGAGTGACGCCGCGGTTCAGGAGTGGAACTAGTCGATGTCGCAGCTCAACGATTCGCACCTGCCTTTTTCGTTGCTGCAGTTCTACGCCACGGCGCCGTACGCGTGCAGCTACCTGCCGGGCGAGCGAGCGCGTTCACAGGTCGCGACGCCGAGCCACCTGATCAACAGCGAAGTCTACGGCGAACTCGTGCGCTGCGGCTTTCGCCGCAGCGGCGTGTTCACCTATCGCCCGCAGTGCGACGATTGTCGCGCCTGTATCCCGGTGCGCGTCCCGGTACAAACGTACGAACCGAATCGAAGCCAGCGTCGCAGTATTGGCCGCCATACCGGGCTGACGGCTCGCGAGTTGCCGCTGCGTTTTCAGGAAGACCACTATCAGCTCTACCTGCGCTATCAGGCGGCTCGCCACACTGGCGGTGGGATGGACCAGGACAGCCACGAGCAGTACGCGCACTTTCTCCTGCAAAGCCGAGTCGACACCCGGCTGATTGAATTCAAGCTGGGTGGATCCTTGTGCATGGTCAGCATTCTCGACGTGCTCAGCGACGGGCTGTCATCGGTGTACACCTTCTATGAGCCGGAGGTTCGGGGGGCCAGCTTTGGCACGTTCAACATCGTCTGGCAGATCGCCCAATGTGTCGCCAACGGCTTGCCCTTCCTCTACCTTGGCTACTGGATTCGCCGTAGCCAAAAGATGGCTTATAAGGCCAACTTCCGGCCGATCGAGGGCCTGGTCGACGGGCAGTGGATCGATCTTGAACGCCAGTTGCTGACCGCCGCCGACGAGGGACGACCGTAGCCCCGAACGCTCTCCCCGCTCAGCGCGGCACGGAGGTCGAGAGCAGCTGCAAAACGGCGACTCCGGCGACGATGAGAGCAATACCGAGCAGCGCCGGACGGTCCATCACCTGCTTGAAAGCGTAGTGGCCGACGACCGTGATCAGCGCGACGCCCGAACCCGACCAGATCGCGTAGACCGGTCCCACCGGCAGGGTGTCGAGCGTCAGACTCAGCAGGTAAAGCGCAAGGCCAAAGCAACCGGCCATGACAAAAGCCCACGGCCAAAGCTTCTTGAAACCATCGGTCAGCTTCATGGCGGTGGTCGCCATGACTTCCGAGCAGATGGCGACGGCGAGGATCAACCAGTCCATGTCGTCAGGCTCACGCGTGGGTGGTCTTCGAAAAGCCCTGCATGACGACGACGCCGGCGATAATCAGGCCGACGCCGACGAGTCCCATGGTGTCGAGCGGCTGCTCCAGTCCGATCCAGGCGACCAGCGTCACCAGCGCGACCCCGACCCCGGACCACAGCGCGTAGACGACGCCCACAGCAATACGCCGGACGCTGACCGCCAGCAGGATGAACGCGACTTCATAACAGCAAATGACGATGACCGACGGCCATAACCGGGTGAAGCCTTCGGTCGACTTGAGCAAGGTAGTGGCAATTACTTCGGAGACGATTGCCAGCACCAGCCACAACCAGTAGATGCCCGGTGTCTTGCGCCCCTGCACCGCAGCGCCTTCTGCGCTCACCGCTGGGTTGCTGCCGGTGGCAACGACGTCGCCTTGGCCGGGTTCAATCGTCATCGCTGGGCATTTTGGAAGGTCGTCGTTCGCTTTCCGGATCGGTCCGCGGATTGTAGTCTGCACGCCATCGAGAAGACAACGCGACGAGCGATGGGGCCGACGCTTGACCAGCGGCGACGGCTCGTCGTGTCTTGCGAACGACTGCCGGCACGACGTTCGCCGCCACCGTGGGAGACAACGTTCACACGTATTGACCCAACCGCCAGCGGTCGGTACGATTCAACGCTTTGCTAGGGCTCAGCGATGTCCGGTCAGGGCTCCAAACAGAGGGGTGACTTGTGAGCAAGGAGGTCATGTCGCGTGCTGGCGAACCCTGGGAGTTCGCCGGAATGAGCGGACTAGGGAGCTTCAAAGCGGCACGTCCCAAGACCGGAAGCGCCGATGAGTGAACCGCGTTCTTCCGCGCAAATCACCCTGGCCGTCTGGAAGGCCCTCTTCCTACGCGAAGCGGTGACGCGGGTTTCCAATGCACGCGCCGCCTGGTTGTGGCTGATCCTGGAACCCGTGGCGCATCTGGCGGTCCTGATGGTGATTTTCTCCACCATCCGACGGCGACTGATCCCGGGATTCGACGTTGCGCTTTTTCTCGCCATCGGGATCGTCGGCTTCAATCTGTTTCGCAATTCGGCGACACGCTCGATGGCCGCCATTTCGGCTAACCAGGCGTTGTTTGCCTATCGCCAGGTAAAACCGGTCGACGTCGTGTTGGTGCGAGCCTTTCTCGAAGGGGTCGTCCAGGCGCTGGTTGCTCTCGTGCTCTTCGCCGGCATGTCGCTCTTCGGCTTCGATGTGCTGCCGGGTGATCCTCTGGCCGCTTTTTCCGTGTTCGGGCTTTTCTGGCTGTTCGGTACCGGCCTGGGGCTGATGCTTTCGGTCGGCAATACCCTGATTCCTGAACTGGGCCGAGTGGCCAACCTCTTGTTCATTCCCTTGTACCTGCTGTCAGGCGTGCTTTTCTCGCCGGTGGTGATTCCGCCCGCGCTGCGTGAGGTCTTGTTGCTTAACCCGTTGATGCAGGGCCTCGAGATCCTGCGCGCAGCCTTTTCAGCGGAGTATCACATGAGTGCTGGGCTCAGTCTCGACTATCTCTCGACATTTGCACTGCTTTCGGTTTTCCTCGGCCTTTCATTGCATGTTCGGTTTGCCCGGCGGATGACACGACAGTGATCATCGTCGACGAGGTGCATAAGCGCTACCAGACTGAGCACGGCCCCGGCCGCTGGGTGCTGCAAGGCGTTTCCTTCACCATCCCGCCGCTCGTAAACGTCGGTCTGGTTGGTCGCAATGGGGCTGGAAAATCAACCCTGTTGCGTCTGATTGGCGGAGTCGATGTCCCGAATCGCGGGACCATCGAGCGCCGTTGCCATGTGTCTTGGCCGATGGGATACGGAGGTGGACTCCAGGGGTCGCTGACCGGCCGGCAGAACGCCAAATTCGTGTCGCGCATTCATGGGCATGACGGCGATCTTCACGATCGACTGAGCTTTGTAGACGATTTCGCCGAACTTGGCGAAGCCTTTGACGAGCCGGTCAAAACCTATTCATCGGGGATGAGGTCGCGTCTGCAGTTCGCGCTCTCGCTGGCGTTCGACTTCGACGTCTATATTTCGGACGAGGTGACCTCGGCCGGTGACGCGTCATTCAAGGCGAAGGCGTTTGCTGCCTTCCGCAATCTGGCCAACCGGGCTGGCCTGATCATGGTTTCGCACGACGACAACCTGTTGCGGCAGTTTTGTTCGGCCGGGATCTGGCTTCACGAAGGCCGTGCTCACTGGTTCGACGAGCTTGAGAGCGCCCTTGCCGCTTACAAGGAAAGCATCGCCACATGATCGAGCGGATTCGGGAAAGCGCCCTGTCGAGATTCTTGCAGCGGGTCCGCGACAGTATCGCGCCGCACTTGGTGCGTCGGCGCGCCTTGCAGGCGGCGCTGGTGGCGATTCTGCTGTCGGTCGTGTACTGGGGGATCATCGCGTCGGATCGCTACGTCTCCGAGGCGGTGATCGTCGTCGACCGGACGGATCTGTCCAATGGTCAGGCGACGGACTTCGCTTCGCTGCTTGTGGGGACTCGGAACGACCGCGAACTCATGCTGTTGCGCGATCATTTGCGCTCGGTCGACATGCTGCAAAAGCTCGAGGACAAGCTGGGGTTGCGCGCCCACTACAGCGACTGGCAGCGCGACCCGCTTTCCCGAATGTGGTTCGAAGATTCTGCGATCGAGTTCTTTCACCGACACTACCTGTCGCGGGTAAGCATCGACCTCGATGACATTGCCGGCGTGCTGCGGATCAAGTCTCAGGCCTACACGCCGGACATGGCCCACGCGGTCACTAGTGCCTTGCTTGAGGAGGGCGAGAAGTTCATGAACGCGATCGCCCACCGGATTGCCCGCGACCAAGTGAGTTTCCTTGAAAAACAAGTGTCCGAGATGAGCGACCGGGTGGCAACGACCCGCTTGGCGGTCGTCGAGTTTCAGAACGCGAAGGGGTTTTTGTCGCCGCAAGCGACCGCCGAAGCACTCACCGGAATCGTCGCTCGTCTTGAGGCCGAGCTCACGCAGCTCAAAGCCAGCCGCGAAGCGATGCTCGGTTACCTGAGCCCGACCGCGCCCGATATCGTTCAGATCAACCTCCAGATCGCCGCCGTCGAGAATCAGTTGAAGGTCGAGAAGAGCCGTTTGACGTCACCCAAGGGCGGCACCCTGAACCGCACACTGGAGGAATACCAGCGCCTTGAAATGCAGGCGGTGTTCGCTCAGGACGTCTACAAGACGGCGCTGACCGCACTCGAGAAGGGACGAATCGAAGCGACGCGCAACCTCAAGATGCTCTCGGTAGTACAGAGCCCGACGCTGCCTCAGTACCCGCTCGAGCCGCGAAGAACCTATAACATTATCGTCTTTGCCCTCTCGGTACTCGTGCTTGCCGGCATTCTGCAATTGCTTGCCGCGATCATTCGCGACCATCAGGACTGAATCCTATGATCTGGCTGCCCTTCCTCTTGCCCTCCCTGGGAGCCCTGGCGTCCATACCTGATCCCCGTACCGTTCCGTCGCGGCGGCGGTCGAGGCGCCGCCAGGATTGGCTGGCTGGTCTGATCTTCCTGTTCCTGGCGTTCGGTTCGCTGGCCATCGCCGCCGACAGCAGTTATCCGCCAGGCTTGGTAACCGGCCCCAGCAAGCCGGGCAGCGGCAACTCGACCAAGACCCAGACGACGACGCCCGCGACGCCGATGACGCCGACGATGGCTCCCAACGCCCCGGCAGCCCCGAGCGTTCCGGCGGCGGTGGCACCGGAAATCCGCACCCAGCCGCCACAGTTCTTCGACTATTCGGCCAATCTCAAGAGCGACGTCTTTGGCGCCAACCTGTTTACCGGTGCGTTTGCGCGCGAAGGGGCGACTCAGTTCAATCCAGACTATCTGGTGACCGTCGGCGACCGGATTCAGGTACGTTTGTGGGGCGCGTTTGAGTTTGACGCGCCGCTGACGGTCGATCCCAAAGGAAACATCTTTTTGCCCCACGTTGGCCCGATCAACGTCCTTGGCGTGCGCAATCAGGATCTGCAGCGCGTCGTCGAGGCCGGAACCAGCCGCGTCTTTCGGGCCAATGTCTACAGCTACGCCAGTCTCGCCGCAGCACAGCCGGTACGAGTCTTCGTCAGCGGCTTCGTCAATCGCCCCGGGCTTTACAGCGGCACCAGCATGGACAGCCTGTTGCACTATCTCGACCAAGCGGGCGGGATTGATCCCGACCGTGGCTCGTTCCTCAGCGTGCAGATCAAGCGCGGCAATCTGACGCGGGCGACGATGAACCTCTACGATTTTCTGTTTGCCGGGCGTATTCCCTTGATTCAGCTGGCCGATGGAGACGTCATCTTCGTTGGCGCGCGCTTGAACACGGTGCGCGTCAGTGGCCTGGCAGAGAACGCCAAGCGCTTCGAGTTCGCGCAGCCCTCGATAACCGTCGCGCAACTGGTTCGCTATGCTAAGCCAAGCGCGGCGGCGACGCATGCGCGCGTGGTTCGCAACACCGGGACGGTACGCAACACCGAGTATTTCTCGCTCGACAGCGCGGCGACGGTGACCTTGACCAACGGCGACGAGCTGGAAATTACCGCCGACAAGAAGCCGGGTACGATCGCCGTACGCGTCGAGGGGGAACATCGCAGCGTCCAGGAGTATGTTTTCCCTTACGGGACAAAACTCGGCGAACTGATCCAGCAGATCGAGTTTACCGAGCGTTCCGATACGGCGAGCCTGCAGCTGTTTCGCCTGAGCGCGAAGGAACGGCAACGGCAAGCGCTTCAAGTGACGCTCAAGTTTCTCGAGAACGCAGCCTTGACGGCGCGCTCCGGGACCAACGAAGAGGCGCAGTTGCGCAAGGAAGAAGCACAGTTGCTGCTCCAGTGGGTCGAACGCGGCAAGAACGTCGAGCCTTCGGGACAGATCTACATCGCGCAAACGGCGGACCGGAACGAGCTGCTGCTTGAAAACGGCGATGTGCTGCGCATTCCGGTCCGCGATGGCCTCGTTTTCGTGAGTGGAGAAGTGATTTTCCCGAACACGATTGCTTACGACCAGAGCCTGAGCCTCGGCGACTACATTCAAAACTCCGGAGGCTATACCCAGAACGCCGACGCCTCTCGAGTCGTCGTTGCCCACCGGGACGGCAGTTATGATGAGAGCAGCCGCGGGCGAGGGTTCTTCGGCTTTGCTGCCAGCGAGCCCAAGATCCGCCCGGGCGATCACATCATGGTACTGCCCAGGATCGACGTGAAGTCGCGACAGATCTTCCGCGACGTCGTCGAGGCGCTGTTCCGGATTGCGGTGATCGTCGGGGTTGCCCACAACCTCTAGATCCAGGGAAGGCTAGGCTCACCAGCAGCGGCTTATTGCTGACCGCGCCAGTGGTCCCGCAAGAGAGAGGCCATCACGAGACAACCATCGATTATCGCCAGTGAGTAACGCGGCTTCGTGTTCGCCGTGTCTTCAGGGTAGTTGTGGACCCTTTTCAACCGAACGCGATTTCGGCAATCAATCAGGGAGTAGGAATGGCTGAGGCAGGTATACAGTTCGTCGATTTGCAGACCCAATATCGGCAACTGAAAGCGACGATAGACGCCCGGATCCAGCGGGTGCTTGATCATGGGCAGTACATCATGGGCCCCGAGGTCGGAGAACTGGAAGAGCGACTCGCTGCGTATAGCGGCGCGAAGCACTGCATCACCGCCGCCTCGGGTACCGAGGCGCTGCTGATCAGCCTGATGGCGCTGGGGGTCCAGCCGGGGGATGAGGTCATCACGACGCCATTTACCTTCGTCGCGACCGCCGAAGTCATCGCGTTGGTCGGCGCCGTCCCGGTCTTCGTGGACATCGAAGCCGATACCTGCAACATCGACGCCCGCCTGATCGAGGAAGCGATCACCGAGCGCACACGAGCCATCATTCCCGTCAGCCTTTACGGTCAGCCGCCCGACATGGACGAGATCAACCAGATCGCCAGTCGGCACGGCGAGATCGCCGTCATCGAAGACGCCGCCCAGAGTTTCGGCGCGCAGTATCGCGGGCGGCGCAGCGGCAATCTGTCAGCCGTCAGCTGCACCAGCTTCTTCCCCAGCAAGCCGCTCGGCTGCTACGGTGACGGCGGGGCAATCTTCACCAGCGACAACGCGCTGGCCAAAGCTATGCGCGAAATTCGCGTGCACGGGCAGGAAAAGCGTTATCACCATGCGCGAGTCGGCGTCGGTGGGCGGATGGATACGCTGCAATGCGCCATAGTCCTTGCCAAGCTGGACGCATTTGCCGGCGAGATCGAGCAACGGATCGCCGTCGGCCAACGCTACCTGGAGCGCCTTGCTCGCCTCGAAGTGCCGGTACAGCCCCCGGTCGTACGCGCCGACCGCACGTGCGTGTGGGGCCAGTTCACGGTCCAGAGCGACGACCGTGAGTCGCTTCTCAACCGCTTGCAAGCCGCCGGTGTGCCGACCGCCGTACACTACCCGCTGCCGCTGCATCGTCAGCCCGCGTACCAGAATCGCTGTCGTGCTCCCGCGCCGCTGTCCGTTTCCGAGACGGTCGCCCATCGCGTCCTGAGCCTTCCCATGCACCCGTATCTGGAGGATCGGGTTCAGGACCGGATCGTCGCGGCCTTGCTGGAAAAACCTGCGAAATGAGTCTGCGCATCGTTACCGTCGTCGGCGCTCGTCCGCAATTCGTCAAGGTGGCCGCGGTCAGCCGCGCCATTCAACGCTGGAACGAGCAACATACGGCCGACCCAATCGTCGACACCCTGGTGCACACCGGGCAGCACTTCGACGACAACATGTCCGGCGTGTTTTTTCGTCAACTTGGTATTCCCGAGCCGGCGTACAACCTCGGGATTGCTGGATCCAGTCACGGCGCCATGACCGGGCGCATGCTCGAAGCGATCGAGAAGGTGCTTGACGAGGTGCGCCCGGACTGGGTGCTGGTTTACGGCGACACCAACTCAACGCTTGCCGCGGCTTTGGCGGCGATCAAGCTTCACCTCCCGGTGGCTCATGTCGAAGCCGGATTGCGCTCGTTCAACCTGCGCATGCCTGAAGAAGTCAACCGGATCGTCGCCGATAGCGTCTCGACACTGCTCTTCTGTCCGACCGAAACGGCGGTCGACAACCTGCACCGAGAGGGCTACCGCCACGGCGTGCATAACGTCGGCGACGTAATGCTCGACGCCTCGCTACACATGCGCGCGATCGCCGAACGCGAGTCCGTCATTCTCGAAAAACTGGACCTACGGCCCGGCGAGTACGTCCTCGCGACTTGCCACCGGGCCGAGAACACCGACGATCCGGCCCGCCTACGCGCGATCCTCGACGCGTTGGCGGCGGTGAATCGCCAACTCCCCGTCGTCCTGCCCTTGCATCCGCGCACCCGCAAGTTGGCCAGCCAGCATGGACTCGAAGCGACACTTGCCGAGCTGCGCGTGACCGAGCCGCTCTCGTATCTCGACATCACGCGGCTGGAATCCGCCGCGGCGGTGTTGGCGACCGATTCCGGCGGCATGCAGAAGGAAGCGTTTTTCTACCGCGTGCCGTGCGTCACGCTGCGTGACGAGACGGAATGGGTGGAAACGGTAATCAGCGGCTGGAACCGGCTGGCATCGCCTTCCGGTGACGGCATCGGCGACGCCATCCGGGCGGCCCTCGCCAGTCGTCCGACCGCGTATCCGCAAGCTTACGGTACGGGGCAGGCGGCCGAAACGATCCTCAGCTGGCTGCAGCGCACCCCCGCCACGCTACCTTCCCGGTGCGCGACAACGGACGAAACGCCATGAAGGTTTGCATGCTGGTCATCAATTCCGTCTCACATGACGCGCGCGTGCTCAAGGAGGCGGAAGCCGTTCGCGAGACCGGAGCGGACGTCGTCATCGTCGGGATCCAGGACGCAAGCAACAAGGTACCGATTCAAGTGCTTGACAACGGCGTCGTCATTCGCCGGGCGGCCTGGCAGGCGGAGGCTTTTCGTCCTTGGCTGGCGGAGTTCATTGGCAGGATGCTGGCGGCGGTACTTGCGCTGGTGGTCGTCCTGCTGGTCGGAGCGTACGCGCTGAATACCGTTGCGCCCAGTCTTGGTCGCTTCTGGGACTGGTTGTCGCTTGAACGCGTGGCGCACTTGCTGATCGCCGGCGCTGCCGTTGGTGGGCTGTCCTTCGTCGCCTTCCGGTTGTGGCGAGAATACGCTCGCCGGCGGAAGAGCCACCTCAATCTCAAGAAGCGCGAGGAGGACGAGCTGCTGAAGTACGACGCGGTGTTTGCCGCTTACCGCGCGCCGGCAGCCGTCGACTCGCAGTGGCCGACGGCGGCTGCCAGCGAATTGGCGCCGGACTATGACGCCACGCCGTCGCGGCCGCCACGAGTTGCCGGACGTCGCCGCTTCCGCAAGCGTCGCCAGGCCAAAGGGGCTCCTTTCCAGCTGCCGCGCCCCATGATGCGGGGCGCTTTGGCTTTGCTGGACGCCGACGAAATCACCCGCTGGAAGGTTATTTTCGCGCGCGAACGCTGCTTGCGAGCGCTTCTCGCCGACGAGGCACCCGAGATCCTGCACGCGCACGACCTCACGGCTCTGCCGCTGGCGGCAAAATACGCCAGCCAGGTGGGAGCGACGCTGGTTTTCGATGCGCACGAAATCTACGATCATTTGGCGCAGGCCGAAGACGATATGGCCGAACTCAATAGCCAGATTCTCAACAAGTATGCAGGGCGGGTCGATCGGTTCGTGACCATCAACGACAGTATCGCCAGCTATTATCAGCGACACTATCCGGCGCTGCCACCTGCCGTGGTGGTCAAGAATGCGGCCAAGCTGGCCGAGCCGGTCGACTATGATGGACGCCTGCATGAAATGGCCGGCTTGCCCCGCGAGCGAAAGATCGTCATCTACCAGGGTGGCTACGCGCCACGCCGCGGCCTGATTCAGCTATTGATGTCTGCGGAGTACTTGAACCCCGAGTGGAGCCTCGTTTATATGGGATGGGGAAAGCTCGAAGATGAGCTGCTTCGCGTCGCCGACGCACTGACGCTCAAAAATCCTGCTTTCGCTGACAAGGTTCGCTTCATTCCCAAGGTCAAGCAGGACGAGTTGCCCTTGTGGACCGCCGGTGCCACGATCGGCGCCATTCCTTACGAGAACACCGGTCTCAATCACTGGTATTGCAACCCCAACAAACTCTGGGAGTACCCGAATGCTGGCGTTCCCATCATCGCCAGCCCGTTTCCTGAAATGGGCGCGATCATCGACACCTACGAACTCGGCTGGTATCTCCCCGATCCACTGAACCCCAAGCTGATAGCCGACGTGATCAACGCCCTTTCTGATGAGCAGCTCGCCATGGCCTCCGCCAATTGCCGCAAGTTCATGGCAGCCGATAACTGGGAGAACTACGCCAAGCGCTTAAATTCGCTTTATGGAGAGCTCAAATGAGTCTGTTTCAGCGCGACGCCAGGCGTGACATGGCCTCTGAAGAGGATCTGCTAATGCTTGATGCGCGCACCCCGCCGACTGCCCAAGGATTCGGCGAAATCGCGAACCCTATCAAATGGGAACTGGATCCTACTCCCGAAGCGCTTTATCAACGAATCAACGAGATCTCGACACTATTCTCTCTCGGGAAGTACACCAAGTTGCTCGCTGTACAGCGAATGCTCGATCTTATCTACGATATCGATTCTCTTCCCGCGTCGGCACTATTTAGCAAGACGGCAAGAAGCCGTTACTACCTACTCATCTTTAATTACATTTTCCAGATCCGGAGTGCCCGGTTCCGACTTCCTGATTTCCGGCAACGCAAGACCCTGGCCGAGATGCTGCGCCGCAGCCTGACGATGAGCGACCAGATGATGTACATCAAAGGCATCGACTTCTCCGAAATGAGCCTACCCAGTTTGCGTATCTCCCAGGCGTTGTTCAAAGATTGCAGTTTCATCAACGCCAATCTGCGCGATTTGTCCTTCACTGGTTGTCAATTCATCCAATGTCGTTTCGACTCCGCCAATCTGACGGCGAGCGAGATCACCAACTGCTCGCTCGAAGGCGTTACCCTTACAGACAGCAACCTCTCCGGCGCACGCATCCTCCGTTCATCCCTGGTTGGCTGCGATTTCTGCGAAATTATTAGCTCGCGCGGGCAACTGCCACTGCGCGCCAATGGCTGTGACTTTGTTGCCTGCTCTTTCCGCCAGGCCGATTTGCGCGGCGCCGATTTTCGCAATAGCCGAATGACTGGGTGCGATACGCTGGATGCCAAGAAGGATAACGCGAGGGGAGTTGCCTGAAAATGGTTCCTATGGATAACAGCTCCCCGCTCCCGGTTCTTAATCATCGCAAGCCCGTCTATGATTATTATGGACTGGTATTTGACACAAGCGGCTGCCCAATGAAAAAAACGGACCGCGGGCTTGTATTCCATCCAATTCTAGCGCCTTACCTAATCGTTGATTATACTAGTGAGTTCGAAAAAACCGGCAACAAGTCGTTTCTCGATTATGCGCGACAGGTTGCTAGTCATGCGCTTAGGTACGCCGAACCACTGGGAGATGCGCTAACATTTATTTATCGACCAAGTACGGGAATCTCTAATGTGCCGCGTGAGTTTGTTTCTGGACTGACTCAAGCGTGGTACGTTAAAGCATTTGCATCGATCGAGAAATTGATTCCAGGCGAGTATTCAAGTGAGATCCGTCAATTTTTCGCCAGCCTCCTGATTCCGGTCGAGAAGTCTGGAGTTCTCAGGAAAAAACCTTTTGGTTGGGTTGTCGACGAATATCCGAATGAACCGGCGTTTTATACCTTGAATGGCTGGCTAACGGTCCTGCGTTGGATTGTACAGAGTCGCCAAGTCTTAGATCGCTTTGGCATACAGTACAGCGAGTTTCTGGATAGGAATCTCGACGCAGTGGTTCATCTCTTGCCGATGTACGACGCGGCTTTTTGCCTAAACAGTCGATACCAACTCACCGGTTTTACTAGAATTCGTTTAGTATTTGATAGGCCCGTAACAAAGAAATGCCGATGTTTTGAGCTCCAGATTCCCGGTGAGGGAATATTTCCTGGCCATGTAAATATCGGTGGCTGGTCGCGATGGGATAACCATGTTGAACGTAGTGAGCCACGAATCTTGCAGTTTAATGTGCTTCTTTCACTCATCAGCAAGCCAGAAGAGAACATTTTTCGAGCCGCCATCGAAACAGATCTAGATTGCACGGCAGAAGTCATGCTTGCCCAAGGCAGCTTTCGCCCTGACGTTTCCGCCATGCCGACTGAGCGGTGGCGATGTATTGGGCGTTTGTCATTTACCTCCGGCCAGATTAATAACGTCGAATTTTCCTTGCCTTTTGATGGAGAAGACCTGTTCGCCTATCCGACCAACTTCAAAAAGAAGATCGGCGGTCAATACTTCAATGGATACCACTTTGTTCATATCGTTGATCTCGCCGAACTATACGCTTACTCCCGTCGCCCTCTTCTTCGGGAGATGTCCGAAAGGTGGCTCGACTACTGGAAACGCTGGGAAGCGCTGCCGTTCCTAAGAGACGGAAATTATTCATTGCTGCCGCATCTCTACGGCAAGGAGTTCCCCGCGATAATTGGACGCATGTTGGCTTGAATGTTGCTGCCGGATAGCAGCGTCAACCGATATTGGCACGGGCAAACTAGCAACGGGGAAATGTGATGGAAAATCCGAATCTGACTTGTTCAGTCTGTGGCGGGACACTTCTGGGCGGGGAAGATCGCGGCATATGTGGACATTGCGGTAGTAGGCCGCGAGTTCGTTCACTGACAGGATTGGTTGGTGACTACCTTCTCCCTCTCTTCGGACGAGTTGGAGACATAGCCGAAGGTGCGCTGTGCTTCGCCATGACCAGCCACGAACGCAAATTGCTAGCAAGTTACTTTGGTCCGATTACGTCTGTTTCGCTTTTCGGTAAATACGGCAATGACCACACCGAAGGAGTAGACGCGAGAGACCTTAGCGGGTACCCAAACGAGACCTTCGGGGTGCATTATAGTTGCCTCCTCTTTGATTACTTCACCGAACACGAGAAAGCACTTGCGGAAGCATGGCGCGTGCTGTCGCCCCAAGGCCTCTTTATAACGCTAATGGAGGAGCCAAGACTACAGGCGGGGCACCAAGAGCCAAAGGCAACGGCCCAGATAAAGCCACGCACGGGGTATTACGACTACATACCTGACGGCCAAGGTATGGTTAGCATCAAAGTTGGCCGCGAGTGGTTTTTCGCCGCCATGAGACGCGTGGGGTTTGCACCACATGTGTTCCACATACAGGACGATGCCTCTGGTCTGGGGTTTGATTGGTTCGTCGGACACAAGACGATGCCGAGCGAGAAAAGAACTGACCATCCTGCCGGATCCAGTGTTGCTGTTGCTAGAGAAGCGGCTAAAGTGAGTAGCTCCGGCCCAACGTTGATAGTGGCGGACAGACCACAATTGTGTAAAGAGTACAGCATACCATTGTCGCATCCCAGGTTTCCTTTCCGACATGTACATGTCAAACTTACGTTACCCGTGGTTTCAACTG
Source organism: uncultured Candidatus Accumulibacter sp. (assembly GCA_964420975.1). GTDB lineage: Bacteria > Pseudomonadota > Gammaproteobacteria > Burkholderiales > Rhodocyclaceae > Accumulibacter. The sequence goes on from CAYQVH010000001.1 coordinate 302,809, forward strand.
ATCCCCGAAATATGGTCCGATTTTCGGAACATGTGATTGATCGAACGACGAGTGAAGCTACAAATAGAATTGTTTGTTGTGCTGTTGGAGGATATTACGTTTCCAATGATTTAGGTGGCTCGTGGGAATGGGTTCCAGTTCGAGGCTTTGAAAGCACTCGTTTTATTAATTCGGTGTCTCTCATAAATGACAGAATATGTCTTCAAGCGAGAGGATTGTCGCCAAAACTCGCACTATCTCAGCAGGAGAACGCCGGACTAGTGCTCACTTTGGAACACTCCGGAACTGTGAAGGGCGTTAGCCAAACTAGTGTCCACCAGTGGCATGGATCATCTTCCGTCGACTATAGTAACGGGGTTTTGATATTTGCAGATTACGCTTTGAATCCTCCGGGAGGGCAAAAAGTAGGGGGCGCACGGTATCACTCTGCCGTGTTCAGGAGTGTCGATCAAGGAGAGTCTTGGGTGAAGACCTTTGAACGTTCTGGAGAGGAAATCCGACATTTCCATACTGTTCGCTCAGACCCCTTTTGTGCTGGTAGGTGGTACTTGACCAGTGGTGATCTGCCGAGGGAGACGAAGATCTTTGTCTCCGCCGACGATGGTGCTACTTGGAGCGAGGACTGTGATCCATCTCGTTCTAACAGTCCGGCTTCTCGCTTTCGGCTTACTGACCTGGCGTTTACGAAGGAGGGGCTGATTTGGGGTTCAGATGATATTCTGGGTTCACCTAGAGATTTGGATCCAGATTTGTCTCTTGCTAAACGGTCTGGCGCAAGAGTTTTTTTTGGCGAGCGAAATCAATTGCATCTTGCGACCGAGATCGGGTATGTTGCTCAGCCAGTACGTTCGATAGTAGACTTGGGCACATGCTGGTTACTGATCACACAAGGCTCAATATTTCAGTATTACACTAGACCACGAGTTTTCCTGCTCAGCAAGGATGTGCCGTATTCAATTTGCCATCTCTTGGATTTAGATAATTATTCGGATGTGGTGACGGGTTTTACCTATTCGTGTGCCAGTCGGGTAGCGAAAGACGGGACTTTCTTTTCGGTAAGAGGAGGGAAAGACGTTTTTGACGCATCAGCCAACATTTTGAAGTGGGTTGTCTCCTTCGACTGAAGCAGCAACACGGAGAGTTCATTATGGTATTTAATGGGTTGTTTTATCAGCTTAATCATGCGCAAGTCAAGACGGTAGAGAGGAGATTGCGCGTTCTTGGGCTTGGTTTGATGTTTGGTTTGTTTTCTTCCTCGTCAAGTTGGGGCGTGGATGTAGACTTTCAGGCTCCGCCAGACGAGACAGATTCTCTTGCCGTGGCTTATGATTGTCTAGCGTCACTGGCTAGATATTCTCGGGGCAAAAAAGAGCTATTAAGTAGAGCCGTGAGCGATGGGAAAAGGCTTATGGCCAGTGCTGTCGCGGACCAGTCCGGTCGTACCGGATGGCCATATATCCAAAGAGCGACGGAAGAGTCAAAAAAATGTGGTCTGGCGGGCTCGCTGGATGCTTTTAGCGATGGCTCTTGCAATCCTGCAAATACACCTTACATGCTACAAACCGGATACGGGCTGACTTGCCTCGCTCAACTTTCAATCGCGACGGGTGAAAGTACGTATTTGGAGTTTGCGCGCAAAGTTGCTCGTGATTCCTGGAACCTAGGGACAGCCGCTCCAGCGGGCTGCCGAGACTGTTACTATTATTGGTACAGTTACCACGCAAATGATGTTGGGCGTTTTGTTCGGAATACGAACTTGGCTATGGGACTTGGCGTCGCCTGGCTGTACGCGGCGACGGGGGAGGTCGTGTATCGGGACAGAGCTTTGGCCGTCGCACGAGCAGAGCATCAGGAAATAGCCATGGGGAATTGGGGTTATTTTGGGTCAAGTGACCCGAAATTTAAAAATGACCCGCGATCAGAGGCACAGCGAATAGAGAACCATGCGCCCCATCAAGTAAAAGCATTGAAGGATATTGGTCTGCTATTTAGCAGTGAACAGGCGATCGCCGACGCGCGGGCCGTTCTGGATTCCTTTGTTAACTGTCGTAACGAGCGCTGCCGATTAGACAACTGTAAGGCGTGGGCGGCACCACCTTCTTGCAAGGCGACAGCGACTATTGCGCCCTGCATTCTTGCGGATTATGGAGAGCCATACTCTTCGCAGTGCCAGGCTGTGCTTAAGGAGTTGCCAAAACTGAATGCTTTTCAGGCTTTTGCGTTAGAGGCGACTAGCGATAGGCGCAAACTCGAAAGAAGATGAGGGGGGTGCTTGCGTACGATTGTTTTGCGGCCCGGGAATTTGCGGTACTCGTAGACTATCTACGGAGAGTAGGTTCTATTTTTTATTCATGTAGGGATTTGGGTCGTGAACCCGTTGCGAAGGGCGTTTCCTTTCGCTTTGATGTTCACGCTCGTGATATTAAAGGGGCCTATAGTTTTCTTTCTGTTCTTTATCATTATAGAATACCAGGGACCTTCTATTTGCTCGCCGATTATTCCTCTGACGAGAGGCGGTGCGTAGAACAGTTTCGTGCGTTAGCTTCTAAATTCGTTTTGCCGGTTGAGTTCGGGCTGCATGATTCGCCAGTCGATTCCTACCTGATTGGAAAAAGATTTGGTGGTGCCGGGATAGAGTATTGGCGTTGGCTTCAATCTGAGGATTCATTAAGGTGGTTTGCCGCTTTGGCGGGTTCGGAATTGGAAAGGCAGCGCTTCGACGATGAAGTACGGAGGGCAGTTGTTGCGCGAGTGGCAAAAATGCGTAGCGACTTCGACAACTTCGCGACGGTTGCGAGCCATGGCGGCGAGATTAACCAGACCTTCAGGAAGCGGTTACCGGATCTGGGCTCCACCGGCGTGTTCATTTCGACGCTGTTTGCCGAAAACTGGATCAGGCCGGATATTCTTCTTGGAGCGGGACTGCAAGCGGACGTCGAGCAGTTTAAGGCCAAGGCGCCGCTTTTCTACCAAGTTAGCGACGGTGGCGGCCAGATCAAGAGGATGGTCACCCAGATCAAGGATCTTGCCGTGGCACGCAGCAGGGCAGTACAGATCCTGATTCATCCCTACACTTGGGCTGGACCACTCGGCCGTACCGGTGGTACGCGTGACGGAGAGTTGTCAGTGTTGCTCGGGCCTCCAGGAACCGCCATGCCCCACAGCGGGCGAAAATGGTATCAGCGTCTGATCCGCACGCGCGTGATGCTGGTTGGCAGCGGTATAGCCGCCGCCGCTAAAGCTGCCAATTTGAACGCGTGTACTCCTACAGAAACCGTGCGCCCGTTAGTACTCGTCTGTGCCACTGCTTCTGATGTCGTCGTGGATTTGAAAACGAGTGGTTTGTCCGCGCCGTTCGTTCACGCGGTAGTCGTCGATGAGAACGACCTTGCAAGCGTCAAGGAGGAACTTGCCAGCCTAACCAGTTTGTTTGCCAGCTTGGCGTCCACATCGGACCTGGCTGACCACGCGCCGGTAATCGTCGGAAAGTCGATCGTTAACTATGGTCCGCTCGTTGCCGACGCGATCGAAAGCCTTGTCAGGTCCCGGGGAAACGGCGAACAAACGCCTCCAGCAAGACTGGCACGATGGATCGAGGGGAGTCTAGCGGCCGCTCAAAACGAGTCCTTGAAGGCGGGCCCGGTACTCGAGCGGAAGGAGCTCGCGTATTTTCTATTTTCTTCGTCGCGCCGGGCACAAGTCGCACTGCGAGCCATCGATCAGTTGTTGCCGGCAGAGGAAATTTCTTGTGTTGTGGATCACGGAGCGGGGCTGGCGATCGTTCCCCTGTGCCTTCATTTCCAGCGGAAGAAAGGAATCACGCGCGTCGTCTGCTCCGAAACCAAGCACGATTTCGTCGTACTCGGCCAGCAGTTATGGACTGCTCTCGGTTGCGAGAATCGTTTGGAATATCAGGAAGGCTCGGCGATCGACTTGCGCTACCCCGAGTTGGCCACCGTCGTTCTATTTGCGCAGATGCTGTACCGCCTGCCTGCCGACAAGAGACGCGACGCAATTCTTGCCGCGTGGCGTGCGCTCAAACCAGGTGGGCTTTTGCTGATCAACGAGCTGCTGGACCGAAAGCAAAGCGTGACGACGCTTGCACCGCTGACCTCGCGCGAGATCCTTGAAATTCTACCCAAAGCCCGCGACCGTTGGCTCTATTGGGGCGGCTCTGGCATCACGGCGCTCGACACGCTTAACGACGCTGATTCGTCGTTGCTCGGCCGTTCAGACGGTTTTCTCGTTGTCCGCAAGGACCGTTAAGCGGGAATCGGTTGCTGAGGAGCACCAGATGGCCATGTCGTGGGCAAATGAGTTACGCGTCGTAATCGACGCTGGTGTGGCAGAGTACGAAACCGCTGCCGGTATGGGGACCGACGCCTACTGCAAGTTGCGCGTGCATCACCCGATGGCCGACGGCAAGTACTTGCAGCTGCTGGCGGTACTCCACCGCAGTCAGCTCATTTCCCCGGCTCGTTTCGAGGCGCAGGTGTGCAGCGCGTGTGATCGCTTGCGGGAGGCAGCGCAGCGGACAGCGATCGATGACTGTAATGGCTGGGTGTGGGGTCTCGGTTTCGCTTGGCGCGATTTGCCGCCGAGCGAGCCCTTCCTGGTGACTAGCGCGGTCGTCGTTCGTGCTGCCCTTGAGTGCAGCCAGCAGGGGTTGAGCTGTCCGCCGTTGGCAGCGGTGATCGACAATGGGGTGGCCGGCTTGGAGGAATGGTGGTCAAGACTTACGCTGTCAGTTGATGATGGCGAGGTACCGATCCCGGCGTATTCGCCGGGAATTCGGTTACCGATCTACAACGCCGCCGCCTACAGCTACGCGACGCTTCATCAGGCAGATTTGGCGGGATACCCGACACGCTCTACCGGCGACGGCTTGCGCTCGATGGAATGGATCCGCTCGCGCCGCGTCCCTCGGCTGGGCTGGCCGTACTCGCCGGCGAGCGGCGTCGTCGATCTCTTGCACCAGTGTTATTTGCTCAACGCGATGGCGGATGTGTTCGGCGTGCGCTCGATCGAGGCCGCCAGCGCCGAACTTATCGGACAGTTCGCAGGACCGGGGGGGTTTGCCGATGTCATCCACCGGTTGCCGCCAGGAGGAGCGACCAAGCGGGGACAAGACATTCCCTGGATTCGGCCGTTTGCCGGCGGCGACCTGGAAATCCTGCCCAAACCGGCGCGTTTGTGGTCGCTTGGCGAGCTGCTGCTTCTGATTTCACGCCTCGGTAACGAAGGTGAACAGGCAGAGGGCTGGTTGCGCCTAGGTCGATCGATCGCCGTCACGATCATGCACCGTCTCAGTTGCGGCAACGACGACGAGGCCCGCTTCCCACGGCAGGCGATGCATGCCCGGCATGGTCTTGCCTGCTACCTCGGCCTGCTGCGCGGAAAGGCACGCGCAATCCCGTCATCACTGCCGCCTGAGGGTGACGAATGAGCACGCTTGGCACGCTTTGGTTGCATCGGCTAGCGATCGGCTCGGCACAGTTGCGCAAGCCTGGTCTGCCCTTGCTGACGGGCGGTGACAACGCCTGGGCGACCTTCGGCATCCGGGATCCCTCTTTCTTGCAGACAGCCGATGGCGAAGTCGTGGTCGCCGAGGACGGAAGCGTGCAGATGTTCTTCAACGCTCGCGACAAAGCGCTTGATCGTGGCGGAACGACCTGCGTCGGGCGGGCTAGCGGGAGCTGTGAAACCGGGTGGGCAATCAATGCGACGCCGGCTTTCGTCGATGGCCGCTATGCGGCGCAGGGGAGCGTCCTGCAGTTGGCGCCCGACCATTTTCGGATGTACTACAGCCCGGATACGCTTGCGGGTTTTGCCCTTGCCTCGTCCAGCGACGGAAGACACTGGCAGCGTTACGGCCGACGGCTGATCCTCGAACCGGCGCCGTTCTCGATCCGTCGCATGGGATTGCCGTTCGTTCGCGAGCTCGACGGGCAGTGGGTCATGCTCTTCGAGGGGATCGCCGACGGGCGGTTCCACCTTTATCTGGCGATTTCCGAAGAGGGGGTGTACTGGCAGCCGGGAAACGGCGGTCGCCCGATCTACCTGCCCGACAGCGGTAACTGGGATGGCTTTGGTCAGGCCAACCCGAGCCTGTACGTGGCGCCGGCAGGCTCTGGCGGGCGGCGCCTGTTCATTCTTTACAACGGCTGCAGCCAGCAGGACGGCTGGGACATCGGCGTTCTCTTCGCCGATTCCCTGTGCGGCCCGTGGCAGGCCGCGCCAGCGCCTATCTTGAAGCGTGGGGCAGCGGGTGAGTACGACGGCGGCCGTATCGAGGGAGCAAGATGGGTGAACTTGCCTACGGGCGCGCCCACGGTCGCCTACTTTGCGCTGCCGACAACCGACTCGTACGCCGCCGGGCGGATTGCCTTCGCCTCGCTGGCGACAGTGACGGACACCTTGCCAGCTTTCGCCGCCGCTGCAGAAACCAACCTCGCCGCCGAACGCGCCTACAACGACGGACTGGCACGGCGCTACTTCGACGTCTGGGATCGTTACCCGATTCAACGTTTCACCAACGAGGTCGAGTCCCGGATGTTGGCCCGGGTCGTTCCGCCGGGAGCGAAAGTTCTCGTCCTGGGTAGCGGCGGTGGTCGCGAGCTGCCGGCGCTGCTGGACAGGGATTGCCGGGTAACCGCTGTCGACCTTTCACTGGCTATGCTGGCGATCGGCAGTCAACGGTACGCAGAGGCGCCTATCGAATGGCTGCAGGCGGACGTACAAGACCTCCCCGAGCACCTTGCCGACTTCGACGCGGCGGTCTGCCTCGGCGGTGTCTTCAATTATCTGCTCGACCCAGCGAAGTTTCTCGCTTGTGTCAAACGCTGTCTTGGGCCGGACGGATCTCTGATTCTGGCGGTAATCAACGCGCAGCATCTCAGCGAGCGCGACGCGACGGCGCTGCTTAAGGACGGTCGTGTGCGAGCGCTCTATTCACGCCTTGCCTTGAACACTTTGCTCAGAGCGGCGAATTTCACGGTTGCCAGTGCCACCGGTGTGCGTTATCTCGTCGATTTGTTGCCGGCGGAATGGAACAGCGCGCCAAGCAAACACCCAGAGGGCGCCGCGATCCTGGACACGCTCTTGCGCATGGAGGAACGGCTCGGAGGGTTGTTGCCGCCGGAGAGCGGAAAATTCCTCCTCGTACACGCGCTCGTGCGAACCGAGCGCTGATCGACTTCAGGCGTCGTCTGGACGGCTAACGCGACTTTTCGACAGCGGCACCACCGGTTCTTGCCCCGGTCGACGTCGACGTAACCACGATACACGGGTGCTGGCGACTCTGGCGCAGTACGCTTACTCGCGTTGCAGCCTGACGCTCGCCAAGTCACCTAGCCTGGATTTTGCGTAAGAGGGGCGAGCAATGCTGTAAGCACTTGATACAAATGGAGGTGTTGAGAAACCAGTTCGTAAAAAACGCCTGCCACCACTCGCCCAGCTTTGGATACTACCCCGGAACAACTCCGCTTTCCGTCCGCTGCGGGCTTCACGGTTCGCGCCGACTTCACCGGCGGGGAAGTCTCCTCGGACTTGGGCGCCCTGGTGCTGGCGCCGTTGATCAGCGCATCGGTCTAATGGGGCGGCTGGTCCAGGCGATTGGCGATTCCCGCGATCTGCGCTACATCACCCACTCGATGCGCGATCGGCTAATCCAGCGGATCTTTCAGATGGCCTCGGGTTACGAGGGCGGCAACGACGCCAACATCCTGCGTCAGGACCCGCTGTTCAAGCTGGCGGCCGGGCGGGCACCGCTAAACGCGGGCAACGCGCTGGCCTGCGCGGCCACCCACTCCCGTCTGGAAACTGCGTTGCAGCGGCCCGACATCTATCGGATGGCCCGCGCCCTGGTCGAGCCTTCATCGCCGGCTACCCGATCGCTCCCGTCGCCATCACGCTGGATCTGGACCACCCCGACGACGCTACCTATGGCCAACAGGCGCTGTCCTTTTACAACCACCCTTACGGGGGCCACCATTGCTACCTGCCCTTGCGGTTGTTCGAGGCCCAGACCGGCGCCCTGGTGACGGCCGTCCTTCGTCCCGGCAAACGTCCGACTGGCGCCGAGAACGCCATGATCATGAAGCGGGGGATCCGCCGGTTGCGCCGTCACTGGCAGCAGACTCATAGTCTGCTGCGCGACGACGGCCACTTCGCCAATCCCGAGTTGATGGCCTTGATCCGGGCCGACGGCCATGCCGACTTCCTCTTCGGCCTGGCCGGCAACGCGGTCCTGGCACGCCAGGCCGACGCCTTGATGAACAATTCCCGCGGACACCTGGCCCTGCTCAATCCCTGGCCGCCCGGGGCCTGGGGCCGGCCGTCGCGGCCGTGCGTCACTTCGGTGAATTCGAGTATGCCGCCGGCTCCTGGCCGCAAGCCTTCCGGGGGGTCGTCAAGGCCGACGTCCTGGCCGGCAGCGACGTCGTGCCCGCCAAGGACAATCCGCGTACGGGGTCACCACCTTACGCAGCTCCTCGCCCCGGGCGCTCTACCAGCAGGACGACTGCGCCCGCGGGCAGGCGGAAAATCTGATCAAACAGGGGAAGGTCGATCTGAAATCCGACCGCACCTCGGCTTCCAGCTTCCTGGCCGACTTCGCCCGCCTGCTGTTCTCTGCCAGTGCCTACGTCTTGCACCAGCAACTGCGCCACCTGGGTTTGCAAGGCACCCCGCTGGCCACGGCCCAGCCGAGGACCGCCATGCTCACCTTGTTCAACAAAGTGACTGATTACTAGCCCGGCGCCCGCAAACCGGTTCCTGCCACGCAATCTGCTACACTGACCATGTCAGTGTCACGAAGGTCAGACGCCATCCGCGGTTCGTGAACCCCCGAGTGAGGGAACGACCGTCCACTTCCGCGACCACCGATTCCCCATGCCGGAAGCCCTCCTTCTCCTCCTTCTGCTTGCCTTTTCGGCGTTCTTCTCGGGCTCCGAGACGGCAATCACCAGTCTTTCCAAGGCACGCGTCGAAGCACTTCTTGCCGAGCGGCGTTTTGGCGCCAAAGCCCTGCATCGCATGAAGGGCAATCTCAATCGGACGCTGGTGATCATCTTGATTGGCAACAATCTCGTCAACACCGGCGCGGCGACGCTGGCGACCGTCGTCGCCACCGAGCATTTTGGCCATCTCGGCCCCGGCCTCGCGGTCGGCGTGATTACCCTGCTGTTGCTGATGTTTGGCGAGATTACACCCAAGACGTACGGGTCGCGCTATTCGATCGCGGTTTCGCTGCTCGCCGCAGCACCACTGGAATGGATTGGCAAGCTCATGTCGCCACTGGTGTGGGCGCTGGAAACGTTCATTCAATGGCTGCACACCCTCTCCAGTCCACCGAAGGATCCGAGCGTGACCGAGAGCGAGCTGATCGCGCTGGCCGAACATGGAACCCGCGAAGGTTCGATCGAGGAAGGCGAGCAACAAATGATCCGGCGTATCTTCGACTTTAGCACCTTGCGCGCGAGCGACATCATGGTGCACCGGCATCAGATCTTCTCGCTTGACGGTACACGAACCATTCGCGAGGTACTCGACCAAGTGATCGGCGAGTCGCACTATCGGATTCCGCTGTACACGGGTAACCCTGAGGAGATCAACCGGGTAATCACGCTACAAAACCTCCTCAGCGAAGTTGCCCAAGGCAACCTCGACAAGACGCTCAACGAAGCCGGAAGCGACCCGCTCTTCGTACCGCCCAACCAGCCTGTCGACGGGCTGCTCGACGTGCTGCGCGGCAACAAGGAGCGTCTAATCGTCGTCGTCAACGAGTTTGGCGGGCTGCTCGGCATCTTCACCCTTGAAGACATTCTCGAAGAACTCGTCGGTGACATCTACGACGACAAGGAAGCCCCTCGTGAGGAACAGGCCGTTCTCATGCGGCCCGACGGCAGCACCCTGGTGATCGATGGAACGACCGAACTCCGGATTCTGGAAGCGCATTTCAAGCAGGATCTGGCCGGCAAGCCGTACGATTCGGCGAATCTGTGGATCATCAGCCACCTTGAACGCATTCCGGCACCGGGTGAAACGTTCGTCATCGAGGGTCTCGAGGTGCGCATCGAACGTGCGTCACGCCGCCGCATTCATGAGGTGAGAATCGCCCGCCCGCCGGTACCCCATGCCGACCCCCCGCATACGGCAGCCGGCGCCTCTGCCGCCGACGCTGGCTGATAGAATGACCGTCTTTCTTTTCACTACCGGCTGATGCTCATTACCCGTCGCCTCGAGTTCGACGCCGGCCACCGGATTCCCGACCACAGGAGCGAGTGCCGACACCTGCACGGTCACCGCTACGTGCTCGAGGTCACGCTCGGTGGCGACGTCATCCATCAACCCGGTGACCCGGCAGACGGCATGGTGATGGATTTCGCCCAAGTGAAGACCTTGGCCGCGAAGCACGTGGTGGATCACTGGGATCACGCCTTCCTGGTTGCCGCGGCCGATCAACCAATCGTCGAGTTCCTGCGGTCGCTACCTGGACATAAAACGGTCGTCCTCGACTGCGTGCCAACCGCGGAGAATCTGGCGCGAACGGCGTTCGCCGTGCTCGACCGCGTTTACCGCGATACCTATGGCAACAAGCTCCGTCTGGAACGTGTGCGTCTCTACGAGACACCCAACTGTTGGGCGGACGCCGTCCGCGACACCGTTCGTTGAGGCGAAGACGTGCGGCTTCTCGACCATGGGGACACCGCGCTGACGATAGAGTTTGGCGACCGCATCGAAAAACGCTGGCTGACCGCCGTCACCGCTCTTGACGAGGCGTTGGCGCAGGCGATGGCTAACGACCGCCTGCCCGGCGTGGTCGAGACGGTTCCCACGTTTCGCTCGCTGACCCTCGTCTACGACCCTTTGTTGACCTCGCGGGCAGCGATCGAAGGCGTCCTCCGACAGGTTCTGCCGAATGCGACCAGCGTGCTGCGGCGACATCGGCGACGCTGGCGACTGCCGGTCTGCTACGGCGATCAACTGTCCGAGCTGGGCCCTGACCTCGACGATCTGGCGGCGGCGAGCGGCTTGAGCAGCAGTGAAGTGGTGCGTGTGCACAGCAGCATGCGCTACGTCGTCTACCTCTTGGGATTTCTGCCCGGCTTCGCCTTCCTCGGCGATCTCGCCCCCGCGCTGGTCCGGCCGCGACGCCGCGAACCCCGACTGCGCGTACCGGCGGGCAGCGTCGCCGTGGCGTCCACGCTGACCGCGATCTATCCCTGGGACAGCCCAGGCGGCTGGCATTTGATCGGACGGTGCCCTATCCCTCTGTTCTCACCCGACTGGCCCGAGGCAGCGCTGTTGCAAGCGGGCGACGAAGTCGGTTTCCGTTGCCTCGACCTCGTCGAGTACCGGGAACTGGCCTCGACAACGAACGACACCCGTCACGTCCCGCGGCCACCGTTCACCTATCTCGAGGACCACGAACCCCCCGATGCCTGCCACCCTTGAAGTCGTTTGCCCCGGAACGATGAGCACTCTTCAGGATCTGGGGCGCAGAGGTCTGCGGCGACTCGGCGTACCGCTCTCCGGAGCGCTTGACCCCGGCTGGTTGCGAATCGCCAACGTCTTGGTCGGCAATCCGGAGACCACAGCGGCGATCGAGTTTTTCGCGGGCGGGCTCGTTCTGCACGCCCTCGATTTGCCGTTGCGCGTCGCGCTGGCGGGTTATTTTCGTGCCGAGGTCGAAGCAGCGAGCGGCGATCGTCGCCGGATTGACGCTTGGCGCAGCGTGCGGCTGTCGCCCGGAGAAATCCTGCGCTGCGGCCCGTTGGATTCAGGGCGCGTCGGCTACGTCGCGCTGGGCGGCGTCACCGTTGCGCGTCAGCTCGGCAGCGCGTCGACCTATCCGCCTGCCAAACTCGGCGGCGTCGATGGACAAGCGCTAGTCGCCGGTACTCGTTTGCTGCTTGACGACGATGACGGATCGGGCGAGACGCAGGTGGCGATGCCGCCTTTGGCGACCGCGGAGGCGATTCGCGTGGTTCTCGGACCGCAAGACGACCATTTCGATCGCTCGGCGGTTGCCAACCTCCTCAACGAATCGTACACCGTGTCGGCGGCGACTGATCGCATGGGCATGCGGCTGCTGGGATCCTTGCTCAGGCACCGCACGACCCAGGACGCCGAAATCGTCTCCGACGCAACGCTGCCAGGATCCATCCAAGTACCCGGCGACGGGCAGCCGATCGTTCTGCTCGCCGACGGACAGACGGTCGGCGGCTATCCGAAAATCGCCACCGTGATTTCTGCCGACCTGCCGCGTCTGGCGCTGCAACGACCCGGCAGCGGGGTGCGTTTTCAGGCCGTGACCGTGGCAGCTGGGGAACATGCCGCGCGGCAACGGGAGGCCAGACTGCGGTCCGTGATCGCCTCCATCCAGCCACTACGGAGTGCGGGCACCGTCGACCCGGAAGCGATCTTTTCCGCCAGTCTGATCAGTGGCGTCGTCGACGCGCTGGCCGTTGCCACCTGCAACGATACCGTAGAGCAGGTCAGGAAATGAGCAGCTTGCGATTGAACCTCAACGCCGACCTCGGCGAGAGCTTTGGCGTCTGGCGAATGGGTCACGACGAGGCGCTCCTGCGCATCGTGGGTAGCGCCAGCGTCGCGTGCGGTTTCCACGCCGGCGATCCGCTGGTCATGCAGCAAACCGTGCGAGCGGCGCTCGCGGCCGGCATCACGGTCGGCGCGCATCCGTCGTTTCCGGACCTGCAGGGCTTTGGCCGACGCCCGATGAAACTTCCGCCGGATGAACTCGAAGCGCTGCTAATCTACCAGATCGGAGCGCTGGCCGGCATTGCGCAGGCAGAGGGCGGTCGGTTGACGCACGTCAAACCACACGGTGCGTTGAACAACCTCGCATGCGAAGAGTGGGAGGTCGCCAACGCGGTGGTTGCCGCGATCCGTCGCTACGATTCGTCGCTGATCCTGTTGGCACCGGCGCGGTCATTACTGCTCTCGGCCGGAAAAACAGCCGGCCTGCGCACCGCCAGTGAGGTATTCGCCGACCGGACCTATACCGACGCCGGTTCGCTGACACCACGCGGGCAACCGGGGGCGGTGCTGCACTCCGCCAGCGAGTGTGTCGCGCACGTCCTGCGCATGGTCGAAGCGGGCGGCATCGTCAGCGGCAGCGGCCAGGTGATCGCGACTGCCTTCCACAGTGTTTGCGTACATGGCGACTCACCGGCTGCGGTCGCCGCCGGCGAGGCGATCGGCGACGCCTTGCGAGCCATCGGCTACCGCCTGCTGCCGCTGCCCGCAGTGATGGCAGCATGCGAAGCCGCTACAATCGTCTAGGGCGTGTTGACAATCAACGCCGCCTAGAAATGCCATAAGGATTTTCTTCAAAAAAATCGTTCACGGCCTATCGGTTGCACAGGGGGCTGTTCACAGGACAAGCGCTCGGACGATCCCGTGGCGGATTGAGTACCAAGATTCACGCGCTGGTTGAAGGGCTCGGGTTTCTTGTGCGCTTCCGACTGACTGGCGGTGAAGCCGGCGACAGCCCACAGGCCCTGCCACTGCTCAAGGATCTGCAAGCTGACTCGGTCAGCGCCGATAAAGCCTACGATACCGACGCCATTCTCGAACCTCTTGCTTCCAACGACATTCAAGCGGTCATCCCTCCGCGAAGTCATCGCCTCATTTAACGTCCATTCGATCGGCATCTGTACAAAAACCGCCATCTGGTCGAACGCTTCTCCTGTTGCATCAACCACTTCCGGCGAATTGCCACACGCTACGATAAACTCGCCGAACGCTTCTCGTCTTTCGTCGTGCTTGCCGCCGCTGTCATTTGGCTCGCGTGATTGTCAACAGCCCCTAGCGTTCCGAACTTAATCGCCGTCGGCGGCTGGAACAGGCGATCTCGGTGATACGCGCCAATGGTTATGGCGTGGTGCTGCCGGAGAACGCCAGCTGATCCGCGGTCATGCCGATCAGACCTCGACCTCGCGCGGCGGCTTCGACGCCGCCCGCACCACCGCCTCGTTAACCTCCGGCGCGCACAGCTCGATGAAGCGGTAGGCATAGCCGCGCAGGTAATGGCCTCGGCGGACGGCGATGCGTGTGGTGTTGGTCTCGAACAGATGTGCCGAGTCGAGCCGACTCAACTGCAGATCGCGTTCCGGCCGATAGGCCATCGAGGCCAAGATGCCGACTCCCAGCCCTAGTTCGACGTAGGTCTTGATGACGTCGGCGTCGAGGGCCGACATCACGATGTCCGGCGACAGGCCGGCCTTGGCGAAGGCAAGGTCGATCCGGGCGCGGCCGGTGAACCCTTCATGGTAGGTCACCACCGGATGCTCGGCGATCGCCTCCAGCGTCAGCGGATGCAGGCCTTCGAGTGCGTGCCCCTTTGGCACGACCACCGCGTGGTGCCACGAGTAGTACGGGAAGGTAACGATGTCGGCGACGCCGTCGAGCGCCTCGGTGGCGACGCCGATGTCGGCCTGGCCATCCTGCAGCAGGCTGACAATCTCGCCCGGACTACCCTGATGCAACTTCAGGTGGACTTTCGGGTAAGTCTTCTTGAACTGCGCAACAACCTGTGGCAGCGCATAGCGCGCTTGTGTGTGCGTCGTCGCGATTGTCAACTGGCCCTGATCTCGATTGCTGAACTGCTCGGCTAGTCGCTTGATGTTGCCGGCGTCGAGCAACATGCGTTCGACGATTTCGGCCAGTTCGCGCCCGGGGTCGGTCAAACCGAGCAGGCGCTTGCCTTTGCGGACAAAGAGTTCGATCCCGAGTTCGTCCTCGAGGTCCTTGATGTGCTTGGAAACGCCAGGCTGCGAGGTGAACAGCGCATTGGCGACCTCGGTCAGATTGAAATTGCGGCGGACCGTTTCGCGGATGATGCGCAGCTGCTGAAAATTCATGCATAGGTTCCGGTGGCGGTCGCGGCGGCGGCCTTGTCGGGATTGGCGAAGACCCGCAATTGTGAGGGTACCAGCCGCACTGTCGCTCCCTCGGCCAAGTCCAGCCCGGCCAGTTCGGCGCGGGTCAGCTCGACCTCGTAGTAACGCAGTCCGCCTTCGCTGCCGGTATCGGCGGCGAGCCCGGTCAGCTCGACGCGTGCCGTGGCACCGAAAGTCAGCACGCGTTCGACCCGGGCGGCGAAGCCCCCGGTCGCGTCGTCGCCGGGGATGATCCTCAGCTCGTGCGGGCGCGCGAAGGCCAGCACCTCGGATCCATGGGCAATGGTCGTGTCCTGGTGCGCCAGCGTGCGGTCGCCGATTCGCACCGTGGCACCGTCGGCGCGACCGTGGAAGAGATTGACGTTGCCGAGGAAGCCGAAGACGAAGGGCGTCGCCGGCCGCTCGTAGACCTCGTCCGGGGTGCCAATCTGTTCGACACGGCCGTGGTTCATCAGCACCACGTGGTCGGCAACTTCCAGCGCTTCCTCCTGGTCGTGGGTGACGAAGATCGAGGTGACGTGGATCTCGTCGTGCAGCCGCCGCAGCCACCGCCGTAACTCCTTCCTGACCTTGGCGTCGAGCGCGCCAAAGGGCTCGTCAAGCAGCAGGACGCGTGGCTCGACCGCCAGCGCCCGGGCCAGCGCGATGCGCTGGCGCTGGCCTCCGGAAAGCTGCGCCGGGAAACGGTGGGCCAACCAGTCCAGCTGTACCAGTTGAAGCAGTTCGTGCACCTTCTTCGCGATCACCGCCTCGCCAGGCTGCTCCTTGCGCGGCTTGACGCGAAGCCCGAAGGCGACGTTGTCGAACACCGTCATGTGACGGAACAGCGCGTAGTGCTGAAACACAAAGCCAACCTGGCGCTCGCGCACGTGGGTGTCGGAGGCGTCCTCGCCTTCGAGGATGACGCTGCCCGAGTCGGCCTCCTCCAGCCCGGCGATGATGCGCAGCAGCGTCGTTTTGCCGCAGCCGGAGGGACCGAGCAGCGCGACCAGTTCGCCGGTTGGGAAATCGAGCGAGACGTCGTTGAGGGCGGTGAAGGCGCCGAAGTTCTTGCGGATGTTGCGGACTTGAATGCTCATTCAGCGGATTCCTTGAAAGCCTGCGCCGCCCGCCACTCGACCCAGGTCTTGATGACCAGGGTCACGAGCGCCAGCAGCGCCAGCAGCGAAGCGACGGCGAAGGCGGCGGCGAAGTTGTACTCGTTGTAGAGGATCTCGACGTGCAGCGGCATCGTGTTGGTCTGGCCGCGGATGTGGCCGGAGACGACCGAGACGGCGCCGAACTCGCCCATCGCCCTGGCGTTGCACAGGATCACGCCGTAGATCAGGCCCCACTTCACGTTCGGCAGCGTGACGTGCCAGAAAACCTGCCAGCCGGAGGCGCCGAGGACGATTGCCGCTTCTTCTTCCTCGCGGCCCTGGGCTTCCATCAGCGGGATCAGCTCGCGGGCGACGAAGGGGAAGGTAACGAAGACGGTCGCCAGCACGATGCCCGGCACGGCGAAGATGATCTTGATGTCATGGTCGGCGAGCCACGGCCCGAACCAGCCCTGGGCGCCGAAGACCAGCACGTAGATGAGGCCGGCGATCACCGGCGAGACCGAGAAGGGCAGGTCGATGAAGGTGATCAGCAGGCGCTTGCCGGGGAAGTCGAACTTGGCGATGGCCCAGGCCGCCGATGCGCCGAAGACGAGGTTGAGCGGCACGGCGATGGCGGCGGTGAGCAGCGTCAGTTTGACCGCTGACAGCGCGTCGGCGTCGGTCAGCGCGGTGACGTAGGTCTCCCAGCCCTTGCGCAGTGCCTCGACGAAGACGGCGACCAGCGGCAGCAGCAGGAAGACGCCGAAGAAGGCCAGCGAGAGGCCGACGATGGACCACTTGATCCAGACCGGCTCGCGGGTCGCCGCCGAGTTCTCGTAGCGGGCGGCGCCATGGATCGGCGTCGCCGGCTGGGCCAGCGCGAGGGTGGAGGTCGCAGCACCCATCAGCCGACTCTCCCGGTGCGTTTCGCCGTCCACGCCTGCAGGCCGTTGATCACCAGCAGCAGGACGAAGGAGACCACCAGCATGACCACGGCGATGGCCGTGGCGCCGGTGTAGTCGTACTGTTCGAGCTTGGTGATGATCATCAGCGGCGTGATCTCGGAGACCATCGGCAGGTTGCCGGCGATGAAGATGACCGAGCCGTATTCGCCGACGGCGCGGGCAAAGGCCAGCGCGAAACCGGTCAGGAGCGCCGGCAGGACGATCGGCAGGATGACCAGGCGGAAGGTCTGCCAGCGGTCGGCGCCGAGCGCGGCGGCGGCTTCCTCGAGCTCGCGGTCGAGATCCTCGAGCACCGGCTGCACGGTGCGGACGACGAAGGGCAGGCCGATGA
This sequence comes from uncultured Candidatus Accumulibacter sp., assembly GCA_964420975.1. GTDB lineage: Bacteria > Pseudomonadota > Gammaproteobacteria > Burkholderiales > Rhodocyclaceae > Accumulibacter. The sequence continues at coordinate 320,111 of CAYQVH010000001.1, forward strand.
AGACCAGCGCGACCAGCACCCCGAGCGGCGTGAAGGCGACCTTGATCCCGAGCGCTTCGAGGTACTGCCCGAGCCAGCCGTTCTTCGCGTACAGCGCGGTCAGCGCGATGCCGGCGACGGCGGTCGGCAGTGCGAAGGGCAGGTCGACCAGGGTATCGACCAGCTTCTTGCCGGGGAAGGTGTAGCGGACCAGCGCCCAAGCGAGCATCAGGCCGAAGACGGCGTTGATCGCCGCCGCCAGCAGCGAAGCGCCGAAGCTGAGTTTGTAGGAGGCGACCACACGGGGGGCGCTGACGACCTCCCAGAAGCCCTCCCAGCCGAGGCTGGCGGTCTTGAGGAAGACGGCGGCGAGCGGGATCAGGATGACGAGGCCGAGATAGACCAGCGTGTAGCCGAGCGTCAGGCCGAAGCCGGGGATGACGTCGAACTTGCGCCGCCGGTGCCGCGCGGCGCCCGCATGGCCGTCGCCGGCGCCCGGAATGGGTTGGGCCGAGGCGAATCCGGTCATGTCACTGCCCTCCTGTCGCTGCGCGATATCCTCCCCTTGGGAGGAAGAGCACTCCCTTCGGGCGGCCGTGCGGGAGTGCTCATCGCTTGCTCACGATCTGGTCGTAGAGGCCGCCGTCGGCGAAGTGCTCCTTCTGCACCTTGTCCCAGCCGCCGAGCTGCTGCTCGACGCTGAAGACCTTGAGCGGCGGAAACTGCATCGCGTACTTCGCCAGCACGCCGGGATCGCGCGGGCGGAAGTGGTGCCTGGCGATGATCTCCTGGCCAGCCGGCGAGAAGAGGAATTCGAGGTAGGCGGTGGCGAGCTTCCGCGTGCCCTTCCTGTCGACGACCTTGTCGACGACGGCGACCGGCGCCGGGGCATCGATCGAGAGGCTGGGATAGACGACGTCGAACTGGTCGCCGCCGACCTCCTTGTCGATCAGCACGGCCTCGTTCTCGAAGGTCACCAGCACGTCACCGATGCCGCGCTGGGTGAAGGTGGTGGTGGCGCCGCGGCCGCCGCCGTCGAGCACCGGGACGTTGGCGAAGAGCTTCTGCACGAACTCGCGCGCCTTCGCCTCGCCGCCCAGCGTCTGCTGCGCGTAGCCCCAGGCGGCGAGCCAGGTGTAGCGGCCGTTGCCAGAGGTCTTGGGGTTGGGGACGATGACCTGCAAACCCGGACGGATCAGGTCGTTCCAGTCCTTGATGCCCTTGGGATTGCCCTTCCTGACCAGGAAGATGGTGGTCGTGGTGTAGGGGGCGGCATTGAACGGCAGGCGCTTCTTCCAGTCGGCGGCGACCAGGCCGTTCCTGGCCAGGATGTCGATGTCGGGCGACTGGTTCATGGTGACGACGTCGGCCTCCAGCCCGGCGATGACGGCGCCGGCCTGCTTGCTCGAACCGCCGTGCGACTGGTTGAACGTCGGCGCCGAGTTGCCCCGTGCCAGCCACTCCTTCGCAAACACTGGGTTGAGGTCTTTGTAGAGCTCGCGCGAGACGTCATAGGAGACGTTCAGCAGCGTGTTCTGCGCGGTGGCGGGCAGTGCGGCGGCGAGGCCGAGAGCGACGAGGAAATAAACAAACCGGCGGGCGAGGTGCATCGGAGTGCTTCGGGGTGAAGGAGACGGGAGAGAGAGTCTAAGAAGCTTTGTTGCCGCGGCCAACGAAGAAAAACTGCTTTGCTTATTTGGTTTCGCGCAAAGGGCGGCAGGCTCTGCACGGGGTTCAGTCGGTGCCACAGTCGCGCAGCAGCGGCCGCCGCAGGCGCGACTGTCGCGGCACGCTGCGGCCGTCGACCGGCAGCTCGCCGACCGGGACGCCGTTGTGGGTGCGCTGCAAGGTTTCGAGCAGATGTTTTCCTTCGGGCCAGGGACCGTGGCCGGACTCGACGTTGATGTGGCCGACGCTGCCGAGGCAGAGGAAGCGGCTGCCCCAGCGCTCGGCCCACCACGCGGCGCGTGTCAGCCGGAGCCAGGGGTCGTCGGCACTGGCGACCACCAGGCTGGGAAAGCCCAGGGGCTCGGCCGGCAGGTCGGCGGCGATGCCGGCGTCGCAGTATTCGTCGCCGGGCGGGCGCAAGCCGGCGGTGGTGAAGCGCTCGGGGTCGGCCGGTGCGACCAGCAGGGCGCCGGCGATGCGTTCGCGGCGGTCGACCGCAGCGGCGACGGCAGCGAGGACACCGAAGCTGTGGCCGACAAGGAAGACGGCGCCGGCGGCGCGGTCGATCTCGCGCCGCACGGCACCGGCCCAGCGAGCGAGCACCGGCGCTTCCCAGTCCGACTGCTCGACCCGGCGGGCGTTGGACAGCCGCGTCTGAAGCCAGCTCTGCCAATGCTCCGGGCCGCTGCCGTGCAGGCCGGGGACGATCAGCGTCGTGGTCAGCATGGCCGCGGGCGTTTCCGTGCTCAGCGCGCCTGGATCTGGTCGAACACTCCACCGTCGGCGAAATGCGTCTTCTGCGCCTTGCTCCAGCCGCCGAAAACCTCGTCGATGGTAAACAGCTTGACGGGAGAGAACTGCTTCGCGTACTTCGCCGCGACTTTGTCATCGCGCGGCCGGTAATAGTGCTTGCCGGCGATTTCCTGGCCTTCGGGACTGTAGAGGTATTCGAGGTAAGCGGTCGCCTGCCTGCGCGTGCCCTTCTTATCGACGACCTTGTCGACCACCGAGACCGGCGGTTCGGCGAGGATCGACAGCGAGGGCGTGACGATCTCGAACTTGTCCGGGCCGAGTTCCTTGGCCGACAGGTAGGCCTCGTTTTCCCAGGCCAGCAGCACGTCACCGATGCCACGTTCGGCGAAGGTCGTCGTCGATCCGCGGGCGCCGGAGTCGAGCACCTTGACGTTGGCGTAGAGTTTCTTCACGAAGTCCTTGGCCCGCAGTTCCTTCTCCTGGTCAGTGCCGCCCGGCTGTTTGAGCGCGTAGCCCCAGGCAGCGAGGTAGTTCCAGCGGGCGCCACCGGAGGTCTTGGGGTTGGGGGTGATGATCTCGACGCCGGGTCTGATCAGGTCGCCCCAGTCGCGGATCTTCTTCGGGTTGCCCTTGCGCACGAGGAAGACGATGGTCGAGGTGTAGGGCGAGGCGTTGTTCGGCAGGCGCTTCTGCCAGTCGGCCGGAATCAGCTTGCCCTTCTCGTGCAGGGCGTCGATGTCGTAGGCCAGAGCCAGTGTCACGACGTCGGCGTCGAGCCCATCGATGACGGCGCGTGCCTGCTTGGCCGAGCCGCCGTGCGACTGGTTGATCTTCAGCGCTTCACCATTCTTCGCCTGCCAGTGCTTGAGGAAGGCGGCGTTAAAGTCCTGGTACAGCTCGCGGGTCGGGTCGTAGGAGACGTTCAGCAGCGTGGTCTGCGCCTGCGATACGGCGGAGATGCTGGCGAAACCGAGGACGAGGATCAGACGGGTGAAGCGGCGGCGCGTTGAGGAGGCATTCATTTCCGGTTTCCGTACGGGGATTGAAGACCAGCGCACTCTAGCGGCGCTGCCACTGCGACGGAACGAAGAAAAAATTGTTTGCTTATGCCGGCTGCGACCAGGCTGGCCGGGATTCGGGAGCCGGCCTTGACTGTCGTCGCGGGGTGCACGCCCTCCGTCGGGAACAGAGGTCATTCATTAGCCCAGGACCAAGCGCCGGGGCTGGCCGTCAACTTCGCCTATCGGCGCTTCAAGGCGGAGGGCATCGGGCCGTTCTCTGCCGCTTCCTCCGATTCCGCAAGACCAGACCTTCCTGAACATTCTGGCGCCCGGTGTCATTCAGGATCAAGTGAACCTCGGCGCGACGTAGCGACAAGGCAAATCCGGCGAGTTGAGCATTGCCTATACCCACGGCTTCAAGAAAACAGTCAAGGGGGCCGGGTCGATCCCAATGCGTAGGGCGGGGGCGAAGCCGATATCCATCTCTCCGAGGACATCCTGTGCATCGCCTACGGGTGGAAATTCTGAGCGCCTGATGGCTAAGGCCAACATCGTTATTACGGTAATCGTTATATCGATCTGAATTTTTATTCGTTCTTGGTATGAAGCGCGGGGCATAAATTGGTGGCTACACACACCGAGCAAGAGGGCGGTGCCCCACAAACCCCCCGTGGATGCCCGTTTGGGCGTTCGCCAAGCAATGCGAAAGGAATTTGAAATGTCCGAAGTCGTTTTCGAATCTCGGTCGTCAGCCGGTCCGGCCGTGGTCATCGCCGAGGGTGGGCAGAGCGGTGGTGCGTCGCCCACCCTCGAGCGCGCTCGCCAACAGGCCGCCATCGACAACCTGCCGTATGCCGGCAGTGTGGCGCCACAGGATGCGTGGGCCCTGTTCCAGTCGGGCGAGGCCGTGCTGATCGACGTACGGACCGCCGAGGAACGGAAGTTCGTCGGGCATGTGCCGGAAACCCGGCACGTTGCCTGGATGAGCGGTCTGTCGCTATCGCGCAACCCACGCTTTGTGAAGGAACTGGAGCACAAGGCCGGCAGGGACGACGTGATCCTACTGCTCTGTCGCAGCGGCAAGCGTTCTGCGGCGGCGGCCGAGGCAGCGGCCAAGGCCGGCTTCAGGAACGTCTTCAACATTCTCGAAGGTTTCGAGGGTGATCTCGACGATCAGCAGCGCCGGGGTGCCTTCAACGGCTGGCGTCATGCCGGCCTGCCGTGGGTTCAGGACTAATTTCAACACTCAGGGAGTCAGTGCAATGGCAAAGTATTTCAACGATAACGCCGAATCCATCGGGCATACGCCGCTGGTTCGTCTCAATCGCATCATCGACGGGGCAAAGGCCGTCGTGCTGGCCAAGATCGAGGGGCGTAACCCGGCCTATTCGGTCAAATGCCGGATCGGTTCCGCGCTGATCTGGGATGCCGAGAAGAAGGGCCTGCTGGGACCGGGCAAGGAACTCGTCGAGCCCACTTCCGGCAATACCGGCATCGCGCTGGCCTTCGTCGCCGCCGCCAAGGGCATTCCGCTGACGCTGACCATGCCCGAGACGATGAGCCTGGAGCGCCGCAAGCTGCTCACCGCCTACGGCGCCAAGCTGGTGTTGACCGAAGGCGCCAAGGGCATGAGCGGCGCGGTGGCCAAGGCCGAGGAAATCGCCGCCTCGGATTCGGACAAGTATGTGTTGTTGCAGCAGTTCAAGAACCCGGCGAACCCGGCCATCCACGAAGCGACCACCGGCCCGGAAATCTGGGAAGACACCGACGGCCAGATCGACATCCTGGTTTCCGGCGTCGGCACCGGCGGCACGATCACCGGCGTTTCGCGCTACATCAAGCAGACGAGGGGGAAGGCCATCCAGTCGGTGGCCGTCGAACCGAGCGCCAGTCCGGTGCTGACGCAGACCCGCTCGGGCGAGCCGCTCAAGCCGGGGCCGCACAAGATTCAGGGCATCGGTGCCGGCTTCGTGCCGGGCGTGCTCGACCTGTCCCTGGTCGACACCGTCGAGCAGGTCAGCAACGAGGATGCCGTGGCCTATGCCCGCCGTCTGGCCAAGGAGGAGGGCATCATTTCCGGCATCTCCAGCGGTGCAGCCGTGGCGGTCGCCGAACGCCTGGCGCAGAAACCGGAGAATGCCGGCAAGACCATTGTCGTCGTGCTGCCCGATTCGGGCGAGCGCTACCTGAGCTCGATCTTGTTCGAGGGCCTGTTCAACGAGGCCGGGCTGCCGGCATGAGCCATTCCGTCGCCCAATCGTCACCCGCCTACGAGCAAATCGGCGGCTGGGGCGTCAAGGACATCGTGGCCGAGTTGCGCGCTGCCCGAGAGCGGTGGCGTGCCGCGCAGCAACGCAGTCTCGAGTTCGCCATCCGCGAGTTTCCGTCGCGCGAAGCGCTGAAGGAGATTGCCGAAGCGTTGTGCGGGGTGCTGTTCCCGATGCGTCTGGGGCCGCCGGACCTGCATCAGGAAGGTGAGGATTTCTACGTCGGTCATACGCTGGATACGGCGCTGAATGCCCTGTTCCAGCAGGTCCGGCTGGAACTCGGCTACAACCGCCGGCTGCAATGCCAGGAACGCGAGGATGTCGAAGCCCATGCGGCGGAAATCGTGCAGTCATTCGCCCGTCAGTTGCCGAAGATTCGGGCCTTGCTGGACAGCGATGTCGAGGCCGCTTACCAGGGCGACCCCGCGGCGCGCAGCGTCGATGAGGTTCTGCTCTGCTATCCCGGCGTCCTGGCGGTCATCCACTATCGCCTCGCGCACACGCTCTATGTCCTGGGGGTGCCCTTGATCGCCCGCATCCTGTCGGAAATCGCCCATTCCGAGACCGGGATCGACATCCACCCGGGCGCCCGCATCGACGAGGGATTCTTCATCGATCACGGCACCGGTGTCGTGATTGGCGAGACGACCATCATCGGCAAGCGAGTCCGGCTCTATCAGGCGGTCACGCTGGGGGCCAAGCGGTTTACGCAGGACGAGAGCGGAGCGCTGGAAAAGGGGGCGCCGCGCCACCCGATCCTCGAAGACGAGGTGGTGGTGTACGCCGGGGCCACCATCCTCGGGCGCATCACCATCGGCCAGGGGTCGAGCATCGGCGGCAACGTCTGGCTGACCAAGAGCGTGCCGGCCGGCAGTCATGTCTTGCAGGCCAGCCTTCAGCATGAGCCGGGCGGCGCGGGAGAGGTTCGGCAATGACCGAACTGATCCACAGCTTCGGACTGGCTGTGCGGCACTACCGGGAGACGCATGGCTGGTCGCAGGAGCTGCTGGCCGAGAAGGCCGACCTCAATCGATCGTATCTGGGGGAGGTCGAGCGCGGCCGGGTCATTCCGTCGCTGTTTACGGCAGCCAAGCTGGCCGGGGCCCTTGAGTTACCGCTGTCCAGCCTGCTGGCGCACTGCGAGCGTAGTGCAGCCTAGCCGGCATTTGATGGCTATAGCATGTTGAAGGGCGGGCTGCCGCTTTAGACAATGCTTGTCTGGATTTCTTATAACCATTTCCATTCCTGTTCTAAGGAGAGCTCTACATGGCACAACACCCCGAAGCGACCGCCCTGGGCGATGTTGCAGCACGACAACTAGCGAATGCGACCAAGACCACCGCGCAACTTTCCACCATCAGCCCGCGCTGGCTGGTCCACCTGCTGCAGTGGCTGCCCGTCGAGGCTGGTATCTACCGCCTGAACACGGTCAAGAATCCGCGCGATGTCCGCGTGGCGTGCTCGCAGCGCGATGAATCCGAGCTGCCGCAGACCTACGTTGACTATGACGAGCAGCCGCGCGAGTATTTCCTGAGTGCCGTCACCACCATCCTCGATGTCCATACCCGTGTCTCGGATCTGTATTCCAGCCCGCACGACCAGATCAAGGAACAGCTGCGCCTGACCATCGAGACGATCAAGGAGCGCCAGGAAACCGAACTGATCAACAACCCGGACTACGGCCTGCTGGCCAACGTTCACGAGGACCAGATCATCTCGACCCTGACCGGCGCCCCGACGCCGGACGATCTCGACGAATTGCTGACCAAGGTGTGGAAGGAACCTGCCTTCTTCCTGACACACCCGTTGGCCATCGCCGCCTTCGGTCGCGAATGCACCCGCCGTGGCGTCCCGCCGCCGACCGTCTCGTTGTTTGGCGCCCAATTCGTGACCTGGCGCGGCATTCCGTTGATCCCGTCGGACAAGGTGCCGGTCGATGGCGGCAAGACCAAGATCCTGCTGCTGCGCGTCGGTGAAAAGCGCCAAGGCGTCGTCGGCTTGTTCCAGCCGGGTCTCGCCGGCGAGCAGTCGCCGGGCTTGTCGGTGCGCTTCATGGGCATCAACCGCAACGCGATCGCGTCCTACCTGATTTCGCTGTATTGCTCGCTGGCCGTTCTGGTTCCGGACGCGCTGGCAGTTCTCGATGAAGTGGAGATCGGCAAATACCATGATTATCCAGACACTTACAAGTAATGGCGTCGAGGGGTTGTCCGGCGGAGCGGCGCCAGGCATCCCTGACGAAGCCACGCTTGGACGGCTTGCCTCGGAATACCTCTGCGCCTTGCCGAAGGCTGCCCTGCCATCGTTTGCCGATTTGCCGACGTCATTGGGCGCCGGCAGTGCGCCGGAGTTGAGCTTGGCGCAGTCGGGCCCGAGCATTGCCCCGGTGCCGATCGCACCGGATCCGGTCGATCCGGTGGGTAGCGGCGGCGTTGAGTTCGGCGTGCCGGAAGCCTATGCCGCATCGCTGCCGAGCGTGACCCCGCTGCAAGCGTCGGGAGCGCTGGCCGACTCGCTGCCGGCTTCGCCGCTGGGGTCGCCGTACTACTTTCTGGGTGAGGCCAGTCCTTATACCCAGGCCGGTAGCGCGCCGGCCAAGCCGGAAAACCGCGTGGTGGCGCAAAGCTTCGGCCTGCCGGGCGAAGGCGAGTTGAAGGCACTGCTGGCCGAAATCGCCGGCCAGCGGAATGTGCCGGAAACCGGTAGCGCGCCGCAGCATTCGGGAAATTTCTATTTCCTCGACGCTGCCCAAGTGCCCGAGGCCGGCCCGACGGCTCGTCCGCCGTTCGATGTCCATGCCGTCCGCCGCGATTTCCCTATCCTCAACGAGCGGGTCAACGGCAAGCCGCTGGTCTGGTTCGACAACGCCGCGACGACGCAGAAGCCGCAATCCGTGATCGACCGCCTGTCCTACTTCTACTCCCACGAGAATTCCAACATTCACCGTGCGGCGCATGAACTGGCGGCGCGGGCGACCGATGCCTACGAGGCGGCACGCAACAAGGTGCAACGTTTCCTCGGCGCGGGTTCGGCCGACGAGATCGTCTTCGTGCGCGGGGCGACGGAGGCCATCAACCTGGCGGCCAAGACCTGGGGCGTCCAGAACATCGGCGAGGGCGAAGAGATCATCGTCTCGTTGCTCGAGCACCATGCCAACATCGTGCCCTGGCAGCAACTGGCGGCGCAAACCGGGGCGAAGATCCGTGTCATCCCGGTCGACGATTCCGGCCAGCTGCTGCTCGACGAGTACCAGAAGTTGCTCAATCCGAAGACCAAACTGGTATCGGTCACGCAGGTGTCCAATGCGCTGGGCACGGTGACGCCGATCAAGAAAGTGATCGACATGGCTCACGCGACCGGCGCCAAGGTGCTGGTCGATGGCGCGCAATCGGTATCGCACCTGCGGGTCGATGTGCAGGCACTCGATGCCGACTTCTTTGTCTTCTCCGGCCACAAGATCTTCGGCCCGACCGGGATTGGCGTGGTCTATGGCAAGAAGACGCTACTCGAGCAGATGCCACCCTGGCAGGGCGGCGGCAACATGATTGCCGACGTCACCTTCGAGAAGACGCTGTTTCAGCCGGCCCCGAACAAGTTCGAAGCGGGTACCGGCAACATCGCCGATGCCGTCGGGCTCGGGGTAGCACTCGATTACGTCGAGCGTCTCGGCCTAAAGAATATCGCCCGCTACGAGCATAACCTTCTGGTCTATGCGACGCGCGGCCTGTCGTCGATTCCCGGCGTGCGCCTGATTGGCACGGCGGCCGACAAGGCGAGCGTAGCGTCGTTCGTGCTGGCCGGTTATACGACAGAAGAGGTGGGGAAGGCGCTCAACGAGGAAGGTATCGCCGTGCGCTCCGGTCACCACTGCGCCCAGCCGATACTGCGTCGCTTCGGCGTCGAGGCCACGGTGCGGCCTTCGCTGGCGTTCTACAACACCTGCGAGGAGATCGACCGCATGCTGGCCGTCATCCGCCGGCTCGCGAGAGGCAAGGGAAAGGTTTCCGCCTGAGTGCCTTCTGACTCGACAAGAAGCCGGCGATTGAGCCGGCTTCTTGTCCTTTGAAGAGCGTCAACTATTGGCTAGTGTAGTGTTGCATTCTGTTTAGAACTTAAGCGGCTGTTGGCGCGGATGATCTTTTCCAGGATATCGCGGGCGCTCCTGGTCCAGATGAACGGCTTGGGTTTGGTGTGGTGGTGAGCGATGTACTCATCGATGGCGCCAATCAATTCTGGCACGCTGGTGAACACGCCGCGGCGAATCCGTTCGGTGGTGATATCGCGGAAAAAGCGCTCGACCCTGTTCAGCCATGATGCCGAGGTTGGCGTAAAGTGCATGTGAAAGCGCGGATGGTTGGCGAGCCAGTCCTGTACGACGGGATGTTTGTGCGTGGCGTAGTTGTCCGCGATCAGATGCAGCGCCTTGTCCTTGGGGGTCTCGCGATCGATCTTCTTCAGGAACTTCAACCATTCGGCATGGGTGTGGCGCTGCTGGCATTGGCCGATAACCTGGCCATCCAGCACATTGAGCGGGCAAACAACGTCGTCGTGCCATGGCGCTTGTCGTCGTGAGTCAGGGTTTCCGCCCGCCCTTTCTTCAGCGGCAGTCCAGGCTGGGTGCGATCCAGCGCCTGTACCTGACTCTTCTCGTCGCAGCACAGCACCAGCGCATGCTCGGGCGGTGACATGTACAGACCTACGATGTCTTCAAGCTTCTCAACGAACTTGGGATCGCGCGAGACCTTGAAGCCGCGCACGAGATGAGGTTTCAGTCCGTTGGCCCGCCAGTGCCGCGACACGCTTGCTGCGCTTACGCCCAATCGGCCGCCATCGTGCGCGTGCTCCAGTGTGTGGCGACTTTGGGTTTGGTCTGGGTGGTCAGTTCTACCCACTGCGCCACATCTACCTTAGCCGGTGGCGCCCCGCGCGGCAGATCCCGCTCGATGCCGGCAAGTCGCGACTCGGCGTACCGCTCACGCCAGCGCGCAACTTGCACACGGCCCACGCTTCAGCGCTGGGCGATGGCCTTGTTCTGCATCCCCTCCGCTGCCAGCAGCACGATGCGAGCACGTTGTGCAAGCCTCACACTCGACAGTTTAGAGCGCACCAGCTTCGACAATTCGGCATGCTCTTCGTCGGTCAACACGATTCCAGGGGCAACTCGCATGGACTCCTCCATTCCGCACGGATTGTGCATTGGAGAAGCAAAATTAGTATAAGTTCTATCACGAATGCGACACGACACTAGTTGTCAGCAAACGGAAAACATTTATGGCCAGTCAAGACCACGTCGCTTCGGTCAAGGGCCCCGCCCAGCTGGCGGTCAACCTGTTTTACGAAACCGCCGGTGAGGAAGGCGTGTGCGGGATCAAAGTGGCTCGACCGGGGTAATCGCCTGGCGTGGGCGGGAGCAGGAACCAGCGAACGCGAGATCCGCGACTTCCTGCACGCGAGAGCCTATCGTTGTGGGGTGATCCACATCGCCGGCGTCGACATGGGCGTGGCCAACGATGGCGCCAGGTTTTGTCGCTATCGGGCGCCGGATGAGCCGGCTGCGCCAGACACGGAGTACGTTTTCAACCTGATGCTCGTCCGCGACGGCTTCGGCCGTCATCCAGACCCCTGGCTATGACCGTCCGGCAAAGCCCGGGGCGCGTCGCTGATCGGGTTTAGAATCTCGCTGGCGCGGTGATATCGACGGGAGTCGCCGCGCCAGCGGCTGCGTTCGCTTTCTTCCCGTCGATCGGAATAACGTCATGCCTCACAGAATTCTCAGAGTCCCCGAACGGGGAATGCTCGACGCCTACGAGCGCCTGCTCGCTACCCGTCACTACTCGGCGGATCCAGCACAACGAGCCGCAGCCGAACGATTACAGAACCTCTATTACGCCTTGCTCTCGTTCAAGGTCGGCCGGCGCAGCGCCGTGCGGCGTTTCTTTTTGCCACCGGAAGTGCCGCGCGGCGTCTATTTCTGGGGCGGCGTCGGACGGGGCAAGAGTTTTCTGATGGATTGCTTCTTCGACGCCGTTCCGTATCGCCGCAAGCGGCGGCTGCACTTTCACGCCTTCATGCAGAATGTCCACCGACAGTTGAACGAACTAAAGGGCGAAAGCGATCCGCTATTGCGCGTCGCCGATCGCATCGCGACCGAAGTCCGTCTCCTCTGTTTCGACGAATTCCATGTCTCGGACATCGCCGACGCGATGATGCTTGGTCGCCTGCTCGAAGCGCTGTTCGCACGTGGCGTCGTTTTCGTCATGACCTCGAACTACGCGCCGGACAAGCTCTATCCGAACGGCTTGCAGCGTGAGAACTTCCTGCCGACGATCCGGCTGCTCAAGACCCGGCTTGACGTGATCGAGATCGACGCCGGAATCGACTATCGCTTGCGCGCTCTCGAACAGGTCGAGATCTTCCACCATCCAGCGGACAGCGCGGCCGACGCCAAGATGGCCGACTATTTCGCCGCCATCGCCGGTGACGACGGCATCGCAGCTGGCAGCATCGAGATACTCGGCCGCCAGATCCCGACCCGGCGCCACGGCAACGGCGTCGTCTGGTTCGACTTCAAGTCTTTGTGTGGCGGCCCGCGCTCGCAGAACGACTACCTCGAACTGGCGCGCAGCTACCACACGCTTCTCCTGTCGGCGATTCCCCGAATGTCGGCGAGCATGGCGTCGGAAGCGCGGCGGTTTACCTGGCTGGTCGACGTCCTCTACGATCACAAGGTCAAACTGATCGCCACCGCCGACTGCGCGCCGGAGTCGCTTTACGTGCAGGGGACCCAGGCGGGAGAGTTCTTCCGCACGGTCAGCCGCCTGACCGAAATGCGCTCGCGTGCGTATCTGGGCTTGCCGCACCTGTCTTGACCCGACCCCTGCCTGACACGGACTAATACCACTCCAGATCGACACACAGCCGATTGCTACCCGCCTGGCGCGCGCTGTCGAGCAACGAGCGAACCCGTTCAAGCAGCGCAGCGATGTCCTCGCCGGCGTATTCCGTCACACCGCCGCTCACCGTAAGGAGCGGATCACCGTCTCGACGATGACTCGCCTCGACGTTTTCGCGCAAGCGCTCAAGGCCGATCATCCCCTCGTTCACCCGGACGTTGGGCAAAATGAGCAGGAATTCGTTGTCGCCCAAGCGGCCGACCCTATCGAACTCGCGCAGACTGTTGCCGATCAGACGGCCAACCTCGCTCAGCAAACGGTGGCGCTGATGGCTGGCCGCGGCGTCGGAAGCGACCGGAAAGTTGTCGATGGCGAGCAGGGCCAGCGTGAACGGCGTACCGTAACGGCGCGCGCGTCGCCCTTCCTCATCGAGCAGGATCTGGACGTAACGCGGGTTGAAGAGCCCGGTCAGTGCGTCGTGCGTCGGCAATTGATCGCTTTCGCAGGCTACCGGCCGATGCCGGCGAAGGTCGGAAATCGTCAGGAGAACCCGCCGCAGACGGCCACCATCGACGACTACCGGAAAGGCGCTCGCCCTGCACCAGGTCACCCTGGCGGGGGCCTGCGTGCGCAGCCCGACGGCGCGCTGATGCACCGCTTGTCCGGTGCGAATGACCTGCGCTTCAAGCCGCTCGTCGGCGCTCATCGGTCGGCCGTTTTCGTCGAGCCAGACCGCCGGCGTTTCGCCAAGGAGAGTCCGCGCCTGACGGTTCACTTCCCTGAGCGAACCGTCGGCAGCATAGATCAGGAGACCGACGCCGAGACGGTCGAGCAAGACGCCGTAGCGCCCGATTTCGGCGTCATCGGCGCGCAGATCGACCAGCGGCAAGTCATCGTGCGAAGCGGACATGAGCGGACAGGCTCCTGAATGCCGCTTATCGTACCGCGGTTTGACGGCTGGCGCCCGAACCGCAGCCAGCCTGCGCCGTTGCTCACCGCAAGGCGGCCCCGGTCACGCCGCGGCAAGCGCCTGTTCGAGGTCGGCGATGAGGTCGTCGACGTGTTCGATACCGATCGACAGGCGAATCATCTCCTCGGAGACACCGGCCTTGGCAAGCTCTGCAGGCGCCAATTGGCGATGCGTCGTCGACGCCGGATGGCAAGCCAGCGACTTGCTGTCACCGATATTGACCAGCCGCGTGAACAGTTGCAGCGCGTCCTGGAAGCGGGCACCGGCCTCGACGCCGGAGCAATGGCTGCCCTGGACGCCAAAGGTGAGAATCCCCGACGCCTTGCCACTCATGTACTTGTGCACCAGGGCGTGGTCTGGATGGTCGGCAAGACCCGCATAGTTGACCCAGGCCACCTTGGCGTGACCACGCAAATATGTCGCAATGACTTCGGCGTTGCGACAGATCCGATCCATCCGCAACGGCAAAGTCTCCAGGCCCTGCAGGAAAAGAAAGGCGTTGAAAGGCGAGATCGCGGCGCCCATATTGCGTAGCGGGACGACCCGCGCACGACCGATGTAGGCGGCCGGTCCAAGCGCCTCGGTATAGACGACGCCGTGGTACGAGACGTCGGGTTCGTTGAGGCGCCTGAACTTCGCCTTGTGCGCTGCCCAGGGAAAGCGTCCGCTGTCGACGATCATGCCGCCGATCGAATTGCCGTGACCCCCAATGTACTTGGTCAGCGAATGCACGACGATGTCGGCACCGTGTTCGAAGGGACGGCAGAGGTACGGCGTTGGCACCGTATTGTCGACGATCAGCGGAATGCCGTGGCGATGGGCGATTTCAGCCAGTCGCTCAAAGTCGGTGACATTCCCGAGCGGATTCCCGACGGATTCGCAGTAGAGCGCTTTGGTGTGACTTCCGATCAGCTTCTCGAAACTGTCGGGGTCCGCATGGTTGGCAAAACGCACTTCGATTCCGTACTGCGGCAAGGTGTGCGCAAACAGATTGTAAGTGCCGCCATACAGCGTCGATGCGGAAACGAGGTTGTCACCGGCTTCCGCAATGGTTTGAATGGCGTAGGTAATCGCGGCCTGTCCGGACGCCAGCGCGAGCCCCCCGATACCGCCCTCCATCGCCGCCACACGCTTCTCGAGTACGTCCTGCGTCGGATTCATGATCCGCGTATAGATGTTGCCGACCACCTTCAGGTCAAACAGATCGGCTCCGTGCTGCGTGCTGTCGAAGGCGTAGGAGGTCGTCTGATAGATCGGGACGGCAACCGCCTTGGTTGTCGCCTCCGGGGTGTATCCGGCGTGGACGGCAAGCGTTTCGAGTTTCATGTGGGATCTCCCGGATGGTTTCCTGAGGGTTCGTCGCGCGTGCGAACGGCGCGCATCTTAGCACGCCACCCTAAACGTCACGGGCTCCCGCTCGCGTCGCAGGCCTCGGAGACGAGGGCCGCAAGAGGCGACTCGCCGTTCGTGGTCAGCGCTCGTAACCCCACGCCCGCTGCCAGGCGTAGGCCGGGTCGACCGACGACTCGTCGTGCGCGTAGGCGCGAATCGCCAGCAGGCCGGGGCCGGTCTGACGCGGTTCCGGCACATCGAGCAAGCGGCCATACGCGTCGGCGATCGCGAACACGTGGCGCTGCCGAGCAGAGTTTGCAAAAGGACGACGCGTCACCACCGCCAACTCACGGTTGCTCAAGCGAACCAGGCTCCCGGGAGGAAAGGGCCCGAGCGCGCGCATCAACTGATGGACCAACGCCCGGTCGAGCCGCGCCAGATCGCCGGCGAACACGTGGCGACAGAGCAAGCCGACGTCATTGGCGTAATTGAGATTCCAGTAGACGGGGCTGCGCCCCTTGCGTGCGCTGAGGCGTGCCGCCAAGCTGTCGGCGATGCGGAGAATGCGTGCCGGAAGCGGTATCGACGCGGCGCGCAAGCGGTTCGGATAGCCGCTGCCATCGACGTTTTCGTGGTGACAAAGCACGGCCGGAATCCACTCGTCGCAACCCTGACCGAGGCGGCGCAACAGTCGAGCCCCGTCGACCGGATGGGTTTCGAGGGCACGCCGCTGCGCCGCATCGGGAGCGCCGTTGTGTTCGGCCATTTCGTCGTGCAGGGCAAGGCGTGCCAGGTTCATGGTCAAGGCGGCGCCGGCCATCGTCAGCAGGCCACTGCTGGCGACGCCGGCCGCTGTTCCCGCCTCCAGCGCCAACAAGCCGGCGTGAATCGAGTGCCGAACGCTGCGGCGGCCTGGCGCCGGAAGACGCGCCAGACCGAGACAGGCGTCCGGGTCGGCGAGCCAGGCGGCGAGCAGATCGCTCGCAAGTCTGCGCAGTTCTCCGACCGAGACGTGTGCGCCACGCTGGAATCGCTCGGCGATCGCGGACAGCTGGGTGGCGATCGCCGCCAACTCGACGCTGGGTTGCGCGTGCGACAGTCGCGCCGCGTAAGGCGCCGGGCAATGAAAGCGCAGGGGTTGCGCGGGGTCGCGGCGGCCGCGCGAGATCAACGCCCCAGCGCGCAGCAGCAGAACCCCGTTGGCGTTGTAAAGATCGCAAGGAGCCGGCTGGCCGATGAGCTCGGCCGGCATGACCACCGGACGCAGGATCAACGTCGACATCGACAGGCGCTTCTCCTCATGTCGCCGCTCGCCGCGACCTCTCGCGAGCCGGCCCGGAAAGGAGTATATGGCGTTGTCCTGGAACGGGTCAATCACGACCGCCGCTTGGCCTCGCCGCGACGCGCCATGGCCGTGACCGCCCAGCCACGCCCCGGCACGACCTGACCCCGCGCCCTGCCTCGTTTGGCCTCCGTGCCCCCCCCCGCCGGCTTCCCTCGATTATTGCAAGCTCGGGGCCAATCGGGAAACGTTCCCTGGGGCGCCTAGCCTGATCCCCCGTCTTTCCTTTCGGGCGTGTGCCGCTTACGCGCCAAAGCTCAGCGCTGCCTGCGGCACCGGCTTGCCGAGCGCGTTGGCGAGCAGCGACCAGTGCATCGTCTCGTCGGCGGCAAGACGCGCCGCGACTTTGGCGAGATCCTTCTCGCTGAATGACGGAATCACGCCGAGGTAAGCGTTCGCTGCGCCGAGTTCGAGTTTGGCGGCAAGCATCAGGACGTCGGCCTGCGACTTCAAGCCGCCGGCGCCAAGAGCCGCCGCGTAATCGGCGTTTGTTTTTGCGGTCACTGGCTTGCCGCCGAGTTTCTCGATCGTCGCCACGATCGCATCGCGGTGCGCCTTGTGGTGACTCTGGAAGAGTACGGCCGTGTCGAGCACGGGCTTTTGCAGCAGCCCGCTTTCCGCTCCGACCTGATAGGCGGCGATCGCTTCGTGCTCGAGACCCAGGGCGACGTTGAGGATGTTGACATCGGCTGCCGGATTGGCGGCCGCCACCGCCAGCCGCGAGTTGCCGGCGAGCAATGAAAAGGCGGCGGCGGAGAGCGCAAGTGTCGAACCGCGCGCAAAGAAATTGCGACGCGACGCATAGGGAGGACGTACGGTTTCGATCAGCATGACGAGTCCTTTCGCTTCAGAAGTGGTTGCAGGTAACTACCAGGGAGTGCTCGGGTGTCCGGGGTGGAGCCCTTGGCAAGCATTACGTGGGCGAACGGCGGCTGGATGCAGCGGCCGGGTGGACAGCGATTTGTGCGATCATTGCCGACCGATCAAGCAGAGGGTGAAATGGAAGAGCTGATCAAGACCGCGACGCTGCAACTGGCGCAGCTTATCGAGGTGATGGCGGCGGGGATCATCTGCCTCGCGTCGCTCAAGGCCTTCATCGAGTTTGCCCGCGACAGCGCTTCGCGCGCCGCCGGCTACGTGCCACGCCTGCTGATCCGGCTCAACCTCGGCAAGTCACTGGCGTTGTCGCTCGAGCTCCTGCTCGGTGCCGATATTCTGAAGACGGCGATCGCGCCGAGCTGGAACGACATTGGGCAACTGGCGGCGATCGCCGCCTTGCGCACGGCGCTCAACTACTTCCTCGAACGCGAACTCAGGGCTTTCGAAGTGAAGGAGTGACGCCTCCCCTGGCACTTTCCTGCAGGCTCAGACGGACCAGATCGGCGACGCTGTCGACCTGCAGCTTGGCCATTAGTCGCGCCTTGTGCACCTCGACAGTGCGCGGGCTGATCCCCAGTTCGCGGGCAATCTCGCGATTGTGCCGACCGCGGACGACCTGCTCCATGACTTCCTCTTCGCGCGGCGTCAGCGTCGCCAACAGGCGGCTACTTGCCGCGGATCGTTCCTGGTGTTCCTGCGTCGCGTCCTGGCGCCTGAACGCCTCATCGATCGCCCGCAGCAGGCGCTCGTGATCGATCGGCTTTTCGAGGAAGTCGACCGCTTGTGCACGAAACGCCTCGCGCGCCGATTCGACGTCGCCGTGCCCGGTCATCACCACCACCGGAATCCGGCAGCCGAGCTGCAGCAAGCGCTGTTGTAGCGCCAGGCCGGTCATTCCCGGCATGCGAATGTCGATCAGCAGGCACCCTCGCCATAGCGGGCGGTGCGCGGCGAGAAAGCTTTCGGCATCGGCAAACAGGGCCACCGACAAGCCTTCCAGACCGAGCAGCAAACCCAGCGCGTCGCGTACCGACGGATCGTCGTCGACGATGAATACGGTGTTGCCCCTAGTCGTCATTGGCGGACTTCTCTTCGCTCGGGAGAACGATTTTGAACAGACCACGATCGCCGATTTCGGCCCATAGGCTGCCGCCGTGCGCCTCGACGATCGCCCGGCTGATCGTCAGGCCAAGCCCGAGCCCGCTCGCCTTGGACGACTGAAACGCCTCGAACAGACGCGATGCCATCTCTTCGGACACTCCCGGACCACTGTCTTCGACCGTAATACAGACGCGGTTGGCGCTTTCGCGCTGCGCCGACAAACAGACCTGCCGCCGTCCGGAGGGAGCGTCGGCGGTCGCCTCGACGGCGTTGGCAATCAGATTGCGCAAGACGACTTCAAGTTGCAAGCGGTCTGCCCACAAATCACAAAGGGGTACCGGCTGCACAGTCAGTTCGACGCTCTCCTGTCGGGCTTGGGTTGCCGCGGAATCCGCTACCGCCGTGAGCAGATCGCGCAGCTCGATCCGCTCCAGGCGCGTGCTGCCAGTACGGAAAAAGTCGCGCAAGCGACTGACGACGTCGGCGGCGCGCACCGATTCCGACACCATCCGTTCGATCACTGTCCGCAGACGCTCGCCGGACTCGCCGCGTTCAAGCAGTTGCTGCGAGGCACGCGCGTACGCCAACAGGGCGGTCAGCGGCTGATGGAGTTCGTGTGACAAGGCTCCCGCCATTTCGCCAGCAGCGGCAAGGCGCAAGGATTGCTGCAAGTCGGAACTTAGCCGTTGCTTCTCGTCGACGACGACGCCGATCAGGCAGCCGGAGAGCGCCAACACGACCATCAACAGTTGCAATTCGAGCAGCGTCAGTGCGGAAAAGCCGAGCAAGTGCGTGGCGAGAATGATTCCACACTGGACCAGACCGGTGATCAGCGCTGCGCCGGCGATTCCCTGGCGTGCTGCTGCCCAGGCAATCGGCAGAAAGAGAATCGGCAGATAGCGCAGGTCCATCGTGTCGACGCTGGCCAGCGCGACGACCAATGCGACTCCGGTAGCCAACAGCGTGAACGACTCCGGCCCGGCGATCAGCCCTTTCAGCGTGCTGCGCCCCCGCTGGCTGAGGAGCATCGCCAGCAGGGGCATCGACACCACAATGCCGACGACGTCGCCCAACCAGTAATGGGCCAAAGTCCCGGCAACCTGAGCGGCCGGCAGATGACCGCTCGCCACCGCCACGCCGGCGAAGAACAGATCGTTGAGCAAGGAACCGACCGCGATGACTGCCACCCACTCGACGAGGCCGCGACGATCGGCGATGACGCCTCGTCCGCGCAGGCAGCGCCGAAGCAATTCGGCCATCGCCCAGTAAGTCAGCGCCCGCTGTAGTCCAAGTCCACCGATCAACAGGGAGGGTAACGGCAGGTTGTGCACCCACACCTCGGAGACGACGATCGCCAACACCAGAGGCACTACGGCGTCGACCCGGAAGCGCATGAGAAAGAGTAGAGCAAGAGCCGGCGCCGGGCTCCAGGGAGTAATTTTCAGGTCGTGGGCGGTGTGGATCCGGCTGACCCAGTCGAGCGCGAGGTAACCCAAGGCGAGCAGCGTCGCCTCGCGCCAGCCGAGTCGCCGGCGTAATAACGATGGCATGAAATAAGTCGGTCCAATCGATTCCGTTTTGGATTGTGCACCTGCTTTGGCAGTTTGGATATTGCGGGTATCACGTACGGGTTCCCTTTGCCAAGACGAAGAGAGTCGTTAATTCCGTTCTTCTTGCCGGCGCTGGAACGGGGTGGACAACGGGGTTTTGCTTACGTAGGAGCCCGAATTTTCAACTCCGGAAAACGCTTCTATGCTCGTTCCTCCTACAAGCCATTAACACCCTCGATTTTTCAAGGAGAACCTGTAATGACCGTCCACCCGCCGCTGCTCAAGATCGCTGCGTCCCTCCTCGGCGCCGTCGCCTGTGCCAGCGTTTTCGCCCGCACCGAAATCCAGAACAAGGGCTCCGATACCCTGGTCAACGCGGCCCAGGCGCTGGCCGAACAGTATGGCAAGGTCAACCCGAAGGTCGCAGTCGCGGTCTCCGGTGGTGGCTCCGGTACCGGCATCGCGGCGATGATCAACGGCACCGTCGACATCGCCAATTCGAGCCGCAAGATGTCGGAGAAGGAGATCAAGGAAGCGCAGGCGAAGGGGCGCAAACCGGTCGAGCACATCATCGGCTACGACGCACTGGCGATCTTCGTGCACAAGAACTTCCCGGCCAATTCGATCACGGTGACCGATCTGGCGAAGATTTACGGGCGTGACGGCGGTGCCAGCAAGTGGAGCGACCTCGGGATCGCGATTCCGGGCTGCAAGGGCGAAATCGTCGTCGTCAGCCGGCAGAACAACTCCGGCACCTACGCCTATTTCAAGGAAGCCGTGCTCGGCGAGAAAGGCAAGTTTCGCCAGGGAACGCTCGACATGCACGGTTCGAAGGACGTGGCCGACCTCGTCGAGAAAACCCCTTGCGCGATCGGTTACAGCGGTCTTGCTTACGTTACCGATCACATGAAGGCCCTCTGCGTCGCGCCGGAAGCCGGCAAGCCCTGTGTCAAGCCGACCGAGCAGACGGCGTTCGACGGGACGTATCCGATTTCGCGGCCGCTGTTCATGTACACCAACGGTGAGCCGACGGGCGACGTCAAGAGCTATATGGACTGGATCAAGAGCAACACCGGCCAGTGCATCGTCGAGAAGGAAGGCTATGCGCCGATGAAGAAGGTGAGCTGCAAGTAACCCCGCCCGTGGCGGCCTGCCGACCGACGCGCAGGCCGAGATCTTCCCGCTAGTCAGGTCAGGATCAACACCCCCCATGAGTCATTACGAAGAACGTCTCGAGCGGGATCTCGCCCAGCTCAAACAACAACTTGCGTTTCTCGCCGCACTCGTCGAGAAGGCTCTCGAAGACGCCGTCCATGCCCTGCTGGTCGACGACGACGACCTGGCTTACACGACGATTCTCGCCGACAACCGCGTCAACGCCGCGAGCAACGAACTCGAACGCCTGTGCAACGCGTTCATCGGTGTGCACCTGCCAAGCGGTCGTCACCTGCGTCTGATGTCCGCGATCATTCATACCAACGTCGCGCTCGAACGCGTCGGCGACTATGCCGTCACGGTCTGTCGCGACGCGGTTCGCCTTGCCCGCCCGCAAGGCCTGCTCGGACGCGAGATCGAGCTGATGGCCGGCGAGTCGCGGCAGATGCTGAAACAGGCGATCGAGGCGTTTCTCGACGACAATCCTGAACGGGCGAAGGCGACGATGGCGATCGCCGACCAGGTGGAAAGAACATTTGACCTGATTTTCGTCGATCTGCAGGGTGAGGGAACTCACTTCAGCACCCAGGATCTCTTTGCCTACCTGACGGTCTTCAACTCGCTGGAACGGGTGTCCGACCAAGCGAAAAACATCTGCGAGGACACCGTCTTCGCGGTCACCGGTGAGGCGAAGGGGCCGAAGCACTTCCGGATCCTCTTTCTCGACGACGACAACTGCCTGCTCGGCCCCATCGCAGCGGCCATCGCGCGCAAGCACTACCCGGAGGTCGGCGAGTACGACAGCCGCGGCCACCATGCCGGCAAACTCGACCCAGCCGCGGTGAGCACCCTGCAGGAACTCGGTATCGATCTGGGTGCGCACCAGCCGACCGCACTGGACGCCAACCCGCAGGAGCTGGCGCGCTACGCGATCATCGTCAGTCTGCAGGGCCCGGTGAAATCGTACGTCGAAGAGATTCCCTTCCACACCGTGGCGCTCGAATGGAGGCTCGCCGCAGCGTCTGCCGCCACGGACGGGCAGCTACGGACCATCAGTCGCGAGATCGCGCTGCAGCTCCAGCAGCTGATGACCGTTCTTCGCGGTGGGGAGCCGAACTGACATGACCGCCATCACGACTTCTCTGAACCCCTCCGCAAACGCCCGGCAGGCGGTCAACTTCGACCGCCGCGACCTCGACTGGTACATCGACAAGGCCGTGCAGGGTTTTGTCTTCGTCTGCGGGATCTCGGCGATCCTCTTTGTTCTCGGCATCTTCCTCTTCGTCACCAAGGAAGGCATCGGCTTCGTCTTCGAGAAGCTGAATTTCCGGGAGTTTTTCCTGACGCCGTACTGGTCACCGAGCGACGCCGAAGATCCGGAGTACGGCATCCTCGCGCTGATGGCCGGGACCGCCAGCGTCACCGGCCTGGCGATGCTGGTCGCCGTCCCGTTTTCGCTTGGCGCGGCGATCTACATCGCCGAGTTCGCGACCGGCAAGACGCGTGAAGTGCTGAAGGTTCTGGTCGAGCTGCTGGCCGCGATACCGTCGGTGGTCTGGGGCTTCATCGGCCTGGTGATCATGAACCCGCTGCTCATCAAGTGGTTCAACATCCCGGTCGGCCTTTGCGTACTGAACGCCGGCATCATCCTCGGTCTGATGGCCGCGCCGATCATGACCTCGATCGCTGAAGACGCGCTGAAGGCCGTCCCCGACCGCTACCGTGAAGCGGCGGAGGCGATGGGCGCAACGCGCTGGCAAGTCACCTACAAGGTGGTGTTGCCGGCCGCCAAGAACGGCTTGCTCGGCGGCATTCTGCTGGGCGTCGGTCGCGGTTTCGGCGAAACGATGGCCGTGCTGATGGCCACCGGACACGCGGTGAACCTCCCCGACAGCCTGTTCGATTCCGTGCGTGCGCTGACCGCGACGATCGCCGCCGAACTCGGTGAAGCGGTCGTCGGCGGCGAGCACTATCAGGTGCTGTTTACCATCGGCATCTTCCTTTTCCTGGTGACCTTTCTCATCAACCTCAGCGCCGACCTCATCGTGCGCGGCATCCGCAAGGGCTAGACCATGACCACGGCCAATCCCTCGCTGTTTCAGGCGAGTGACCTCAACCAGCGCAACCAGCGCGCGCAGAACCTTTACCGCGTGCTTTTCGGGCTGATGACGGTTCTCCTCATCGTACCGGTGGCGCTGATTCTCGGCACTCTGGTCGTCAAGGGCGGCAGTGTCCTGTCCTGGGAGTTTCTGTTCACCGCACCGACCGACGGCATGCGCACCGGCGGCATCTTTCCGGCCTTGCTCGGCACGGTATGGCTGGTCACGGTCGCCCTCCTGCTGTCGGTCCCGATCGGCGTCTTCGCTGCCGTCTATCTCAGCGAGTACGCCGGCGACAACTGGTTTACGCGGATCATCAATCTGGCGATCATCAACCTCGCCGGCGTGCCGTCGATCGTGCATGCGCTCTTCGGTCTCGGAGCCTTCGTTCTCTTCTTCGGTTTCGGCACCAGCATCCTCGCCGCCAGCCTGACGCTGGCGGTGATGACGATGCCGGTGGTCATCGTCGCCACCCGCGAGTCGCTGCAGGCGGTTCCTCAGGCGTTTCGCGAAGCGTGCTGGAACATGGGCGCAACGCGTTGGCAGACGATCCGCAAGGTCGTGCTGCCGAATTCGATCACCGGCATCCTCACCGGAGTCATCCTCGAAGTCTCGCGTACGGCCGGCGAAACGGCGCCGATCATGTTTACCGGCGCCGTCTTTTTCACGCCCTTCCTGCCGAACAGCGTCCTCGACCAAACGATGGCGCTGTCGCTGCATCTCTTCGTCGCCGCGACGCAGGTTCCCGGTATTGCCGAAGAAATCCCGTTTGGTGTCGCGCTGGTCCTGATCGGGCTGGTATTGACGATGAACAGCGTCTCCATCGCTTTTCGCATGTGGCTGCGGGGAAGAAAGAAATGGTGAGCAGCACTTTGGCGGCAGTCGCCGCCCCCGGTCCGCAGCCAATCGAATCGGCGCCGGTCAAACTCGAGACGCGGAATCTGACGATCCGTTATGGTTCTACCGTGGCTTTGCGCGACGTTACCCTGTCGGTTCGCGAGCACGAAATCTTCGGCATCATCGGCCCGGCCAACGCCGGCAAGACCTCGTTCCTGAAAGCAATCAACCGCATGGACGTGTTTACTTCGGGCATGCGCGTTGAAGGAGACATTCGCTTCAACGACCGCGACACGCGTCGGCTGCAGAACGTATACGCCTTGCGGCAGCGAATCGGCGTCGTCTTTCCCTTGCCCGTCGGCTTGCCGATGACCATCTACGAGAACGTCGCCTTGTCGCCCCGACTGCGCGGCATCAAGGAGAAGGCGGAACTCGACGTCATCGTCCAGCGCTGCCTGACCCGCGCTGCGCTCTGGGACGAAGTCAAGGATCGCCTGCACGCGCTCGGCAGCCTGCTCTCCGGCGGCCAGCAGCAACGCTTGACGATCGCCCGGGCCTTGTCGCAGGAACCCGATCTACTGATGCTGGACGAGTTCTCGATCGCCGTCGACCCGGTAACGACGATGCGCATCGAGGACGTCCTCAAGGAACTGCGCAAGGAAGTGACCATTCTGCTGGTCACCAACCTGGTTCAGCAGGCGAGGCGCCTGGCCGACCGCACGGCGTTTTTCCTCAATGGGGAATGCGTCGAAGTCGGTGTGACCGAAGACCTATTTACCGGCGAAATCAAGGATCAGCGCACGCGCGACTACGTCGAAGGACGCTTCGGCTAGCAGCCGCCACAGGATTCGACGAGCCAGCGGCGCTGGCGGCTGCCGGCGCCTGCCGCGCCCCCCCAATCAAGGACGTTATGCCCCATGAAGAGAGACGATTCTGCTGCCCTGCTGCAGCCGCCCCACCCCTACGCGATCCACAGCCAAAGCCTCAACCTCTGGTATGGCACCTTTCAGGCCTTGTACGACGTTGAGCTGTCGATCCGCCAGGGGATCATCACCTCGATGATCGGGCCGTCGGGGTGCGGCAAGAGCACGTACTTGCGCAGCGTCAA
>CAYQVH010000002.1:0-260394 GCA_964420975.1 uncultured Candidatus Accumulibacter sp.
ACTCTGGCACTTCAATGCCGTTTCGGGCAGGGGCGACCATCCCATTACGTTGGGCGTCTTGGCAAACGAGTGCCTTCCTGCCCTGCCCTGCCCGCCACAACAATCCGATTGACTTTCCTGCGAATCTTGGATATTCTGTCCTCATTGCTGCCGTCGTCCACTACATTTGTCTGGCACGGCAGCCTACCCAAAGCCCCGAAAGGGGCTTTACCTATTCCCAACTCCGAAAGGAAGGTACGCCATGGATCGTTATGCCATTTTCGTTGATGCCGGCTATTTCTTCGCTGCTGGCGCTCAAGCCGCCTTTGGCAGCCGTACTCCCCCCATCACCCGCAAGCAGGTTTCAGTTAAGTCGCCTCAGGCGATGCTGGACGCTTTGTGCCATGAAGCGGCAGAGACCACTGACAACCTCCATCTGCTCCGTGTCTATTGGTACGACGCCATGCCTGGACCACGCATGTCACTCGATCAAACGGCCCTCGCATTACTCTCTGGTGTCAAACTGCGGCTCGGCGCCATGAACAGTGTCGGAGAGCAAAAGGGTGTCGACTCCCTCATCGTAACCGACATCATCGACCTCGCCCGAAATCGGGCGATTTCCGACGCCGTTGTAGTCACTGGCGACGAGGATTTGCGCATCGCCTTCCAAGTTGCCCAATCGTTCGGGGTGCGAGTGCATATTCTCGCTGCCGGCGACCCCACAAAGAACGTCAGCCCGCCCCTTCAGATGGAGGCAGACTCAGTGACGGCACTCGATTCTGCGTGGTTCGGCAGCCACTTTGACCTAATCGTTCCTGCGGCAACTTCCTCGCTTTCCGCCGCCGCGCAAGTGATGTCTCCCAGCAAGGTAATTCCAGTTTCTCAGGCAATCGGCCTAGAGACCGCTATGCCTGCGGTAATTGCCGAGATGCTTTCCGTCATCCAACAAGATCAACTCGTGCAGTTGGTTGCACACGTCACAACTCAACGGACGATCCCGCCGGAGTACGACCGGCCGCTCATCGCAAAGGTGTCGGCTGCTTTGTCTGGACAGCGTTTGACTGGCGATGAGATGCGACGCATCCGGGGCCAGTTCATCACCGCCATCAAAGCAACCCAAGGGCAATAACTATCAACGCCCAACAATCCGGTCCAGGGGACGGTCTGCAAGCTTCGCTTGCATCCCGCCCCTGACCTCCGACGTGTGCGCCGGGCATGGCGCGTTACTTCCTAGGTGGAAGTCCTATGGCCAGGTTTTCGCAGAGCCGAAGGCAAGGAGAAGGGCAAGGGCGTTGCCGCGAGGCGGGGTCTGGAGGAAGCCCAATCCAAAGCTGCGGGGCGATGAACAAAAACCGGATCTGAGGCGTGATGCACTCGGGACGAGCGGGCACGTGACCGCAAAGTCCTCCCTCTGCGGCTGGGGTGCATTTTGTAAATCCGGCGTCTATGCAGCGAAGGTAACGAGTCTTACCCCGGGAGATCTCCCCGGTGCCTCGGAGGAGCGAGGCTGGGCGTTGGGTGACTGGCGCTGAAACCCGTGGAGAAGTCAGCCGAGGGCAAAGTAGGTGGCGCTTCCCACCGAAGGCCCGAACGATGAAAGACGAAGGACCGTGACGAAGAGAGACGGGAGCGCATCTGACCACCTGCCACCGCAGGCTGCGGTTACCCCGCAGGATGAACTCGTCGCTGGATTGTCCGGGACCCCCCGAGTCGATTCCTTCCCAAGCGTTGCTGGCCCAAGTGCTGGAGCGGGCCAATTTGCGACGCGCCCTGAAGCAAGTGCGCCAGAACAAGGGCGCGCCGGGCCTCGACGGCATGACGGTCGATGCCCTGCCAGAGTACCTCCGACACCACTGGCCGGAAATCCGCGAGCAACTGGAAACGGGCAGCTACCGTCCGCAAACCGTCAAGCGCGTGGAAATCGACAAGGCCGACGGGAAGAAACGCCCGCTGGGCATCCAGACGGTGCTGGACCGTTTCCTGCAGCAAGCCATCGCGCAAGTCATCTCGGCGCTATGGGAACCGCACTTTCACCCCCAGAGCTACGGATTCCGCCCCAAACGGTCGGCCCACCAGGCCGTCCGCGCTGTCCAGGCCAACATCCGAGCCGGATACCACTGGGGGGTAGACCTGGACCTGCAAGCCTTCTTCGACCGGGTGAACCAGGATCGACTCATGGCGCGGCTGAAAACCCGTGTCCCGGATGCCGACCTGCTACGCTTGATCAATCGCTTCCTGAAGGCTGGCGTGAGCATCGAGGGTCAGATACACCCCACGACGCTCGGGGTGCCGCAAGGGGGCCCGCTCTCGCCTGTGCTGGCCAACGCGGTGCTGGATGAACTGGATTGGGAGCTGGAACGGCGCGGCCACCGCTTCGTCCGCTATGCCGATGACGGCAACCTTCTGGTCAAGAGCCAGCGTGCGGGTGAGCGGGTGATGGCCAGCGTGACACGCTTTGTCAGTGACTCGCTGCGGCTCACAGTGAATCCATTGAAAAGCGCGGTGGATCGGCCCATGAACCGCAAGTTCCTGGGCTTCACGGTCAGCCGCAACGGTGCCCGACTCAAGGTGGCCGACAAGGCCCTCGACCAGCTCAAGGACCGTGTGCGGGAATTGACCCGTCGGACAAGAGGCACCACCTTCGCCGCCGTCGTCGCAGAGCTTCGAGAAACCCTGCTGGGTTGGAAAGCGTACTTCGGAATCACCGAGGTGCTGAGCCCTCTGCGCGACCTCGACAAGTGGGTACGACGCAAGTTACGCTGCTATCTCTGGAAACAATGGGGTCGAGCGGGCTATCGGGAACTACGCAAACGCGGCGTGTCGGTGCGTGAAGCGTGGAATACCAGCCAGTCCGCACACGGTCCATGGCGGGTGTCGCAGACGCCGGCCCTGTCGATCGCGCTCCCGTTGCGCTTCTTCGAACAAATGGGACTACCGAGCCTTGCGCCGCGGTAGGAATTCAATTCATCGAACCGCCGGATACGTGACCCGTTCGTCCGGTGGTGTGGGAGGGGGAGGCCGCGAGGCTTTCTCCTATCCCGATTATGCCTCGCAGGTCATCATGCGTTCCCTGTCTGATGGCGTAACCTGTAACATGATTGCTTGGCTCTCACAGCGGCTGCAATCAGATGACTGAAAAAGCAAAATTCGCAAGAAAACTGGAACAGTTCGTCACCGAACTACGAGATCATGTCAGCAGTGGCGATGGCCAATGGACAGTCAAAGGATTTATCGACATCTTCAAGAACGTTTACACGATCTCGTCAGACACAAAGATCGTCTCGAAAATTCTTGAGATTCACCTCTTTCCGAAAATTCTCGCGTTTGCTCAGGCCAACGGGTACAAAGTTGTTCTCGCTGAGCACCAGAATTACTACCCGGATATTTCGTTCGTAAAAGCAAACGATGAGTCCGTAAGGTTCGCTGTTGATTTCAAGACAACATACAGAAACCCCAAGAAGCCACATCTATGCAACGGCTTTACGCTGGGTTCGCATGGTGAATATTTCGAGAATAGAACCAGCACCAAGAACATCCAGTTTCCCTACGGGAGCTACTCGGGCCATTTCTGTCTTGGCATCATCTATGACAGGGCGGAAGGAGCGACAATCGACGAAACAAGAGCCCATGGAATTGATGAACTGCACTCAATTACTTCCGTGGCACGAAACTTCCATTTCTTTGTCACAGAGAAATGGAAGATTGCAAGCGATAGAGGCGGAAGCGGCAACACGGCTAACATCGGTAGCATAAACAACATAGCCGACATCATCACGGGCAAGGGAATGTTCTCGAAACTCGGAGAGGAGTGGTTTGACGAATACTGGATGAACTACAAGAAGATAACTGTCCAAGACGGAAAAGGTGGCACCAAGAAAATATCCACGCTTCGGGAGTTTGTCGAATACAAGAGCGGCGATGTTTCTCTGGTGGTCGATAAAAGGAACGGTGAAGAATGACCATAAAAGTTGGTGTGCCGCCGATCAAATCACAGGGCATAAAAACAAAGCTCGTCCCTTGGATACAAAGCATTCTTCCGAGCAATTTTGACGGCACATGGATTGAACCATTCATGGGTACTGGAGCCGTGGCTTTCAATGTCGCGCCACGGCGTGCCCTCTTGTGCGACTCAAACCCACACCTTATTAATTTCTACGCCAGCATAGCGTCAGGCGAAATAACGCCTGAAGTGGTCAAGGAATTTCTTACCCGCGAAGGGGAAGTGCTTTTGTCAAAAGGCGAAGATCACTACTACTTCGTCAGGGAAAGATTTAACGCAGAACATTCCCCCCTCGATTTTTTGTTCGTTAATCGCGCTGGGTTCAATGGAATGATCCGCTTCAATAGAAAGGGGGGCTTCAATATTCCGTTTTGTAGAAAACCCCAACGATTTGCCCAAGCTTATGTAACTAAAATTGCCAACCAGGTTGCGTGGGTCAGTAAGATCATCAAGGCAAAAGAATTCACTTTCAAATGCCAAGATTTCAATAAGACGATACAAGACGCGTCACCGAACGACATTATTTACTGTGACCCGCCATACATTGATCGGCATGTTGATTATTACAACGGATGGGATGATGGTCATGAACGAGAGCTTTTTGACCGGCTCTCAGGCTTTGCCGGAAAATTCATTTTGTCGACCTGGCATCACAATGACTACCGCGAAAACGAATATGTGAAATGCTTGTGGTCAGAACACCACGTTCTTACACGGGAGCATTTCTATCATGTAGGTGGAAAAGAAGAAAATAGAAACCCAGTCGTTGAAGCGCTAGTAACCAACTTCACGGCAGTCTCTATGCACCGCCGCGAAGAACACCAAGTCCAATACATCCTGCTTGAACCGCCAGCGGAATATAGCGTGGCATAACCCTGCGTTCGAGGCGACCTGCGCGAAAAACTGCGCAGGCGCCTCAACTCCACGTGTGCGCCGGGCATGGCGCGTTACTTCCTAGGTGGAAGTCCTATGGCCAGGTTTTCGCAGAGCCGAAGGCAAGGAGAAGGGCAAGGGCGTTGCCGCGAGGCGGGGTCTGGAGGAAGCCCAATCCAAAGCTGCGGGGCGATGAACAAAAACCGGATCTGAGGCGTGATGCACTCGGGACGAGCGGGCACGTGACCGCAAAGTCCTCCCTCTGCGGCTGGGGTGCATTTTGTAAATCCGGCGTCTATGCAGCGAAGGTAACGAGTCTTACCCCGGGAGATCTCCCCGGTGCCTCGGAGGAGCGAGGCTGGGCGTTGGGTGACTGGCGCTGAAACCCGTGGAGAAGTCAGCCGAGGGCAAAGTAGGTGGCGCTTCCCACCGAAGGCCCGAACGATGAAAGACGAAGGACCGTGACGAAGAGAGACGGGAGCGCATCTGACCACCTGCCACCGCAGGCTGCGGTTACCCCGCAGGATGAACTCGTCGCTGGATTGTCCGGGACCCCCCGAGTCGATTCCTTCCCAAGCGTTGCTGGCCCAAGTGCTGGAGCGGGCCAATTTGCGACGCGCCCTGAAGCAAGTGCGCCAGAACAAGGGCGCGCCGGGCCTCGACGGCATGACGGTCGATGCCCTGCCAGAGTACCTCCGACACCACTGGCCGGAAATCCGCGAGCAACTGGAAACGGGCAGCTACCGTCCGCAAACCGTCAAGCGCGTGGAAATCGACAAGGCCGACGGGAAGAAACGCCCGCTGGGCATCCAGACGGTGCTGGACCGTTTCCTGCAGCAAGCCATCGCGCAAGTCATCTCGGCGCTATGGGAACCGCACTTTCACCCCCAGAGCTACGGATTCCGCCCCAAACGGTCGGCCCACCAGGCCGTCCGCGCTGTCCAGGCCAACATCCGAGCCGGATACCACTGGGGGGTAGACCTGGACCTGCAAGCCTTCTTCGACCGGGTGAACCAGGATCGACTCATGGCGCGGCTGAAAACCCGTGTCCCGGATGCCGACCTGCTACGCTTGATCAATCGCTTCCTGAAGGCTGGCGTGAGCATCGAGGGTCAGATACACCCCACGACGCTCGGGGTGCCGCAAGGGGGCCCGCTCTCGCCTGTGCTGGCCAACGCGGTGCTGGATGAACTGGATTGGGAGCTGGAACGGCGCGGCCACCGCTTCGTCCGCTATGCCGATGACGGCAACCTTCTGGTCAAGAGCCAGCGTGCGGGTGAGCGGGTGATGGCCAGCGTGACACGCTTTGTCAGTGACTCGCTGCGGCTCACAGTGAATCCATTGAAAAGCGCGGTGGATCGGCCCATGAACCGCAAGTTCCTGGGCTTCACGGTCAGCCGCAACGGTGCCCGACTCAAGGTGGCCGACAAGGCCCTCGACCAGCTCAAGGACCGTGTGCGGGAATTGACCCGTCGGACAAGAGGCACCACCTTCGCCGCCGTCGTCGCAGAGCTTCGAGAAACCCTGCTGGGTTGGAAAGCGTACTTCGGAATCACCGAGGTGCTGAGCCCTCTGCGCGACCTCGACAAGTGGGTACGACGCAAGTTACGCTGCTATCTCTGGAAACAATGGGGTCGAGCGGGCTATCGGGAACTACGCAAACGCGGCGTGTCGGTGCGTGAAGCGTGGAATACCAGCCAGTCCGCACACGGTCCATGGCGGGTGTCGCAGACGCCGGCCCTGTCGATCGCGCTCCCGTTGCGCTTCTTCGAACAAATGGGACTACCGAGCCTTGCGCCGCGGTAGGAATTCAATTCATCGAACCGCCGGATACGTGACCCGTTCGTCCGGTGGTGTGGGAGGGGGAGGCCGCGAGGCTTTCTCCTATCCCGATTAGACCGCATTATGCCGTCGCGCTACGCAGCCTTATGTTCAGCCACGTACTCTCGCAAAGCTTCGTTCATGCGTGTTTGCCAACCCTCGCCGGTTGCCTTGAAGTACGCTAGAACTTCGGGGCTGTACCGCACAGTAACCGCTACTTTAGTTGGGCGCTTTTGCGGTCCTCGCTGCCCAGGCAAGCGAACTTTGCCCTTCGCCCAAAATTCCGCTACTGCTTGCGCGTCGTTCGGGTCATATGGGCACTCGGGGTCATCTATACGTTCTGGAGCAGCAGCCAACGCCGCTGCCACTTGTTCCTTGTTAAAGGCCAAGGGCTTGGAAGTACGCTCTCGTTTCATGCTTGTCACCGTACCGACAGGAAATTACTCGGGCGCTGTCATCGCGCTCCGTCCATACCAGGAAAACGACTCGCCCTTGAAACAAGCCCAAGCGCTGCAACCGCTTTTCGCCGTAGGCTTCCCGTTCGTCTTCCACCGTGACCAAGGGCGCGTCAAGCACGCAACCAATCTCCGCAAGGTCAATGCCGTGAGCCTTCAGGTTCTTGGCGCGCTTGCTTTCGTCCCATGTGATCATGCGCTAAATGTAGTTACAAACAACGTCGGTTGTCAAGCTGTTTGTGGTTACAAAATGCGGTCTAACTACCAAGGTTAGATCGTGATCGCGAAGCGAGCCACGATCTGAACCCTTTGTTGGACGAGCCCGGTCCCTGAGTGTCGCGATGGGCACCCGGTAGCAAATATCTTTTTGGAATTGCTTTGGCAGCAAGCCGGATCGGGTCCGGATGCTGCCCAATCGGTCCCATCGAGCCTGCCATTGCGGCAAGGCCCGGCCGAAAGGGGGCAAATCTGCGCAATTTGCCCGCCATGGGCGCCGATTCCTGGCGCGCGCGTCCCTCAGCGCATGGGCGCCGATGCCCCGCCGCTCGCCGGAAGTGTTTGGCCTACACGATCAGCAGGCCCCTCGACCGGCAAGCGGAGTTGCCGGCCCTTCCGCGTGTATGGACGGAAAGCGCGTGCGCACGATCCTCATCACCGCACCGCAGCAGGCGCAGACGATGGGTGCCCGTTCCTTTACCAACGCCGAGGCCAGAGGTGGAACGAACTTCAACAGCAGCTGCAGCAACGCGATCAAGCGCCTGCAGTTCGGATACAGGAAACCGAAATTGCGCGCCCGCCGAAAGCCCTTCGGCAGCACATGCTGCAACACCAGCCAGAGGAAGTCCGCACCGGCCACCGTCCGCTTCTCCCTATGCCCCGTCTTCGCGTTTCGATAACGGAACGTCACTTGGCCGTCGCGGCACGCGACGATGTCCTGCTC
Source organism: uncultured Candidatus Accumulibacter sp. (assembly GCA_964420975.1). Classification (GTDB taxonomy): domain Bacteria; phylum Pseudomonadota; class Gammaproteobacteria; order Burkholderiales; family Rhodocyclaceae; genus Accumulibacter. The sequence goes on from CAYQVH010000002.1 coordinate 8,069, forward strand.
GCGGATCACGCCCCGGTACAAATACCGGCCGAGGTAAATCAGCGCCGAGGCGCCGCTACCGACGGCCTTGCAGTCGACCACCCACTGCGTCGGGTGGCGCGTGGGCATCGCCAGTCCGGCAGCCGTGATGCCGGCCAGCACCCTTGCCCGAAACACCTTGACCAGCGCCTTGTGGTTGAACAGATACCCCTTGCCCCGGCGCCGCCTAGTGCGCCAGCGTTGGTGCTGGGCATCGACTGCTGCCGCCGGGACCACCAGGTGCACATGCGGGTGATAGTCGAGGCGGCGCGTGTGGGTGTGCAGCACCGCAATGGCACCGGGCGTGCCGGCGAGTTGCCGGTCGTTCTGGCTGAAGCTGCGCACCGTCTCCCAGCCGCTCTTCCTCAGCAGATCGTAAGCGATGCGCGGATGGGCAGCAGCCAACCCCCGGAATTCGGCCGGCAGGGTGAAGGTGATCAGGAAATAGTCCGCCGGCACCAGTCGTTGCATCTGACGTTCCAGCCATTGCTGGCTCTCGTGAGGCGGGCAATGCGGGCAGTGACGATGGCCGCAGGAGTGCGGCACCAGAGACCGACGATCGCACGCGGTGCAGGCGACCTGCATCTTGGGGCTGGCCTCTGTGCGGCAGTGCTTCATGGCCGCCAGTGCCCGCAGGTGGTCGGCTGTGAGGCGGTCTCGGTACTGCGCGCGAAAGTCGGCGGCGAAGGCGTCGTAGCCAGCCGGATCATTTGACGGCCCCCCAGGCGACGGCGAAGCCGTCCATCAGACCGTTGATACGGTCGATGGCGTGATGCCGGGTCTGGTCTGTCAGGTGGGTGTAGCGGGCGGTGGTAAGAAGGGAGGGGTGACCGAGAATCTTCTGGACCTCGATCAGATCGACACCGGCTTCGATCAGGTGAGTGGCATAGCTGTGGCGAAGACTGTGCGGGGTGATGTTTGTTTTTAGGCCGCAGGCGGTGATGCCCTTGTGCAGAGTGTTCTGCACGCCGCCCGGATCGGGTGGCGTGGTGACGGCGGCGGCGCCTTGGCGACCGGCCGAGCGATTGGGAAACATCAGTACCGGATTGCCATGCACCGGCTAGAAGCGGCGCAGGAGCTGAAGGGTTGCCTGGGGCAGCGGTACGAAGCGATCCCGGTTGCCTTTGGCGTCGCGTACATGGACGCGGGCGCGCGCGGCGTCGATGTCGCCGACTTGCAGCCGCAGCCCTTCGCCCAGACGCAGGCCGAGGCTGTAGAGGGTAAAGAAGAATACGCGGTCGCTGAGAACACGGGTGGCGGCAAAGATGCGCCGGGCCTCTTCGACGGTGATGATGTCAGGCAGGCGCTGACTCTTGGGCGGTTTGATCAGGCCGGGCGCAACCCAGGGTTTCTTCAGGACGTGCTGGGTGTAGAACTTCAGGCCGTAGAGGTCGAGTTTGACTGTGGTTCAGGAATGTGTGCCCAGCAGCTCGGTGAAGTAGTTCGTCCGTTGCGACTCGGTCAGGTCGTCGATCTGGTGATCGAAGTGCGCCCCGATGCGGCGAACGGCGCGCGAATACGCTTCGATGGTCTTGGGTTGCAGGCCCTTGAGCTTGAGGTGCTTGAGGTGGGTCTGATATTGCCGGTCAAAGTCGGCAGTGGATGGCTTTGTCATGCTAGCGTTTCCTCACGATTGGTTGCAAAATCACTCCAGCATCCCCGCCGGAGTGTTCGTGAAGATTACGTCGTGCTGCCCACCGTTTCCAATTCCTGCCGCGTAGCGGCTTCGTCCAACCCTACGGTCAACCGGACCGCCCCACAGCGGCGTGCCGCTGTGGGGTTCCCTCCGCAGCTTCGCTGCTCCGGCGGCTATGCGTGAAGCTACAACTTCAGTGTCGAGTAGTACACATGAACTCGGCGTACGGAAGTACGGACCTTCCAAGGTGCTGGATCACCCTCGGCAAGGAAACGATCTGGGCTTATCCAGACTAGTTCGCTGTTCTTGGAACGAAGAGAACTGACCGTTCCAAGCTTCTCCACTACCCTCACGTCGCCGATGTGCCAGCAATCTCGAACTTGATTCGGGAGTACATCGACACTCCCGTTGCCGACTTGCTGACCCGAGGATTCGAAAGTGACCATTGGGGCCTCGTGAACATACTGAGGGCAGCAGATCGCAGAATCGGAAGGCGCACAGGCGCTGGCGGCGGAGCGCGGTGCTCATTGTCCGCCACCAGGCCTGTGCGCCTTGTCGCAGTGGGCCGGTTACCTCTATGTGTGCGCCGGGTATGGCGGTTTACTTCATAGGTGGAAGTCCGTAACCGGTAACCACGCGGCTCTCGCCGCGTGGTTACCGGTTACGGATGAACAGGGACTTGGAGCGGGGGGAGAGGAGGCTCCGGTTGGTGGATCGCGCCCCCCGAGGGCTGCTTCAGCATTGGGCCAGTTGACCCGCCGACTCAATCTGCCGAACCGCCGTGTATGTGACCCGTCCGCACGGTGGTGTGGGAGGGGGGCGTGAGGCTTCTCCCTATCCCGATTAGAACTGAGCCTCTTGCAAAACTCCCTCTGCGCGACTGGTTGGCACCGCGCCGCGAGGTTCAGCAGGCTCGCCGCTTCTGGCCGATGGTCGAACACATGCGCCGTTGTCAATATCACTTTGCTGCCCGTCGTAGGGTGCGGCTGGCCGTTCTCGGCTCCGCACCACCTACAGCGCTTCTTGGCGCGGTAGGTGCGCACGAACCCGCTCCGCAGTTTCCAGTCTGCCGGGTATCGTGCTTTGTACTCAGGACGTATCGGCACGGCAGTTCCAACCTTCAGTGTTCATCGAGTTTGCCACGAACCGGTGTTCCTGTTCAGGGTGTGCATTCGTCGAGACGAGCGATAAGACCCGAGTGGCGTCGCGTCGGATTCGCACAGGCGTCGAGCACCACGTCCCGGCTGCCGATCAGCGTCACTGACGTCGTTGCCCGGGTGACGCCGGTATAGAGCAGTTCGCGCGTCACCACCCGTTGTGCGCGTTGCGGCAGCAATAAGGTGACGGCTTCGAACTCGGAACCCTGTGCCTTGTGGACCGTCATCGCCCACGCCGTTTCGTGCTCGGGCAGGCGGAGCAGTGCCAGCGGCCGGAAGTCGCCGCCGGCGATCGGGAACCAGGCCATCAGCGTGCCGGAATCGTCCGGCAGACAGAGGCCGACGTCGCCGTTGAAGAGCTTGAGCAGATAGTCGTTGCGCGCGACGATCAGCGGTCGACCGAGGTACCCGGGCGAAGAATCTTCCGCGGTTACGCCGAGCACTCGCTGCACATAGTTGTCGAGCGCACGGTTGATCGCTCGCACGCCGCGCGCCGTATCGCGCACGGCGCAGAGGACACGAAAACGCTCGAAGGCGGCGAAGACTGCGTGCCGCCAGGCGAGGCGATCGGCGGCGTCGCTTTGCAGCGCTTGTAGATAGGGACGATAGCCCTCGCTCAATGCGGCCATCGTCGGCGGCGCCAGCGTCGGCAGGTCGTCGGGCAGCCAGCGCAACGAGCCGTCACAGGCAGCGCCGAGCCGCTCGCAGACCACGTCGCCGCGCCCGGCGTTGATCGCTTTCGCCAGCTGACCTAGCTCCGAGTCGGCGGAAAAACGGTGGCTTTCCTGCAACCAGACCACACAGTCGGGGAGGGGAGTGGTCGCCGCTGGCGCTGGGGGTACGATCTGTGCCGGCGGTGTGGCGCACAGCGTCGCCAGTTCGGCCACGCATTCGCGGCTCAGCGTCGGGTCGGCGGAGAGTTCGGCGAAGACGGCGCCGGCCTCGACCGCCGCCAGCTGGTCCTTGTCGCCAACCAGAATCAGGCGCGCATCCGGCCGGACCGCGTCGCACAGCCGGCAAGCCAGTGCGAGGTCGAGCATCGACGCTTCGTCGACGATCAGGACGTCGAGCGGCAAGGGACGGTCACGGTGATGACGAAAGCGCCCACTTTCCGGGGTCACGCCGAGCAGGCGGTGGACGGTGTGTGCTGCGTCGGGCAACCGCGCCTGCAAGTGTGGCGACAGCTGGCTGGCGCGGCGGCGCAAGGCGTCGAGCAAGCGCGCCGCCGCTTTTCCGGTCGGCGCCGCCAGTCCGACACGCAGATTCGGGTTGTCCGCCAACAGGCAGGCGAGCACGCCGACGACGGTCGTCGTCTTGCCGGTGCCGGGTCCGCCACTGAGGATCGTCAGTCGTCGGCGGCAGGCGAGAGCGGCGGCGATCTTCTGCCAGTCGGCTCCTTGCCGAGAGCGGTCGGCAGGGGGGGCGAAGACCTCGGCGAGCGCTGCCTGCAGTCGCTCGCTCGACGCCGGCAGGGAGCCTCGCGCGCGCTGCACGAGCGTCGCGGCGAGTTGACGTTCGTAGGCGAAGTGGCGGTAGAGATAAAGCCGTCCGTCCGCGTCGAGGACCAGCGGCCGCACTGGGTCATCCCTGGCAGTCGCCACCAGACCGCTGGCGAGCAGCTGTTCGGTCAACGTCGCGGGCGAGTCACCGGCCAACTCGGCAGCGAGCTCGATCAGATCGACGCAGACATCCCCGTTATTCGTTGCCAGGCTCAGCGCGCGGCCGGCAGCCGCTAGGCGAGGCAGCGTCCTGGCGGGAGCGCCGATCGCTTCGGCCCAGCGGATGAGGTGGTCGGCAAGCCCGGCGGCGAGGTCTTCGGCCGGGTTCGCTTCGCGGACGTCGGGGACAAACGGCGCCATTGTCTAGTACGCCTTTTCTCCGGCCAGCAGATGGTCGAGCGACTCGATCGCCTGGCGCGGAGGTCGATGATGAAAGATGCCACAAGCCGCCGATTCGCCGTTTGCCAGGCGCTCGCTCCAGCCTGGACGCACGCCGCGCACGAAAAGGTAGTACACCTGGCCGAAGTGGCGATCGTAGTCATAGTCGCGCAGGCGCCGCCGCAGGTAGCGATGCAGCGCGACCGTGTAGAGCAGGTACTGCAAATGATAGCCATGCACCGACATCGCCGCGGCGAGTGCTTGCTGGCCGTAGTCGGCGGCGGAGAAGCCGAGATGGTTGGACTTCCAGTCGAGGAGGTGAAAACGGCTGCCGTCACCAAAGACCAGGTCGATGAAGCCCCGGAGGTAGCCGTCAAGCGTGGCGAACGCCAGGCGCGGGGCCTCGTAGCCGTGCTCCCGCAGCCAGGTATTGAGCGTCGTCGCGCTGACGTGGTGTACCGGCAGGCTGAAACCGAGCTCGACCAGTCGCTGCTGTCTCGACACATTGGAGAGGACACGGCCGTCAGCCAGCGGCGTCGTCAGTACGTCGGCTAGCAGTTGTTGCAACATTCGGGGCAGCCGGCGCGCCGACTCGGTCGGCGAGACGCCGGCGAGCGAGAGCGGGTGAGCGGCGAGAACGTCGGCGATGCGCGTCGGCCAGTCCGAGCGATCGGTGAAGTCGATGCGTTCGAAAAGCGCGTGCACGCAATCGCCAGCGGCGGCGCCGCGCGGAAAATGGAGCACGTCGTCCGCTGCGACGTCGCTGGACACCGCTTCTGGCGTCAGCGACGGCTCGCCATCGACGCCGACGTCCGCTGCCGGAAGTCTTGCGTCGTGGTCGCTGGCGGCGGCGTCTCCCATGGCGCCGTGCTGCAGGCTGCTGAAGCTGCCGATCCGCCAGTCGGTGACCCCTTCACCCGGTGGCGCAGGCACTGCCAACGAAAGGGTCGGCAAGTCGGCGACGGCGAGCACTTGCGGCGGTGTCGCCGGCAGGTCGGCAAGCGACACCGCGGGTGCTGCCTGGGCGGCGAATCGCTGCCAGGCGCCATCGATCGCGTGGACCGACAACTCGTTGCGGCGCCAGGTCGGGTAACCGATGCCGCGCCCGGCGACGAGCCAGTTGAGCAGGCTGCGCCGGCCCTCGGACAGCGAAAGATGACGGCCGACGAGCGTCTGGTAGCAGCCGACGACCAGATAGCAGCGGTGCACGGCACGAGTTAGCGCCACGTAGAGCAGACGCATGAACTCGGCATCGCTCTCCCGGTCGAGTTGCTGCCTGATCGACAACGCCTCGTTCTCGGCGCGAAAGTCGATCACTGGCAGCCCGTTCTCGTCGTGGTACGACTTGCCGTCGCCCGTCGGCGACGGCGGGCGGCGCCCATCCCAGAGAAAGGGACAAAAGACGACGCCGTATTCGAGACCCTTGCCCTTGTGAATCGTGACCACTTGAACCAGGTTGCGGTCGGACTCGAGGCGCACCTGCGCCGAGTCGTCGCTACGCTCTTCCTGTCGCCGCGCCGACAGCCAGCGCAGCAGCGCGGCGGGTGCCGGATCGATCGCGGCTGCCTGTTGCAGCAGCTCGCCGAGGTGCAGTAGGTGGGTCATGCGCCGCTCGCCGTCGCTACGCGCGAGGAGACGCTTCGCAACCGCTTCGCCCTCGCTCCAGGCGCGCAGCATTGCGCTCGTTCCGCGTCGGAACCAGGTTTCGCGATACGTCACGAAGCGCGTGATGATCTGTGGCAGCCGTGACTCGTCTTCGCCGAGGGCGGCGATCGCCGCCGCGTCGTAACCCATGAGCTCGGTTGCCAGCGCCGCGTGCAAGAGCGCGGGGCGAGTCGGTTCCAGAATCGCACCCAGAACGCGGTGCAGCTCTTCGGCGTCGGCAGTCTGAAAGACGCTCTGCTGCGACAGTTCGACGCTGGCAACCCCCAGCTGGCGTAGCGCTTCCCTGAGTTGGCGTCCGTGCGTGTGGCTGCGGACGAGGATCGCGATATCGCCGGGAAGCAGTGGGCGATCTCCCACCGTGATCGATCCGGCCTGCGCTGCCGTGAGCAGGCGAACGATCTCTGTCGCTGTCGCCTGGAGCACCTGCGCGTGTGCCTCACCGCGAGTGAGAAGCGTGTCTTTCCCCGCGGGTAGGCGCCACAGCTGCAGCGCCGCTGTCGACCCGCCGCTGTCGTCGACCAGCGGCGGGCGTTGGCGATCCCCGGCGATCACCGGCTCGTAACCCAGGTCGGAGTAGATGAAGACGTCGGGATTGACCGTAAAGAGGGCATTGCAGGCGGCGATCAGGTCGGCTGACGAGCGCTGGTTGTGACGCAAAGTGTTGTGCGTACCGGCCTGGCGGCGAGCGGCAAGATAGGTGTGCAAGTCGGCGCCGCGAAAGCTGTAGATCGCCTGCTTCGGGTCACCCACCCTCAGCAGCGGTGCCGGCGACTCGCCGGGAGCGGCGTAGATGCGCTGGAAGATCGCATGCTGCAAAGGGTCGGTGTCCTGGAATTCGTCGATCAGCGCGACCGGGTAGCGTTGCCGCAACGCATGCGCGAGACCTGGAAAAGCGGGCGAAGCGAGTGCTGCGTCAACGCGTTCGAGGAGATCGTGGAACGACTGGACGCCCTGCCGGAGTTTCGCCTGCTGCAGCGCGGCGGGAGCCTCGTCAAGCAGGCGGCGCAGCAGGCGCAGCCGAGTCTGTTCGAGTTCGCCGTGCAGCGTCGTTACGGCGTCGATCAAGGCCATGGCGGCGTGAAAGAACGGGTGTTCCGGCGTGGTTTGCTTCTTCTTTGTGCGTTCGGCGAGAGTGCGTGTCGAGAACAGCCTGACTTTGCTTTTTTCGAGATCGGGTGCAGGGAGTGGACCATCTTGCCGCAGCCAGGCGGACCACGCCGCTGCTCCGTTACTTACCGCGTCTGCCGTGTAGGACGTCGCGTTCAGGGCCGACAGACCGGCAAGCAGAACCGCGCGGGCTTCCGCGCCGTCGTCGCCCCATTGCGTACGCGCCAGGCCAAAGGCGGTATCGACTGCGGCGGCGTCCGGCGGGTCGTCGCCGCAGTCGAGCGCTTCCGGCCAGATCAGGCGCGCACGGCTGTTGGCCAGCCGTCGTCGCAACAGGGTCGTCCAGCTTGCCGGAGTGTCGCGCTTCTGGAGCAGAAAGCCGGCGACGACGGGCGGCAGCTGGCCGCCGGTGACCCGCCGGCGCCAGAAATCGGCCACCGCTTCATGCAGCAGGTCGCCGTCGTCGGCCAGTAGTTCGACCGCGAACGGCAAGCCGGCAGCGAACGGCACGTCGGCGAGAACTCGCTGGCAGAAGCCGTGAATCGTATGGATGGCGGCTTCATCGAAGGTTTGTAGCGCGGCTTCGAGGCGCGTCTGCAACTGGCGCCGGTCGATCGCGGCGTTGGTCTCGCAGGTGGCGACGAGTCGGGCGGCGAACGAATCGTCGCGATCGGCGGCGCGTTGCAGGTAAGCCAGAACGTCGAACAGGCGTCCGCGAATCCGCTCGCGCAGCTCGGCGGTGGCGGCGTTGGTGAAGGTGACGACGAGCACCTGTCGCGTCTCCAGCGCCTGTTCAAGCAGCAGACGCAGGTACAGCGCGCACAGCGTCCACGTCTTGCCGGTGCCCGCCGAGGCCTCGATCAGGCAAGGCGCGGTCAGCGGACACGAGAAGACGTCGAGTTCCCGACTGCCGATCGGCGCTGCTCCCGGAGTCATCACGACAGCTCCCGCAAATGTTCGCGCAGGGGGCCGAAGATGCGTCGGGCGCAGTCGGCGAATCGTTCGTCGAGCGGGTCGGCGACCCCGCGCAGCGCCAGTCGATACGCCGGGTCGGCGCATTCACCGTGCGCTGGCTGGCGATCGTTGCGCCAGCGACGGCGAGCCGCGATCAGCCCGCCGTCGAGGTAGTCCCAGGCGCTTTTCGGATAGAAGGGCAGCGGTTCCGACAAGCCCTGGCGATAAAAGCGCAGCAACTCGTCGATCAGAGCGCGGGCGACGGCCGGCGAACACGCCTGCAACTGGTAGCCGCCGGCGCGCGCCAACCAGCGCGTTTGTAGGCAAACGCCCTCCGGTGGCTGCGCACAGAGCAGCAGATGCTCGATCCAGCCGGCGAGATAGTCGGTTGCGCGCAGCTCGTCGTAACGGTAGCGCAGCAAGCCGTCGGCACGCAGATCGACGAGCGTCGTCGTCAGCTGCCAGGTTTCGCCGGCGATTTCCGTCGCCAGGGCGATGGGGACTTCCGGCAGCGCGGGGGTTACCAGGCGCGATCGCAGATCGTCGGCAAAACGCCGCAGGTGAGCCAATTCGAGGTCAAGTAGTCGCTCACCGAGCGATCCACGGGGAAACTCGTTGCCCGCCATGGCCAGCGTGCGCAGCGTCGATGGGTCGCCGCCGGCGAGCAGCACCGGCAGCAGGCGGTGAGCGAGCGAGCGCCGTTCCGGGTAGTCGGGAAGGAACTGCTCCTCGTCGGACAGTTCCTCGTCGTCGGACGCCAGCGACAGATTGAGGCGACCCGCCAGCAGTGTTCGACACGGGTTGCGATAAAACCGCTGCAGCTGTTCGCCGCTTACCTGGCGCCACTCGGCGCACGGGGGGTCGAGCGGGCCGGTAAAAAAAGGGAGGGCCGCCTCATCGATCGTCTCCTCTGTGGTCTCGTCGTCGCCGGCATCGACCGGAACCGTCGCGGCGGGCAACGGCGTTTTCTCCGCGCCTTGCAGCGCCAGAGCGTATTCGCGATTGAAGCTGCGGCGCCGCGCGTCGCCGTCGGCAAGAAAATAGTCACGTGCGAAGGGCTGCAGCGGATGTTCGACGGTCAGCCGGCGGCGAACGGCGTCGACGCTGTCCGGGTTGCCGGGTTCGGCGGCACAGGCGACGGCGACGTAGTCGAGCAGTTCGGCGACCAAGACCGACGGCGGGACGACGCGGTTGTCGCGCCGGTTGCGCCCGCTGTAGCTGAGGTAAAGTCGCTGCCGCGCAGCGAGGACGAGGTCGAGAAACAGGTTGCGTTCGTCGAGTCGGCGCTGCCGGTCGGCAGGCTGCGGCGCCAGGGCCATCAGATCAAACTCGCAGGGCGCTTCACTACTCGGGAAGACGCCGTCGTTCATACCGAGCAGGCAGACGACGCGGTACGGCAGGCCGCGCAGTCCGACGAGCGACGAAAACGTGACGCCGCCGCCAGGAGCGGCGCCGGCTCCGCGATCGTCGAGCAGATCGTTGAGCGCCTTGCGCACGACCGCCAACGGCAGGCGGGAACGGCTGCCGGCACGCAGCATGTTGGCGTGCAGCGCGTTGATCGTCGCCTGCACGGCGCGCCACTCGTCGACCAGATCCGTGCCAACGGCCGCGAAACGAGACAGCACAGCGCTCAGCGAGCGTTGCCAGCGGCTCGCGTCGAGGGCTTGCGACCATTCCTCGTGCAGCGCACGCAGCTCGCTATAAAAGCGCCATAAGCGGCCCAGGGTCAGCGCCTGCTGGCCCTCCGGATTGGCAGCGGCAAGCCGGCCGGCGATCACGGTCTGCCTGGCGGCGTCCGAATCGCCGAGCGCGTAGGCGAGAAACAGGCGATGCAGTCCGTCGGCAAAACTGTGCGCCTCGTCGAACGGCAGATCGTGTTCGCGCCGACTATTGCCGTCGAGGCCCCAACGAATTCCGGCGGCAGCGATCCAGTCGTGGATCTGATCGAGGTCGTCGCTGTGCAGGCCGAACTTTGCGGCCACCGGCGGCTGTTGCATCAGGCCGAAGACCGCGCTCGCCGGAAAGCGGCTGCCGCAAAGCGAGAGCAGCTGGTCGAGCAGGGCCACCAGCGGATTGCTCCGCGTCGGCGCCAGGCCGGTGATCACGTACGGAATGCGGCGGCCAGCGGGGGCGGTGCCAAAGACGGCGTCGATCAGCGGCGCCGCGCTTTCCAGGTCTGGAAGCGCGACGAGAATCTGCCCCGGCGTCGGCGGCTCCGCTTCGGCAAACTGCGCAAGCAACTGATCGTGCAGGACTTCGAGTTCGCGCTGCAGCGAGTGACAGACATGCGCTTCGACGCTGCGATCGTCGGCCGCAAGCGTGACGCTGCCGGGTGCGAGGTCGTACAGGTCGAGGATGGCGTCGTGCACACGCGACAGCAGATCGTTGCCGCCGGCGGCGACATAACGCGACTCGTCCTCGGCGACGCCGTCGTCGGTGGCAAAGACTTGCTCGAGCTGCGTCTGTCTCTGCCGACCCCAAGCGGCGAGCAGCGTGTTGCCGACCTCGTGGTGGTCGTCTCGCTGGCGGGCGGCGAGTGTGCTCAGTCGCCCTCGATCGACGATGTCGAACCAATACTCGCGGCAGGGGTTGAGCAGGTAAAACCGAATCTCCATGCAGCGCGCGAGCCCGCGCAGCAGCTCGAGGTGGAGTGGCGGCAGCGTCGGCAGACAGAAGACGCTGGCCGACGGTGGCAGGCCGGCGCGAACGAGCGCGTCGTCACCCAGTTGCTCGACGCGGGCGAAAAAGTCAACCGCCGGGTGGCGGCGCGGCACGCCGAGTTCCGCCGTCAATCGCCGCCACAAGGCCGCCTGCCAGTCCTCGTCGGCGCGCTGGGTAACGGTCAGTCCGGGAATGCCGGCACCTTGGCCACTGGCCCAGCGCTCGAGCCATTGCGGCCGGTACGTGACGTAGTGTTCCAGCAGTTGCGCGCTACGCTGCGCCAGTTCCAGCCGCATCACCTCGTCCGCCCCACGCAGGTAGCTGGCGAGGCGTGGCTGCGCGTCGGTAAAGCGACGGTCGCCGAGGATCTCGAAAACCCGCCAGACGAGCACTGCCGCGGAGAAGGGCGACTGCTCGGCAACGTCGACCAGGCGGCCGAGGCATTGCCATAGCCACTGCGCAAGAAACGAAAAGCCAAGATTGGCGCAAACTCCCTCGCGGTCGGCACAGGCAAGTTCGATTCGCCGGCGGACGGCCGTACTGGGGACGATCACCGACGGCGCGGCAAACGGCGCAAGGTCTTCGCTCGCCAGTTCGACGAGCAGCGATTCGAGTAATTCCTCGAAACGGTTGGAGACAAGCAGACGAAGCATGCGCGGATACCGTGGGCGGGTCGATCCGGGTGACGAATTATCGCATCCGAGGCGCCACGGCCCCTCGTCGACCGCACGCCCCGCGGCGATACCCTGTCGACCGTTTTTACACTGCTTCCGTCGCACCTGCCAGGCGAGAAGGCAAATTCCTGATTAATCGAGTCAACTTTCGGCGGGTACGAAACCTGCTTTTAATTCAACGCGATTGCTTCGCACCCCGACGAACGCATCGACAGAGGAGACCCTGATGACCGTCATTCGCTTCCTTTTACGCCTGCTGATCACCGGAATCGCCGCCATCGCGGCGCTGGCCACTGTTCCGGCGCTGGCCATTCCCATCACCTATTACGCGCAACTCGGCGGATTGGCCGAAGATCCACCCAATGCTTCCCCAGGGGTCGGCAACGCGGTTGTCGTCTTTGATGACGATGCCGATACGCTACGCGTCAGGGTGAGTTTCAGCGGCTTGGTGGGGCCCGTTACCGTCGCGCACATTCACTGCTGCACGGCGAGCCCGGGGAGTGGTCTGGCGAGCGTCGCGACGCAGATGCCGACCTTCTCCGGTTTTCCGGCAGGGGTGACGGCGGGCGATTACGACGCCACGTTCGACCTCACGAACCCGGCGTCGTACCGCGCGGGTTTCATCACCGCGAGTGGCGGCACGGTGACGGCGGCCGAGGCGGCCCTCGGAGACGGCCTTGCCGCCGGCAGGGCGTACCTCAATATCCACACCAGCGCCTTCACCGGTGGAGAAATCCGCGGCTTTCTCGTTCCCGAACCGGCGTCGCTGGCGCTGTTTGGCGTCGCTCTCCTGGCGCTGGCGATGCTGCGGCGTAGAGCGTTGCAGCGGACGGTGCGCTTATCCGCGCGCTGAGCACAGCCGCGGCGAAGCTGCCAAGAGCGAAGCGATGGTGACGTGCGCTGCTGGCGTGTCCTGATCGGCTGTTGCCTGTTTGTCGCGGCCGTCGCTGGTTACGCCGACGACGGCGCCTGGCAGCGGCTGCAGCAGGGTGGCTACGTCGTCATCATGCGGCACGCGCTGACCGATCCGCCGCGCGGCGAAGAGCCGGCAAAGTTTACGCTCGCCGACTGCGCGACGCAGCGCAATCTCGGTGCCCAGGGCCGCGCCGACATGGCCGCCTTGGCGCGGGCGCTGGAAAGACGAAAGGTGGCGGTCGGCGAGGTGTTTTCCAGCCGCTATTGCCGTTGCCAGGAGTCGGCGCACATCGCCTTCGGTCGGGCCGAGGTCTGGGACGTGCTCAACGGTTATCCGGGTCCGGCGCCCTACTGGGAAGGCTACGATTTCGAACAGCTGCTGGCGATCCGCAAGCAGCTTTCGGACGCGCCGCCGGTGGGGACGAACCGCTTTCTCGTCACCCACAACACGCACATCAAGGCTTTGCTCGACATCTGGGTCGAACCTGGAGAAATGGTCGTCGTCCGGCCGTTGGGACGGATGTTCCTGACCGTCGTCGGGCGTATCGTGCCTGCGGGCTACTGACGCCGGCTCACAGCCGCGTCGTCAGCAGCTGCGTCAGTTCGTCGTCGGTGAGAACGATCGGGTTGGTCTTCATGCTGCCGCCGCGACTGGCGGCGACGAGGCGTGGCAGATCGTGCGCCGTGACGCCGTAGGCCGAAAGACGCGGCAAATCGAGTTCGTCTTCCCAGCGGCACAGCGCTTCGAGCAGGAAGCGGCGCGCGGCGGGTCCGGCGAGCCCTTTCTGCATCGCGAAGCGGCGACCAATCTCGGCGTACTTCGGGAGCGCCGGGCTATCCGGCGCACGCGCTTCGAGGGCGCTGACGTTGCTCGCCGTGGCAGCGGCGAGCAGGGTGCCACAAACGACACCGTGCGGAACCGGAAACCAGGCGCCGAGTGGCGACGCGAGGCCGTGTACAGCGCCGAGCCCGGTTTGCGCCAGGCAGACACCCGAAATCAGCGAAGCGTAGGCCATCGCCGCCCGCGCTTCGGCGTTCTGCTCGCGATAAAGCTGCGGCAGCGCGTCGCGTGCAGCCATGATTCCCGACCGTGCGAGGGCGTCGGTAAGCGGGTTGGCGGCGGTCGACACGAAGGCTTCCAGGAGCTGGGTAAAGGCGTCGAGGCCGTTGGCGGCGATCAGCGCCGGCGGACACGTCGCCAGCAAGTCAGGATCGACGATCGCCCATTCGGCGACCAGTCTCTCGTCGCGAAAAGACTTCTTGAACTGACCCGGTTGCGTCAGGACCGCGTTTCGCGTCGCCTCGGATCCGGTTCCGGCCGTCGTCGGTACGGCGATGAACGGTGTTGCCGGACCGCGATAAGGAAGCTGCGGACCGACGCCTTCGAGGTGGTCGAGGACCGAATTCCCCGGCCGCAGCAGACCGGCGATCGCTTTCGCGGCGTCGAGCGCACTGCCGCCGCCGACGCCAACAACGACGTCGATGACGCGATGACGCAGCGCAGCGACGGTGTCGTCGACCAGCGCCGGCGACGGTTCTCCCGCCACCGTGACCGTTTCCCACGTCAGTCCGCGGGCGCCGAATTCAGCGAACAGTCGGTCAGCCGTGGCGCTCGTGAGAAACGAGCGTTCGCCGCTGACCAAGAGCAGGCGCTGCCCGTACGTTGCCGCGATCTCCGGCAGCCTGGCGAGCGAGCCGCTGCCGAACTCGATGCGCGGCAGACGCGCGATCGAAAAGGCCGGGAAGCGCTCGATCATTCGGGAAACAGCCCGCTCATCGGCTGGCCACGGCGCGGTTCGGCCATCATGTCGGCGACCGCATCGCGCCAGGCGAGGTAGTGCGCAGTATCCTTGTGCGCAGCGGCGTCGGCCGCCGACGCGTAGGCTTCATAGAGTATGAAACGCGTCGGATCGTCGGCCGCCTGCAGAACGTCGAAGCGGCGGTTGCCGGGTTCGCAGACCGACGCCTGGTGATTGGCGCGGCTGGCTTCGATGAAGGCAGCGACGGCGTCCGCCTTGACGCGGACGTGAACGAGGGTGACGTGCATGTTGGGGAGTCTCCGCCGGAGAGAAAGAGTTTGGATTTTACACGCGCGGTTTGCCCGTCAAAGTTTCGGGCGTCGCCGGTCGGCGCTGCACTGGGGCGGTCGTCCCCACGGGTGGCCAACTGAACAACTGAAACGCCATCGGAGTGACGCCAGGTGACCGTTCGAAATCTCGACTATCTGTTTCACCCGCGGTCGATTGCCGTGATTGCGGAGCCGGAAGAAGCCGCACACTACGCTGAAGTCGTGCGGGCCAATTTGTCGGCCGCCGGTTTTCCCGGTGACGTCCGTGTTGCCAGCGCGAAAAAACCCGCATTTTTCCGCTTGGGCGCCGGCATGCAGATCGACGACCTGCCGCAGGCGCCCGATCTCGCGATCGTCTGTGCGGCGCTCGACCACGTGCCGTCGATCGTCGCGCAACTGGCGTCGCGCGGCACGAGGGCGGCGATCGTCGGCCCTTGGCGCTGGCACCGGATGACCGGCAGTCAGATTCAGGCGGCGCGCCAGGCGATCCTCGCGGCGGCGCAGCCGAGCTTGCTGCGCGTGCTCGGGCCGGGCAGCGGTGGCCTCGCGGTTCCGGCGCGCGGTCTGAATGCGAGTGCGAGTCCGGTTCCGATCCGCGCCGGGAAGATCGCACTGGTCAGTCAATCGACCGCGGTGACGGCGGCGATTCTCGATCACGCCAGCAGCCGTGAGATCGGATTTTCGACCGTCGTACACCTCGGCACCAGCCTCGACGTCGATCTCGCCGACGTTCTCGACTGGCTGGCGAGCGACCCCGAGACGCGCTCGATCGTCGTGCACTTTGACGCGCTTCCCGACGGACGCAAGTTCATGACCGCAGCGCGCGCCGCCGCTCGTCACAAGCCGGTGGTCTGCATTCGCAGTCAGCGCGTTGGCGGTGGGCCACCGACGGCGAGCGAGGTCGACGACGCTGCGTTGCGCCGCGCCGGCTGGGTACGCATCGAGACGCTGGCCGACGTGTTCGACGCTGTCGAGGCGATGGCGCACGCACGGCCAATGCTCGGCGAGCGCCTGCTGATCGTCGCCAACGGGCACGGACTTGGGCAGCTTGCCGCCGATACGCTGCTACGCCGCGGGGGGCAACTCGGCGAACTGTCGTCAGAAGTTTCCAGCCGCCTGCGCGAGCTGCTGCCGACGCGTTCGCGTCCCGCCAACCCGTTGGCGCTGCCGGCCGACGCCGTGCCGGAGACCTGGGGGACGGCGCTCGAAACCCTGCTTGGCGACTCGGGCAGCGACGCCGTGCTGACGGTCTGTTCGCCGTCGCCGTTCGCGCCCGGTGCTGCGGTGGCGGCGGCGATCTGCCAGGCGGCGCGCGACAGCGACCGCAACGTCTTCACCTGTTGGGTCGGCGGTAGCGGCATGCGCGACGCGCTGGAGCATGCGGCGAGCGGCGGCTTGTTCAGCCACCCTTCGCCGGAGCGCGCGGTCGCCGTCTTTCTCGGTGTCCTCAACTATCGGCGCAATCGCCGTCTGCTCCAGCAGACGCCGCCGTCACTGGCGGAAGACTTCTCCCCGGCGGTTGAGGCGGCACGCATCTTGATCCGTCAGGCGTTGGCTGCCGGTTCGACACGCCTGGTCGGCGCGCCGCTGCGCCACTTGCTGCACACCTACGGCATCGCTGCGCCGGACCATCCCATCGCCACCCGCATCGACGCCGCCGTCGCGCTCGCCGGCGCACAGGGCTATCCGGTCGATCTTGACTTGCAATTGAGCAGCGCGGTCGACTCTTCTCCGCTGGCGAGCGGACTGCGTTCGCCAGCGGAGGTTCGCCTGGCCGTTCGCGCGTTACGCGCTCAGGCCCGCGCCCGCCATCCCGCGTGCCACATCGGCGGCTACCGCGTGCGACCGAGCGTCGCGCGCAGCGGCGCGCCGCCGCTACGCCTCGGCGTCGCTGAAGATCCGCGTTTTGGGCCGGTGATTTTTCTCGGCGCCGCTGCCCTGTCGAACCGCCCGGCGGGTGACGCGGTCGTCGCGCTACCGCCGCTCAACCCCTTGCTCGCCCGCGATCTCGCGCTGCGGAGCGGCTTCGCGCAGGAAGTGTCGAGCGAGCAGCGGGAGCCGCTACTGGCCGCGCTCGGCGATCTTCTCGTCCGTGTGTCGCAGATGTTGACCGACCTCGACGCGGTCGTCAGTCTCGACCTCGACCCGCTGATGGTCGAAACGTCGGGCGTCGTCGTCCTCGACGGCCGCCTTGACCTCGCCCACGGCCAGCGCACGCTCGGCTCGCGCCGATTCGCCATCCGCCCCTACCCGAAGGAACTCGAGCGGTCAGTCGACTGGCGTGGTCAACGCATCCTGATCCGCCCGCTGCGCCCGGAGGACGAACCGCTGCTCGGCGAACTGCTCAATTCACTGGCTCCCGAAGATTCGCGCATGCGCTTTTTCGACTCGATCCGCAACCTGCCGCGCCGCCGCATCGCGCGCTTCACCCAGATCGACTACGATCGCGAGATGGCCCTGCTCGCCGTTGGACGCGACAGCGAAGGCCGCCAAACGGCGCTCGGCGAAGTGCGTGCCGTTTCCGACCCCGACGGTCGGGTCGCCGACTTTGCCGTCGTCGTCGCTTCGCCGCTCAAAGGGCAGGGTCTCGGCCGTCTGCTGTTGCAGCAACTGATCGATTACTGCCGTGGTCACGGCGCTGGCGAGCTGCGCGGTGAAACGCTGGCGGGGAATCTGCGCATGCAGCGCCTGGCGGCCGGACTCGGCTTCACGATCGCCAGCGGCAGCGATCGCGGCGCGGTCGAACTCCGCCTGCGGCTTGCAGATCCCGTCCGGTCCGCGTCTTCTCTCCGGAGTCGCTCGCCCTGACCCGGCGCCGACGGGCGTCCGTCCCCTCGACAGGAATCGAACCTGTATCTCACGCTTAGGAGGCGCGTGCACTGTCCATTGTGCTACGAGGAGGGGGGCCGTATTGTAGCGACTGCCCTGGAAATGTGCCATGCGCGTTGCGTGCTTTCCGGGCGGCGGTCGGTGGCGTCGACCGCGGCGGCGTTTTCCCTTTTTCCAAACTCCAGGAGGACCGATGCCGGTTCTGACCCTCAGTGATGCCTCGGTCGCGTTTGGCGACGTGCCGCTGCTCGATCACGCCGACTTCCAGCTCGATTCCGGCGAGCGCGTGGCGCTGATCGGTCGCAACGGCAGCGGCAAGTCGTCAATGCTGTATGCGCTCGCCGGGAAGGGTGGGCTAGACGACGGTACGGTCTGGCAGCAACCGGGTCTGCGGATTGGCTATGTGCCGCAGGAACCGCCGTTCGCGGCTGAGCGCACGGTTTTCGAGGCGATCGTCGCCGGGATGGGCGAGCTGTCGGCGCTACTGGCTGACTATCACGCGGTGTCGCATGCGCTTGCCGACGCCGACGCCAATCACGAAGCGCTTCTGGCTCGCATGCAGTCGCTCCAGGCCGAGCTTGAGGCCCGTCAGGCGTGGTCGTACGAGGCGCAGGTGGAACGGGTCATCCAGCGTTTTTCGCTCGACGCCGACGCGCGCGTCGGGACACTCTCAGGCGGCCAGAAAAAGCGGCTCGCGCTGGCGCAGGCCTTGGCGGTCGCACCGGATCTGCTGCTGCTCGACGAGCCGACCAACCACCTCGACGTCGGCACCATCGAATGGCTGGAGGAGATGCTGCTGGCGTCCGCCACCAGCTTGGTGTTCATCACGCATGATCGCCGTTTCCTCGAGCGCGTCGCGACGCGGATCGTTGAACTCGATCGCGGGCACCTGCTTTCCTTCCCGGGAAGCTTCGCTGCCTACCAGCAGCGCAAGGAAACTCTGTTGCGCGACGAGGCGGTCAGCCACGCCAAGTTCGACAAGTTTCTGGCCCAGGAGGAGGTGTGGATCCGACAGGGGATCAAGGCGCGGCGAACGCGCAACGAAGGCCGCGTGCAGCGGCTCGAAGCGCTGCGTCGCGAGCGCGCTGCCCGCCGTGAGCGGCAGGGCAGCGTAGACCTCGCGCTGGACGCCGGCGTCCGCAGCGGCAAGCTGGTGGCGGCGCTGGAACACGTCGACAAACGCTTTGGCGCGACCACGGTCGTTCGCGACTTTTCGTGTCGAATTCAGCGCGGTGACAAGGTCGGCGTCATCGGTCCGAATGGCTGCGGCAAAACGACGCTGCTGCGCCTGATCCTCGGCGACCTGTCCCCGGATCGCGGCAGCGTGCATCTCGGCACCAAGGTCGAGGTGGCTTACTTCGACCAGTTTCGCAGCCAGCTCGACGAGAACGCGACCTTGATCGACGTCGTCTCGCCGGGCTCGGACTTCGTTGACCTCGGCCATCAGCGCAAGCACGTGATTTCGTATCTCGGCGACTTCCTCTTCGCACCGCAGCGTGCCCGGTCGCCGGTCAGCTCGCTGTCCGGCGGCGAGCGTAACCGCTTGCTGCTCGCCCGCCTGTTTTCCCGGCCGGCGAACGTCCTCGTGCTCGACGAGCCGACCAACGATCTCGACATCGAGACCCTTGAATTGCTCGAAGCGCTGCTCCAGGACTATCGCGGGACGCTGTTTCTGGTCAGCCACGATCGCGCCTTCGTCGACAACGTGGTGACGCAGACGATTGCCAGCGAAGGCGAGGGCATCTGGCGTGAGTGCGCAGGTGGCTACCAGGACTGGGCGAACGGTCAGGCACAGCAGCAAACCGTCCCGCCGACGACGACGGCGAAGGAAGCCCGCGACCGCCCGGCGCGGCAGAAATCCGGTACCAGCGGGCGACGGTCATGGAAAGAGGAGCGGGAGCTGGCGGAGCTTCCGCTGCGTATCGCCACTCTCGAAAGCGAGCAGAAAGCGATCCACGATCGCCTTGCCGATCCCGCTCTTTACCAGACGCCGGGGCGTGAAGCCCAGGAATTGGCGGCGCGCCTGGCCGAAATTGACGATCAGCTGTTCGCCTTGCTGGAACGCTGGGAAGCGCTCGAAGGCTGAGGACCGCCGCGGGCGACCTTGCACCGGCTGACGGCGAGCGTATGATTGACCGATGATTGCCAACTTCGTCACAGTCGTCCTTGATTTAAGCGGCGGTTTTGTTGACTTTGTTCACTGCCTGAACTAGGTTCTGCTGATGAATTCCACTCGCCGACTTGCGAAAACGGGCTTCACTCTGATCGAGCTGATGGTCGTCGTCGCCATCCTGGCGATCCTGATGGCCATCGCGATTCCGAACTACAACGACTACTTGCGACGCGGGTATCGCGCCGCCGGACAACAGTTTCTGCTCGACGTCGCGCAGCGCCAGGAACAGTACTTGCTTGATAATCGTCAGTATGCAACTGCTCTCGGCCCGGGTGTGGGCGGTCTAGGCATGACGATGCCGGCCGACGTTGGCACCTACTACAACGCGCCGGACTTTACCGGCGTCAATAACGCCGCCACGCCACCCTTATTCGTCCTCTTCATGACGCCCCGCGCCGGGACGATGGCAACCGACGGAAATCTCGTCGTCAACAATACGGCGCAGAAGTGGCGCGACGTCGACGGTGACAACGTTTACACCTCCGGCACCGACAAGGCATGGTAGCGTGCGGCCACCGCCGGCGGAATCGAGGGGTCAGCCTGATCGAGCTGCTGGTGGTGATCGTCATTTTGGGAATACTGCTGCGGATGGCGTGGCTTCCATTTCAGGAATTGCTCGAAAACCAGCGTCTGCGGACCGTCGCTTCGGATCTCGCGGCCGATCTCGCGTTGGCACGCTCCGAGGCGATCAAGCGCAGTAGCCGGGTGGGCATCGCGCGCACCACGGGCGACTGGGCCGGCGGCTGGGTCGTTTTTGACGACGTCGACCGTGACGGCACCTTCGATCCCGAGACGGACGGTGACGGCTTGTGCGAAGCCGGTGAAGAGTGCGTTCTCCTGTCGCGTCCGGCGCTCGGGGCGACGGTCAAGGTGTGTACCACGGGCGTTGGCGGAGGGGGCGTGGCGGGGGATGCCCTCACGTTTGGTCCGGACGGCGCCGTGCGCGCGTTCGACGCCGGCGCCGCTGCGCCCGCGGTGGTGGGCATGGCGATCAGTTCGACACTGGCGTCGCCGGGCATTGTCCCGCGGCGGATCGAGTTCAGTCCCGGCGGTCGCGTCGCCGTCGTCAATACGGGCGTCACCGCCTGTCCCTGAGGAGGCCACGGTGTTCTCCGTTCGCCACGACTCGCGCGGCTTCACCCTGGTCGAGGTACTCGTTTCGCTGTTGATCCTGCTCATCGGACTGCTGGGGATTGCAGCGATGATGCTCAAGGGGCAGCGAGCGTCGTTCGAGGCGTATCAGCGGCAACAGGCACTGGCGATGGCACAGGAGATGGCCGAGAAGCTGCGCAGCAATCCAGGCGGGTCCTTGTCGTACGTCACCGGCACCGCTGATGGGCCCAACATGCCGGGGCGGGGCGGCCTGTTTGCGGTGTACGAGTCTGCGGCTGCCGCGGCCGATAAGTGTCTGGATCCGGCGGTTCCCTGCGACGCAACGAAGACGGCGCAGGTCCATCTGGCGACTTGGGATGGCGTCCTGCTCGGTGCTGCGGAGACCAAAGACACGGCGGCCAATCGCATTGGTGGCATCATCGGGGCTCTCGGCTGCATCGAGCAACCCGACTTGGCGCAGCCGGTCTTCTGGGTTAGCGTCACTTGGCAGGGCGAGAGTGATACGGTCGCTCCACCGGCCACGGCCTCGACCTGCGGCTTGGGTCAGTACGGGACCGACGCCCGTCGCCGTCTGGTCACCTTGACCGTGGCGACCTGTCCTCTGGCTGCCGGCGGAGGCTGCGCGTGACCCGGCTCGTGACAGACTCCAGGTCTCCGGTCGTGCGGCGGCAGCGCGGCCTGACGCTGGTCGAGGTCATGGTCGCGATGACCATCGGCATCATTTTGCTGCTCGCTCTGGGAACGCTCTTTGCCAATTCGACGCGAGTGTTCAAGGCGAACGACGATTTCTCGCGTATGCAGGAAAACGGCGCTTACGCGCTCAACGCTCTCGGCGAAGATATCCGGCAGGCCGGGTTTTTCGGACGAATCTCCGATGTCGAGATTAGCGTACCGACTGCGGCAACCATTGTGCGCGACTATGGTACGTGCGGAGCGGAAACTGCGTGGGTAACCAATTTTCGTCAGCCGCTGGTGGGCTTCGTCGAGGGTCTGACGACGACTGCCCCGGATGCGTCGATGCCCTGCGTGACCGCGGCAAACCTGATCGTCAGCGCGGTGGATAGACCGAGTCACCTAATCGTGCTGCGCGGCGCCAGCGGCACGCAAGTCGCCTCTGCGGCGCTGGATCCGAACACACTTTACGTGCAGTCTGATCCCGGTCGCGGTACGATTTTTTTGGGCAGCGAGTACGCGTCACTTTCTGCGTCGGACAAGCGCACGATCAGCGGTGGAGCCGAGGCTCCCATCTACGCCTATCAGGCCAAGGCGTATTATCTGCGGCCTTGTAGCCGCCCGTCGGGAAGCGGGAGCCTCGTTTGCCAAGCGAGTGACGACGATGCTCAGCCGATACCGACCCTGGTTCGCCAGGAGTTGGTGGGGGCGACGCTCGCCGAACGCACGGTTGCCGAAGGTGTCGAGGCGATGAACATCTTCTACGGGATCGATAGTGACGCCAATGGCGTGCCAAATTACTACACGAACACGCCGCTGGCCGTCGACTTCGCCAGGGTCGTCGCGGTCCGCGTGTCGATACTGGTCCGTTCGCCGAGGCCGACCAACGGTTACGACGACAGCAGTCGGAGTTATGACCTCGACGGTAACGGTATCAACGAGCTCAACTGTGCGGCCGACGGACTGCCGTGTAACTATCACCGGCACGTGTTCACTCAGACGTTCCAGGTGCGCAACATTGCGCAGAGACTGGAGTCGTCACCCTCTTTGATCCGGTCGCCATGAGGACGAAAATGGTTCGTCTACAAGCGGGTGTCGTGCTCGTCACCAGCCTGATCATGCTGGTAGTTATGACCTTGCTGGTCGTCTCGCTGGTGCGCAGCAACGTCATCGAGCTGAAGATCGGTGGCGCGACGCAGGTGACGGCGCAGAATCTGGCCAATGCCGAGGCCGCTGTCTGGGCATTCATGAACGCACCGGCTAATCGGGGCAAGTTTTATCCCGGGTCTCCCTTGGTCGTCAATCTCAGTACCGAGTACGATTTTTCCAGCCCGACGTTTGCGCACTTGTCGAATGTCACGTTGGCGGCGACCGAAATGTACTGCACGCAGTATTCCGGGGTTGGTTCCGGTAATGAATCAAACCCCTTGAAGGCGCCTCAAGTGGTCTACTTTGATGTTCGGCTCGATTCACGCGATCCCGTGTTTTTTGGACGAACGCTCGTGCACCAGGGAGTGCGAGCCTTGCTGACGCCGCTGAGTTGCTCCTGAGACTGTCCCCTTCGACCTGAAGCGAGGCCTGACGATGATGCCCAACCACCTCATGCCGAGCAGCGTTTGCCGCCTCTGGCGTCGCCGCGTCTCCTGGATTGTGATCGCTTCCCTGGTGAATCCGGCATCGCTCATCCCGCTCTCGTTGTATTCCTCGGTCGCCTCGGCGCGCGATACAGATATCTACTTGTCAACAACCTACGCTGGCAGCACCGCCGAACCAGCGATTCTGCTCGTTCTCGACACCTCCGACTCGATGAACGTGGCCGAAGGGTGGCGCGAGTATCCGGGCGCCTATGACTCGCACGTCGAATACCTCTGGAACGACATCGGGATCATCAGCAACAGCGAAATACCGGCGGCGAGTGCGACGCAGATCACGACTGCCGCTGCGCCCGTATTGACCAAGTATGGTTCCTGGGCGGGAGCGACTCTGGCCGAACGGCAGGCGTTGTGGACTGCCGCCAAGAATTACGCCAACGCGACGGAGGCCGGCGATCCCGGGGCGCGCAATACCTACCGCAATTACAACAACGCCAACTGGATCCATTGGTTGCCGGCGGGAACCGCCGAGAGCGATACCCGCCTCTGGTCGAACGCTTTTAACCGCTGGGCGGGCGGTGTGCAGCAGAGCAGCTTTCCGGCGCAGGTGCGTGGTGGCGTCGATTATGGATCGGCGAGCGATTTTCGCTCTTTCAACAAGTGTAACGATTCACTCGACAAGCTATTGCCGTCGACCGTCATTGCGCCGACAAGCTATTCACGCAATACCGGCAAGTACCTGAATCAGGAGTGGCAGCGCTGGGAACGCTATCTCAACCTGACCAACGGCCGGTTGACCAACGGCGACACAACGTATCCGACGACGCTCGGCGCGACGCAGTTTCCCAGTTCGAGTGCGACCGTGGCCATTCAGACCGGAAGTGTGGTTGGCTCGATCGGCAGCAACATTCGGGCGCGCACCGAGTTTCTCGGCACGGCGGGTGGCGTTGCGCCTTTTCCGGTGCGCGACAGCTATCCCCGTTTCTCGAGCACGCTGAGTTCGATCTTTGGCAGCGTTACGGATATTGGCGACCAGGGGCAACCGATCCGGACACAGGAGACCGGCTCGCGAGCTGGGTGGACGCAGCTCAAGGCGGACCTGGGCGGCTTCAATTTTCAGAGCTACGTCAATGGTCTCAACTCGACGCAGCTGGTCAACGTTCTCGGTCTGTATGGCATCACCGCTACGACGACGACCGCCAAGCATTTGGCGTGGAAGGGTAATCGCGACACTTCCGGCACCCCGTTTGGCAGCGTGATGGGAACCCCGGCGTATTACGACCATCCGGGCTCACTGCTACGACTTCCGGCCGGCGTGGCGACGACGACGACTCTGTGTACGCGGACGTGTACGCTCGACGCGGATCCCGGTGTCGCCGGGAATCAGGGCGTTTTTTCGGCACATGATTCGGGGTCGCCGCCGAAGGACGGTGACAACGTAACGAAGTACTGGATCAAGTCGGGGGGCACGTGTGTCAGCACCGGAACCAGTGGCAGCGATTGCAGCACTGCGCCCGCTGCCTGCGCCGCTCCGTCCGTTAACAACAGCTATAAGACGATCAACAACACGGGATGCGCTTGGTCAGGCCGTAGCTCGGTTGTTGTCGAAGGCGTCGGAACGTACTACTACGGAGGTACCTGCAGTGGTTCGTGCCGGGGCCAGGAATTCCTGCTCGGGAGTAGTGATTGCCCATCGGGCGCGACGAGCTCCAACTACTGCAACGAAACGCTGCCGGACTTGACGATCGGTAGCACGGTTTACCCGAATGCCGGCCTTGGCGCCGGCGATGGGTCGTCGACGGGTTGTGCAAATAAGGCAGACACGACGACGACCTGTGACGTGCGCGAGGGCTTTGCCGGCTGTCGCTATCTCGACACGGCGACTCCCTGCGTCAACACGACCGTGACGACGACCAGCTCGGTCGGCAATAACGATTACACCGTCTATCCGATGGCGGCCAAGGTCGATTATCTGGAACACGATTGCAAGGCCGACAACGGTACCGCCGGCAACCCCGGCAACGGTTATCTGACGATCGCTGGCGACCGCACCTTTGGCACGGCGTGGAACTCGACCAACTCGTCTTCGGGTACGACAGCAGCCTACACGCCGGTTAATCCGGCGGCGACGTACCCGGCGGTCGACATGTACTCGGTGAACTACCTCAACTGGAAGTATGGACCGAAAGGCCCGAGCGGAGCTCCGATCGGCCGCAAGACGCGGTTGCAGATCGCCAAGGATGCGTTGACCGATCTGGTGGCAGTCACCGACGGTGTCCGTTTCGGACTGATGGTCTATAACAAGATGCCGAATGACCTGACAACCAAGCTTACCCAAGGCAGTCAGGGGGGCAACATTACTTACGCCATCCGCCGCATGGGCGTCAGCTCAGCCGATTCGGATTATCCGAATCGGACGACACTGACGACGGCGATCAATGGCGTCGTCGGCACCGGTACGACACCGCTGACTGAAGTGATCTACGAGGCGTATCGCTACTTCCGCGGTGAGTCCCCGGTTTTCGGCACGGACGCGACAGCGGCGGTCGGCGGCGGTGCCGTTTCTGCCGGGCGTGACACGACGGCGGTCGGATCCGACGGCAAGTACGTGTCACCGATGATGAGCAATCCGAACAGCACGGACCCGGCGAAGTGTCAGAAGAACTACATCGTGCTGGTATCGGACGGCGGACCCGAGAACGACAATCAGGCGGATACGGCGGTCCAGGCGTTGATTCAAGGTCCTCCGTTCCTGGCAGCGACGGTCAGTACCCAGCAGGCAACGCCAAGCTTGCAGTTTGAAGACGCCGGGGGCGTTCCTTATGGGCCTACCGACATCGCTTACAGTTCCAATTATGTCTGGCTGGATGAACTGACGTACTTCATGGCCAACGCCGACATGTCGCCGGGTGGTGGCTCGAGTAGTGACTCGCTGGCCGAGGTTCAGTCGGTCAGCACTTACACCATTGGTTTTGCCGGTGGGAATACTCCAATCTTGGTGAGCGCGGCAGAAAAAGGTAAAGGCCTTAACTACTTGGCCGAAGACAGTGCCGCGCTTTCCGCCGCACTGAGCGCAGCAATCGTCGCCATTCGGGAATGGAATCCGACGATGGCATCGCCAGTCGTGCCGCTTTCCGCTTCGAATCGAGGCCGCAACGCGGACGATGTCTTTCTGGCGTTTTTTGGGCCGAGTTTGCAGCAGGCGTGGGACGGCACCGTCAAGAAGTTCAAACTGAGCACAGACTCGGCGGTCTGTGGAGTCGACCTGTCAGGCAGCACGATTCCACTCTGTCTGAAAGACTCGCTTGGCAGCCGAATCGAGGAGTACACGCTCGACGTCGTTTCGGGCGAGGTCACCGGCAAGATTCGCGATTCGGCGGTCAGTTTCTGGAGCACCCCCGTCCTACCTGATGGGGGTAAACCGAATCAGGGGGGTACCGGCTACGTCCTGAAAACGACACCATTACTCACGCCGGCGACACGCCTGTTGTACACCCACCTCTCGGGCAGTACGTCATCGGACTTGACGAATTCGGTCAATTCCTTGGTCGAATCCAACAGCACGATCACCAAGACCCTGCTGGGGGACTCCGCGATGAGCGACGCGACGCGTTCATCGTTGATCAACTATGCCCGGGGTGGTGATCCGGCGGTCAGCGCGTGCAGCGATGCCGACTCCAGCACCGTCTGCGGCAGCTGGCGTTCGTGGCCGCATGGCGACGTACTGCACTCAACTCCCGCGACCCTGATCTATGACAACGACGCTGATGGTTCATCGGCGACTGATGATCCGGTCGTCTATCTTTACTATATGTCCAACGATGGTGTGTTGCATGCCGTCAATGCCGAGACCGGGCAGGAGAAATGGGCCTTCATGCCGGAGGAAAACCTCTCCAAGCTGGCGGCGATCAAGACCAATGCCGTCGGAGAGCACTTGATTGCTGGCGACGGCACGCCACGCTTGTACGTCAAGGACGTCGACCATAATGGCAAGATCACCTCTGGGGACACCGCGTACCTGATTTTCGGGATGCGCCGTGGAGGGCGCGCAGTCTATGCGCTGGATGTGTCCGACCGTGACGCGCCACGCTTCTTGTGGAAAGTCGACAACACGACGGCCGGTTTTTCCGAACTGGGCGAAACGTGGTCAACGCCGTGGATCACTCGCATGCGGGTGAGTACCGATCCGGTCGCTGTTTTTTCGGCGGGCTATGATCCCGTGAGTTACGACCATCTGACGGTCACGATCAATCGCTCGGGGTCGACGGCGACGGTGACCACACCGGTCGACCATGGTTACCTGTCTGGCGAATCGGTCAAGGTATCGGGAGCCTTCCAGGCGGAGTACAACGGAACGAAGGTGATCACGGTTACTGGTGCGCGCACCTTTACCTATTCCGTGTCCGGGTCACCGTTGACCCCCGCAACGGGTAACCTGCGAGTGGAAAATCCGCGTGCGGCGACGATGGGCCGTGGGGTGTTTTTTGTCAACGCGCGCACCGGCGCCTTGATCCAGAGCTTTACGCCAGCGGCGAGCGGAGGTGAAAACACACAGGTGAGCGGCATGGATTTCAGTATTCCGTCAGACGCCATACCGCTCAATACGGATCTTGATGGCGCTGGATACGCCGATCGTCTTTATCTCGGTGACTTGGGGGGGAACGTCTGGCGACTCGATATCGACGACGCGTCGCCTGCGGCGTGGAGAGCGGTCAAGTTTGCCGACCTGAC
The DNA here is from genome assembly GCA_964420975.1 of uncultured Candidatus Accumulibacter sp. Lineage (GTDB taxonomy): Bacteria > Pseudomonadota > Gammaproteobacteria > Burkholderiales > Rhodocyclaceae > Accumulibacter. The sequence continues at coordinate 35,911 of CAYQVH010000002.1, forward strand.
GAACGGCGCAACACCGGCGCGCCGAATATTTTTCCCGCCGTCGGTGGTCAAGCAATTGTTTCTTGATCAGCGTTTCGACGCAGTGTACGTCGGCACAGGCGATCGGGAAAACCCGCTGCGGACCGATAATTCTGACCGCTTTTTCATGATCAAGGACTTTGATACGGGGCTGTCGTCGAGTAGCACCTCGCCGGTCACCTTTACTGTGGGTACCGGGCCGACGAACTTTTATGACCTGACATCCAATTTGATCCAGTTTGGCACCGCTAGCGAGCAGCTGGCGGTCAAGGAGGCGCTGAAGGCGACCGCAGGCTGGGTGCTTCGGCTCGAGCTAGGTGGGCTGGCGGGCGAAAAAGTCGTCAATGCGCCGACGGTGGTGTTCAATATTCTGTCGTTTGGCACCTATAGCCCGCTTGTGACCGCATCGGCGTGCGTTCCTCCCGGTCGGGGAGCGACGTATGCGATGAGTGCGCTTGATGCTAGCGTTATTATTGACACCAACGTTGATGGGGCAATCACCGCGAGCGATTCGCGGGTGGTTGGTATGACCAGAGGGTATCCGTCTGAAATGGTTATTGTCGTTCCTCCAGGTGGAGCAGGAGGCGGAGGAGGAGGAGGAGGAGGAGGACCAGGAGGCGGAACCGGAGCAGGTTGCGGGACTCCGATCCGTGGGCTGACGACCGCGGATGGGGTTACGAAGTCGGTTCTTTTGGGCCTGGCCTGCGCCGCTCAGCGCGCCTACTGGTTCCAGGAGCCCGAGTGAGCGCTAGCGTGACACGGTCGTGAGTCCGCGGCGGGAAAGGCGAGACGGCTGACAAAGCGGCTTGCGATCTGCTTGCTCGTTTCCGCCGTAGTGCACTTCGGCGTGCTGGCAAACTTGGGGCCCGCGAGGGCCCCAAGTCATGTGGCGTTCAGCTCGCGTATCGAGCTAGAGCTGCGACGCGTAACACCGGCAAGCGCGATTGCCGATCCTGCGCCGGACTCGCCCAAGACGGCCGAGAGCACATCGGCAGAAAAATCGCTGGTTGCTGACGCGACGGCCGTCCGCCCGTTGCCAGCCGACGAGTCGGTGGCTGCGTCAGCGGCAACGTCAATGGATGCGGAAAGCGTGCTTGAACTGCCGATCGAAGAAGTCTTCTTCAAGTCTTCGGAGCTGGACGAACAACCGTATCCACTGCAGCCCATCGAGCCGGTCTTTCCCTACGAGGCGAGGGTCAATGAGCGTGAGGGGTGGGTTCGGCTGCTGTTGCTGATCGACCATACCGGACAGCTTCGCCACATTGAGGTTCTGGACGCGAGTTCTCCCGGGGCGTTTGACGAGGCGGCGATCATGGCTTTTCGCGCCACGCCGTTTGCGCCGGGACGACGGGCTGGAGAGGCGGTCAACAGCCGGATGATCGTCAAGGTGGAGTTCAAACAGGAGCAGTTGTCGCCGCCGTTCATCGAGTAAGCGACGAAAGACCCCTTGGTTTGTTCGGTCCGCGGGCAATAGCGTCGTCGAAAACTGGTTTCCGACCCTTCCGATTGACGGCTTTCACAACTGTAATTCCCTCGGCAAGGCGAAGGTCACGTTTTCCTCGGCACCCAGGAGTTGCGCGACGTGATTCCCTTCTCCACTTGACAAACGGGCCGCCACTTCCTCGACGAGAACTTCGGGGGCCGACGCTCCGGCGGTGACACCGATTCGACGCACCCCTTGCAGCCACGCGGGATCGATCTGCGCTGCACCGTCGATCAGATACGCTCGGGCGCCGACCCGGGCCGCGACTTCGCGTAGCCGATTGGAATTTGAACTGGACTGGCTGCCGACGACGACGACGACCTCGGTCGTCTGTGCCAGCGCCTTGACGGCGTCTTGCCGGTTCTGAGTCGCGTAGCAGATATCGTCCTTTTTCGGACCGACGATGTCGGGAAAGCGTTTGCGCAGTGCGGCGACGATCTCGGCTGCGTCATCGACCGAGAGCGTGGTTTGCGTCACGTACGCGAGACGATCGGGTAAGGTCACGACCAGCTGGCGAACGTCGTCGATCGTTTCCACGAGATACATTCCGTCCGGGCTCTGTCCCATCGTTCCTTCGACTTCAGGGTGTCCACGATGTCCGATCATCACGATTTCTCGGCCTTCCTTGCGCATGCGGGCCACTTCGAGATGGACCTTGGTTACCAGCGGGCAGGTCGCGTCGAACACCTTGAGGCCACGTGAAGCGGCCTCGGCGAGAATCGCCTTGGAGACCCCGTGCGCGCTGAAAACGACCGTCGCGCCGCGGGGTACGGAAGACAACTCGTCCACAAAGACGGCACCCTTGGCGCGCAGGCTGTCGCAGACGAAATCGTTATGAACCACTTCGTGGCGAACGTAGATTGGCGCGCCGAGCTTCTCGATGGCGCGTTCAACAATGGCGATGGCGCGTTCGACGCCGGCACAGAAGCCGCGGGGATTGGCGAGAAGAATCTGCATGTCGGGGCTCAGAGGATGGCGATGATCTCGACCTCAAAGGTGACGCTCTTGCCGGCGAGAGGATGATTGAAGTCGAAGAGCGCACTGGCGTCGTCAAGTTCGCGCAGGCACCCGGCAACTCCGCCGTCAGGCGTACTGAACTCGACCAAAGAGTTCAATCGGAGGTCGACGTTTGCCGGTAACGCGGCGCGCGCAATGCGTTCGACGAGGCGGGGATTACGTGGACCGAACGCCTGCTCGGCAGTCAGCGAGAAAACGCGATGATCACCATTCGCCAGGCCAAGTAGGCAATGCTCCAGAGTGTGGGCGAGCTGACCGCTACCCATTTGCAAGGTGGCCGGCGACAGCGAAAAAGTGCTGACGTGCTCGGCTCCGTCGAGGTCGGCGAGGCGATAGTGGAGCGTCAGGAAACTGTCGGGACCGACGGTCGGGCCGAAGTGCTCATTGACGCATGTCGTGCCGAGAGGGCTGACTGACGACAGAGAAGCGTTCATGAAGACGATACCTTTACGACTGTTCGGGCCGGTCCGGCTCGGCGGCTGGCCGATGGGTCGGGCGAGACGTGAATTGATCCCAGACGATCAGTGCGGCACCGATGCAGAGGGCCGAATCGGCCACGTTGAACGCCGGCCAGTACAACCCGGCGACGTGCCACTGGATGAAGTCAACAACGGCGCCAAAGCGCAAGCGGTCGATCACGTTGCCGATGGCGCCACCGAGAATCAGTGTCAGTGCCAACGACAAGCGAAAGTCGCTGCTATGCCTCGGCAGTACGAAGACGATCCAGGCGGCAACAGCGAGGGCGAGCGCGGTGAAGAACCATCGTTGCCAGCCGCTGGCGTCGGAGAGAAAACTGAACGCCGCGCCGGGGTTGAACGTCAACACCCAATTGAAAAAGAGGGCGACATAGACCACGTCGCCGGGCTGCAGCCAGGCGAGTACCAGCCACTTGCTGAGCTGGTCGACGAGGACGATGGTCGCGGCCAAGTACAGCCAGCGATCGATCCTACGCGCAGGCACGAGCCTCCCCTGCGCCATACAGGTTGCTGACGCACCGGGCGCAGAGCGCCGGATGATCGGTGTTGCGACCGACGTCCGCGCGGACGTGCCAACAGCGTTCGCACTTCGCATGCGCGAGCGGCGCACAGACCAGGCGATCGGTCCCGTCGTCGACGGCTACGGCGTGTGAGCAGATGAAAACGAAGCGCAGGTCGTCGCCTAGTGATTTCAGCGTTTGGAATTTGTCGGCAGTGCAGTGAACCTCGACCGCTGCCTGCAGCGACGATCCAATGCGACCCTCGATACGCAGATCTTCCAGCGCTCGCATGACCTCAGCGCGGGTGTTTCGTATCCGGCGCCACTTTTCCAGGAGTTCGCCTTCGTTGTCAGGTACCGGCAAGGGCTGCCAAGTCTGCAGCATGATCGACTGCTGCGGATCGTTGCTCAGCAACTGCCAGATCTCTTCTGCGGTGAAACAGAGCACCGGCGCCATGAGCTTGGTCAAGGTCTGAAGAATGTGCCACAGCGCACTCTGTGCCGAGCGCCGCGCGACCGACGTCGCCTGGGTGGTGTAAAGGCGGTCCTTGAGGACGTCGAGGTAGAAGCCGCCGAGGTCCTCCGAACAAAACGTCTGCAGCGACTGGACGACGCGATGGAACTCGAAACGCTCGTAGTCGGCTTCGCACTGCGTTTGCAGCTGTCGCGTCATGGCCAGGGCGTAGCGGTCAATCTCCAGCCAGCGCTCGACTTCGAGCAGATCCCGCGTGGCGTCGAAGTCGGAAGTGTTGGCCAGCAGGAAGCGCAGCGTGTTGCGGATTCGCCGGTAGGACTCGACAACGCGTTTCAGGATCTCGTCGGAGATCGAGAGTTCGCCCGAGTAGTCGGTCGCCGCGACCCACAGGCGCAGGATGTCGGCTCCCAGCGAGTCGACGACCTTTTGCGGTGCGATCACATTCCCCTTCGACTTTGACATCTTGTGGCCTTTGCCGTCGACGACGAAGCCGTGCGTTAGTAGGGCGTTGTAGGGTGCTCGCCCGTCAAGTGCGCAACCGATCAGCAAGGAACTCTGGAACCAGCCACGGTGTTGGTCGGATCCCTCGAGGTAAAGATCGGCCGGATAGGCGAGGTCGCTCTGGTGTGAGCCACGAAGCACGCTGGCATGAGTCGCGCCGGAGTCGAACCAGACGTCCAGCGTGTCGCTCATCTTCTGGTATTCGATCGCCTCGGCGCCGAGCAGCTCGTCCGCGTCGAGCGCGAACCACGCCTCAATTCCGGCTTTTTCAACCCGTTGGGCAACGGCCTCGACCAGTTCGCCGGTTCGCGGATGCAGCGCACCGGTCTCCCGATGCAGGAAGAACGGGAGCGGCACGCCCCAGTTGCGCTGGCGCGAAACACACCAGTCGGGCCGAGTTCGGATCATTGCTTCCAGGCGAGCACGGCCCCAACTCGGGTAGAAGCGCGTTTCGTCGACGGCGCGCTCGGCGCACCAGCGTAGCGTTGCCTCCTCATCCACCGTCGCGACTCCGGAACCGGCGGGCGAGCGATGTTCCATGCCGACAAACCACTGAGTCGTCGCTCGCAGGATGATCGGTGTCTTGTGTCGCCAGCAGTGCGGATAACTGTGGACAACGTTGTCGCAACTCAAGAGGCGTCCGCGTGCGTCCAGCTCCTGGACGACCAGCGGGTTGGCCTCCCAGACGCTTTTTCCGGCCAGTCGCCCAACGTTGAGAGCCGGCGTGGCGGCAACAAAGGTGCCATCGTCTGCGACCGGATTATTGACCGGCAAACCGTAGGTCTTGCCAATCAGGTAGTCGTCGCCACCGTGTGCCGGCGCGGTATGAACGAGGCCCGTACCCGCTTCGAGCGTGACGTGCCGGCCGCAGATGATGGCGACGTCGCGCGGCTGAAACGGGTGTCTGAGTAGGACGTGTTCGAGCGCGGACCCCTTGCTTGTGCCAAGAACCGGTCCGTCGAGCACAAAACGCGGCAAACACGTCGCCGCGAGCTCTGCGGCGACGATCAGCGCGCCGCGGCGGGTGTCGATCAACTGGTAGTCAAATTCTGGGTGGACGCAAACCGCCTCGTTTGCTGGCAGGGTCCACGGGGTAGTCGTCCAGATGACGGCGAACGCCGGGCCTCGGAGATGCGTCAGGCCGAAAGCCCGGGCGACCTTTTCGGCATGGTTCGGGTGAACCTCGAAGGCGACATCGATCGCCTGTGACGTTCTCTCCTCGTATTCAACCTCCGCTTCGGCGAGCGCTGAACGGCAGTCCAGACACCAGTTGACGGGCTTCAAGCCTTGGTGGAGATAGCCTTTGTCCAGGATCTTGCCGAGTGTCCGAATTTCGTCGGCCTCGGTTTGGTAGTTCATGGTCAGGTAGGGTCGGTCCCAGTCGCCAAGGACACCGAGGCGCATGAAGTCCGTCTTTTGACGCTCCACTTGCGCGTTGGCAAAAGCACGGCAGAGTTCGCGAACGCGGTCCGCTGGTACGTGTTTGCCGTGGGCTTTTTCGATCTGATGTTCGATAGGCAGACCATGGCAATCCCAGCCCGGGACGTAGGGGGCGTCAAACCCGGCCAGGGTTCGGGCACGGACGATGATGTCCTTGAGGATCTTGTTGACCGCGTGACCAATGTGAATATCCCCGTTGGCGTACGGTGGTCCATCGTGCAGTACGAAGCGGGGACGATTCCGAGACGCTTGACGAATCCGTTCGTAAATTCGGTTGTTCTGCCAAGACGCGACCCATTGTGGTTCACGTTTTGCCAAGTCGCCGCGCATCGGGAACGGCGTGTCGGTGAGATTGAGCGTTTTCTTGTAGTCGGCCATGGGGATTCTCACAACTGGAAATGGGCTTTCGCAGCGGCAACGTCGTAGGCGATTTGTGTCTTGAGGGCGTCGAGACTCGGAAACTTGATCTCGTCGCGCAACTTGTGCAGAAAGCGGACGCTGAGATGAGCGCCATAGATCTCGGCGGCGAAGTTGAGCAAGTGTACCTCGAGCAGGGGGCGTGGTACGAGGTGCGCGGTTGGACGCACGCCGAGATTGGCAACGCCGACATGGGGTCCGCCGGCAAGCCCCTTGACCTCGACCGCAAACACGCCGTGCAACGGGGGCCGTTCGTGCTTGATGCGAATGTTGGCAGTGGCGAAGCCGAGCTGCCGGCCGAGCTGAGCTCCCCGAACGACCCGTCCGTCGATGGCGTATGGGCGGCCCAGCAATTGCGCCGCGTAATCGAGCTTACCGGCTTGCAAGGCATCGCGCACGGCCGAGCTGGAGACGCGCTCGCCATCGACACTGATGCTGTCCATCGCTTCGATCCGAAATCCGTGGCGGCGGGCAGCCGCCGACAAGCAGGCGAAATCCCCGGCGCGTCCGGCGCCAAAGCGAAAGTCATCCCCGACAATCAGATGGTTGACACGCAACGATGCCACTAAGACGTCATCGACAAAATCCGCGGCGCTGAGGGCCGCAAAGCGACGGTTGAAGTGGCAGACGCAAACCCTGTCGACGCCGTCGTCGGCGAGCAGTTCGAGTTTCTCGCGTAGCGTGGTCAGACGCGCCGGGGCGGCGTCAGGCGCAAAAAACTCGCGGGGATGGGGTTCGAAGGTGAGGACGGTTGCCGGAAGCCCGACGTCTGCCGCTGCCGCCGTCAATCGTCGCAGCAAGGCACGATGTCCTTGATGCACGCCGTCGAAGTTGCCAATGGTGAGGACCGTGGCACCGTGTGATGGCAAGGAATAACCGCGGAAAACGAGCATCGGATGCTGGAGCGGACAGGCAAATCGTGCGATTATAGCCGGCTTCAGTTCCCTCGGGCGCAGACGACCGGACCCTTGGTGGGCCCACCGGCGGTTGGAACGGGCAGACGGCCACCGCAGGGCTCAACCCGTTTCGAGGGGACAACCCCGCGTCGTGGCGGCGACTCACCGTGAACAGTGTCGACAATTGCTACCATTGTGGTCAACCGGTCGCGACGGGCGTTGACTTCACGCTGGCTATCGACGGGCAGCCGCGAAAAATGTGCTGTCCGGGTTGTCAGGCGATTGCCCAGGCGATCGTCGACAACGGCCTCGACGCCTATTACCGGAATCGCGACGCGCTGCCGGACGCCCCGACTGGCGCCTTGCCGGCGACCGTGGTGGACCTGAAGCTGTACGACCATCCGGCGTTTCAAAAAGGCTTCGTCCGTCAGCTCGACGACGACGAGAGAAGCAGCGAGCGGGAAGCGGCGCTGATTCTGGAAGGAATCACCTGTTCGGCGTGTATCTGGCTCAATGAGCAGCAGCTGTCTCGACTCGACGGTGTCACCGCGGTCGACATCAACTATGCGACGCGGCGAGCCCGCGTGCGATGGGACGAGCGGCGCATCCAGCTCTCGGAGATCCTGAGAGCGATCGCCGCGATTGGCTATCGCGCCCACCCCTATGATGCCGCACGTAGCGAAGATCTGGCGCGACGGGAACGGCGTCGTGCCTTGTGGCGGGTGTTCGTCGCCGGATTCGGCATGATGCAGGTGATGATGTACGCGGTACCCGTCTATCTGGCGGAAGCCGGCGAGATGAGCGCCGACATCGAACAGCTGATGCGCTGGGCCAGTCTCGTGCTGACGCTGCCGGTAATCGGCTACTCGGCTGCACCGTTCTTTGTTAACGCTTGGCGTGATCTGCGCTTGCGCCGCTTGGGTATGGACGTGCCGGTGGCGCTCGGTATCGGCTCCGCGTTCGTGGCGAGTGTGTGGGCAACGCTGACCGCAAGTGGCGAGGTGTATTTCGATTCGGTGACGATGTTCGTCTTCTTCCTGCTCGGCGGTCGTTATCTCGAAATGACGGCACGCCAGCGCGCCGTGAGCGTGACCGAAGCGCTGGCCAAACTGGCGCCCGCAGCAGCGGCTCGTTGCCGCGATTATCCCGCGGGTCGCGAGCTGGAATCGGTGATGGCCGCCGATCTGCGTCCGGGTGACGTCGTTCTCGTTCGTGCGGGGGAAGTCATTCCAGCCGACGGGCGTGTTGTCGAGGGTGAGAGCAGCGCCAACGAAGCGCTGCTGACGGGGGAGAGCGCTCCAGTTCGCAAGGGCCGAGGTGCCACGGTCACGGGGGGATCGTTGAACGTCGTAAGCCCTCTCTGGATCGAGGTGACCGAAGTTGGCGAAGCGACTCGATTGTCAGCCATCCTCCGTCTGATGGAACGAGCAGCCGTCGACAAGCCGCGCCTTGTCGAGGTCGCCGACCGCATCGCGAGTCGTTTTATTTTCGTTCTGCTCGTGTTGGCCACGTTCACCGGGCTGGCCTGGTGGTGGGTCGACCCGCAGCAGGCGCTGTGGGTGACGGTGTCCGTCCTTGTCGTTACCTGTCCTTGCGCCTTGTCCCTGGCGACTCCGGTCGCACTGACCGTGGCCAGCGGCGTTATGGCCAGAGTGGGTCTGTTGGTCACGCGCGGACACGCGGTCGAGACGCTCGCTCGTGCAACGCATTTTGTTTTTGACAAGACCGGTACGCTGACCAGCGGGAACATGCGACTACTGTCGGTCGAGGCACTCGGTCAACTCGGCGAGGACGATTGCGTGGCGCTCGCCGCGGCGCTCGAACAGTCGTCGGAACACCCCATCGCAACTGCCTTGCGCGAGGCAAGCACGCGCAGCGAGCTGCGGGTCGTTGAGACGGTAATCAGCGAACCTGGGCAAGGGATCAGCGGCCTTCATCAGGGTCGCCGTCTTCGCCTCGGCCGCCCCGATTTTGTTGCGACCTTGACCGGACGGGAGTTGCCACTGGCGGTGGAGAGCGCGCGGGCTTCGGGTGACACCGTCGTCGCGCTCGCCGACGAAAATGACTGGTTGGCGGTTTTTCGGCTGGGCGACGAGATCCGACCACAGGCAGCGGCCCTGATCGCCGCTGTTGTTGCCAGCGGGCGACCCATGGCGCTACTGACCGGCGACTCCGAGCCGGCAGCGCGTCGAGTGGCGGTAGCGCTGGGAATCCCCAACGTGATAGCGGCGGCTTCGCCACAGGCCAAGCGGGACTACGTCCACCGGCTGCAGGCGGATGGCGCGATCGTCGCCGCGGTCGGGGACGGCGTCAACGATGCGCCGCTCCTGGCGCAGGCCCAGGTTTCGGTGGCGATGGGAGGCGGGTCGCAGCTGGCGCATTCCCAGGCGGACCTGGTGCTGCTCTCCGAGACGCTGGATTCGCTGCGACGGGGACTCGCGGTGGCCGACAAGACCTTGCGGATCCTGCGCCAGAACCTCTACTGGTCCTTCGCCTACAATCTGATCGCGTTGCCGCTGGCGATGGCCAGTTACGTTACGCCCTGGATGGCGGGGGTCGGCATGTCGGCGAGTTCGCTGTTCGTTGTGGCCAACTCGTTACGCCTGCAGCGGATTGACGACGGGTGAAAGGTACGATGGAAATCCTTTATCTGCTGATCCCGCTTTCCGTCGCCTTGGTCTTGCTGATCGGCCTGGCTTTTTGGTGGTCGCTACGCAGCGGTCAGTTCGACGATCTTGAGGGTCCGGCCTACCGCGTTCTGATGGACGACGATCGGGGACCGGAGGCCCCTTCGGCCTCGCAAAGCTCAACGCAGACCCGTGCTTCGTCAGCTTCTGGAGAGTAAGTTCGAAAGGATCACGCGCTCTCGATTCCACTTGACGCAGGTCAAGTCGCGCCTCCTGGAACCTGGAATAATTCGTCATCGGTTAGGTGCGGCGCCCTTTGGGCGAGCGTTGTTCGCACGACGCGACGTTTCTCTGTTGGGGTTCGGGTGCGTTTCGACGCACCCATTTTTTTGTGTGGCTGGCCGGAGAACGGTCATCCATCGACTTGACGCAGGTCAAGAGGGGGCTTTCGAGGTAGAATAGTATCCCTGATGCCAGTGCGTGTAGCAGGGGCGTTCCGAGCGGCCGGCGCCGCAGTCATGAACAACAACGAGGTGAGTCCATGTCGGTAACTCAGTCAACCTATAACTACAAGGTCGTACGGCAGTTCACGGTGATGACCGTCATCTGGGGGATTGTCGGGATGCTGGTCGGCGTCATCATCGCGGCGCAACTCGTATGGCCGGAGCTCAATCTGGGTTTCCTCCACTTTGGCCGCTTGCGGCCGCTGCACACCAACGCCGTCATCTTCGCGTTCGGCGGCTGCGCGCTGTTCGCAACGTCGTATTACGTCGTCCAACGCACCTGTCATGTCCGCCTGTTTTCCGATGGCTTGGCCGCGTTCACTTTCTGGGGATGGCAGGCGGTGATCGTCCTCGCTGCCATCACCTTGCCACTGGGGATGACGTCGGGGAAAGAATATGCCGAACTCGAGTGGCCGATCGACATCCTGATAACGCTGGTGTGGGTGGCGTACGCCGTCGTTTTTTTCGGTACCCTTGCCAAACGAAAGGTCTCCCACATTTACGTCGCCAACTGGTTTTATGGCGGCTTCATCCTCACCGTCGCCTTGCTTCACGTCATCAATAGCGTCGAGATTCCGGTGACGCTCACCAAGTCCTATTCGGCTTACGCCGGTGTCCAGGATGCGATGATTCAATGGTGGTACGGCCACAACGCGGTCGGTTTCTTCCTGACCGCGGGCTTCCTCGGCATGATGTATTACTTCGTTCCGAAGCAGGCCGGTCGGCCGGTGTATTCGTATCGGCTGTCGGTGGTGCATTTCTGGGCGCTGATTTTCACCTACATGTGGGCGGGTCCGCACCATCTGCACTTTACGGCGCTTCCGGACTGGGCGCAGTCCCTGGGGATGGTGTTCTCGCTGATCCTGCTCGCACCGTCGTGGGGCGGCATGATCAATGGCGTGATGACGCTGTCCGGTGCATGGCACAAGCTGCGTGACGATCCGATCCTCAAGTTCCTGATCACCTCGCTGTCGTTCTACGGCATGTCGACCTTCGAGGGGCCGATGATGTCGATCAAGACGGTCAACGCGCTCTCGCATTACACCGACTGGACGGTAGGCCACGTTCATTCCGGAGCGCTTGGCTGGGTGGCAATGATTTCGATCGGGTCGATCTATTACTTGTTGCCGCGCATGTTCGGCAAGAGCGAGATGGCCAGCGTCAAGCTGATGACCGTCCATTTCTGGGTGGCAACGATCGGCGTCGTCCTCTACATCGCGTCGATGTGGATTGCCGGGGTCATGCAGGGGTTGATGTGGCGGGCGGTCAACGCCGATGGTACGCTGACCTACAGCTTCGTTGAATCGGTCAAGGCTTCGTATCCGTTCTGGGCGATCCGCTTTGTCGGCGGTTTGCTCTTCCTCGTGGGCATGTTCATCATGGCCTACAACATGGTGAAGACGATGTCCGGTGGACGCGTCGTCGATGATGCCGCCGTCCCGCAACCGGCCGCCCAGCACGCCTGAGGGAAGGAATTGAAATGAAGATCACGCAAGACTCGATCGAACGCAAGGTTGGGCTGATGATCCTGATCACGATACTCGTGGTCAGCGTTGGCGGTCTGGTGGAAATCCTTCCCCTCTTTTTCCAGAAGTCGACGACCGAGCCGGTAAAGGGTTTGAAGCCGTACGACCCGCTGCGCCTGACAGGGCGCGACGTGTACATCCGCGAGGGCTGCTTTCTCTGCCACTCGCAGATGATTCGGCCGTTCCGCGCCGAGACCGAGCGTTACGGGCATTACTCGGTCGCTGGTGAATTCGTCTATGACCATCCCTTCCAGTGGGGTTCGAAGCGGATCGGTCCTGATCTGCATCGCGTTGGCGGCCGTTATTCGGACGAATGGCATCGCGCGCATCTGATCAATCCGCGTGACGTCGTTCCCGAGTCGAACATGCCGGCGTTTGCTTTCCTGGAGAAGGCTCCGGCTGACGCGAACAGCATCGAAAGCAAGATGAAGGCGTTACGCGTGGTGGGCGTTCCCTATACCGACGAGGAGATTTCCGGAGCCCGTAAGCAGCTCGAGGGTAAGAGCGAACTCGATGCGCTGGTTGCCTACTTGCAGGGGCTCGGGCTCGAACTCAAGGGCGCCAAGTAGAGGAGGAGACGCCATGGACATCAACGACCTGCGATCGATCGTCACGGTTGTCTCCTTGCTCACTTTCCTCGGTGTGGTGTGGTGGGCTTACGGTATCAAGGCGAACAGAAAACGCTTCGACGAGGCTGCGATGCTGCCGTTTTCGGATGAAGCGGCGGATCGGGCCGAACTCGGTCTCGGCGGTAACGGACAAAGGAATGCATCATGAGCGATTTCATCAATCAGTTCTGGAACTGGTACGTCATCCTGTTGGCCTTGGCGAGCATCGTTGGCTGCGCTGTCCTGCTGTGGACGCAAAAGATTCCGCCACCGGGAGCCAAGGTCGACACGACGGGACACGTCTGGGACGACGATCTCGAGGAATTCAATAATCCGCTTCCGAAGTGGTGGATGTGGTTGTTCTACATCACGATCTTGTTCGGTCTCGCTTACGGTGTGCTGTATCCGATGTTTGGCAGCTTCCGGGGAGTGCTTGGCTGGTGCTCGCAGGCCGAGCCGGGGTGTGCGAACAGCCAATACAGCAAGGAAGTCGCCAAGGCCGATGAGCAAGCCAGTCCTTTGTTTGCGAAGTACCAGAAGATGGATCTGCAGGCGCTCGCTGCCGACAAGGAGGCGATGGAAACCGGTAAGCGGCTATACCTGACGTACTGTGTTCAGTGTCACGGTGCCGACGGGCGGGGGTCAAAAGGATTTCCAAACCTGACGGATAGCGACTGGCAGTGGGGTGGAGCGCCGGAGGCGATCGTCGAAACCATCAGCAATGGCCGGATGGGAGTGATGCCGCCACACACCCAGCTGGGGGCGGACACGATCAAGGACTTGGCGGGCTACGTCCGTTCGTTGTCTGGGCTAGCCGCCGACTCGGTGCGCGTCACCAAGGGCCAGGAAGCCTTCAACAGCGCGGGTTGTTCGGGGTGTCACGGGCCTGATGCGAAAGGGATGGCGGCTGTCGGCGCGCCCAATCTGACCGACAAGGTCTGGCTTTACGGTAATTCGGAGGCGGTGATCGTGGAGACGATCACCAAGGGGCGGACGAACCAGATGCCGGCATGGAAGGACTTTATCGGTGACGCCAAGGTACATGTGCTTGCCGCATACGTCATCAGCCTGGGAACCGGCGGCGACAAGAAGTAAGCGGTAAGCGTCACGTGTCGACGGAGCGGCCTTCTTCGCCGCTCCGTTTCCATTTATGGACGTCGCAGCCCTTCCCGATGTCCAGTCGGTAGACGGTGTCTCATCCCGGAGGGTCTGTTTTCTCGCCCAAGGCCGTCGAACCGGCTCCTGATACAGATCAATATCCGGACTGCGGCGGCACGGTATATTAGCGCCGGGTGAAAGAGGGACGCCGATCGGAGCGAAAATCATGAGCAATGCGGCCAGCAGCAAGGCCAAGGTTGTAACAGTTGATACTGACAGTCTGTATGAAAAACACCGGACGGTTTATGCCCGAAGCGTCAAGGGGACGTTCAATTCGTGGCGCTGGGCCATGGTGTTCTTCACTCAGGCGCTCTACTATGGTCTGTGCTGGGTCGAGTGGGGTGATCGACAAGCCGTGCTGTTCCATCTCGTCGACCGCAAGTTCTATATCTTTGGCCTCATTTTTTGGCCGCAAGACGTGATCTATCTGGCGGTGCTGCTGGTTATCTCGGCATATGGCCTGTTTCTGGTGACTGCGGTCGGTGGCCGCCTGTTTTGTGGCTACGCTTGTCCTCAGACGGTGTATACCGAAATTCTGATGTGGATCGAGCGCAAGATCGAGGGCGATCGCGCGGTGCGAATGAAGCTTGACGCGCAGCCCATGGACGCGCGCAAGTTCCAGCGCAAGCTGTTGAAGCACACGCTATGGCTGCTTATTGCCGTATGGACAGGAATCACGTTTGTCGGGTACTTCACGCCAATCCGAGAGCTGCTCAGGGAGTTGATCGCCTTCAACCTGGGCCCATGGGAAACTTTCTGGATCTTCTTCTACGCCGCTTTTTTGTACCTGATGGCAGGCTTCATGCGCGAGCAGGTGTGCAAATACATGTGCCCGTATGCCCGCTTTCAGAGTGTGATGTTCGACCCGGATACGCTGATTATTAGCTATGATCCGGAGCGCGGTGAGCCGCGAGGAGCGCGCCGCAAGGCCGCAGCGGCCAAGGGACAGGCACTCGGTGACTGCGTCGATTGCAGCATCTGCGTTCAGGTCTGCCCAACCGGCATCGATATCCGCAATGGCTTGCAGCTCGAGTGCATCGCTTGTGCGGCGTGTATTGATGCCTGCGACCAAGTGATGGACAAAGTCGGCTCGCCGCGTGGGCTGATCCGCTATTCGACCGAGAACGCGCTGGACAGGCATTACAGCACGCGGGAGATCCTGTCGCACCTGCTTCGCTTCCGGACGCTCGTTTACACGGCGATTCTGTTGGCGATCATCGCCGCGACGGCGTGGAGTCTGGCGCAGCGCGTGCCGCTGAAAGTTGATGTGCTACGTGACCGGTCGACGCTGTCACGAGAAGTTGACGACGGTCGGATCGAAAACGTCTACAGCCTGCACGTTTCGAATACCGACGACTTGGCCCATCGCTACTTGCTTACCGTCAGCGGCCTGGAAGGGGTCGAAATCGCCGGAGCCCGCAGTATCGAGGTGCCCGCCGCATCGTCACGGACCGTCACGCTTGCCGCGCGTGCTGCTCCTGAAAACGGTAAGAAGGGATCGAATCCGATTTTCTTCCACGTCATGGCGGAGGACCGCGAGTCGATTGCCGTCCGCGAAAAGACGAGTTTTTACCTTCCATGAAGCGTGAGCCGGCAAGGGGTCCGTGGTATCGCGAACCGTGGCCCTGGTTGCTGATGGCCGGACCGATGGCGGTCGTCGTTGCCGGCGCGGTGACGACTTACCTGGCGATCACCACGAACGACGGACTCGTCGACGACGACTATTACAAGCAGGGACTGGCAGTCAATCGACGGAGCGATCGGGAACAGAGAGCGAGTGAGTTGGGTGTCGGCGTGAACTTTGAATTGTCTCCTGGGGGTCGAGAGCTTCGCGCACGGTTGATTCTTGAGGAATCGGCTCCTTTACCGCAGGTACTCTGGCTATCGGTGTCGCATCCGACGCGGTCGGGATTTGACCAAAAGCTGGTTCTCCAGCACCAGGAAGGAAGGGTCTATGAGGGGGCTGTGTCGCCCTTGCCGGAGGGGCGCTGGCGCGTAAGTCTGGAAGACGAGCAGCACGAGTGGCGTGTGGTGGGTGAATGGCTCGTGGGCAATGAGCGGTCCTTGGCGTGGATGCCGGTTTCGATGAACGTTGGCGGTCGATGACTTTTCAGCAAGGAGGCAGCAAATGGCGTGGGAGCTTCTGTTGTCCAGCGACTTCGGACTCTTCAGTCTGGTGGTGATTGTCGTGGTCATCTTGATTGCGTTCGGTTTCGCCTCATTCTTCCGTAAGAAAATGGTTGAAGACGAGACAAGGCGGTCGCTATAGGTCGCGACAGATCGCGGTAAGCACGCGTGCGAAACACCGAGATCTGCGGCTGTGTCGATGGACTATGATCCACAGCGCAGGCGTCTGATTCGCGTGCTATGGCTGTCGATCGCACTCCACGGTTTTCTCCTGCTGGCGGCGCTACCACCGCGCGTCAAGCCGCCGCTGGTGGGCGCCGACCGCGGCGTCTTGCAGGCCCTGCTCGCGACACCGGGGAAACTTCCCGTGGCAGCGGCGGTGTCGTCGGCGCCGCTAGCTTCAGCAAAGCCGCGTACGGCGGATCGAACGTCGCCGGTTCCGCCGCCTGTCCGTTCGTGGTCGCAAACCCACTGGGCGTCGCCTGGACGACCGGTTGCCGCTGGATCCGCCGTGGCAACTGGCGCCGGCGTGTCGCACGTGGCCGAGCTTTCTTCAACAGGGGCGACTGCGGTGGCGAATGCAGCCGAGTCGCTCCCGGCAAGCCCGTCGTCGACGAGCGGCAGTTCGCAGCCTGCGAATGCCGACGACCTGCGCCAGTATCGGCTAGGCCTCGCCGTCAACGCTCGTCGTTACAAGCGATACCCGCCACTTGCCCGCGAGGCCGGCTGGGAAGGAACCGTCGAAGTGGCGATAAACCTCGTTCCCCTGCGCAGCCAACCCGAGGTTTCGCTGGTTCGCTCAAGTGGACGACCAATTCTTGACGACGAGGCGCTCGCCATGATCGGCAAGGCATCGGCGGTCACTCGATTGCCCGACGGATTGAAGGGCAAAGAGCTTCGGCTACTGCTGCCCGTCGAATTCGCGCTCGACGCGGATCGCCAAGTGACCAATTGACGCACCGGCATATCGGCAGACTAGCGTTTGACAAGGTTCCACCGGTCTCGCCAACGGTTTGTGGACCAGTGGCGACTACTGACGACTACTCGAAAGCTCCCTCGATGGCGATCATTACGGCGCTCGGGCAGCGAGAGTCGAGTGGCCGAGCGGTCGACGGATCTCCTCTTCATGAAAGCGGAAGTAACCCCGCTTGCGATCGGCAAAGTAGGCTTGCAGGCAGCGCGTGACGCTGAGAAACGCGATTTCCGGCCAGGGAACGTCGGCTTCGGCAAAGAGTTTCGCCTCAAGCGTCTCCCATCCGGCGGCGAAGTGACCGTCGACCAGGCCGGCGCGATAGAAGAGGTGAACCTGATTGATGTGGGGAACGCTGATCATCGCGTAGGGTTGTCGGAGGTCGATTTGTGCGCAGGCTTCTTCGCTCGTTTCTCGCCTTGCAGCGTCGGCGGTCGACTCACCGTTCTCCATGAAGCCCGCAGGTAAGGTCCAGTAGCCGGCGCGTGGCGCGATCGATCGCCGGCAGAGAAGAATCGTCTCGCCCGCTTCGACGATGCAGCCAACCACCAGCTTCGGGTTCAGGTAGTGAATGGCGCCGCAGGCAGCGCAGACATGCCGGGGGAGGTTGTCGCCTTCGGGGATCTGGAGACAAACGGTGCTGCCGCAATGGCTGCAATAGTTCACGGGCGGCAAGCCTTCGTCTCGCAATTGACCAAGCCGCTAGTTTATCTATGATCCAGCTGGCGCGGGAAGCATCCTGGGGGCCTTGCGCAAGGCAAGTAGCGTGTGTCGGTAGTCGGCGATGACGCTACAATGCGGGACATTTATCCTCTATTAGCGTTAGGGTCTGCCCGCTGTGAAATGACAAGGGGAAGCGGATGTTTTTGATTGTTGGTTATGTCATCATTCTCGCCTCAGCGCTCGGGACTTACGCCGTACACGGCAGTCTGGCCGCTTTGTGGGTGCCGCTCGAGTACGTCGCTATTGTCGGCCTGACGATCGGTGGCTTTGTCGCTTCCAACGACCTCAAAATCATCAAATCGACGGTCGGTGCCTTGCCGGGGATATTCAAGGGCTCAAAGTTCACCAAAGCACTTTACGTCGATTTGCTGGCCATGCTGTTTGAGGTGCTCAGCAAGGTACGCAAGGAGGGGTTGATGTCGATCGAAAACGACGTCGAAAACCCGCACGACAGCCCAATCTTCAGCAAGTACCCCGTCCTGGCCAATGACCATCACGTGATGGAGTTCATCACCGACTATCTGCGAATGATGGTCGGAGGAAACCTCAACGCGCTCGAAATCGAGAACCTGATGGACATCGAGATGGAAACGCATCATCACGAGGTGGAAACTCCCGGGCACGTGATGTCAAAAGTAGGTGATGCGGTGCCAGCGTTCGGTATCGTGGTCGCCGTCATGGGCGTGGTCAACGTCATGGGTTCCGTCGGCGAGCCGCCGGCAGTACTCGGAAAGATGATCGGCGGCGCGCTGGTTGGCACCTTCCTCGGTATCCTGATTGCCTATGGCTTTGTGTCCCCGTTGGCGAGCCTGCTGGAACAGAAGGCACAAGACGGATCAAAGATCTATCAGGTGATCAAGGTCGTTTTGCTGGCGTCGATGTCGGGTTACGCGCCGCAGGTTGCCGTCGAGTTTGGCCGTAAGACCCTGGTTTCGGGAGTACGCCCGAGCTTTCGCGAACTCGAAGAAGAACTCAAGGCGCGCAAGGGCAAGTAACGCCAGGTGGTTGTGGCTGAGAAGGAGCAAGGATGGAAGACGTCCGCCCGATAGTCATCAAGCGGATCAAGAAGGTCAGTGGCGGTCACCATGGCGGCGCGTGGAAGATCGCCTATGCTGATTTCGTTACCGCGATGATGGCGTTTTTCCTTCTCATGTGGCTGCTCGGGTCGACAGCCAGCGGCGACCTGAAAGGAATCGCCGATTATTTTCAGAATCCATTGAAGATCGCCTCACAAGGTGGCTCGGGAACCGGCGACAGCTCCAGCGTCCTTAAGGGCGGCGGCAAGGATCTCACGCGCCGCGCCGGTCAGGTGAAAAGCGGCGACGTCGAAGCCAAGAGCAAGACGATCAATCTCAAGGAAGCGAACGCCGAGCAAGCTCGCCGCGAGTTTGAAGAACAGGAGCAAGCCGTTCTCGGCCAACTCAAGGAGAACATCGAAAAGTTGATCGAAAGCAATCCAGCGCTCAAGCAGTTCAAGAATCAGTTACTGATCGACATTACGAGCGAAGGACTACGCATTCAGATCGTCGACGAACAAAACCGCCCAATGTTCGACAGCAGCAGCGCGGATCTCAAGTCCTACACAAAGACCATTCTGCGCGAGATCGGCAAGGCGCTCAACGCCGTTTCGAACAAGGTGAGCCTTTCGGGTCATACCGACGCAACGCAGTACAGTGGAGGCGACAAGGGTTTTTCGAACTGGGAACTCTCCGCCAATCGTGCCAATGCCTCACGGCGGGAGCTGATCGCTGGCGGTATGGACGAACACAAGGTGTTGCGAGTCGTGGGCCTCGCCTCGACCGTACTGTTTGACAAGAACGACCCGCTAAGCTCGGTGAATCGCCGGATCAGCATTGTTGTACTCAACAAGCGGGCGGAGGAATCGCTACTGCAGGAGGACGGCAGAACTGACGCGATCGAGGTGGGCGGCGAATCGCTCGACCCAGGCGCTCTGAAGCAGCCAGCCAGCCCCGTCGGCGGCAAACAAGGAAGCTAGTTTCTGTCGCGAGGCGTGCTGTCAGGACGCTCCGCGCCCGTTGTTCAGAGCCGCGGTACGGTTTCGGAAAAAGCCGCCCGGCGTATCAGTTTGTCGTAAAGTCGGGCCAAGTTCGGATGTCTGGCCTGCCAGTCGATTTCTGGAAAACGAAAAAGCAGGTAACCGAGAGCGCAGCCGGTTGCGATATCGGCCAGGGAAAAATGGGTGCCCATGCACCATACGCCCTCGCCGAGCTCATCGGCCATGAAGCGCACGCTGCGAACGATCTTGTCTTCCTGGCGTGCGATCCAGTCGGCGCTCTGTTGTCCCGGTGGACGCTTCTTTTCCAGGAAAACCAACGCGGCGGCGTCGCAAACGCCGTCGGCCACGGCCTCCCAGCGCCTTACCTCACTACGTTCGCGGTTTGGTGCTGGCATCAGTTTGTTGTTCGGGGCGACGTTGTCGAGATACTCGACGATCACCCGCGAATCAAAAAGGACCGTGTTGTCGTCGAGGACGAGCACCGGAATCTTGCCTAGCGGATTGACGTCGGACACCTTGTTCTCAGTGAGCCACGGCGAGTCGACTTCAAAGTCGTAATCGATCTTCTTCTCGGCCAGGACGACGCGCACCTTGCGGACGTATGGGCTGGTCAATGATCCGATAAGCTTCATATGCTTTTTGCTTGAAGTGACTGCTGGCGAAATTATAGCATCGCGTTCCCAACGTCTACGGCGCGATCTCGCGGACCGGTACAATAGCCGACTCGTTTGCCGATGTACCAAGGATTCTTCAATGGTGTCCGCTTTGCTTGCTCTGTGTCCGCTCGACGGGCGTTACGCTTCCAGGCTCGACGCCTTGCGGCCGCATTTCTCGGAGTGCGCACTGATCCGCTATCGCCTGCAGGTGGAACTTGAATGGCTCAAGTCGCTCGCTGCCGAACCCTACTTTCGCGAGATTCCGCCGTTTTCAGTTACCACCCTCAACGAGCTCGAGCAGCTCGTGGCCGACTTTGGCGAGCGCGAGGCCGGTGAAGTCAAAGCCATCGAAGCGACCACCAACCACGACGTCAAAGCGCTCGAATACTGGATCAAGCAGCGTCTGGGTGGCAATCCGGAGGTCGCGCGCAGCGCCGAGTTCATCCATTTTGCCTGCACGTCGGAAGACATCAACAATATCGCCCACGCGCGCATGCTGCAGGCGGGGCGCGACCAAGTACTGTTGCCGGCGCTCGATCGGGTGATCGAGCGTTTGCGGCGGCTGGCGCATGAGCTTGCCGAGCTGCCAATGATGGCACGTACTCATGGTCAGCCGGCGACGCCGACGACCTTGGGCAAGGAACTAGCGAATTTCGTTTATCGACTGGATTGCGCACGGTCGACCCTTGCCGCGGTCCAGTTGCGGGGAAAGATCAACGGTGCCGTCGGTAACTACAACGCGCACCTTGCGGCTTACCCCGATTACGACTGGGAAGCGCTGGCGAGACGTTTCGTCGAGTCCCTCGGCCTGGAGTTCAACCCGTACACGATACAGATCGAGCCTCACGACACGCTGGCAGAGCTGTTTGACGCCTTTGCCCGGACCAACTCGATCCTTGTTGATCTTAACCGGGACGTTTGGGGCTACATTTCGCTTGGTTTCTTCCGGCAGAAGGTCAAGGCCGGCGAAGTGGGCTCGTCGACCATGCCGCACAAGGTCAACCCGATCGACTTCGAGAACTCCGAAGGTAACCTCGGTTTGGCCAACGCGCTGCTGCGGCATCTGGCGGAGAAACTGCCGGTTTCGCGCTGGCAGCGGGACTTGACCGATTCGACCGCGCTGCGCAACATGGGTCCAGCACTCGGCTACTCCTTTCTGGCATACGATTCGCTCCTCCGTGGTCTAGACAAACTCGAAGCCGATGCGGATCGCCTGCGTGCTGATCTCGACGCCAACTGGGAACTGCTGGCCGAGCCGGTGCAGACGGTCATGCGGCGTCATGGCGTGGCCGATCCCTATGAGAAGCTGAAGGCGCTGACTCGCGGCCAGCGCATTACACGTGAGGTGATGCGGCAGTTTGTCTCGTCGCTCGACATTCCCGAAACCGCAAAAGCGGAACTACTCGCACTTAGCCCGTCAACCTACACGGGCATGGCCGCCGTTCTGGCACGGAGGATTTGATGCGCGACCCTCGTCTTCCGCACGACTTGCCGCAGACAGAGGGCGAGACGCCCACAGAGCCGGCTATGATTGTTTGTCCAAGCTGTGAGCGGGCGCTTCCACCGACGTCGCAGTACTGCCCGTATTGTTGTGGCGAGGACGGTCGGCGAGGTGCGCTGACGCGCGGCGCCTTTCTTGGCGCCGTTTTCGGGTTGCTGGGCGGCGGCCTGGCGACCGCGGTTTGGGCGTCGATCATCGGGCCCGAGCAAGCTCCATGGGGACCGGCGATGACGATCACCCTCACGGGCGGCGTACTCGGCGTTTTGGCGGGCCTTTGGATGAATCGAAAAGGATAGTCGGGGTGGCGCAGTTCGCCGAGAACCTGAAGAAACTGCCCGGTATTTCGCATCTTGCGGCCATCCGGCTCTTTGACGCTGCCGGTAACGAGCTGGCGGTGGTCGAAAACCGATCGGGGAGTCAGGGTTCGCTCGCCGTCTATAACCACCTCGCCCAAACCTACGGCTTGATTACGCCGGAAGCAGCACGTAAGGGACTCGAGCTCTATGCGGAGCAGGTCGACGACGCGCTCGCCAATCCAGGAAAACATCCGCACGTCGACCGGCTATTGGCTCTTCTCGAAGAGTCAAAGTCACTGCGCGTCAAGCACGTTTTTGCCGTATGAGGTGTCAAGCTAATCCGGAGCCTGACGTACGCCTGCCGTCCTGGATAGACCCGCCTGGCTGAGGCAAGCGCTCAGATGACGGCGCCGTCCTGGTTGGCGCCTTCGATTTGTCGCTTGGGCTTGACGAACTGCTCGCGCGAGACGCCGAGCCACATGACGAGTGGGCTGGCGACGAGAACCGACGAGTAGATTCCGAAGCAGATGCCGATCGTCAGCGCCAGCGCAAAGTAGTAAAGCGTCTCGCCGCCGAAGAGCAACATCGAGAGAACCATCATCTGCGTCGAACCGTGGGTAATGATCGTGCGTGAGATCGTGCTGGTAATCGCATGGTCGAGCACTTGCGGCGTCGTCAATCCCCGCGTCTTCTTGAAGGTCTCGCGCACGCGGTCGAAGACAACGACCGATTCGTTCACCGAGTAACCGAGTACCGCCAGCACCGCCGCCAGCACGGAGAGCGAGAACTCCCACTGGAAAAAGGCGAAAAAGCCGAGAATGATGATCACGTCGTGCAGGTTGGCGACGATCGCCGACACCGAAAAGCGCCACTCGAAGCGGAACGCCAGGTAGACGACGATGCCGATGACGACCAGCAGCAGGGCCAGCGCTCCGTTTTCGGCGAGTTCCTTGCCGACTTGTGGGCCGACGAACTCGACGCGTCGCAGCGTCGCGCCGGGAGCCTCCGTGCTCAAGACGCCCATCACCGCATCGCCGATCTTGGTCGTACTCTGCTCGGCCTTGAGGGGCAGGCGGATCAGGACGTCATGGCTGGTCCCGAAGTTCTGGACCGAAACGTCGGTGTAGCCCGCTTTGGCGAGCCCCAGGCGAACCTTTTCGAGGTCTGCAGCCGCCTGCGCGTAGTTGAGTTCGATCAGCGTGCCGCCGGTAAACTCGACCGACAGGTGCAGGCCACGGCTGAAGAGGAAGAAGACGGCGAGGAGGAAGGTGACGAGCGAGATGACATTGAACGTCAGCGCGTGGCGCATGAACGGAATGTCCTTGCGAATGCGGAAGAACTCCATGGCGGGGATTCCTTATTGCGCTCTGGCCGCGTTGCCCGGCTTCCAGATTTGGCCGATCGCCAGCGATTCGACCTTGCGCCGGCTGCCGTAGAGAAGATTGATCATCGCCCGCGAGACGACGACGGCGGAAAACAGCGACGTCAGGATGCCGAGGCAATGGACGACGGCAAACCCACGCACCGGACCGGAGCCGAACACGAGCAACGCGACGCCGGCAATCAGCGTCGTCACGTTGGAGTCGAGGATCGTTCCGAAGGCGCGTTCATAGCCGGTATGGATCGCCGCCTGCGGCGTCGACCCGTTACGTAGCTCTTCGCGAATCCGCTCGTTGATCAGCACGTTGGCGTCGATCGCCATGCCCAGTGTCAGCGCGATGGCGGCGATTCCGGGCAGAGTCAGCGTCGCTTGCAGCATCGACAGCAAGGCAATCAGGAACAGCAGGTTGGCGGCCAGCGCGATGACCGAAACGAGGCCGAAAAGCACATAGTAGGCGACCATGAAGGCGGCGATCGCGGCAAAGCCCCACAGGGTCGAATGAAATCCCTTCTGGATGTTCTCGGCACCCAGGCTGGGGCCGATGGCCCGCTCTTCGATGATCTCCATCGGTGCTGCGAGCGACCCGGCGCGCAGAAGCAGTGCCGTGTCGTTGGCCTCGACGGTGCTCATCCGACCCGAGATCTGCACTCGGCCGCCGCCAATCTCGGTGCGGATGACCGGTGCCGTGATCACCTCGCCCTTGCCCTTTTCGATCAGCACGATCGCCATCCGTTTGCCGACATTGTCGCGGGTGACGTCCTTGAAGATGCGTGCGCCGGTCGAATCGAGCGTCAGATGCACTGCCGGTTCGTGCGTCTGATTGTCGAAGCCGGGCTGCGCGTCGGTCAGGCGGTCGCCGGTCAGGACGACCTGTTTCTTGACCAGCAACGGCAATCCGCCGCGTTCGACGTACAGTTCGCTGCCGAAGGGAAGTTGCCCCGTCTGTGCGGCCTCCAGCGCGCCCGGCGTCTCGTCGACCATCCGGATTTCGAGCGTCGCCGTGCGGCCGAGAATATCCTTCGCCTTGGCTGTATCCTGAACGCCCGGCAACTGGACGACGATGCGATCGACACCCTGCTGCGCGATCACCGGCTCGGCGACGCCGAGTTCGTTGATCCGGTTGCTCAAGGTCGTCATGTTCTGCCTGACGGCGAACTCCTGGATGCGTTTGATCGCTGCCGGTTTGAGGGTGGCGACCAGTCTGAGATCGTCGCCGTCTCCTTGCTCGGCCAATAACAGTTCGGGCTGACCCTCTTCGAGAGCGGTTCGCGCTGCATTGCGGATCTGCGGATCACGGAAGCGAACGACGACGCGCTCGCCTTCGCGCGTGATCCCTGCATGGCGAACATTCTTGTCGCGCAGCAGCGTACGCAAGTCGGCGGCGATCGAGTCAAGGCGCTTGGTCAGCGCGCCCTTCATGTCTACCTGGAGGAGGAAGTGGACGCCGCCGCGCAAGTCGAGACCGAGATACATCGGCAGGGCGTGCAAGCTCGTCAGCCAGCGTGGCGAGTTGGAGAGCAGATTCAACGCGACGACGTAGTGCGGATCCGCCGGATCGGGGTTGAACTGCTTCTCGAGCACGTCTCTCGCCTGCAACTGACTCTCCGCGCTGCGCAGCCGAACCTTGACGCCGGTACTGTCGAGGAAGAGGCCGCTGTCTTCGATGCCGGCGCTTTGCAGGACGCTGGCGACACGTTCGCGGGTCTTGTCGTCGACCTTCAGCGTTGCCTTGGCGCTCGAGACCTGAACCGCAGGCGCTTCGCCGAAAAAGTTGGGCAGGGTATACACCAGTCCCAGCAGCACGACGATAGCGATGACGAGGTATTTCCAGAGCGGGTAACGGTTCATGGCTCGACGGGTCGGCAAAAGAGGAGGCGCGGGGTGCGGCGGCGGAACCCCGGCTAGAGCGCTTTCAGCGTGCCCTTCGGGAGGAGAACGGTGACCGCCGGCTTCTGCACCTGGATCTCGATGCCCTCGGCGACCTCGAGCGCGACGAAGTTGTCGCTGACGCGCGTGATGCGCCCGGCGATGCCGCCGCCGGTGACGACCTCGTCGCCCTTGGCCAGCGCCTCGATCAGCGCCTTGTGTTCTTTGGCGCGCTTCATCTGCGGCCGAATCATCAGGAAGTAGAGAACGACGAACATCAGAATGATGGGCAACAACTGCATGAATCCGCCGGTCGGGTCGGAAGCCGCGGCGGTCTGGGCGTGGGCAGAGCTGATCAGCACTGGGGTCTCCTGGAAGCAAGATCGCGAACGAAACTTACGAGTATATCAGGTAAGCCGCTTCCTGGCGGTGACCGACAGGCGGGACAATCGCATGAATCTTATACAAGACCCAGGAGTTCGGCGTGGTCGGAGCCTGAAGTTGCGGCGATGAGTCGCTTAACCTTGAGGCCGCCGTTGCGTTTCACCGGCGCAAGGTGAGGACGGCGGGAAGTGAATCACCGGCAGGGTCTCTCTCAACAGGCAGGCCTGACCTCAACTTATCGAGGGCATCGCCTCGAAAATTATCGGGAAAAACGTTCCACTGCCCGTATCAACGTCCGGGGGAGTCTGACCACGAGAACTACGAGGGATACCTTTCGAACTCGGGAAGCTCGTGCAGACGCTTCATCCAGGCAAGCCGCTCCGCGGTTTGAATCTGCACCATCGGAGGGAGTTCGTCGGGATGGTCGAGTGTCGCGGACTGGACGTCTACCTTCCCCGGAAGAACGGTGGCGTTCCGGTAAAACAGTCCCGTACCGCAGTCCGCACAAAAGCTGCGCAGAGCGGATCGAGAAGAGTTGATCGTTTTCGGAGTTCCTTTGGTCAGCGTCAACGAAGCTTCCTCAAACATCGCCCACGCCACCAGCGGTGCGCCCGCACTTCGCCGGCAGTCACTGCAATGGCAAACCGAAACCGCCGTCGGTTCACCCGTGAGTTGATACTGAATTGCGCCGCAATAGCATCGTCCGTGGCGAGTCATCCCGGGAAGGTCTCCAGTATTCAGTCCGAGGGGGGCGCTTACTGCGCGACGAGCGCCGAGAGCTCGCGTTGCAGGAGATCATCGTCAGCCAGATTCAGTTCGATCAGTCGGCGCAGGTGGGTGATGCTATCGACGTCGATCGCGACGACGCCGAGGCCCAGGCGATCGCCTTCCGAATGGGCGATCGTGCACTGCATGCAAATCTGATCGCCACTGTCGTCGAGCAGTAGCTGCAGAAGGCAATCGCCGCCGACTACTATCGGCGTCGGCGCAGCCGCACGAATCAGCGCCCCTTTGAGCGAAAGGTCGAGGACGCCGACAGTCGACTCGCGATCTCCCATTACAAGTTTCGCGTCGCCGGCGAAGGCAAGGCGTTGATGACGCCGTTTCTCACCTTCCATAATCGCTTCTCCCGCAATTCACCTGCCTGGAATGTTACCCCAAAGCACCTTGTGCAACTGCAACTGGAAGCGAACGGGCAGCCGATCGGCAAGAATCCACTCGGCAAGCGTTCGGTCATCGAGCACGCCGTGAACCGGAGAAAAGAGCAGTGAACACACGCTGGCCAGTTGGTGAGCAGTGATCATCTGGCGGCTCCATTCGTAGTCTGCGCGGCTTCCGAGGACGAACTTGACTTCATCCAGACGGGTCAGGTAGGAAAGGTTCTGCCAATGGTTTCTGTGCGTTTCCCCGGAACCCGGCGGCTTAAGGTCGACGACACGGGCGACGCGCGGATCGACGGCGCCGATATCGAGTGCGCCCGAGGTCTCAAGCGCTACCGAATGACCGGCGTCGCAGAGCCCACTCAGCAAGGCCAGGCAGGCGGCTTGCGCCAGCGGCTCGCCACCAGTCACGCAGACGTTCGTTACGCCGTGAGCCGACACCTGCGACACGACCTGCGCTACAGTCATGGACTGCCCGCCAGTAAAGGCGTAGGGGGTATCGCACCAGACACAGCGCAAGGGGCAACCGGTCAGGCGTACAAAGACTGTTGGCAAGCCGACACGTGACGACTCGCCTTGCAGGGACAAAAAGATCTCGCTGACCTTGAGCGCCGGCGTGTTATCGAGAACCTGCACGCGCCTACTTCTTGAGTCGCTGTCTGGCCGTGCTCGCCGCCGTGCTATCGGGATACTTGCTGATCAAGGCTTCTTGAGTGCTCTTCGCACCCTTGGCGTCGCCAAGTTCCAGTTGGCAGGTCGAAATGTTAAGCAAGGCCTCGGGTGCCTTGGGGCTCGCGGGCCAGCGGCCGACGACCACGCGTTGCGCCTCAATTGCCCGTCGGCAGTCCCGTTGCGCGTAGTAGGCGTTGCCGAGCCAGTAGTAGGCGCTCGGCGCCAGCGCGCTGTCGGTATGCGCCTTGGTAAAGGCATCAAAGGCTGCAGCCGCTTCCTTGATCTTGTTGGCGCGGAACAGGTTGAGTGCCGCTTCGTACTCGCGTGTTTCGGCGGCGGGATCACTGGCGGACTTTCGGGTCGGTTCTCCGGAGACGGCCTTCGGGTCATCCGGCGGGCGGGCCTCCTGAGCGACAACAACGGGAGTCTCAATCTTGCGCAGGCGGCCGTCGAGGTCCACGTAGAAGTCCTGTTGTCGTTTCCGGCTCGACTCCAGCTCGTAGTTCAAGGTCTCGACTTGTCCACGCAGGCGAGCGTTTTCCTCGCGCAAGACCTGAATCTGATTCGCCAGCTCGATCTGGCCGCGCGACAAGGTGTCTAGCCGCTCGTTGGTCTTGATCGCCAGATCCTTGGTCTGGCGACGGGCCTCCTCGTCGTCAAAAAGGCCCGCGCACGCTGCCGGCGCGATCAAGGCAGCGATCAATGCCAGCGTTGGCGGCAATGGCCGCCAACACAGACGGCGACAAACGCTTCCCGGCATCCTCAGAATTCGCCGCTATAGAGCATGTCGCCGCGACGATTCTGGGCCCAGGCGGTTTCGTTGTGTCCTTCATCTTTCGGTTTCTCCTCGCCCAGGCTGACCGCTTCAATCTGGTCTTCGCGGACGCCGAGCAAGGCGAGCATGCGTTTGACGGCCTCTGCCCGCTTCTGACCGAGCGCCAGGTTGTATTCCCGGCTCCCGCGCTCGTCGGTGTTGCCCTGAATCAGCATCTTGAACTGCCGATTGTCGTTGAGGAACTTGGCGTGCGCGGTAACCAGATCTTTGTACTCGGCCTTGACCTCGTAGCTGTCAAAGTCAAAATAAACGCTGCGCTTCGACAGAATGCTCTTGGGGTCGGTAAGAATCGCCGGCAGGCCACGGCCTTCGACGCCTCCGGTGGTGACGGTGGTGACGCTACCCGGTCCACCGCGTGTCTCGACCGGAGCACCACCGCTCGCATCGGGCGTATCGGGCGTCGAACCGCAAGCGGCCAGCAGAAGCACGAGCACCGCCGGAATCACCAATTGCTTCATGACTATCATTCTCCTGCGGCGATGCCGCACCAGTTGGCTGCTACTTGTTGAAGGGACCCCACGCCGGTTCTCGGACGTCGCCCGCCGGAACCGAGAGACGCTGTTTGATGCGGCCGTCGATCGATACCGCAGACAGTACGCCGCGCCCTCCCTGCTCCGTCGCGATCAGGATCATTCGTCCGTTCGGAGCAAAGGTTGGCGACTCATCCTTATGCGAGTCGGTCAGCACTTGCACCTGCTTGCTCGCCAGGTCCATGACGCTGAGGCGGAAGCTGCCTTCACGCCGGCTGACGAAGGCCATCGACTTGCCGTCGGGTGAAAGGCGAGGCGTGACGTTGTAACTGCCTTCGAAGCTCACCCGCTGCGCCTCGCCGCCGTTCGCTGAAATGCGGTAAATCTGCGGGCTTCCACCCTGATCGGAAGTGAAGTAGACGTGCTGTCCGTCCGGGGAGAAGGCCGGCTCGGTGTTGATCGCATTGCTGTTGGTCAGTCGTTGTGCGCCGGAACCATCGGCGTTAACGGTGAAGATTTGTGAGCCGCCGTCCTTGCTGAGAACGACTGCCAGTTTGCGGCCATCCGGGGCCCAGGCCGGCGCCGAGTTCGAACCCTTGAAGTTGGCCACGACGACGCGCTTGCCGGAGGCCAAAGAGTGAACATAGACGACTGGTTTCTTGTTCTCAAAGGACACGTACGCCAAGCGCGTTCCGTCGGGCGACCAGGAGGGCGAAATGATCGGTTCCTTCGAAATCAGCGCTACTTGCTGGTTCTGTCCGTCGGCGTCAGCAATGTGCAGTTCGTAGCGGCCAGAATTTACCTTGACCACGTACGCGACGCGGGTCGAAAAAATCCCCGGCTCACCGGTCAGCCTCTCGTAAATGATGTCGGCGACGCGGTGGCCTGCGGCGCGAAGCATCGGCTTCGAGGTGACGAAAGCGGAGCCAGCCAAGGTGGTCGCTTTGGTGACATCGTAGAGGCGGAAGCGTGCCTCACGCCGGCCATCAACCCCTTCGCCGATGCTGCCGGCAGCCAGTGCGTCGGCTCCCCGGCTTCGCCATTCGTCAAACGACGGCGCCGAGGCTTCGGTGATCGCGACGCCTGCGGTGTCGACCATCTTGAACAAGCCACTGCGTTCAAGATCGCCGCGAATAACGGAAGTGACCACCCTCGCCGCGCTGGCTTCGCCGCCAAATTCGGCTATCGCGACCGGGATCCGATTGCCGCCGGCACCGGTGATTTCGATCGTGAGTTGGGCGTTTGCGGTCGCTTGCAACAGCAGGGCGACGCCGAGCAGCAAGACACGAAGACCGTCAAGGCGATGAAAAAGGGGAATGGGCAACATGCGGCGATCCGGCACAGAAGGCGCGATTATATCGTTACTGCCCGGGCACAATTTGTAACGATGCGTGATCCCCTGGGGTATGCGCCTTGGCGTCGCTGGTCGGCAGGTTCACGATCGTTCACTCCTCGAAAGGCTTGTACGGAATCTTCAGCAGCCGCGAGAAGAGCTCTGGCTGTGCCGGCTTCGGCAACGGCGACGACTTGCGGATGGCGCGCTCGACGGCGGCGTCGAGCGCCGAATTACCGCTCGATGCGCGGACTTTGACCTCAAGGACTTCGCCGGTCGGCAACTGGGTGACTTCGAAAACGGCTTGCGGATTGCCCACGATCCCTGGTGGGAGCGTGATGTTGCCCCGTATCTTGGCACGCACCTTGTCGATGTACTCGGCCAGCCCGCGTTTGTTTTCCGCTGCCGTTGCCTGTTCCGCCTGCAACTGACGATTCAGGCGCTCACGGGCTTCGGCGCGAGCGCGCTGGTCTTCGGCCGCTTTCTGCTCTGCCCTCTGTTGCTGCAACAGCTTCTGTTCGCGTGCCAGTTCCTCGGCGAAGTTGGGGCGCCGATCGGGTTCAACTTTCCGGACCTCTTCTTTCGGTTTGACTTCCTTGGGCGGTTCGCGGACTTTCGACTCGTCCTTTTTCGCTGGTTCCTTGGGCTTCTTATCTTCTTTCAAGGGAATGTCCGGCTTCACCGGCGGTCTGGCTTCGGCTTTCGTTTCCGGTTTTGGAGGCTCCCTGACCGCCGCCTTGGGTTCGGGTTTGGCGACGACCTTGGGCTCCGGGGGCGGTCGCGGACTCGGTTTTGGCTCTGGGGCCGGTTCCGGCGTTCGCTCGGGTTTCGGGACGACCGTCGGCTTGGGTTCGGGTCGCGGCTCGGGAGCTGGATCGGGCGTTGGTTCCGGCGCGCTGACGATCGGCGCCGGGGCGGCCCGCCAGACTTCGACTTCGACTGAACTCGGCGGCTTGCTCTTCCACTGGACGCCAAGGAACAGCGCACCAATCAGCAGCGCATGAACACTCGTTGACAGCGCCAGCGAGCGCCATTTTGCCGGATCGTCGGGCGTTGGCCGAAGGATGCGTTCAACGGCTTCCACGAGTCAGAGGATCATTTTGCCGTGGGTTGTACGAGCAGGCCGATGCGTTTGACCTGCTGTTGCTGCAGCTCATCCATGACTTCGAGCACGGCCTGGTATTTGACGTTTCGGTCACCGGCAATGACGACTGCCTGCTCCGGATTCTTGCGCTGGGCGTTCCGGATCGCCAGCGCCAGTTCCTTGCGCGTCATCGGTGCTTCGGCCTTGCCCGGACTGAGCAAGGCCAACGTCTGATCGGCGCGGACAAGGACCTGCAAGGCCTCCGCCGGAGGTCGCGCGGCTTTGCCGACGGACGGCACGTCGATGCTCGCCGTGGTCATCAGTGGCGCCGTTACCATGAAGATGACGAGCAGCACGAGCATCACGTCGATGTACGGTACGACGTTGATTTCATTCTTCAGCCGACGCGCGCGCATGGCCTTACCTCATCTGCCGCTGCAGGATGTTGGAAAACTCTTCCATGAACGACTCGAACCGCGAGGAGAGGCGGTCGATCTCGTGAGCGAAACGGTTGTAGGCGACGACCGCGGGAATCGCCGCGAACAGACCGATCGCGGTCGCTACCAGGGCTTCGGCGATTCCTGGCGCGACGGCGGCAAGGGTCGCTTGGCCGACGTTGGAAAGCCCGCGGAACGAGTGCATGATTCCCCACACCGTACCAAACAAACCGACGTAGGGACTCACCGAACCGACCGAGGCGAGAAAGGCGAGGTGGGAATCGATGCTGTCCATCTCGCGTTGGTACGTCGCTCGCATGGCGCGCCGCGAACCGTCGATGACGTCTTTCGGGTCGAGGTTTTTCTGGCTGCGCAGTTTGGTGAACTCACGGAATCCCGCTTCGAAGATGCGCTCCATGTTGCCGGTGCTGTGGCGGTCGTTGATCGCGCTCTGATAGAGGCTGTTGAGGTCGCCGCCACTCCAGAAGTCCCGTTCAAACTGTTCGGTCTGCTGGCGTGCAGCCTTCACCGTAAACCACTTGCGGAAGATGTAATACCAGGACATGAACGAGACGCCGGCGAGCAGTAGCATTACGGCCTGTACAACAGCGCTAGCATTGACGATCAGGTGCAGGATCGAGAGGTCTTGCGAGACATTCATTGCAAAGCTTCCATTCGGGTGCGCAATTCGGCGGGGATGGCGGTCGCTTTCATTTGCGACGTGTTGACGCAGGCGACGTGGACGTCACTGCTGACGAGTTCGTCGTCAGCACCGCCGGCAGTTCGCTCGGCACGCCGAATGTGCTGGCGAAAGAACACCTGTGCACGGCCGATCTTGACCACTTCGAGGCCGACGACCAGCTCGTCGTCAAGCCTTGCCGGCTTGTGGAAGTCGATGCGCACGCTACGGACGACAAACGCAACGCCTGGATCGCGCAGCAGTTCGACCTGCTGATGCCCGATCGAGCGTAACCACTCGGTACGGCAACGTTCGAGGAACTTGAGGTAATTTGCATAATAAACAACGCCGCCAGCGTCGGTGTCTTCGTAGTAGACCCGCACGCGAATCGAGTAGGCGTTGGGTTTTGGTAGGGGCTTCATACCGGCTGTGGGATTCTAAGCGTGTTGCTTGCGGAGAGTGTAAGGGATTGTTACGGAAAGCTTGCGTCGGCGTCCACCGGCTCACGACGCGCGCCAGAGTTCGCCTTGCGCCTCAGATAGCAGGCCGTCAAGGCCTAGATGACGGTAGACGGGAGCGGTCGCGACCCGGCCGCGTGGCGTACGTTGCAGGAACCCTTGTTGAATTAGATACGGTTCGAGCACGTCTTCGATCGTGTCGCGGGCTTCGCCGATCGCCGCGGCAAGGTTGTCGAGGCCGACCGGACCGCCACCGAATTTTTCGATCACTGCGAGGAGTAGCTTGCGGTCCATGACGTCGAGACCGCCGTGATCGACCTCGAGCATTGCCAGCGCCTGATCGGCGACCTCGTGGGTAATCGTGCCACTGGCACGTACCTCGGCGAAGTCACGAACGCGGCGCAGCAAACGGTTGGCGATGCGTGGCGTACCCCGCGAACGGCGGGCGATTTCGATCGCCCCGCTGGCCTCCGTAGGGACTCGCAGCAGCTCCGACGAGCGGGCGACGATCGAGGCCAGTTCTTCTGGCGAGTAGAACTCGAGGCGGGAGGCGATTCCAAAGCGGTCGCGCAGCGGGTTGGTCAGCATGCCCGCTCGTGTGGTCGCACCAACCAGCGTAAACGGCGGCAGGTCGAGCTTGACCGAACGGGCGGCTGGCCCCTCGCCGATCAGAATGTCGATCTGGAAGTCCTCGAGCGCCGGGTAGAGGATTTCCTCCACCACGGGCGACAGACGGTGGATCTCGTCGATGAACAGCACGTCTCGTGGTTCGAGGTTGGTCAGGATCGCCGCCAAATCACCGGCGCGTTCGAGCACCGGGCCGGAGGTCGAACGCAGGTTGACGCCCATCTCGGCGGCAATGATGTGTGCCAGCGTCGTCTTGCCCAGCCCAGGCGGTCCGAACAGCAGAACGTGGTCGAGCGTCTCCTGGCGTTTCCTGGCAGCGGCGATGAAAATCGACAACTGCTCACGGATCTTGGTTTGCCCGACGTACTCGGTGAGGCGCCGAGGCCGCAAGGCGCGCTCGATCGCCTCTTCCTGGATGGATTTCGAGGCCGGCGAGAGCAGGCGGTCGACCGGTACGCTGCCGAGAGAGTCGGTTTCGATCGTCACGAGCCGCCTTCCACACCCGCGGTTGACAGGGTCTGTCCTTCGCTGCCGGCGCGTGACAGCCAGGCGCGAATCAGCACCCGACCGAGGGCGAGCAGCGTCGGCCCAAGGAAAAGGCCGATGAAGCCGAAAACTAGAACGCCGCCGAAGACGCCGACGACGATCAACAGCAGCGGCAGGCTGGCGGTGCGCGAGATGAGAATGGGTTTGAAAAAGCTGTCGACGCTGCTGACGCCGAACATTCCCCAGAGCACCATGAAAACGGCCCAGCCGGGTTGTCCCTCGTTGTATAGCCAGAACGCGGCTCCCAGCCAGATCAGCGTCGCACCGACGACCGGAATCATCGAGAAGAAGAAGGTCGCCACCGTGAGAATGAAGACCCCCGGGACGCCCGCGATGAGGTAACCCACCATCGCCACCAGCGCTTGCGCGGCGGCGGTGCCGACGATGCCGACCATGACTCCGGTGACCGTCGCTTCGATCAAGGTCAGCATTCGCTCACCCAGGTCTCCCGCCAATGTGCGGCCGGCGGTGCGCAGCGCCGCTGCGTAGATGTGTGCGTCACGAAAGATGAAGAAGACGAAAAAAATGACGAGCAACAACTGCAGCAGCCCTTGCGCAAAGACGGCGACCGCGCCCAGGGCCAAGTTGTGCGTCGGATCGATGAATTGCCGCAAGAGACTGTTCAATTCCTCGCGGCTGGCGACCAGCTTCGGCCAGTAGCCGGCGAGATCGTCACCGACCAACGGGATACTCGTCAGCCAGGCCGGTGGCTTCGTCGGCAAGCCGTGCTCGAGCAACGGCTGCAGATACTGAACCGCCAGTTCGACGCCATCGGCAAGCGAACCTGAGAGCAGCGCCAGGGGGGCCACGAGCAGAATGAATAGCAGGATGGAGAGCAGCAGTGCGGCGAGGTTGCTGCGTCCGCGACACAGCGTCAGCAGGCGGTTGCGGATTGGCAGCGTGGTCACGCAAATGACACCGGCAAACAAGAGGGTGCCTGTGAACGGCAACAGAACGGCAATGCAGCCGATCAGCAGTAGCGCCACGATGGCAATCTGGAGCAGTTGCTTGTGACCGAAATTCATTCTCGATTCAGAGTCTTGACAACAGCTTCAAGGCCTGGCGGATACCCTCCGAGGTGGTCGTCTCGGGCGGCAACTGCTTTAGCACGGCAGCTGCTTCGCGGTCATTGTAACCTAGTGCCAGCAGGGCATTCAGAATGTCGCTGCGGCTGTCTTCCGCTGTCGTGCCGCAGGCTGGCAACGCGGTCGTCAGCTTGCCCTTGAGTTCGAGGAGCAGGCGCTCCGCCGTCTTGACGCCAATTCCGGGGACTCGAGTCAAGCGCGCAACTTCCTGCCGCGCGACGACCGTTGCGAGGTCGCTCACGGAAAGGCCGGAGAGTACAGCCAGCGCCAAGCGGCTGCCGACCCCGGAGATGCGTAGCAGTTGGCGAAAGGCGATGCGCTCGCCATCGCTGGCAAACCCGTACAGAAAGTGTCCGT
The DNA here is from genome assembly GCA_964420975.1 of uncultured Candidatus Accumulibacter sp. Lineage (GTDB taxonomy): Bacteria > Pseudomonadota > Gammaproteobacteria > Burkholderiales > Rhodocyclaceae > Accumulibacter. The sequence continues at coordinate 71,219 of CAYQVH010000002.1, forward strand.
CCTCACGAACCAACAAGTGCGTGAGCAGCGTCAATCGTTCGCCCGTCTCCGGCAAGTTGCAGAAGGTGCTCATCGGCACTTCCACTTCGTAGCCTACGCCGTGGACGTCGAGGATCACGAACGGGGGCGTCTTTCGCAGCACGACGCCGTTGAGCTGGGAAATCATTCGCGTCGTTCGCGTCGCGGATGAAGACCGATCAGGCGACTGTGACGAACCCGCAGGCCGACCTCGTCGAGCGTCCCCAGCCCCTGACCGCCGTGCGCGTGAGCAATCGCGCACGCCAAGGCGTCGGCGGCGTCGGCGTTGGGTTCGCGGGACAAGCGCAAGAGATGGCGTACCATGTGCTGAACCTGCCCTTTGCCGGCGTGGCCGTTGCCGACGACCGCCTGTTTAATTTGCAGCGCGGTGTATTCCGCCACTTCGACGTCAGTGCTGATCAGCGCGGTGATCGCGGCGCCGCGCGCTTGGCCGAGAAGCAGCGTCGACTGCGGATTGACATTGACGAAGATGATTTCGACGGCCGCCTGATCTGGCCGATACGTCGCGACCAGCTGCTGCAGGCCGGCATGAATCTCGCCCAGGCGTTTGGGCAGCGACGCCATGCCGTCGGTTCGGATACAGCCGCTGGCGACGTACGCCAGCTGCTTGCCAGCCAGGTCGATCACGCCAAAACCGGTCACACGCAGTCCGGGGTCGACGCCAAGAATGCGCAGCGCGCGTTGCGAGTGGCCATTCATCGCTGTCTCGACCGCGCCAGATAAACGCCGCCGATGGCCAGCACCATACCGGCGAGCGCTGCCGGTGGCAGCGTTTCACCAAACAGCAACCAAGCGATCAGTGCCGTGCTCGGCGGCGTCAGGTAGAACAGACTGGCGACATTGACCGCGCTACCACTGCGAATCAGGACGTTAAGCAGGTTGATAGCCCCCAACGAAAGGACGCCGACCAGCCAAAACAAGGCCAACACGAAGTCGAACGTCCACTCGATGCGCATCTCCTCGCTCAGCCAGGCGACCACCGCAGTCAGCACAGCAGTCGGCAGAAACTGGATCACGGCTCCCGTTCGCAAGTCAAAATGCGGACAGTAGCGCTTCTGGTAGAGCGTACCCAGCGTGATGCCGACCAGCGCAGCAACCGCTGGCAGTAGCATTTCTGTCCAAGGCGCGCCTCCGAGCTTGTCGGCGACGACCAGCGCAACGCCCAGGAAACCGAGCAGCAAGCCCAGCCATTGCCAGCGGTTGACGCGTTCGCCAAGCAGCAGGCCCGCGCCGAACGCCGTCAGCAGGGGCTGCAGGCCGACCACGAGCGCCGTCACCCCCGCCGGAAGACCGTGTTTGATGGCGATGAATACGCCCCCCAGATAAATCGCATGCAGCAGCAGGCCGGAGACGCCGATGTGAACCCTCTGTCGCCAGTCGGCGGGCCAGGGGGCGCGCGTTACCAACACCAGCGCGGTCATCAACGCGATCACCAGCAGGTAGCGGACGAGCAGAAAGGTTAGCGGATCGGCGTAGGGAAGGCCCAGCCTGGCACCAATAAATCCGGTGCTCCAGAGGAAAACGAAGAGAAAGGGTAAGGCGGGCGACAAACGTGACATCGGAGCGATCAGGCTTTACTTGGCGCCGAAATTCGGTTCGCCAGTGTAGCAAGATCGCGTCACCCGGCGTGATCGACCGTCTGTCTCGTGACGACGCTTCCCGTACAAACACCAACCCCGCCGCAGCGGGGTTGGTGATGGGCCGTCCTCAGTGCGAGCCGCTGCCGAGTTACTTCTTGCCACCGTGTTCGGCGTCTTTCTTTCCCTTTTCTGCGGGCTTCTTCTCGTCGCCCTTGGTCGCCCCCGGGCTTGCCGCGGGTTTTTCCGCTGCACTGGCTGCTGCCGCTGGCGCGGGGGCCGAGGCAGCCGGTTTCGCCGCGTCGCTTTTTGCCGCCGGTGCGGCTGGCGTTTGCGTGGCGACGGGCGCGGGTGCCGATGCCGGGGCTTTCGTGGCTGTGGGCGGCGTGCTCGGCGCCGCCGGGCTGCTGGCCGGCTTCGCGGCTTCCGCCGCGGGTGCCGCCGAAGTCTTGCTGGTCGTCGGACCGGTGAGCGTCACGTCAGTTTTCATCTTGCCGAGAACCGCCGGGCCAATCCCCGGAACCTTGAGCAAGTCATCGACGGTCTTGAATGCCCCGTTCTTTGTTCGGTAGTCGATGATCGCCTTCGCTTTTGCTGGGCCAATCCCCGTCAGGGCCTGCAGTTCCGACTCGTTGGCGGTGTTGACATTGACCGCGGCAAAAACATTGGCCACGACGAGGAACAGACCGGCCAGTAAGGCAAGGAGTTTGTGCATGGAATTCCTCCGGATGAGAAGAGATGGGCAGTGGCTACGCGAATCTCGCGGAGCGCACTGCAACCCTACTCAACGCGCCAGCCGCGCTCGGCGTTGACCGCCAAGCCCATATCGCTCCGATCGTGGCTGAATGCGGTGAGATCGGATGGCCCTTGGCAGCGGTGACCATCTTGGCTATACTGAGCGGCTAAACTCGGAGTGACGAGTCCGTAACGAGCTTTCTGACTTAGGATTGTGTAGATGCCAGCTATTCGCGTGAAGGAAAATGAACCGTTTGAGGTGGCCATCCGCCGTTTCAAGCGCACGGTGGAGAAAACAGGTTTGCTGACCGAGCTTCGGGCGCGCGAGTTTTATGAAAAACCTACGGCGGAGCGTAAGCGTAAGCTGGCGGCTGCGGTCAAACGGCATCATAAGCGGATGCGCAGCCAGGCTTTGCCTCCCAAACTGTACTAAACACCCTTCGCGTACCGCCGAACAGCCGCGTGCGTAAGAGCAGGCGGCTATTGGTGTTCGTGGGACGAAGCTTGTGTTCTGCCGCCAACAACGATGCGTCTGCAGGTGACTAGCGGCTGGCAGCGGGTGGCGGCTGCCGGCCGATGATCCCGGATTCCTTCATTCAGCAGGTCCTCGACCGCACGGACATCGTCGATCTGATCGATCAGCTGGTCCCGCTGAAACGTGCGGGGGTGAACTATGTTGCCTGCTGTCCGTTCCATAGCGAGAAGTCGCCGTCGTTCACGGTAAGTCCCGGCAAGCAGTTCTACCATTGTTTCGGTTGCGGGGCGCATGGAACGGCGATTGGCTTCGTGATGGCGTTCAGCGGCGTCGACTTTGTCGTCGCGGTCAAGGATCTTGCTTCGCGCGCCGGCTTGCCGTTCCCGAACGAACTTCCCTCGATACCGGCCGGTAGCGATCACGGCCGCGGCCTGACCGAACTCATGGCGCGCGCAGCGCGGTACTACTATGAGCAGCTCAAGGCCTCGCCGGTCGCTATTGCCTATCTGAAGCGACGCGGGATAAGTGGTGAGACGGCCCGCCTCTTCGGTCTCGGTTTCGCGCCTGACGGATGGCAGAACCTTGCCGCCGCCTTCCCTGACTACGCAAGTAGCGATCTGCAGTTGGCAGGCCTGGTAATCCGAAACGAACAGGGCCGTTTGTACGATCGCTTTCGACAGCGCGTGATGTTCCCCATCGTTAATCAGCGGGGCGAGGTCATCGCGTTTGGCGGCCGGGTGCTTGACCACTCCGAGCCCAAGTACCTTAACTCGCCCGAGACGCCCTTGTTCGAGAAGGGGCGCGAGGTGTTCGGTTTGCCACAGGCGCGGGCCGCGATTCGTGCCGCCGATGCGGTGGTCGTGGTTGAAGGCTACATGGACGTCGTCGCGCTCGCCGAGCACGGGGTCGCGAATGCCGTCGCCACGCTCGGAACGGCGACCACACCGATGCACGTGCGCCGCCTCCTGCGCCAGACGCAACGGCTGCTCTTCTGCTTTGACGGCGACAGTGCCGGCCGAAAAGCGGCTTGGCGTGCACTCGAGAATAGCGTTGACTTGCTCTCCGACCAGAGGAGTATCGGCTTTGTGTTCCTCCCCGAAGGCGACGATCCGGATAGTTTTGTCCGCGAACACGGCAAGCCCGCGTTCGAGCGCTTACTCGGCGAGGCGACGCCTCTATCGGACTTTCTGATTCGCGAACTGCTCGGTCGCTGCGATCTGACGGCCGCCGAAGGCCGGGCCCGCCTGGTTGCCGAAGCCAAGCCACTGTTGTGCCGCTTGCAGTCGCCGTTGTTGCGGCTGCAACTGATCAAGCGGCTATCGGAATTGAGCGGCTATTCCTCGATGGAGGTGGAGCGTCTGTGCGATTTGCCGTCATTGGTGCGGCGCACCGCAGCTCGCTTGCCGCGGCAGCTACCGTCAGTCTTGAGGCCCCTGCTGCGTTTGCTGCTTCAAAAGCCGGCGCTGGCCGACGGCTTGGCGCTCAATCTACTGCCGGAAACAGGCAGCGAAGTCCAGGCGCTTCGCGAACTGTGCCAAGTGATTGCCGAAGCCGGTTCGGCGGTCGCCTATCCGGCTCTGCTCGAACGGTTTCGTGGCCACGAATCGGAAGCGGTCTTGCAGGCGGCCGCGGCTGAACTAATGGAGCAGCCTTTTGCCGAAGAACAGATCGATGCCGAGTTTGCCGGTGTCGTTCGTCGGCTCTCTGAAAGTCACCAACGGCGCAGCTTTGAGGCGCTCCAGGAGAAAGTCAGGAAACGCGGTGTCAGCGGACTGTCGACGGCCGAGAAGGAGCAGTACCGGCAGATCCTTCTCGCGCAGGGTCATCGCCAGCCGGACTAGAGCATGTTATAGTTTAGAGTTTACCAGTGGGTCGCAATCCAGGATATCGTTATGGCAAGGGATAAGGTGGCACCGATCAAGGCAGCGAGAACGAAGGGAACGACTGAACTGTTGGCCCAGGCGGGCACACAGCCGACACCGGTAGACGAAGAAACTCGCAAGATGCGTCTGAAGACGCTGATCAAGCTCGGGAAAGAACGCGGGTTTCTCACCTACGCCGAAATCAACGACCACTTGCCCGACGACGTGGTCGATGCCGAGCAGATCGAAAGCATCATCACCACGTTCAACGACATGGGAATCCAGGTCTACGACGAGGCGCCCGATGCGGAAACCCTGCTCATGTCTGACGCCGCTCCGGCAGCTGGCGCCGATGACGCCGACGTTGAGGAGCAGGCCGAGCAGGCGTTGTCGACCGTCGATTCCGAGTTTGGACGAACCACTGACCCGGTGCGCATGTACATGCGCGAAATGGGGTCGGTCGAACTGCTGACGCGTGAGGGCGAAATCGAAATCGCCAAACGCATCGAGGACGGTCTGAAGCACATGATCCAGGCCATCTCGGCGTGTCCGACAACGATCGCCGAGATTCTCAGTTGTGCCGACCGGATCGCGCGCGATGAAATGCGGATCGACGAACTGATCGACGGACTGATTGATCCGGAGACGAGCGGCTCACTCGAAGAACTCACCAACGAGATGGAGACGGTGACCGACGAGGAGGACGACGAAAGCGCCGAGGCAGTCGAAGGAGCGGCGGCGGCGTCGCTGCTCAGGCTGAAGACCGACGCGCTGGAACGGCTTGAAGTGATTCGCACCAGCTACCGCAAGGCGCATGCCACTCTGGGCAGGAAGGGGTCGCAGGACAGGGCCTACCTCTTGCTGCAGCAGGAAATCTCCGAGCAGATGATGGGCATCCGCTTCACTTCGAAGACCATCGAGCGCTTGTGTGACTCGGTGAGGGCGATGGTGGAGGAAGCACGCGCCTGCGAGCGCAAGATCCAGAAGATCTGCGTAGACACCGTGCGCATGCCGCGCGCCCATTTCATCAAAGTCTTTCCGGGCAACGAACTCAATATCGACTGGGTCGATGCCGAGGTTGCGACGGCCGGCAAGACCTATGGCGCGGTACTGACTCGCAATGCGCCGAACATCAAGGAGGAACAACGCAAGCTCCTTGCCCTGCAAGACCGAATCGGTATTCCGCTACGCGAGCTGAAGGACATCAACAAGCAAATGTCCACCGGCGAAGCCAAGGCGCGTCGCGCGAAGCGTGAAATGACCGAGGCGAACTTGCGTCTGGTGATCTCGATCGCCAAGAAATACACCAATCGCGGTCTGCAGTTTCTCGACCTGATACAGGAAGGCAATATCGGCCTGATGAAAGCCGTAGATAAGTTCGAGTATCGGCGTGGCTACAAGTTTTCGACTTACGCGACGTGGTGGATACGGCAAGCGATCACCCGTTCGATTGCCGATCAGGCGCGGACGATCCGCATTCCGGTACACATGATCGAGACGATCAACAAGATGAACCGGATCTCGCGCCAAATCCTGCAGGAAACCGGCCTCGAGGCGGATCCGGCGACGTTGGCCAAAAAAATGGAGATGCCGGAAGAAAAGATTCGCAAGATTCTCAAGATCAGCAAGGAACCCATCTCGATGGAGACGCCGATCGGCGACGACGACGATTCGCATCTTGGCGACTTCATCGAGGACCACGCAACGCTTGCGCCTACCGAAGCAGCGCTTTATTCGAGCTTGCGTTTCATTACCAAAGATGTGCTCGACACCTTGACGCCAAGAGAAGCTAAGGTCTTGCGCATGCGCTTCGGGATCGAAATGAATACCGACCACACGCTCGAAGAAGTGGGCAAGCAGTTTGACGTCACCCGCGAGCGCATCCGCCAGATCGAGGCCAAGGCGCTGCGCAAGCTGCGTCATCCGTCTCGCTCGGACAAGCTGCGCAGTTTTCTCGACGGCGGTAACAACTGACTGTCGCCCAGTGCGAGCAGACGAGTTTCCCGGGCAAAGGGGCGTGGAGTGGGAGCCCAAGGCGGTGGTCTCGGTTGCCTGACGCGGGTATAGTCACACGTCAGTTGGCAGATCCCTAGGGTGATGGGGCAGGTCCAGCGGCTCACGAACAACGACGAGAGCCGCCTTTCCGACTTGTTTTCACCACCAGCGTTAGGAAAGGAGGCGGGCTCTGTTTGAAGCGCTTCACCACCGCGCCGCGGCGTCGTGCGCGACGATGAGCCCGATTGAGCAGCTACGGCTCTGCGGCCAGCTTCCCAGCCCCAAAGGCATCGCGCTGGCGATCATGGAAATCAGTCAGCGGGAAGACGCGACGGTAGACGAGGTGGCGAAGCTCGTACAGAGCGATCCCGCCTTATCGTGCCGCCTGTTGCGGATGTGTAACGCGGCGTTGACCGGAAGGCGACCGACGGTCGCCATCAACGAAGCCGTGATGCGCCTCGGGATTACGACGGTTCGACGTCTCGCCGTTACGTTCTCGCTCGTCGACCAGTCGCTGCTGGGACCGTGCCCCGCCTTTGATTATCCGCGGTTCTGGTCACACTCCTTGTTTATGGCGGTTGCCAGCCAGGAACTGGGGAGGCTGTTGTCGGTCGCTTCTCCTGATGAGCTATTCACCTGCGGTTTGCTGGCGCAGATCGGTTGCCTCGCGTTAGCTACGGCGTATCCCACCGACTACGCTGAGTTGTTGACTCGCGCTCAGGACAGCAACGGCATCGTCGAGGTTTCATTGGAGCGCAGCCATCTCGGGCTTGATCACCGACAGCTCACGGCTGCGATCATGGCCGACTGCGGGATTCCCAAAGCCCTGGTCGAGCCCGTGTCTTACCATGAGCAGCCGGAAACAGCCGACTTCGTCGAAGGATCGCGTCCGTATCAGCTCGTCCACCTTTTTTATCAGGCGAGGCGAACCGCCGATCTCGGTCTGGCGCTGGTCGGACAGCGCCATGGTCGTCTTTCCGACGTCATGCGTCTTGGTGGCAAGATCGGTCTCGATGCCACGGCGCTTGGCGAACTGTTTGACGGGGTCGTCTGCCAGTGGCGCGACTGGGCCGAATTGCTCAAGGTTCCTGCCAGTCATCTTCCCACCTTTGCCGAGATGGCAAGCGCTCCGCTGCCCAGCGGAGAAAAGGGCACAGGCAGTTGCCACCCGGTACTGCTGGTCGAGGACGACGTCACCACCCGCACGCTGACCGAAGAAGTGCTTTCGCGTTACCTCGGCTGCAAGGTCTACACCGCCGAGAATGGCAAAGAGGCGCTGGCCATCGCGCTTCAGATCACTCCCAAGGTTGTCGTGACTGACTGGCTGATGCCGGAAATGGACGGCCTCGACTTCTGTCGTGCCCTGCGTGCCACCGACTGGGGACAGTCAATCTATGTCATCATGCTGACCGCGGTGGACCAGGAGGAGCAGATCATCGCCGCCTTCCAGGCGGGTGTCGATGATTACGTGACGAAGCCGGTCAATCCGCGCGCGTTGACTGCTCGCATGTGCGCGGCGCAGCGATATACGCGAGTGCTCGCCGCTTGGGAGAACGATCGGGTACAGATCGAGCAGTTCGCCGCCGAATTGGCGATTACCAATCGGCGCCTCGAGCACGCCGCATTGACCGACCTGCTGACCGACTTGCCCAATCGCCGTGCGGGCATGGCGGCGCTTGCTCGCTATTGGAGCGCTTCCCGGCGAACCGGCCAACCGATGGCGGTGCTCATGATCGACGTCGACCACTTCAAGGCGATCAACGATCGCCATGGGCACGCGATCGGCGACCGCGTCCTGCAGGAGGTGGCCAAGGCGATCCAGAACGCCGCCCGCAAGGATGACAGCGTCAGCCGGATCGGCGGTGAAGAATTCATGCTCGTTTGTCACGACGCCGATCCCCGGGTCGCCCTGCTTGCTGCCGAGCGCTTGCGTCGCTTGGTCAAGGCGACCCAGATCAACCTTGCCGGTGTTGCCATCCAGGTATCGCTGAGTTTCGGCGTGGCGGTTCGTGAGGCCGCGATGTCGAGTGAAGAAGACCTCCTCAAGGGCGCTGACAAGGCGCTGTACGCGGCCAAGCACGCAGGACGCGATCGGGTCAGCCTGTTCACTCAGGGCAGAACCCACTGTGCCTAAGGAATAGGGGGCCGGGGTGCCGGCGCTTCGGTCGAGTAGCGGACGCTGCGCGTGAACGATCGTCCGATGGTTGGCGAGGAATGGTCGCCGCTCGCCCCGGTGATCACCGTCTCGGCGCTTAATCGCCTGGCTCGCGAGCGCCTGGAAGCGGCGTTCCCCTTGTGCTGGGTCGCCGGCGAGGTATCGAGCCTGACACGCGCAGTGTCCGGACACGTGTATTTTTCGCTCAAGGATTCCGCGGCCCAGGTACGCTGTGTGATGTTCCGGAACCGGGCGCAACTGCTCGGTTGGCGGCTTGAGAACGGGCAACACGTCGAGGCACGCGTGCTGGCGACGCTTTACGAAGCGCGCGGCGAGTTCCAGCTCAACGTCGAGTCCGCTCGCCGTGCGGGCACGGGCAGCCTGTACGAGCAGTTTCTTCGCCTGCGCGAGAAGCTCGAGCGCGAAGGTCTTTTTGCGAGCACCGACAAGCGATTGCTGCCGGCGTTTCCTCGCCGCATTGGCCTCGTCACCTCACCGCAGGCTGCAGCCCTGCGTGACGTGCTGATCACCTTGGGTCGTCGCGCGGCGCAGGTCAGCGTCATCGTGTACCCGACGCCGGTGCAAGGCGAGGCGGCCGCTTCCCGGATCGCCGAGGCGATTCGCGTCGCCGGCGAACGTGCCGAGTGCGACGTGCTGATCGTCTGCCGCGGTGGAGGCAGCATGGAAGACCTGTGGGCATTCAACGAGGAAAGGGTGGCCCGTGCAATCCGCGGCTGTCCGCTGCCGGTGGTGACGGGAATTGGTCACGAGACCGATTTCACGATCGCCGACTTTGCCGCCGATCAGCGGGCACCGACCCCAACCGCTGCCGCCGAGCTCGCGGCGCCCGAGCGCGCCGCGCTGCTCGCGCTGCTCGCCAGCAAGGAAGTCGCGTTGCGGCGACCTCTGATCCACCAGCTGCGGCAGTTGGCGCAACACGTCGATTGGCTGGCGCGTGGCCTCCAGCGGCCGGCCGAGTACTTTTCCCGTCAGCGCGAGGGGTTGCGTCAACGGAGTCGGCAGCTCTTGTTGGGCGTGCTGCGAGCCAACGACCGGGCACGCGAGACGCTCGTCCGTTCGACGCATCGTCTTCGGCGGTCACGCCCCGACCTTTCTGCTCGGGCGGCCGAGTTGTCGCGACTGAGCTTACGGTTGCGTGTGGCTTTCAGCCGCGTTGTACAGCTCCGAAGCGGCGAACTCGCTCGTCTCGGCAGCAGCCTGGCGCATCTCAACCCGGGCGCGGTGTTGGCGCGCGGCTACGCCATCGTTGCCGACGAGCACGGTCGGGTCGTTCGTGACGGGTGTGCCGTTGAACCAAGGCAGCGAATTGCTGTCTTCTTCGAGCGCGGACGAGCCGACGCACGGATACTGGCGGTTGATGGTGGTGATGGCCTGGAACTGGCTTTGGCGAGCATTGCCAGCAGCGCTGGCCGCGACTAGAATCCGCGGCTCCGGCGCGGCGGACGGAGTTCCGCTGCAGTGATGCCGACCGCTGGCGCCTCATAACACCCCCCCCTCACGGAGAACACTCATGGAACATCAGCTGCCTGCTTTGCCCTTTGCGCTCGACGCTCTGGCCCCCCACATGTCGCGCGAGACGCTGGAGTTTCATCATGGCAAGCATCATCAGGCCTACGTCACCAACCTTAACAATCTGATCAAGGGGAGCGAGTACGAGACGCTTGAACTTGAGGCGATCATCCGTAAGGCGCCACCTGGAGGCGTCTACAACAATTCGGCGCAGGTGTGGAACCACACGTTCTTCTGGAACTGTCTGTCACCGAATGGCGGCGGCGCTCCGGGTGGACCGCTGGCAGCGGCCATCGACGCCAGATGGGGTTCGTTTGCCGAGTTCGGCAAGGCCTTTCAGGCGTCTGCAGTCGGCAATTTCGGTTCCGGGTGGACCTGGCTGGTCAAGAAATCCGACGGATCTGTGGAGATCGTCAACATGGGTGCCGCGGGAACCCCTCTGACCACCGGTGACACGGCACTGCTCTGCGTCGACGTCTGGGAGCATGCGTACTACATCGACTACCGGAACCTGCGTCCCAAATTCGTCGAGACTTTCCTGGCACATCTCGCCAACTGGCGTTTCGCCGAGCAAAATTTCGCTGCCTAACGGGTCGGACCGAGCAACCACGAGCACGCCTGGGCCGCTGGACCCGGCGTGCTCGGTACTCTTTGGCCGAGGCGAACCTGGACGCCGGCCCCTTGATGTCCGACCGGAAGCTAGAACGGGATGTCGTCGTCCATGTCGTCGAAACTCGGCACTTTCTTGGCCGGAGCCGAGCGTCCGCCAGCTGCTGAAGACATGCTGCCACCGTATTCGGCTTCCCCGCCAGTCGGCGACCCGAGCCCTTCACGAGTTCCGAGCATTTTCATCTCATTGGCAATGATCTCGGTCGTATAGCGTTCATTGCCGTCCTTGTCCTGCCACTTGTTGGTTCGGATGCGGCCTTCGACATAGACCTGTCGCCCCTTCTTGAGGTACTGACCAGCGGTTTCCGCGAGCTTGCCGAAGAACACCACGCGGTGCCATTCGGTGCTCTCCCGGAGTTCGCCGGATGCTTTGTCGCGGAAGCGGTCGGTGGTCGCCATCCGGATGTTGCACACCGCGTCGCCATTGGCCGAGTAACGGGTTTCCGGGTCCGCTCCCAAGTTGCCGACGAGGATCACTTTATTTACCGAAGCCATCTTGCCTCCCTGAACGACTGCGACGAGATAGAAAATTATAGAGGCTGCGCCAGCCGTTGCCGGCGTAGCGGTGGCATGGACATCGACAGTCCGAGCAGCAACCACACGCTGGCCAGCGACGCGCCTGCCAACCAGACGGCCGAAGCTCCCGCGTGTTTGGTCAGCAGGCCACCGAGCAGGCCGCCGAGAAACAGTCCCAGTGCTTGTGTCGTGTTGTAGATGCCGAGCGCCGCACCTTTCGCGTGGGGCGGCGCAATACGCGAAATCAGGGACGGTTGGGTTGCTTCGAGGACGTTGAAGGCGACGAAGAACAGTGTCAGCCAGAAAGCCAGCGCGTAGAGGCCGTCGGTGAGCAGGCCAAAACCGATCTGAACGAGGAGGAGAAGGACGATCGCGGCGTTAAAGATCAGTTTTACGCGCGCGAATCGTTCGGCGATCACGATTGCCGGCACCATGATCGCGAACGACAACAGCAGCGCCGGCAGATAAACCTTCCAGTGATCGGCGACAGGCAACCCGCCGGTCGCCAGCAGTTCGCCCGGCAGCAGTACCCACATCGCGGTCAACATCAGGTGCAGGGCAAATACGCCAAAGTTCAGGCGTAGCAGCTGGCGGTTGGCGAGTACTTCGACGAAGCTTTGCCAGCCCGGCTGCCGGGGGATCGCCGGCGCAACGGGGACGACCTTGGCGACCACCACGATCGCCAGTAGCGCAAGGATGCCGGTCAGCGCAAAGATGCCGGGCATGCCAATCGTCACATAAAGGAGTGGCGCGCCGACCATCGAGACGGCGAAGACGAGTCCGATCGACGAGCCGATCATCGCCATCACCTTGGTCAGATGCTGCTCGCGCGTGAGATCGGCCGCCAGTGCCGTGACTGCCGCCGAAATCGCACCGGCGCCCTGGAGAACACGGCCGGCAATGATCGCGTAGATGTCGCTGGCGGCGGCGGCGGTGAAGCTGCCGAGCGCAAAGAGCAGCAAGCCGAAGATGATCGCCGGTTTGCGCCCGAAGCGGTCGGAAGCCGCCCCGTAGGCGATCTGCAAGCACGCCTGCGTCAGCCCGTAGGCTCCAAGAGCGGCACCCACCAGCGCCAGATCGCCGCCGGAAGGCAGTTCGCGGGCGTAGATCGCAAACACCGGCAGAATGAGAAACAATCCGAGCATGCGCAAGGCAAATACCATGGCCAAGCTGACGCCGGCACGCTTTTCGGTAGGGCTCATGCGGTCTGCAGGCGAAGTGGACATCGGAAGAGAAGGTTTTGGCGACTGCCTACGGAATTTCGTATATTAACAGGCTTGCCCACCGCCTTTCAGCTCCCGCCAATGGACGAGTCGCCGCAGATACGCATTCGCGGTGCGCGCACGCACAACCTCAAGAATGTCCAGGTCGATTTGCCACGTAACCGACTGATCGTGATTACCGGTCTCTCGGGGTCGGGCAAGTCGTCACTGGCCTTCGATACGCTGTACGCCGAGGGGCAACGACGTTACGTCGAGTCGCTGTCGGCCTACGCGCGCCAGTTTCTGCAGCGCATGGAGAAGCCGGACGTCGATCTCATCGAGGGCTTGTCGCCGGCGATCTCGATCGAACAGAAAGCAACCAGTCACAACCCGCGCTCGACCGTCGGCACGGTCACCGAGATTCACGACTACTTGCGGCTGCTTTTCGCACGCGCCGGGACACCGTATTGCCCCGTGCACCAACAGCCGTTGAGCGCACAGACGGTGTCACAGATGGTTGACCAGGTATTGTCCCTGCCGGAAGGCACGCGACTGACGATCCTTGCGCCGGTAGTCGCTGGACGTAAAGGCGAGCAGCTCGACCTGTTTGCCGAGCTGCGCGCGCAAGGCTTTGCCAGATTGCGAGTAGACGGAACGATTTACGAAATCGACGCGCTACCGAAACTTGCCAAGACACACAAGCACGATGTCGACGTCGTCGTGGACCGTCTGCGGGTACGTGACGACCTGCGCCAACGCCTTGCCGAGTCGTTCGAGACCGCGCTTCGTCACGCCGACGGACGTGCGATCGCCTGCGAGATGGACAGCGGCGTCGAGCATGGTTTTTCGGCCAAGTTTGCTTGCCCGGTGTGCGGGTATTCGATTGCAGAGCTGGAACCGCGGCTTTTCTCGTTCAACAGTCCGTTGGGTGCTTGCCAGCGATGCGATGGCCTCGGGGTCATCCAGTTTTTCGACCCTCGGCGCATTGTCCTGCGCCCGGAACTCTCGCTCGCCGCGGGCGCCGTTCCGGGTTGGGATCGGCGCAACCCGTTTTACTTCCAGTTGCTCAGTGCGCTGGCGGCGCATTACGGATTTGCGCTGGACACGCCGTATTGCGAACTGACCGACACGCAGCGGCACGTCATTCTCTACGGTTCGGGCCGCGATGAACTGACTTTCAGCTATCTTGCGGAGAACGGCCGGCGCACGCTACGCCAACACCCGTTTGAGGGCATCGTCGTCAACCTCGAGCGCCGCTATCGGGAAACCGAATCCGCTGCCGTTCGCGAAGATCTGGCGCGCTTGATTAGCAATCAACCGTGCCCTGCGTGTGCCGGGTCGCGGCTGCGCGACGAAGCGCGTGGTGTGCGCGTCGGCAGTGGCGACGACGCGTGCACCTTGCACGAAGTCAGTCGCCGACCGCTGAACGAAGCGCGTGACTACTTTGCCTCGCTGCAGTTGCCGGGGAACAAGGCGCAGATCGCCGAAAAGGTGATCAAGGAAATCGTCAGCCGCTTGCAATTCCTGATCGACGTTGGTCTCGAGTACCTGTCGCTTGATCGCTCGGCGGAAACGCTTTCAGGCGGTGAAGCGCAGCGCATTCGTCTGGCTTCGCAGATCGGATCCGGTTTGACCGGTGTCATGTACGTCCTTGATGAACCGTCGATCGGTCTCCATCAGCGCGACAACGAGCGCCTGCTCCGAACGCTGAAACACCTGCGCGATCTCGGCAACACCGTGATCGTCGTCGAGCACGACGAGGAGGCGATTCGCGGTGCCGACCACGTGCTCGACATGGGGCCCGGGGCTGGTGTTCACGGGGGACTCGTCGTCGCCCAAGGCCGTCCCGAAGAGATCGTCGCCAATCCGGCCTCGCTGACCGGAGATTTTCTGGCGGGACGCCGGCGCATCGGGAGGCACGGCGAGCGACGCTCGCCGGATCCCGCGCGCCAACTGCGCATTGTTGGCGCCAGCGGCAACAACCTGCACGGCGTGACGGTCGACATACCCCTGGGCGTACTGACGTGTGTGACCGGTGTTTCCGGTTCGGGAAAGTCGACGCTGATCAACGATACGCTTTACGCCGCGGCGGCGCGACATCTTTATCGGTCGGCGGTCGAAGCCGCCGCGCACGAGCGCGTCGTCGGTCTCGATCAACTCGACAAAGTGATCAACGTCGACCAAAGCCCGATCGGTCGCACCCCACGCTCGAACCCGGCGACTTACACCGGGGTGTTGACGCCGATTCGCGAGCTATTTGCCGGTGTTCCCGAGGCACGGGAACGAGGTTACAGTCCTGGCCGCTTCTCGTTCAACGTCAAGGGCGGACGCTGTGAGGCCTGCCAGGGGGACGGCGTGCTCAAGGTCGAGATGCATTTCCTGCCCGACGTCTACGTTCCGTGTGACGTCTGCCATGGCAAGCGCTACAACCGCGAAACGCTCGAAATCCGTTACAAGGGCTGCACCATCCACGACGTCTTGCAGATGACCGTCGAACTCGCGCACGAGTTTTTTGCCGCGGTCCCGGTCGTCGTACGGAAGTTGCAGACGCTGCTCGACGTCGGCCTCGGATACCTCACCTTGGGTCAGGCAGCGCCCACGCTTTCGGGGGGTGAAGCGCAGCGCGTCAAACTCGCCCTCGAGCTGTCCAAACGCGATACCGGAAGGACGCTGTATATCCTCGACGAGCCGACGACCGGACTGCATTTCCAGGATATCGAGATGCTACTCCGGGTGTTGCACCGCCTGGTTGACCACGGTAATACGGTGGTCGTCATCGAACACAATCTTGATGTAATCGGGACGGCCGATTGGTTGATCGATCTGGGGCCGGAAGGGGGGGGAGGAGGTGGTCGCGTCGTTGCCACGGGCACCCCGGAACAGCTTGCCGTGGTCGCCGCCAGCCATACCGGACGCTTTCTCGCAGAGCGCCTTGCGCAACGCCACGAAGTCGTCAAGACCGTGCCGCTACCGTCGACGAGCCCCGTGAAGGCCGTTGCGACGTAAGCCAACTGTGCGGTCGGTGTAAGACCAAAGACGCAGGAAAAACTTATTCGGCAGCGAGGGGATCCGTGCCAGAATAAAGATTGTGCCCAAATTTTGTCGTTTCCCGGTGGGTGCGGTGCCGGAAGGTCACCGCGTGTCAGCCCAGGGACATTCCAACCATAGAGGAGATAACATGAACAAGTCGGAAATGATCGATGCGATCGCTACGCGGAGCGAACTGTCCAAGACTGCCTCGGCAAGGGCGCTGGATGCGGTGATCGAAACGATCGTGGACAGTGTGGCGCAGGGTGAGACGGTGACGCTGGTCGGTTTTGGTTCCTTCAGAGCCAGTGGCCGGGCGGCGCGCGAGGGAAAAAACCCGAAAACCGGCGCCAAGATAGCCATTCCGCAGACGATTGTTCCCAAATTCTCAGCCGGTGCGACGTTCAAAGCCCGAGTGGCCGCCAAGACCGACTGAGGGTCGCGATGGCAAAGACGGTCGACCTTTCCCCCCTTTTCCCGTAGCCGCCTGCAATCGTTTCGCTGTTTTTCCAGGAGTCAATCATGCATGTTCGCCCCGCCATTGGCGCTGTTTTTCTCATCTTCTCCTCCGTTTCAACGCTGGTGCAGGCGCAGTCGGCTCCGGTGGCCGAAACCATGACCGCCGTCGCACCGGGAAAATTCGCCGGAATGATTGAAGCCACACTTACGCTGGTTGTCGATTCAATCGACAAGGCGACGCGCAGCATCGTGCTCAGGAATGTTGACGGTGAACGGGTCAAGGTGGTCGCCGGCGACGAGGTCAAGAATTTCGACCAGATCAAGGTCGGCGACAACGTCATCGCCAGTTACACCCAGGGACTCGTGATAACCCTGAAGAAAGGCGGCGGCGCCCTGCGCGAACGCATCGACAGTGGCGAAACGGCGGCCGCTGCCAAAGGTGAAAAGCCCGCTGGCTACGAGTTCAAGGAAGTCACCTTTGTCGCCGACGTGCAGGCGGTTGATCTGCAGAAGCAGACGGTGACGTTGCGCGGCGCAAAACGGACCGTTGACCTGAAGATCAAGGATCCCGAACAGTTGAAGCTGATCAAGAAAGGTGACCAGGTCGAAGGCGTCTACGCGGAAGCGGTCGCGATTTCGGTCGTCCCGGCGCCCGCCAAGGCGAAGAAATAAGCGGCCAGGCGCACGATTGCCGGCGCCGATTGACGGGCCTTACCGACGCCACGTACAATCGCACCGCTTTGGGGGCATAGCTCAGCTGGGAGAGCGTCTGGTTCGCAATCAGAAGGTCGGCGGTTCGATCCCGCCTGTCTCCACCAATAAATAAAGCACTTAGGCCGCTCTCAAGAGTGGCCTTTTTACTTTCTGGCTTCTGTGTAGCCACCATGTAGCCAAATTCGGGCAATCTGCTTCAACGTCGCCAAAGAAAAACCCGGCGCGCGGCCGGGTCTGTGATGAATCGTCAAGCAAGGATCGGGAAATCGTCAATCAGTTCGCGGTTGATCGGGCGTGCCGCAGGCGTCGAATGTCAGTGCAGGGCGGCGGCGCTCATGCGGTACCTCGCAGTTGATCAGCCTCGACAACGTATTCTCCGGCAATGCTCCAAGCGGAATCCGCAAGGTGTTTGCCGATTGCCGCCAGTTCGTCGATTTGAATCCGGTCGCCGACACTCAACCCTTCGGTCGATAGCAGGTCATCACGATGAGCGATGCGCCCGATTGCGGCAAGCAATGCTCCTTGCCAGCCCATGTAACACTTGAACAGGCTGGCGCAGTCTCCCAGTTCGCCGGCGATTTCTCGGGGGGTGTTCTTGGTTGCCATGTGGTTGCTCCTGATTGAGTCGATAGCCCCGCTGTTCAAGGCGGGGGTGAGCGGATGTTGAACACATGCAATCAGACATGCCGCCAGCCTTACGGACAGGCGCATCCGCCCATTGGTCGGACAAACTTCAGGCGCAAAAAATCCGCAGGCTTTCGGGTGCGGACTTCCGCTGATTGATTGGTGTGTTCAGCACCGTGCCGCCAGTATAGCGCGCAACGGCGAATAGATTCGTTTGCCATGGAGAATTCCCTTCACCGGGACCCTTGAAACCGCGAACCTTTGGGTTACCTTGCCGTCCGAGCAAGGCGGGCGGCGCTCTATTCCGCTTCTGTTTTATTCCGGGAAACAGTCTCGCCATGCCCGCAACGCCTGGTTGATCGCATGGCTGAAGCTCAGTGCGTAGCCTTCGCGCAAGGCGACTTCCAGAATCTCGACCGACTCACCGTCGGGCAGATAGTCGATGCGCCGCTGATGGGCGCGATGCACGCGCCTGTTCGCTCGGCGGTACTCGATCGACTGACTTCCGTGTGCGCTCAGCGCTTTATCCCGTTCGCTGAGCAGCCGGTACCAACGCTGCCGCTTTTCATGATCGGTCATCATTCCCTCCTGTCACTTCCCCGGGGAAAACTTAGGGCTACCTTGGGGCAAGCCTTGCCCTTACCTTGCTATGCACTTCGCTTGTCCGTTGATGGTCGCCCAGCGCGGGCAACCCACCCCGCCATCTGCAGGCAGTTGGCGCAACGGATGCCCCTCGCCATACGCCGGCAACAAGTCTGGTCGGCCGCTGGCACAGTAGCGCACTACGCCGCCAAGCCGGCGCACATGCTGGCAGTTGGCGCACCGCTGTTGCGCAGCGTCAGCGGCTCGCGACAGGAAATAGACTCGTGCTTCCGGGTCGCGCCGGCAGGCGGTCAGCACTTCGGCAATGGTCGCCGGGTCGGTTTCCTCGATCAGTGCCAGCCATGCCCGGATTGCCGTTTCCGCTTCAACGGTCAGGGGGGCCGATGGTTGCCGGATGGTCGGGGTAAAGGGTTCCGCCGCTACCGCGTCCGGGTGCCGTTCCAGAATCTCGGCATGGGTCGCGTCAGGGCAACAGGCGACTTCCAGCGGATCGCGGTCGGGGTAGTGAATCAGCCACCAGCGGGAAGCGGTCGCCGTGTCGCCGGGACTGACTTTTGCCGGGTGTGCGGTTTGCCCTTGCGGGGATTTTGCGACAGCGACAGTTGCGACACTTGCGACAGCTCGCCCCTTTTCCCTTTCAAGTGTCGCAAAAGTCGCAGGTGTCGCAGTCGCAAACCCTACCGGCTCGTTCTTCCTTCGGATCAGGTTCGACAGGCTCATCGTGTCACTACCAGCGCCGGATTCACCTTGATGGTTTTCCGCCGCCCCTCTTGAACCACTCGTACACGGTCAAGCTCTTCCAGTTCCCGTAATGCCGTTGTCAGCTTTTCCTTGTCGCGGATCGGCCCAAGGCGTTGCGCCTCTCGGGTCGGGACAAGATGCGTCCGTTCCCGCTGGCAATACTCAATCAGCCAGCTATCCAGCCGCGCCGCGTCCGCCAGTTCCGCCGGTAGCGCAAGCTCGCCAAAGAAGCGCCGGGATTCGGACAGGTGCCATGCCGTGATTCGGCTTGCCCGCTCGAAACTATCCAGTCCGATAGCGCCGCCCATGCCATGCTCGAATTGCTGGAACAATGCCGCCATTCGCATCGCGGTATCGGCAGACTTGCACGCCACGTCTTTTACTTCGTGTAGCTCGCCGCCGATCGCCAGTTCGCGTTCAATGGCGTCGTGATACTCCACCCATGCCGCTTTCGCATCCGGTGCCAGCGTCAGCATGGCGGGGGTCAGTGCGCCATCGTCATCAACGGGGGCGGGTTGATTCAGGATCGCGGCAAGGCGCCGATGGAATGCGGCCAGGTGCGGCCAGTTCGCCGGGGCTTCGGTAAATGGCCGATGCCCGATGGTTGATTCAGGCCATGCCACAAGGAACCGGGCAAGGAAGCCCGTGCCACGCGCCAGCGCCCCGGATCGGGTGAAGAATTCGCGCAAGGTCGGTTCCTGAACCTGCAAGGCCACGGTCAGCCGCGCCCCGCGCACGGTGAATGATTCGGTTGATCGCCGGTCAATGGTCAGGCTTGTTCCGTCCCATAGCTGATTCAGCAGGCCCAGATTCCGCATGACTGAATCCTTGCCCATGCCATGCGAACCGAAAACAATCCCGGCCTCGGAAGATACCACGCCGCCTGACGGCCATTGCTTCGCCAGTCCATAGGCCAGTGCTTCGGGGGTCGCATCGGCATAGAGCAGGCGGGGGATTCTTGGCGGTTCCGGCTTGTCGTGTTCCAGATCGCGCAAGGCCGATTCCATGCCCGCCGTCGGCTTTTGATCTTTGGCAAGCTGGCGGATTTTTTCCTTGACGCCGCCGCGCTTGGCTTCCCATGCCTCAATTGCCGCCTTGTGGTCTTTCAGGATCGGCTTTGCCGCTTCCGCTTGGGTTTCCTCATAGTCGCTGATTGTCTTGGTGAAAAAGCCGTCGCAGGTAGATTTACGCTCGCCAGAATCGGCAATGGTCAGCAGGAATAAACCGACAGGCCCATGCAGCTTTTCCAGTCGCTTCGCATCGGCATGGGCTTGGATCGCCAGCGACAGCGCCGCCAGTGCCGAAGATGCCACCATCGGGACAGGTGCCTTGACGAAGCCCGCGACCTCTTCCACCGCCGCCCGGATGGTGTCGGGCAGGGCATCCAGCGGATAGGGTTCGGGTTCCACCTTCGCCGCCAGCGGGTGCGGATCAGGCCATCCGTTGCCCTCAGAATCGCCCGCTGGCGCGTCATCGTCGCCGGGTTGATGCTCGCCCCTTGCCGGTGCCGTTGCGTTCGCTATGGCTTGCGCTACGGCTTCCGGCCCGCCAAGAATGAACAGGTCATTCATATCCTTCATGTCGGGATCGGGGTCGGTGCCGAAGTCAGGGATTGCCAGCTTGCCGCCGACGGATCGCGCCGCCTCGATTGCATGGGGATCGGGTTCGCCGGTCGCCTTCACCAGATCGGCCAGAATCACCAGCGCCGCCGCCGGGTAGCGTTCGCGCATCGCCTTCGCTACCGCTGGCAGGTTGCCGGATGAAAGCGCCGCAATGGCAGGGTGTCCGGTC
The DNA here is from genome assembly GCA_964420975.1 of uncultured Candidatus Accumulibacter sp. Lineage (GTDB taxonomy): Bacteria > Pseudomonadota > Gammaproteobacteria > Burkholderiales > Rhodocyclaceae > Accumulibacter. The sequence goes on from CAYQVH010000002.1 coordinate 91,933, forward strand.
GCTTCCTTGGCAGATAGCACGGTTGCCACGCCTTCACCTATCAGCAAGGTCAGGCCCGCGCCGTCGCCATCGGGCAGGCGTCCGGCTGCCCAATACCCGCCCGCCTTGACGCCACCATAGACGGCGGACTTGCGCCCATAGCCGTCGATCAGCTCCAGCGTCGATATGGCGTCGTCGACTTTGACTGGCACCACCAGCAAGCGCCCGGTCAGCGGCTCGCCCTTCGATTTAGGCGAATAACCCAGGATCGCAGCCACCTCGCCCGCATCGATTTCGCGTAGAGTAGCTACCGACGAAACCTGCTTGCGCGTCAGATACGGATTGTCGTTGGTTGCCGGCGTCGCCGCCTTCCAGACCGCCGCCGACTTTTTCGCAGCTTCGGCCCGTCGTCGCGCTTCGCCGGCTTCTCGTTCGCGCCGCATGGCTTCGACTTTTGCCCGGTGCGCTGCTTCTTCGCCCGGCGTCAGGGCGCGGCCAATATCGGCCCGCCAGTTCTGCGAAAGCCCGGTGCGATAGTCACCGATCCAGCCCGCCGGAATACCGTCAAGGTGCAGCAGATAGCGCCCTGAATCGTCGCCGCGCTTCCCGTTACTGGCGAAGCGCCGCAGTATTCCATCGGCTTCGATGGTTTCCGGTGGCGTCAAGCCATGCGCCTGAATCGCATCGCGGAATTGCTCGATAGGGTTGCTGGCCATCATTCGCGCGCTCCTTCGTCAAGGAAGCCCGGCGCCGGCCATTCCGGTGTGCCCAGCGAGTACCGCGCGACATTGCGCCGGATCACGCCCCGGAATTCAAACTCCGGCTCGATCACCGTCAGGACGTTGAAACCCTTCGCTCGTAGTTCGTGAATGCGCGCCGCGGCTTCGGGAATGGCGAGGTTTGCCGTCAGCTCGAAGCTGGCTACCGGTGCACGTTCTCGAATAACTTGCAGCACCTCGGCGCACTGGCCGGTCACGATGGGTGGGGTAGAATCGCGCTTGTCGACGGCGCTCGGCTTTTCTTCGGGGAGGTCGGACGTTTTCATTTTGCGCCCTCGCCGGAAATCAGGCGCTCAACTTCTGCAGCGTCCCACAAGAGGCGGCGGCTCGGAAGCTTGACCGGACGCAAGCCCATGTACTCGCCGTTGACGCACAAGCTCCGGCGCACGGTTTGCGGTTGAACCAGCAGCCGGGCGGCCACTTCCTCAGTCGAGATTTTTGCAGCCGGGTGTGTGCCCTGTGCCGCAGATTGTTGTCGCATGGCGGGGTCCTTTGGTTACGAAACACCGCCATTCCACCTCAATACGTCAGAGCCATATTTCCGTGGGGAAAATGGGATGCCCTCGGGATGCCCTCGGGCAAAAATCCGGGCAAACTCAGGGAATCAAACCTTCTTTGCGAAGGACGTCGCGGACGTTCCTGAAGGTTTTCAGAGTGCTCGCCTGTTCGTCATCCTGTAGCTTTCGGACAACTATCCGCCGTATTTGTGGGACACTGGGCTTGGGGCCGTGCAGTTTCTCGATATCCACCCAATTCTCAAGAATCATACGGCGGCACCCTCGCTCAGTCGTCATGTCGTGCTTCGCGCGGCGCTCTGCTGGAGTTTCTGTCTTCTCTGACGTTCCAGAATGAGTTGTGTCGCTCCGCTCCTGCGCTTCGTCCGATACCTGCTGCGGGGTGTCAGGCGTCGGCGCACTCTCGGTCACCGCCTGACGAAACGCATCTGGTACGGAAAAGCACCCTCGTATCGTGCAAACATCCGTGTCTATGAAATCAATCATCCTTGCCGGTGTGCAGGGAAATTCAAGCGGCTCATGCTGGTTGTCGCGCAGCATGTCTATTTGCCATTCTTCTGACGCAGCCTCGATAAAATCATTCTCCCATTTTATGAATCTGACGCCATCATCTGAGATGCGAAAAAAGTCACATTTACCAATGCCTACCCTGGTCAGCTCAATCCATTCAATGATTCCAAGCTTGGGGCTCCGCGCCAGCTCGATGCACCTTTCGTCTGACAGATTGACGGCGCCCCGCTTCGCCTCGAAGTCTCTCTCGCCGTTCTTTTCTCGCTCGACCTTGTTGAACCCGTCTTGAAAATCTCGCTCTTTGAATCGGTCAGGCATCGCGGCATTGGACTGTTCTACTTCCATTCTGGCCATCTCGAAGCGGGCGCCGAGTGTCGCCTGCACTTGAAAGTCGGCTTTGGCGGCTTGTGCTCTTCGGTCGGCGCCTGAAAGTTCAAGCCAGCTTGGAATGTACGCCTCTACGATTGGGCGTAGTTGTGGCGGCAGATCGTCTATCGTGTCTATCTTACGGTCAAACCACTTGGCGAGCATTTGCGCTATCTCACCGTCTTGCTCCGTCACTTGGGCCAATTCCTGCTTCGAGAAGATGGGGGAGTCTGCTGGCCCAGCGTTACCGAAGTGTTCAAATGCTTCCATGACTGTTGAGTACATCTCTCGATCGTCACATGGCTCAACAAACGTCACGTCGGACAGTGCTTCTGGATCGCAGGCGCCGCCATAGTTTGGCACGTACATGCGAACGGATTCTGGCGACACCCAATCCTGCTGACTCATGTCGTTGATGTATGCGGAATATGTCGCTCTCCAATCCGGGCCAAGGGAGTTGGCCATCAACAGCGCCACCTCGTCGTCATCGGGCAGATCCAACCACGCTTTCATCTCTTGGATGGAGTCCCGGTAGCGGTACTGCGAGTCCCGAATTTCCTGTTCGGAAAGCCGGCGGAACGCTCGCGCGTGAGCTTTGACGAAATCGTCCTTCCAGACGAAAACCCCGGCCGGCAAAGCTTTCACCGATTCTCTCCGCCAGCGGCGCCTGCCTTCGGCTTCCGTAATCTGTCCAGCGTCTTGCTCTCGCTTGATGCCGTCCTGCAGCGCCTGCAATTCGTTGGCGTATCGCGGCCACTCCACATCGAGTACCTTCCGATAACTCCCGTCGCCCAGTAGTTTGTATGCGACCAGACCGAAAAGCGACTTGCTGCGGTCGACGCCAGAAAGCCCGCGCACAAGCGTATCAGCGGAGACGGTTGACGGAGCGATGAACGGAATCGCGCGAACCGGAATCGCCTCGCGGCCATTGATGAGAACGACGACATTCATGTTGGCGCTCCTTCAAACGCTCCTTCAGCGGGATGCCGCGCCAGCCGGGTGAAGGGGCCCGGTTTTCTCCCTCGGGGATCAGCCGAGAGATAGGCGCGGCAAAAACTCGGTCAGGCGGCGATGCGCGCCACCGGTGCGCGTTCCTTGGCTTTCTCGCCAGCGGTCCACAAGTCGCGCTGAACTTGCAGGCGTAGCCAGTAACCGGGCGAAGTGCCCAGGGCTTCATGCAAGCGCAGGTCCATGTCGGCGGTGACGGCGGCGTGTCCGTGCAGGATGCGGGACAGCATGACCCGGCTGATACCCACGTGGGCAGCAAACGCGGTCACGCTCATGTCGAGGTCTTCCAGCCAGTCTGCAAGCAGATCGCCGGGGTGCGCCGGGTCATGCATCCTGCTCATGCCGCCAACCGCCAGCCGTGCGCCGTATCCTCGAACACGCGGCGCAGATCATCTTCTTGGCGATCGGTGTCATTCCACTGTGTGATCAACTCGGCCACCTTGGTAGTACCGTCCACATGCTCCAGGTACAGCAATCGCAACATCCGTTCGGCCGCAACGGCTGGGCGGCGCTTACCACGTTCCCACAGCGAAACGCTTTGCTCATCCACGCCAAGGCTTTCGGCCAACCGATTCTGAGACATGCCCATTTCAATGCGAAGGAAGCGGATTTCGGCGCCCGTCAGTCGCTTCTTGTAATGAACGAGTCCGTGTCCGATGGCCCGGTGCAAGCCATCGATGTCGTCAATTTCCAAACAACGGCCGATTCCCTCCAGGTCCTCGTAACGGAAGCCGTTCGCCAGCCAGATGTTCTTCAGTCCGCAGTCCTCGTACTTCAGCATTTCGCTCATGTCATCCCTCGAATACCGTCGCGATCACCACCCACTCGCCCTTGTCGGACAGCTTGAAAACTACGCCTACCGTCAGGCGAACCCCTGCATGGAACCAACTGACGTTGCACCGCCAATCGCCCCTGATATCCTGGTGCAACGGTTCGCTGATATGGCCATTCTGCAAGGTCTCCAGCACTTGACGGCGGCCGATGCGGCGTTCTTTCATTCGCAACTCCGCGTGCTCAGTGAAAACAAGGCGGCGCTTTTGACTGCCAGCCTCCTTGACCCATTCGATAGCCTGCCTATCGGTTGGCTTGATGCAGGAAATCTTGCTCATGGCAATACATTGTATGATTCAGAGGGCCATAGTTCAACGTAAGTCATTTTCCTTGCCTGAACTGTCAGACAGCGCTGACGACTCGCAGGCTGTGTCCCCGGCCATCTGCAGGTTGCTCGATACCGGCTTCCGTCAGAATCCATGCCTCGATCTTGGTGTGCCACATGCGCAGCAGATCGAGCGGGCGAACGCGGTAATGCTTCTCGGCGGTCGCCGATGGCTTGTGACCCATGATCTGCGCCGAGACTCCGGCCGGACACTCTACCCACTCCGCCAGCGTGCCGAAGGAACGGCGCAGACCGTGAATGCTCAACGCTGGCAGGCCGGCAGCGGTCAATGCCTTGTTGTGCATGATGCGCGGCTCCTGAAGCCTTCCAGATGCCGCTGTGACGCTGCTGAATACCCACTCGTTACGACGGGGCAAGGTAGACAGCATCGAGGCGACGTAGGGTGTCAGCGGGATCGTGCGCTCGCCTTCTACCTTGTCCTTGATGGTCATGGCCTTCCACTGGAAGTCCACATCTTCCCATCGGATGCCGGCCACTTCTTCACGGCGCGCGCCAGTCAGCAGATTGGTTTGGAGATACGCGGCGATGACCGGGTTGCCGATCTGCCGCACGGCGGCGAACCACGCCGGCAACTGCTCGCGTTGCAGGCAGTCGTCCTTGGCAATCTTCTTCGGCAGTTCGTCCTTGGTCAGTCGAGTGATGCAGGCGTCGGCCTGTACCTGGTCGCGATACTCGGGGCGGTCGCTGCACCAGTTGAGGAAGGCGCGCAGCAGAGCGAAAGAAAGGCGGGCATAGGTCGGGCGGTGCGTCGCCTCGTCCTTGAGCCATGCGCGGACGCAATCAGCGTCAATCTGCTCTAGCGGCAACCCGAGCAAGGAGCGCAGGATTCCCGGCAGCGTGGTAGCATTCTCACCGGGCCGGCGGCCTTGGGTGCGCAGTTCGCCACCTTCCTTGACGACGGTTTCGTGTTCAAGAAGGTGTCTGGCGCTCCAGTTCGCGCGGCGCGCTTCGATGTACTTTTGCCATGCTTCCATTGCTGGCGTAGCGATGCGCTCCAACTCGATCTTCTTCGCTTCCTCTTCGGCGATCTTGGCAGCGGCGGCGGCGATGCGGTCGCGCTTCTCTTGGCGCGGGTCTATCCCCTGGTCGATCATCGTTTGCAGCCGGCGCGCTTCGTCGCGGGCTGCCGAGAGTGTCCATGCCCGAACGTCGCCGATGGTCACGCGGACCGTCTGCCGGTTCAGCTTGGATTCAAAGATGAACGACTTGGCGCCAGCGGTCACACGAACGGCCAGCCGCGGTGCGTTGGTGTCCCAGAGGAAGAATTGCCCGGCGCCCTCGGGCAGGGTGAAGCGGCGGATGCGGTCGGGCGTCAAGCGTTCGCGGTTCATGTCATCGTCTCCGGATTTGGCTACATGGGCGATTCCGTGTAGCCACCATGTAGCCATTCTACAGCAATCCGCTTCAACATCAAGCAATGTCTGTTTTCATTAAGTAATTGTTTTCAGTGGTTTTTGCTACATTTGGTGCATACCCTTCAACGCCGCAAAATGTCAAGAAGTTCAGATTCGCAATCAGAAGGTCGGCGGTTCGATCCCGCCTGTCTCCACCAAGTGCTGATCGCACTTGCTGTGGATTCGACGAGCCCGCCCGCGCGGGCTTTTTGTCGTCCGGGACGGGTGGCCGTCGCGTTTCCGCCAAGAGAATGAACCCCGTTTCCCGATCTTCCGATTGGGTCGGCCCGATCGATGGACGCGTCCGCTTTCTGTTGGCGGCGGTCATTCTGGGTCTGTTGATGACTGGCCCGTTTCTGATTACGGCGCTTCTCGTCTGGGCGGACGCCGATCCGGCCGACGAGGCTTTGCTGATCCAGCTCATCGTTCCCCATCTGTCACTCGGCGCAATGATGACGATTTTCGGCTTCCTTGTCGGCCTGCTGGTGATTCGCTTTCTGTTCCGGCAGTACGTACAAGGCCTCTTACGCTTGGTCGAGAACCTGCGCCTGATGCGGGCGGCGAACCGGCACTTTCGTGTCGTCCCCGAGGGGCCGCCAGAAGTGCAGCTGTTGGCGCACGCGACCAACGACCTGGCGCAGCAGCGCGACGGCTTGCTTGACGACGTTGACGCGCAAATCGTGGCGGCCAAGGCGTCGATCGAGGAAGAAAAGAACCGGCTCGCCGCCTTGATGTCCGAACTGGCGCAAGCGGTCGTCGTCTGCAATGTTGACGGACGCATCCTGCTGTACAACAACCGGGCGCGACTTCAGTTCCGGGCGCTTGCGCAGGGAGACACGGTCGTCGCTGGCGGAGCGCTGATCGGACTCGGTCGCTCGATCTTCTCGATTCTCGAACGCAATCAGATCGACCACGCCCTGGAGGTCGTTCGGCATCGACTCGGCAAGGGGGCCGCCGCGGCGATGGCCAATTTCGTCACCACGGCGCGTGGTGGGCAGCTGCTGCGCGTGCAGCTGGTGCCGGTCCTGCCGACTGCAGAGGCGCTTCGACCGCGTGAGATGACGGGCTACGTCCTCACGGTCGAGAACATCACGCGTAGTCTCGAACAGGAATCACGGCGCGACCAAGTCCTGCACTCCCTGACGGACGGTAGTCGCGGCAGCTTGGCCAACATCCGCGCCGCGGTCGCCAACCTGATGGACTACCCGGACATGGGGGCCGAGGTTCGCGAGCGTTTTGTCGGCATCATCGGCGACGAAGTGGTGCGCATGAGCCAGCGTCTCGACCAGACGATGAGCGAGTTTGCCGACTCGCTGAAGACACGCTGGCCGCTGGAAGACGTTCTCGGCACAGACGTCATCGCCGCGGCGCAGCGACGGATCGAACAGCAGCTTGCGCTGCCCACCCGAAGCGACGAGATCGACGAACGCTTGTGGCTGCGGGTGGAGAGTTTTTCACTGGTCTTTTCCTTCGCGTTCCTGACCTCCCGCTTGATCGAACGCTTGGCGATCAAGGAAATCGCCTTCCGTCTGCTGCCGTTTGGCAAGCTTGCCTACCTCGATCTGATCTGGAGCGGGCACACCCTGTCCGTCGACACGTCTTACACGTGGGAAACGGAGGCGATGCAAGTCGGCAAGGAGTCGTCGCCGCTGACCTTGCGCGACGTCATCGATCGCCATGGCGGAGAGATCTGGTACGAGCGCGAGAAGGCCACGCAGCGCTCGTTCTTTCGCTTCGTCCTGCCGGTCGCTTCGCCTGAACCCGTTGCCGCCGACGCGGTCGACAATCTCGGTGTTCGGCCGGAGTACTATGACTTCGACCTCTTCCATTATCGCGACCACAGCGTCAATCTCGATCGGCCGCTCTGCGACCTTGCGTATACGGTCTTCGACACCGAGACGACGGGGCTCGAACCGGCTGCCGGAGACGAGATCATCCAGCTTGGTGCCGTGCGCATCGTCAACGGCCGTCTCCTGCGCCACGAGCATTTCGACCAGCTGGTCGATCCGGAGCGTTTACTCCGACCGGAAGGCACACGCATTCACGGTCTGACCGACGACATGGTTCGCGGACAGCCGACCATCGACGTCGTCTTGCCCGCCTTTCACGATTTCTGCAGCGATACGGTTCTTGTCGGGCACAACGCGGCCTTCGACATGCGCTTTCTGCAGCTGAAGGAGGGAGCGACCGGCGTTGTTTTCAGCCAGCCGGTGCTCGATACGCTGCTGCTCTCCGGCGTCTTGCATCCAAACCAGACGTCGCATCAGCTCGACAGCATCGCTCAGCGTTTGGGCATCGTGATCGAGGAACGCCACAACGCGCTCGCCGATGCCTACGCAACCGGCGAAGTCTTTCTGAAGATGCTTCCGCTGTTGGCACAGATGGGAATCGTTACCTTGCGCCAGGCGCTGGATGCCTCGGAAAAAACCTTTTTTGCGCGCGTGAAATACTGAGGCAGCACTCGGCCCGGTCGACGAAGGTAAACCGGGTCGCTCGGGCCCAGGGCAGCGGCCAGCGCGCGCTCGCCCCGGCCCCGACTCGGCGCGCCGCGTCGAGGTGACCGTGTCGCGCCGTCAGCCGGGTTCGCCGGTCATGAGTGACGCTGACCGTCGTTTCGCGGTGATCACGCCGGCTGTTGCTCGCGCGCTGCCGCGTGAGCAAACCAGCCAGGTCGGCGGCGAGGGTGAAACGCTCAACGCCTGTATCGACCGTGTAGAAAACAGGCAAGTCCAGACGCTGCTGTATCGAACGGCTGAGAATCGAGGCGTGAGTCCGCCGAACGCGCCCTGCCGAGAGGCCGACGACGGCGAACCCGCTTCGTCAACCGCATTCGGTCGGCATTCGGTCGGCTATTGGTCGGCTTTTGGTCGGCATTGACGGCGCAGCACCTGCCGAAGATGCTGCCGGGTGAGCGTCGCCGCCGCGAGCCGGTGGCGATCGCGGTGTTGCCAACTTCCCTCGACCAGCCTGCAGACGATGCTTGCGAACAAACCTTCGCCGGTATTTGACGTCTTCCTCAGCTACAAGACCAGCGACCGTGACGCCGTGCGTGACCTGAAGTCGGCGCTGGTTGCGCGCGGGCTACGCGTTTGGCTCGACCTCGACGAACTGCGGCCGGGATTGAACTGTCAGCCGCGCATCGAGCAGGCGCTGCGCGCAGCATCGCCGCCTTGATCGGCAGCGAGGGTATCGGACCATGGCAGGACGAGGAAATCCAGGCGGCGATGCAACTCGCCGTCCGTACGCAACGGCCGCTGATTCCCGTGCTGCCGCCGCGAGCCCCCAAAGAAATTCCCGAACTGCCGCTCTTCATCGGCAATCGCACCTGGGTCGACCTGCGGTCAGGGCTGAGCGAAGCGGGCATCAATGACCTGGTCTCGGCGACGCGCGCATCCGCAAGTCCGCTCCTACATACCTGGGCGCTGCGCGCACGAGCGAACGGGCGGCTGGTCGCCATCGCCAGCGGGGAAGGTCCCGAAGCGCAGTCGTGCAGCGCGCTGGTGCGCGCGCTGACCGGCGTCGACTGCACTGCGGCGTCGCCCGACGAAGCCGCCGACCAGCTCGCGGCGTGGGCTGGCGCGGCGGCGGGCGGTCTGCCGCCGCTGCTGATCATCGACGAGGCCGAAGCGGTGCTCAAGCAGCACCTACCGCACCGCTTCTTCGAACGCTTGCGCGGCATGCTCGGGCGTCTGTGCCTGCTGCTCGCGACGCGCCACGAAATCGGCGAAATCGGGCGCGATGATGGACTCACCTCGCCACTTGCTCAACCGCCTGCAAGTACTGCGCGTCGGGCTGCTCGAAGACGCTGCTGTCGGCGAACTGATCGCGCGCGGCGACGGCGTTCTCACGCCAGGCGACGCGGCGACGCTGCGCCGTTGCGCCGGCCGCCACCCGTTCTACCTGACGCTGCTCGCCCACTACCTGTGGCAGGCGCGGCGCGACGGCGACGGCGAGGCCGCCGCGCTCGACGCCTTTCGGGAAGACGCTTTCCAGCGCCTCGGCGAATGGTGGCGTGCGCTGCCGGCGCGCGAGCAGGCAGCGTCGCGGTCGGCGTCGCGTTCATCGTGTTTTTCTTCCGCCTGCCGCTGCCCTTCCTCGCCGGCGACCTCGTTGTCGCCGCCACGGAGAATCCCGCACTGGTGCAGCGCGTTCTCGACGCCTGTGCGATCGCTCCCGGCCAGCGCGGCGTCGCGCGGCGCGCGCTCGCCGAGCCGCTGGCGCGCTTCGCGCCGACGATCCTGGCGGCGTTCCGGCAGGCGCTCGCCGTGCTGCACTGGGGACGGCAGGTCTTCCGCGGCCGCGAAGGCGTTGTCCGCCAGATCGAAGGTTTGCTTGGCGACCGCCAGAACAGCGCCGCGCTGGCGCTGATCGGTCCGCGCCGCTGCGGCAAGTCGTCGCTGCTCAATATGTTCCGCCTGCTGCTCGCCGAGACGCAGATCGTGCTCTTCGACCTGCAGGACAATCCGTCGACGACGCCGGCGGTGTTCTATCGCGCGCTCGCCGAGCAGGCGCGCGTCCAGGCCGAGCGCGACCGCCGGCTGCGCCTGCCGGCGTTTCCCGACGGTGCGCCGATCGAAGCCTTGCGCGCCTGGTTCGAGGCGCTCGAAAACCTCGCCGACGCGCCGCGCATTCTGATCTGCATCGACGAGTTCGAGCGTCTGGCGAGCCTTTTCCCGGCGTCGGGCAACGAATTGCTGCAGTTCATGGGTCTCTTGCGGGCGACCATCCAGCACCGCCGCCGCGTTCGCCTGCTGGCTGCCGGCGCGGCGCCGTTCGACGAACTCGACGCCTTGTGGAACGACCACTTCATCAACCTGCGCGAGATCCGCATCGGCTACCTCGAGCGCGCGACCGCGGTCGAGCTGCTCGTGCGCCCGATCGACGACTTCCCGCCGGAGACGATTCCGCGCGCGATCGCCGAGGCCGCGGTGGCGCGCAGCGGTGGGCAGCCGTACCTGACGCAGCTTTACGGCTCGCTGCTCGTCGATCGCCTGAACGCGGAGAAACGGCGCTCGGCGACCACCGCCGATCTGGCGGCGGTCGAGGAGGAGTTGCTCGACCAGGCCGGGTATTACTTCCGCAACGTGTGGCACGATCTGCCGGCGGCGGCGCAGGCGATTACCGCTGCCGCCGCGCGAGGCGAGCGCGGGCAGGCGGGAGCGTCCGGCGACGCAGCCACGCGGCGCATCCTCCGTCGCCGCCAGGTCGTCGGCGACCACGGCGAGCTGCTGGTGCCGGTCTTCGGCCGCTGGATCAAGGAGCAGCATTTTCCGTACTAGGCCCGCCAGCACTCGAACTTCGGCTGCCAGACGGCGCAACACCGCTTGACGATCGCCTTCCAGCGAGGTCCCAGGCATGGAGTGCCGGGCGCGACGCGCCGACGACGGGCGCCCAGCCCTACGCCGAACGCCGCAGGCGATGCGGCCGTCGACGAAGTCGTCGTAAAGGCGGTTGGCGCGGTTGTTGACGACGGTGGTGATCAGCGTATCCCGGGATTGCTCGGCGTGAGCCTCGGCCGAAGCTCAGCTGCCGCCAGTTGGAGAGGCCGCCTTGAAAGCTCCATTTCCTCCGACGTCACCGTCCTGCCACCAGCTCCGCTGAGCTTGCCTTCCGCCGCTGCATTGTCCCTGTTGCGCAAGGTCTGGTCGCTCAGCCCGAGTTCCTTGCAAACCATACCGAGCTCTGGCCGTCCTTGATCCGCTTGACCGGCAGTTTTTTGAACGTGGCCGTGTATGCCTGCTTCGCCATCTACATTCCTTGCCTTCCAAAAGTGACGTCAATTCTATGGCGCTCTTGGCAGACAAAATTTCGGGGGAAGCTCAGTTCGAATCGCGGAACTTGGGCGTCTGTCGACCTTCAGCTCGTGCCGATCGCCGACGCGCCGTCGATGTGGCCGTGGTGGGTGGTGCCGCCGGGACGGCTCGTCCGTTAATCGGCGAGTACGCAGGACCAGACCGCGACGACGTTGATCAGGGCGACGAAGACCGCCGCGCTACCGACGTCCTTGGCGCGTTTCGCTAGCGGGTGGCGATCGAGCGACACGCGGTCGACGACGGCTTCGATGGCGGAATTGACGAGTTCGACGATGAGAACCAGGAGGACGCTGCCGACCATCAGGGCGCGTGCGCTGCCGTCGGGCGCGAGGTAGAGCGCGAGCGGGATGAGCAGTGTGGCGAGTGCGACCTCCTGGCGGAATGCGTGCTCTGCCTGAATCGCGGCGCGCAGGCCGGAAAGCGAATAGTGATAGGCGTTCCAGACCCGACGCCAGCCGCTCTGTCCCTTGAACGGACTTTCATCACTCACTCCCGAATCTCCCGGATGGTTGTCGGCGTTGAGTATACCGGGTCAGCGCGAGAGGGGAGTCGCCGGCTCGTCCGCCCTTGCCGGGACGTGCGTCGCAAAAGGCTGTCGCCAAGCTCCGACAGCGACTAGAATGGTGCCACCGATAGCGAGCATACGATTCAGCGTGACCGTGGAAGAACTGAAGCAAGCGGCGGCGCGCGCCGCCATTCCTTACGTCGTCGAAGGCGCGATGGTCGGCGTCGGTACGGGCTCGACGACCAACTACTTCATCGACGAACTGGCGACGATTCGGCAGACGATTCGGGGGGCGGTCGCGAGTTCGGAAGCAACGCGGCGAAGACTGGAACGGCACGGTATTCCCGTTTTCGACCTTGCCGACATTGACGAGATTCCGGTGTATGTCGATGGCGCCGACGAGATCAATGCGGCACGGCAGATGATCAAGGGCGGCGGCGGAGCGCTAACGCGCGAGAAGATTGTTGCCGCCGTCGCGGCAACCTTCGTGTGCATTGTCGATGCGTCGAAGCGGGTGTCTACACTCGGACGCTTTCCACTACCTGTCGAAGTCATCCCCATGGCTATCCAGCACGTGATGCGGCAGCTGGCGCGGGTCGGTGGCTCACCGGCGCTGCGCCCGAATTTCGTGACCGACAACGGCAACCTGATCGTCGACGTCGCCGGACTGGAAATTGACGACCCACCAGCGCTCGAAGCGGAAATCAACCACATCGTCGGTGTGGTCACAAACGGTCTCTTCGCTCGCCGTCCCGCCGACGTCTGCCTGTTGGCGACCCGTTCCGGCGTCGAGACGTATTGCGCCAGCCCAGGCTAAGGCGTACGAGACCTTAGGCCGGCGGCACGTAGCCCTGCACGCGGTCGGCGCCGCTGCCGAAAAAGTGCCGCTCCATTTGTTCGGCAAGATACTTGCGATGCGCGGCGTCGGCCAAATTGAGTCGGTTTTCGTTGATGATCATCGTTTGCAGGCGTATCCATTGCTGCCACGCTTCCTTGGAAACGCTCTCGAAAATCCGTTTGCCGAGTTCGCCGGGATACGGCGGGAAATCAAGACCCTCCGCTTGGCGGCCGAGCTTGACGCAATCAACAACCCTGGTCATGAAATCGACTCCTTAAACAGGCTGCGACCGTGGCGCAGCCATAACAGTTCGGCGACGGCGTTGCGCACGGCTTGGACCCGTCAACCACGTTACAAATCCTTGACCAGCACGACCGAGCGTCGTTGCAGGTTGTAGACCAGCCGCTTTTCTGTCGGCAGGTCATCCACTTGTGCGGCGACAAAGCCGCGTTCCTTGAACCAGTGAGCGGTAACCGTCGTTAGGACGAAGAGGCGCCTGACGCCCGCCGCGCGAGCTCTCGTTTCAATGCGCCGCATCAGGCGTGCGCCGTAACCCCATCTGCGATAGTGTTTATGGACCGCAAAACAGGCGAGTTCGGCTTGCTCCTCGCCATACGGATAGAGCGCCGCGCAGCCGACGATCACGCCGTCGTGTTCGACCACGGAAAAGCGGTTGATTTCACGTTCCAGCAGTTCGCGTGAGCGACGCACCAGCGAGCCATCCTCCTCCAGCGGCTCGATCAAGGCGACCAGGCCGCCAATGTCGTCGGGGCGCGCGTCGCGGAGCTGTTCGAGCGACTCACGGGTGATCACCGTACCGACGCCGTCACGGGTGAAGAGTTCTCGCAGCAGCGTTCCGTCCTCGTCGTAGCCAATCAGGTGTACGCGTCCGACGCCGGCGCGACTGGCGCGCGCGGCGCTGGGAAGATAGCGCTTGAGGTCGGGCGACAGCCAGTCGCCGAGCGCGATCAGGCGCTCGGCGGCGTCTACGGTCAGCTCGTCGAGCAGGGCGCCGTCGATGTCGGTTGCTCCCAAGCTGTCGGTGAGAAAGATCAGCTTCTCGGCGGGCAGCGCGGTGGCAACAGCTTCGGCGACTTCCTCCATCGCCAGATTGAATATCTCGCCGGTCGGGCTCGATCCGATACACGAGAGGAGAACGATGTTGCCGAGATCCAGTTGTGCTCGGATGCCTTCGGCGTCGATCTTGCGTACCTGGCCGGAATACTGCAGGTCTACGCCATCGACGACGCCGACCGGCTTGGCGGTAATGAAGTTGCCGCCGACGACGCGAATCGTGCTGTGTGCCATCGGTGTGTCGGCGAGGCCCTGCGACAACAGGGCTTCGATCTCGACGTAGATCCGGCCGACGGCATCGATGACGCAGGCGATCGCCTGCGCATCGGTGACGCGATAATTGCCGTGATAGACCGACGGCAGCCCCAGCTTGCGCAACAGGGTTTCGATCTGCGGCCGGGCACCATGTACCAGCACCAGGCGGACGCCGAGCGCGGCCAGAAGATTGACGTCGTAGGCCAGCGTCCGTGCCAGCTGGCCAGCGATCGCCTTGCCACCGAAGGCTACTAAAAAGGTCTTGCCGCGAAAAAGATTGACGTACGGCGCAACCGATCGGAACCAGCCGACAAAGTCCGCCGCGTCACGGTCAGCGGTCATGTCACGCAGCGGGCGGAGCCTTGTCGACGGCTTCGCCGTTCTTTGCGCGCTTGCTCGGTTTCGCGGCTGCCTTTTCGGCCTTTCCCTTGTCGGCTCGTGAGGGTTTGACGTCCTTGCCTTTTTCGGCCTTGGTTGGACCTGCGTCATCGCTCGCCGCCGGAGCTTCGGCCGGCGGTGGCTCGCTGGCCGCCGATTCGACTCGGATGACGGTGCGCGGCTCTTTCACCAGGTCAACCTTGAGTTCCTTTTCGAGGCGCTCGCAGATCGTCCGCAGAACCTTCACCCGGGCAAACAGCTTGTCGTTGGACTCGACGATCGTCCACGGTGCGGTTCCGGAACTTGTGCGGTCGACCATGTCGCAGACGGCTTCGTGGTAAGCGCCCCATTTTTCGCGATTGCGCCAGTCTTCCTCGGTGATCTTGAAGCGCTTGTGCTCGATCTGTGCGCGTTCCTCGAAGCGCGCGAGCTGTTCCTCATCGCTGATCTGCAGCCAGAACTTGATGACGATGCCGCCTGCTCGCCAGAGGTCATGCTCGAAGTCGTTGATCTCGGAGTAAGCGCGCAACCAATCCGCTTCGCTGCAAAAGCCTTCGACGCGTTCGACCAGGACGCGACCGTACCAGGTGCGGTCGAAGATGACCGCCCGCCCGAGTCGCGGCATGTGTCGCCAGAAGCGCCACAGGTAGGGTTGAACACGCTCCTCGTCGGTCGGCGCGGCAATCGGGATGATTTGATACTGCCGGGCGTCCATCGCCTGCATGACTCGGCGGATGGCGCCCCCCTTGCCGGCAGCGTCGGAACCTTCGAAGGCGAGAATCAGCGCCCGCTTCTTGAACTCCGGATGACGCATCAGTTCCGACAGACGGCCCTGCCAGGTGGCCAGTTCGCTCTCGTAGACCTTTTTCGTCAGGGTCTGCGTCATGTCCAGGGCATTGAGCACGTCGAGGCGGTCGATGCGCGGCGAAAAGGGCGGTGCGACGGGCGAACTCTGCTCGCGGGTGTCGGCAAGGCGTTTTTGCAGGGAATCAAGAATCGTCTTGCCCACGGTCAGCGAGCGATAGCGATCGTCGGTGCCCTCGACGATGATCCACGGTGCCCACGGCGTGTTGGTCGTGCGCAGGAGGTGACCGGCGACTTCCTGCATCTTGTCGTAGGTCTTCAGGCGATCCCAGCTCGCCTTGGTGACGCGCCAGCGGGTCAGCGGGTTGCTCTCGATCGCCTTCAGCCGCTCACGCTGGGCGTCTTTCGACAGGTGAATCCAGAACTTGAGGACGAGCGCTCCTTCATTGACCAGCATCGCTTCAAAGCGGTTCAGCTGGTCCATGCGCTGATCGAAATCAGCCCGCGTGAGGTCGTTGGTGATTCGCTCGGCAATCGGTTGCGAATACCATGATCCAGAAAAAATGCCGACTTTTCCTTTGGGAGGCAAGGCGCGCCAGTAGCGCCACATCGACGGTCGCGCTCTTTCTTCCGCGGTCGGGGCGTAGAACGCGTGCGTCGACAAGAAGCGCGGATCCATCCACTCGTAAAGGACGTTGATGGTTTCTCCCTTGCCTGAGCCGTCGACGCCGCTGATGAGAACGATGACTGGAAACGACGCTTTGCTGCGCAACTGCTCCTGGGCATCAAGCAGTGCCGCACGCAGCTTGGGTTCCTCGGTCTTGTAGCTTTCCTTGTCGATCTTGTGTCCTAGTTCTGCCGATTCAAACATCAGTCCTCTCCTCTCTCAAGTCACCCCACAAAAGCTGAACCGCTACCAACGCGGTCAAGCCAGCCGTCTCGGTACGCAGAACGCGTGGACCAAGGCGCACCGGACGAAACCCCGCCGACGTCGCCAACCTCTCCTCTTCCGGCGTCAGGCCGCCTTCGGCGCCGACCAACAGCTCGACCCCGTGCATCGCGGCGTCTGGCCCCATCTGGTGCAGCGACTGACCGGTCGACGGCGCGAGCAGCAGCCGCAGAACGTCCGGCGGTGGTGAGCACCGCAGCCAAGCGTCGAGACCTTGCGGTGCGTCTACAGACGGCAGGCGATTACGTCCGCACTGCTCACAGGCTGCAACGACAATCGCCCGCCAGTGCTCGACTCGACGCGCGGCGCGCCGGTCGTCGAGCTGCACAATGCTGCGCCGGGAGGCGACCGGAACAATACGCGAAACGCCGAGCTCGACGGCTTTTTGCACCGTCAGGTCCATCTTTTCGCCCGCCTGCAGGGCTTGCACCAAGGTCACCGGCAGCGACGATTCGCGTTCGGCGGGCAGCCACTGTAGCACTTCCGCGCTGATCTGCGAGCGTTCGGTGCCCGAAATGCGGGCTACATACTCACCGCCTTCGCCGTTGAACAGGGTCAAGCGGTCACCGCTTCGCAGGCGCAGCACCCGAACGGCATGATGACAAACGGCTGGCGGCAGGTCGACTTGCGCTCCTACCGCCAGCGGCATCGGGCAATGGAAGCGGGGGACCATCACCATGGTATTATATAGAACCGCTTCGCTCTGTGGAGGCCTCGGGGCCATGGCCGTGAATACCCCAATCTGCGACTTTGGCTGGCGTGCCGTCGATTTCGCTCTCGACGATACCGAGGGCCGGAGCCATTCTCTGGCGACTTTGTGCGGACAGCGCGGCTTGCTGCTGATGTTCATTTGCAACCATTGTCCGTATGTAAAAGCCGTTATCGATCGCATCGTCCGTGACGCGCGCGAGCTGATCGGACTCGGCATCGGCGTTGCGGCGATCATGAGCAACGATACCGTGAGCTATCCGGAAGACGCTCCGGAAAACATGCGGCGCGTCGCCACTGAGCTGGCGTTTCCTTTCCCCTATCTTTACGATCCGACCCAGGAGGTGGCGCGCGCCTACGGCGCCGTGTGCACGCCTGACTTCTTCGGCTTCAACCGCGCGCTCGAACTTCAGTATCGGGGCCGCCTGGACGCCAGCGGACGCTTGCCGGCGCCGCTCGAAGCGCCACGCGAACTGGTCGAAGCGATGCGACAGATCGCCGCGACGGGTCGTGGGCCGGAGCAGCAGATAGCCAGTATCGGTTGCTCGATCAAGTGGCGTTGAGGCGCGTGTCTTCGGATCGGGGGAAGCGTTGCTTCAGGGGCGACGGGTTTGCCGGCCGACGTCGCCGAGGTCGATGATGCGCGGCGTTGGCTACAGCGGTGGCAGACCGGACGACGCTGGGCTGAAGGGCATGCTCGACGCGACCGTCGCACTCGTACGAGAAGTCGCGCAACGCGAAATTCTGCCGCGCTTTCTGTGCGTCAGCAGTGGCCAGCGCAAAGACGACGGGACGCTCTGTTCGGAGGCCGATCTGGCTGCGCAGCGTTTTCTTCTCGAACGTCTGCCGCAGATTCATGATTGTCCGATCCTTGGCGAGGAGATGACGGCGGCGGCGCAACAGGCGATCTGGGCAGAAGCGAGCCACGACGACCGAGGTCTGTGGTGTATCGACCCGATCGACGGCACGACCAACTTCATCAACGGCCTGCCAGTCTTCGCGGTCTCCGTCGCCTGGCTACGCGGACGACAAACCCGCCTGGCGGTCACCTACAATCCGATCAGCGACGAGATGTTCTATAGTCGCGAAGCTCACGGCGCCTACCTCAACGGCCGCCGGTTGCCGCTGCGCGAGGCGACTACGGACATTCGGCGTGCCGTGGCGGGTGTCGATTTTAAGCGCATTCCCAAGTACCTTGCCGATCGAATCGCTGTTCAGCCGCCGTTCTTCTCGCAACGCAACTTTGGCAGCTCGACGCTTGACTGGTGCAACCTGGCCGCGGGCCGCCTCGATCTCTACCTGCACGGGGGGCAGATGCTGTGGGACTATGCCGCCGGCAGCCTGATCCTGGGCGAGGCCGGCGGCCAGCGGTGCACGCTGGCGCACGATGATTTCGGACAAGACGACGTCTGGCGGCGATCGGTGATTGCCGCCCTGCAGCCGACAGTCTTCGGTGCCTGGCGCCAATGGGTGCGCCAGAACTGCAGGCCATCGTCGGGCGCGGAGACCGCGGTCGCGGCGAGGGGCTGATTCGGCTTCTTGCCTGATGCCGCCTGGCGTTGGCGGCACGCGCTCTTCCGGGTGCTGTCCTCCGGGCTTACCGTTGCAAGCAGCTACGCTAGCCGGCGTTTGTCGGTGTCAGACGCTTTGCCTGGGTTATACTGTAGCGATTAACTCAAGTATTGATCAAGGGAGCATTGAGGAATGGCGGTAACCAGGCAAGCCGTTGACGCGGCGCTGAGCGAACTGACGGATCCGAACACCGGCAAGAACTACTGGTCGGCTCGATCGGCGAAACCTATCAAGTTGGACGGGAACGATGTCGCGGTGGACGTCGAACTCGGCTACCCGGCGAAAACGCAGATCGATGACCTCCGGCGTGCCGTGATCAGCCGACTGAAGGCCATTCCCGGCATCGGCAACGTCAGCGTCAACGTGGCCGTGAAGATCGTCGCCCACACCGTGCAGCGTGGTCTCAAACCCCTGCCGGGGGTCAAGAACATCATCGCCGTTGCGTCCGGCAAGGGGGGCGTCGGCAAGAGCACGACGGCGGTCAATCTGGCGCTGGCGCTGGCGCAGGAAGGGGCGACCGTCGGTCTTCTCGACGCCGACATCTATGGCCCGTCGCAACCCCAGATGCTCGGCCTGGCGGGTCAGCGGCCGGAGTCCTCAGATGGGACGACGATGGATCCGCTGTTCGCTCACGGTTTGCAGGCGATGTCGATCGGCTTCATGATCGACGTCGACTCGCCCATGGTTTGGCGCGGACCGATGGTCACGCAAGCGCTCGAACAGTTGCTCAAGCAGACGAAGTGGCAAGACGTCGATTATCTGATCGTCGACATGCCGCCGGGGACCGGCGACACCCAGCTGACGCTGGCGCAGAAGGTTCCCGTCACCGGTGCCGTGATCGTCACCACACCGCAGGACATTGCCCTGATCGACGCACGCAAGGGGCTGAAGATGTTCGAGAAAGTCGGCATCCCGATTCTCGGCCTGGTGGAGAACATGAGTCTTCACATCTGTTCTCGGTGTGGACACGAGGAACCCCTTTTCGGTGAAGGGGGCGGCGAACGAATGTCAAAGGACTACGACGTCGAACTACTCGGCGCCTTGCCGCTCGACATCTCGATCCGACTGCTGACCGATGCGGGGAAGCCCACCGTCGTTGGTTCACCGGAGTCGCGCGCTGCCGAGATCTATCGCGCGATCGCTCGCCGTCTGGCGGTGAAGATTGCCGAGCGCGCCAGGGACATGAGTTCCAGGTTCCCGAACATCGTTGTCCAGAACACCTGAGCCGCTCGGGCGCCGGATTTCCGAGCCGGGCCTGTCGCATCCGCCTCGCTGATCGCCTGATTCCGGTCCTTCTCGGTCAACAGCCAAGCCCGGACCGGTTTGTCGGCACGGGCTTGGCGCCGGCTATTGGGAGGGCGCGACGTCACCGGCGTAATCGGTCGCCCGGAGGAGCAACGGACCAGAGTTGATCCGAAGGATCGCCGGAGGGTTGGTTTCCCGCGTCGGACGTCTGCTTGGCAAGGCGTAAAGTCCGCGATAACCGACCAAAAAACCCTATACTCGCAGCGAGTAGTCTCGGCTGAGTTCGTGCCGCAATGGGTGACGACCCCCGCCGGACACACTTCACGACCCTGACCCCCCTCACTTCGGAGCCAAGCATGCGCCTCAAGTACAAGCTGGTCTCGCTGGCATTGATACCCCTCGCTTTTCTCGCTTTCTTCGCTCTGCGCAGCGCGCTTGAGGCGCGCGGCGAGGCGAAGGACATGGTCGCGCTCGAAGAACTGGTCAAGGTTGCCGCCGAAGTCGGTGCGCTGGTGCATGAGCTGCAGAAGGAACGCGGCATGAGCGCGGGTTTTATCGGCAGCAAAGGAGGCAACTTTGCCAGCGAACTGCCGGTACAGCGTAGCGAAGTCGACAGCCGAATGGCGACGCTCGAGCGCCACCTGACGACATTCGATGCCTTGGCTTTCGGCGACAAGCTCGCTGCACAGCTCAGTGACGCCCGGCAACGCCTGCAGGAGTTGCCCTCCGTTCGTCAGGCCGTTTCGGCGCTGACGCTAAGCGGTGCGGACGCGATCGGCTACTACAGCAAGACGATTGCCAGCCTGTTGGGGATCGTTGGACAGACGTCGTCGGTCTCCAGCGTTCCCGACGTTTCGCGTCTGGCGAGTGCGTACGAAGCCTTGTTGCGAGGCAAGGAGTTTGCCGGTATCGAGCGGGCAACGCTCTCCAATGTTTTCGGTAGCAACCGCTTTTCGACCGAGATGCTGGTTCGTTTCATCTCGGTCTCGTCGGCCCAGGAGGCGTCGCTGGCGACGTTCAAACTCTATGCCAGCCCGGCCCAGACCGCGTATTTCACCGAAAAGCTGAGCGGACCAGCGGTTGACGAAGTGGCGCGGATCAAACAGCTGGCGCTCCAAAAAATGCATGCGGAAACTTTGGAGATGAGCGCCAAGGAGTGGTTTGCCAAGGCGACCGAACGGATCAACTTGCTGAAAGCCGTCGAGGATCGGTTGGCGAACGATTTCGTCGATCTGGCGGGTGCGCGCCGGGCGCAGGCGTGGATGACGATGATCATCAGCTTGACGTTGACGCTGCTCGCCATCGGGCTGACCAGCGGCATCGGTTACGCCTTGATCCGCCAGATCCTGCGTCAAGTTGGCGGTGAGCTGAGCGACGCCGTCCTCGTTGCCCGCCGGATTGCGGACGGCAGTCTGGCGGACGACGTGCCGGTCGCCGCAGGGGCCACCGACAGTGTGCTCGCGGCGATGAAGACGATGCACGACAAGCTCTTGCACATCCTGATCAAGGTCGAGGACAGCGGCCGACAAATGGGACAGTCGGCGTTCCAGATCTCGACCATGTCGCAGAACGTCGCCGAAGCGTCGCGCCAGGAAGAAAGCCGTTCGACCGAAGTCGTCACGGTGACCCACGGCGTGACAGAGATTGCACGTCAGGTGCAGGCGCAAGCCGAGGTTGCGGCGAAGACGACGCGCGACGTCGAGGTTCGCGGGAAGACGGGGCTCGATGCGGTCAACCGGAACATTTCGGCGCTGGAACTCGCGACCAGCGAGGTGACTCGTGCCCAGGGGGAAGTCAGCGATCTGAACGCCGCGGCGACCAAGATCACGCACATCATCGAAGCGATCCGCGAGATTGCCGAGCAAACCAATTTGCTTGCCCTCAATGCGGCGATCGAAGCCGCACGTGCCGGCGAGCAGGGGCGCGGCTTTGCCGTCGTCGCCGACGAGGTGCGCAAGCTCGCCGAGCGCACGCACTCGTCGTCGCTCGAGGTGAGCGAAATCGTCAGTGCGATCACCGGTCGCGTGACTCAGCTACGCGAGGTCATGGCCCTGGTCGTCAATCGCGTTCACGCCGGACAGGCGGTTGCCGGCGAAACAGCACAGGTGATGGCAGCAATGGCCGAAGGCGTCTCCGAAGCGGCGCGCAGCAACGACGCCATCGCCAGCGAGAGCCAGCGACAGATGCGGCAGATCGAAGCGCTCGACGACTCCTTGCAACGGCTGTTCGCCACCCTGGCCGAAAATTCCACCAAGGTGGAGGCGATGGCGATCATCGGTAGCGACTTGCATGAGGTCTCGTGCGCGCTCAATGAAGTGATGGCGGGTTTCGTCTTCAAACGCGAGACGCAGATCGAGAGTACGACCGCGAATGAGAAACGCAGCCATCCGCGTCTCGAGCGCGGCCTGTTGGCCACGGTGACGGCGGCCGACGGCAGCATGCAGGAGTGCCTCACCGACGACGTGAGCCTTGGCGGCGCCCGACTGATCCTCTGCCGACCGTTGGCGAGCGGCGAGCGCATCCGGATGGCGTTGCGCTTGCCCCACAGCAACCTCGATCGTTACCACAGCCAGCAGCCAGTTTCGCTGCAGGCAGAAGTCAAGTGGCAGCGCGAGGAAGAGGGCCGCCTGCTCTGCGGTGTTGCGTTTGTCAATTTTTCACTGAACGACCAGGAGCACCTGAAAACGGTGTTCGCCTACTACAACAAGTCGTACGAGCACCAGACGTCGGCCTTCTGAGTACGGCGCGCGTTGTCGGCAGGAACGGCGACGGGGCGTCAGGGAGCGAGCGATCGCCCGTAACGGGCCGCGATGGCGCTGACGCCCGCCGCGAGCTGGCGGTCGCCGGCAACCGCGATGGCGCCGACCATCGGCGCTGCACACAAGCCCTCGACCGCCGCGAGATCGCCGTGCAGGACGTTGACCACGCCGGCCGGCACGCCGCTGCCGGCGGTCAGTTCGGCCCAGGCGAAGGCCGCTGACGGTGCTTTGGGGCTCGGTTTGACGACCACCGTCGCACCCGCCAGCAAGGCCGGTACGGCGTAACGCAAAGGGCCTGCCAAGGGCGTCCGCGGGTCGCCGATGATCGCCAGTATGCCGCTCGTCGCCGTGGCGCCGTTTTCTGCCGTCGTGCGCAACACGGCCACCGCATCGGCGACTTCGTGTGCTGCCTGCGTCGCTTCCTTGCCGGTTTCCTGGACGATCAGATCGGCGAAGTGGTCGCCGAACTCGGCGAGCGCCTCGCCAACGTTAGCCAGCAGTGACGCACGCTCGGCCGCGCATCGTGCGGCCCAGTCGGCCAAGGCGCCAGCCGCGGAGGCGACGACAATCGTTGCTTCGGCGGCGCCACACAGGGGCGTTCGCCGGCAGACTTCGCCGCTACGCGCGTCGTAGACGTCAAAAAACGCAGGCGTCACCGTCAGGTAGGCGTGACCACCGACCCATAACGGCAGGACGCGTACCGGCTCTTTTCGGCTCATGACCATTCCTTGCCGTGATCTCGCTCGGCGGGTGCTCGGGAGAGGTTCCACGGTGGTAAGATATTGCGCCGCACAAGGGGAGTCAGCGCGCGGCGGAACCCTGGATACTATTCTGCCCTGGAGCAAAACGGAAGGTTTGACGGACAAGTCATGGCCGAACAGCAGACGGAAAAAACGTCGATTCAGGTCATCGAGCGCATGATGTCGCTGCTCGAAGTGCTCGCACAGATGCCGGAACCGCTGACCCTCAAGGTGCTGGCGAGGAGCAGCGGCCTCCACCCGTCAACCGCGCATCGCATTCTCGCGGCAATGACCCACGCGGCGCTCGTCGAGCGGCAGGAAGCCGGCACCTATGCCCTGGGTATTCGGCTGCTCGAACTCGGCAACCTGGTGAAATCGCGGATCAACATCCGGCAGCTGGCCTTGCCCTACATGCAGCAGCTGCACGAAGCGATCGGTGAGGCGGTCAACCTGGGTATTCGCGACGATGACGAGATCGTCTACGTCGAGCGTACGTCGAGTGGCCGTTCGCTGGTACGCGTCGTCTACCTTGTCGGCGGCCGCGCGCCGCTGCATCTGACCTCGGTCGGCAAACTCTTCCTGGCCGCCGACAAGCTGGCCGACGTGCGCGCTTACGCACGGCGTACCGGTTTGCCGGGAAAGACGCCGCATTCGCTGACCCAGATCGAAGCGCTCGAACGCGAACTCGACAAGATCCGCCGGCACGAAGTGGCCTACGACAATGAGGAGGCCGAGATCGGCCTGCGCTGTGTCGCGGCGCCGATTCGCGACGAGGAGGGGCAGATGGTCGCCGGTCTGTCGATCTCGGCGCCCAGCGAGCGTCACAACCCGGACTGGGCCGCCCAGATCAAGGCGACGGCGGCCGAGGTGTCACAGGCGCTCGGCTACCGCAAAACCGCTCGTCGCTGACTGACGCACGGGGGGAAGCCGGTGTTCCCCGTCTGATCGCCGTTCAGAACGGCGGCGGCAGTGTTTCGGTCGCCACGGCCTGCCCACCGCCGGCCAATGGGTCGGCTTCATTGACCCAGCCACCCCCCATCGCCTTGTAGACATTGACCGCCGAAGTGAACAGCGAGGCGCGGATCGACGCCAGATTCAGCTCAGCCGGAAAAAGGCTTTGCTCGGCCTGGAGAACGGTCGAATAACCGGTGTAGCCGCCGTCGTACTGCAGCCGGGCGAGGCGAGAGTATTCGCTCAGCGCGACCACCAGGCGCTGCTGCGCGGCGAGTTGGTCGCGCAGCTTCTGATTGGCGACCAGCGCATTGTCGACGTCGGCGAAGGCGTTGCGGATCGACAGTTGATAGTTGAGCAACGCCGCTTTCTGCGTCGCTTCGGCTTGCGCGACCTGGCCACTGACCGCGCCGAAGGTGAAAATCGGGCCAATCAACGACCCACTGTAGTTCCAAGTCCGTGCAGGCCCCTTGAAGAGATCGGAGAGTTCAGCGCTCGCGCCGCCGTAGGCGCCGGTGAGGGAGATCTGCGGGAAATAGAGCGCCTTTGCCGCGCCAATCTGAGCATTGGCGGCGATCAACTGCTGCTCGGCCTGCAGCAAGTCCGGGCGCTGTTCGAGCAGTGCCGACGGCAGGCCACCCGGAATCGCCGGCAGAACGAGGTCGTCGACCGACTTGCCGCGCGCAATCGGTCCCGGGTCTCGACCGATCAGGACGGCCAGTGAATTCTGGTTCTGAGCGATTTGCGATTCGATCAACGGGATCTGCGCCGCTGCCGATTCGTACTGCGATTGGGCCTGGACGACATTCATCTTCGACACCTGGCCGTACTTGTACTGCAGCTCGAACAATCGGACCGACTCGCCGTAGGTGGCGAGCGACTTTCGGGCGACCTGCAACTGCGCGTCGAGGCCACGCAGCTGCAGATAGCTGTTGGCGATGCTGGCGACGAGCGACAGCACGACGCCACGCCGCGCCTCGTTACTCGCCAGCAGGTTGGCACGTGCCGCCTCGGAGAGACGGCGGACACGGCCCCAGAGGTCGATCTCCCAGCTCGCGGTCAGCGCGGCTTGATAGGTGGTTCTCGGGTTGGCGAGGTCGCCAAGGACGCCGGTGAACTCCGGACCGGGCGAACGCTGGCGCTCACCGCCGGCGCCATAGCCGATTTGCGGAAAGAGTGGCGAACGCGCCTGCGTCAGTAGCGCCGCCGCCTGTTCGACGTTGGCGGCGGCGATGGCGAGATTGCTGTTGTGCGCCAGCCCCTCGGCTATCAACTGATCAAGCACCGGATCCTGAAACTGTCGCCACCATTGGCTATCGACGCTGCCGGCAGCGTCCTTGCTCGCGTACTGGTAGGCGGCCGGCGCCGTGAGCTCGGGCCGTTGGTAGTCCGGCCCGATCAAGCAGCCGGCGAGCGAAACGCTGACGGCGAGGGCGACGAGAACCGACCTCACGCGCTCCCCCCGGTGGCCGTGTCCGCGCTGGCTGGCTCAGGCGGGCGTTGGCGTCGCTCGGCGAAGCGGTCAAAGAGATAGAAGAACAGCGGGACGTAGAGCATCGCCAGCGTCGTCTCGCCGATCATGCCGCCGATGATCCCGGTACCGATCGAGTGGCGCGCGTTGGCACCCGCGCCGAGTGCCAGTGCCAGCGGCAGGCAGCCGAAAGCAAAGGCGAGCGAAGTCATGATGATCGGCCGCAGGCGTTGTTCGCCGGCCAGCACCGTCGCTTCGATGATCGATTTTCCCTGGCGACGGAAATCGACTGCGGCGGAGACGCGGAGGACGGCGTTCTTGGCACCAAGACCGATCAGGACGAGCAGGCCGATCTGGAAGTAAACGTCGTTTTCGAGACCGCGTGCCCAGTTGGTCAGCAGCGCACCGAGGATGCCGAAGGGAACCGCGGTCATCACCGCGCCCGGCAGCGTCCATGACTCGTATTGCGCCGCGAGGACGAGAAAGACGATCAGCAGTCCAAAAGCAAAGGCCAGCGCCGAAGTGGTACCCGACTGTTTCTCTTCGAACGCCAGCCCTGACCAGGCGAAGGCGTAACCGGCGGGCAACACCTCGCCGGCAACCGCTTCCATTGCGGCAATCGCGTCGCCCGAACTGAACCCCGGTGCCGGATTGCCGATCACCTTGGCGGCGGGAAAGCCGTTGAAGTGCGGCAGAATGTCCGGCCCGGCGGCCCAGCGGGTCGTGACGACTGCCGATAGCGGCACCATCTTGCCTTGCGCGTTGCGGGTGTAGAGTCGCGTCAGATCGTCCGGCTGCTGGCGGAAACGAGCGTCGGATTGAACGATCACCCACCAGACGCGGCTGAACTGGGTGAACTGGCTCGCCGTCAGCGAACCGAACTGCGCCTGAATCGAGCTATAGACGTCGGCGATCTGAAGGCCGAGCAGCGTCGCCTTCTCGCGGTCGACGTCGGCGCGCAGTTCCTGCGCCCGCGCGGTGTAGGTGCTGTTCAACGACGCCAGCTCCGGCCGCGCCCGCGCCTTGTCGAGAAACGATTGCGTGAGTTGATCAAGCTTCAGCGGATCGCCGGCACCGGTATCCTGGATCCAGAACTCAAAGCCGCCGGTGGTGCCGATCCCCGGAATCGCGGGTGGTGCGATCGGCAGCACGACCGCTTCTTCGATGGCTTTCGCCTGGTCGTAGAAAGCGAGCAGGATCGCGCGCGCGTTCTGACTGCGCGCGTCGGATAGCGTTGCGTAGCGCTGGTCGAAATCTTTGAAAGTGACGAAGAAGGTCGCTGCGTTGGCTTTGTAACCGGCGTCGATCAGGCTGTAGCCGACGATCATCGAGCGCCGGTCGACCCCCGGAATCCCGGCCAGGATCGTATCGACACGCTCGGCGACCGCGCGCGTGCGGTCGAGGCTCGCCGACTGCGGCATGATGATCGCCACCATCGCGTAGCCCTGGTCTTCGTTGGGGACGAAGCTGCTCGGCAAACTGTGGAAGAGCTGCCAGATGCCATAGAGGAAGACGACCAGGAGGGTAAAGGCGATCACCATCCGCCGGATGACCCATTCGACGGCGTTGCCGAAAGCCTGCGTCACGCGTTCGACCTGGCGGTTGAACCAGGCAAAGAAACCGCGCTGGGGTGGCGGCGTGTGTTTCAGCAAGCGGGCGCACATCGCCGGCGTCAAGGTCAGCGCGACGAATCCGGAAATCGTCACCGAAATGACGATCGTCACGGCGAACTGGCGGTAGAGGTGGCCGGTGGTTCCTGGCAGGAAGGCGGCGGGAACGAAAACCGACGCCATCACCAGGACGACCGCGACCAGCGAGCTGCCGATCTCGTTCATCGAACGGATCGTCGCTTCCTTCGCGTCGAGCCGGTGCTGCGACATGTTGCGTTCGACGTTCTCGACGACGACGATCGCGTCGTCGACGACCATGCCGATCGCCAGGATGAGGCCGAACAGCGTCAACAGATTGATCGAAAAACCGAGTGCCAACATGCCGCAGAAGGTGCCGATCAGTGCGACGAGTATCGCAACGGTACAGATCAGCGTCGTACGCAGGCTTTGCAAGAAGAGGTAGACGACCAGGACGACGAGCACGATCGCTTCGAGCAAGGTCTTGACCACTTCCTCGATCGACAGGCGGACGAAGTCGTTGGTATCGAGGGAGACGACGACATCGAGTCCTTCGGGGAAACGCGCCTTCATCTCGTCGATCGCCGCGCGCACGCTTTTCGACACCCACAGGCCATTGGCGCCGGGTTGCTGATAGATGGCGATGAAGGTCGTCGGCTCACGGTTGAGCTGGGTATCGACGATGTATTGGCGAAGGCCGACTTCGGCCCGCGCGACGTCGCCAACGCGGACGATCGCGCTCGCGTCCTGGCTGCCGCGGAGAATGATCTGCTCGTACTGGCGGGGGTCGGCAGATGGACTTTGCGTGACTACCGGGAAGCTCAGCTCGACTGCGCCGGTGCTTGGCTGCTGCCCGATCTGGCCGGCGCCGAAAAGCTGGTTCTGGGTGTTGACGGCATTCGCCAGGTCGCTGGTTGTGATGCCGAGCGAGGCCATGCGGTCGGGGTTCATCCAGATGCGCATCGCCTGATCGGCAACGCCCATGATCTGCGCTTGACCCGCGCCGGGGATGCGTTTCAGCGTATCCAGGACGTAGACGTTGGCGTAGTTGGCAACGTATTCCGCGCTGAATCGTCCGCCCTTGCCGGTGACGCCGAGCAGCATCATGATCGTCGACGATTTCTTCAGTACCGACACCCCCTGTTGCGTCACGGCCGAGGGCAATTGCGGCAGCGCCAGATTGACGCGGTTCTGCACCTGCACCTGCGCAATATCGGGGTCGGCGTCGAGCGCGAAATAGACGGTCAGCATCAGTTGCCCGCTGGCCGAACTGCTCGAACTCATGTAGAGCATCTTGTCGACACCGTTGATCTGCGCCTCGATTGGCGCTGCGACCGAGTCGGCGAGCGTCTTCGCGTCGGCACCGGGATAGGTTGCCTGCACCGTCACCTGTACCGGCGTAATGGTTGGATACTGCTGTACCGGCATCACGAAGACGGCGACGATGCCGGCGATCGAGAGCAGGAGGGCGATGACCGCCGCGAAGACCTGGCGCTCGATGAAGAAGCGGGAAAACATGGCCGATCAGGAGCCGGCGCTCGTTGCCGGGCCCGGCGTTACGATCACGGTTGCGCCCGGCGACAGGCGCATCGCGCCGTCGACGACGAGCTGATCGCCGGCATGCAGTCCTTCACTGACGAACCAGCTGTCGCGGTACCAGTCGCCGACGACAATCGGGCGTTGTTCGGCCTTGCCTTCCTTGGTGACCAGCCAGACGAAATGACCGCCCGCTCCCTGCTGCACTGCCCGCTGCGGGACGAGGATCGCCGATGGGCGGTAGGCGCCTTTGAGTCGCGCCCGGACGTACTGATTGGGACGCAGCACGCCGTTCGGGTTGTCGACCGTCGCGCGGATCAGAAAAGTGCCCGTCTGCGAATTGTAGGAGGGATCGGTAAACGTGATCGTTCCGGGGTACGGAAACAAGGTGCCGTCGCCGAGCTCGATTTCGACCAGCAGCTTGTTGTCCGGCGGCAGCTTCAGCGCGCCGCTACGCAGGTTGCGGCGCAGTCGATCGACCTCGTTTTCGGAAATGCTGAAATTGACCCACATCGGACTCAGCACGGAAACCGTCGTCAACTGGCTGTTCTGTGAGCTGACGTAGGTGCCCTCGGCAACCGCCGAAAAGCTCGTCGCCCCGGCGACAGGTGAAGTGATCCGGGTGTAAGAGAGATCGAGCCTGGCCGATTCGAGCTGCGCCTTCGACTGGGCAACCGCCGCCGCAGCCTGCTCGTACTGGCCTTGGGCGTCGTCGAGGTCTTTCTGCGACAGCGCGTTCTGTTCCACCAGCGGTTTGGTGCGCTTGAGATTCGCGGCGGCGACCTCAAGCGCCGCCTGATTGCGCTGTAACGCCGCCGCCGCGCCGTCGACCTGTACCTGAAACGGTTTCGGATCGATCTGGAAGAGCAACTGGCCGACCTTGACGACCGACCCTTCGATATACACGCGTTTGTCAAGAAAACCCGAGACTCTGGCCTGAATGTTGACGGCTTGCGAACTCTGGGTCTGCGCAACGTATTCCGCCGATACCGGGACGTCCCCCGGCTGGACGCTGATCGTCGTCACCGCCAGTGGAGCCGCCGGGGGTTTCGAAGGTGACCGATTGCAGGCGACAAGCGTCGCGCTGACCAGCAACCATGCTGCCGCGCAAGCCAGGCGACGCTGACGATCGGACGACGAAGCAGGAAGGAGAATGGGCATCGACGATTCCTGTACAGAGCGGTCGGTAGACGACAGCCCGAGTTACCCGATTACGACGCGGAGAGTATCGGCGGCGCGGGAAAACCCGTCAACGTTCGAATTCGGCCTGCCCGGCAATTCTCAGAGCAGGTCTCAGAGCAGGTGTCGCGTCGGATGTTCATGCGCGCTGGCGGCACAACAGCGACTGCAAGCTATGCGCCGCCGCGACTATCGCGGGTCGCCCGCCGTCACCTCGACGAGCCGATCCAGCAGGTCTCTTGCCAGGGTGACGCGATCAAAGGTTCGAGCCGCTGCCAGGCAGTTGACTCGGTAGCGCGCCCTGGCCACGGTATCCGCGTGCAAGGCCTTGAGTTTGACCACCAGGTCGGCGGCGTTCTCCGGCTCGAACACGACCCCGATCTCGGCGGATTGAACCATTGCCGCGGATTCCCCGGCGACACCGTGCAACACTGGAATGCCCATCCCCATCGCTTCGAACAGCTTGGAAGGAATGACGGTCGAAAAGAGCTCCGTCTTCCGCAGATGAATGATCGTGGCGTCGAGCAATGACCAGTAACGAACCACCTGGTCCTTCGCAACGCTGTCTACGAAAGTCACGTTACGCAGACCGCGACGAGCCGCGTCCTCCTGCAAAGCGCGCTTGCGCGCGCCGTCACCGAGCAGCAGCAGATGAACGAGCGGCCCCATGCCTTCGGTCTGCAAGCGCTCGGCGGCTTCAAGCAAGGTTTCCAGGTGATGCGCCAGTCCGTGCGTCCCAACGTAGCCGACGACGAACTTGCCACTCAGCCCTAGAGCACTGACCAAGGCTTCATCCTTGCTCATCGGCGTGAAGCGGGACATATCGACGCCGTTGGTCACGACGGCGATCTTGGCCGGGGCAAGGCCGCGTTCGATCAGGCGCTCGCGAAACGCGTGGGTAACGGTGACGATCAGGCGCGCCTTCCGGTAGAGAAACCACTCCAGATGTTCCAGCGCGCGCAAGGCCGGTGAGTCCTGCATTGCGCCGACGGCCTTGATCGACTCCGGCCACAAGTCGCGCAGTTCAAAGACAAAGGGCCGCCGTTTCAGGCGACTCACGACAAATGCCGCACAGACGGTGAAAAACTGAGGAGACGTGCCGAGAACGACGTCAAACCGTCGCACGAAAAGCGCAGCGACGCTTGCCGAAAGCATGAAGCTTTGATAGTCAAGAATTCGCTTCAGGAAACCTTCGTTCGCCGTAATGTACGACCACACCCGAATCACCCGGATGCCTGCCATCTCCTCGATTTGCCAGAGGCGGTTGCGGTAACCGGGGAAGACTTTCCCTTTTGGAAAGTTCGGTGCGCAAGTGATTACCGTCACCTGATGACCCGCGCGCACCCACTCCTGGCAGTGTTCGAAGGTTCGCGACGCGGGCGCATTGACCTCGGGCGGGAAATTATCGCTAAGAAACAGAATATGCATGTCGGTCCTGATTCCGGCGCATCGCCGCACTGACCACGCTGATCGCTCAGTTACCGATCAGCGTCGGCCAGAACATCAGTTCATTCAGCGCCCGTCGACGCGGATCTGCCCGCTGGCTCAACACCCGGTAATACTGCGCGACAAACGCTTGATCTGCCTCGGCCGATGAGCGGGTGAGCGAATAAAGGCGTCGTCCAAGCAGGCCAAGAATGGGTTCAAGGGGCGCCCAGGTCGCGTATCCACCGGTGGGAAAAGAATCCGACAAACCGAAAGGCGGATAGCCCTCACGGCAACGCCCCGTACCATTGTCATAGGCGACGCGATACCAGCCGTTGACGCCGCTGTAATAGTTTGCGAAGAGCGGACGGTCAACGTCCTGGTTCCACACTTCGAAGCGGAACTGCCGAGCGAGTGCCGCCACGTCTTCCGTTCCGGGAATACGCGCTGCGCTGACTCCCCATACCGTAGTCAATGCGCTTCGGTTGCGTAGAAGCGCTTCAAGAACGTGTACCACCCGGCGGGCATGACTGATATCCCAGCCGACGTCCGCGACCAAGGGAACCGACGCCGCTTCAACGACCACTTCCATTCGCTGTTGTGACGGATCGTCGGGATCGGCAACGCAGCGCACCGGCGGTTCGCGCCGCGAATAGCCCGCGTAGCGATGGTCGCGATAGCGCCACCAGAACCCCCGGTCGAGCTCGGCGAGCGACACTTCCGGGCCCCGGGAATCGACTTGCCGGGTCGTTTTCAGCGTCCTGACGTTGAGAAGATCCAGCAGTAATTCGGCGTGCTCTCGCAGCGCCGCCAGTTGAGTGGTGGTCAGTGCCAGATCGTGACCCAGCTGCGGCTCGCGTTGCAGCATGCCGGCGAGATCCGCGTAGACGGCAATCGTCCATAAGTCGATATCGGTTAGAAAGAGCAAGGAGGAAGCGTCTTTGACGTCTCCCACCGTCGCCGCGATCCGCTTGCGTAGCGACGAGCGGGCTGCAGGGCTGTTCCAGCGCCCCAGATGGTGGACAACGACACGCGCTGTCTGCCGCTTGAAGTCGTCGATTGCGGCTGATTCGACCGGCGACGTCAGGTCGCGAGCCAACTGAGTGAGCAAGGCGAGAAACTGGACGCTGTTCAAGACCACTTCCGAATCCAGCGTTCGCAGCTTGCGGTTGCAAAGGTCGCCACCACGACAAACCCAGGCCAGTTCCTCGGGGCGCGAGGGAACCGGGCCAAGCAGGGAGAAAACCGTACGCAAGGACTCCGCGATCGCCCGCTGTTGCTCGCCGCGTCGGCATCGCTGCGCCATTGCGAGCAAGTTGTGAAAGCTGACCTCGGCGTCGTACAACGCATAGCTGTCACCTTGTTGCGACAGGCGCCTACCGAGCAACTCGCCGACGAGATACGGTTTTCCCCACTTTTCCCAGTGTTGCCAGACGGCATTCTCCAGTGCGCCGCCACACTGCCATTTCGCCGGCGACGCCTCCTCGTCGGGGTGAGAGTTTTCCGCAACCGGCTGCGCCAGCACCTTGCCAATCAGGACAAAGATCACCAGCCAATAACCTATCGCGCTCGATCGAGAAATCAACGAAGTTCGTTCCCTAAAATCCACTGCGGGAGTCATCGACCAATCAGTTCGGCGTAAAGAGAAACCAGTTTTCGTTCTTCACTTTCCCAGTTATACCGCTCGCCCACCATCCGCCGCCCATTTTCACCCATCGCTTGAACCAGCGGTGAATCGGCAACCAGCCGCTCGATCGCCTCGGCGATTGCCCGCGGATTCAGCGGGTCGACGCAAAGGCCACAGTGATTGTCGTAGACGATCTCTCGCCATAGCGGAAAGTCGGACGCGATAACCGGAACTCCCGCCGACATATACTCAAAAAGCTTGTTCGGTTGCGCGTCGACGTGATTCGGCAAGGGATGGAAAATGACTAGCCCAGCCATCGCCCGCGCCAAAACCTCCCGCATCTGCAGGCGATCAACCACGCCAAGCTCGTCGACTCGGCGCCAACCCGCGGACGCCTGAAGTTCCTTCCTCAGTTCCTGCGCGGGAAACGGTCCGGCGAGATCGAGCCGAACCTCTGCCCGTGTAAGCTCCAGTGCGCGCACGATTTCGCGTACGCCGCGAATCGCACTGATGCCGCCGATATAACAGACTCGTCCTGTCCGCTCTGCGGGCGCGCCCGGAGCCGTCAGCTCACCCGGAAGCGGATAGTTGTTGATGGTCACCGTACGCCGGTTGATGCGCAAGAACTTGTCGTGAATCGCTGGCGTCGCGGCAATGACCGCGTCGAACGCTCGACACGCCCAGCCTTCATAAGCCTTCAGCGCCATCGACAGCGTCAGCCGCGACAGTCGATTGAGATACGGCTTGCCGAGCAACTGCTTCGGCAAGTCTTCGTGGGCATCGAAAATCACTCGCTTGCCCAGGCGCTTGAGCTTCAAGCCGACTGGCATCAGCTCCGGATCATGCAGGTGAAATAGCGTCGCATCGACGGTCAGCGCTCGCTCGAAGACACGCTGCACGACGCTGTGCATGCGGTCGATCCGATTCCGTGGGGCGCCGACGTCGAGAATCGCGACGCCGTTCCGCACTTCATCCGCCTGGCCGTCAGCGACCACCAAGTGCGTCTCATAGCCAGCCCGCACCAGTGATTGGCACTCCTTGAGGAAAATCCGCGTGTCGTGGCGTGCGTGAACCGAAGTCAGATGACAAATCTTCACTTCGGACGCTCTCCCGGTGGTGGCCAATGGCAATCGACAAGGTCGCCAATGACGGCTAGGAATAAATCCCGATTCGTCGTCCGGTCAGCCGGCTAAGCCCCGACTGCAGCCGTTTGACCAGACGATAGCGCCCCTCCCAGTTCGGAAAATCGGCGTATGAACGCAAGGGCGCCTGCATCAGATCCTCAAAGACCGCTCGCGAAATCCTCAGTTTCTTGCAGAAATAGCGAATGTCGAGTTCGAGTTCGTCGGCCGCATACAGTGGCTCCGATAGCCTGGCGACTGCGTCGGAACGCGTCATCTGTCCCGACACGATCAGGCTGGAAAAATGCGGGCGTCGTTTGTCGTAACCAAATCGTTGTGGCAGATAATAATTCTGAAACAGTTTGGTAAATTGGGACTCGCCGTGTTTTCGGCCATAGGAACGCCAGCCGATCGACTGCTCAAGCTCCTGGATGGCACTTTGGCGGTCGTACGGCATGAAGTTCAGCGGGCGCAACGTACGCATTTGGCGAACGAAGGGATACCAGAAGTAATAATCGAAAAAGCTGATGGTCCGGTAGTTGCGCAGTCGACGCTCACCAAACTGTTTGTGTATCGCCAGCAGGTTGATGGCGTCCATCGCGCTACCATGCCAGGAACGCGGCAGAATACCCTCCGTCGCGATGTTGCCGCCCGATAAAATGTAGCGTATGCGGTTTCTGGTCGCAAAATGATAGAGGCTGGCAAAAAAAATGTGGTCCTGCGGCACGTCCTGATTCGAGATGCCGGAACGCAGATAGGCCAACTGCAGATCACGCATGTCTTCCCAGTCGACGACGTGCGTATGCAAGTCGTAACTGCACTGCTTGACAATCGCTTCGATGTTGGCCACCGCGAGTTCGCTGTTCCAGCCGGCATCGACATGAACCACCAGGGGGCGCAGTTGCCACTCTTTGACGCGCAACGCCAGGTACGAGCTATCGACCCCGCCACTGAGGCCAAGAATGCAGTCATAGTCCTGACCGATACCTGCAGACTTGATGGTGGCGACCGCTGCGGCCCAGCGTTCCCGCCCCTCCGCGTTGGGAAACCACTTCTTGCACGTCACGCTGTCGAATTCGTGGCAGTGACTGCATACGCCGGCGGCGTCAAAGACGATGTCCCGATCGGACGTATCCATGACGCAACGCGTACACACCTGGTAGTTCCGATCGCTCATCCGCGTCTTCCCGGCTGACTAAACAAGTAGAGAGCGAGAAAGAAAAAGGGAATCCAGATCGTCTGCAGGCCGCCGATGAACTGATAAGCGACCACGGCGTAAATCGCCACTGACAGCAGATACACATGCTCCGGCGCTGCCTGCGGCAACCCGGCCGCTCTCACCTTGACGACGAAATGAATCGCGATTGCCAGCAGACACAGACCTGCAGGCAAACCGCCTTCGGCGACGCTCTCAAGAAAGAAGTTATGAGGATACCAGCCGACGTCGGTTTCTCGTATGTACAGTGGAAACGCTCCGACGCCGCCGCCGAAGAGAAAGTTGCCGGGCGAATCCCACCACATCTCGATCGCCGCACCAAAAAGGCGAACCCGGTGCGACGCGTCGTCGCCTTCGGTCAGTGTCAGAAAACGGTCGATGACGACCAACTGGTCGATCAGCGGCAGCCGGTCCATCGTTCCGATCGCCCCCAGGCCACTGGCGACGACGATGGCGCCGACGACAAGTACGACGAAGACCGCGAATCGTCGCAGCAGGCCCAGCAACAGCGCCATGACCGCCATCGTCGCCAGCAGGGCGACGAGCGACGACCGTGCGCCGATGGTTGCCATCAAACCAAGGATGCCAAGTGTCGCCGCGAGACCGGCGACAAGTGCAATGCGTTGTTTGAAGAAAAACAGAAGCGCGGAGCCCAGCCCGACAAATCCGAAGTAAAGCGACGTCGACTGGTAGTTGCGCTTTTCCGGGTCGGACGCGAGCGAGCGGAAGCCGACCGGGTCGTCTAGCGAACCAACGACGAACATCAGCAGACAATAGTGGGCCACCGCGACCAGGCCAAGAGCGAAGATCGCTCTTGCCGCCGAGCGCTGCTCTACGCTCGCCACCAGAGCCATGAGGAGTGCCAATGGCGTCAACACGAGCAGGCTGCGCACCGAGGCCAAGTGGTTGAGCTGACCAAAAGCAGGGGAGAAAACTGCCCGCGCGAGCAACCACGAGAGGTAGCCGGCAAAGAGTAGAAGCAGCGCCACCACGCGGCGAGTAAACAAGCGGGCCTTGAGGGCGCCGAGTAACACCGGGACAGCAAATATCGCGCAGACCCACGCCGCCGAAAGACCCTGCGCTGCCAGCGTCGACTGCAGTGAAGGATGCGCCGGAACAAGAATCGCCGCCACCGCACACGACACCAGCGCCGGCTGCAACGGCAGGCGGGTCGCAGCCAGAGAAGCTCGTTCCAGGCCGAATTCCGGACCGCGCGAGGTCGCCAACCCGATCGGACGCGTCCTCACGAAAAGTGCTCCTCGAGCTGGGAAGGGCTCAGGTAGCTGATCAGGACCGCGCGATGCTTGCCGTGAAAAACGAACAGACTTCCCGCCGCAACCGCCGAGACGCCTGCCTCGCGTACTGCCTGTGACAAATGTTCGACCGATCCCGCGCCGCCGCACGCGACAACCGGAACCTTGACCGTCTGACTGACGGTGCGCAGCAGGGAAACATCGTAACCCGACATCATTCCGTCTCGATCAACACTGTTGATGAACAGCTCCCCGACGCCGGCAGACACCAGATTGCGGACGTGCTCCTCCAGGCCGACTCTGGCGTCGACTGTCGCCGACTTGACAACGACGCGATAGCCGCCCAGGAAGTGCTTTCGGACGTCGATGCCGCCGACCACCGCCTGACTGCCATAAACCTCGACTGCGTCGCGAATTACCGCCATCGACTCGATCGCGGCACTGTTGATCACCACTTTTTCGACGCCGCAACGAATCAGGCGACGAATCTGCTGCAGCTCGCGAACGCCCCCGCCGTACGCCACCGGCATGAAAGCCTCGCCGGCCATCTCGGCGATCAGTTCGTAGTTGGGTTCACGGCCCTCACGCGAAGCGTCAATATCGAGGACGACGATCTCGTCCACCTCCTTCTCGCTAAAGATCCGCATGGCGTTGACCGGATCGCCGACATAGACCGGCTCCTTGAAGCGTCGTGTCTTGACGAGCCCGTTGCCACGAACGAGCAGACAGGGGATCACGCGGGCTCGATACATTCAGGCTCCTCGCACAAAGGCGGAGAGCAGCTGCTTGCCGAAACGGTGACTTTTCTCCGGGTGAAACTGAACGCCGACGACGTTCTCGTGCGCCACGGCAGCGGCAAAAACGACGCCGTAATCCGCGGTCAGCAGCACGTCGTGCTCGTCGGCGGGTTCCATGTAGTAGCTGTGGACAAAATAGAATCGCGTGTCGGCCGGCAGGTGCTCGGTCAGGGGATGACTTGCCGATCGTGGTGACACTCGGTTCCAGCCCATATGCGGAACGCGCAAATCGGGGAGATCGGGAAAGCGCCGCACGCGCATGTCCAGCCAACCGAGGCCGGGCTCCTGGCCTTCGGCGCTGTCTCGCCCGAGCATCTGCGCACCGACACAGATGCCGAGCAGCGGTGTCTTCTCTTCGAAAACCTTGTGTTTGAGGATCGGAATCAGTCCGCTGGCGCGCAAGTTACGCATGCACGCGTCGAAAGAACCGTTTCCAGGCAGGATCAGGTGCTCGGCTTGTTCGACCTGCTGCCGATCCGACGTCACCTGACAAGACAGGCCGAGTCGTTGCAACATGTTCGCGACGGCGGCGAGGTTTCCGATGTCGTAATCGACAATCGCAATCATTTCGTGTGTCCCAGACTGAAGCGATACGAGAGTGCCAGGTAGACGACATAGAGCAGACTGCAAGCGCCGCTGTACACCTGTACCGAGGCGTCATACCCGCGCGGAACGTTGAGCGCGGCAACCGTTACGCCCAGAAGGGCTACTTGCCAGAACAGGTCAACGTGCTGCTTACGCGCAATATAAACCATATAACTCAGTGGGCTAGCCAAAAATCGAAAAGCAAAGACGGGCAGCAGCCAAATCGCAAGTCGGCCGGACTCCCGCCAACGCTCGCCGAACGCCACGGCGAACACGTCTTCGCTGATCAAAGCCATGACGAGCACGAATGCACCCGCCCCGACACCGAGCACTCGCAAGGTCTGCAGATACTCGCGTCGACATTCGCCGCGCTCGCGAAAGCTGCTCGCCGCATGGCGTTTGAAGACATCGAGAACCGACCTGCCCAGAAGGCCCATGGGTGCTCCGAGCACGCGCAGCGTCAACGCGAGAAGGCCGGCGATTTCGGCGCCAAAACGGGAAGCAACGATCACCACCGGCAACTGGGCCGCGGCGGCGCTGATCGCGTCAGCAGGTAGGGAAAACAACGGAAAGCGTCGGTGCCGTCGCCAAAAATCAGCCACTGTCGCCGTCTGCCCGCCTGCCGGAAAACGGCCTGCCGGCAACAGACGCGTCGACACCACGACGGCCGCCAGCGCGCCGAGCAGATACGCTACGGCCAACGCGGTGGCCGTGGCGAGGAACACGCCGGCGGCGATTTGCAGGCCAGTCACCGTAACCGCCTGCACGACGCGCATCACCGTGAGCTGGCGGTAGTTCCCCTCGGCGGCAGCCCACGACTGCCAAGTTTGCGCAACGGCGATCGCCCCGGCAGCGGGCACGCAACCGACGATCAGCGCCGGCGAAAGTCCCTGGCTCCCGCCAAGAAAAGCGGCGGCAAACAGGGCCAGCAGTCCGCCGACACCGACCGTCAGCTTGATCGTCGCCAGGGTGGCCAGCAGCGCCATTCGTCTGGGTTCGCCGTCTGGCTCGACGGCAAGCGCCGCCTCGAAGCGGCCGGTTAGCACGACGGAGAGAAACAGCACGACGCCCAACCAGACGGAGAAGGCGCCAAACTCGGCGGGAGCGTACTGGCGCGCAAGGACCAGCGACCCGAGCAGCGGAATGGCCTGAGCGACGACCGTGCCGGTCAGTACCGAAGCCACGCTGCGCCAGAACGACTTCATCAAGGATCAGCGATCCGATCGGCCGAACCTGACAAAGCGCACCACCACCCTAACGCACCTGGCGCGCAAGTTTGTCGGCCAACGCCAGACTGGTCGTCCATTTGCCGCCAAAGACCGTCAACAACCGGTCGTCACGCTGAAACGCGTAGTCGCGGCGAGCATGGGTTGGATCGTTGGCCGACTTCACCAACGGACGTACGCCGGCAAAGGAGTCGACGACGTCGTCCGGCGCAATCGCCTGTCGATGGAAGTGGTTGTACGCGCCGATCAGATAGTCGGCCTCGTCGGTACTGCACGCGATCGGCTCATCGACCGTTTGTCTCACCTCGGTCGTGCCGACAAGACTCTGCCCTTGCCACGGCAGGACAAAAAAGATTCGTTGCGTCTGCGGGATTTCAAGCAGTAACGCCTGCGGACACGGGCGCCCAATGAGCAAATGACTGCCACGGACCGTATCGAGTCGATACTTTGGAGCGATTCCACTCGCGACGAGTAGTCGTTCGGCCCACGGACCGGCGAGGTTGAGCACCCGATCGAAGCTCAAAGTCGACCCCGAAGCGAGCCGCACGCGGCCATCCGTCGCGACCGTTACGACCTCTGCTCCTTCCCGAATCTCGACGCCGTGCTGCCGACATTGTTCGGCAACCCAAAGCCCGAGGCGATAGTCGTCCATCTGTCCATCGAAAAATCGGAAACCCCCAACCAGGCCCGCGGGCTGGAGATCCGGAGCCAGGGACAACACCTCGTGCGCGCTCAGCGACGTGCTCTTCGGTAGCGGCGAACGGCCTGCGAGCACGTCGTAAACCTTCAGCCCGACGCGCACCAGCCAGTGTGGGCGCCGGCTGCCGCGGTAGATCGGAACCACCAACGCGAGTGGTCGCGCCAGCGACGGCACCCGTTCGATCCAGCCATCGCGTTCGCGCAAGGCCTCACGGACGAGCAGAAACTGACCGCTTTCCAGATAACGCAGACCGCCATGCAAGAGCTTGGACGACGCTGAACTGGTTGCCTGCATCAAGCGGTTACGCTCGAAAAGGACGACCTCGTGACCGGCGGCGGCCAGCCGCCAAGCCGAACAGAGGCCATTGATCCCGCCGCCGACGACCGCAGTTCTCATCGCGACTCATATCCCCGGAAGAGAGTTCATCCTGAATGCTCGACCGGCATCCGGCTGCTCGACGGACCCGCCCGGCCAGTGCCACCCGCACAGGTCGCGACGTCGATCCCGCGGCGGCGCGAGATCATACCATCGTCAGCGCCGACGACCGTGCCGGGCGCCGTTGGGTGATCGAAGGTCAAACGCCGATTGACCCCTTTGATTCACCGTACCTATACTGCGAGCCGCTTCGCTGGGTGCGAGTCTGCTCCAATTTGAAACGTCGCATGCGGCGGGCACCTGTCGGTTGACGCCGTGTCACGGGAAATCCGAGCCGCGCGGAACGGATCCATGCCAGTAGCGCACTACGAAAACTTTCCGGTCGCCTCCTTGCTATTGCCGCGGCGACTTCGGCGCCCGATCGAAGCGATCTATTACTTTGCTCGTTCGGCAGACGACATTGCCGACGAAGGCGACGCCGACGACTTGACTCGCTTGTCTCGACTGGCCGAGTTCGCCGACGAGTTGACGCGTATCGAACGGGGCAAAGCGCCCCATCGCGCCGCCTTTGTCGAACTCGCCGCGATCGTTGCCGAGTGGCAGCTGCCGCTGCAGCTATTCCGCGACCTGCTCGATGCGTTTTCTCAGGACGTCGTCAAAAAGCGCTACGCCGACTATTCGGAGTTGCTCGACTACTGCCGCCGTTCGGCCAATCCCGTTGGTCGCCTGTTGCTGCATCTGGTCGCACGAACCCGCGACGAAGATCTGTACCGCTCTGACTGCATCTGCAGCGCTCTACAGCTGACCAACTTCTGGCAAGACGTTGCCATTGACTGGCGAAAAAATCGCGTCTATCTGCCGCAGGCGGATCTTCGCCGTTTCGCCGTCAGCGAAACGCAGATCGCCGGCGGGTGTTGGAGTCACCAGTGGCAAGCCTTGATCGAGTTCCAGACCGCTCGTACCGAGGCACTCATGAACGAGGGTGCGCCGCTGGTGCATCACATCCCGGGACGCATGGGCTGGGAGATCCGCCTGACGGTGCAGGGGGGATTGCGCATCCTCGAACAGATCCGCCAGGCGCGTGGCGATGTTTTCAGCCAGCGGCCGAGGCTGCGACCGGTCGACTGGCTGCGCATGGGAAAACGAGCCCTCGTTATGTAACTCGTTCCCGAATGGCTGCCGCGGGAAATCCCTAGGGTCTTTTGTCGCGCTTACCGCGGCCGTCATTTGGCTCGCGTGATTGTCAACAGACCCGCTAGTCGGTGGAACGAGCAAAATCATGCGCGAGATCGGGGCCTTTGAGGCCAAGAACAAACTCGGCACCTTGCTCGATTGGGTCGAGAGCGGCGAGGAAGTGCTCATCACCCGGCGCGGCAAGGCCGTCGCGCGCCTGGTGCCGGCCGGACCGGGCTTTGATCAAGCCAAGGCGCGACGCGCCGTCGAGGGCCTTCTGGAGGCGAGCCGTGGCGTCACGCTCGGCGGTCTCAAGGTCAAGGACTTGGTGAATGAAGGCCTGCCCCTGGCGGCGCTCGACCAAGATCTGCGCGCCGCGGCTGCCGCGCTTGGCGTCACCTTGCTCGGCGCTTGACTGGGGGAACCCCTCCGATGATTCACGCCCCACTTGCTGCCCTCGCTGCCCCCGCCGTTGTTTCTCGCTTGCTGACCACCGCCGACGTCACTTTGCAGTGAGCCGCCCGCCTGTTGGCGTCCACCGAACGGATGCCGGTCCATCCAGCCCTAAGCCGAACGCCGCAGGCGCTGCCACCATTCGCTGAGGCTGCGGTAGAGCCAGCCGCCTTTCTGGCGCTGGGTGAGTTCGAGCAGCTCTGAGGCGGCGCGATCGACGGCGATGCGGCCGTCGACGAGGTCGTCGTAGAGGCGGTTGGCGCGTTCGCGCCGGCGCATGGCGTCGCCGGCGTCGATGAAGCCTTCGATGGCGAGCGCCAGGCGTTCGCCGAGGTTCTGGCTGCGCACGGTCTCCAGATGCTCGCGCAGCGTATTCAGGGCGTCTTCGCTGCGCGCCCGCAGCACCTGCAGCTCGGCGCGGGTCAGTTCGTTCTGCGCGAACGGGGAGGCTTGAGCCTTGGCCAGCGCCTGCTGCAACGCGCTGGCGGTGAGCAGACCAAAGCGGCGGAAAGTCGTCAGCGTGGCCAACCCCTGGCGAAAGGCGGTGCGGTCGCGTCCGGCGAGCTGCTGGCAGGCGGTGTGACAGCTATCCCATGCCTGCCAGCAATAGACGAAGTCGAGGCCGGTTCCCTTGATGTTCTGGATGCCCATGATCCGGTTTCGACAGCCCGGCGGCGTGTCGTTGGCGATACGGTGGATCACCTGGTCGCCGCTGGCGTGGTAGTCGGCGATGACGACCAGCTTGCGCTCGAACCAGCGGCTGAGCAGCGCCCGGAACTCGCCGTCGAGCGCCTTGACCGCTTGGCCGGCGGCTTCGAGACGGGCGCTGAAGTCGCGATACTCGCCGTACGCCGTCAGATCGGCGGCGAGGAAGCCGGCGACCGCGCTGGCCTGCGGATGGCCGGCGGCGCGCAGCAAGCGCTCGACCGCTTCCGGTTCCCGCCAATGCGTCACCGCCTCGGCCGCCGGCAAGTCGCCGACCATGGCCCGCAGACGGCCGACGACGCGCTCCGCGTCGATCGGCTGGCGCAGTCGCCTGG
This sequence comes from uncultured Candidatus Accumulibacter sp., assembly GCA_964420975.1. Taxonomy (GTDB): domain Bacteria; phylum Pseudomonadota; class Gammaproteobacteria; order Burkholderiales; family Rhodocyclaceae; genus Accumulibacter. Next base: position 135,057 of record CAYQVH010000002.1, read on the forward strand.
CCTGGGCGTCGAGCACGGCGACCGGCGATGCGCCGTCCGGCGCGTGCAGCGTCAACTCGCCGACGTGCTTGCCCCAGGCGTCGCGAATCTCGCCAAGCAATCCCTGAAGATTGGAGCCGATCAGGTAATGGCGGTCGGCGTCGAGATCCTCGGCCAGAATGGCGGCAAAGACGCGCGAACGGGCGACGCGGTCGGCGCGGTTGTTGACGACGGTAGTGATCAGCGTATCCGGGGATTGCTCGGGCGAGCAGCGGTCGAAGCCGAGCCGCCGCCAGTTGGAGAGGCAGCCGAAACGTTCATTGGCCGACATGCCGTTGGCAAAGGAAAGGCGTCTTCCATACACTTCGGCTTCGGGAAAGACCTTGAGGACGCCGAGGTCGGGGACGACGCGGTCGGCCATCTCCTTCAGCGCGAAGTCCTCGGGGATTCCCAGCCGCTTGGCCAGCGCCAGGGTCAAGGCGATATTGTCGGGATGTTCCTGGTAGGGAAAGCGGGCGAGCAGGTCCGGCGTCAGGAGACCGGATTCGAGCCAGCCGACGCCGACGAGCCGGGTTCCCGCCGCCTCCGCCGCGCTGGCGAGAATCGGGCGCATCTGCTCTTCGCTGGTCAGCAGCGTCGTCCGCTCGGGGATGAAATTCGTCATCACCTGCGGAATGTCGATTCCGGCCGGGCCCTGGAGGTCTTCGTGATCGGGAAAGGTGTTGGTGATCGTCGCCAGATCGTCGCGCATCCAGCGCTTCTGCAGCAGGGCGACGAAAGCCGGCGTCAGCGCCATGCATTCCCAGAGCAGGACATCGACCCGCAAGCGGGCGGCCAGCCGCGTCACCAGGTGCTGTTCCCAGATCGTCGCCTTGTCGTAGGGGCGAAAGAGGAACATTTCGCGCAGCGGGCGAAACGGCGGCGCGTGCAGAAACATCGCCTCGCAGCCGGTCGTCTTGCTCAGCACGCTGTAGCCGAGAGCGTTGAAAAGCGCTGCCTTGAGGCGCTCGGTTCCCGATTTGCCGCGCGTTCCCCAACCGCCGATGACCAGCGGAATCGCCGCGCGCGCGCGCCGCAGCTGCCAGTTGGCGTGGAGGTGGCGGCCGGTGAAGAAGAGCAGGGATGAGCCGACGAATATCGCGAGGTGGAAGAGGTTGTTTTCGTAGACCGAGAAGAAGTACTCGTTGAGCCGCGTCCAACCGCTTTCGCCGGCGGCGAGACCGACGGCGAAGAAGCGTTGAACCGAGGGGTCGGGCTGCCGGTCCGGGTAGGGGGTGAAACGGAGGTCGATCCCGATTGCCGCCAGCGCGCGCGCGTAGGCATCGACCGGCGGCGCGCCGTCGCTCTGCCAGTTGCGCAGACGGGCGAATTCGGCGAAGCGCCGGGTCAGGATCAGGCGCGCTCGCAGCCGGCGGTGAAACGCCGCCGGAGGGTGCACCGTGGTGACGCCGGCCGACGAATAGATGCGCAGCGGACCGTTGCGCCGGGGTTCGTCGATCGCCGACAGGATCTGGTCGGGCAGCGGCAGGTACGGGCGCCAGCCGCCTTCTTCGGCGATGCACAGCGGTTCGCCGGGAACCTTGGTCGCCGAGAGTTCGGCCAGGATCGCCGACGGCGCGTGCACGGTTCCCCGGAAAACACGGCCGATCGTATGGCGGAACGCTTGCCGCTTGTCGGGCGAAGGGTGCGTCATTTCGTGCAGCCAGCGCCAGGTGCGAAACGCGAACTGGTGTCCCCGGCGTAGCCACCAGTGCTTACGGCGCTCGAAGTGCAAGCCGAAATCGCGGCGCGCCAGGACCTGCGCCAGGCGACCCAGGTCGTCGCCGGACAGCGGGTCGAAAGCGCGCGGCAAGCGGCGCGACTCTCCGGGCGGGCACGCGCTGGCGACGGCGGCGAGCCGGCCGAGCCAGCGCCGGCTGTCGGCGTCGCCCGTCAGGCGCAGCCACTCGGCGGTTTCCGCCGCACAGCGGCGGACACGCAGATCGTCGGCGGCAGCGGCCAGCGCATCGACGGCGGCGTGCAGGCGCGCCCGCCAGGAGTTGTTACGGGAGTCGTCGCCGGGGTCGTTGGCGGCCGCGCTGGCGTCGACCCGAGCTTCGATCGCATGTAACGCGCAGCGCAGAACAAAGGGATGGCGCTCGCTTGCCAGCGTCGCGCCAAGCAGGTCGGCGCAAGTCTCGGCGCCCAGGCTGGCGGCCAGCTCGACGAGTGTGAGCGCCGCCTGGGCGCGCACCGTCGGTTCGGGATCGACCTGCAAGCGGGCGAGCCAGGAGCGCACCGTCGCCGCCGGCGCTGCCGTCAGGCAGCGCGCCGCCGTTTGCCGCACGTAGGGCTGAACGTCGTCGAGGCCGAGGGCAAACGCCGTCAGCCAGTCGTCGCCCTGCGCCAGGCGGCGGCCGAGCAACTTCAGACAATGGCCGCGGACGAACAGGTCGTCGCCGGCGGCTGGATGCGCCAGGCGACGGCGGGCGACGTCGAGAAAATCGGCCGGCGAAATCTCATCGAGCAACGCCAGCGCCTCGCCTTGCAGCCAGACATCCTGCCGCGGTTCCTGCGCCAGGCGATAGATGTACTGGCTGGTGGCGGCCGACAGCGCCTGGCCGTGGTCCGCCGCCGGCAAGGCGCGCACCGCTTCGGTGAGGGCGTGAAACGCCTCGAAGCGCAATCTTTGCGGCCGGTCGTCGGCGAGTAGCGGCGCCAGCACCGCTTCGGCGCCGAGCAGTCGCCACGACCGGGTCGAATCGGCGTCGACGACGGCGCGGTAGTGCAGCCCATACAGGCGGAGCAGCAGGGCGAGTTCGCGTTCGCTCTCGGAACAGCGGCGATGGTAGCGATCGTGGAGCGCGTCGGCGTCGAACCAGCGGCCGAGTGCGAGGCGATCGCCGTTGAGCTGGCGCGCGCCGGCACCGAGTTCGGCGGCGTACTGCAACAGTTGTGGCCCCGCTTCGGCGCCTTCCGCCTGCGCCTGACTGAGCCGGCGCAGGAATTGACCGTGACCGCGCTGCAACTGTTCGAGCGCGGCGAGTTCGGCGCCGATCCGCTCGGCCAGAAAGCGCCGCAGCGCGATGCCCTCGGCGTCGCCGCGCGCCGCATCCGAGTCTCGCCAGAGCGTGAAGCCGGCTCTCAACGCCTCGAGGCGGCGGCGATCGATGCGCTGCTGATGTTCGGGTAGCGCAGCGCGCAGCGCTTGCCAGCAATCGCTCATGGCGGAACCGGATTAGCCACAATGTTCAGCGGTCTCATCTGGCGATCCTGCAGGGGTGGAGAATTGACGCCGTGCAGACCACAAAGAGCGGCCATCGGCTGAAGGTCTGCCTGAAGAAGCGGGAATTCACCAAGGAAGCGATCGCCGCAGGTGAGGCAGCAAACGTTCCAGGGTCGTCGACTCATTTGCCGAAAACGGGCCATGCCCCGCCTAACGCTGAAAGCCGATCAGGATCAGCCGATCGCCATCGGGGATCAAGTCGCCGGCCCCCCAAAAATGACGATCCCACGCGACCCGGTGGCAAGTGCCCCCATCGACGAGTTGCGTCATGGCCGTCAGCGCCCCCGGTAGACGTTCCGGCGTCAAGGCGGATTCGTACATCAGCCCCAGCACCCGATCAACTTCGGTTTCCCGGTGCATCGTCCTTCCTCCCTGGGACGACATCTTACGAAGCGCCTGCGAGCTCGGAGCACGACGCATCATCCACTTGGATAATGACTTTTCGCCGCGGCCCGCATAACTCCAGCCGTGCAACGTTCTTTCTGTAAATTTTCCGAAGCGATTCCATGGGGAGGCCGAGATCAGGCGTTGATATGGAGATAGACCTTGCCGGTCATCCACTCCTCGTCGCACTCGACGAGCAGGGCGCAAACGAGGCGTGCTCCGCCCGCCGTTTTTCTGGACACGAAATTGGGGTAAATAGACGTGTCTGAGAAAGGGGCGGGAAATGCTGAATGAGTTGAAAGATGGTGGGGGTTGCGCTGGGCGAGCGGGAAGGAGCGCGTAGCGCGACGGGAAGCGCGCCCAGCGCGGCGGTCGAGCTGAAGCGCTGGTCGGCATGGATGTCGGTCTCAATCAAAAGCGATAGGTGGTGAGTTGCGACCCGAGACGTTCTTGACGTGGCGCGCATTCCCTCGCAGCACGGTGAAACCGCCCGACTCCAACAACTCGAACAGCGGTATCCAGTACGCCCACGTCGATTCCATGGCGACCGTGTCCACCCCGCACGCACTCAGCCAGTCTGCGGCTCGCGGCCGATTTCTTCGCTAGCCGGCCGGCACCTCACCGCCGAGTGCCGCGAGCAGATCGTCGAGCAGGCGCGCGAGTTCGCCGCTCATCAACGTAAAGTCGAGGTCGAAGCGTTCGTCCTCGTTCTCCGCTTGGCCTTCGTAGTCTTCCTTCAGTAGATCGAGAAAGGCGAGCCGCTTGATCTGCAACTTGTCGTCGAGCACGAAGGAAATACGGTCGTTCCAGGTCAGCGCAAGACGGGTGACGACCTTCCCGGCGGCAATGTGTTGCCGGATCTCGTCGCCCTCGAGCGGATGGTTGGCGTAGCGCACTGTGGCCTTGTCCGACGCACGCAGTTCGAGATCCTGGTCGATGGTGAAACCGGCTGCGGCTTCACCGTCGGCGACCCAGGCAGTCATCGCCGCTGCGGGTGACTGCGTCACCTTCACCGTCTTCGCCGGCAGCGCGTCGAGCGACTTGTGGAGCTGTTCGAGCAGCTCCTCGGCCTTCGCCGGGGCCGCCGTGTCGACCACCAGCCAGCCGTTGCCGCGGTCGATCCAGGCGTAGGTCGTGCGAGCGCGGACGAAAGCGCGTGGTAGCAGTTCGAGTGTCAACTCGTCACAAAGCGTGCGCATTTCACGGCGTCCGACGCGGCGCCCTTCGCGTTCTTCGATTTCGAGCGCCCGGTCGCGCGCGAAACGCTTGACCACCGTCGCGGGCAGCAGCTTTTCCTCAACGCCAAGCGCCAGCAGACACTGTTGGTTGACGCTATGGATTAGCGGCCCGTTGGGACGCGGAGCCAGCCAGCCGACGCTGCGTGCGTCGCTAGCACTGCAGTGCTGCAGCGTTCGCCGTGCCAGCTGCTCTTCAAGGGCGCCGGTTTCAACTGCCCAGTTTCGCGGCAGGCGGTAGAGGAAGAGGTTCTTGAACCACATCGGACGGCCTCAAAAAAGTCGGGGATTATAGGCCCGAATCGGCAAGGGCCGGCCGGGCGAACGCCATCCTTGGAATCGGAGCGCCGCCCGCCCAATCCGCGAAGTCAGCTGGCGAGGGCGAACAGCGGGTGACGGTCGAGGCCGGCGGCCAGCCAGCCGCGGGCGTGCGGGACGAGTTGTCGCAAGGCAGAGGCAGCGTCGGCACGGTGCGCAAACTCGGCGAAGACGCTGGCGCCTGATCCGCTCATCCGCGCCGGTGCGAACGCCGACAGGAGGGCGAGATGCTCGGCGATGATCGGGAAACGCTTGCACGCCACGGCCTCGAGATCGTTGCCACCGAATCCCGGCTGCCAATCATCGGGCGCGATCGGCGTTTGGTCGCGCCTCAGTTCGGGGGCGGAAAAAATGCTCGCCGTCGGTACCTGCAGTGGCGGTTCGAGGACGACATACCACGCCGGCGGCGGCGTGATCGCCTGAAGTTTCTCGCCAACACCTTCGGCGAAGGCGCTGCGGCCGAAAACAAAGACCGGTACGTCCGCGCCGAGTGTGAGGCCGATTTCCTGCAGCCGTTGTCGCGAGAGGCGCAGTCGCCAGAGATGATTGAGCGCGAGGAGAACGGTTGCCGCATCGGAACTGCCGCCGCCGAGACCGCCACCAAGCGGCAAACGCTTCTCCAACGCGATGTCGACGCCGTCGCTCGTGTGGCTCACGCATTGCAGCAGGCGCGCGGCGCGGACAGTCAGGTCGTCGTCCGGGGCGACTCCGGCCAAGGGCGTCAGCAGGCGCACTTGGCCGTCGGCGCGCGGCGAGAAATGTAGGAGGTCACCGTGTGAAAGAAAGCGAAACGCGGTCTGCAGGAGGTGGTAGCCGTCGGTGCGACGGCCGACGACGTGCAGGAACAGGTTGAGCTTGGCAGGCGCCGGATAGACGCTCTGCCAGCCCCAGTCGCTGGCGTCGCCGCCGTTCATGGCTGGCGGGGTGGGCTTTGCCACTCGTCAACGCGTAGGCGTAGTTCGAAACCCCCCGCGCTGCTCGCGATAAGCAGTCTCGCTAAGGCGTGCGGGTCGTCGCCGTCGTAGGCGTATTCAATCTGCCATTCGCCTTGCCGCCACCGGAGAGGGCGTCCGCGCTCGTCACGGACGAGGTCGGCGTTCGCGCTCGGGGTGCCGCGCAGCCAGTCGAGCAAGTGGCTCAGCGGCAGGACATAACCGAGAACCGATTGCAACAGATCGTCGGCGTTGTCGGCGCTGCGTGTTCCCTCGCTGGTGGTCAGTCGGGCACCCTCGGCACCGCTGACGACTTCGGCCAGCGCCTGGCCAAATGGAGACGAGATCAGCAACTCGTCGCCGTCTGGGGTGTGTCGCCAGCTGATCCGGCCGGAGTAACCCTTCCCTTCGTGTCGCACCGAGAACCGACCGACGAGCAGGAAGTCGAGGCTCGGCTCGCGGGCGGCGACGGGAGGCGCGGTGCTGGTTGGGGCGACGCTGGCGCAACCAAGAATCGGCAGAAGGATGACGAGAAGCAGCGCCCAGGACGGAGGCGCGGCAGCGACGGCGCGACGGCAGCAGAGGAACAAAGGAAAAACTCAGGGCGAGAATTTCTTGACCGCCTCGACCAACACCTCGTGTGCGGGGTCTTTTTTCTGCGCTTCGCGCAGTACGGCGCTCGCTTCGTCCTTGCGGCCAAGCATCCACAGCACTTCGCCCAGGTGCGCGGCGATCTCGGGGTCGGCACGCTGCTCGTAGGCGCGTCGGACATAGCTGAGTGCGCCTTCGAGGTCTCCCTGCCGGTAGAGCACCCAGCCCATGCTATCGAGAATGAAAGGGTCGTTCGGGGTGAGTTGCAACGCCTTTTCGATCAACTGGCGTGCTTCGGTCAGACGCAGCTTGCGATCGGCATAGGAATAACCGAGCGCGTTGTACGCCTGTGCGCTGTCGGGCTGCAATTCGATCAGCTTGCGCAGACGGCCTTCCATGATCGCCAGACGATCGAGCCGTTCAGCGAGTAGCGCCGACTCGTAGAGCAGGTCCGGTTGATCGGGCTCCTGGCGCAAGGCGTCGTCGAGCAGGCGGAAAGCGGCCTCGGTCTGCTTGGCGTCGCGTAGCAGTGCGGCTTCGCCGATCAAGAGCTGCAGGCGTTGCGGAGGATTGCGCTCGGCGGCGGCGCGCAATCCGGCGCGTGCGGCGTCGAGGTGACCTTGTTTGGCGAGGATGTTGGCGGCGCGCATCTGCGCCGGAAGGAAATGTTCTCCCGGGCCGACCTTGCGGTAGTAGTCGATCGCCTCGTCGACCCGCTTGTCCTCGTCGGTGAGTTGTCCGAGATAGAAGTAGGGGGCGTTCTTGTCAGCGACGTCAAGGGTGAGCAGGTGCTTCAGTTGCGCTTCGGCGAGCGGTCGGTCGTTTTCCTGCAGGGCGAGAATCGCGACCGGATAGACGACGTCCGGGTTGTTTGGATGAGTTTGCAGGAGCTGTTCGAATTGGCGTTTGGCTTCCGCGTACCGCTTTTCGCCGACCAGCGCACGGGCAAGGTGCAGTTGTACCTCGCGCGACTGCGGGTAGCGTTTCAGAAAGTCTTGTAGCGAGGCGATCGCTTCGGCATTCGACTTGCCGGCGAGGATTTGTGCTTCGAGAAGGGTTGCCAATTCCCAGTCAGGGCGCAGTTCGAGCGCCTTGCGAGTCTCGCTGAGGGCGAGGTCGCGTTCGTTCGCCGACTGGGCGGCAACAGCCAGCGCGTAGTGTGCTTCGGCGATGCCGGGATACGGCGCGCAGACCTGGCGCACCAACTGCAGTACCGCCTGTCGGTCCGGACTGCGGACGAACATCCGGTTGAGGCCGAGCAGATTTGCGGGCAGCGAAGCCTTGTCGGCGTCGAGCATGCGGATCAACTCGGGCGCCAACCCGTCGAACTGGTTGGTCAGGATAAGCACCCCGGCAAGCACTTGCTGGGCGCGTTTGGAGTCCGGGTCAACCTGCAGCCAGAGGCGCGCCAGGTCGAGAACGAGATCGAAACGACGCGCATAACTGGCCACTTCGACCGCGCGTGCGATAACCGCAGCGTCGCGCGTGCGTAGCGCGAGGTCGGCGTACGCCTGACTCGCCAGTTCGGTCTTGCCCCGCTGTAGCGCCACCTCGGCGAGCAGTACCTGGTAGACGACCTGACCCGTCAGCTCACCAGGGTTTCCGGGTTTCGCGATCGACGACTCGGTATCGGGCGGAACGCGCTTGGCTTCCCGAAGCGTCGGTCTCGGTGGCTTGGCGGTCGCCGTGTCTCCAGCCGCTCCCGTCGGCATGCCGAGGGCCAACGCAAGCAAGGCGCCGTAGAGGGTGATCGTCGTCGGTTTCATCGTTTCCTATTCGTGGCGTGACGCAGTCGGAAAGTACGAGCCGTGACTGAGTCATAATTTCTGTTGTGCATGTTATGGACTTTTTCCGGTCGCAGCAATGCCAGAACTCCCAGAAGTCGAAGTCAGTCGCCAGGGGCTGCTGCCTCATCTCGGTGGACAACGGATCGTCTCCGCCGTTGTTCGAACGCCGCGATTGCGGCACGAAATTCCCGCCGATCTCGCACGACGGGTCGCCGGTCGACAGCTGCGCTCGATCGAACGTCGCGGCAAATACCTGCTCTTCGACTGTGAAAGCGAGCGCGATGGCGGCTGGCTGATTCTCCACCTGGGCATGTCGGGCAGCCTGCGCCTGCTGCCGCCTGGCGTTCCCGCAAACCCACACGAGCATTTCGACCTCGTTTTTGCCAACACCCTGCTGCGTCTGCGCGATCCGCGGCGATTTGGCGCGTTGCTGTGGCACTCGGGGCGTGACGTCGAGGTTCACCCGCTGCTCGCCGAACTCGGCGTAGAGCCCTTGTCGGAAGCCTTCACCGGCGACTGGCTGTACGCGGCGACCCGGCGGCGGCGCGGACCGATCAAGCCGCTGTTGATGAACGCCCGCCTACTTGTCGGGATTGGCAACATTTACGCCTCCGAGAGCCTGTTTGAGGCGGGCGTTTCGCCCTTGCGCGGCGCCGACCGGATCAGCGTTGCCCGCTATCGTGTGCTCGTTGCGGCCATACGCTCGACGCTGCAGGACGCGATCGCAGCCGGCGGCAGCAGTGTTCGCGACTACGTCCATAGTGACGGTGGCGCCGGTTGTTTCCAGCTGGCGTGCGCGGTCTATGATCGCGAGGGGCAACCCTGTCTCCGCTGCGGTACGCCGATTTGCGCGGTTCGCCAAGCCGGACGATCGACCTATTATTGCCCGCGTTGTCAGCGCTAGCGGGCTGTCGGTCCCGGTCGGTAGACGCCAGACTAGTCGAGGCGCAAACGGTCGAGGCGCAGGCGCTGACGGTCGTCGAACAAGCGCCGCGCGGCCAGGCTGACGGCGACTGCCGTACCGAAACCGGTTCCGGCGGCAATCAGGAACATGACGAGAATCTGGTACTTGACCGCTTCGACCGGCGGCGTGCCGGCAAGGATCTGGCCGGTCATCATTCCCGGCAAGCTGACAATGCCGGCAGCAGACATCGCGTTGATGATCGGAATCAGCCCGACGCGGATCGCCTCCCGGCGGCTGTCGGAAATTGCTTCGCGCCAGTCTTGTCCGAGCGCTAGCCGCGTCTCGATCGCTGTACGTTTACCGGTTGCCTCTTGCGTCAGTCGGTCGACGCCGAGCGCGATGCCGTTCATCGTGTTGCCAAGGACCATGCCGAGCAGCGGAATCGCGTATTGTGGTGCGTACCACGGTGTAGTGCCGATGACGCAAGCCAGTGCGAGCACGGTGACGGTAAACGACGAAACGAACATCGACACCGTGCCGATGCCGAACCCCCAGCCGCCGCGCAAGCGCCGCTTTTGCCGGGCAGCAACTTCGTGTCCGGCAGCGGCGAGCATCACGGTCGCCATGAGCCCGACCCAAAGCGCGTTGGCGTGTTCGAACAGCACCTTGAGTACCAGGCCGATGAGCAACAGCTGCACGGTACTGCGCGCCGCCGAAACGAGCAGGGAGCGCTCGACGCCGAGCCGCAAGCGTAGCGACAAGGCGGCCAGGGCCAGTATCAGCAGCGCCGCGACGCTCAGATCGGTGAAAGAGAGCGCGATCACGTTCATGTCGGCAGGTCGATCAGCCGACCGTCGAGCAAACGATAGCGGCGCTGGGCGACGCGCATCGCCTGACGTTCGTCGTGACTGACCCATAACAGCGCCGCCGGGCGTGTCGCACGGTAGTCGGCGAGCAACGCTTCAACCCGACGTTCGCTTTCCTGGTCCAGATTGGCGGTGGGTTCGTCGAGCAGCAGCACCGACGGCCGCCGCATCAGTGCCCGCAACAGTCCCAGCCGTTGCCGTTCGCCGGTCGAGCAGCGAGCGATGGTCCACTGCAGCGCGTCCGTCGGTAAGCCCAGGCCCGCGAGCCACGCGGGATCGACGCCGGCCGGAAAGTGTTCGCCGACGCGTTCTGCCCACCATGGGCTTTCGGCCATTACCAGCGTCACCGCCGCCCGCCACTGCGGTGCCGGCAGCGACGAGCAGGCGATCTCGTGCAGAAAAACCTCGCCCTGGTGCGGATCGAGATCGGCCAGCGCGCGCAGCAGAAGCGTCTTGCCGCTGCCGGACGCTCCTTCGACACAGACGCACTCGCCGGCGTTGATGGTGAGCGACAGAGGACCGACATGAGGGGTTGCGACCTGTGCAAGGCGGAACATACGACGGCAAGCTTTCTTCGGGTAGTATGCAGCAGCGTGTTCTTCCTCGGCCGTCGCGTCGAGCTGCGCGAGAAGGGGAACGGACCACTGATGCCATGATCAATGGTCGGAAGAAGTCGCTTGGGTCTGTTGCGGCAAACCAACGGCATCTTACCATTCCGGGCGGACTGTCCTTGGTTCGCCGTGCCCCGGCGCGTAAGAAAAACCGCCATGTTGCTGATTGCTCGGGACTTTGTGTTAGAGTGAAAGTTGCCTATTGTGCGGGGATCTGCCATGACGCTTGCCCAACACGTTGCTGCCTACAGTGAATGGCGCGCCGAGCTTTCCGGAGTGCTTGAGAAATTCGCTCGCTGGCTGGCCGAGAACGAGCTCGCCGACGCACAGACCGATCGGCGGATTGCCGACCTGCTCGAGAAGTTGCGCGAAGATCGTTTGCACGTTGCCTTTGTCGCCGAGTTCTCGCGTGGCAAGTCGGAGCTGATCAACGCGCTGTTTTTTGCCAACTACGGCAACCGAATTCTTCCCTCGACTGCCGGTCGGACAACGATGTGTCCAACCGAACTGATGTTCGATCGCACGCGCAGGGCGTCGATCGAACTGTTGCCGATCGAGACCCGCGGTTCGAACGCCAGCATCAGCGAATTCAAGCGCTTCCGCGACCAGTGGCAGGTGATCGTGCTCGATACGGCGTCTGCAGAAGCGATGCAGGAGGCGCTGCGCCACGTCAGCGACGTCTCGCGGGTGGACCTCGAAACCGCCAGGAAGCTTGGCTTTGCGGTCGACGACAGTGAGACCTCGGCGGTCCGGGTAAACGACGACGGGACGCTCGAAATTCCGCGCTGGCGGCACGCAATCATCAATTTCCCGCACCCGCTGCTCGAACAGGGGCTGGTGATTCTCGACACGCCGGGATTGAATGCGATCGGCACCGAGCCGGAACTGACCTTGTCGCTGCTTCCCAACGCGCACGCCGTGCTGTTTATCCTCGCCGCCGATACAGGGGTGACGCAGTCCGACCTGACGGTATGGGAAGAGCATATCGGCGTGGCGAGCGGACGCAAGAAAGGACGCATCGTCGTACTCAACAAGATCGACAGTCTGTGGGACGAGCTGAAATCGCCCGCAGAAGTCGAGGCCGAGATTTCGCGACAGGTCGACACCTGCGCCTGGACGCTGGCGTTGCCACCGGAGCAGGTGTTTCCGGTATCGGCGCAGAAGGCTCTGGTGGCCAAGATCAATGAAGACGGCGACCTGCTCCGTCGTAGCCGTCTTGGCGCGCTTGAGCACGCCTTGTCCGAGGAGCTCATCCCCGCCAAGCAGGAGATCGTTCGTGACAACACCGACAGCGAGTTCGCGGATTGTTACTTGCGCGCCCGCGGCCTGCTCGATTCACGGCTCGCCGGTCTGCGCGAGCAGGTGACCGAACTGACCGAACTGCGCGGCAAGAACAAGGGGGTCGTCGAGTACATGATGGGCAAGGTGCGAGTCGAGAAGGAGGAGTTCGAATCCGGCTTGCAGCGTTACTACGCCGTTCGCAGCGTCTTTTCGCAGCTGACCAACAACCTGTTTTCACACCTCGGACTGGATTCCTTGCGTCTGTTGACAACCGAGACGCGCGAGACGATGCAGCACGCGACCTTTACCAAAACGCTGACGACAGCCATAGAGAACTTCTTTGCTGTTGCGCGCGGCAATCTCAGCCGTTCGGAGGCCGAAGTCGACGAAATCAAGGCGATGATGGAAGCGATCTACAAGAAGTTCGCCGTCGAACACGGTCTCAAGCTGGGGTCGCCGATCGGTTTTTCGCTCGCTCGTTACGCGCACGAGATCGACCGCATCGAGCAATGGTGCGATACACACGTCAAGACAATGTTCCAGTTGCTGACCCATGAGAAGAGTCAGCTGACGCAGCGGTTCTTCGAGGAGGTCGCGGTTCACGTTCGGAAGAACTTCGAGCAGGCGAATCGGGACGCCGAGTCCTGGCTGAAAGCGATCATGGCGCCGATGGAGATTCAGATCCGCGAGCACCAGATTCAGTTGAAGCGGCGACTGGAGAGTATCAAACGCATTCACCAGGCGACCGATACCCTGGAAGAGCGGATCGACGAATTGGTCAGCGTCGAAGACAAACTCGTCTCGCAGTTGCAAGGGCTGAACAGGATCGGTGAGGCGATTCGCGACGTCCTGCAGAAGACGGTCGCTATCGAGGATCTTCGCAGTGCCGCTTGAGGGCTACTGGTTTCTCGTCTGCGGGTAATAGGTCGCCTGCAGGTAGTCGGCGACTTCGTCGACGTCGTTCCGGTCCCAACGCAGATTCATCATCTGCTGCCAGCGCGTGACTTCGGCGCGCAGGCTCGTCAGGTCATTCACCCGCTTCTTGTCTCGCCAATGGACCTGCTCGTTATGGCAGGCGATACAGTGCGTCGAGTACAGGAGTTCCCCGCGGCTCGCGGCGCGCGCCGGCAACTCGTCGCCGATCGCGACGCCCGTCTGAGCGACCGCTACACAAGCCGCCAGAGCAAGGCGCCAGCGCGTTTTCGTGGTGAGCTTGCGGTGCACGCTCAATCCTCCACGAAGCGCCGGATGAAGCCAGCGATTGCGGTGGCGCCGACAAAAACGCCGTAATGGCCTTCACACAGGATGTCGGCGTCGAGTGCCAGAAGTTTTTGCAGCGAGCGCTGGTAATCCTCAGCGTTGGACAGCAGAGCGGGGTGTAGCGGGCCGTGAACATCCTGTGCGAAAACGACGCGTTTGCCTTCCGATTCGACCAGATAGGCGACTGAGCCCGGAGAGTGTCCGGGAAGGTGAATGACCGACAGGGATCGATCGCCGAGTTCCAGGCGGTCGCCGTCACCGATCGAGAGGTCGACCGGACAAGGCGTCAGTTGATCCCCGTACCATGAGGCCGCGCTGACCTGACTGTCGCCCCGCTCCAGATAGGGAACCTCCAGCGCGTGCAAGGCAATCGGCCAGTGGAAGCGCTGGCGGAAGTAAGCCGCACCGCCACTATGGTCGTAGTGACAATGGGTGAGCACGAGATAGCGGATCTGATTTGCCTCGATCCCGGTGGCTTCGAGATTGACGAGCAGACGTTCGCTCGCCCGACCGGACCCGGAGTCGACCAAAGCCGCGTGGTCACCAAAGTGGACGAGATAGACCGCCGCATCGTTGGCGTGGGTCAGACTTGGGCCCCCAATCTGTACGATGTCCGGGGTGATTTCAAGCACACGCGGTCCCATTCTCGCCCCTTACTTTGCCTTCGTCATTGCGCGGGCAGCCATCAGTGCCGCCGCGAGCTCCTGTTGTGGATCACTGAAGTCGTCGTCACGCCGTCCGCCCGAGCGGGCATACCAGTAACGGCTATTGCCGGCGTCGCCTTCGATCTTGTGCAGAATCGCATGCACCCAACAGGCGAGCGGGCCGTCGAGTTTCTGCACTATCGCGTGGGCTCTATCCCAGTCCGAGCGCAAAGCGGCTTCGATCGCGCTGACGAGCGGGTCTAGGTCCATTCCGGCGGCCCTTCTTAATGGGCAGGCATTACTTCTGCCGCTTCATCATTTCCTGGAACTTGGGATCCTTCATCATCTCGTTGACGTTGATCGAACCGACGTTGGGCATGATGACGTCACCCGGTTTCTGTCCCGGCTTGCACGGTCCCAGCCAACGCGCGTCGATCGCCATCCGGGATTCCTTCATTCCCTGCAATGGGGGGCTGAAGCGGGTTTGAACATCGCCTCGGTAAGCGGTGTCGAACGAGCCGACGAAAACCGCGTCGGTGGTCGCCGTACTACCCTGTATCTTGCACACCGAGCGCATCGTCACCTGGTTGCCGAGCGGTTTGACGTCGACGACACTGCACTCCGGTCGTTCCTTCTGCGCCTGCTGCTGCAACAGGTTGTCGGTGTTCTGGTCGATACACTGTTGCATCGCTCCCATCGCCGGAGCGCCTTCCATGCGCGTGCTGACTTCCCATAGGCCGGCTTTGCGCTTCGGCATTTCGGCGGCCTGCGGCGTCGCGACCAGTCCCGTCAGGGTGGCGATAACGAACGCGAAGCGGAAAACAAGAGTCAAGGGCGACATGGTCATTCCTCGGCGAAGTGGGCGTCTTGGAGGGCTGCGAACAGAATGGTAATCCTCTTGTGCGACGCTGTCAGTCTTCCGATTAGCGCGGCCGCCAGAGTGACCGTTACTCCACTCCTTGAGTCCCGAACCACTGTCTAGCGAAGGGCGTACCGATGACGCTGAACCCTCACGACTTGCAGCAAATCTCCGGCGGGACCCTCGAACACTACGAGCGGCGGGCGGCGGAATTCTGGGCGGGTACTCGCGACCACGACGTTGGCCAGAATATCGACGCGCTGCTGCGGCATGTCGAGGGCTCGCCACCGTACTGCTTGCTCGATTTCGGTTGTGGGCCAGGGCGCGACCTGAAGACGTTGGCGGCTCGCGGTCATCAAGTGACGGGTCTCGATGGTTCGGCCAGCTTCGCGCGTATGGCACGTGCCTACAGCGGTTGCGAGGTCCTGGAGCAGGATTTCCTCGCGCTCGAACTGCCCGTCGCGTGTTACGACGGAGTGTTCGCCAACGCTTCGCTGTTTCACGTGCCGACGCAAGAATTGCCTCGCGTGCTGACTGATCTATGGTCGGCACTGAAGCCTGGCGGCGTGCTTTTCGCGTCGAATCCGCATGGCGGCGACGAGGAAGGCTGGAACAACGGTCGCTATGGTGCCTACCTGTCGCTGGTCACCTGGCGCGCTTACCTGACCGCGGCCGGTTTTGTCGAAATCGAGCACTACTATCGACCGCCGGGCTTGCCGCGCGCGCAGCAGCCGTGGCTCGCGAGCGTCTGGCGAAAGCCGGCAGGGTAGAACGACGTCCGTCGCCATCCGGCTTGGATTGCGGGTCAAACGCTCAGGCAGATCTTGCCGAAATGCTGTCCGCTGGCCAGATAGTCAAGCGCCTCGTGCAGGGCAGCGAACGGGAAGACTCGGTCGACCACCGGCTGCATGGCATGTCGGGCGATGGCCGCCGTCATGTCGAGAAAGTCGTCACGGCTGCCGACGGCGATACCCTGCAGGCGGACTTGGCGGGTAACGACCAGCCCGAGCGAGACGTCCATGCGTCCGCCGGAGAGCACTCCGATCAGGCTGATCGTTCCACCCGGCCGGATCGCCCGCAACGCCTGGGGGAGCGTTTGTTCGCCACCGACCTCGATGACGTGGTCGACCCCTTCGCCGCCAGCGATCTCCCTTGCCCGTCGCCCCCATTCCGGCAGCGTCCGGTAATTGATCGTCGCGTCGGCGCCGAGCGCGCGAGCCCGCGCAAGCTTGTCGTCGCTCGACGAGGTGACAATCACCGTGCAGCCAGCGAGCTTGGCGAACTGCAGCGCGAACAGCGAGACCCCGCCGGTCCCCTGGACAAGCACGGTGGCGCCCGGTCGGATTTGACCTTCGCTGATCAGCGCCCGCCAAGCCGTCAGCGCTGCCGTCGGTAGCGTCGCCGCCTGAGCGTCGTCGAGATGTTCGGGGATGCGCGCGACGCCCGTCTCCTGGAAAACCCGGTATTCGGCCATCGTGCCGTCGAGTTCGCAGCCGAGACTGCGACTCAGGCGCTCGCCGTTGGCGGGTCCCCCTGGCCAGCTCTGGAAGAACAGCGGGCAGACGCGATCGCCGGGTGTCAAGGTGCTGACGCCGACGCCGACCGCGTCGACGATGCCGGCGCCGTCGGAGAGCATGATCAGGGGCAGCGCCTGCTGGCGCGCGCCGTAACCGCGCTGCGGTACGAGCAGATCGCGATAATTCAGAGCGGTTGCCCGCATCGCGACGCGCACTTCTCCCGGACCCGGCCGAGGATCGGGACGGCTCGACAAGCGCAGGTTTTGTCGCGTCCAGGCGTCTTCCACTTGAAACACTTTCATCGACGTCTCCTTGGTTGGCAAAGCCTGAGCGTATCGCACTTCCGCCTGTCGGGACATCAGCAGGCAGCCGTGTCTTCGCAGCAAGTGGCTGACCAGCCACCCAATTTACAGCAGTCAGCTGTTTACTTCCCGGTATTGCTGTCGAGACCGGAAAAGTTGCTGATCTTGACCGACCCATCGGGGAAGCGCGCCACGATCTCCAACTGGCCGCCCATCGCCTCGATGTGGCTGCGCAGGGTGGAAAGATACATGTCGGTTCGCTTCTCCATTTTTGCGATGGAAGGCTGCTGGACGTGCAGCACCTCGGCCAGCATCTTCTGGGACAAGCCGCGCGCTGGACGAAGCTCGTTCAGCGGCCTCTCCGCAAGCATGGCCAGCGCCTTGGCTTCAGCGCGAGCCTGAGAGTCCGGAGACGTCTGCGCCCGCAGGTGCGCAAACTTCTTAGCCATTGATCAGCCCTTCCTTTCGAAGTTGCCGCAAGTGTTCGTCGTACAGTCGGTCGGCGATGGGGACGTTCACCACGTACCAGCGGTCATCGCCCGTGTTGTTCCCGCCAATCAACAAAAGCTCGGGTCAAATATTCCGACAATGGAATGTCTGTGCGCCACGCAGTGGCTCTGGCGATCACGTTCCCGAACTCGCTTGGCAGCCGGTTATGGATCCTTTCCCGCCTGTGGCTAATCATCGCCGAAAGTCCACCGCATTGGCGGCGGTCGCCGGCCGCGAGCGTCGGCGCAGGTCGGCGAAGGGGATCTCGCTGGAGCGGAAATCATCGAAGGCTCGTCCGTTGCCGCCGTACCCCGTCCACACCAGCAGGAGGCCCCATTCATTCCAGGTCAGGTCGCGGACGTAGGCGAGGGCGAGTTGGTGGCGGAGTTCGCCCGCGGTCCACCACTCGTGACTGATCTCGGCGCCGACTCGGCGACGGTCGTAAGCGCGACGGCGATCGGCGTCGTGGAGATAGTGCGTCTGACCGTAATTGACTTCGAGCAGCGTGGCGCCGACCAACTGTTGCCAGCCGAGGCGACCGCCCAGATGGTCGAGCCCGCCCGCGCCCAGTGGATTGCTGACGACGCTCAGGCCGCCGTAGGCGACGCTGTCGAGCCAGGGCCGGGCATACCAGGTGTCGCTCGCTCCCCAGCCGTTGCGATGCTGCCAGCGATAGTGCGAGAAGACGTCGGCGTCGACCGGTTGGTTGGGGTCTGTTCCGGGGTTCTCGGCGTGTCGCAGAAAAGCGAACAGACGCGGCACATGGTAGATCTTGGGCGTCAGCTCGCGGACCTGCGAGACGCCAGCCGAGACCTCGCCGCCCCAGCCGGTCTGCTCCTTGCCGGCGGTCAGACTCGTGCGTTGCGCGAAGAGGCTGGCTTGCCAATCGACGTTCAGAGGTACCGGTTGCAGGGTGTGGCTGCCGGCCGCGCGCAGGCCGATGCTGGCGTCGCCGGCCGGACGCTGACGCAGCAGCGCCTCGGCGAAGAAGTAGCGGCGCGCGGCTTCGTCGTGCTGGCGCCAGGTCAGCGCCGTTTCCCAGAAGCGATCGATGCTCGGCGCGTCTTGTTCAGGGGCGAGGCGGCGGACGTAAGCCACGCTGAGCGAGAGGGTTCCCGGCTCCTGCCCTGTCCCCGCTCCTGACCCTTCTCCCGGCCGCGGCAGGTCGTCGCGCAGCCAGGCGCTGTTCGCCGCCGCCGGCGGCGGCAGCACCGCCGGGACGGGCGGCGGCGGTTGCGGCGTGTAGTCCGGGGCGCGTACTCGCGGCGGCGGCCTGGTCTGGCCGGCGACGGCCAGGACGTGCAGGCGGAAAAGCGCTTCGCTTTCCCCTGTCCGTGGAGTCAGCGAGAGTCGCTGCCAGCCGGCGGCAAGGTACTGGTAGCGGCTTTCGCTGCGTGACCCCGGCGGATCGCTGCGCCATTCGTCGATGCGCAGCCAGGTTGGGCCGGCGATGTCGGCGGTGATCGCTTGCGTCGCCGTTGCCAGGTGATAGAAGCGCTCGACCGGTTCGGCGAAAGGCCGTGCGCCTTCGCCGAATCCGACGCGCAGCCATTGGTCGGCGAGCGGCTCGACGGTCGCCAGGCGCAAGACGTGACGCCCCGCCGGCAGCGTGAACACGACCCGCTGCTGGCGGTGTTGGCCGTCGAGAACGACGCGCCGCGCGGCTTGTCCGTCGACCTGCCAAGTGACGGTCATTGCCTGGGGCAGCTGGAACGTCGTTTCTTCGGCGGTCAGCACCATCGTCGTCCGGCTCGGCCGCGGATTGTCGAAAGTGACGACCAGCGGTCCGTCGCCAGGCAGTCGGTATTCGTCCCGGCCGAGAGGCGCGAGCAGCGCCTGCCGCGCGCGTAGGGCCGGCGACTCCGGCTGCCAGCGGTCGAGCAGCCGGCTGCGCTCGCCGGCGTCCGCCGCGAGCAGCGCCAGCGGTTGCCATTCGGCGCGACGATGCAGGCGTTCGAGCAGGGCGCCGCGATCCTGGACGTCGCGGACGGCGTTGGCCAGGGACTCGGCCAGC
Organism: uncultured Candidatus Accumulibacter sp.; assembly: GCA_964420975.1. Lineage (GTDB taxonomy): Bacteria > Pseudomonadota > Gammaproteobacteria > Burkholderiales > Rhodocyclaceae > Accumulibacter. The sequence continues at coordinate 154,295 of CAYQVH010000002.1, forward strand.
GCCAGCGCTTCGGCATACTGTTGCGGCTGCTGCTCGGCGAGCCAGAGAAGCTCGCCGAGGCGGCGGCGAACGGTCGTCGCGTCGTAGACTTCCGGTGGCTGCAATAGCGCCGGCCAATCGCCGCTGGCGAGCGCCGCGGCGGCGGCGTCGGCGGCGTCGCCAGCGGCGGGTTCGACGCCGGCGACGGCGCTCGCCCACTGGCGTTCGCCGGCGCGGACGCGGAAGTGGGCGAGTGCTGGCGAATGGCCCTCGTCGACGACGCTGACACAGCGCGCACAAATTCCCGCCCACGCCGTGGACACGCGGTCGGCGGGCGGGCCGGCGACCGGCGCCGCCAGGCTGTCGCGGTCGAGCGGCGGCAGCAGGCCGAGGTCGTGCAGGGCTTGCGACGAATCGATGCCGACCAGCAGCGGCAGGGATCCGGCGTCGACCGTCAGGTCGTGAGCGCCGGCCGGCAGCGAGATCTCGCGCACGATGGCGCGGCCGGCAAACCACTGGGGCTCGCCGACCCAGGCAAGTCCGGGCGCCGGCTGGTTGTTGAGGATCGGCTCGACCCAGCGGTGGCCGGCCGCCCGCAGGTCGATCCAGCCGTCGAGCACACTTTCGGCGCGGTGATGCACGGGTCGCAACTCGAAGCGCAGGCGTTGCGGGCCGAAGACGCGCAGGCGGACGGGGCGCGTCGGTTCGGCCAGCAGCCGGATCAGAGGCTGATCCCGGTCGACGCTGCTCAGTTGCACGGCGCCGGCGGCGGCGACGACGGCCGCCGGCGCCGGCGCCCAGTAGCGTGGCCCCGGCTGCTCGGCGCGCGCTTGCGCCCAGGCGGCAAGCGCTTCGGGAGTTCCTTCGTCAAGCTGCGCGGCGATGGCGGCCCTTTTCTCGCGCTGAGCGATCAGCGCCACGCCTTCGTCACCGGCTTGCCGCCACTGCTCGTCGGCGGCGACGGCGTCGCCGTTGACCAGCGCGAGCCAGCCGAGCCAGTAGGCGCGGCGCTCAGGCGTCAGCGGCTCGGCGGCGTCGGCGAGGGTCGCCAGCCAGCCGGCGGCGAGGGCGGCGGCGGCGAGGTTTTCGGCTGGCGGCTGGTCGAGGGTCAGCAACAACTGGACGGCGAGTGGCGCGTCGCCGTCGTCGAGGTAGGCGTTGGCGAGCGCCGTCGCCAACGCTGGGTCGTCCGGATCGCGCAACAATGCGGTGGCGTAGAGCCGGCGCAGGCCGCCGCTGTCGCCCTCGCTGCGGTAGCGCGCGGCCAGTCGCTCGCGGCAGTCGCTCGCCAGCGCCGTGTCGTCGCCGAGGACGAGCGCTTTGCACAGTTGCTCGCTGAGGTAGGTTTCGCCGAGCGCCGCCAGCGTTTCGAACTGAAGCCGCCTGGCCTGGCTGCCGTGCTGACCGGCGAGTTGTTCGAGGGCCGCCAGCGGCTGCCCGGCGGCGAGCAGGCGACGCGCCGCGTCGACCCGGCTGGAATCGTCGGCAAGCGACACCGGCACGGGCGCCAGCCCGGCGGCGAAGAGCGCGGCGTCGGCGCGGAGCGTGCGCGCCAGCGCCTGCCAGCGGGCGTCGAGCAAGGCCTTTCCGGGCTCGCCGGGCAGCTCTGGAGCGGGCGCCAGCGCCTTGCGCCAGGCGGCTGCCCGTTCGGCGTGGCGGCTGTCGCGAACGGCCGCCTGCCATGACGTGTCGTCCCAGGCCAGCGGGCGGGCGCGGCGCAGCGCCAGCGCGACGCTGACCGGTGAGCCGTCTTCGCGCCAGACGCGAATTCGCCGCGTCGTCGCCGGCAGGTCGAGTTCGAGGGTCGCCGCCTGGACGACGAGGGCCGGCGGCTGCTGGCGGGCGAACGCGCCGCTGCGCACGCCGTCCTCGCCGTAACGCTGGCGCTGCGCCAACAGCCAGGCTTCGAGCGCGGTCGCCGCGGCGTCGTCTGCGGCCAGCGCCGCGGGCGCCAAGTAAATCGTCTGCGGCGGTTCGTCGTCGAATTGCAGCCGCAAGGTCGCCGCTTCGCCGGCCGCCGTCAGCCACAGCCGGCTATGCGCCGCGTGTTCTGGCAGCCAGTAGGTCAGTGCGGAGCGCGAATCCGGCAGGGGAAGAAAGTGGCCGCTTTCGAGCCGCGCCGCCCAGCCGGCGGCGTGCTGGCTGGCGACGGTGACGCCGCGCTCGCTGTCCGCCCAGGGCGCGCGGCGCGTGGACAGGAGCCAGTAGCGGCGGGGCGCTGCCGCCGGCCAGCGGCTGGGTTGCAGCGCCTGCAGGGAAGTGAAGTGGCCGCTGACATCGGCCGCCGCCTGGCGCGCTTCCGGGCTGTCGGGAAAATCGATGGCGAGGCGGCGCAGCGCGTCGGCAGCGAGCAGGCCGCCGTCGCGCCAGCGCTCGTCGGCGGCGACGCGCACGGCGGCGGCGGCGATCTGGTCCGGGCGTTCGGCCGGAGCCGCGGCGAACGACGGCGCGACGCTGGCGACGCTCTCCTGCCACGGCGCCTGGTCGTCGGTCAGAGGATGCGCGGCGCGCGCGCGGCTCGCGGTGAGCGCCGGCTGGTTGGCCGCCGGCAGCAGATAGTCGGGGTCGTCTAGCGCCAGGAGGCGGACGAAGGCGGCGTTCGGCAAGCGGATCTGAAGTTGGTGCGCGCCGGCTGGAACTTCGACCACGAACGCCTGCAAGCGGCTGACGACGACCGGCTCGCCGTCGGCGAACACCGGCTGTCGCGCTTCAGCGGCGGTCGGCCACGTCGGTCGGGCCAGCGGAGCGCCGTCGAGATCGATTTCGGCGGTGAGAAGTTGGGCGTCGTGGCGGTCGTGAGCGTCGTAGTGCAGGCGTATCTCGATCCGGACGCGCAGCGGACCGATCAGGTCGAGGCGACGCTGCTCGCCAGCGGCGCTGCGCCAGTAGTCCTGGCCAGCGGCGTCGCGGGCCGGGCGCAAGCTGCGCGGGGGATCGGCGAAAGGCAGGACGCGGCGGTAAGGCGCGATAGGCGGCGGTGGTTCGCGCCGTCCGGCGTAAAGCGTGAATTCGAGGGCGCCGGCCGCCTCCGCCGGGCGTTCGAGCAGCAGTTCGGGGTCGCCGGCGACGGCCGGCTGCAGCAACTGGTCGTCGCCGGCTGACAACCAGCGCTGCTGATGGTAAAGGCCGCTGCCGTCGCCGACGGCGACGGTGATGCCGGCGCTGTCCCAGGTCGGCGCCGAGAGGCGTGCGGAACTGTCGGCCGGCAGCCGAATCCAGGTGCGCTCGCCGGGGGCCAGGCGAAACGACTCTCCTTCCGGCGCGCGGCCGGCGAGCCACAGGCCGGGGATCCGCGCCACATTGTGCCAGCGCAAGGGCGTCGGGTACTGCGCGGCGAGGTCGATCGGCAGGGGGTCGATCTGCGCCCGGCACGGCGCGATGGTGAAGACGGTGAAGACGGCGAGCAGCGCCAGCCGCCAGCGCGGGAAGGCGATCGCGCGGCGCGGCCCGACGACCGAAGCCGGAATCAACGCGGCCTCTCCTGGACGCAGGCGAGCAAGCGGCGACGAGGATCCGGTTCGTCACGCAGCGCCCGGCGCAGATCGCGGTCGATTTCCATGTGTACGAACGGGCTTTCCCGGGGTGCACCGGTCAGGCGCACGATTCGCGCTTGCGCGTTGGTCGTCGCGCCAAGCTCGCTCACCGTATCGCCGAACAGTCCGATCGGCCCCAGGCCGGCGTTGGCCAGGCAATCGCGCAGCCGGCGCAGGCGATCGGGAGGCGAGCGCTCGCCCGAGCTGAGAATGATCGCCGCGTTCGCCGCGCTCCGGCTGCGCCGCTTGCTCTCTTCGAAACCGTGAATCTGCAACAGCGTCTTGCCGGGGCGCGCGGCGGCCCAGGCGGCGGTGAACGCGTTGAAGTACGTGCCGTCGAGGTGCGCCATGTCGGCATGCACGGTGTCTCCTTCGTAGTCGTAGCGGCGTGGCACGGTGTTCCACAGAGCGGCTTCGAAATGGCCTTCGAGAAACAGCGAGAGGCCGATTTCGCGCGTCATTTCGTCGCTGAAGCTGTGCGGCATTTGCAGGTGATTCTGGCCGCCGCGGCGGATCGCCAGCAGGCCGCGGCCGCGGCGGGCGCCGGCTTTTTCCGCGAGCAGCCAGATCTCGCCGTTCGCGCCGTCGAGCGCTTCCCAGACGAGTTCGAGCGGTGCGGCGTCGGCGCGGATCTCGTCATCCGGTTTGCCGGCCAGGAGTTTGTCGAACAATTTCCGCGCCGCCGCCAACTCGTTGGCGGCGGGGAGCGCCAGGCGCGCCGGCGCCGACGCGGCGCGCAGCCGATCGGCCAGTGGCGGCGCGGCGCAGGCGCTGTGCGCGATGATCCAGGCGGCCAGGCCGACCGGCCACTGCTTATTCATGGATGATCTCCTCGTGAAAGACGCGCCGTACCGGCTGAGCGACGGCGGCAATGCGCGAAACGGTCAGATAACGCGCCGGCGCCCCCGGATCAACGGCGCTGACGCGAATCCGGTAGGCGCCGGCCGGAGTCCCGGCGGGGAAGGGAATGACCAGCGGCTGCCCGCCATCGACGCGCCCGCCGTGGCCGCCGAGGACGATGGACGTGCCGCCGGCGGTCGCGAGCTCGGCCAGCCGTTCGCCGAAGACCCAGGCGGGGCGCAGCAGAAACGGCGGCGGCGGGTCGCCTTCGACTTCGACCCGCAGCCGGGCGCGTTCGGCCGGCGGCGGCTGAAAGAGGCGGAGAGTCAGATATTCGTCGAGCGGCTCCGCTTGCGCCTCGCGTTGGTAGACGAAGCTGAGCGCGCCGTCGACGACGAGCGCCTGGCGACGGACGAGGACGGCCGCTGTCGGCCGGCTGTGGCTGAGCAGGAAGCGTGGTCCTGGCGGGGCGTCGATCCGCAGGCGGTGGCGACCCGTGGCAAGCGGCGAGAGTTCGATCTGGCCGTGTCGACCACGCGCCGCCAGTGGCGGCAAGGCTTGCCCGTCGACGCTGAGCGTGATCTGGAAGGGCGGCTGATCGCGGTCAGCGACCCAGACCAGATGCGGCCGGACAACTTGCACGCCAGCCGCTGGCGGCAGGTCGATCGCCACTTCGCGCCCGGTCGCCAGCGGCTGGTAACTGGCGGCGATCGCTTCCTCTCGCGCCGGCGCCTCCTTTTCGCGTGGTGTCAGTAGGGGAACCGAGCGCCAGGCGCCGGTCGGCCGGTACTCCTGCCATTGATAATCGCCGGCGAGGAGGTCCGGCCGCTCATCCGGCGGCCGCGCCTGGACGACCGCGAGACGCGTTCGTCCTTCGATCAGCCGCCGCTCGTAGTCCAGCGGTCGCAAAGGGAACCAGGCCGGAATCCGCCCTTCGCTGGCGGTGGCGTAGCGGTCCTCGGGCATCGAGACTTGGCGCGGCAGACGTGGTGGCCGGTTGGCGACGCCGGCGAGAACGATTTCCGATTTGCCGGCGTCATGGCGCAGGAGGCGCAGGCGGTGCGCTTGCGGCGGCACGCTGAAATAGTACTCGGCGGGGTCGGACAGCGAACTGCCGGGAATTTCCCCGACCGGCGCGTCGTACAGCGACGGCTGGGTTGGCGCGTCCAGTTCGCCGCTGGCGAGCGTCTGCCCGGAGCGGTCGAGAAACGCGTAGTGGACTTTCGGCGGCGTCGGGCTGCCGATGGCGGCGTCGGCGCGGAGGGTGCGAAGCTCGATCTTCAAGGGCGTGGGCAAGGGCGCGTCGTGCGCCAGTTCATAATCGACGGGCGGCGTCGGTTCGAGGACGTGCAGCCGGCGATAGAGGGGCTGGGGGGTCAGGTCTTCGCCCTCGGGCTCGGCATACAGGCGCACGGCGCCGGCGTCCGCCGCAGCGATCTCGACCACGCCGCCGGCCAGGACAAGCCGCCAGCTCTCTTGATCGGCCTCGCGCGCGAGACGCAGATCCCGGCGTTCGAACGGCGTTGGGCCATACCAGCGCAGTTCAAGCGGCGCTTTTCCCGGTGTCTCCGTGGCAGCCGGAACGAACTCGACGCGGTAGCGCCGTTCTCCCTCCGGCAGTTGCAGCATGGCCCGCTGACCCGCGGCGACCGGAACGCCCGGCGGCAACGCCGGCGGCTCGATCGGCAAGCCGTCGAGATCCCGCAGGGCGTAGATTTCGCGCAGGGTGAAATCGAAGCCGCGGGTGCCGAGCGGGCCGGCCGGTGTCCAGGCGTGACGCATCAGGTTCAAGCGCTCGCTTTCGAGCAGCAGTTCCGGCGGGTAGACGCTGCCTTTCGCCAGCAGGCTCTTTTGTCGTTCGTTGAGACGCGGCCAGAGGTGGACGAGACGGGCTTCGCTGATCGTTTCCGGAAAATAGACGCGGGTCAGGATTTCGGACAGGTCGGCGTCCTTGCTCGCCGGGCGGAGGCGCAAGCGGGCGGCGGGCGGCAGCCCACTCAGGTTGAGGATCAGCACGACGCTGCGCGCCGGGACTTCGCGCTGCGTCAGGAAGTAGAGGTCGGTGACGCGGCGCCCGGCGGCGTCGCGCCAGTCGCCGAAGTCGGTGCGGAAATGGTGCCGGCGGCTGAGCAGCGATTCTCCCCGGCGGCCGACGAGCTCGATGTCGAGGGCGAAAGACCAGCGTCGCTGCGGGTCGCGCTCGAGGGCGCGGCGCGCCGTTTCGAGGTCGGTGAGCACGGCGTTGGCGACGATGCGAAGCTGGCTGGCAGGGTTCGGCACGGTGAATTCGAGCCAGCGGTCGCCGGTGGCGGCGTAAGCCGGACTGATCGTTGCCTCGCTGGCGTATTCGAGCTTCCAGTCTTCCCGGTCGCTTGAAAAGAGATAGGCGACGTCGACTCCGGCGCCGACTCGTACCGCCAGCCAGCCAAGGACGATGAGCCCGAGCAGCGCGCCCAGACGGCCGAGCAGCCTCATCGCGGATTCTCCCGAGCCAGGAGCAGGCCGGCGCGGCGATCGATGAATCGCGTCAGCGAAACGTCCGGCGATCGGAAATCAACCATCAGGTCGTCGGCCAACGGACGCGCATTGAGGTTGACGACGGCGAGCAGGCGTTGCCAGCGGTCGCGAACGAGCAGGAAGCCTTGGCGCGAGTCGAGGTCGGTCAGGCGTTCGAGGCCCATTCCGGAACGGGGCCGCTTGAATTCGTCGAGGAGGAGGATGTCCTGGCTGGCCAGGAAGCGCCGCAACAGCTCGCGGTCGGCAGCGGCGAGCGCTTCGTCCGACCAGACGGACTGGGCGACTTCCCGCCGCAGGTCGCCGTCGCGCGAGGGAATGCCCAGCGCGTTGACCAGGGATTCCTGCGGCGTCGGTTCGGTCTGCTGGCGATAGCCGGCGCGGACGACGGGCGAGACCCAGGCGATGAGGAAGTCCTTGTCTACGGTGGCCGGCAGATAGAGCGCCTGCGGCACGCCGCCGGCCTCGTAGCCGGCGGCGGCGGGTTCGCCCTTGGCGAACGCCGTCGTCACGTCGAAGCGACCAAGTTTGCGCCACAGTTCCTGCCCGATCGGCGCCAGCTGCTCGCTCGTCGTGGCGCCGTTGGCGCTGGTCAGGAGGACGTCCTCGACCGGCGTTGGCGCGTCGCGCCGCACCGCGGTGGCGCGCGACTGGACGATCGCCCCCGGCGCCTCGCCCCAATGCCGCAGCAGCGCCTGGCTAAAGACGTTGAAGGCGTTCTCCTTGTCGGGCAGACGCAGAACATCGGACGAGGCGTCGGCGTTGGCGTTGGGGTAGGCGCCGGCGATGGCCAGCGCTTGCGCCTGCAAGGTCTCGAACAGGGCGACGCCGAATTCGAAGCTGTTGACTTCGAAACCCGGTCGCGGCACCTGGACGAGAAACGGCCGGCTGCGTCCCAGGCGGAGCAGGTAGGTTCCCCAGTGGCGGCGCGGCTTGCCTTCGCGCTCGGCGAGGATCAGATAGTCGCTGCCGGTTCGCTGGTGGTGGTAGCGCACCACTTCGTAGCCGTGGATGGCGGCGGCGTCCTGGATGACGCGCAGGCCATCGAGCCCGGCGTCGCTCCACTGGCCGGAACGGTACTCGTCGCGACCCAGTTCGAGCAGCGGTGTGACGACCTCGGCGTCGAAGTGCAGAACGTCTTCAATCGCCGGCGGACGATAGGCTTCGCTGCCGGCGAGGGCGATGCGGCTGCGATCGGCGAGCAGCCAATCTTGCAGGTAGCCTTCGATGCGGCGCTGTTCGACGGTCAGGCGAACCGTGGTTTCGGCGTGCAGGACGCGCGCCAGGAAGTTGCGCGCGTCGCGCCGGTTGAGGACGAACGACGCGAAACCACGCTGCACGCCGTCTTGTTGCAGGTTGATTCCAGGCGCTTCCTGCCAGTTCAGGCGAAAGCCGGGGGCCAGCGTTTCGAGGCGCGCCAGATCGAGCCCTGTCGGTAGCTCGCGCTTGACCCAGAGGGTAGTTTCCGCCTCGACCAGACCAGCCGGCGTCGCCGGCGATGGGCGCAGGCCGAAGGTCGCGCGCGTCGTTTCCTCGGTGTAAGCGCGCACCTGCAAGACATCGCGTCGCGCCACCGTCCGGTGAAAGACCTCGAAAATAGTGCGCGGCGTCGCCAGGACATCGGAGCTTCCTTCCTGGTTGGCGTGCCTGGTCGATCCCGCGATCGCCAACGCTTGGCCGCCGGCGAGGCGGAAGAACCACAGCGCGACCTCGGCACTGCCCGGCTCGTCGAGCGGCGCCGGCGCCTCCACCGTCAGCGGGCTGCTCGGCGTGAGCGCCAGCGCGTACAGGCCCCAGTGGCGGCGGGGTTTCAATTCGCGCAGCACCAGATAGCGCTCCTCGAGCACGACGACTTCATAGTGGGCGCGCGCCAGGTGCGCACGCGCCGCGAGCAGCGACTCGGCGGTGCGGTTCTCCCGATAGGCGAGCAAGGCGGTGACGCCGCGACGGAAGTGTTCGAGATCTCCGCCCAGCGGCGGCGTCATCGCCTCGGCGATGCGCGTCCGGTGGAACCCCACTTTCTCGGCACGCAGCGCTTCCGCCAGGGTGTCGACGGGCAAGGCGGGCGTCGTCGTGAGCTCGGTCTGCGGCGCCGCGATCGGATCGGGAATGAGTGAAATGGCGAAGCCGACCAGCGTCGCCAGCCCGGCGGCGACCAGGGAGGTTTGCAGGGTCATCCGGATCATGCGGACGACGATGCCCTTGTCGTGCATCTTGATCGCGATCAGGGTGGGCAACAGATAACCGAAGCCGTAGAGGTCGGAAATCCGTTGTTCGGGAAACCACCAGAGGACGAGGTACGCCAGCACGTACTTGTAGAGGAAGCTGACGTTGAAGAAGAGCAGGAGCTTGCGCGCGCCTTCCATCGTCACCCCGCGAAAGATCGGCAGCCGGCTGGCGGCGCTGGCCAGGAGCAGGACGATGATCGCTTCGAGCAGTGAAGTGACGATCTTGCTCGGCTGGAACCACTGCAGGGCGAGCAGGGAAGGAATCAGAATTCCCGCGAAATCCCAGCCGTAGAGCAGGTTCATGCGCGAGGCGATGAAAGCGGTCGTCAGCAGGATGATGTACGCCTTCGGGCTGGCGAGGACGGAGACCGCGATGTCTTCGTAGGCGTAGCCGAGACTGTTGATGTTGAAGTTGGTGAACTCGATCAGGCCGAAACGCACGGTGAGATAGGTGAGGACGATCAGGGTCGCCATCGGCACCAAGCCGCGGCGCAGCCCGCTCTTCCAGAAATTGTTGGCGATCAGCGAGACGATGATCAGGCCGAAGCTGTGCAAGTGGTTGCGGTAGTCGAAGGCCAGCGCGAAGGTCTGGTTGAACCATTCACCGAATTCGGGCAGCAGCCAGCCGTCCATCGCCAGGCGTACCGCGACTGAGGTGAGGACCAGCGCGAAGAAGCGATCACGCCCGAAAAAACTGCTCCAGCCGCAACGCCGGGCGAGGAATTCGGAATAGAACCAGACCAGCGCGTAGGTCAGCACGCCTTCAGCGAGAACGACCACCGCCGACAAGGGCTTGACCAGCAGCAGTGGCGTCAGGTAGCCGGGGACGACCAGGCCGGAAAGTGGCCAGCCAAAACGCAGATTGAAGAAAGCGACGAAAAAGACGCCGACCCAGACCGTGGTCACCACCGAGCTGGCGAGCGCGCCCTCCGGGAAAATGGGAAGCGGAAGCCAGTCCACCGCCGATCAGGTGTAAGCGCGCAAGCGGAAGACGACGCGGAAGCCTTCGCCGAGCGCGCCACTCACCTCGACGGCGCCACCCCAGCGGGGGAACAGGCGACGCGCTCGGCGCAGGCTGGCCCACGGTTCCTCGGCGTCGTCGTCCGCCGTCCAGATGGCGACGACGCGTTCGGGCGGCAGGCCAAAGCCCTGGTTGGCCAGCTCGAGCCGGACGTGTTCGCTGTCGTCGACGCGCAGGCGAAGGTCGATCGATGACTCGCTGAGGGCGTCGGCGGCGAGGAGTTGCAGCGCGGCGGCGAGCGCCCGCTCGAGTTCCAGCGGCTCGGCGTAGGCGAGACACGGCGGCAGCGCCTCGAGTCCGCCGACGGCGACCAGGAAAGTCTGCTGGCGCAAGGCGTCGACCGCCCGCTGCAGGCGCGGGAGGAGCAGAATCGCCGTCGCGCCGCCGTCCGCCGCGGATCCCCGGCGGACGAGGCCTTTCACCCGGTGCAACCAGACTTGCGCGCCTTCGACCTGGGCGCGCAAGGCGGGCAAAGGATCGCCGGCCGGCGACGTTGGCTCGGCAAGCGAGCGTTCGACCTGGGCAAAGGCAAAATCCAGCGCCTCGGTCCGATGCCGCAGCTCCCGGTGGGCCTGCGTCGTGCTGATCAGTTCGAGCAAGATGCCGTGCGCCGGTCCCTCTCCCGCTTCCGCCTCGTCGGCGCGCAGCGCGTGCAGTTGCAGCAGGTAGCGCTGGCGGCGATCGGTCGGCGCGACGACCTCGAACGTCAGTTCGCGCCCGTCGATGACGAGGGTCCGCAGCGCGTTGCGACACTCGTCCGCCGAACGACCGGACAACGCGGCGAGCAGGTCGACGGCCCGCAGCTCGTAGGCTTGCAGCCCCCATTCGGCCAACAGCGCGGTCATCGAGCGATTGACCAGGACGACGCGGCCGAAAAGATCGTAGAGGAGGGTGGCGCTGGCGACGCCGGCGGATACCTCCTGGAAACGGCTCAGTCGAGCGTCGAGCGCGGCGAGCGACTGGGTGAGCTGCGTGGTCGATTGCGACAGGGTGTCGGCGAGAAACCGGCTCAGGCGCGAGTCCTGGACGGCGCGATCCGTGCGCCACGCCTGACGCTGGTAGAGCAAGGCGCCGATCTGCTCGGCGAGTCGTTCGATCGCGGCGAGGAAGCGTCTTTCGTCGTCGATGCTCGCCGGCGAAACGGTCAGCGCCCAGAAGCCCAACACCTCGCCGCCGTAAATCAGCGGCACCAGATACTGCCGCTCGCGGCGGTCTGTCGGGCGCAGGAACTGGCGATCCGCGGGCAGCTCGAACGGACCTCGCTGCTCGATGGCGGCGGTGTAAGGGTGGCGCTGGTAGTCGCGCCGTCGCTCGCCGATGTCGTCGATCGAACAGCGCAAGGCTTGCACCTCACGCACGCGATGGTCGCCCGGCATTCGTTCGAGCAGGATCGTCCGCTCGAGCAGCAGCATCTGATCGACCAGGTTGACCACGTGCGCCCAATGCTCCTCGCTTTCGGCGAAACCGGTGGGCAGCACCCAGCGGCCGAGTTGCCGCTGTGCACTGCGGGCCAGGGCCTGCAGGCGCCGGTCCTCGCGAACGAGTTTGCCGTGCATGACGATGACGGCGACCGCGACTCCGGTCACGATTCCCTCGGTTAACGGCAGCCAGACGTTAAAGCCATGCAGCAACAGACCGCCGGCGACAAACCAGCCGAGCAGCGATCCGAACAACACCATGAAGCCTTGCTGTGGGCGCAGCGGCATCGATACCAGGTAACCCAGCAGACCCAGGCCGAGCAGCGTGACCAACAATGCGGCGGGGCCGAGACGGTCGATCGCGCGCTCACGCAGGAGAGTGTCGAGGGCCAGCCCGTGAAATTCGAGCGGCGTCAGCGCACGGCGGACACCGGGGGCGTGCAAGTCGAGGACGTAGGGATCGGCGCCGGCGCCGATCAGCGCCGTTCGTCCCTCGCTCAATTGCCGCACGGGCGAAGCGCGCGCCACCTCGGCCGCGGCGAGACGCGGCAGTTCCGGGCCGTCGTTGAAGTTGACGCCGAAGACCTCGTCGCCGGACGCGACGCCGGCGAGTTCGGCTTCCAGCGTCGGCAGCGGCGGTCGCCGTTCGGAGATTAGCCGGCGCTGTTCGCGACGCAGACCTTGGCTCTCGGCGGGAACGAACAGCGCGCCAGCGCGTAGCGGAGGCGCGATCGCCACTGCTTCCGGGTGCTCCCGGTGCTCGCTCAACGGCACGCCGACGACGATCCGGGAAGCGTGCGGCGAACTCGCGAGCCGGGTGACTTCCGCCGCCGACAGCTCGATCACGAAACCGACTTGTTGCACTCCGGCCGCGAAGAGGTGATCGGTGACGACCCGCCAGTCGGTCGCCTCGCGTCTCGACTCCAGCAACAGGACGCGTTGTTGCGGCGGACGCTCAAACGGTCGCAGGCCGACCAGCAAATCGTAGACGGCGTCGTCGAGCGGCCGCAGCGCGCCGCTGACGGACAGTCCCGTGACCATCAGGAGGGCGATCAGAACACCGCGCAGAGCAGGCAACGGTAGCGTTGTCGACCGGGCAACCGACAGGCGGCCGCGCGCCAGCAGCCGTCGTGTCGATTCACCCAGAGTCATCGTTTCTGTCTCATGGATGGTTGAACAGGCCGACGAAGTCGGTCATTATAAAAATTTATTTGGGGATGGGTGCCTTTATTCTCAGACGCAGCGCATTGGGTTGGCCAACGGAGCAAGATGGCGGACCGTTCTCGGCAGAGGATCGGGCGAGGGTCGACGACAACGACGTTCTGTGCTATCAGGAAAACGCTGCTGGTGGCGCCGGACGCTGAAGGTCTACGCGCCGATCGCCGGTGAGAGACTCATGACTTGGTGGAACCGGAGGAGGGGAAGGATGAGCGACGAGCGTGCAGCGGGAGATGTGCGACAGGACGAGCGGCGGTACAATCAGCGACTGCGCGAAGCGTTTGACGACGCTTTCGTGATGATCGAACCGTTTTTTGATCCCGCCAACGGTTGGGGAGGACAGTCACTCGAGCTGCTCGCGTATCGTATCGTGCGCGAGAATTTTCCGCTGCTTGGCGGTGAGGAGGTGCATGCCATCGTCGTCGCCGCTCACCGTGTCTATATCGAGCGTAACCCCGAACACAGCGGACACTTGCGGCGCCCCAGCGAGCTTCGCCCCGTCGCCCTCTGAACGGTCCAGGGCCGCAACGAATCCGCTGTCGTGCAGCCCTTGTGGTCGGCAGTGCCTTGTCGCAGAGAGAGTCAGCGTATGCCGCTAGCAGTTGACGCCTGCCTTGCCCAGCACCTTGGAGATCGCCGCGAGCAGCAGGACCGAGTGGCGATCCTGCCGCACCCGGCGGGCGGGGGAGTGGCCCTGGCGGTGCTTGCCGACGGCATGGGAGGGCACACGGGCGGCACGATCGCTGCCCAGCAAGTGATTCATACGGCGCGTCAGAATCTCGAGCGCTTCTCGGCGCGTAGCGAATCGGCGCGCTTGTTGCTCGAGTCAAGCATCAATGAAGCGCACACGATGATCAAGGCGTGCCGCTTCATCAGTGAGAAGGATCCCCACAGCACCGTGGTCATGGTGCTTCTGCAACCGAACAAGGTCAGCTGGGCACACTGTGGCGACAGTCGCTTCTACCACTTTCGCCGCGATACCGTGGTCTTTCGCAGTACCGACCATTCGTACGTCGGGCAGCTCGTCGTGCAGGGGAAGATCACGCCCGAACAGGCCTTGACCCATCCCAACCGGAACATTCTGCTCACTTCGCTCGGCGGCGTCGATCCGCCCAAGGTGGCTTTCGGGGAAAGCGAAGGCTTGCAGGCCGGCGACACCTTTCTGATTTGCTCCGACGGCTTGTGGGGCTACTTTACCGACACCGAGCTCGCCTGGGCGGTGAATGGAGCTGCCTGCGCGCGCGAGGCTTCGGAGTTGCTGATCGGTCGTGCCCGTGCGCTGGCCAAGGGCGACGGCGACAACATCTCGCTGGCGATCCTCAAACTGGTCGACGGGCAGCCACTGGAGAAGGCGTCGCCCGCCGTTTCGCGTTCCGAGCTACTTGCGTCCGAGTCCGCCAAGTAGTGCCGCCACGGGTCGCTTCGGTTTGTGCGGGGTTTCCCCGCGGGTCGCTGCGCTGCTGTCGTCGAGGTTGGCGGCAACCACCGGGCTGGCGAGGGCGCTTTCGTAGGGCTTGCTGAAGTCGAAGCCGTCGGCTGCCAGCTGTGTCGGGGGGCGCGGACGTCCGGCGCGACTGACGACGCGTGGGTCGCCCGAAGCGGGTGGACTCCGGCCGCGCGTTCGTGACGGCGTCACTGGCGTCGACGAGCCGGCTGGCGGACGCCGGCGCGAGGTGTCAGGTGGGTAAGTATAGTCCTCTTCAGGTTCGAAGCCAGGGACGACCCGCTGTTCGATATCGAGTTTGATCAGCTTCTCGATTTCGGCCAGATAAACCACTTCGCTCGCCGAGACCAGAGAGATGGCGGTCCCCGGCTTCCCGGCGCGCCCGGTGCGGCCGATGCGATGAATGTAGTCTTCCGGTGTGTGCGGCAGTTCGAAGTTGATCACGTGCGGCAGCTCGTCGATATCGAGTCCGCGGGCGGCGACGTCGGTCGCGACCAGGACGAGCACGGAGCCTTCCTTGAACGCTTCGAGCGCTTTCAGGCGATCGTGTTGGCTCTTGTCGCCGTGAATCGAGTCGGCGGCAATCCCCGATCGCTGGAGTTCGCGCGCCAGACGGTTGGTTTCGAGCTTGGTGCGCGTAAACACCAGCACCTGGTTGACGTCGGACGAGCGCAGCAGTCGGATCAGGAGCGCTCGCTTGGCGCTGGCAGCCACTGGGTGCACGCGATGCGTGATGGTTTCCGAAACCGTATTCCGGCGAGCCACCTCAATCAGCACCGGCGCCCGCAACATGCGGTCCGCCAACTTGCGGATTTCTTCCGAAAAGGTCGCCGAAAAGAGCAGGCTTTGTCGCTGCTGCGGCAGCAGCTGGATGATTCGCGTCACGTCGGGGATGAAGCCCATGTCGAGCATGCGATCGGCCTCGTCGAGGACGAGCGCCTGCACGTGGGCAAAGCCCAGGCATTTCTGTTCAAACAGGTCGAGCAGCCGTCCGGGCGTCGCCACCAGCACCTCGGCGCCGGCGCGCAGCTCGACGATCTGCGGTCGGATATCGACGCCGCCGAAAACGCAGGCGCTGCGGACCGGCACGTATTTACTGTAATCCTTGACCGATTCGTGTACCTGGATCGCCAGCTCACGCGTCGGCGCCAGGATGAGGACGCGTATCGGATGGCGAGCTGGCGACGGACTCAGATTGGCCCAGGGAAGCAGGCGCTGCAGCAGTGGCAAGGTAAACGCGGCCGTTTTGCCGGTACCCGTCTGCGCGCCGCCCATCAAGTCGCGACCGGCGAGGACGAGCGGAATCGCCTGCGCCTGAATCGGCGTCGGCTCGCTGTAGCCCTGATCGGCTATCGCGCGCAGCAGATCGGGCGCCAGACCCAGTTGATGAAAGTGCATCGGCAACGCCTCGGTCAGTGTGCTAGAAGTCAAGAGCGTCAGGGGGAGCGCTTGGCCATCCATCGGCTGGTGTTTGATTCGTGTGGTCGCGTCATCCGGCCTGGAGCGCGGGTCGGCTGTTTCATCGCGCCGCAAACACGCTGAGCGCGCGCTCGGCGGCGGCGTCGAAAAGCGCGATTCGCGAGACGATTTCGGCGCGGCCCGCATTCAATTGCTGGTCGATCGTTGCGCTCGACATGACCACCGCGTAACCCCAGTCGGGGTTAAAGAACAGCGCGCTGGTCGCCGTCGGGCTCTGCCAGCAGCAGAGCCCGCACACCGCGTCGGGCTCGCTGGTAAAGAAGCGCAGCCACTCGCCGGCCTGCCAAGTCGCGGCCGCTCGTCGCCGGGGCTGCGTCGCTTCATTGACCGGTGCCAAGTAGTGCACACGCTGGTCGCCACGAGTGAGCAGGCGCGGACCACTGGCGGGTGTGGCCGGTCGCACGAGGGCAGGGGCCGTCGTCGCCGGCGAGAGTCCGGCGTTGGCCTGGTTGCGCAAGGCGGCCGTTTGCAGGTCGAAGAGCGTATTGAGGAAGGGCGTTCTTTGCGCGGTCGGAACGCCGATCGTGTCCAGGCCGCTGTTGATGCGCCGCACCAGTGACGAAGCCAGGGCCGCCAGCCGCTTACGTTCGTCTGCCGTTGGCTTCGGGAGAACGCTCCAGATCAGGTCGTCGGCAGTGGCACTGCTTTCCTGCCAGCGTTGTCCTTCACAGCCGCCATCGACGGCGGCCGCAGCCATCACGTTGAACCAATGTTGTTCGAGAAAGGACGCGATTTCCGGCGATCCGGCGTCACCAAGACGGCTGCGCAGCCAGCCGCGCGCGAGGTGCTCGGCGTAGAGTTGGTTCTCGTAGTCATTGACCAGAGCCAGATAGCTTTCGCCTTCACGACGTACCGCATCGTCGCGTTCGTCGATCAGTTCCGCTAGCTCGGCCAGAAAGGCGTCGAGAACGGCGTCGCGTTCGGCCAGGTGCTCGCGGACGGCGCTGCTGAGCAAGCCGATCTGTCGGCAGACCGGATGTTCCCAGCCGGCGCTGCGCGGCAGGCCGACCGCTGCCCGTGAGATGCGATTGATGAGCTGCCGCGCCGGGTGATGACGGTTGGCGAATAGCGTCGGATCGATCATCGCCAGCTTGACGAGCGGGATCTGCAGGCGCGCGATCGCCGCCTTGATGGCATCGGGCAGTTCGGTGGCGTCAAAAATGGTCTCGAAGATAAGCGCCAGCGTATCGAGCATGACGGCTTCCGGCAGGCCGAGCGGCAACTGCAGGTCGTTGGCTTTCAGCGCTCGCAACGGCGGCGCCGCCGGTGTCGTCTCGTCCTTGTCGACCTTGTCGATCGCCGTCAGCGAACGCGCTTCAA
Organism: uncultured Candidatus Accumulibacter sp.; assembly: GCA_964420975.1. Lineage (GTDB taxonomy): Bacteria > Pseudomonadota > Gammaproteobacteria > Burkholderiales > Rhodocyclaceae > Accumulibacter. Next base: position 171,289 of record CAYQVH010000002.1, read on the forward strand.
GGGCGTTCAGGCGCTCCAGGAGATGCCGCAGCATGACCCGCGTTGCGGCGCTGGCCGCCGGGTCCTCGCCTTCGTCGTCGGCTTCGAGCAGAAAATCGACGCCGGCGTCGGCTCGGCTATCGCGGGGTGTCTGGCGCTGTTGTCGGACCGCCTGCTGCAACGCCGACAGCGGGTTGCCGGTGGTCTCGCCTCCGTTGACCGGGGGTGCGGTCGTTGACGAGCGCCGCGAAGCCCCCGACGCCACCGAGTCAGCGGCGAGTTCGACGCCGGCCTCGGCGAGCAGGGCGTCGAGATCACGATAGAGCGGCGCGATTTCCTGTTGGAGAACGCCCTCAATTTTCTTGAGCAGGCCGAGCTGAAGCTCGATCTGGCCGCTGTAATGCGTGCACAGCGCGCGCAGTCCAAGGCAGATGACTTCCGGGCCCAACGGATAGTCCGCTTCATCCAGCGCCTTCCGGCCCAGCAGAGTGCGGTAGCGGGCCTGGCTGCGTGCCAGGTCGCGACCGCCAGCTTCACGCAGACGGTTGCCGATATCGCGTATACGGATATCGAGTTCGAGGTCTTCCTCGCCAAGCAGCGTCAGCCGCGACGCGGTAATCCCGGTGATCTGGCCGAAGTCATCGAGCGGGACGGCGGCGGCGAGTTCGTCGTGGGCGTCGCCAATCTCTCGTTCGAAGGCTTCGATGGCCGCCGCTTCGCGCACCCCTGAACGGCTGATCATCTCGCGCAAGCGCTGCTGGAAGAGGTCGCGGCTCTTGGCCAGCAAGTGCGCGGGGTCGGCTGCGAACCGCTGCTCTAGACGAGAAGGGTCGGACATCGGTTGCGCTGGAGGGGATCGGAAGGGAACAATGAGTGCTGTTGCGACTATCGAAGGCGAACGGAATCGGCAAGAGACGGTCATTATAGCGACTCGTCGTGCAAGTCGTTGATCCAGCGTTACGTTGAAGGAGTGAGAAAGGATGGAGAGGAGGCCGCTTGGCAACAGCGAGCTGACGGTGAGCACAGTCTGCCTGGGAACGATGACCTTCGGGCAGCAGAACAGCGAGGCCGAAGCGCACGCCCAGCTCGACTTCGCCGTCGCTGCCGGCGTCAACTTCATCGATGCCGCCGAGATGTACCCGGTGCCTCCGCGCGCCGCAACCGCCGGCGAAACCGAGCGCATCATCGGTCGTTGGCTGGCCAGACAACGGCGTGACGAGGTGATCGTCGCCACCAAGGCCGCCGGTCCGTCGCGCGGATTGAACTGGATTCGCGGCGGACAACTGAGTTTTGACCTGGCCGCCTTGAGCGCCGGCGTTGACGGCTCGCTGCAGCGCCTGCGCACCGACTACATCGACCTCTATCAACTGCACTGGCCAGCGCGCAATCAGCCGATGTTCGGGCAGTGGCAGTACGATCCGGCGCGCGAATTTCCGTCGACGCCGATCCTGGAAACCATCGAAGCGCTGGCGGCCCTGACACGGACTGGAAAAATCCGCTACTACGGCCTGTCGAACGAGCATCCCTGGGGCGTCATGGAGTTCGTCCGTCTCGCCCGCGAGCACGGCTTGCCGCCGCCGGTCTCGTTGCAGAACGCCTACAGTCTGGTCAATCGCAGCTTTGAAGGTGGGCTGGCCGAAGTGTGTCATCGCGAAGGCCTCCCGCTCCTGCCGTATTCGCCGCTCGCCTTCGGCACCCTGTCGGGCAAGTATCTGGCCGACCCGAAGGCGCGCGGACGAATCACCGAATTCGCCGGCTTCGGGCAGCGCTACTCAAAACCGAATCTGAGTCCGGCCGTCGCCGCCTATTGCGAGCTCGCCCGCCGAAACGGGTTGACGCCGAGTCAGCTGGCGCTGGCCTTTGTCTATCGACGGGGCTTCGTCGCCAGCACGATTATCGGCGCGACCACGCTCGTGCAGCTGGCGGAGAATCTCGCGGCTTGCGACGTCGAGCTGTCGCCGCAGATTCTGGCAGAGATCGACGACCTCCACCTGCGCTACACCAACCCCGCTCCGTAGCAGGGGCGTCCGCGGTTAGTGCGCGGCAGAATCCTTCGTTTCCGCCTTGACCTCCGGTGGCTTGCCGCCGTCCGCCCCTTCGGCAGGCGCTGCCGCTGGTTTTTTCTTGCTGCCGGGCGGCTGCGGCGGCGGCAGTTGCGGCTCGACGGTCGGCAACTTGTTCTCGCGCATATACACGTCCATATCGCGCCAGCCTTCGTAGATGGCCGCTTTTGGCAGCCAGGAATAGATCGCGTAGCAGTCCTCGATGGCGCGCCCGGACTGGCGGCAGGCGCCACCGACCGCCTTGCCTTCGGCTTCGATCCGCGCCGCCTTGACCCCCGGCGCTTCGAGCCCAAGCTTCTGCTGGATCAGGTCGCAGCCGCTGAGGGCGCAGACGGCGCCGATCAGGAGGGCGCCAAGCGAGTGTCGTGACTCGATATAACGAAGCATTTCGGCCGACCATGTCAGGAAATGGGCCATTCTAACCGGAAGGGCAGGGCCCTGCTGCGGCCAGGGTGGATGGCGGCTGACGATACGACCAGGGTTGGTGCGGCCGACTCGGCAGCACAGGTGTCGGATTTCTTTACACTGGCTGGTAACCCCCCCCCCCGGGGCACGCCACACCTTTATTACTAATATCATGGCTGTGATATTTCTGGCACCTATCTTGCTTTGGCTTATGCAGGGCGCACCCTCGCGTTGCGGCCAGTGATCACAGATTGACGAGAGGAGTCGCTAATGAGCAGGAAAATCGCAGTTATCGCTCGCGCCGGAATTTCGGTAGCGTGCTTGGCGGCCTCGGTAAACGCGGCGTTCGCCGCACCGATGGTCGACCTCAACGGGGTGGGTTACGTCCTCTACGGTGACGCCCAGTCGTACTCGCTGCCGGCGGCGATTGAGGAAAAGTGTGGGGGTGTCGCAGCAGGTTGCCAGTACTCGGTTGACTCGACGCCCGGAGCGATCAAGGACTTGGTGGTGGTTGCCACCGGTGCCAACGGCGCGCCGGTCAATACGAACAACACCAACCAGGACAACGCGTATCAGACGCCGAGTGGCGTCAGCGGGTCGATCTTTTTCCGGCCGTCGACGGGAACCGAGTATTCGACCCCGACCAACGGCACGGTGAACAATAACCTCGCGAACGCCTGGGACTCGTCACTGTCGGCGATGAAGAGCTTCCTCGCCGGTAATCAGATGGTCTTCTTCTTCAACAACAACCAGACGAACAGCGGCGGCGAGGCGACGCAAAGCCTGGCCGCGTGGGCGCAGGTCTGGATTACCGACGCGAGTAACAACATCGTCGGCGATGTCTATCAGCTGACCAACAGGAATGCGCCGTACAAGTTGTTCACCGAAGGCGGTGGCGGGGTTCCGCTGGGGGATCCGACGACTTATACGAATACCGCTATCGGCAATCCGGACGCGGGTGACAACGACGATACCGACTACGTCCTTTCGGGTGGCGCCATCTGCTACAAGGCGGGTCTCCCGATCTCGTGCAGTGATCCTGGTGGGTACGATGTCAAACTGCCTCACAACTTGGGCGCCGACCATGCCGCGTACGCCGTCCTCTTCCCCGAGCTAAATGCGCGCCTGGCGTCGCTGTTCGGGAGCATCTCGGATGCGGGCTTGGCGGCTTACACGCTGCACGTCGACGTCCGCTTGGGTTGTGACCCGAGCATCACCGGTGCGGCGATTGACACGATCTGTACCGGGAACGACCCGACGGTGCCCTACGGACGGAGTCTGAACAACGGCTACGAGCAGCTCTTCATCGGCAGTGCAACGCCGCCGGTGATCATTCCCGAGCCCAGTTCGCTGGCGCTTGCCGGCTTGGCGTTTGGCGTCCTCGGTTGGCGTCTTCGTCGGCGCGGTACCGTCTGATTCAGCGCGCTTCGCACGTGCCGGGCCAGGATGGCCAACCCCCGGCGCGTGAGTGCTCTGCCACGGCATAATAAGAGACGAGCCCGGCCCTGCCGGGCTTTTTCTCGTCTGGGCTTCGCTGTGCGACGACACAACCCGCCGGCGCGTGGCGGACAAGGCTGCGTGGGGCGTCATCGCGTGGGTGACTGGTCGCTGGCGGTTTGTGCTACCGTTGTCGCCCGCCGGACAAGGATTGGGATTGGAGACGTTGGGCGATGAAGCGGGACTGCACCGTCGGGTCGATCGGCCGCGTTGCCACGCTGGCCGTTGCCATTTCTCTCGCCGCTTGCGGCGACAGTCCGCAACAAGCGGTCGCACGCGCCCAGGCCGATTTGGCGGCGGGTAACGCGGCACAGGCCGTCGTCCGCCTGCGCGACGTCTTGCAGTCGCATCCCGAGGCGGGCGACGTCCGCTTGCTGCTGGGACAGGTGCTGCTCGAACGCGGCGACGCGCTCACTGCCGTCAAGGAGTTGCGCAAGGCTTTCGACTCTGGCGTCGAGACGGAGACGGTCAAGCCGTTATTAGTCCGGGCGCTGCTCGAAAGCGGCGAGTACAAGACCGTACTTGCCGATTTCCCTGCCCAACAGATCCGCTCGCCCGAGGCGCGTGCCGAAGTGCTGGTCAGCCAGGCGTACGCGCAGCTTGCCGACGGCCACCCCGAGCGCGCACGCGAGGTCTTGGCCGAGGCGAGGGCGGCGAGTCCCGGCAACCTGCGGCTGGCGGTCGCAGACGCCGTGCTGCTCGGAATCGCCGGCGACCAGAAAGCGGCTTCCGCCGCGATCGACCAGCTTGTCACCAAGCACCCGACGGTGGTCGACGTGTTGCGTGCCAAGTCGATCATCGCCCAAGGCAGCGGCGACTTACCCGCGGCGATCGAGGCGCAGAAGACCCTGGTCAGCTTGCGGCCGTTTGACTCCGGCGCCCAGTCTCGCCTGGCGATGTTGTTCTGGGCAGCCGGAAAGACCGACGACGTGCGCACGCAGTGGGTGGCGATGAAAAAATCGCTCGGCGTCGACCATCCGGCGACCGCGTATCTGGGGGCGCTTTTGTCCGCGCACGACAAGGACTTTCGTGCGGCGCGCGACCAGATCGCGCGCGCGCTCAAGTTCAACCCGGACTCGGCACCGGCGCTGCTCCTCTCCGGGATCGTCAACAGCGAACTCGGCGGTTATGAACTGGCGGAGAGCCACCTCAACAAATTGCTCGCCAAGGAACCGGACCACCTGGTTGCGCAGCAGGCCTTGATCGGCGTCCTGATGAAGACGAAGCGCGTCGATCACGCCCTGGCCTTGGCCAAGGAAATCGTCGCCAAGCATCCGCAGCAGCCGAGGGCGCTGTTGCTGGCGGCGTCGGTCTATCTGGGCGCAGGCGACGCCAAGAAGGCGCAAGCGCTGTTCGAGCGGGCGACGGCGGCCGGTGGAGCCGACGCCCGTGCCTTGACCGGGCTCGCCTTGGCGCGCATCGCCACGGGCGACGAAAGCAAGGCCGTCGATGCGCTGCTGCAGGCGTCGGCGGCCGACGACCTGGCGATCGAGGCCGACTACCTGCTGGTCAACCATTTTCTCGCCAGGAAGGAATTCGACCGAGCGATCGAGACCGTCGGCCGGATTGCCGCCAAGCGCCGGGGGGAACCGCGGATCCTGATCCTCGAAGGCGACGTGCTGATGGCGGCGGGGCGTACGGGTGAGGCCAAGGCGGCTTTTGAACGCGCCTACGAACAGTATCCCGACCTGGTGGTCGCGACGCTCCGTCTGGCTGACGTCGATCGCCTCCAGGGTCAGCCGCTGTCGCAAGTGAAGAAGCGTTTCGAAGACGCCATGGCGCGTCGTCCGAAAGACGCCCAGTTGCTCGTTGCCTACGCGTTCTGGCTGGAGAAAAACGGCGGCGATCGCGAATCGATGCGAGTGTTGCTCGAGAAGGCAGTGGCGGTGGCGCCGACCGACGTCGATGCGCGGCTCAGTTTGATCGGTTTGCACGTCGTGGCGAAAGACGTGCCGCGCGCGTTGCTGCTGGCCGAAGAAGCCAACAAGGCGATTCCAGCCAACCGGCGCTTGATGACGCTGCTGGCCGACCTGCAGCTGAAAAGCGGGAAACCGGAAGCGGCCGTGGCGACCCTTAACAAGGCAATTGAGCTGGAGCCGAACGCTGCCGATCTCCACGTTCGACTCGCCGATGTGCAGCTGATCGGCGGGGCACGTGGCGTCGCGGTCGGATCGCTGCGTAAAGCGCTCAGCCTGAAGGGCGACCATCGCCCGGCAAAAATCCGCCTGGTGGCGCTCGGCGAGGCACCAGGTACGCTGGCGGAAGTGATTGAAGCGGCGCGCGAGCTGCAGCGCACGCAGCCCGATGCAGCGATTGGTTACTGGCTCGAGGGGATGGCGTACGGCCGCGCCAACCAATGGGCGCAGGCGGTGCCGGCGTTGCGAGCGGGCGTCGAGCGCGCGAAAACGCCGCAGCTGGTGGTCGCGTTGTACTCGGCCTTGCTCGCCGTCGGCAAGGCGGACGACGCGGCCGCCGTCGTGCGCAACTGGCAGCAGGCGAATCCGAAGGACGCGTACGTCCGTATCGGCCTCGCCGACCGCGCGTTGGCGGCAAAGGACTACCCGACGGCGATACGCACCTACAAGGACGTGCTCGCCGACTATCCCGAGAGTCCGCGTCTGCTCAACAACCTGGCGTGGGCGGCAGCGCGTATCGGCGACCCGGCGGCGTTCGAATACGCCGAACGCGCAGCCAACTACGCGCCAAAAGACGCCAACGTTCTCGAGACGCTGGGTACGATCCTGATCGACCGCGGCCAGCTGGCGCGCGGCGTCGAGGTCCTCCAGCGCGCGTCGGCCGCGGCGCCCGAGGCACCGCACATTCGCTTCAGTTTGGCGAAGGCGCTGCTGAAGGCGGGCGACACGCGTGGCGCTCGTCGCGAACTCGAAGCCCTCGCCAAGCTCGGCGATAAGTATCCGCAGCACGCGGAAGTACGGAAGCTGTTGGCTCGTCTCTGAGCGCTGGCGGCGGTTGCCGCGCGACGCCGGACGGCAGGGCCTGGCGCATTCGGCGCGCTCGCCCGCGAGATTGCCAACAGGTTCACGCGGCTCCCTGCTCACAGCAGGCTATGATCGAGACGCGCCAGCAGCCCGTCTGCGGCAGCCGTCGATCGTCGTCGCCACGGCACGTCATTGATCCCGCTTATTGAGGAAGGTCCTCCCGATGAAACGTCATCCCCGATTTCTCCTGGCCAGGAGCGCCGCGGCGGTGGTTCTCGCCGCCTCACTGATCGCGTGCGGAGACAGCCGCGACCAGTCGTTTGCGTCCGCCAAGTCCGACGTCGCTGCCGGTAACTCGACGTCGGCAATCATCCGGCTGCGCAGCTTGCTGCAGAGCGATCCGAACTTCGCCGAAGGACGTCTGCTGCTCGGTCAGGTGCTGCTCGAAACCGGTGAGGCCGCGGCGGCCGAGCAGGAACTGCGCCGGGCTTTCGAAGCGGGAATCGATACCGACGTCGTCAAGCCTTTGCTGGCGCGTTCCCTGCTCGAGATCGGCAGCTATCCAAGGGTACTCTCGGACTTCCCGCCGCAACAGATCCGTTCACCGCAGGCCCGAGCCGACGTCCTCGTCAGCCAGGCGTATGCGCAGCTTTTCATGGGCCAGGTCGACGGCGCCAAGGCGAGCGTGCGGGAGGCGAATGCGGCCAGTCCGGACTCCCCGCGGGCGGCAATCGCCAGCGCCCTGATCAGGAGCGCCGAGGGCGATCACGCCGGGGCGGCGCCGGCGATCGACGCAGTGCTGGCGCGACAACCGAACTCGGCCGAGGCGCTGCGTGCCAAGGCGAGTATTGCGCAAGGCAAGGGCGACCTGCCGAGCGCGATTCAGGCGCTGCAGACGTTGGCCAAACTGCGCCCGACCGACATCGCCGCTCAGTACCGGGCCGTCATGCTGCTTTGGCAGTCGGGCAAGGTCGACGAAGCCAAGGCCCAGCTCGAAAGCATGAAGGAGGCGGCCAAGGAGCACCCGCGGACGGCGCACCTCCAGGCGCTGATGGCGCTGCACGACCGCGACCTGCCGGCGGCGCGCGATTTCGTCGCCCTGGCGTTGAAGAACGCCCCCGAATTTACCCCCAGCCTCCTGTTGGCGGGGATCATCCACGCCGAGCTGGGCGACTACGAGGTCGCTGAAGGTTTTCTCAACAAGGTGGTGGCGGCTGACCCGAGAAACCTCGCCGCGCAACTGGCGCTGGTCGGGATCTACCAGCGTACGCAGCGCGCCAGCCGCGCGCTGGCTCTGGGGCAGGAACTGCTCGCCAGAGCGCCCGATCAACCGCGCGTTCTTCTGGCGGTGGCAACCGCGTATCTGCAGGCAGGCGAGAGCAAGAAGGCGCAGGCCTTGTTCGAAAAGGCGGCTGCCCTTGGGGTCAAGGGCGCTCCCGCACTGACCGGCCTGGCGCTGGCGCAACTCGCCAGCGGCGACAGCAGCAAGGCGACCGAAGTCTTGTTCGAGGCCTCTGCCGCCGATCACTCGCGCATCGAGGCCGACGCGCTACTGGTCAACTACTATGTCGGGCGTAAGGAGTACGACCGCGCGCTCCAGGTGTTGGCGACGATCGCCAGCAAGCGGCCGGGCGACGGACGCGTCTTCATCGTCGAGGGCGAGATTCTGTCCCACGCCGGCCGCAAGGCCGAGGCGCGCGCCGCGTATGAACGGGCGTACGAGCTGCGGCCGGACATCCTCATGCCGCTGATCGAGCTGGGGCGGCTGGATCTCGCCGAAGGCAAGCAGGAGCGAGCCCGGCAGCGTTTCGAGGAGGCGAGCAAGCGGCGGCCGAAGGACGCCAGCATTCTGCTCGCTTACGCCGACTGGCTGCACGAAAGCAAGGCCGAACCGGATGTCGTGCGCGCGACGGTGGAGAAAGCCGTCCAGCTCGCACCGGACAAGCTGGCCACCCGGCTTTCGCTGATTGCTTTCCATACCAGCCGGCGCGACCTGGCGGCGGCGATCAGCGCCGCCGAGCAGGGCTTGCAGGTGCTGCCGAACAACGAGCGCCTGCTGACCGTGCTCGCCGACCTCCAGTCGCGCGCCGGCAAGCCCGAGCAGGCAGCGGCGACGCTGGCGAAAGCCGTCCAGGTCTCCCCCCAATCCCCTGACCTGCTGGTTCGCCTCGCCGACGTGCAATTGGCGAGCGGCGCCGTCGAGGCAGCCAAGGACTCGCTACGCAAGGCGAAGAGCGTTCGTCCCGGCTACCGGCCTGCGATGGTGCGTCTGGTCGCGCTCGAACAGCCCACCGGCAGCCCGGCGGAAATCGTCGAAGCGGCGCGCGAGCTGCAGCAGTCACAGCCCAACGATCCGATCGGCTACTTTCTCGAGGCGCGGGTCTTCGCGCAGCAGAAGAAGTGGGCGGACGCGATCCGCGTTCTTCGCGGAGGGCTTGACAAAGCGAAGTCGCCGCAGTTGGTCATTGCCCTGCATTCGGCGCTGGTCGGGGCGGGCAAGGCCGAGGAGGCCGGCAAGCTCGCTGCCGACTGGGTGAGGACCTATCCCAAAGACTCCGCCGTGCGTCGCTATCTTGCCGATCGTGCCTTGGCGAACAAGGACTACGCGGCGGCTGTCCGCCTCTACAAGGAAATCGTGGTCGATTTCCCGAACGACGCGCAAACACTCAACGGGCTGGCCTGGGCGGCCGGTCGTGCCGGCGACCCGATGGCGCTCGAGTACGCCGAGCGGGCCCACCGGCAGGCTCCCGACGACGCCAATATCCTCGATACGCTGGGCTGGATTCTGGTCGAGCGTGGCGAACTGGCGCGGGGAACCGAGCTGCTCAAGCGCGCGACGGCGGCGGCGCCGGGAGCAGGAGAAACGCGCCTGCATCTGGCGAAAGCCCTGCTCAAGTCCGGCGACCAGAAGGCGGCGCGCCGCGAGCTGGAAACCCTGGCCCGACTGGGCGACAAGTTCCCGTCGCAGGTCGAAGTCAAACAGTTGCTGGCCGGGCTGTGAGGCGCGAAGCGCGAGGCGATGGCTCGCCGGCACAGTGTCGACGCAGCTTACACTTGCCTTGGTCACGCTTCCCGGTAACACGCCTAACCCCTTGCTATAACATGTTGACCGATGACTTGGCACGTTCGTTGCTTTATGGTTGTCGTGGCACCCTCGAACTGCCCACAACTATCGACAACGAAAAGAGGAATCATCAACATGATCAATACCACCAAGCACAGCCGGACACTTCTGGCGTCGGCGCTGGGTCTGGCCTCGGCATGCGTCTCGTTTGCGGCGCACGCCGGTGCTCCCAGCATGATCAATACCTGGGACGTGACGGTCAGCGCCGTCTTCGTCGAGAGCACGATTTGCGACAGCAACGGCGACTGCACGGCGCCCACCGGCGTGACTTTCGTCGATGACAAGAACCTGCGCTGGGGTGACTCGACCGGCAGTGGTCAGAGTGGTCTGACGATCACCGACCGCCCGACCTCGTCGGTCGCTACCAATGGTCCTGCCGTCGCCAACATCGACGTTACCCACCTCAATCGCCCGATCACCGGAACGACGTTGCGTTCGGTCGACATCCTGTCGACGCTGACGTTGAAGCCGACCGACCCGGTGCTCGCCGCCTTCCCGCCCGAGAACATCACTTTTGGGATCAAATTCCGTGAAACCCCGAACGGTGACGACCCGTGTCTCGACGGTGGCGCGAACGGTTCCGGCGTCAACGTGAATGGTTGTGCCGACATCTTCGTCCTCGACAAGACCTCGCTCAACTTCCCGTTTGTCGTCGACTTCGATGGCGCGGGGACGGCGTTCGACCCGCAAACCTATTTCATCAGCTTCTTCGAGCAGACGAGCGGCCTCAACCCGCTGCCCGCCGCTGCCTGCGCGGCGGCTGGTGTTGCTGCGGGCTGCCTGGGCTTCCGCACGCCCGAGTTGACCGACACGACGGTCACCTTTGCCGCGCTGATCACGACGACTCCGGTCTCGATCCCCGAGCCGGGCACGCTGGCTCTGCTGGGTGTCGGCCTGGTCGGCGGTCTGCTGGGCCGTCGTCGCCGCAGCTGATCGATTTTCGGGAGGGGGAAAAGGGCGGCTCGGCGAGCCGCCCTTTTTTTGTCTACCGCCGCAACCTCGCGTTTTTCGCCGGCAGGTCGCCGAAACGATGACGCGGAGTGATCCCCTTCCCCTCGCAGGGGCAAGCTTGATCGGGGGCGGCAAATGTGTGAAAGTCTCGGCCTTGACCAACTCTTGGCGGTAAAAGGCTATGGGTTTCACGCGCTTGGCCCTGGTCGGAGCGTTGATCACTGTGTCGTCGTCGCTTGTCGCACAGTCGGCAAGCGAGCCGTGGTCCTTGACGGCGCTCAAGGCGCAGACCGTTCCGGCGCTCTGGATGCTCGACGGTAGCGACTTCGTCCGTTACAAGCCGACCGAAGGGGAGGGTTTCCTCGAGATCCAGGGACGCCTGAGCATCGCCCCTGGAACCCGCTTTGACCCGGTGCCTCTGGCGGAGATTCGCGTGCGCAGCGCCATGGCGTCGGCAGCGGAGCGCCCGCGCAGCGCCTTTGCCGTCGGTTCGAGTATTGCCATGTGCCGCTACCTGTCGCCGGAACTGCGGGGCCGCGAGGTGGCGAAAATGGCGGTCGGTGACGAACGCCACGTCACGATCTCACGTGCCAGCCCGACGGCTCCCCTGAAGTTTGCCGCCGAGGGCGTCAATATCGACCTCTGCATTGCGGTGCCTGCTTCGGGCCGGGTCGGCGACAGCCTGGTCCTCGAATTCGCCGGCCAGGCCTATCCGGTCGCGCTGATCGACAAAGCGCAGACGGCGAGCAGTGGCAAGCCGGTCGTTGGCGACGCGGCGACCACCACGGCGACGTTTCCTTGGCGCTACGTGGCGATCGGGGTTGCCAGCCTGATTCTGCTGGCGGTGATCGGATCGGGTGTTTGGTGGTGGCGCCGGCGGCGGGTGGCGCCGGCGGCCGTGTTGCCGACCACGGTCGACTATCCGGCGGGCGTGGCCTCGCCGCCTTCGGTAGTCGCCAGCCCAGGCGTGGCGCCGGCTGCCGTGGAGCCTGCGACGTGGGCGGCGGCGACGCCGACGCCTGTCGTCGCGGCGCCGCTACCGAAGGTGTCGACGACGACCAACGTCGACGAGCGTCCGTCTCCTGTTGCTGCCGACGTCGCAGACAGCCCGCGTGCGTTGCCGCCGCGGCGAGTCGCGCGCGAACACTGTCGGACGACGTTCTCGCGTGTCGGATCGAACGCCGGTCCGGGAAAGGCCGACTTCGAGGCCGGTCTGCGGCTGTTGCAGGGCGAACGCTTTGCCGAAGCCGAGGCGCGCCTGGGAGAGGCGATCGGCAAGGGGTTGCCCCCGACCTTCGAATGTGGTGCCTGGTCTTTGCGTGGACAGGCGGCAGTCAATCAGGGACGCATCCCGCAAGCGATCGATTACTTCCTCAACGCGCTGGGTGGGCAGGAAGTGACGTCGCAGGCCGCGTTGCCGGCAGGGACGTACCTTGAGGTGATCTATCGGACGCTCGGTCTGCGTGCCGATGCCGACCAGATGCGAACCGTTGTCAAGGCGATTAACGGTTTCGACATCGCGCTCGATCCGGCCGCCGGCAAGCGTCTGCAGGAGGCGACGCGGGCGTATGGAAAATCCTTGCGCGCGACGCACGCTTCGCTGCTCACCCGCTTGCTGCAACGCGTTCGCCGGCGCTGACCGGTCGCGGTCGCGGTGCTCGCGAATCGCCGGACCGACCGCTGCGTGCGACTATAATGTCGCCTTTTTTCTCGGGGATCAGCATGCGCTTACTCAAGGTTCTGTCGGCGTCTCTGGCGCTTCTTCTGACCGCACCGATCTCGCTTGCGGCGGCCGCGGCGCCCGCCGAGCTTGACCTATCGCACCAGCTCGACGAGGAGCGCGCCGAGCGGCTCGAAAAGATCGTTGAACGTTTCAATGGCGCGCAGAGAGACTTTCAGATCAAACTGTCGCGTCGCGTTCAAGGCGACGCGCCGAAAGACCTCAACCTCGTGACACGCGAGGAGCAGGCGAAGTTCGTTGCCACGAAGGGCCGCTTCGTGCCCCTGCATCAAGTGATGAAAGACGCCAGGGAACCGCTGGACGGCGGCAAGCTGGCGCCTGAACTGCGCGTCGGGCTTGGCGACGCCAAGGGGCAGCTGTTCGCCTTGCCGGTCGCTTTGTCGACGCCGGTGCTCTACTTCAACAAGGAAGCGTTTCGGAAGGCGGGTCTCGACCCCGACAAGCCGCCGAAGACGTGGATGGAGGCGCAGAAGGCCGCTGACAAGCTGTTCGAAGCCGGCGTTTCCTGCCCCTACTCGACGTCTTGGCCGTCGTGGGTGCACATCGACAACCTCAGCGCGTGGAACGGAGGAGAAGTCGCCGATGCCAAGGGTAAGCTGGTGTTCAACGGTCTGCTGCAGGTCAAGCATACGGCGATGATGACGACCTGGGCGAAAGCCCGGTACTTCAGTTACTTTGGTCGCCGTGACGAGGCCGACCGGCGCTTCGCCGCCGGCGAGTGCGGCATGCTGACCAGTTCGTCGGCCTTGTTTGCGGCGCTGCCCGAGGCGCGCAAGGCGCAGACCGGCGTGTCGACCTTGCCCTATCACGATGACTTGCCGGGTACGCCGCAGCAGACTCTCGCCGCCGGTGCGTCACTTTGGGTGGGCGCCGGTCACAAGGCGGTCGACTACAAGGGCGTGGCCAGTTTCATCAGCTTTCTGATGAAACCGGAAATACAGGTTGAACTGACGGCACACGAAGGCTTCCTGCCGATGAGCCCGGCGGCGCGCGCGGCGGCGGAAAGCAAGTTGTTCAAGGATGACCTCGTCGCGCTCAAGGTGGCCGACAAGCAGTTGCAGGGTCCGGCGGCGCTGCGGGTGATCCGCGTTTCGGAGATCGAGCCGGTGCGCATCATCGTCGAAGAGGAACTCGAGCACGCGTGGTCAGGCAAGACGCCAGCCAAACAGGCGCTCGACAACGCGGTCAGTCGCGGCAACGCGGTGATGCCGGTCGCGCTGAAGAGCTTTCTCCTGAAGTGACGCGTCCGCGGCTCGACTGGCCGCTGCCGCCCGTTTTTGCCCATCGCTGCGGTGGCGCGTTGGCGCCGGAGAATACCCTGGCCGGGCTATGGGTCGCCTCGCGGCTCGGACTGCGGGCGGTCGAGTTCGACGTCATGCTTTCGGCCGACGGTTCGCCGTGGCTGATTCACGACGAGACGCTCGAACGGACGACCGATGGTCGCGGTCGGGTCTGCGCTTCGGGCGATCGCGAGCTGCAGGCTCTGGACGCCGGCGGTAAACAGCACCCGGCGTTTGCCGGTGAACCGCTGCCGACGCTGGCCGCTGCCGCCGTACGTTGTCGGCAGTTGGGGCTAGCGGTCAACGTCGAAGTCAAGCCGGCGGCGGGTTGTGAAGAACGTACCGGCGAGTTGGTCGCGCGCGCGGTTCGCGACCTGTGGCGGGGCGATTCGCTGCCGTTGGTGTCGTCGTTTTCCGAAGCGGCGCTGGCGGCGGCGCGTGCTGCCGTTCCCGAACTGCCGCTTGGCTGTCTTTATGAGGCGCCGCCGGCGGATTGGCGGTTGCGCCTCGATCGTTTGGACGCGCTCACGCTGCACTGTGCCGCGGCGTCGGTAACCGTTGATTTGCTGGCAGAAGCGCGCGCTGCCGGAGTTCCCGTCTTGTGCTACACGGTCAACCAGCCGGCGCTGGCGGCGACCTTGTTTGCGCGGGGTGTGACGGCGGTATTCAGCGATCGTATCGACCTTTTTTCTGACGCGAGTGTGCCCTGAGAGCTGGGCAGGGCACCGGTCTCGGCCGCTGTTTCAAGCTAAAATCGCAGCTCCCTGAGCGAACCCGACCGGGGCTAACGATATCGACATAGAGCAAGACGATGAAAAGCGCTGAAATCCGCGACAAGTTCCTGACGTTTTTTGCTGCCAAAGGCCACCAGGTCGTCGCTTCCAGTTCGCTGGTGCCACACGACGACCCGACGCTGCTGTTTACCAACGCCGGCATGAACCAGTTCAAGGACGTCTTCCTCGGCTTCGACAAACGGCCTTACCTGCGGGCAGCCACGGCGCAGAAGTGCGTGCGTGCCGGTGGCAAGCACAACGACCTCGAGAACGTCGGCTACACGGCGCGTCACCATACGTTCTTCGAGATGCTGGGCAACTTCTCCTTCGGCGATTACTTCAAGCGGGACGCGATCCACTACGCCTGGGAGCTTCTGGTCGAGGTCTATGGACTGCCACCCGACCGGCTCTGGGTGACCGTCTACGCCGAAGACGACGAAGCCTACGACCTCTGGACGCGCGAGATCGGCATTCCGGCCGAGCGTGTCGTGCGGATTGGCGACAACAAGGGTGCGCGCTACGCGTCGGACAATTTCTGGATGATGGGAGATACCGGCCCCTGCGGCCCGTGCACCGAAATTTTTTACGACCACGGTGAAGGAGTACCCGGCGGCCCGCCGGGGTCGCCGGACCAGGATGGCGACCGCTATATCGAGATCTGGAACAACGTTTTCATGCAGTTCAACCGGGACGAGGCGGGCGTGATGCATCGCTTGCCGAAGCCGTCGGTCGATACCGGCATGGGGCTCGAACGCACCGCTGCCGTCCTCCAGCACGTGCACAGCAATTACGAGATCGACCTGTTCGTCAATCTGATCAGGGCAGCGGCGCGCGAGACCTCGACGCATGACCTCGACAGTCCGTCGCTGCGCGTGCTGGCGGATCACATCCGGGCGTGTTCGTTTCTCATCGCCGACGGCGTCATCCCGGGCAACGAAGGGCGCGGCTACGTCCTGCGGCGCATCATTCGGCGGGCGATCCGACATGGCTACAAACTCGGCGCCCGTTCGGCGTTTTTTTATCGGCTGCTTCCCGATCTGGTCGTCGAGATGGGGCAGGCGTATCCCGAACTGGTTAGCGCCCAGGCGCGTGTCAGCGAGGTGCTGCGCCACGAGGAGGTACGCTTCTTCGAGACCATTGAGCACGGAATGAGCCTTCTCGAAAGCGAGTTGGCGGGGATAGGGGAAGGCGGCGTGTTCAATGGTTCGACCGCGTTCAAGCTGCACGACACCTTCGGTTTTCCGCTCGACCTGACGGCCGACGTTTGCCGGGAGCGCGGGGTCGGCGTCGACGTCGCCGCTTTCGACGCCGCGATGGCGCAACAGAAGCAGCAGGCGCGGGCGGCGGGCAAGTTCAGGATGGCGGCAGCGCTCGACTACAGCGGCCCGGCGACGATTTTTCACGGCTATCAGACAATCGAGGCCCAGGGGCAGGTGCTTGCGCTTTACCGCGACGGTGCTGCGGTCGACGAGCTGCGTGAAGGCGAACTCGGGGTCGTCGTCCTCGATCAGACGCCGTTCTACGCCGAGGCCGGCGGGCAGGTTGGCGATCACGGCGTGCTGCAGGCGGGGCAGGGGATTTTCGGCGTCGAGGACACGCAGAAAATTCAGGCGGCGGTTTTCGGCCACCACGGGGTGGTGCGCACCGGTAGCCTGCGTGTCGGCGACAGCGTGCTGGCCAGGGTTGACGCGCTCGCCCGGATGCGTACGGCGCGCAATCACTCGGCGACCCACTTGCTGCACAAAGCCCTGCGCGAGGTGCTCGGCAAGCACGTGCAGCAGAAGGGATCGCTCGTCGATCCGGAGAAAACGCGCTTCGACTTCGCCCACAATGCGCCGATGACCGGAGAGGAAATTCGTCGTGTCGAACGACTCGTCAACCAGGAAATCCTGGCCAACGTCGCGACCGACGCCCGTATCGTGTCGCTCGACGACGCGCGGCGCCTTGGGGCGATGATGCTTTTCGGCGAGAAGTACGGCGACGAGGTGCGTGTGCTGACGATTGGCTCGTCGCGCGAGCTGTGCGGGGGCGTCCACGTTGGGCGTAGCGGCGACATCGGCTTTTTCAAGATCGTCGGTGAAACCGGAGTCGCGGCCGGCGTCCGGCGTGTCGAAGCGGTGACCGGCGACAACGCACTCGGTCTGGTGCAGGAGCAACACGCGCTGCTGGCGGAGGCGGCAGCGACCGTCAAGTCGTCGCCGACCGAGGTGCCGGCCAAGCTGACGCAGGTACTCGACAACGTGCGTCTGCTGGAGAAGGAACTGGCGCGACTCAAGGCGCGTCTGGCGGCAGCACGGGGCGACGAACTGCTGACCCAGGCGGTCGCGGTGCGGGGTTCCTACGTCGTTGCGGCGGTGATCGACGGTGCCGACGTCAACACCCTGCGCTCGACGACCGACAAGTTGCGCGACAAGCTGAAGAGCGCAGCCGTCGTCGTCGCTGCGGTTGCCGACGGCAAAGTGACGCTGATTGCCGGGGTCACTCCCGACCTTACCGGCCGGGTCAAGGCCGGCGAGCTGGTCAACGCGGTCGCTCGTCAGGTGGGCGGCAAGGGCGGCGGTCGGCCGGACATGGCGCAGGCCGGCGGCAGCGATCCGGGGCCGCTGCCGGCGGCGCTGGCGTCGGTGGCGGGCTGGGTTGAGCAGCGCCTGTGAGTCACCAAAGGGCGGTTCTTCAGGCTTGCTGATGCAGCATTTCGCCAGCGACAACTACGCCGGCGTCTGCCCGGAGGCTCTGGCAGCCTTGCTTTCAGCCAACGAGGGGCACGTTCGCTCGTACGGCGACGACGAGTGGACCTTGCGCGTCGCCGACCGCTTGCGCGAGTTGTTCGAGACCGATTGCGACGTGTATTTCGTCTTCAATGGCACGGCCGCCAACTCGCTGGCGCTCGCATCGCTCTGCCAGTCGTATCACAGCGTGATCTGCCATCAGCTGGCGCACGTGCATACCGACGAATGCGGTGCGCCGGAGTTTTTCTCGAACGGTGCCAAACTGCTCGCCATCGGCGGCGAGCAGGGAAAGCTGACCCCGGCGTCGATCGTCGATACGGTCAGACGGCGTTCCGACATTCACTACCCGAAGCCGAAGGTGGTGACGCTGACGCAGGCGACCGAAGTCGGCACGGTCTATCGACCCCACGAAGTGCACGCGATCGCCGAGACGGCGCGTGAGCTGGGGCTGCGCGTACACGTCGACGGCGCACGGTTCGCCAACGCCGTCGCCGGACTCGGTGTCAGCCCGTCCGAACTGACCTGGCGGGTCGGGGTGGACGTGCTGTGTTTTGGCGGGACGAAGATGGGCCTGCCGGTGGGTGAAGCGGTGCTCTTCTTCGACCGCAGCCTGGCGGAAGACTTCGCCTACCGGTGCAAGCAGGCGGGGCAGCTCGCTTCCAAGATGCGTTTCCTCTCGGCACCGTGGCTTGGCATTCTAGACGAGGGCGCCTGGCTACGTCACGCGACGCAGGCCAACGCCATGGCGCGACGCCTCGCCGCGGGTCTGGCGGAAGTCGCCGGCTTGCCCGTACTCTATCCGGTGGACGCGAATGGCGTCTTCGTCCGCCTGCCGAAACGGATCGAGGAGGGGATCCGTGCGCGCGGTTGGCTGTTCTACGATTTCATCGGCGCTGGCGGCGCGCGCTTCATGTGCGGCTGGGACACGACGGCGGAAACAGTCGATCGTCTGCTCGCCGACATCCGCGAACTGGCGCAGGGCGTGTGAGCGGCGACTGGCAGTTCTGTCCCCTCTGTGGCGCCAGACTCGTCGGGCGTGCGGTGGACGGCGTGCCGCGTTCGGTCTGTGGTGCGGCCTGTGGCTTCGTGCACTGGGACAACCCGATCCCCGTGCTGGCGGCGCTCGTCGAGCTCGACGAGCGCATCGTGCTGGCGCGCAACCGGGCATGGGCGGCGGGAGCCTTTGGCCTGATCACCGGCTTTCTCGAACGCGACGAAGATCCGATGGCTGGCGTCGCGCGCGAGGTGAAGGAGGAGCTCGGACTGAAGGCTGGCGCGATCACGCTGATCGGCGTCTATCCGTTCACGCGCAAGCACGAAGTGATTCTTGCCTACCACGTCCTTGCCGAGGGTGAGATTCGCCTGAACGAAGAACTCGCCGAGTTTCGCCTGATCCCCCCGGACAGGCTCAAAGCTTGGGACTTCGGTACCGGATTCGCGGTTCGCGACTGGTTGCGCGGGCGGTAGCCGGCACGGTCAAGTCTGACCGGCGGCGAGGTCGGACGATGGAAGCGTGCCCGCTTCGTGCTGGCTGGCGACGACGCAGCTGGCGGGTGGCAACCACGCAGCGAGTCGCCGCCAGTCGAGGTGGCGGGTGACGGCGTCGGCGAGGCGGTCGATGTCGCGCTCGCGCTGCTCAACGGGAACGAAGCGGCTGATTGGCGAGTGACCTGCCCAGGTGAGCAAGGCAGCTAGTGCCGGCTCCAGGTCGAACAAACCATGGCAGTAGGTGGCGAGGATCTGTCCGTCAGCAGACTGCGCGCCGTCCGGGCGGCCGGCGAGGAGGGCCGCCGGCTGCGCCAGGGCCGGTCCGTCGGTCACCCCCATGTGGATGCGATAGCCGGCGAGCGGTGGCGTACCGGGCAGCTGCAGTTCTCCATCGACGTTCTGCAGCGTCTTTTCTGCCGCGAGTTCGGTCACGTAGTCGAAGTAGCCGAAGCCGCGGCTGCGTCCGGGTGCGCCCTCGATCCCGAGCGGATCGCGCAACTCGCGACCGAGCATCTGAAGACCGCCGCAGATACCGATCAGTTTTCCGCCGTAACGCAGGTGGCGGCGAATGGCTTCGTCCCAGCCGTTGGCGTGCAACCAGGCGAGATCGGTCTGCACCGCCTTTGAACCGGGGAGGACGATCAGGTCACACGGCGGGGGGGCCTGATGAGGGCCGACGAAGCGAAAGTCGACTTCCGGGTGAAAGCGCAGCGGATCAAGATCGTTATGGTTCGAGATGCGCGGGTAGGCGGGGGCGATGACCCGCAAGCCGGCGCGCGTCTTCGCTGCCTGCTCGCGGGGAAGCGCGTCTTCGGCGTCGAGGTAGAGTCCGTGCAGATACGGCAGGACGCCGAGCACGGGTTTGCCGGTACGTTGTTCGAGCCAGTGCAGACCACTTTCGAGGAGTCCGCGGTCGCCGCGGAAGCGGTTGATGACGAAACCCTTGACCCGTGCCTGTTCAGACGGCGAGAGGAGGTCGAGCGTGCCGCAGAAGTGAGCGAAGACGCCACCGCGGTCGATGTCGGCGATCAGGACCACCGGGCAGTCGACCGCTTCGGCAAAACCCATGTTGGCGATGTCACGGTCGCGCAGGTTGATCTCGGCCGGGCTGCCGGCGCCCTCGACGAGCAGGCACTCGTAGTGCTGCGAGAGTCGTTGCCACGAGTCGAGGACGGCGCTCATCGCGCGCGGCTTGTAAGCGTGGTAATCGCGTGCGTCGAGGTCGGTCAGCGCCTTGCCCTGAATGATCACCTGGGCGCGGCAGTCGGTGGCCGGTTTCAGGAGCACCGGATTGAAGTCGGAATGTGCCGCCAGGCCGGCGGCCTGTGCCTGCAGCGCCTGAGCGCGCCCAATTTCGCCGCCGTCGACCGTAACCGCGGAATTGAGGGCCATGTTCTGTGGCTTGAACGGCGCGACGCGGACGCCGCAACGATGGAGGATGCGACAGAACGCGGTGACGAGTAGGCTCTTGCCGGCGTCTGAAGTGCAGCCTTGAACCATCAATCGGTGGGTGGGTGGTCTGGTCATCGGTTGAGGGTAGAGAACGCCGGAGGACGAAAGGCGGCTCCCCGCAAAGAGGGGTTGGACGCAGCCGCGACGCGGAGAAGAGAGCTCGATGAGCCGGATTTACCCTGATCTTCCTCGACGCGAGGAGTCCTCGACGAACGTACCGACAAGCGTCAGTACGTCATGCAGGCGGCGTTGATGAGCCCGACACTGACCGATAGCGCGGCCAGAAACAGCGCGGGGGCGGTCTTGCCGGCTGGAATGTCGTCGTTCAGTTGGGGCAACGTCAGCCGGGCCACCAGGTAGGCCAGGATCTGGATGACGCCGGCAACCGCGCCCCAGGAGGCGAGATCGAGCAAGGTGTCGCTGTGCGCGATGACGTTGGCGACCGGCATGGCGAAGCCGAACAGGGCGCCCGAAAGGCTGATCGCGGCAGCGTTGTTGCCAGCGCGAATCAGCGCCACTTCGTGGTACGGAGTGACGTTGAGGTAGACCAGCAGGAAGAGTGCAAGCAGCCCGAAGGCGACGGCGAAATACGCAAGAAAGGCGGGGAGCATCGACAACATATGATCAGGCATCGAGAATCTCCTTTCGGCGGGCTTCAGGCAACGGCGTTCTGGTCGGCGGCGAAGCGAACCAGGCCATCCAGGATCAGATTCTCCACCAGGCGGCAGGGAATCTTCAAGTCTGCGAACAGGTCGCGGGCCGAGCCGCCCGTCAGCAGACACAGCGCACCAGGTTGGTCGGCGATGGCGGCGAACGCCCGTTCGATTGCGCCGAGTTGGGCGAAGTGGCAGCCACTGGCGATGGCATCAACCGTGCTGCGCGGCTGGCTGCTCGGCTTTCCCTCGGCGAGCGGTAGCTGCGCCGTACCGGTGGCCAACGCGGCGCGCATCAGCGCCGCACCGGGCAGAATGAGGCCGCCGCGAAAGAGGCCGTCGGCGTCGAGCCAGTCGACCGTTGTCGCGGTGCCGGCGGAGACGACGAGGCAGGTGGCGGAGTGCAGCGCGCGCGCTCCAATCAGCGCTGCCCAGCGGTCGGCGCCGAGCTGCGTCGGGCAAGTGTAGCCGTTGCGAATACCGGCGGCCGCGCTGCTGGCGTGCAGAAACGTCAACTGGCGATGGCGCGTCGCAAGCTGCGCGTGCAGCGCTTGGGCGACGGAGGTCCCCGCGACGTTGCAGACGACGATCGGCGCGGAGGCGGGCCACTCGTCGGTCACCTCGGTCAGGTAAGCGACGTCGGCGGTCGCCAGAACGCCGTTGTCGCGCCACTGCGCGCCATCATGGACCCCCCACTTGATCCGGCTGTTGCCGGCATCGATGGCGACGATCATGCGGCGCGCAGGGAGACGTCGCCGGAAAAAAAGCGCTGCCTGCCGGCAGTCGTCTGCAGTACGAGCGCGCCATCGACGTCGGCGCCCAGACACCGTCCTTCGCGGTCGGGCAGGCCCGCTTCACAGAGTCGGACAAGCCGGTCGTGCCATGCGTGACGCGCCTGCCAGTCGGCGTGCAGCGCGGTAAAGCCGTGTTCGGCAAAGGATTCGGCGACGGCCATCAGTTCGAGCAACAAGCACGCCAACAGCTGGTGACGTTCCGGCAAGTGCGCGAGCGACTGCGCGAGTGCCGCGGGCGGTTGCGGCATCGTCTGCGGGTCGGCAGGCGGTAGCTGGAGATTGACGCCGATGCCGATCACCGCCAGCGTTCCTTGCGTCGTCGATTCAAGGTCGATCAAAATGCCCGCCACCTTGCCGCCGTCCAGGAGTACGTCGTTCGGCCATTTGAGCCCGACTCGGGCAGCACCACACGCCTCAAGCGCCCGCGCGACGGCGACGCCGACGGCCAGCGACAGGCCCGCCATGTCGGCCAGCCGGCGCTCGAACGACCAGAGCAGCGAGAACGTCAGGCTGCCGTCGGCCGACGACTGCCAGCTTCGGCCGCGTCGCCCGCGTCCCGCGGTCTGGCGGTCGGCGACCAGCAGACTGGGCGCGGTGGCACCCAGTCGGGCGCGCTGCACGAGCAGACCGGAGGTCGACTCACAAGCCGGCAGCGCGTCGATCGTCAGTCCGCAACCGGCAAGCCCGAGCAGCTGCCGGAGCCGGAGGGGGTCAATCAACGACGCGAGTCGTGGCGGCGGGAAGGCGTTGCTGGCGTCGTTCATGAAGCCATTATCGCCGATTATCGCGGCAGGCACGCCTCCCGATCCTCGCCGGCGCCGCCTGCGACGTCGAGACCGAGTTCCTGGATCTTGCGCGTAATCGTGTTGCGTCCGATGCCGAGCGAATGCGCCGCTTCGATCCGCCGGCCACCGGTGTGAGCCAGCGCCCGGTTGATCAGCACCCGCTCGAAGACCTGAGTCAGCTTGTCATGTACCTGGCCAGAGTCGCTGACCAATAGGCGGTCGACTTCGTGCGCCAGCGCATTTTCCCAGTCGCCGGCGGCTGCCGCCACCGGTCCTTCGCGGACTTCGGGAGGCAGATCTGCCAGCTCGATCAGTTGTCCGGGGGCCATGACGGTCAGCCAGTGACAGATGTTTTCGAGCTGACGGACGTTGCCCGGCAATTCGACGGCGCAAAGATGCTTGAGGGCGGCGTCGGAAAGGCGTTTGCCTTCGACGCCGAGTTCTCGGGCGCTCTTTTGCAGGAAGTGGCGAGCGAGGATGGGAATGTCTTCTCGTCGCTCGCGCAGGCTGGGCAGTCGGATGCGAATGACGTTGAGGCGGTGAAAAAGGTCTTCGCGAAAAAGTCCCTGACGAACATGGTCTTCCAGGTTGCGGTGTGTTGCGGCGATGATCCGCACCTTGGTCTTCAAGGGCGAATGCCCGCCGACCCGATAGTAATGCCCGTCCGAGAGCACGCGCAGTAGCCGCGTCTGTAATTCCGCCGGCATGTCGCCGATCTCGTCGAGAAACAGCGTACCCCCTTCCGCCTGTTCGAAGCGTCCCTGTCGCTGCGCTGCCGCACCGGTGAAAGCGCCGCGCTCGTGACCGAACAGCTCCGATTCGAGCAGATCGCGCGGAATCGCCGCGGTGTTGATCGCGATGAACGGCTTGTCGGCGCGCGGGCTGTGTCGATGTACGGCGCGTGCGACGAGTTCCTTGCCGGAGCCGGACTCGCCGGTGATCAGGACGGTCGCGCTCGATTGGCTGAGGCGGCCGATGGCGCGAAACACCTCCTGCATCGCTGCGGCTTGGCCGAGGATTTCGGGTAACAGGGCAACTTCATTGGGCGCACCGCTTTGGTGCATGCTCTCGCCGATCGCGCGCCGAATGAGTTCAAGCGCCTGATCGACGTCGAAGGGCTTCGGCAGGTACTCGAAGGCGCCTCCCTGAAACGCCGAGACGGCGCTGTCGAGGTCGGAGTAGGCGGTCATGATGATCACCGGCAGCGCGGGATGGCGCTCCTTGAAGCGCTGCAGCAATTCCAGGCCTGACTGTCCCGGCATCCGGATATCGGAAACGAGAACCTGGGGCGCTTCCGCTCCAGCGTCGAGCCGTGCCCACGCTTCGGTTGCCGAGGCGAAGCTTTGAAAGGGAATCTTTTCCCGTGAAAGGGTCTTTTCGAGGACCCAACGGATTGATTTATCGTCGTCAACGATCCACACAGGTTTCATCGTTTCCTCGGCCGGATGAGCAGATGCCCTCGACAGCAAGCAAGAAACTGGCCAGGTGGATCAGGCGAGGGGCAAGCGGATCGTGAAGCAGGTACGCCCCGGTCGACTCTCGCAGTCGATGGTTCCGTGGTGCTGCTGAACGAAGCTTTGCGCCAGCGTCAGGCCGAGGCCGCTACCGCCTTCACGCCCCGATACCAGGGGGTAGAACATGCGGTCGCGGATCTGATCGGCGATTCCAGGGCCGTCGTCGATGACGTCGACCTCGACGACCAGGCGGTGCCGCCGCTTGCACAAGGTGACCTGACGCCCCACTCGGGTGCGCAGTGTGATCTGACCGTGTCCGGCGCCGTTCGGTCCGCAAACGGCTTGTGCCGCGTTGCGTGCGACATTCAAGAAGACCTGAATCAGTTGCTCTCGGTCGCCGACGAGCTCCGGCAAGCTCGTGTCGTAGTCGCGGTTGACGCTGAGCACATGGGGGAACTCGGCGGTGAGCAAGCTGCGTACGCGTTCGAGAATCTCGTGGATATTGACCGGTCCGGGTTGCATCGGACGGTTTGGCGACAACAGGCGCCGCATCAGATCCTGCAGGCGGTCGGTTTCCTTGATGATGACCTGGGTGTACTCGCGCAGGCCGGGGTTGTTGAGTTCGCGCTCGAGCAGTTGGGCGGCACCGCGAATGCCCCCCAAGGGATTCTTGATTTCGTGCGCCAGATTGCGGATCAGCTCACGGTTCGCCTGTTGTTGTTCGACCAGTCGTTCTTCGCGCGTCGCCCGTAGCTGCTGGTCGATCGGCCACAGTTCGACGATCAGGCGAGCGTCCGGGGCATCGGTCGGATTGACCGTGCCGTTAACACGTAGCAGTTCGCCGCCGGCGATACGAAGTTCGATCGTCTGCCCGGTGTATGCCCAGCCGTGACGCAAGGCGCTATCGCAGGCGGCGAGCAGTTCCGCCGGGCAGTCGGCGACGTTGTCGAGGCGACAGCCAGAGAAAACCCGGCTGCTGATCTGGAAAAGATTCTCTGCGGCCGTGTTGATGTGTCGGATGACCAGGTGTTCGTCGAGCAGCATGACCGCCGACGACAGCAGGTCGAGGCCGGCGAAGGCCGATGCGGGGCCCGTGCTCACAGGATGCGACGGCGGCAGTCGCCTGCTTGCCGGCTAGCGCAGATTGGCGAGCTCCTTCCGGATCGCCTCGATGTTGCGCTGGTGCAGCGCCACCTTGTCCTTGAACGGTTGCAGCCGCTCCTGCACCTTGCCACCACTGATCGCGCCACCCTGCATGCGCTCGTTCGGCAGCACCGTCGCTTCCTGTTCGGCGAGCTCCTTCCTGGCTTGTTCGGCACCGGCTTCCTCAGCGGCGAGCTCGCTCTCGAGAATGCGGCGGCGATCGGTGTCGCGCGACTTCTGAGTCTGGTCATCGACTTTTGGGAAACTGCCTGGGGTCGGCGTCTTCGCGGCTGGCCGGGTCGATGGCGCCAGGTTGACCGGATCGAGCATGATCTTCCGGCAGTTCTTGGTCGGCATGTTCGAGTAAGTGACTCGACCGTCGACTTCGCATTTGTAGATGTCCTGAGAATGGGCCGGAAGCGTGCATAGCGCGAACAGCGCCGGCAAGCCGTGCAGAAGTGACCTTTTCATCGTCGTATCCGTCCCTCCAGCGAGGTGCGACCTTGCATGCGGGCAATCGCCATGTCTTGTCGAGTGGCAAAGACACGTCAGTGTAGGGGATGACACTGGCTAATTCAAACGTCGCACGCAGAGGAACGGCCGACAAAAAAAAGGACGGGCACGCCCGTCCTCGGGTTGTCTGCGCCGGATCAGCAGCTGTAGTAAAGGTCGAACTCCACCGGGTGGGTCGTCATGCGCACGCGGTTGACTTCCTCCATCTTCAATTCGAGGTAAGCGTCGATCCAGTCATCGGAAAAGACGCCACCGCGGGTCAGGAACTCACGGTCCTTGTCAAGGCACGACAGCGCTTCTTCCAGGCTGGCGCAAACGGTTGGGATCTTGGCGTCTTCTTCCGGCGGCAGATCGTAAAGGTTCTTGTCGGCGGGATCGCCGGGATGAATGCGATTCTGGATGCCGTCGAGGCCGGCCATGAGTAGTGCCGAGAAGCAGAGGTAGGGATTGGCGATCGGATCGGGGAACCGGGTCTCGATGCGGCGACCCTTGTCCGAGGCGACGTGCGGAACGCGAATCGACGCCGAGCGGTTCTTCGCCGAATAGGCCAGCTTCACGGGCGCTTCGAAGTGCGGCACCAGCCGCTTGTACGAGTTCGTACCGGGGTTGGTGATCGCGTTCAGCGCTTTCGCGTGCTTGATGACGCCGCCGATGTAGAACAGGGCGAGTTCGGAGAGACCCGCGTAGCCGTTGCCGGCGAACAGATTCTTGCCGTCCTTGGCGATCGACTGGTGGACGTGCATGCCGGAACCATTGTCGCCGACGATCGGTTTGGGCATGAAGGTCGCCGTCTTGCCGTACTGGTGCGCGACGTTATGCACGACATACTTGAGAATCTGCGTCCAGTCGGCGCGCTTGACGAGCGTGCTGAAGAGCGTGCCGATTTCGCACTGGCCGGCGGTGGCGACCTCGTGGTGATGGACCTCGACGGGCACTCCGATCGACTCCAGGGTCAGTACCATCGCCGAACGGATGTCGTGCAGGCTGTCGACCGGGGGAACCGGGAAATAACCACCCTTGACGCCCGGCCGGTGACCAATGCCGCCGTCGCCTTCCGACTTCTCACCGGTGGTCCACGCCGCTTCCTGGGAAAAGATCTTCAGCGTGCAGCCCGACATGTCGACGCTCCACGACACCGAGTCGAAGACGAAGAACTCCGGCTCCGGGCCGAAGAAAGCCGAGTCGCCAATCCCGGTGGATTTCAGGTAAGCCTCGGCGCGCTTGGCGATCGAGCGCGGATCGCGATCATAACCGCGACCGTCTGCCGGGTCGACGACGTCGCAGGTAATGACGACCGTCGTTTCGTCGAAGAAGGGGTCTACGTAGGCGGTGCTCGGATCCGGCATCAACAGCATGTCGGAGGCTTGAATTCCCTTCCAGCCGGCGATCGACGAGCCATCGAAAGCGTGGCCGTTCTCGAACTTGCTTTCGTCAAATGCGCTGACCGGGACGCTCACGTGCTGTTCTTTGCCACGAGTGTCGGTGAAGCGGAAGTCGACGAACTTCGCCTCGTTTTCCTTGACCATCTTGATCACGTCTTGCGGGCTTGCCATTACAGAGTCTCCAGAACAGATGCCGGTGGAACCGACGACGATAGAAAAAGTGCGCAGAAAAATTAGCAGAAAACGTGCCAGCCAGTGTTCTGCGAAATTTCATTGTGCCACAAGCGCAACGCACCTTCTTGGGGTTTTGCCGTGCACGGAAAAGGTGCGTCAAGGCATCGAAGGCACTGTTATGGTGCGAATGGCTGCCAGGGTCGCGTCGGCGTGGAAAGGGTACAACTGGTTTATACTCCCGGCTCGCACAGCCGCCGAAAATTCATCACCAAGAGGCCGGATGCCATGGGAAAACTGACCGAACTGCTGAAGCTGGCCAGGCAGCGTGGACGCGAACTGGGCCTGCCCTACGCGGGCGCGATGACGCCGCGCGAGGCTTACGACGTCTGGCAGCTGGCGCCAGGCGCCAGGCTGGTCGACGTGCGGACCCGCGCCGAATGGGATTGGGTCGGACGCATTCCGGGGGCGGTTGAGATCGAGTGGATGAGTTACCCGGACAATCGTCCGAATTCGCACTTCCTGACGCAGCTCCGGCAACAGGTCGATCCCGAGGCGCTGGTGCTGTTCATTTGTCGCAGCGGTGTGCGCTCGCACAATGCGGCGGCTCTTGCCGGCGAAGCGTTGCAGCTCGAATGCTACAACGTGCTCGAAGGATTCGAAGGCGACAAGGATGCCCTCGGTCAGCGCGGAAAGATTGGCGGCTGGCGCTTTGCCGGGCTGCCGTGGCGCAGTTGATCGTGGCCGTAGGCCCTTGGCGCCCGCCTGCCTCTGACTGATCCGGGAACTTCTCGCCATGCACACTGCAAGCATCCGTTTCGATCACTTCAGCCACCTGTCTGACGAGCGCTGTCACGAGCGGATCCGCGCCGCACGGCGACAACTTGGCGATCGTGCGGTTCTGCTTTGTCACCACTATCAACGCGCCGACGTGTACCAGTACGCCGATCTGACCGGCGATTCGCTCAAGCTCTCTCGACTCGCCGGGCAGACGGACGCCGAGTACATCGTTTTTTGCGGCGTGCACTTCATGGCCGAAGTCGCCGACATCCTGTCGAAGCCGGAGCAGATCGCCATCCTGCCCGACCTCGCCGCGGGCTGTTCGATGGCGGACATGGCGAACCTCGCCAAGGTCGAGCGCTGTTGGCGCGAACTGGGCGCAGTGATCGACGTCGAGCGCGAGGTGACTCCCGTCACCTACATCAACTCAGCGGCCGATCTGAAGGCCTTTTGCGGCGAGCACGGCGGCATCGTTTGTACGTCGTCAAATGCCGGCACGATTACCCAGTGGGCCTTCGCGCGCCGGGAGAAAATTCTTTTCTTTCCTGACCAGCATCTCGGTCGCTGGACTGGCGATCAGATGGGGATTCCGCATGACGAGATGTTGGTCTGGGATCCCGACCTGGAACAGGGTGGGCTCAGCGTCGAGCAGATTCGGCGCGCCCGGTTGCTGCTCTGGAAAGGACACTGTTCGGTGCACCAGATGTTCCAGCCGGCGCACATCCTGCGTTTTCGCAACCAGTATCCCGACGGACTCGTCATCTCACACCCGGAGTGCTGCT
The DNA here is from genome assembly GCA_964420975.1 of uncultured Candidatus Accumulibacter sp. GTDB lineage: Bacteria > Pseudomonadota > Gammaproteobacteria > Burkholderiales > Rhodocyclaceae > Accumulibacter. The sequence continues at coordinate 200,167 of CAYQVH010000002.1, forward strand.
TCGAGGTTTGCCGGCAGTCCGACTATGTCGGTTCGACGGAGACCATCGTGCGCACGATCAAGCAGGCGCCGCCAAATACGCGCTGGCTGGTCGGCACCGAACTCAACCTGGTCAACCGTCTGGCCGAAGAAGTGAAAGCCGAGGGCAAGTGGGTCCATTTCATGGCGCCAACGGTCTGCATGTGTTCGACGATGCAACGCATCGATCCGCAACATCTGGCTTGGACCCTCGAGAATCTGGCCGTGGGACGCGTCGTCAATCAGATCACCGTGCCTGATCATGAGCGGGGGCTCGCCAAGCTGGCGCTCGAGCGCATGCTCGCCGTCTCGTAGGCAAGTTCCCGCGGCAGCTTGACGTCTCGGGAGGACCTCGATGCCGCTGGTGTCAGTTGTCATTCCCGCTTACAACTGCGCCGCCTACCTCGAGGAAACGCTCGGCAGTGTGCTCGCGCAGGCAGGCGTGGAGCTTGAGGTGATCGTCGTCAATGACGGGTCGACCGACGAGACGGCACAGATCGCGCGGCGCTTCGGCGATCCGGTGCGCGTCGTCGATCAGGCCAACGCAGGGGTCTGTGCGGCGCGTAATCACGGTCTGCGGCTTGCGCGCGGTGAGTTCATCGCCTTGCTCGATCATGACGACTATTGGCTGCCGGGAAAGCTGGCCAGTCAGATCGCCACCTTCGCCGAACATCCCGAAGTCGACGTCGTATGCACGCGCTTTGCGCGTTGGCTTCCCGATCCGGCGAGCGGGGTCTTCCCGCAAGCCGCGACCTTTCTCCCCGAGTCGGCCGCGCAGGGAATCGATGCCGATCGTTCAGGCTGGATTTATCACCACTTCCTGATCGATAGCTGGGTGCTGACTAGTACCGCGCTGGCTCGTGGCTCGGTGATGCAGGCAAGCGGCGGTTTCGACGAGCAGTTGCCGTATGGCGAGGACTGGGACTTCTGGATGCGGATGGCGCGTCGCTCGCAGTTCATCCGGCTGCTTGAGCGGACGACGCTCTACCGGCAGCATCCGACGCAAGGGTCGCGTGCCTTGAGGAACTTCGACTATCGCACTTTTCTCCTCGAACGCGCCGCCGAGCGCTGGGGCTTGTGCAGCCACGACGGACGTTGCGTTCCGCGACGAGTGTTCAAGCGACAGTTGGCGAAGTACTCAACGAGCTTTGGCCTGGGCCACCTGAAAGGGGGTGACGGTGCGGACCGCCGGCTCGCTGCCCGAGCTTTCGTCAAGGCCTGGGTGATCGATCCGACCTACTTAAACAGCCTGGCGTGGCTGGCGGCGGTCCCTTTCTACGCCGTCCTTGCCGGCCGAACGGCGCCGGAGCGGATCACTTGAATACCGGGTACTGGCGCTTGGGTGGTGCGTTGTCGCTGGGTTGCCGTCAACCGCGGAACGCGGTTTTTTAACGCCAGGCTTGAGTCGATGACTAGCGACACGCTGCAGCAATTCTTGCTCGACGATCTCGACATTCTCGGCACCGTCGTCCGCCTGGGACCGGCCTGGCGAGAGATGATCGACCGGCGTCGCTATCCGCCGACCGTTATTCAGCTGCTCGGCGAACTGACGGCAACGACGCTGCTGCTCAGCGGCAAACTCAAGCAAGCGGGGCGACTGACGATCCAACTGCGCGGCGACGGTGCAGTCTCGTTGCTGCTCATCGACTGCGATGAGCAACTGCGCTTTCGCGGTATGGCACGTTTTGCGTCGACAGCGCGGCCGGGGACGACGGCCGAGCTGCTCGGCGACGGGCAGCTGATGCTTTCGCTCGACCTGCCGTCACAGCGTGAACCCTACCAGAGCCTGGTGCCATTGGTCGGGAGTCGCGTGTCCGAGATCTTCGAGCACTTCGTAAGTCAGTCTGAGCAACGTGCGTCACGCGTTTTCCTGGCCGCGTCGGAAGAGGGGGTCGGCGGCTTGCTGCTGCAGAAACTGCCGCCAGCCGACGAGCGCGACGCCGACGGCTGGCGGCGTATCGAAACCTTGGCGGCGACCGTGCAGGCGTCTGAACTGTTGACGCTCGGTGGCGAAGAGTTGCTCGGTCGTTTGTTTGCTGAAGAGCGCGTGCGCTTGTTCGCGCCGCGAACGGTGGCGCACCACTGTCCGGAAGACTGGGAGAAGGTGCGTGCCCTGTTGCGCGCATTGGGTGCAGCAGAAGCCTATGCCGTCTTGCAGGAGCAGGGCGTGATCGTGATCCAGGACGAAATCTGCAATCGCGAGTACCGGTTTGACACGCCGTCTGTCGACGCCGTGTTCGGCAACTCCTCGACGGCGGGGACGCGAACGCTGCATTGAAGCAAACGCCTGGCGAGGGGGCGTTTTTCTGGTGGCCTGATCGAAGTCAAAGCACCTTTCCCGGATTCATCAGCCCTAGCGGATCGAGCGCCGCTTTGACGGCGCGCATCATCGTTAGCTCGACCGGGCTCTTGTAGCGCCGTAGTTCGTCGCGCTTGAGCTGCCCGATGCCGTGTTCGGCGCTGATGCTCCCGCCGAGCTGATGGACCAGATCGTGTACCAGGCGATTGACCCGCTCTTGACCGGCGATGAACGCCGCATTGTCGCCTTCCAGCGGGTACGACTGATTGTAGTGCAGGTTACCGTCGCCAATGTGGCCGAAGGTGACGATGCGGATGCCTGGAAAGGCCGCGCTGAGCGCCGCGTCGGCGCGGTCGACGAACTCGGCAAGCGACGAGATCGGCAGCGACACATCGTGTTTGATGCTCGGACCTTCCCGTCGCTGGGCTTCGCCGATGCTTTCACGCAGCCGCCAGAGCTGGCGCGCCTGTTGATCGCTTTGTGCGAGCACGGCGTCGCCCAGCTCACCAGCTTCCATCGACTGGGCCAGGTGGGTCGCCAGTGCGTCGCGTAGCGCGCTCTCGTCGTCGCGGCTTGCAAGCTCCACCAGCAGGTGCCAGCCGCTTTCCGGCACCGCCGCCTGGGCGCCCGGGAGGTGCTTGCGAACGAGGTCGAGGGCGACACCGGAGACGATTTCACAAGCCGTCAGCGCTTCGCCGAAGCGTGCCTGAAGCGGTCCGAGCAGCTGGATCGCTTGCGCCGGCGAAGCGATCGCCAGCCACGCCGTGGCCCGCGCCGGCAGCAGCGGAAACAGCTTGAGGACGGCGGCCGTGACGATGCCCAGCGTCCCCTCGGCACCAATGAACAATTGTTTCAGGTCGTAGCCCGTATTGTCCTTGCGCAATCCGCGCAATCCGTCCCAGACCTCGCCGTTGGCAAGAACGACTTCGAGCCCCAGCGTCAGCTCGCGCGCGGTCCCGTAGCGCAGGACCTGGACGCCGCCGGCGTTGGTCGACAGGTTGCCGCCGATCTGACAACTTCCTTCCGCAGCGAGCGACAGCGGGAACAGGCGTCCGGCTTCGGCCGCCGCCTCCTGCACCCTGGACAGAAGACAACCCGCCTCGACCGTCATCGTGTTGTTTGCCGGATCGATCGCTCGCACACGATCGAGGCGGGTAAGGCTGACGACGACTGCGCGGCTGTCGGTGAGTGGCGTCGCACCACCGCAGAGACCGGTGTTGCCGCCTTGTGGCACGATCGGGGTGTGCGCTGCTGCGCAGGCGTGGACGACCCCGGCGACCTCCTCCGTGCTGGCCGGGCGTACGACACAAAGAGCGCTACCCTGGTAGCGTCCCCGCCAGTCGACGACGTGGGGTGCCAGATCGTCCCTTGCCGTCAGCAGGTGATCGACGCCGACGACGTCGGCAAGCGTGCGCAGGAGAGGGGATTCGTCCATCGTCGAGTGCCTCCAAGACGAGCCGACATCGCTCGGTAACCGGTCGCCAGTGTCGACCACCGCGATTGTAAGGGGTCTCTGCCGCACCGGCCGCCGCCCTTTTCGAACTCCCTTTCGAGGCGTTGACGCCTGCCTTGAGATGGGCCGCGTGGAGTCGTCTCCGCAGGTGTGCAGAAGATACTAGCCTCACGGTAGGGTCTTTGATCGGCGAGGCGATTGATGCGAAGATTCGGCTTCGCACACTCTTTCCGCCCGACAGGCTAGTGATCGTGAGTCAGCCGCCTTTTCTCTGCCACCGTAACGCCAGGAAGCCTTGCCAGCACCCTCCCCTCGGGAAACCCGTGGCAGGCTTGTTGCCGCGCGCTTGGCCGTGGGTCGCGAGTCGCGGCTCAGTCGGCAAAGAAAACTGCAAGCCGCGATGCGCCGCGTGATGGAACGGCGCACACGGCTGGTCGCCGATGTCGGCGGCACCCACGCCCGTTTTGCACTGCTCGACGAAAAGGGCATTCCTCGGCGGGCCGAGGTGTTCGCGGTCGCCGACTTTGCCGGCCCGGTAGAGGCGATCGAGGCTTTTCTCGCGCGTCGCGGCGAGGGAGACCTGGAGGCGGCAGCGATTGCGCTCGCAGCGCCGGTTCACGAGGACGTGATTCGCCTCACCAACGCGTCGTGGGTGTTTCACCGGACCGAGATCGAAGCACGGCTCGGATTGCGACGCCTGCTCCTGGTCAACGATTTCACCGCTCTCGCGCTGTCGCTGCCGCATCTCGACGCCTCGGACCTGCGCCAGGTCGGCACGGGTCGAAGCGTTCCGTTGGCGCCGAAGGCAGTCCTTGGCCCCGGCACCGGACTCGGGGTTTCCGGCCTGTTGTACGACCGGGGGCACTGGCTGGCGCTTGCCGGCGAAGGGGGGCACTGTTCGTTGGCTCCCGGCGATCGCCGCGAAGCCGAACTTCTCGCCCTCGCCTGGCGCGATTACGGTCATGTTTCGGCCGAACGCCTGCTATCCGGTAGCGGCCTGCCGCTCCTCCACCGCCTGCTGGGTGAGGTCGATGGTCGGCCGCCGGTGGCGCTGACGACTCCTGAAATCGTCGCCCGAGCGCTTGCCGGCGACGACCCGCATTGCCGCGTCGTGATCGATACCTTTTGCGCTCTGCTCGGTTCGCAGGCCGGGAACCTAGCGCTGACGCTCGGTGCCCGCGGCGGAGTCTACGTCGGCGGTGGTATCATTCCGCGCTTGGGCGAACTGTTTGATCAATCAGACTTTCGCCGCCGCTTTGAGGCCAAGGGGCGTTTTGCGAGCTACTTGGCCGCCATCCCGACGTTCGTCATGCTCTGTCCGACGCCAGCGCTTCTGGGCGCTGCGTATGCACTGGCCGATGCCCTTCCGCCGGGGCACGGTTGGCCTGATCCTGCCGCCGAAAACGGTCAGGAGCTTGGCCAGGCACGGCCATAATCGGGAGAGGAACCGCCATTGAACCTAACCGGAGTATTTTTCTGATGTCCGATTCTGTCCCCGCCCACTCCGACAGCGAGTTGCTGCGTTCCGAGATCGACCGCAAGCTGCTCGGTGCCATCGCGGCCGAACCTTCACAGGCCAGCAATGCCGAACTCTATCAGGCGCTGTCGCTGGTAGCCCGCGATCGACTGGCCCGGCGTTGGGTGGCAACCCAAAACGCCGATCGCGACAGCCGGGCACGGCGTGTCTACTATTTGTCGATGGAATTTCTGATCGGGCGGGCGATGAACAATGCCCTGTCGGCGCTCGATTTGCGAGAGGCAGCGGCCGCAACCTTTGCCGCTCGTGGTGCTCCATCGCTTGACGAGTTGATCGAGTGCGAACCCGACGCTGCGCTCGGTAACGGCGGTCTCGGTCGCCTGGCGGCGTGTTTCTTGGACTCGATGGCAACGCTGGGGATTCCTTCCTGGGGTTACGGCGTGCGCTACGAGTACGGAATGTTCGCGCAGACGATTCTCAACGGGCAGCAGGTCGAAAAACCTGACGCCTGGTTGCCGGATCGTTCGCCCTGGGAGTTTCCGCGCGCGAACCGGCATTACACCGTGCGCTTTGGTGGCACGGCCGAGCATCACGCTGAGTGGGCCGAGTGGCATGCGGTGGACGCGGTCGAAGCCAAGGCCTTTGACTACGTGATCCCGGGGTACGGAACCGATCGAGTGAGCACGCTGCGCCTGTGGAAAGCCTCGGCGCCGTCCGAGATCGACCTTGGTGCATTCAACACCGGCGACTATCAGCGCGCGGCCGAGTTCAAAAACCGGTTCGAAAACATTTCCTGGGTTCTTTACCCGAACGACAGCACGCCGGCGGGTCGCGAACTGCGCCTGCGCCAGGAGTATTTCTTCGTCAGTGCGTCGCTGCAGGATATTCTGGCGCGTCATCTGGAAGAAAATCCGGATCTTGCCAACCTGGCCGACAAGATTGCCATCCATCTCAATGACACGCATCCGGCGATCGGCATACCTGAGTTGATGCGTCTCCTGATCGATGAGCACGACATGCCATGGGCGGACGCGTGGGCGCAATGCCGGCGCATCTTTTCCTACACCAACCATACGCTGATGCCGGAGGCCCTTGAAACGTGGAAGGTGACGCTGATTCAGCGTGTGCTGCCACGTCACCTGCTGATCATCTATCGCATCAACCAGGAGTTTCTTGACGAGGTGGATCGCCTTTACCCCGACGATCCCGAGCTCGTCCGCCGTGTGTCTCTGATTGATGAGGGGAGCGGTCACGAGCGCGACAAGCGAGTACGCATGGCGCACTTGTGTATCGTCGGCAGCCACCGCGTCAACGGCGTCTCGCAACTGCACTCGGACCTGATGGTACAGACCATTTTTTCCGACTTCGCACGTCTCTATCCCGAACGCTTCCACAACAAGACGAACGGTGTCACCCCCCGTCGCTGGCTGGCGCAGTCCAATCCAGGGTTGTCGGCGCTGCTTGACGATCGATTGGGTGGTCGCGACTGGCGACTCAACCTCGACCAGTTGCAGGAGCTGCGTGCGAGTGCTGACGAGGCGCCTTTCCGCAGCGCCTTCGCGGCGGCGAAACGGCAGAACAAACATCGCCTCGCCGACTATCTTGCCCGCGAAGTCGGTATCCCGCTCGATCCCGACAGCCTATTCGACGTTCAGGTGAAACGGATCCATGAATACAAGCGGCAGCTGCTCAATGTGTTGCACGTGATCACGCGCTACAACGCGCTGCTGGCTGGCGACGCTGGCGATTTCGCGCCGCGCAGCGTCATCTTCGCGGGCAAGGCGGCATCGTCGTACCACATGGCGAAGCAGGTGATCCGCCTGATTCACGACGTCGCCGCGGTCGTGAATCGGGATCGGCGCACGCGGGACCGCCTGCAGGTGGTCTTCGTCCCCAATTATGGCGTTTCGGTCGCCGAACTGATCATGCCGGCAGCCAACCTCTCGGAGCAGATTTCGACTGCTGGCACCGAGGCTTCCGGAACCGGCAACATGAAGCTGTCGCTCAACGGCGCCCTGACCATTGGTACGGAAGACGGTGCGAATATCGAAATTCGTGATCAGGTGGGCGCCGACAACATTTTCATTTTTGGCAACAACACGGCTCAGGTCAGCGCGTTACGACAATCCGGCTACCAGCCGATGGACCTCTACCGCGGCGATCCGGCGCTCAAGCTGGCGCTCGACCAGATCGACAGCGGTTTCTTCTCTCCCGGTGAGCGCTCGCGATACCACGACATCTTCAACTGCCTGCTGCATTACGGCGACTACTATCTGCTGCTCGCCGATTACGCCAGCTACGTCGCCACTCAGAACCGCGTCGACCGTCTCTATCTCGATCCCGACGAGTGGCAGCGCAAGGCGATCCTCAATGTAGCCGGTATGGGGCCGTTTTCGGCCGACCGCACGATCGGCGACTATGCCCGCGACACCTGGAGCGTCACCACCCAACCCGGTAAGGAATTCTCAAATGCTTGACAAGGCAGAAATCATCGCCCTTTTCAGGGCGGAGCACGGCGATCCCTATGCCGTTCTCGGCATGCACGTCGACGCTGACGGTTTCGTCTGGGTCCGCAGTCTGCAGCCCGGCGCACTGTCAGTCGGGGTCGTCGACGCCAAGAGCGGACGGCAATTGGCAAAGCTCGAACCTCGTGAGGTCGAAGGCGTCGACGGCTACTTCGAAGGCGTTGTCCCGCGCCGGAGGAATACGTTCCCGTACCGTTTGCGTATCGAATGGGAAGGGGGCATTCAGGAAGTTGACGATCCTTACCGCTTTGCCACCGTTCTCGGCGACCTCGACGTCTGGTTGCTGGCCGAGGGCTCGCACCTGCGGCCTTTCGAGCGCCTGGGCGCACATCCGTGCGCGATCGACGGGGTCGACGGGACGGTTTTTGCGGTTTGGGCGCCAGACGCTCAACGCGTCAGTGTGGTCGGCGACTTCAACACCTGGGACGGGCGTCGGCACCCGATGCGCTTGCGCCGGGAATGCGGCGTCTGGGAGATTTTTCTTCCCGGCGTTGGCCCCGGCGCTTGCTACAAGTACGAGATCCGCTCGCACGGCGGCTACCTTCGGCCGCTGAAAGCCGATCCCTACGGGTTTGAGGCCGAGATGCGGCCTTCGACCGCCTCAATCGTCGCCGACCTGCCACCGCCAGTCGATCCGTTGCCGGTATCGGCGGGTGATCTGCTGCACTCGCCGATGGCCATTTACGAGGTCCACCTGGGGTCGTGGCGGCGGGCCGACGACGGAGGCTTTCCCGACTGGCAGCGGATCACGGACACGCTAATTCCGTACGTTGTCGATCTGGGGTTTACGCACATCGAGCTGTTGCCTGTCTCCGAACACCCCTTCGACGGTTCATGGGGCTATCAGCCGCTTGGCCTCTACTCGCCGACCGCACGCTTCGGTCGTCCGGAAGGCTTTCGGGAGTTCGTCAGAGCCTGTCATGCCGCTGGCCTGCGAGTGATCGTCGACTGGGTGCCGGCACACTTTCCGAATGACGAACACGGTCTCGCCCGCTTCGACGGCACGGCGCTTTACGAGCACGCGGATCCCCGCGAAGGCATGCACCAGGACTGGGGAACGCTGATCTACAACTTCGGCCGGCGCGAGGTGAGCAACTACCTGATCGGCAACGCCTTGTTCTGGATTGAACGCTACGGTGTCGATGGTTTGCGCGTCGACGCGGTCGCCTCGATGCTTTACCGTGACTACAGCCGCGAAGAAGGGCAGTGGATCCCGAACATGTACGGCGGGCGCGAGAATCTGGAAGCCGTCGCTTTCCTGCGCCGGATGAACGAGGTCCTTGGTCAGGAACACCCGTCAGCCGACACCCATGCCGAAGAATCGACCGCCTGGCCGATGGTCAGTCGGCCTCCGGCGATGGGAGGGCTGGGTTTTCACTACAAGTGGAACATGGGTTGGATGCACGACGTGCTCGACTACATGGCCAAGGATCCGGTGCATCGCAAGTATCACCACAACCAGATGAGCTTCGGCATGATGTACGCCTTCACCGAAAACTTCGTGCTGCCGCTTTCGCACGACGAAGTCGTACACGGCAAGGGGGCCTTGCTCAGCAAGATGGCTGGCGACTACTGGCAGAAGTTTGCCAACCTGCGCTCGCTCTACGCCTTCATGTGGGCACACCCCGGAAAGAAGTTGGTCTTCATGGGCGGCGAATTCGGGCAGTGGAACGAGTGGAACCACGATGTGTCGCTTGACTGGGGACTCCTCGACTTCCCATTGCACGCCGGCGTTCGCGACCTGATTCGCGACCTCAACAGTCTCTATCGGCGAGCGCCGGCGTTACACGAAGTCGATTTCGAACCTTCCGGCTTCGAATGGGTGGCCGCTGACGACGCCGACTGTTCGGTCTACGCTTTTGTCCGCTGGTCGCGCGACCGTTCGCGAGCGCTGCTCTATGTCGGCAACTTCACGCCGGTTGTCCGCCAGGGTTATCGCATCGGTGTCCCGCTGCCCGGCGGCTACGTCGAGCGATTGAATACCGATTCGCAGTACTACGGCGGCAGCAACGTCGGCAACGGTTACGAACCGGTCTATGCCGAAGCGATCGAAGCGCATGGCCGGTCGTGGTCGATCAATCTTACCTTGCCGCCACTGGCGGCGCTTTACCTCGAATGGCTGGCGTGAGCGACGACTTGCGACTGACCGCTGGCCGGCCGGCGCCGCTCGGCGCGCACTGGGACGGGAGGGGAGTCAACTTCGCGCTCTTTTCGGCGCACGCCGAGGCCGTCGAACTGTGTCTCTTCGACGGCAGCCAGCTGCGTTCGGCCCGTCTTCCCGAGTGCACCGACCAAGTCTGGCACGGTTACCTCGAAGGGGCAGGACCCGGTTTGCGTTACGCCTATCGTGTCCATGGCCCGTATGCGCCGGCGCAGGGCCATCGTTTCGACGCGCGCCGGCTGCTGCTTGATCCTTACGCGCGCGAGGTCGCCGGCCGATTTTCCTGGCCGGCACACGACGACCCGGTGCATTGCCTGCGCGCCTGCGTCGTCGACGACGCCTTCGACTGGCAGGGCGACGCCGCGCCCGACATCCCGTGGGCAGACACGGTGCTTTACGAAGTGCATGTCAAGGGAGTTAGCCGACGTCATCCGGAGGTTCCCGAGGCCTTGCGCGGGACGTACGCTGGTCTCGCATCGCCGGCGATGATCGATCATTTTCGGCGGCTGGGCGTGACCGCTCTCAGTCTGCTGCCGGTTCACCACTTCCTGGACGAGCAGCGCTTGGTCAATGAAGGCCGGGTCAACTATTGGGGTTACAACTCGCTCGCCTACTTTGCCGCCGAGCCGCGCTACGCGGCGCGCAGTGGGCAACAATCGGTGATCGCAGAATTCAAGACGATGGTTCGCACGCTGCACGCGGCAGGAATCGAGATCCTCATCGACGTGGTCTACAACCATACGGCGGAGACCGACGCCGCGGGACCGACGCTTTCCTTTCGCGGGATCGACAATCGCAGCTATTACCGCCTGCCGGACGCCAACCTGGCCGATTACGAGAACTACAGCGGCTGCGGAAACACGCTTGACCTGCGTCACCCGCGGGTGCTGCAACTGGTCCTCGACTCGTTGCGCTACTGGGTCGAGGGGATGCACGTCGACGGCTTCCGTTTCGACCTGGCGGCGGCGCTGACCCGTAACAGCGCCTTTTTGCACGCAGTACGGCAGGATCCTGTCTTGCATCGCGTCAAACTGATCGCCGAACCGTGGGACGTCGGCCCCGACGGCTACCGTCTCGGACGGTTCCTGCCAGGATGGGGCGAATGGAACGATCGCTTCCGTGACGACGTGCGCGCGTTTTGGCTGACGCACGAAGCGGGTGTCGGGCAACTGGCGCAGCGACTCGCCGGTTCGAGCGAACTCTTCCGTCACCATGGACGTGCGCCGCAAGCTGGAATCAACTACCTCACGGCGCATGACGGATTTACGCTCCGTGACCTGGTCAGCTATGAGCGCAAGCACAACGAGCTGAACGGCGAAAACAACCGTGACGGGCACAGCCACAACCTGTCGGTCAACTGCGGCGTCGAGGGCCAAACCAGTGATCCGGTGATCCTCGAACGCCGCCGCCGCCTGCAGCGCGCCCTGTTGGCGACGCTGCTGGTCGCGCAAGGTGTCCCCATGCTGCAGTCGGGCGACGAAATCGGTCGCAGCCAGTGCGGCAACAACAACGCGTACTGCCAGGACAACGCGCTGACCTGGCTCGATTGGGAGAACGGCGACGACGACCTGAGCGCCTACGTCGCTGGCTTGATCGCGTTACGTCGCGATTTCCCGCAGCTGCGTCGCCGTTCCTGGTTGACCGGAGTTGCTGCCGCGGACGGCACGGCCGACGCCGTCTGGTGGCATCCGGCGGGCCGCGAAATGGGCGTCGCCGACTGGCAGTCGAAAAAGCTCGGTGCGCTCGGTCTGCAACTCTCCTCGCTGGCGGCGGTGGAGGGCGAACCAGGTGTCGGGCGCGGCCTCCTCTGCCTGATCAACCGCGATGAGATTCCGGTTTCCTTCCTGCTGCCGGCGGGTAGCTGGCAACTGCTGTGTGACAGCAGTGCGCCGGAACCTTTCGCCGCCGGCCGGCGCGAGCGGACGAGCACGGTGGCGGCACGCAGCGTCCAGTTGCTGGCGGTCGACTGAAGCGGTTGCGCCTACACGGCGCCGTGCTCAGGATCCAGTGGTCTGGCAGACGACGTTGAGTGCCCGACACAGGTTGAGAATCCGGGCGACGATCGTCGAGGTGGCCGACGTCGATCCGCTGGCGCGTGCGGTCGATACCAGGAGCTGCGATAGCTCGTCGCCCAAGGCATGGACCTGGATGCCGCCAATCTGCGCACCGTCGGTGAATTCGATCGTCTGCGCCAGATCGTCGCTGCGCGTGACGCGAACCTCGCTGCTTTCGGAGAGCAGGCGTTTGACGGTCGCAAAGACCTTGTCGGGCGCCACTTCGACGATTACGGCGGCCGTGTCGTAGGCGGTGCCGAGAGACGGTGACGATTGCGACAACTGTTCTATACGGCCGATCGCTCGTCGCGCCAGGAACAGCGCCTGCGCGTCAGCCACCGACGATACCGCCAGCAAAGCGCTGCCGGCGAGCACAACACTGGCGCGCGTAATCCCATTCATCGGTCTTCCTCCCAAAGTTGAAATGATCGTGTCTTCCGACGTCGGGGAGTTCGATGGGTGTGGAGGAGCGAAGTTCCGTCACCCTCGCGCCGTTTCTGGCGCCTGGTCTTTCCCCGGTGAATGGCGAGCACGCAGACGAGTCAGGCGTTCGCAACTCGCGTGCAGCACGTCGCGGTCGATCTCGCTTCTGGCGAGCGCCTCGGCGGCGCCGCCGATGGCGCGATAGTACTGCTCGGGATCGTAAGAGACCAGCACGAGGTCGACCCCGGCGGCAAGCGCCTGAGCGGCAACGCGATCGATGCCTTCGCCGTAGACCGCGCCCATGTTGAGATCATCGGTGATCAGGACGCCCGTGTAGCCCCACTCGCGACGCAGGAGGTTCCGTACCACGACGCGCGAGTGGGATGCCGCGTGCTCGCTGTCAAGCGCCGCCAACCGTACGTGTCCCAGCATGATGGCGGTCTCGGTCGTCACCGCGAGGCGACGAAACGGCAGCCAGTCGGGTTCGAGGGCTTCCGGTGTCTCGCTCAGGCTGGCCCGCCGGAGGTGGGTGTCGGCGTGCACCCGGCGTAGGCCGGGGAAGTGTTTCAACGTGGCGACGATTCCTGCGTCGGCGAGGCCGGCAACGTAGGCTTCGGCGACTTCGCCGACCAGCGTTGGGTCGTCGGCAATCGCGCGGCTGGCAAGTGCGGTCAGGAAGTCTCCACGACCGTCGGCGAGCGCCGGTCGCAGGTCGACTACCGGCGCCAGATTGAGCGTCACGCCGAGCTTGGCGAGGCCGACGCCTTGACGCTCACCGTAACGGCGAACGCGTTCGACGAGAGGCGCTGGATCGGTGTCACGCACCAGGCTCGACAGGGGCGGTAGCCGTTCGAGCCAAGGCGACAGGTGGGAGACCTCGCCCCCTTCCTGATCGGCGGCGACGATCAGCGGCGGCAGGCCAGCGGCCCGGCGGTGGCGCTGCAGGCGAGCCAGGTCGGCCGCCAGCGCCGTCAGGCCGTGCCGGAGGTTGCGACGAGTGATGTAGACCCCGCCGATGAGTCCGTTCGCCGCCAACGCTTCGACTTCGTCAATCTCGCGGAAGCCGACGACAAAGTGCGCTCCCAGCGTGCGCAGGTCGTCGCTGCCCTCGATCACGCGGTGCCGGGTGGCTGCGAACTCGAACTCGCGACCGAGCGTAAGCAGCGCCAAAGCGCCCACACACAGCACCAGCGAGCGGCGACCGGCGGGCCACCAGCCGTAGCGGCCGCGCACTGCGGTGACACCGCCGAACGCTGCCGCGGCCAGCAGGATCGGCGTCTCCAAGGGTCGGACGGCGTAAAGCAGCGGGTGCTTGAGATGCCAGGCGATCGCCAGCAGGGCAGCGACCGTGGTCAGCGCGACAGCGGAAACCGCTGCCGCTTTGATGGCCGGAATCACGGTCACGTCGCGTCCGGGGCGAGCGGTGTGGCGAGCCGATACCAGTCCAGACGGCGGGTCGCGAGCATGATCGCCCCGAGGGCGGCGAAGAGGAGCACGCTTCCCATCAGCAGCGAGTTGTCTTCGGAGAGTAGAACGCCATAAAGCACGCCATACAGACCCGCCAACGCGGCAGCAAAAGCCACGCCCTGTCGGCGATCGCCCAGGGCACCGGCAAGATAGGTGCCGATCAGCGTGATGCACGCCGTGGCGGCGATGGCGTACGCCGCGACAAACGGCAGATGTTCGGAAAGGGCGATCAGGAGGAGAAAAAAGACGGCGAGCGCGAGTCCGACCAGCAGGTACTGCAAGGGGTGAATCGGCCGACGGCGCAGGATTTCGCTCAGGAAGAAGCCGGCGAAGGTCAGCGCAATGAAGAGAATGCCGTACTTCACCGCGCGTTCCGACTGCAGGTAGACGTTGACCGGGTCAATGAACGAAATCTCGATGACCTCGGGCGCACTGCTGTCCCTGGCCGCCGCCAGACTGTTGGGAAAGCTGCGCGCCAAGTGAGAGACTTCCCAGCGGGCACTGAAACCGTTGTCACCGACGCTGCGTTCCCGTGGCAGGAAGCGGCCGCCGAAACTCGGGTGGGGCCAGGCGGACTGGATCGTGACCGTGTTCGCGTTGGCGGTCGGCGCGATCGCCAGGCGAGTGGTTCCGGTCAGCTGCAGCGGAAAGCTGAAGTCCAGCGTCAGCGGTGCCTCGAGTGCGACGGGGCCCAAAGGAATCGCGAGGCGCGGGCCAGCCAGCGCGTCGCTGTCGGATGCCGGGTGAGTCGGCGTCGCGAAGCGGTAAGACTTGCCGTTGATATCGACCACCGGATCGTTGGCCACCCCGCGCGGATCGGTGGCGCCGAGCAGCAGGGTCGCTTCGGCGCTGATAATCGTCCGTCGGCGGTCGATACCAAGGTGGGCGGGAACGACGAAGCGCCCGTTGGCGAGCAGGTCGAGGTGGTAGAGCCGCGCCTGATAGATGCCCCGCTGGCGGACCTCGACGTCGGCATTGCCGCTCAACTGAAGCTGCTCGGCCGGAAGATAGAAGCTGTGATCTGCGAAGCGCGGCTCACTGCGGCGGTGACGCGTTACCGGATCGTCGACGATCTCCGGCGGCAGTTGCTCGCGGTAACGGATCGCCAGGACCGGACCGGTCAGCGTCTGCCAGCCGGCGGCGGAATTGGCGATCGAGCGTTGCACGTCGTCCTGGCGTGCGCTGCGCTGGCGGATTTGGTCCTCTACCAGTGCCAGCGGCACCAGCAGCAAGAGCGACATCAGCGCGATGGTGATGACTTTGAGCAGCAGTTTCTTGTCCATGGGGTCTCCCGAGTAAAACGTGACGGGAGTTTGGCGGCGCTCGATGAACAGACGACGAAGCCGGCGTGAAGACGTGTGAAGCGAGTGTGAACTTCGCGGTCGATCAAGCCAATGGCAGACGCAGGCGAACGATTGCGCCGCCATCGGCATGGTTGCTGAAAGCGGCCTCGCCACCGTGCAAGCGAGCGACTTCGCGCACCAGAGGCAGACCGAGGCCCGAGCCCCTCTTGCCGGTGCCCGGCGCCGACAGCGAGTAGAAGCGCTCAAAGACTCTGGGCAAGGCGTACTCCGGAGCGCCGGCACCGTGGTCGCGGACGTCGATTTCGGCGGTGCCTGTCGTTCGCCGGAGTGTCAGTTCGATAGCACCCCCCTCGGCGGAAAAAGCGATCGCGTTGTCGAGCACATTCAGGGTCGCCTGCTGCAGCAGGAATGCGTCACCGCGCACGCTCAAGTGCTCGCCAATCAACAGCCGGCAGTCGAGCCGGCGCGCCTGAAGCGCCAGCGCCCGCTCGTCGATGCAGCGCTGCAGCAGCTCGGCGAGATCGACCTCGACTGCGCCCTCCGGCGTCTGCAACTGCTCCACCCGCGCCAGCATCAGCATGCGTTCGATGATTCCCTGTAGACGGCGCGCCTGCTCGCCGACGCTGGCGGCAAAGCGTCGACGGTCGTCTTCGGCTGGGCTGTTTTCGAGGATCTCGGCCGCGCCGACGATGGCCGACAGCGGACTCTTCATTTCGTGGGCCAGATTCTGCACGTAGCGCTCGACGTACTGCTTGCCTTCGAGCCGTTCGCGCATCTGGGCCAGCGCCCGCGCGAGTTCAGAGAACTGGCGGCCGCCAGAAGTCGGCGGCTCGGCCTTCCGGCCTTCGGACACGTCGCGCGCGTAGGTGCGCAGGCGGTTGATCGACCACGTTAGCCAAGCCGAGAAGGCGACGCCGATAAGTGCCGAAGCGACGAGCAGGACGTAGCCCGCGCGCTTGACGCGTTGTTCGGCATGGTCGATGTACGGCAGCACACTCGACAGCGGCTTGGCCAGCGAGAGTACGCCGATCAGTTCGCCGTGGCGCACGATCGGCGCCGCGACGTACATCACTGACGAGGTCGCGTCGCTACGCTGCTCGCGCGTACTGCGTGCGCCGTACTCGCCTTTGAGGACGCGGGCGACGTCCCGCCACTGCGAGTAGTCAGCGCCGACGGCGACGCCCTCCGAGTCGAAGATCACCTTTCCCCTTGGGTCGGTGATGTAGACGCGAAAATCGATACGCTCCTTGGTCACACCCCAGATGCTGGCTTGTGGCGAACGTTCGCGGGCGGCGGCCAGGGCGCGCGAAAATCCGCCCTCGACGAGGGTGCCGGCGCTGACTTCGGGAACCACGATCTCGGCCAGCAGATGCGCCGTATCGACCAGCGTTTCTTCGGTTGCCTGCCGGATTCCTGGCTCGGCCTCGTGCATGAAGATATTGAGCACGAACCAGGCGGCGAGACCGACCATCAGGAAGTAGCCGAGAAAGAGACGAACCGAGACGTTCATCACGTCTCACCCGAGGAGGGTTCGGCGGTTGGCGCGGCCGGATCCGAGCTGCAGCGAAGGGCTCAGTTGCTGGCTACTGACTGCAGGCGGAAGACGCCCTGCTGGATGAGGCCAGGGCTTTCGGCCTGGTACTGACCGGCAAAGTTGGTCGCCGAGCAGGTGCCGATCATTTTTAGCAGGAAGCCCTCGTTCATCCATCCCTGGAGAAAGCATTGTCCGCCCTGATAGCGCCCCTGTAGCGTGCCCGTGGCATGAAGCGGCGGCAGGACCCGGATCGATGCCGCGACACCTTCGCCACTTCGGCGCAGTTGAAACTGGACCTGGGCCGTTGTGCCCACGGTGAGATTGGTCGCCGTTCCACGCATGTTGACCTGAAAGGTTGCCCACGTGTCGGGCGTCGGCGCCGGTGGGATCGGCGCCGGGGCGGGTGGTTGTTTCGCCGCGGGGCGTTCCGGAGTCGTGACCGCTGGTGCCGGGGTCGCAGCAGGCGCCGGCGGCTCGCGTTCCTTTAATGACTCGCTGCGCAGCGCAGCCAAACGCCGTTTGGCGACGCCGGCGAACTTGCCGTCGGGATACTGCTTGAGATAGTCCTCGAAATCCGCCGGGTTCTGGCTGGTACGCACCGACTCCCAGAGCGACAGCTGTACTGCCATCGGGTCGACCCCGGCAGGCTTTGCCGGTGCGGCGGCGGGTGCCGCCGGCGGCGTGACGACGACTGTCGTCGGGCCGAGGAAGTAGTAGTCCTGAGTGAGCGACGAATGGTCCCACGGGATTTGCTTGCCGTTCGTTTGTTCCTTCACCTGTTGGCGCACGCGCGTCAGCATCTGCCGTACTTCCAGTCCGGGTGCTGTCAGGTTCTTGAGCAACGCTTCGGTGAATGGACTGTGATCGGTCTTGCCGTCTTCGGCGACGTTTCCGGGTTGCGTCGCAAAGACGATGAGAGAGCCTTCCCCTGCCGCGATCTGCGCCAGACCACGACCCACCGCCGCGGAACGCGTTCCCATGCTGCGCGCGAGCGAGCGCGAGAACGGGTTGTCGCGACACGCGTCGAGAAAGACCAGGCTGACCGGGGTCGAGGTTTCCATCTGCGTCAGCACAAGATCGGCGTCGACGGCGGCAAACGGCAGCGAACGTTCGTTCTCGATCTTGGCGTCGGCGGGAATCAGGTAGTTTCGACCGCTGACCTGCAGGCCGTGACCCGCGTAGAAGAAGAGTCCAACTTTCGCTCCCTGCAACTGATCACCAAAGCGCTTGACGGCCTGTTCGAGCCGGCTCTTGTCGGGGTCGATCGCCATCTCGACCTGAAAACCGAGTTTTTTCAACGACTCGGCCATCGCCCGCGCATCCTTCGGCGGATTTGGCAGTGGCGGAGCGTTCTGGTAAGCGCCAATGCCGACGACCAGAGCGACCTGCCCCTTCTTGTTCGCTGCGGCGGTCGGTGTGGCGGCGCCCACCGCCACACCGGCCAGCAGGCAGACCAAGCACAGTAGCGTTCGCAGGCAATCCCTCGCGGCCGGCATCGCTCTCTCCCCCGGATCAATGATCAGGGCAGATCATACACCCAGCCTGCACTTGCCCGGTCACTGCACCAGAAGGTCGTAGAGCGCTTCAAACTCGCGGCTCAACTTGTGCTTGGGGTCGAGATAGATCATCGGCAGCGCCAAATGGTGCGACTCGCGGATGCGGATCGACGCTGACAGAAAAGCGTCCAGAACCGGCAGCCCTTCGCCGCGCAGTTCCTCGACCAGCCGCGGTGGCAGGCTGGCGCGTGCCTGGTAGTGGTTGACGACGATGCCTTCGACCCGCAGGCCGCGGTTGTGATCCCCCTGCAACTCGCGCACATTGTCGAGTAGCGCGTACAGCGCACGACGTGAGAAGTCGTCGCAATCGAAAGGGATGAGACAGGTGTCGGCGGCGATCAACGCCGAGCGTGTGAAAAAATTCAGCGCTGGAGGGGTATCAACAAAAATTTCGTCGTACGCCGGAAGCTTGTCGAGCGCCTCGCGTAGCTTGTACATCTTGTAGCGCGACTCGAGTTTGCTTTGCAGTTCTTCGAGTCGAGGGTCGGCCGGCAGGACGTCGAGACCGGGAAAACGCGTGTTGACGACGTAGCTGCTGAGACTCTCCGGAAACAGACGGTAGCCGAGGACGTCGTCGAAAAAATGGGCCAGCGTCTTCTGCTGCTGGTCGAGCGCACTGCCGAGCAGGTAACGCGAGGCGTTGGCCTGCGCATCAAGATCGATGAGCAGACATCTCCGTCCGCGTGAGGCGGCAACCGCCGCGAGATTGCAGGCGATCGTCGACTTGCCGACGCCGCCCTTCTGGTTGAAAACGACCCGGCGCATTGCGCTCTCCCTGGCGGCAGCATGGATCGCCTGGTCAGTTGGGTGAACTCGCAAGCGGGCGCCGACCAGGCGACTAGCAGCCCCTTACGCTCAACACGTTTCGACCAATAGGCGCGTTAGCCAGGACTCGATGTCCGCGACTTCGTCCATCGGTACCGAATGGTCGCAATCGTAGCTGCGCCATTCGACCGGATAGGCGTGCGCCGCAAGCCGCTCTGCCGATTGTTGCCCCAGCTTGTACGGAATGACCGCATCGGCGTATCCGTGCGCCATGAAGATCGGCAAATCGTGATTGGCCTTCTCGGCCTCATCCAGCAGGGTGTCGGCGAGCGGCAGATAGCATGACAGCGCAATGATCCCGGCCAGGCGATGCGGACAGCGCAGCCCGGTGTGTAGCGCGATGACGCCGCCTTGCGAGAAGCCGGCGAGCACGATCCTGCGATAGGGAATGCCACGCTCGTGCTCGCGCGCGATGAGGGCATCGACGTGCTTCGCCGACTGGCGCACGCCCTCGGTCTCCTCGCGACCCGGCGCAAAGTCGGGCGAGACGATGTCGTACCAGGCGCGCATCACATAACCGCCGTTGATCGTCACGGCTCGCATTGGCGCGTGAGGAAAGACGAAACGGATCGCCGGCAACTGATCGAGATCAAATTCCTCGACGATCGGCTCGAAGTCGTATCCGTCGGCACCCAGACCGTGCAACCAGATGACCGAAGCTTTTGGCGAATCACCGGTCTCGCGTTCGAGCGCGGGAAGCAGCGTGGGGTCGCTAAAATTCGACGTCGGCACCATGGCACACCTCCTCACGCGTTACTGTACGAGCAAGCGCCATTTTACCCGTAATGTTGCTTGCCGCCTTGGTGTTCGGCAAACGATGAGCGCTTGCCGGCGCTCACGACTTTCTGATTTGGGTAATGATCGCTTTCGTGATCGCCGCGGTGCCGTCGTTGCCGCCAAACTCCAAGGGACAGACGTTGGTCAGCGCCTTGTCTACCGCGTGTTCGAGAACTCGCGCCACGTGCGCAAGACGCGGCTCGCCGTGCTGATCGGCAAGCCAATCGAGCATCAGGCCGGAGGACAGTATCTGGGCCACCGGATTCGCCACGTTGCGGCCGGCAATATCGGGCGCACTACCATGGGCGGGCAGAAAAATCGCGTGCTCGTCTCCGATCGCCGCCGACGGCACCAAGCCGAGGCTGCCGACGATGCCCGCGACCAAGTCTGAAAAGAATCCTCCAAAGACACTCTCGGTGACCAGTACGTCGAACTCCCACGGGGTCTTGACCAGCTGCATCGCGGTTGCGTCGACGTAGGCGCAGTCGGCGGCGACCGCTGGATAGCGTTCGGCGACCTCCCAAAACACCTTGCGCAAAAAAGCCATCGACGCCAGCGTGTTGGCCTTGTCGATGCACGTCACCTTGCCCGCGCGCCGCCGGCCCTTGGCGCGTCGTTCGGCTAGGCGAAAAGCAAACTCGGCGATCCGCTCGCTACCCGACCGGGAGATCTTCATCGTATCCCAGGCCACCCCGTCCTCGTCGATCTTCCCACGGCCTCGCGAATAGAGCAGGCCTTCACTTTGCTCGCGGACGACGACGAGGTCGATCTGCCCGGCACGCTTGTCGGCATGCACCCGTGGCAAGCTCGGATAGCTGCGAATCGGGCGCACGCCGGCGTAGAGGTCCATCGCTTCACAGAGATCGAGTTGCGTGGCGACCTCGGTCCCGTCGGGATAGCGGACGTGTGGCAGGCCGATCGTGCCGACAAGCACCGCGTCCGCTTTCCGGCACGCCGACAGGCTCTCCTCCGAGAGCGCCGTACCGGTCTTCACATAATGCGCGGCACCGCCCTCAAGCGGCTGAAAGTCGATGGCGACGTCACTCACCCGATCGAGCAGCGCCTGCAGAACGTTCAGGCTGGCAGCGACAATCTCGGGTCCGATGCCGTCGCCGGCAAGCACTGCCACCTGGAAGCGAATACCTCGTTTCATCCTTGTTATTCCTTTGATTGGCTCGAGCAGGACGACGACGAAGCCCACCCCGGCAAAACCGGCGTATCCACTCGCGACTACCCGGCGTGTTCAAACGCTTGGCGTCCGTGGCCGCCGCCCGCCCCGGCCGAAGACCCTTACATAATCAAAACTCCAAGCTCGGTCAAGCCTTTTGCCGCGTTCGCTCAAAGCCACGCGATGCCGTCTCGCCCCAGCCGCCACCGAGGGTGTCGGATCGTCCGGCAAATCTGTAGAATATCGCTCCGGGCCTGTAGCTCAGTCGGTCAGAGCAGAGGACTCAGGGAGCCGATCGGTGTAAACGTGGTAGTAAGATCGGCCTCAAGGGTTGCCTGTGAGCAAGTGCATTCTGGTCACGGGTAGAACTGGTCAAATTCGGTGAACGCTAACTTCGCAAGAATACGCCAATACCGAGCCAAGTCCTCGCGCGTGATGAGGGGAAAGGTGTAGAGACTAGACGGCCAGCCTGTAACGGGAAGGTATAGTCCAGACCACAAACTCGGCCGAGGCGACGAAAGTCGTAGTGGTAAGCATAATCCTTTGGTCCAGGGTTCAAGTCCCTGCGGGCCCACCAAGCAACGAAGCCCCCTCCGTTCTCGGTCGGGGCTTTTTTGCGCCATAACCGCATGTTTTCGCCACAATTTTTTTTCGGGACCTTTGGCTTCACCCTGGCCCGCAGGCCGGCTTTCGGCCCGAAAGTGGCGCCGATTCCTCTCTTTTCTCCATTCGACCTTCGGGTGGCCAAAGGATGGTGTCTTTGTTTTGATTGGGTTTTTTGGTGGTTAGTTGTGAAATTGCATTGCCAGCCAAGAGGAAAGCGAACTCGATCTGCGGTTCGTGGGGTAGCGAGGGCTTGGGAAGGCTTCAGCGGGTGTGGGAGGAGGACGGACGCAACTCTCGAAAATAAAGGACGAGAACGTTACCCCGGCTACGGAGACCAGACGGAGAACGAAAGCGGTCATGCTACAGTTCGACCAGCGCAGCAAATTACCACCGCTGCGCTCGATCCACAGCACCGCCATTGTTCCCGCCCGCCACAAGCACCCTGACCCACTTTGAAGGCTGTCGATGTCTGGTCCGCGAATAACTGCTATCTTGCTCGCCTCCGTTCTGCTCGGTTTGCCGCTATCAGCCAAGGCGATTTGTAGCCAGAAATTTTGTGACGCAAAGAGCTCCCCGCTTGGCTGCTTCCGGCCCGTCAAGGGAGATCTCCTGACGTTCATGCGGTCGAATCCGGCCGGAAGCTTGGCTTGCTTCCGGGAGCAGGTCAAACACGGCAGTTCCAAGCCGAAAAAGCTAATCAAGGAATTGAGCCAGTTCACTGGCGTCATTGGCGGTGACGTCAAACCGGACAACGTGGACATTGTGCCGCTCGCCGACGGCACGTGTGATATCGGGCTGATCGATCTCGACGACGGCGGCCAAGGTAGCTTGTTCGGCGACTTCTTTCACGCGCTGACATATAACTCCGTCTGGATCGAGGACAAGGAAGACAACGGGTGGCGGTGGACGGAGCAGATTTCGTTCGAGAAGGCGATCGAAGCCTATCGCCGTGGGCTCAGTAACCATGGGCTTCCATACGCCCGCTCACTGGCCGATATTCTGGGGGGCGAAGGCGGCGTATGCCCAAGTCGGGCAAGCGTCATGAAGCCAAAGAAGAGCGGAGATCTGTGCCTGAAGGCGAAAGAGTGGACAAAAAACCACGCGCCAAGGGAGGCACGAGCGGAGGCGCGCTTTGCGGCAGACAAGAAATCTTTAGAAGATGTGGTTCGGAACAGAGGGTATGAGGTAATCGCGACAGGGATACGAGTCAAATCGCGCGGCGGTAGCATGTGCCTGCCGCGTCTGCTCTTCCTGGTCAAGGAGCCGGACAAGGGGGCGTGCCAAGTCATCGAGTTCAAACAGCAGGACAAGCCGGCAGCTAGTATTTTCGGCGGCGTGCAGGTCGATCACGCGGAGCGCATCGAAAGTCTACTCAAGCACTATCGGCCGCTCGACGCACGAGGCAGTACCATCGGCGTCGTGCGTGTGAACTCGAATGACTATTGGCTAAGAACTGACGACGACCCGCTCTTCGATGGCGGAGAGAAGCCAAAGAGCAAAGTGGATGCCAAGCGCCACGAGGCCTTCGCGGAACATATGATGCACTGGCTGGGGCGTATGCATCGGAAGGAAAGCCTAGAATACGCGGCGACCTTTGAGCGTTTTCTACCCGAGATTCACGACGAACTCAAAAGGATGGCGAAAGCGCACGTTGTCGCCTTGAACGAGAAGTTAAAGCAAGCGCCAAAGGTCGATGATGTGTGCGCATGGAACGCGAAGTGATCGAGCGCAGGCTCCCTTGGGCCGACCGTCGACTGGCGCGTAGCGAAGTCGAAGAAGGATAGAAGACTCAGCCCGGCGTCAGGGAGCATACAACCGTTATCGAGCTACGCGAACACCCTTGGCTGCCGGGTCGTCGCCCTGTTCCGATGACGTTTCGAGTGCACCCTGGAGCCGTGCCGCTTGGACAGCATCACGCTCGGAGGCGAGGTGTGCTTGCCGAAATCGTGAACATTTCAGCCACCGGCCCTACTTGTCGAACCTTCCAAACGCCTCCCTCTGCGCCCCCCAATCCGGAGGCATCTCGTGGTTCTTCAGCCAGCGCAGCGTCAGGGTCTTCGGCTGCCGGCCGGCGAGAAGTGCCAGGACCATCTCCGGCGACAATAGTGTCAGGCGAAGCAGCTCATTGACGGAACTCTGGTTCAAACTCTCTTCGCGCGCAATCTCGACTCCGCTGCTCATCCGACCCTCGTCGAGCAAGCGCTGCCAGTGGTACGCCCGGGCCAGGGCGTTAAGGATCGGTACGTGATGCTCGGGCGCTTCCGCTTCCGGTGTTTCGGGCGCTGAGATCACCACCTTCCGGCCGCCATGTCGCTTGATGTGGATCGGGACCATCGTCGTGAGCGTCGCGCCGCGGCGCTGGATAGCCTCGCCGGTCTGAATGATCCGCGTCATGCCAAGGCCTCCTCGCATTGTTCGAGTTCGCGCATCTCGGCACCGATCGTGTCGGGAAGCAGTTCCCCGACCGCGTTGGCGTTCGACCGGAAAGAGTTGCTCCCAAACACTGCCGAGTTGCCGCAGTGCCAACACCACCTCCGGCTCGGTGACTTCAGGGGTTGCCGCGGCGACGCTGTCGCACACCGCCTGGACCACTTCCGGCGCTTTCAGCGCGGCATGGATCTGCGCCAGCACCAGTTGCTCGATCGGTTCTGCGGGCAGCCGGCCGGAGCGCGTGGCGTTGGCGCCGAAGCGCACCTTGCGGATCGGCACATAGTAGCGATACATCTTGCCGTTGGCCTTTTGCGTAAAGGCCGGCTGGAAGCGCTCGCCATCCTGCGTAAAGAACAGACCGAGCAGCAATGCCGGGGGCTGGCGACGCTGCCACGTCTCCGAAGCCCGCTGCCGGTTGTTCTCCGCGAGGACGGCGTGGGCCGCGTCCCATAGCGCCTGATTGATGATGGCCCGGTGCTGGCCGGGATAATGCTTTCCCTTGTGGAGGATCTCGCCGAGATAGATGCGGTTGTGCATCAGCTTGTAGAGCATCGCTTTGCTGATCGGTCGCCCCGATTTGGTGGTCTGGCCATCGGCGGCGAGTTCACGGACCATGTCGGTCGTCGAGCGGCAACGCACGAAATCCTGGAAGAGACGCTTCACCAGACGCGCTTCGCTTTCATTGACCACCAGCAGTCGGTTCTGCACGTCGTAGCCCAAGGGTAACGGTCCGCCCATCCACATCCCCTTGGCTTTGCTGGCGGAGATCTTGTCACGGATACGCTCCCCGGTGACTTCGCGCTCGAACTGCGCAAACGACAGCAGGATGTTGAGCATCAGCCGGCCCATCGACGTGGTCGTGTTGAACTGCTGCGTCACCGAGACGAACGAGACCTTGTTGCGCTCGAAGACTTCGATCAGCCGGGAGAAGTCAGTCAGGCTCCGCGTCAGGCGGTCGATCTTGTAGATCACCACCACATCGATCTTGCCGGCCTCGATGTCGGCCATCATGCGCCGGAGTGCCGGACGTTCCATGTGGCCACCCGAGAAGGCCGGGTTGTCGTAATCGTCCGCCACCGGGACCAGCCTTCGGCGCGCTGACTGGCGATGTAGGCATGGCCGGCGTCCTGCTGAGCGTCGATCGAGTTGTACTCCTGGTCGAGCCCCTCGTCGGTGGATCTGCGGGTAGAGACCGCGCAGCGTTGGCGGTGCTTCAAAATCTCGCTCATCACCGGCCTCCTGCCGGCTTGACTTTCGCCGGCGCCTTGAGCCCGAAGAACAACGGTCCTGACCAGCGGGTACCGGTGATCTCGCGCGCGATCATCGACAGGCTGGGGTACATCCGGCCGTTGAACGCGTATTGTCCGTCGGCGGTGGCGACGACACAGTATTCGACATCACGGTATTCGCGGGTCAACACGGTACCGGCCGCCAGCCGGGTGTCGCCATCACGCTTCTTGACCTTGCCCGTTTCGAGGAGGGAAGCGATCCGACGCTGGTTTCGCTCCGGCAGATCAGCGTCACGCTTGCGGAACTCGATCTCCTGCAGTTTGTAAGCGATGCGACGTTCCAGGAACGCGCGGTTGGCGTTGGGCGTGTCAGCGCCGAACAGCTTCTGCCAAAGCGCCTTGATTTCAGGCATCGGTAGTTCAGGCAAGCGGGCGATCTGCATCAAGACCGACGGCGGCGTGGCGGGAATGCGCGTGGGCGTGTTCATCATGACTCCGTATTATTCCTTGTAGACGGGGTGTGAATGAACGCGATGGTGGCCACCAGACAAGAAGACCAACCCCTCATCGGGTTGGTCTTTTTTTGTCTACTGCCGCGTGCTGGCGCGGGTTCGTGCGGGTTCCTGTGGACTTCGGCGTTTCCCGCGGGCGCCCGGATTGGGCCGATTTCACTCTCTCCTGGCCATTTTTCTCTCCGGCATCACTGCCCGCTGGAGGCCGAAGTCCACGAAGGTCGAAGGCGACGCTATTGAAAATCAACACGTTACACTTGGCCCGATCAAGCGGTTGATTCGTAGCATGGGTAGGTGGTGGCAACAACGGCGTCATGCCAGCGAGCGGAGGAGCCCTGACGCTTTGCCAGTTGGCAGCGGCTCACTTCCGGCTAGATCTCAGACTTCAGTGTCGTCGGTTCAAGCCAACGAATGACCGCGTCCGAACTTGCTGTATGACTGCTCGCGACTCACTGCCACCGGTAGCGCCGCCAACGGTTCAACGGCAGGTAACCGAACACAACGGCCACTCTCGACAGCTGGCCACTGGCAAGCTCTTAGCGATAGCGATCATGTAGGCCAAACCGCCGAGATGACAGCAATCGATTTTGAACGGACATTGGCCAACCCGAGTGGCCGCCTCAAGTCGAGTTCACTTTTCGTAGCCGGAGCCGGCATCCGGGGCCATCATTTCAGTACCGGCTTCGAGATGGAAGATGCAAGCGAGGCAGTCTTAGACGATCGGTCTTCAGTTTTCTTGTGGTAAAGGTCCATGATGATCATCGACGACATAGACGTCCTTTCCGCAGATGTTCCGATACCTGGACAGGGTCGAAAGGGTCACGGACATGTCATTCGGAAATAGGCGCAGCGGCGAGAAGTGATGAGCAGACTAATGCCGATACCATCAGCCGGGAACACCAACTCGCGTGCTGATTCGTTCCTGGATTTCTTGGTAGATCGGCAGTTCCACACCTTCACCAACATCGAGGGTGACACAGAGAGCAAAAGGAACTGCTGCCGGCAGCTTGCCGCCATCCTCGGCACAATTCACCTTGAATACCAGGTCGGCACTCTCCACGAACGCGATCGCGCTTTGTCCTTCTAGGACTTCGTGCTGCACCGTGCCACGCCGAACCTGCTGCCAGTCACAATTGATCCGGGAGACGCTGAAATCACCGCCGGGTGGCTTGATCCACAGACGTGCTGCTCGATATTTCGCGTGTCTCGGGTTGACCGGTGACATCCATGCCAGGGTGATAGTCAAGCGGCGCTTCGTCACTTGTGCGTTGAGGCTGGGCGGCAGCGGAACCCTGAATTCGAGTGCCTCGCCGTCCCTCAGCTCCCCGGTCCCAATAAGGGTCGCACGTTGTTCCGTACAGGTGATCGCCCGGTAAATATCGGCCCGACCGTAGCCGACGAAACGCGTTACCAAGCTTTGCCGCTGCCTCCTGTCTTCGATTTCCGGTCGAGCGTTGATGATTTGAGCTTCGAGGTCTCCCCACTCGGCCCCATGAACCAGCAGGGCCTTCAGTAGAACGGCATCCAAGCGATCGGGAAGGCGATCAGGACTACCAGCGCGCATACCTCGATCACCACATGGGCCTGTGCAGCCCCGCGCGTGGCGAGGGCAGTCGCGTTGCTTGTACCCCGAGCATATTTCGTATTATGGCCTCCAGGATCCGGCGGGGCAGCGACCCGGTGTCCAGGCGCAGCAGAGGTGTTGATCATCTGGAGATCGGTAACGCCTGGATCGCCGGTGTACCGTTCGCGATAAAGTGCCCGTCCACCGGGCATCAGGAGGTCCGGCTTGACCGCTCGCCGGAAACCGTGACCGATGCAGGAGTATGGCGATATCCCTCGGTCAGGGAATAGATCGTAGCGATCTGCGGCCCGCACGAATGTCGAGCTGTCGGCATGCACACATCCTACCGTGATGGCATTGATCGATTCGCCGGGGGTCAACAGTCGGCGGCCCACCGACTCAGCGACGAGAGCAGAGACTGCGTGCCGCTGCCGCTCGTCGGCTGACAGCGTGGAGAAGGTACCCCGTGGTATCGACAGGGTAAGTTGTGCAGGCAAGTTGCCCGCACTAACGACGAAAAGCACCTGGTATTTGGACGCGAGCCAGTCTAGAAGCCGCGCCCATGGAGATAGATCGGTGTCAAACGGCTTGAGCAAGTCACCGACGGACAGGTTGATCACCTTGATTGTCGGTGCGGCGGCAGGTCCATCGCTCTCTCCGTCGAACATCCGCTTCACCGACCGATGTACGAGATCGATGAGCAAAACGTTGTCTGGCGTCGTTTCCAGCCTTGGCACCCGCGAATCGGCCGGATCGGGACGCATGATCGGCCTCACGTACACAGGCTTGGCCAATGGCACCCTGGGGCCATCCAGTTCGCCATACAGAATCAGCGATGCCATGGCTGTTCCATGACCCCGATCCCTTGCCGGGTAGTCGGACTCCCATCCATCTGGGTCATCGACGGAAAGGCGCCCGGCGAGCAGCGGATGGTTCTGGAGGGGCAAACCGTCAAGCAGTCCGACTACTGGCTGGCCAGAGGACGCCCGGCTTGACCCGTCAACACCAGGTAGTCGAAGCTCATCACCATCCGGCAGGGCCAATGCCCGGCCGCGCGGCCGAAAAAGCATCACTCGCTCGGACTGGACCAAGGTAGGAGGATTCTCGCTGAGCAGACTGCGTACCCCCGACGCTGGCATATCTCGACCAGGAAACCGTGGTACGCAATATCCTGGATCAGCGCCGTACTCAGTGTGCGCCCACCAATCTCGCTCACGAGGCGCGACAGGTCTGCTGCCGTGCGGCTATTCTTGTCGGTGGAAGAATAGCACCACGCTTCCACCTCGAACCGAATCGCCTCTTCGTCGATCGCCAGCCCGCTTTCCCAGTATTCGCGGACGTCCGGCCCGATTCGGTCCTGGATGCCCCAGAAGCGAACGTCGCGCAAGTGCTTGAAAACATCCTTCCACTTGCCCAGCCCGTGCTCCAGTTTGACTCGCTGGTCAGCCTTGTAGCGATTCCAGAGACTGATGACTTCGGCAAGTGCCTGCTGGTTGCTGCCAAGGAGGTAGATTCGCCCATCCAGAGCTTTCTCGCGATCATGCTGATCGTAGAAGTAATCATCTGGCTCAACACCGACCTCATCGGCCTCAAGCAGCCATTCCAGACCAGGCGTTCGTTGCACTGCCCCGATGAAATTCTCCACCGAGCCCACTGTCTCGAAGACCACGACCAGATCCGGATCATCCGTCGGCGCAGCGGCTTGCAGCTGTATCCGCCGGGCGTCGAAAGCCGATTGCAACGTATCAAATTTCGGGGTGAGTCTTTCCGCCTGACGTTGTGCCGGCGGAACATGGACTTGTGCCCAACCCGGGGTACGCTTTTCCCGTTCGGATGAAGTGGGGCGTGGAAATAGTAGGAGTGGTCGTTGTTGTTCTCTCATCCGGCACCTGTCGTCGTGCCGGACTAGGCGTCAGACGACACCCTGTTCTTCCATTGTTCTAGGCGATTGTTGATAACAGCGCAAAAGTCCGCATTCGGCAGCGACAGAACATACCGCCGATGGACATCCTCGCTGAACTGTTCGAGATCCGAAAAACTGCTTACCTTGAGCTTCGTAGCGAGCGTATTAGGTGACATGCCGAGCGACGTCCCCAGACGCTCCTGGAATCGCTCGAACCAAGCCGTCCTCTGCTCCGTGGTTGGGCCGGGCAGATTCAGTCGCAGCTGGAACCGGCGCCAGACGGCCCGGTCGAGCAACTCGGCATGGTTGGTGGCCGTCACGACCACCACGTGGCTAGGCAACCCGTCGATCTGCAAGAGTAGGGAGCTGACGACCCGCTTGATTTCCCCGGTCTCGTGGGTATCGCCCCGCTCCTTACCAAGGGTGTCGAATTCGTCGAAGAACAGGACGCACTGATGCGTCCTGGCAAAGTCGAACAACCGTTTCAGGCGGCCGCTTGTTTCACCGAGAAAACTGCCAACGACTGCCTCATAACGTACGACAAACAGCGGAACCATCAACTCCTGCGCGATGGCTTCGGCCAGTGTCGTTTTGCCATTACCCGGAGGGCCAGAGAGCAGCACCCGATGCCTTGGCTCCAAGCCGTATGAACGCAGGATGTCGCGCCGCTGTTGTTCCTCGATCAGCTCCGACGACGCCTTGAGCACGTCCGAGGGCAGTAGCATGGATCCCAATGTCCGGCGCGGCTCGATTTCGTACAGAAGCCCGCCATGTCCACCCTCATAGCTGCGAACTACCTCGGCCACCTTTGGACGCGCATTCGCCGCACGCAGATTAGCCTCTAGCCTATCCGCCAGCTGGTTATGGTGTTTTGCGCGCTCTTCTGCGGCCATGGCTTCCACGGTCGACCGGAACAAGTTCTGATCGCCCTGGCTGCCCGCCCGCACAAGATTGACGATTAAATCGGCTCTGGGCATGGGTTCTCCGCTCGGAAGTTTAACGGCGATCACTTCCCACGTCATTAGCCACGGGGCCGCCGCTTCACCACCTATCATGTTTCGGCCCGTTGGAAGAACTTGGGCAGAGGCAATGCGCTAGCCGCGCGTCTCAACAGGAGGCGGAGACCCCATTTGAACCAGGAGAGGGCGCTTCGGTAGGCCTTGCGGACGGACCAATGGTTGGGATCGATCGGTTTACGCGCTTTTTTCGGTGACGGTCGGGTGGCTCCGGGCGTCTTCCTGCCCGGCCCGGACACCCCAGTACATCGCCAGTGCCCTGATCAGGATCAGGCAATCGAGACGCTTGGGCGCTTCGAGCTGGGTATCTTCCAAGCGAAAGCCACGATTCTTGAAGTCCGAGAACATCGGTTCGATGGCCCGGCGCGCGCCGTAGTCTTTGACCGCGGCCCGGTTGGGCGGAGCATCCATCGCGATGATCCAGGGCTCGGGATGGCCGGCCTCCTGCAGCACACCAATCGCCGAAGCCACTGCTCCCGCATGTCCGCGCGCTCCGTGTCCCGAGGCAGCAGCGTCGACAACTCCATCGTGTTCGGCGTGCGGGCTTCCATCATCGCCGCAACCGCCAGCGGCAGCTTCTTCAGGATCGTCTTGCGTATCCCAGGAAGCGCCTCCTCCAGGCTACGACCAATTTCTTTCGCGAATTTCTCCAGCTTTCCCATGACTGCTCAACTCATTACGTGATAACTCTGAGAGATCAGATCAAAAGCGATAGGTAGTGAGCCTGCCGCCGAACGACGATTGCGTACCGGCAGCGCTTGCGCCATCATCTGCCGCTGGCTGGTGGCGCCGAGTGGACACGGCGTCGCTGGTTTGCTCCCGGTCATGGGACGTCTCTTCACTGGACCCACCGATGTCGCACACCTCACCCGAGACGCACGCCGTCAGCTCGCCCGCGCCGCCCGGCGCCGTCCTCGCCGTTGCCTGTCGTGCGAGCGGACGTTGAACTCGAGTCTCCTGCTCGCCGCGATTCCGGCGACCGCCTTCGCCGGCTTCGCGCTGCCCTGGTTCCTGCAGCGCTTCGGACGGCAGGCGGCGGCGTGGGCGGCGGCGGCGGTGATGGCGACCTGCCTGGCGCTGCTGCTCGCGCTGGCGCCGGGCGTCCTCACCGGGCAGAGCGAGTTCTTCCGCCTGCCCTGGCTACCGAGCTACGGTCTTCACGTCACTCTGCGACTCGACGGACTCAGCCTGCTCTTTGGGCTGTTGATCTGCGCCATCGGCCTGCTGGTCGTTCTTTATGCCGTTTGGTACCTTCCGGCCAGCGATCGCCTGGGGCGCTTCTTTTCGCTGCTGCTGCTGTTCATGGCGGCGATGCTCGGCGTCGTGCTGGCGGAGAACCTGCTACTGCTGCTCGTCTGCTGGGAATTGACGAGCCTCTCGTCGTTTCTTCTTGTCGCCTACCGCAGTGAAAAGTACGCCGCGCGCATCGGCGCGCGGATGGCGCTGGCGGTCACCGGCGGCGGTGGCCTCGCACTGTTGGCGGGGATCCTGCTTTTGGGCCATATCGCCGGTAGTTACGAACTGTCCGCCGTTCTTGCGGCGGGCCCGCAGATTCACGCTCACCCGCTGTATGCGCCGACCTTGCTGCT
The DNA here is from genome assembly GCA_964420975.1 of uncultured Candidatus Accumulibacter sp. GTDB lineage: Bacteria > Pseudomonadota > Gammaproteobacteria > Burkholderiales > Rhodocyclaceae > Accumulibacter. The sequence continues at coordinate 232,056 of CAYQVH010000002.1, forward strand.
GATTCTGCTCGGCGCGTTTACCAAGTCGGCGCAGTTTCCTTTCCACTTCTGGCTGCCGAGCGCGATGGCGGCGCCGACACCGGTTTCGGCGTATCTGCACTCGGCGACCCTGGTCAAGGCCGGCGTATTTCTCCTCGCCCGTCTTTACCCGGCGCTTGGTGGCAGCAGCCTGTGGTTTTGGGTGGTGGCTGGCACTGGCGCCGTCACGCTCCTCTACGGCGCAGCGATCGCGCTCTTCCGCAACGACCTCAAGGGGCTTCTGGCGTATTCGACGATCAGCCAGCTCGGCCTAGTCACGCTCCTTTTCGGCCTTGACAGCCGCCTGTCGGTGGTCGCCGGCATTTTCCACCTCATCAATCACGCGATTTTCAAGGCGTCGCTGTTCATGGCGGCCGGCGTCATCGACCACGAGTGCGGGACGCGCGACATGCGCCGGGTAAACGGCATGTTTCGCGTCATGCCGATCACCGCCACGCTGGCGATCTTCGCCGCGGCGGCGATGGCCGGCGTACCGCTGCTCAACGGTTTCCTGAGCAAGGAGATGTTTTTCGCCGAGACGCTCAGTCACCCGCCGTTCGAACCGCTGGGGTGGGGGCTGCCGCTGCTGGCGACGATTGCCGGCATGCTAGGCGTCGCCTATTCGGCGCGTTTCGTACATGACGTTTTTTTCAACGGCGAACCGGTCAACCTGCCGCGACAGCCGCATGAACCGCCACCGCTGATGCGGGCACCGATCGCGCTGCTCGTCTTCGGCTGCCTGCTGGTCGGCGTCGTTCCCGGCTACACCGTTCGACCGCTGCTCGAAGCCGCCGCCGGCGCCGCGCTGCAGGAACCGCTCCCGGCGTTCACCCTCGCTCTTTGGCATGGTTTCAACACGCCGTTCCTGATGAGCCTGTTGGCCCTCGCTGGCGGCACCCTGATCTATGCGCTGCGCCGCCCGCTGTACGCCTGGCAAAAGCAACTGCCCGAGATGCGCCCACGAACCGTGTTTGTACGACTTTACCGCCAGTTGGCAGGAACGGCTCGCCGCCTGCTCGGCCTGATCGACAACCGCTCACTGCAACGCTATTGCGCGCTGCTCTTCGCTTTCACCCTCGTCGCCGGCGGCTGGGCCTTTTTCTCGGGAACGACGAACGGCGCCCGCATGCCAGGTCAGCCGATCGACGAGGTCGCCGTCGTCGCCTTGCTCGTCCTGCTGCTGGGCAGCGTCGGCGCCACGGCGCTGCACCGCGAGCGTCTGCTGGCGCTGATTTTGGTCAGCGTCGTCGGCATCGTCGTCACCCTGAGCTTCACACGGCTGTCGGCGCCGGATCTGGCGCTGACCCAGCTCGCCGTCGAACTGGGAACGATTGTCCTCATGCTGCTCGTCCTCTACTACCTGCCGCCGCGGCACGCGCCGCAGAGCAGTGCCGGACGACTGATCCGCGACCTCGTGCTGGCGCTGCTTTGTGGCGGCGGACTCGGTCTGGTCGCGCTGCAGATGATGCTCTCGCCGGCCGACTCGATCGCCGGCTACTACCTGCAGCAAGCACTTCCCGGCGGCGGCGGCAGCAACGTCGTGAACGTGATTCTGGTCGATTTCCGCGGCTTCGATACGCTCGGCGAGATCACCGTCCTGGCCATGGTCGCGCTTGCCTCGCACGCCCTGCTCGACCGCCTGACACTGGTTGCGCCGGCAACCGACGCCGACGGGCGGCGCTGGGCGGCCGATTCCCAGCCGCTGTTTCTGAAGATGCTCGTTCAGCCCTTGCTACCACTGGCGCTAACGGTGTCGATCTACGTCTTCCTGCGCGGCCACAACCTGCCCGGTGGCGGCTTCGTTGCCGGCCTGATCACCAGCGTCGCGCTGATCATGCAGTACCTCGCCGGCGGCATCGCCTTCGCGCAACCGCGGCTGCCGAAGGATCCGGTGCGGCTGCTCGCACTCGGACTATTGCTGGCGGCGGGCGTCGGCCTCGCCAGCTGGCCGTTCGGTTACCCCTTCCTGACCAGCACCCACGCTCGGCTGCGCTTGCCGCTGATCGGTGACGTCGAACTCGCGTCGGCGATGATCTTCGATCTCGGCGTCTACGTCGTCGTCGTGACCGTCGTCGTCACCGTCCTCGCCGGACTGGGGCGCTTGTCTCACGCCGGAGATGCCAGAACGACATGAAGCGCTCACCACTCCCGATGACGACCGAACCGGGGAACCGCTGATGGAAGGTCTGCTGGCGATCGCCATCGCGGTGCTGACGAGTTGCGGCGTCTTCCTCGTCCTGCGGGCGCGCACCTTTCCGGTTCTGCTCGGTCTGACGCTGCTCTCGTACGCCGTCAATCTCTTTCTTTTTGCCAGTGGTCGCCTGCGCCTCGACCAGCCGCCCCTGATTCACCCCGGCGGGAGTTACACCGATCCCTTGCCGCAAGCACTGGTGCTGACGGCGATCGTGATCGGCTTCGGGATGACGGCGTATCTCGCCATGCTGGCGCTGCGCGCACTCGCCGAGTCGGGAAGCGACGACGTCGACGCGAAAGGAAAACGCTGATGCAGGCGCAGGCGCCGATACTGCCGCTACTGATCCCGTTTCTCGCGGCCTTGCTGCAACTGGCCTGGCGCCGGATGACGGTGCAACGCGTGATCGGCCTCGGCGCGGGGGGGCTGCTGGTCGCCGTCACCGGCTGGCTGGCGGTGCTCGCCGACGACGGCATGCTGCGCGTCTACGCGCTCGGCGACTGGCCAGCGCCGTACGGGATCGTTCTCGTCGTCGACCGCCTGGCGGCGGCCATGGTCCTGCTGACGGCGGTTCTCGGCCTGCTCGCGCTGCTTGCCGCGAGTTCCGGTTTCGACGATGCCGGGCAGCATTTCCATCCGCTTTTTCAGTTGCAGCTGTTTGGCCTTTGTGGCGCCTTTCTGACCGGTGATCTTTTCAATCTCTTCGTCTTCTTCGAGGTCATGCTGCTCGCCTCCTACGCTCTGCTCGCCCACGGCGGCGGTCTGGCGAGAACGCGCGCCGGGCTCGGCTACGTTGTCCTCAATCTCGTCGGCTCGGCGATTTTCCTGATCGGCCTCGGCCTGCTGTACGGAACGATGGGGACGCTGAACCTGGCGCATCTGGCGCAGCGGCTGGTGCTCAGCGGCGGCGATCAGGGTCTGGTGCGACTGGCGCTGATGCTGCTCGTCGTCGTCTTCGCGCTCAAGGCCGGCTTGCTGCCGCTGTGTTTCTGGCTGCCGCACACCTACGCCGCGGCGGGGGTGCCGGTCGCTGCCTTGTTTGCGATCATGACCAAGGTGGGTATCGTCGCGCTCCTGCGCCTGCAAACGGTGGCACTCGATCCGGCGCTTCCCGACCTGCTCAAGCCTTGGCTGCCGGTGCTGGCGATGGCGACGATCGCGCTGGCGGCGGTCGGCGTCGTCGTCGCGACTCGGTTGCAGGCGCTCGCCGCCTGGCTGGTGCTGCTCTCGGCGGGAACGCTGCTGATCGTCCCGGCGCAAGCGAGCGTCGCTGTCGACGCCGCGGCGATCTACTATCTGGTGCAGTCGACGCTCGCCGGTGCCGCCTTTTTCCTGCTTGCCGGAGCGGTCGCCGAACAGCGCGGCGAGGCGGGCGATCGCTTCGCTTCGGGAGCGCCGCCGGCGACCTGGCTCAGCCTCTGCTTTCTCGTCGCTGCGGTCAGCGTGGCAGGGCTGCCGCCGTTCTCGGGCTTCATCGCCAAGGTCATGCTGCTCGGCGCGCTACGCGGCGTCGCCGGCGCCCCGGCGCTGTGGACGGTGCTCCTGGCGGCCAGCTTTCTGGTCATGATCGCTCTCGCTCGCAATGGCTGCCTGCTCGTCTGGAAGCATCAGGCGATGGCTCGCCCCGCGGCGAATCCGCTGCCACCGACGATGACCGTTGCGACGCTGCTGCTCGTCGCCGCTGGTCCGCTGCTCGCCGTCGTCGCCGAGCCGCTCGCCGCCTACGCCGGTCGCGCCGCCAGCCAGTTGCACTCGCCAGGGGCCTACGTCGCCAGCGTTCTCGGACAGGCGCCACGATCCCGCCTGCGGGAAGTCCGATGAAGCGACTGCTGCCCCGTCCCGGTCTGGCGCTGACCGTCTTCGTGGTCTGGCTGCTGATCACCAACGCCGCCTCCTTGGGGCTGATCGTCCTTGGTGTCGTCATCGCCCTCGCCGTACCGCCTCTGACGCTGGCTTTCTGGCCCACCCCGCCGCGTGTCGTTCTCTCCTGGCGCAGCCTGCGCTTTCTGGCAGTTTTCATCGCCGATCTGCTGAGCGCCAACCTGCGTGTCGCGCGCCAGGTGATTGGGCCGGTCCACCGCTTGTCACCGGCCTTCGTCGAAGTCCCGCTCGATCTGCGCGACCCTTTCGTCATCACCGTGCTCGCCAGCGTCGTCTCGCTGACCCCGGGCACGGTCTCCATCGACGTCGATCGGCAACGCTGGATGCTGCTGGTTCATGCCCTCGACGCGCCCGACCCCCAGGCTTTGGCGCGCGAAATCAAGGAGCGCTACGAACGACCGCTGCGAGAGATCTTTCCATGCTGAGTTCCGCACTCGAAGTCGCTTTCGTCCTGGTCGGCGCGGCGATCCTGCTTGCCCTCTACCGGCTCTTGCGCGGACCGGACACCAGCGACCGGGTGCTCGCCCTTGATACGCTGGGCATTGACGCGATCGCCTTGCTTGTTCTCTACGGCATCCACACCGCCAGTACGGCGTTTTTCGAGGTCGCCCTGTTGTTGGCGTTGCTCGGCTTTGTCGGCACTGTCGCGCTGTGCAAGTTCCTGCTGCGTGGAGATCTCATCGAATGAGTGCGGTCAGCGAGGCATTGGTCGCCGTGCTCATCGTCGTCGGCGGAGTTTTCGTCTTCCTTGGATCGGTTGGACTGGCGCGCCTGCCAGACCTGATGACCCGCCTGCACGGCCCGACGAAAGCGACGACGCTCGGGGTCGGCGCCCTCCTGCTTGCTTCGTCGATCTACTTTTCGACCCAGGTCGTCGGCCACCTCAGTCTGCACGAACTCGCCATCGCCTTGTTCCTCGTGCTCTCGGCGCCGGTAACGGCGCACCTGATTGCCAAGGCGGCGCGGCATCGGGAAGGCTCGAAGGGCCGTCCGCGGCGCACCGGCGAGGGCCGCTGACGATTTGTCGGCGACGCGTTCGCTTCGCCTAAGCCACCGCCTCCCGCCGCGCGCTCCGGCGTCTGCCAACCGTCATAGCCGGGACGCGTCCAGGGTTTGCCAGTGCTACAATGCGCGGCGTCTGGCGCGCCCTGGCACGACCGATAGATCCCCCAACAAGGAGCTGCAAGCGATGGCTGTAGAGGGCCAGTTTTTTCGTCCGGTACGTGACTTCTGTCAGCGAACTGTCGTCACCTGCGCTCCTGACGACGCTCTGGTGGCCGTCGTGCAGACGATGCGCGAGCAGAACATTTCGAGCGTCGTCGTCTGCGAAAGCAAGTTGCCGACCGGGATCATGACCGACCGCGATCTGCGCAACAAGGTCGTCGCGCGCGGCGCCGACCCGTCGGCGCTGGCAGTGCGCGACATCATGAACAGCCCGCTGACCGTGATCGACGAACACGCCGCCCTCTACGAGGCGCTGTATCTGATGTCGCGGCAGAACATCCATCGTCTCGCCGTCGTCGACGGCAAGGGACGGCTCTCGGGAATCATCACCGACAGTGACATCATCCGCCTGCAGTCGCATTCGCCGCACCAACTGGTTCTTGACATTGAACGCGCCGGCAGTGTCGAGGAAGTCAAGGCGGTCTACTCGCGCATTCAGGGTCTCGTCCTGCATCTGACCGCCGCCGGCAGCAGCACGCGTGACATGGTGCGCATGATCGCGCACCTCAACGACCAGATCCTTCTGCGGCTGATTCATCTGTTACGCGCGGCGAACTTTGCCAACCTGCCCGAGCCCTTCGCCGTCGTCGTCCTCGGCAGCGAAGGCCGCGGCGAGCAGACGCTGCTGACAGACCAGGACAATGCGCTGGTCTATGGCGACGACCTCGACGCCGATCAGGTCCGCACGCTCGAAGACTTTTCCGGGCAACTGATCGACTCGCTGATCGCCATCGGCGTCCCGCCGTGCCCAGGGGGGATCATGGCCAACAACAAGGAGTGGCGACGCAGCCTGGGCAAGTGGCGCGAGCAGATCAACCGCTGGCTGCGCGCGCCGACACCGAACCACGTCTTGAGTTGTGGGACCTTCGTCGACATTCGCACGATTTACGGCGACCCCTCGTTCGAGCAACAGCTGAAGAATCAGGTCTACAAACACGTCCAGCAGGACAAACTGTTCCTCATGCGGATGGTCGAGAACACCCTTCGCTTCGCGCCACCGATTGGCTGGTTCGGCCGCATCAAGGGCGAAAAGGACGGCGAACACTCGGGCATGCTGGAAATCAAGAAAGCCGGCATCTTCGCCCTTTCCGAGGGGGTGAAAGCGCTGGCGATCCAGGCCGGAAAGCTCACCGGCAACACCCACCAGCGCCTGGAGATGCTGGTTAAGGACAAGGTCCTCAACAAAAAGCTGGCCGACAATGTCGCCGAAAGTTTCGACTTCCTGGTCCTGATGCGTTTGCGCGGCCAAGTCGAGGCCGTACGTGAAGGTCGCAAACCCGACAACTACATTCCGCTCGAACATCTGAGCATGATGGAACTGGGGCGACTGCAGATTGCGCTGAAAGGGGTCGAGACCTTCCAGGAATTCATCAAGGGGCACTTCAAGCTGCATCTGCTGCGCTGATCCCCGGAACCCTGCACGCCAAGGATGGCCTCTGGCGCCTCCAGGTAGCGCCGAACACGAGGCACTCCTGCCAGAACAGGGTCGAGCCGCGCCGGCGATGGGCGCCGCCTTGGCGCGAAGCGCTCGGCGCCTAGTGCAGGGCAAAGCGACCCTGCGTCCGTGAGCCTACCCGACAGGCGCGGAATGCGTTATATTGCGCCGCAACAGAATTCGCCTCGTCTCGTCAGTAACCCGTTATTTCGACTGTCGACCGTCCAACCCGAACAGGACGCCGGTCGCGATCGGCGGCGAGAACTCTCCCCGCCGGGCGCAACGCCTTGTCGCCCCGTCCCTCTCTGACACCTGGAACCCGCATGAAACCTGATTCCCTGTCTCTCTTGAGCCGTCTTTCGCTGGCGTGTCGCACCTTCGTCGCGATCGTTGCCGACCGTGGTTTCGCCACCCGCGTGCACGCGTTACGCGCTGGCCAGGCACGCACCGAGCCGTCGGCACCGGTGTCGGCGCCAGTCGCGGTCGTCTCGCCGCTGGTCGAGGCGGCGCCAGACGGCGCGCTGCAGCTGCTCGGACTGCTGCAGCGCGAAGCACGCTTTGTTGACTTCCTTGAAGAGGACGTTGCGGGTTACGGCGACGCCGACATCGGTGCTGCCGCGCGCGTCGTCCATGAAGGGTGCCGCAAGGTGCTGCGCGAGAACTTTACGATCGCGCCGGTGCGCGACGAAGCCGAGGGCGCGCGGATCACGCTGCCGGCTGGCTTCGACGCCGCGGCCGTGCGCATCACCGGCAACGTCGTCGGCCAGCCACCGTTCGCCGGCAGTCTGACGCATCGCGGCTGGCGCGTCGTCGACATGCGACTGCCGAAAGTCTCACGCAGCCACGAACTGTCGATCCTTACTCCGGCTGAGGTCGAACTATGAGCGACGCGCGCTTTGCCATCGGCATCGATCTGGGAACGACGCATTGTGCGCTGTCGAGGGTCGACCTGGCCGCCAGCGAAGGCGAGCAGGTGGCGCTCGACGTATTGCCGATCCCGCAGCTGACCGCTCCCGGTACCGTCGAAGCACTGGCGCTGCTACCGTCTTTCATCTATCTGCCGCACGCGAGCGAGCTGGCGGCGGGAGACGTCAGCCTGCCGTGGACGGCCGATCAGGAGTCCGTGGTCGGTGAAATGGCGCGTCGCCACGGTGCGGCGACGCCTATCCGGCTGGTATCAAGTGCGAAAAGCTGGCTCTGCCACGCCGGGGTCGATCGTCGCGCTGCGATTCTGCCGGTCGACGCGCCTGCCGATCTTGTCCGTCTGTCGCCGCTCGAAGCGTCGCTGCATTATCTGCAGCACCTGCGCGCCGCTTGGGACGAGGCGCACCCGGAAGCGCCTTTTGTCGACCAGGACGTTGTCGTCACCATTCCGGCCTCGTTCGACCCGGCGGCACGCGAACTCACCGCCGAGGCGGCGCGCGCCGTTGGCTGCGAGCGGATGATCCTGCTCGAGGAGCCGCAGGCGGCGCTCTACAGCTGGATCGAAAAAAGCGGCGGCGGCTGGCGGCGACAAGTGCGCCCGGGCGACGTCATTCTCGTCGTCGACGTCGGCGGCGGGACCAGCGACTTCTCGCTGATCGCCGTTCTCGAACGCGAAGGCAACCTCGAGCTACATCGGGTCGCCGTCGGCGAGCACATCCTGCTCGGCGGCGACAATATGGATCTGGCGCTGGCCTACCTGATCAACGGCAAGCTGGCGGCGCAGGGTAGCAAACTGGACGCCTGGCAACTGCGCGCACTGACTCACGCCTGCCGCACGGCAAAGGAAGCGCTGCTCGGCGACGTCGAACGGACGGCGGTGCCAGTGGTCGTCCCCAGTCGCGGCGCCAAGTTGATCGGCGGTTCGTTGCGCAGCGAACTGACTCGCGAGGACGTCGCGACGAACTTGCTCGCCGGCTTCTTTCCGCCGGCGACGATCGCCGATCGCCCACAAGGCCGCGGCCGCGGCGGCCTGACGCAACTCGGACTTCCCTACGCGCAGGACGCGGCGATTACCCGCCACCTGGCCGCGTTCCTGGCTCGTCAGCTCACCGCGACCAACGACCTCGAGGGCTTCGGCCGCCAGCTCCCGGCGGGTGCCAGTTTCCTCCACCCCACCGCCGTCCTGTTCAATGGCGGCGTCTTCAAGTCCGAACTGCTCGTCGAACGAATGCTGGCGACGATCAACTCCTGGCTCGCGGCGGAGCATTCGCCGCCAGCGCGCCGCCTTGGCGGGGCCGACCTCGACCTCGCGGTCGCGCGCGGAGCCGCCTATTACGGGTATGTGCGTCGCGGCCGTGGCGTGCGCATTCGCGGCGGCACCGCACGCGCGTACTACGTTGCGGTCGAATCGGCGATGCCGGCGGTACCCGGGATCGAGCCGCCGGTACAGGCCTTGTGTCTGGCGCCGTTCGGCATGGAGGAAGGAAGTGAGGCGGCGCTGCCGACGCAGGAGTTTGGCCTGGTGGTCGGCGAGGAAGTGCGTTTTCGGTTCTTCGGCTCGTCGGTCCGCCGGCTCGATCAGGTCGGTACGCTGCTCGACGACTGGGGCAGCGACGAACTTCAGGAGCTCGAAGAAATTCGTACGACGCTGGCCAGCGCCGGGCGTGCCGCGGGCGAGGTGGTTCGCGTCCGCTTGCACGCCCGCGTCACCGAAGCCGGAACCCTCGAACTCGAAGCGCTACCGCACGGCGGCGAGGCGCCGTGGAAAGTCGAATTTGACGTGCGCGGCAAGGACGCCGGGTGAAAGACCGGGCAATCGTTCGTCTTTGTCCCGGCGGTTTTCGGATTCGGCGACCCGGTCGTTCTCAGCGTCCGGCCCGATAGCGATAGCGGTCGAGACGCAGCTGCACCAGTTCGCCGGGCGAGAGATACGTCGGCGCCACGGCTTCGAGGGACACCGGCCGCCATCCGGGATAATCGTGCGAACCGTCGCTGACGCTATCGACTTCCATCGATCGCAGGTTGTCGGGAGACAAGGGCGGCTTCGGCAGCAACCACATGACGCCGGCCTGGAAGTAGGCCCAGCCACCGGTTCCCAGATCGACGATGCGTGCCCGTTTGCCGACGAGACGCGCGGTGTACTCGACCATTTCGCGCAGGGTGTAGACCTTCGGTCCGCACAGTTCGTAGGTCTGGCCAAACGTCGAGAGATCACGCAGCGAGTCGACGAAAGCTCGCGCCACGTCGCCCACATAAACCGGCTGGAAGCGGGCTGACCCGGCCGCCAGCGGCAGCACGGGAGCAAGCTTGATCAGCTTGGCGAACAGGTTGAGGAACGCGTCATCGGGGCCGAAAACGACCGACGGCCTGAAAATCGTGACGTCCAGGTCGTCCTTGGCCGCCAGGACGATTGCTTCGCCTTCGCCCTTCGAGCGCAGATACTCGGATGGACCCTTGATCGCGGCGCGCAGCGCGCTCATGTGCAGCAGCCGGCGGACGCCGGTTTCCTTCATTGCGGTGACGATCTTCGCCGGCAGTTCAACGTGCGCGGCTGCAAACCCCTTGCCGTAGGGCAGGCGCGAGTCGCCGTCGTGGAGGATGCCGACCAGGTTGATTACCGCATCGTGGCCACGCATCAGGCCGGCGAGCGCCTCAGGGTGATTGACGTTGGCTTCGACGACATTGACCATGGGCAGTAGCGCGTGCTTCTTGCCGTTTTCGAGGTGACGCGTCGCCACGGTTACCCGCACGCCCCGTTCGGAAAGGGCGCTTGCCACCCAGCCGCCGATGAAGCCGCTGCCGCCAATCAACAGTACCTTCTCGAGTTCCATGCTCCCCTGCCCATCCAGAAACGAGGTCGTAAAGCCGTCATTCTAAGGTAATTCTTCACCCTTCGGCTCGCCGCCGGTGCGCGGTGGAATGACTCCCAGCCGGTTCTTGATCGTCTGCGGCCTGCCGTCGAACAGGGCAGCGTAATAGACGGAGTTGTTCATTACCTTCTTGACGTAATCACGCGTTTCGTTGAAGGGAATCGTTTCGGCGTAGATCGCGCCCTCGAGCGGCCGTTCGGCGCGCCAGCGGCGCGCCCGGCCGGGGCCGGCGTTGTACGCGGCCGACGCCAGTACCGGATGATTGTCGAGACTGTCGAGAACCAGCCGCATGTAGGTGGTACCGAGCAACAGATTGAGGTCGGTATCGTTGACGCGGTTCGGCTGAAAATCCTTGAGACCGAGCTTGTTGGCGACCCATTTCGCGGTCGCCGGCATCAGCTGCATCAGGCCGGAAGCACCGACCGGCGAACGGGCGCTGGTGACAAAACGGCTCTCCTGACGCATCAGGCCATAAACCCACGCGTCGTCGAGCACCTGGTTGCGTGCCGCCGGCCGCACCTGTTCGCCGTAAGGAGCCAGATAACGCAGGGAGTAGTCGTGTTCGTTCCGCGTACGGTCGGCCGCGGCGATCGCTCGGTCGTACATCCCGGCGCGCTGTGCGATCTCGGACGCGGCAAGCAGTTCGCGGTCACTCATCGTGCGCAGCGCGAAGTTCCACTCCTTGACGCCTTCCGCCCGCAGACCGAGGCGGAAAAACGCCTGCGCCCGCTGCACGCCGGGATTCGCCTGCACTTGCAGTGTCTCTTCGCGCGTCGGCGCAGCCGCTCTCGGAGGCGTCATCGTCGCCTGACCCAGTTCCTCGTTGGCCAGTGTGCCGTAGAAATCCGGCTGGCCGGCGATCTTCGCGAATTGCGTATTGGCTTCTTCGACCATCCCACCGGCGCGGTAGGCTCGGCCCAGCCAATACACCCACGCCGGCTGCGACGCCAGAGATGGCGGCATGCGCTCGATCGTACTGCGCACGCTGCCCCAGTCGTGGGCGCGCAGGGCAGCACGCACTTTCCACTGCGCCACGTCGTCGGAGAGCGGAAGGTCGCCCGCCTGCCGATACCACTCCATCGCCTCCGGCAAGTGCCGCTGCGCGCCCTGATAGGCGATCTGGCTCCACGCCCAAGCCCTCTCGCCGGCAGTCAGCGAAGGCGCGATCCGTTTGAGCTGATCCGCCGCCAGCCGTGGTTCGTTACGCGCGACTCGCTGGACGGCGAGCACCGCCAGCTCGCGCTGCATGCGACTGCCCGCAAAGTCACCCGGCAGCTTGAGGAGCCACGGTAGCGGGGAGTCGATCACCGCCTGCACGACCTTCTTCTCCGGCGTCTGACTCGGCGGCAGATAATTCATGCTGTAGCTGGCTGCCGCCATCTTGTTCGCCTCGAACTGCCGCCGGATGCGCGTCCAGACCCCGTCGGCAAGCACGCGCTTGCTGACGATCAGCGCTTCGAGCACCGGATAGCACGCTTCCGGAGGTTCGAGCAGCGTCAGCCACATGGACAGTGCTTCGTCGACCGCTTTGACGTCTCCCTGCGCGCGCCGGCTCTGTAGCCAGTAGCAGACGAGGTCCTGTTCAGGTTGCACCAAGCGCGGGTATTCGCGGTCGAACGTCGACCACTGCTGCTTTTTCCCTTGCTGACGCAACCAGTCGACCCGCAGCTTCTCGGCGACGTAGGTGTTGTCGTGCCGGATCAGGAACGCTTCGACCGCCGAACCGTCGCCGTCCTTGAGGTCGAGCATCAGCCGCCAGTAGTCGACGTAGGCTTCAAGCTCGTGACCGGCAAGCGACGTGGCAGCGCGTTCGAGTTTGCCGCGATCGCCGGCACGGTAGGCGTCTCGCGCCGCGAAAAACTGCTCGTCGCCGTTCGCCGCAAGCGCCGGCGAAGGCGACAGCATCAGCACCCCGAGCAAGGCGACGACTGCACGATAACGCTTCATGCTAAGCTGAACTCCCGGAAAAAGCGGGGTTCGAGGATAGCACATGGCCACTGCGTTGACGCCGGCTGACGCTGTTGTGCGTTCCGTCGCCAGTAACGGCAAGCGGCACGCGCTGCGTCGCGAACTGATCGCCAGACGCCTCGCCATGTCGACCGACGAATGGTCCGCAGGCTGCGTCCGCGTGCGTACCCATCTGGCTGCCGGCCTGCCCGAACTGGCGACGATGATGGTTGCTTTCTGCTGGCCACAGAAACACGAACCCGACCTGAGACCGCTGATCGAGACCTGGATCCGCGCCCGGCAGCCAGGCTTCGCCGCCCTCTTGCCGGTGGTGGTCGGGACCAGGCAGCCGCTCGCCTTCCGCGCCTGGACCCCGCAAACGCCGATGACGATCGATCGCTACGGCATCCCGACGCCGGCAGCCGGTGATTTCGTTTTCCCGCAGGCCATCCTGCTGCCGGTCAACGGTTTCGACGCCGCCGGCCATCGGATTGGCTACGGCGGCGGCTATTTCGACCGCACGCTGGCGTCACTTCAGCCGCGCCCGCTGGCGATCGGCGTCGGCTTCGAACTGGCTCGCCTGGACTCGATCGAACCCGAATCGCACGATCAGCGGCTGGAATGGATCGTCACCGAAGAAGGGGTTTTCCGCACGCTTGGCTAGTGATGTGTTTGGCAGCGTACCCGCCTGACTCTTTTTCCAGAGGTTCAACAATGAGCCACGATGAGATCGCCGCGTGCGGCGCAGATGCAGGGCAGAAACTCGTCTTCGGCCAGCGCGACGCCGGGGCTGACAAGGCAGCGAACTTCGCCTGCCAGCAGACGCATTCGGCATTCGCCGCAGGTCCCGGCACGGCAGTTGGACGCCGGAGCCAGTCGGTGGGCCTCCAGCGTCGCCATCAGTGTCGGCTCGCCGGACGTCACGACGTCGGTCGTTCGGCCATCCCTGACGACACGCAGCCGCTGACCGCAGGTGCCGCCCGCATCCACACCGAACGCTTCCCAACGGACTTGCCCCGGCGCGATCCCGGCGGCGGTGAGTCCTTCACGCAGTGATTCCATCATCGGCAGGCTGGCGCACAGGTAGAAGAGGGCCTCGCCGGGGGAGGCTCCGGCAGCTGCGAGGGATCGAGTGATGTGGTCGGCATCGATTCGACGGCAGGGCAGGGGCCAGACGGGGTCCGGCTGCGAAACGCTTGGCCGGTATTGGATCGCCGGATGGCCTTGGGCCAGCCACTCGAACTCCTCGCGATAGAGAAGTTCGCCGGCGCTGCGGGCGGCGTGGAACAGAAATACGGGGTTGGCGGTATCGGCTGTCAGTCTGGCATGCAGCATCGCCCGCATTGGCGTAATGCCGATACCGCCGGCGATCAGCACCAATGGCTGGCGCCATCTGATGTCCAGTGCGAAGTCGCCTTTTGGCGGGTAGACGACGACCTGCGTTCCGACGGTCAGCTGATCCCAGACCCAGCGCGACACGGCGCCCTTCTCCTCGCGTTTGATTCCGAGTTCGTAGGCACGCGGTGACGGCTTCCACGCCGCCAGCGAGTAGGCCCTCTGCAGCGTCTCGCCGTTGGCTCCGGCCGGCACCTGCAAACCGAGGTGCTGTCCGGCGCGGAATGCCGGCAGGCGTCGGCCGCGCGGATCGGCCAGTGTCAGCCGCACAAGGTGGCCTGGGTGTTCGGCGCGCGCCGTGACGATCAGCGACCACGGTCGCGCGGCAGCTTCCCGTCGTCGTCGCGCCAGGAGTGTGTAACCCCCGTCGGCGAGCAGCGCGACGATCAAGCCGATGGCCGCCAGCGACAAGAGCAAGAAAGCGATGATCCTCCCCTTGCTTACCGACGTCCCATTTCAGGAAGCGCACAGTGCGGCCTTGCGTCGTTCGGCGCGCCACCAGCAGTACACGCCGGTGAGCGCGAGCAGGAGCAGCGCGATGCCGACCAGGTCGATCCAGATCCACTCGCCTTCCTTGCCGAAAAAGGCTTTGCCGGTATGCAGGTCCATGATCACCTTGCCGAGCGTGATCGTTTCGCCGTGCACGTCTGCCTCGATGGAGAGCGTCGTCAGTGCTGCCGACAGCGGCGCGTCGGGCTGCCAGTCGCGTCCGTCGGTGCTGGTCAGCAGGCCCTGTTCCTTGATCGCAATGACGACGCTGCCGTCGGGCCGGGTGGTGACATTCCATGCGTCACCCTTGTAAAGGCGCTGCCAATCGCCTTTCCGCTCGTGCCAGACGCCGTTCTTGGTCGCGGCGACAACGCTCCCCCATCCCGCCTCGGCAAGGGAGCGCACTTGCACCCCGGCGAGCGCCTCGACCGCGACCAGTCGTTTGCCGTCGAGCCGGTACAGGCCGCCGGTGGTGCCAATCCAGGTCTCGCCTGCGGTAGTCGTTAGCGTGGCGCGAGCCTCATGGCGCGGCGGCATTAGCCGCTCGCCACGATAGCCGGGCAGCCACCCTGCTGGCACCCGAAGGTCCTCGGTGCCGAGACGCTGCTTGTGTGCGATGAATACCGCCGTTGCGGCGACGATGAAGATTGGCACGGCGAGGAGGGTGCCGAGCCAGACGTGCCAGCTACGGCTGTGAAGAGCAATGGACATGGTTTTTCCTAGAAACGGCTCTCGAAGGTCAGATAAATCGTCGGTTTCGAGCTTTCGGTCTTGCTTTCCCAACTGCTGAAGCTGCCGTCAGCGTTGTATTTCCGCGTGGCTTCGTCTTTGTCGATGGCGAGCACGTTCTTGGCAATCAGGCGAACTTCTGCGGCAGCGCTGAATGACTTCTGAAGGTACAGATCGAGCAGCTTGGCCTGGTTGCGCTTCTTCAGTTCTCGCTTGCCGTCGCCGTCGATGCTGTCCGTGGTGAACTCGGGGGTGTGGTTGATGCTGAACCCGGCTGACCAGCGACCGGGGAGGTACGCCCAGTCGAGGCCCAGCGTCGTGATTCTGGGGGGCAGGTCCTTGACGTCGCTTTCGCCTCCGACGTTGCGGTTTCTCACCTTGCCGCGCAGTTAGGAATGATTGCCGTTAAGGGTCAGCTGATGCGCTCCCTGGCGCACGACCGGAACGCGCCAATCGAGTTCTGCACCGTAGAACCGCGCATCGCCGGCATTGTAGGGGCGCTCGACGTAGCGAGTGCCTTCCAGTCGGGTCATCTTCTCAATAACGTCCTTGACGTCGCGGTGATAGAAGTTGATGCCAACCACGCCGCGATTGCCCCAGAAGAACTTTTCGACGCCAATCTCGCTGCCCAGGGCGCGTTCGGGCCTGAGTTCGGGGTTGCCGCCTTTGTCCGGGTTGGTGATCGAATTGGTGCCACTGGCCAGTGTCACCATCGGGTTAAGGTCATCGAACTTCGGCATTCGCAAGGTCTGGGCGATGCTGGTGCGCAGGTTCAGCGTGTCGGTTATTGCCCAGCGATACGCCAGGGAGGGATTCGGTGACGCTTCGTCGGCTTTTCTGGTGAGTCCGGCGCGGTCGGTGGCATCGCGCTTGACCTGTTCATACCGGATGCCCGGCGTCAGCCAGTGGTTCCGGGCGACGAGCCATTCGCTCTGTAGGTAGATTGCCAGCTTCGTCTCGTCGATCTGGTAGACGTCGTTGGCGCCAGGGGCTGCCGGTGTCAGCGGCGAGGTCGCATTGTTCGCACTCAGCGTCTTTTTCCGCTTGTCGTAGTCCGTGAAGGCTCCCTGTACGCCCGCTTTGACGACGTGGTCGCCAAGTGGAATAACGACGCCGGCGCCGACATACCGGGTGTCCTCCCTGGTGCGTTCGTCTTCGTTCGTGCGCTTGGTGACGACGCCCACGCGATTGCGTTCTACCGAATACTTGTCCTTGTCCTCGCGCCCCTGCTGGAATCCGCCGTTGGCGTACCAGTTGCCCCAGCTCGCCAGCCCTTCGTAACGTCCGGCAAAACGACCGATCAAGTCTGTCTTGTCCTCGTCGGTCGTCGTCAGCTTGGTAACGACGCCCGAGGCGTCGCGCGATACGGAGTCTTCATCCTTGTTTTCATGGCCGGACGAGACAAAAGGGGTCAGCACGAGTTTGTCGTGCCCGAGCTTCCAGGTGATCTGCGGCGAGAGAAGCCTTTCCCCTTTTTTTACCGGCTTCGGTTTGTGCTCGGTGCCAGTGACCGCTCCCGACGCGTTAACCGTGGTCTTGTCTTCGACCACGTCTTCCGCACCCTGTGTGTAAGACGCTGCCAACACGACATCCACTTGGTCGTTGCTGAATCCGTGCTGGGCGACGACGTCGCCGACATTGAGGCGGCCATTCTTCCCCCAGGCCGCACGCAGGCGCGTTACGTCGTCCGCCCGGTTCTTCAGCACGATATTGACGATTCCGCCGATCCCGCCAGCGTCATACTCGGCAGTGGGATTGCGGATGATCTCGATGCGCTCGATCATGTCGGCAGGCAGACGGTCCACCTGCATCTGCCGCTCCTGCTTGGCGCTCGGTGCCGGCTCGCCGTTGATCAGGACGCGTTAGTGTGACAACGAGACTCAGGGACTCTTCAGCGTTCAGACGACGAAGAGGCCGAACCCGGTCGTTCGTAACGTGTTCGAGGAACTGGAGGTCAAGCCGATCAAGGGCGGCAGAGAGACCGCTCACGGCCTACCGTATGGCCGCACCTTTCGACGTCGTGAGCTTCCCTGCCACGGAAAACGGCAGCACTCGATGTTGGGGAAGCAGTCGCCGGCGCAGTTTCCGGAAAATTGGATCAGCGAGCGGCTTGCGGGAAAACGGGTCGTATGCAGCCGGCTCCTGGCAGCGTGTCGGACTACTTGAGCGAGCGAGGTTCAGACCGCCTAGCGGCGCTTCCGCCCGTTGATCATCGCCCGCACGAGGTTTTCGCGGTGCAACAAGCTTTCCCAAACGACGCCCAGCACGTGGCCGGCGATCAGCAACACGGTGAAGTGCGTCGCCGTTTCGTGGGTTTCTTCCAGAAGGTGAATCAGATCGTCGTCGCTAGCCAGAAGCCACGCCGCGAGCGGGCCCAGTCCCTGGTCGGCCGCATAAAGCGCCACTCCACTGACCACCGTTGACGCGAGTCCGAGCAGCAGCAGGACGATCATCGCCCCGCCAGCCGGATTGTGTCCGAGGTAACGCCGGGCGCGCAGGAGAAGAACGTCTTTGACGTAAGCCACAACCACTCCCGGACCCTGTACAAAGTCGGCGAAGCGCGCATGGCGTGGCCCGAGAAAACCCCAGGCGACGCGAAACAGCAACAGGCCACCGATCAAATACCCGGCCCAGACGTGCACCGCTTGCAGCCACTCGCCGTCGAACCGGCTTTGCAGCGCTTCGAGGGCGTCACCCTCGGTGAAGTAGGCAAGACAAAAACTGGCCAACAGGAGCCAGTGAAACAGGCGGAGCAGCGGGTCCCATACGGCGACGTCGTGGTTAGGAGGGTTCATTCTCGTCACAGGGCAGGGGAGGGGCCGTTTCACGGCGGCCCCTATGGCAAAACGGAAACGTCGATCCAGCCGTCGCACCGCGAGCGCTTACTTGCTTTCTTCGGAAACCAGCGCCCCAGTCTTAATTTCGTAGTGCACTTCCCATTTCTTGCCGTCGGCACCGCTGATCTTGACCTCCCACGTCTTCTTACCCTTCTTCGTGTCTTCGTAGGCCTTGGTCACCTCGCCGGGGTGCGCCTTGGTGGCCATAGCGATCGCCTGTTCCTTGGTGATTTCCTTGGCTGGCGCGCTGGCCGCCGCCGGTGCCGATTGGCTGTCGGCAGCGAGTAGCCGCGTGCCAGGGCCGGCAGCCAGCGAGAGCAGGATGAGCGTCGAAAGGGCATATTTAAGGTTCATGGAGGGCTTTCTTCATTCCAGTTGACAGAGGAGATTCCGCTTCACGCTGATCGCCACGAGTCGGGCTGCCAGCGCACGCGTTGGCGGCACTGTAGTTAACGATTCTTAAACGAGTCTTAGCCCTCCGTCCGCGCCAGTCGGGAGCGGGGTTTCGGGCCGAGAACATTTACGCTTGACGTACAGCGTCAGAGCCGATACGGTGGGAAGCAATGATTCTCAGCTACCGCGACCAGCAGACGAGGGACTTCGCCGCGGACGCGCACGTTCGGGTATTCGAGAGGTTCCGCCGGCAGGCAGAGAAACGCCTCGACATCCTGGACTCTGCGACCGGCCTATCGGACCTCCAGGCGCTGTCGTCGAATGCGCTCGAAGAACTGAAAGGCGACCGGAAGGGTCAGCACAGCATCCGCATCAACAGGCAATGGCGGATCTGCTGCGAATGGCCCGACGGTGAAAGCGGACCCTCGAACGTCGAAATCGTGGACGATCAAGGAGTTTGACGATGGTCCGTACGCCCATTCACCCCGGCGAAATCCTCGCCGCAGAGCTCGATGAACTCGGCGTCAGCCCGACCGAGCTGTCGCGGCAAATCCGCGTCCCGGCGAACCGTATCAGCCAGATCATCAATGGCAAGCGCGCGATCACCGGCGACACCGCGCTTCGCCTCGCGCACTGGTTCGGCACGAGCCCGCAGTTCTGGATGAACCTGCAAGCGCTCCATGACGTGCGTCTGGCCGAACAGCAGGCCGGGACGGAAATCCGTAGCCTTCCGACCAAGCCGGGAAACCCCAAAACCGACCTTCCGCGTCCGGTGTAGGGCAGGACGCTCATGCCGGGAAACAACGAAGCCTTTTCGCGCGTCAAGATCGACGCCCAGCTCAAAGACCGGGGCTGGGACGTTCTCAACCCCAATGCGGTGCGCTTCGAAGTCGTTCTCGCGGACCAGACCAAGGCTGACTACGTGCTATGCGACCGCCACGGGCGGGCGCTCGCCGTGATCGAGGCCAAGAAGGCGGCGATCAATCCGGCGGAAGCCGAAGCGCAGGCCAAGGCCTACGCCGTGCAGCTCAAGGTGCCGTACATCTTCCTCGCCAACGGCGAGGAAATCCGTTTCTGGGAGTGGCAGCGCGAGGCTTTCCCGCGCGCGATCAAGACGTTCTTCTCGCAGGGCGATCTTGAGCGCCGCGCCGCGACTGGCCAGGTGCGCCGCGACCCGCTCACCGTCGCCATCGACCAGCACATCGTCGAGCGCGACTACCAAACCGAGTGCATCGATACGCTCTGCCGCGAAATCAAGGGCGGACGGCGCAAGCTGCTCGTTGAAATGGCAACCGGCACCGGCAAGACGCGCACCGCTGCCGCCTTGATCAAGCGCCTGTTCGAGGCGAACGCGATTACGCGCGTGCTCTTCCTCGTTGACCGCATCCCGCTCGCCAAGCAGACCGAGGATGCCTTCGCCGAGCACCTGCCGGATTTCCCGGCCTACGTGCTGCGCACCGGACGGCGCTTTCAGGACGAAAAGCGCATCACCATCACTACGCTGCAGAGCATGGTGAACCTCTATCACGAGTATTCGTCGGGCTACTTCGATCTCGTGATTTCCGATGAATGCCACCGCTCGATCTACGGCAAATGGAGCGGCGTGCTCAAGCACTTCGACGGCGTGCAACTTGGTCTCACGGCGACACCCTGCATCGCCAACCCCGAGGACTTTGGCAACGAGGAAGATAAGCTCGCCATCCGCGACACCCTACGCTTCTTCGAGGTGAACAAGCCGACCTTCCGCTACAAGCTCAAGGACGCAATCCGCGACGGCTACCTCGTCCCGTACCAGATTTACAAGGCGAAAACCGTGAAGACCGCCGCCGAGGGCGGCTTCCCCGTGAAACGCGACGAACTCGACTGGAGCGCGATGGACGCGATCACGCGCGCCGAGTTCATAACGCTCTTTGGCACCAGGCAGAGTGTCGTGATCGATCCGGCGGCGCTGGAACGAAAGTTTACGATCCCCGAACGCAACCGCGCCATCGTCCGCGAGTTTCGCGAGGTGATGGACAACGGCTACTGGGAAGCGAAGGGTCAGGTCAGGAAGCCACTTTTCGGCAAGACCATCGTCTTCGCCGTTACCAAGCGCCACGCCGAGACGCTGGCGCAGATGCTTGATGCTGCCTACGCCGACAAGAAGCCTTCCCCTGAAATCCGCTACGCCGATTACGTCGTCTCCGGCACGGGGGCCGACGACACCGTGGACGGTATGACCAAGATCCAGCGCTTCAAGAAGGAGCCGTTTCCGCAGATTCTCGTCTCCGTGAACATGCTCGATACGGGCTTCGATTGCCCCGAAGTCGTTAACCTCGTCTTCGCGCGCTTCACGCGCTCGGCGATCCTCTACCAGCAGATGCGCGGGCGCGGCACGCGCAAGCTCAAGGGCAAGCCGCTGTTTACGATGTTCGATTTCGTCGGCGTCACCGATTACCACGGAGATGAGGGCGAGCTGACCGATGGTGGCGTGTTCTCCTCACCACCGAGAAAGAAGCATTACGAGCCGCGTCGCCTGCTGTTGCTCGACATCAACGACCACATCGACCCGACGACCCGCGAGTGGATTACGGTCGATGAGAACGGCAACATGGTCTTCCCCGAGGCCTCTGAAGCCAAGGCCGCCGCCCTCGGCGCGCGCTTCGAGGCCTGGCTTCTCAGCCAGGAAGGCTGGCTCACGCCCGATCAGGAGCGCTGGCTGCGCATGGTTGGCAGCCAGCTCCGGGCGAACGCCGACACGATGGGCGAGTTCACGTCCGGGCACTTCGCCTTTCATCCGTTCACGCTGATGGGCGGCCTGCCCGAGGCGATCCGCGTCTTTGGCGGCGCGAATCGTCTTGATTCGGTCCTTGAGTCCCTCGATGGTGAAGTGTTCTGGCCGGAGGGCTCGGCCCCGAGCACCCGCAGCAGCCCCGCGGTCCGGCCCTCGTCGCTGCGGCCTCAAGAAGGAAGGAAAAATAAGCAATGCCCTTAACCCCCGAGATGCGCCGCTCCCTCGAACAGATACGCGACTATCTGTTCGGCGGCGGCTATCCCGATCCGGTGAGCAACGCCGAGCAGCTCGCGTTCCTGTTCTTCTTCTATCTGGTCGAGGGCATCGACGCCGAGAACGCGGCGCGCGCCAAGGTCTTGAAGCAGAAACACGAGAGCCTCTTCAACGGCTTGTGGACGCTGTAAAACCCGCTCAACGCGCCGGCCAAGGGCGAGACGACGACCCCGAAGGATCGCTTCCGCTGGTCGATCTGGGCCAAGGGGCTTTCCGGCGAGTCGCTCGTGCGCTTCGTGCGTGACGAGGTCTTCCCGTTCTTCGGCGAAGTCGCCGACCGCTCGGCGGTCAACTTCATGCACGGCGCGCGTCTTGTGATCGACGAGCCGACCGTCCTCACACAGGTTGTCACCCTCGTCGATGGCCTGCGGCTTGACCGCTCGGATGCCGATACCAAGGGCGACCTCTTCGAGCACGTCCTCAAGCAGATCAAACAGGCCGGTGAACTCGGCCAGTTCCGCACGCCGCGCCATGTAATCCGCGCGATCGTCGAAATCATCGATCCGAAGATCGGCGAGACGATCTACGACCCGGCGGCAGGCACGGCGGGCTTTCTGGTCGCGGCCTATAACCACATCCGCCTTGCCAACTCGTCGCCGGGCGGCATCCAGAGCGTCGAGATCGACGGCAAGGCACAGACGCGCGGTCTCGGCGACAAGCTTTCCGCCGCTCACGTCTCCGCACTCCACAGCCAGACCTTCTTCGGCAACGACGTTGATCCGAAGATGATTCGCCTCGCGACGATGAATCTCGCGCTGCGCGGCCTGCCGAACGTGCGCATCCTGCTGCGCAATGTGCTCACGACGATGCTCGATGGCGAGCGCAAGGGCGAGCTGGGCTTGCCGCCGGAGGGCTTTCACGTCGTCCTCGCCAACCCGCCGTTCTCTGGGCGCGTGGACAAGGATCGCATCGTCGATGACGTGAAGATCGGCACCACCACGGCGACCGAGCTTCTGTTCCTGAAATACATGATCGATTCCCTGCGCCCCGGCGGGCGCTGCGGCGTCATCGTCCCCGAGGGCGTGCTCTTCGGCTCGACCGGCGCGCACAAGGAACTGCGCCGCCAGCTCGTCGAGAACAACCGCGTCGAGGCGGTGATGAGCCTGCCGGGCGGCGTGTTCCAGCCCTATTCGGGCGTCAAGACCTCGGTACTCTTCTTCCGTAAGGGCGGGAAGACCGAAAACGTTCTCTTCCTGCATGCCGACAACGACGGCTACAGGCTCGACGCCAACCACGACCAGCCGATCGAGGCGGACGACCTGCCGACGCTGATCGCCGCCTACCGCGACCGCGAGGCGGGATTGAAGGCGTGGGGCAAGCGCGACCCGAACGCCGAGTGGACAGCTCCGTGGTGGTTCGCCGACGCGGCGACGGTGCGCGCCAATGATTTCAATCTTTCGGCGGGGCGGTATCGCCCGATGAGCCAGCAGCAAGTGCAGCATCGCGATCCGCGCGAGCTGCTCGACGAGCTGGCGGCGATCGAGGCCGAGATCATGGAAGAAGTGGAAGCGCTACGGGCGGCGCTCGGCGAGGCGGCATGAACGCACTAGTTGCGATACGGGATGTCGCTGATGTCGTGCGCGGGGTTTCGTTCGACAGGAATGAAGTACTCGACGAGAACCGCGACGGCTATTTGCCCATTCTGCGCGCAGGAAACATTGAGGGCGAGCTTCTGCTCGATCGCGATCTCGTATGGGTACCTCAGAGCCGGGTCGGCGCTGAGCAGCGTATGCGTCCAGGCGACATCGCAATCTGCATGTCATCGGGTAGCCAGGCGGTAGTCGGCAAAACGGCACCACTGCGCAGGCCATGGGATGGCAGCGTAGGCGCCTTCTGCGCGATCGTGCGCCCTAAAACAGAAAAGACCGTACCTGAGTACCTGTCCTTCTTTATGCAATCCGAAGGCTTCAGGGCCTGGACGCGCCAAAGCTCCGGTGCGAATATCAAGATCAAGAACATTCGGAAGACTGAGCTTGAATCATTCGCCCTTCAGCTTCCGTCACTCGACAAGCAGCGACCGATCGTTGATCTGCTGTCCAGAGCGGAGGGAATTGTCCGACTGCGGCGCGAGGCGCAAGCCAAGGCTGCCGAGATCATCCCGGCGCTCTTTCTCGACATGTTCGGCGACCCGGCGACGAATCCGAAGGAGTGGATGGAGGCACAATTGGGTGACCTAGTCGAGGAGTTCCGATACGGAACCTCGCAGAAGTCCGGCACGTCTGGTCTTGCGGCCCTGCGCATCCCCAACGTCATCGGCAACAGGCTTGACCCATCCGAGATGAAGCTCGTCGACGTGATGGAGTCAGAGGCCAATCGCCTTCGACTACGCACGGGTGACTTGCTTTTCGTCCGCACCAACGGCAACCCGGACTATGTCGGACGGAGTGCGGTCTTCGAGCCGGAGATCATGTCCGCAGCAGGGTGCGACGGGTCCAACTGCATCTATGCGTCGTACCTAATTCGTGCGCGGCTGAAGGCGAACTCCGTTCGTCCCGGGTTCCTGCAATCGTTCTTGTCTTCTCAAGAAGGGAGGAAGCGGCTTCGGGAGCAAGCTCGCACATCGGCAGGTCAGTACAACATCAACACGGAGGGACTGTCCAGCATCCGTGTCCCTCGGCCGCCGTTTGACGCACAGGTGCGCTTTGAGGAGCGAAGTCGGTCGGTCCTGGGCATCGTAGCCCAGCAGTCTGAAGCCCTCAATAAGGCCGAGGCAGCCTTTCAAACCCTTTTGGCTTGCGCGTTCAGCGGCAACCTTGCCACCGCCGCCGCGCTCAAGGAGGCTGCCGTCGCATGACCGTCGCTGCCGGAAAAGATTGTTACGCGCTCGGAATGGCTCCGTGTACAGGGTCGGGCCGATCGTGGACCACCGCTGAACTTGATGCCGCCATCGCTGAGCGCGTCGCGGGTCTTGTCTTCGACGATGACGGCAAGACCGATGTGGCGGCGTTGCTGGCAAGCGTCTCTGAAACGCAGTTTGATAAGGTTGCCGTGTCCCGCATCCTCGCCGACCCCGACGACGTGGAGGATTGGCGCGTTGGTGAGGCAATCGCTGATGCGTACCTGACTGATCATCACGGCGCTTCGTTTCCCTGGCCGGACGGACGCGACGAGCGCAAGAGCGGTTCTTCTCTTCCGGGTGCTGACTTGGTTGGCTTCTGTTCGGACGCGGCCGGTGAGTGTTTCGCTTTCGGTGAGGTGAAGACGTCGAGCGATGACAAGTACCCTCCGCAGGCTATGCACGGTCGAACCGGATTAAAGCAACAGCTTGAGGATCTTCGTGACCGGGTGGATATTCGTGACGGGCTTGTGAAGTATCTTGCCCATCGTGCTAGGAACGCTGCATGGGAGGGGCGCTATCGAAGCGCCAGCAGACGTTACTTGGCCGACAACAATGATGTTCGCGTGTTCGGGATTCTCGTGCGTGACGTGGTTCCGAATCAGAATGACTTGCGTGTGCGCGTCTCAAAGCTCGGCGAGAACTGCCCGAAGGGGATGGTCATCCAACTCTTTGCCCTTTATCTTCCGCCGAAAGGCATCCCCGCACTCGGCGAAAAGGTTCTTGCGGCGAGAAAGGCGGGTGGCGTATGACTGTCTCGCTGCCATCGCTCGACAGACTTAACTATCACTGGGCCGTTTCCGCTCTAGATCCGAAATGGCGAGAGCGTGCCCTGCATCTTGTGAACGAGCGCCTCGCCAAGGCGTCTCTTGGACGACAGATTGCGTTCTCGTTCGTTGAGGAGCAGGAGGACGATCGACTGTTGGAGCGCGTTGCCCTGGCTTACGAACTGGCAGCAATCGAAGGACTGGACGCGCTGAGCCGGGCGACGGGTGGCGACGCGGCAATGCGCGAGCAGTGCAGTGCGGCTGCGTTTCGTGCTTTCGACATCAAGCGCTTGTTGGCAACTCCTGCCGCGACGAACGAGCGCGTCATGTTTGTCCTGCAACTGTCGGCGCTCGCGTACTGCGGCGATCGATGGTCTGACCTGCGGCGCTGGTATCAGGAGAATGCTGCCGCGTTGAAGCCCCCGTCAGTCGCAGATTCGAAGTGGGACGAGCGCCTGCTGTATCGGATTTTCGACTGCTGGGTTCGCCTGTTCCGCAAGGACGGATGGAACGATCTCCACGGTATCCATGAAATCATCGCAGGCCTTCGGGAGGACCAAAAGCTGATGGAGGAGACGCGCCTTCAGAACGGTTCGGAGGCCGCAGACCGCGCGATCGCCTTGAGGCTAGTTGCCCTGTACCACTGGGCGCGCGGTACAGAGGTGCTCGCCGAGTACATGATGCAAGGTGGTCCGGCAAACATCTTCTCTCTGCTCGACAAGAACTTCGAGGCAGCGATCAAGGCTGCAACGGCTTCCGCCGACGCACAGCATGAGGTTATCCTCCGTTGGCTGCATGCAGCCGCTCGCATGATGATCACCAGCTCTCTTTGGTGGGGGGCGCGCACTGTCAACTCTCGTGTATCGGACTTTGTCCGCTCTCTGACGCGCCGCGAGCATCAGGCGATGTTCGAGCTGCTCCCCCCGCAGCGCGCGGCCCTACTGGAGCAGGGTCTCCTTGACCAAGCCAAGACCGCCATCGTCGTTGATATGCCAACGTCGGGTGGCAAAACGCTGCTCGCGCAGTTCCGTATCCTTCAGGCGCTCAATCAGTTTGACGCAGCCCAAGGATGGGTTGCATATGTCGCCCCAACCAGAGCGCTGTCTGCGCAGATCACGCGGCGGCTTAGGCGCGACTTCGAGTCGCTAAATCTTCGAGTTGAACAGCTTAGCGGTGCGATCGAGGTTGATTCGTTTGAGGAGGAGTTACTCGTCGATCAGACGCAGCCGTTCCACGTTTTGGTGGCGACGCCCGAGAAGTTGTCGTTAGTCATTCGCAACAAGAAGGTGCCGCGACCTCTGGCGCTGGTCGTTATGGACGAGGCTCACAACATCGAAACCGAGTCGCGTGGCCTGCGCATTGAGTTGCTGCTTGCCACGATCAAGCGGGACTGCGCGCAAGCGAACTTCCTTCTTCTGATGCCATACGTCGAACGTGCCGACGCGATTGCACGGTGGCTCGCCCAGGACGTGGACGCAGGTAAGTCAATCAGTTTCAGCACAACGGCGTGGAAGCCGAACGAGCGGATCATTGGTTTGTATCGCGCCGTGGCCGATGACTCCGAACGCGCCGGATGGCGGCTGGAGTTCGAATCGCTTTCTGTGACCGATAAGGCGATGCAACTTCGCGGCACACACCGCGCAGGTGGCGTGAAACCAATCGACGTTCGGAAGAGCGAAGTTCTTCTCAACAACAAACAAAAAAGCATGGGGTTACAGACTTCGGCGATGGCCTGCGTCCTTTCCGGGCGAGGCACCAGTATCGCGGTTGCCAACAACATTGACGTTGTTTGGAACATGGCGCGGCACGCGGCAGAGTCGCTGCCTGCCTTCGACCGGGTGCCAGACGAAATCACGCTTGTGCAGGATTTTCTGAGGACCGAAGTCAGTCCTCAGTTCGAGCTAGTGCAAATGCTGAACAGCGGAGTCGGGGTCCATCACGCCGGGCTCTCGGACGAGATTCGCACGCTGATGGAGTGGCTTGCTGAATCGGGACGGCTAAGTGTTCTCTGTGCAACATCGACCGTGTCCCAAGGCTTGAATTTCCCAGTTTCCTCAATCTTCCTTGCTTCGCGGTTCGTTCCGCAAGGGAAGCGATCAGTCGAGATGTCGCCGCGCGAGTTCTGGAATCTGGCCGGTCGGGCGGGCCGCATAGGTCATGACAGTGTCGGTGTCGTCGGACTTGCCGAAGGTAAAGATAGGAACGACGTTGTTCGATTCTTAAGCAAGAGCACAGGTGCGCTCGCGTCCCGTCTTGTCGAACTGCTTGACGAGCTGGAGGCGCGCGGAAAGTTGAACGAACTTGATCGCATGATATACCGACCGCAATGGGAGGACTTTCGCTGCTACATCGCTCACCTATGGGCGGAGAAGAAGAACCTCGACGCCGTGCTTGCCGAGTCAGAGCAGCTTCTCCGCCAGACCTACGGGTACACGACCCTCAGGAATGATCCGGAAAAGCGGGCTAAGGCCGACAAGCTGCTGCAAGCGACGAACGCGTATGCACGCAGCCTCGCGGCAATACCCGGTTTTGCCGATCTTGCGGATTCGACCGGTTTCTCACCCGAAGGCGTTCGGGCGGCAATCATGGGCATGCAAGGCCTGGAGCAGAAGCTATCTCGCGACGATTGGGCACCAGACAGCTTGTTCGGCGATGCAGGGAAGATGTCCGACCTGTTCGGCGTGATGCTCAAGATTCCGCAGCTCTCTGAGTCGCTCAAGGAGATTGGAGGCGAGGGCCTTGATCATGCACACCTGTCGAACATTACAAAGGACTGGGTTAACGGCAAGTCCTTACAGGACATCGCGCGGAGCTACTTCGCTCAAGGCCACGTTAACGCTGATACCAAGGCGTTTACGAACGCGTGTCGGGCGCTGTACCGGACAATTGTGAACAATGGCACGTGGGGCGTCTCCGCTCTTAGCCGGGTCTCGGGAATCGACTTCACTCAGATGAAGGAAGTCGATCGGCGGCGTATCAACGCGCTGCCAGCCATGATTTACCACGGTGTCCGTACGGAAGAAGCAGTCCTTATGCGCATGAATTCGGCACCTCGTAGTGCTGCTGAGCGTCTTGGCGAGATGTACAAGAGGGAGCTTGGCGATGGCGACGGCCATTACTCGGTTAGTGTCGCAAGGAAGTACTTGCGCGAGTTGAGTACGCCCGACTGGGCGAAGGCGTGTCCGCGCGGCGCGGCATTGACAGGAGAAGGCTACAAGCGCGTGTGGCGGGTACTTTCCGGCGAAGGTTCGTAGGTTAACGGCTTGACGCTGGCAGCGAGCAATACGTGACACCCCTTGGTTCAGGGTGAATTTGTCCTCTTAGGCAAGGCGTAGGGAATCAAGCGGTTACTTTCCG
>CAYQVH010000003.1:0-247292 GCA_964420975.1 uncultured Candidatus Accumulibacter sp.
AGTAGTAAATCGGTGTTCGAAGGAAAAGTGTGTCAGTTTTAAATCGGCGTTGACACATGCGGCCTCCCGTCCATTGACACTCAAGGCCGGAAGGTGGCGGGTGCCGGAACTGAATAGGCCTGAAGGCGACAAGTCGCCAACGGCCTGTTGAGCGTGCGCTCTCTTCGGAAGCAATCCGGGGGGCGAGTCAGTCCGGCGGGTCACGTTAGAGGCTGCGTCGAGCCACAATAAACCATCACGACCTCTACCCACCGTCTTCCACTCCGAAGTCTCTTTCCTCTTCAGAGGTGGTGCCAATAACCATGATGTAAGGTTGAGCGGTCTTTCGAGCGCTTATCAACAGGAAGAAGGGCACGACCAGATAGGCCACACGAAATGACTCGTACGGGACATTGCTATTCAGGTTTCCGCACGACCGCTTGAACGGGGGCCGTACGGAACATCGCCGGCGTCAATTCGTACTTCTGCAACAGACGGTAGAACTCGGTTCGGTTGCGGTCGGCGATTCGTGCGGCATCAGCAACGTTGCCGTCGGTCATCTTCAGTAACTGCACGAGGTAGTTGCGTTCGAAACGCTGTTTTGCTTCGACGTAGGAAAGTGCTTCCATCGCCGGCACGCGTAGTGCGCGCTGGATCAACGGCAACGGAATCATCGGCGTTGTCGCCAGCGCACACGACTGCTCGACGACGTTGTAGAGCTGGCGCACGTTGCCCGGCCAACTGGCGCCGACGAGCGCCGCCAATGCCTCCGGAGCGAAGCCGACGATCGCCTTGCCGTATTTCTTGGCCAATTGACGGACAAAGTGGGTGGCGAGGAGCGGGACGTCCTCGCGCCTCTCTTCGAGACGCGGCAGGGTCAGGGTGACGACGTCCAGACGATAGTACAGATCCTCGCGAAACAGACCCTCGGCGCGAGCCGCTTCGAGGTCACGATGCGTTGCCGAGAGGACGCGGACATCGACCGGGTCGGCACGTGTCGCTCCGAGCGGGCGTACGGCGCGTTCCTGCAGGACGCGCAGCAGTTTGACCTGTAGCGCCGGCGGCATGTCACCAATTTCGTCGAGGAAGAGGGTGCCGCTGTTGGCCGCCTGAAAAAGGCCGTTATGGGCAGTTGTCGCGCCCGTAAACGCGCCACGGACGTGGCCAAAAAGCTCCGATTCCAACAGCTGCTCGGGGATGGCGCCGCAGTTGATGGCGACGAAAGGCGCTTTTGCGCGCGGGCTGGCGCGATGGATTGCGCGCGCCAGAACTTCCTTGCCGGTACCGCTTTCGCCGCGGATCAGGACGCTGGCGTCGGACGCGGCGACGAGACGGGCCTCCTCGAGCAACTCGGCCATCCGGCTGCTGCGGGAGACGATGCCTGCGCGCCACGATTCATCGTGTCCGAGCTTGCCGGCCGCTTCGACGGCTGACAGCTGCAACGCCTGCTCGATTTTTTCCAGCAGGACTTTGCTGTCGAAGGGCTTGGTGAGGTAGCCGAAGACTCCGCGCGACATGGCTTGCACGGCGTCGGGGATCGTTCCATGGGCGGTGAGCAGAATCACCGGCAGCGTAGGGCGCGTTGTCCGTATTTCGTCGAAGAAGGCCAAGCCATCTCGGCCAGGCAAGCGAATGTCGCTGATTACCAGCTGGGGCGGCTCGACCGCAATTCGTGCCAGGCCTTCCTCTGCCGAGGTCGCCGTCGATACGCGAAAGCCTCTCGCGTGCAGGCGAATCGATAGCAGGCGGAGCAGATCCTGGTCGTCGTCGACCACCAGGAGACGGGCGGCCTGCGTCGTGGCAAGGGGTGCGTTCATCTCGGGCCTCTCGGCAGATGCTTGTCGGCATTGGGCCGTACGGGCAGGGCACGCTCGATGTCGGTCAGAGCGTCAAGCTTCTCCTGCAGCTCGTTACTGCGGCGCTGACCGTCTCGCCACTGCTGTTGCAGCTTCTCGTTGAGCGTTTCCAGGCGAAGCCTTTCCTGGTACTGCGCCGCCAATACTCTTGCCAGCGGTTGCACGCTGAGAGCGACCGGGTCCTTGGCCCGGACGACGACGTCGAGCAGAGTGACGGCACGACCGAGGTCGAGCGGTACTCGCGGTTGTCCGAGCACCATCGCCAGCCGCAACTGGACGATCGGCGTTTGTGGCAGAGCGAGCAGTGCGCTGCGTTCGCGCTGCAGTTCGGCGACCGACCACTGCGAAAGCCGTTGGTGGTAGCCGAGTAAGGGGAGGACGGTCGTCTCATCGATCTGGGCGACGCTCGGAGCGGGTGTCACGACTTCGGACTCACTTGCCGGAGGCGTTGCGCAGGCGGTGAAGATCGTGGCGAACAGTACGAGCACTGGGCGGCAGCGCCGGGGGAAGAGTCGGCCGCTAGTCACACGGTACCTCGATACGAAAATGCGCCCCTTCATTGGCGACGACTCCGGGGACCAAGCATACCCGGCCGCCCATGGCTTGAACCAGCTCGCGCACGATCGACAGTCCGACGCCGCTACCCCGGCGTGGCGTCGGCGATGGGCGGCGCCCCTGGACGAAAGGCTCAAAGATGCGCTCGGCGTCATCGTCCGCAATGCCAGGTCCCTGGTCGATACACGAGATGCGAACACGGTTACCCACGGTGCCGGCTTCGAGTCGGATGACGCTGTTGTCGGGGCTGAAATCGATCGCATTGGACAGCAGATTGTCGACCGCCACCAATAGTTTTTCTTCATCGAGCAAGCGCGTTACCGCTGGTGCTTCGTGAAGGATGGTCAGCTGTCGTGCCTGAATTTGCAGTTCCCGCGCGCAAACCGCGTCGGCCAGCAGCTTGCGCAAGGCGAGTGGCCGCCGTGACGAGCGACGCGCCTGGGCAGCCGCGGCGTTCAGGCGCAACAGGCCTTCGATCTGCTCCTGCAATGCCATGACGTTATGCTGGAGTATGTCCACCACTTCCTGTTGGCCGTCGGCCAGCGGTCCGGGCACCTGCTCCTGGAGCAGTGCGATACCCTCGCGCAAGGCCGTCAGCGGCGTCTTCAGTTCGTGCGAGACGTGGCGCAGCGTTCTTTCGCGCTCGTTCTCGACGTCGTCCAGCCGATGTCGCAGCCAGTCAAGCTGCCGGCCGACGCGCTGCAAGTCGGCGGGGCCGCTGACTTTGACCGGGTCGGCCAGGCGGCCTGCACCGAGCTGCTCGATGCCGCGGGTCAGGCTGTCGATCGGTCGCGACAGCCACCAGCTAAGCACCCACGCCATCGACAGCGCGATCGCGACGACGGCGACCGCGAGCGTCGTCAACTGCCGGCGACCATCGTTCATCCGTTCGTGCAGAAGCAGATTCTGCTGTTCAATCCAGCGCCTGCCGTCGTGGCCGAGTTCGCTGTTGATCTCGGCGAGGCGTCGAAGGAGCGGGCGTAGTTCAGTGATCGGCGATGACTGGTGTACGCCATCGGACAGCGCTTCGATCGCCAGACGCCAGTCAGCGGCCAGGTGTCCTAGCGCGCCCTCCGGGAGCAATTCGAGGCGACGAACGGCGCTCAAGGCGTGCGCGACATTCTCGTCCAGGCGCCCGAGCAAGGCGGGGTCGCCGAGGACGGCGAACTGACGGACGCCGCGTTCGATGTCAATGCTGCGATCGCCGAGTTCCTGAATCGACGCGCTGAGCTGCAGGGCCTGCTGGCTGGTTCGTCGGCCATGATCGACGAACTGTTCAACAATCATCCAGCCGCTGATCGCCGCCCAGACGAGCAAGGACGCCAGCAGCAGAAAGGCCGCTAGCAGGCTTTGGCGGAAAGATAGTCGGAACATCGGGGCGGGTCTTCTCCGGGCAACGACGCGGCACAGCGCCGCTGCTCCAAGAAGGGCAAAAGGCGGGCCAGGTCTGTGTCGTACGCCGCCATCCTTCCTCCTTGCTGCACGGGGTACGAAGTGGCCCTTGGGCGGCGGGAAACGAGGCGACAGTGTAGAGCGCCGCGACTTTTCGGTGTGCATCACGTGCGTTGGTGCTTTGGCAAACTCTGGGCGAGCAAGACGGAATCAAACTTCCGCGCGTGGGCTACGGTTCTCGCGGCGCAGGCGCTTGACGTGTCGCTTATTGACGACACGTCAAGCGCCTGCCGTACCGAAGAAAGCGGGGAAATCCCATTTGTAGTGTCGGGTGTACCCGACAACGCAGCGCTCCGGGTAGTTCTCCACGAGTCGAGAAGTTGAGGACAATGCATTGTTTTTGTGATGAAAAGATCTCTGGCACGAATTTCGCTGAACAGCCTGGCAGACCCCTTCAGCGACCATCCAGCGACCATCCAGCGACCAATAAGGAGAAAGCCGTGATGTTTACGAAAAACAACGTCTTCAACCGTAGCGAGCCCCCGAGTCGACGTGAGCCGGCAGGTGGCGCAGCCTCGTCGTACCCGGTGTCGAGTGGCAGTCCGCCCGTCAACCCGCCTCGGGAAGCGGCCGCCAGTGTCACGCCGCCGCCGGCGGTTCCAGCCAGCGACGCGTCGTTGGCTGCTTCACCGCAGTCGCTACGCGTGCACTCGCCGCCCGCGGCGAAGTCGATTGCGGCGCGCGAGTCGTTGATCGGCGACAAGGCAAACGGCGCCCGGCTGCACGTCGGTCCGGACGTCAAGCTGAAGGGCGCCGAGATTCTCGACTGCGATATTCTCGTCGTCGAAGGACGAGTCGAAGCGACGATGGACAGCCGTGTCGTTCGCATTGCCGAAAGCGGCTCGTTTGTCGGCAAGGTCAGTATCGATATTGCCGAAATCCATGGCAGTTTCGAAGGCGAGCTGACCGCGCGCAGCCAGCTGATCATCCATTCGACTGGTCGCGTCAGTGGCAAGATTCGCTATGGCAAGCTGGTCGTCGACGAGGGAGGCGAGATCTGCGGCGAAGTCACGGCTCTTGCCGAAGCGGCTGCATCGAGAGCTCGACCGGTTCTTGAGACGCTCGTCGCGGTCAGCGCGGTTGCTGGCTGACGATTCCGGCGGAGGAGCCGTATTGCTGCCCCAATCGAGGTTTGGCGAAGCCTGTCGGCCGGTAACAGGCGGCGCTCCCCGGAACGGTCTACCGGCGCGGCAGCAGCAAAGGCTGCTGCCGCAGTGGCGGGAAGTTGAAGGGCTCGCGGCTGCCGATGGCTACTCGATAGCGTTGGCGAGTACCGCATTTCAACTCGGCATGGCCAGCATGCTGGTGCGCGAGATGTATGCCTGGCGCGGTTACCGCAGCGATGGCAGATCGCCTTCGGCGGATGACCCCAATCGGTTGACGCTCGCCGCGTGGCACGCCGAGCGTATCGTGGCGACACTCACCCTGGGTCGCGACTCGGCAGCCGGGTTGCTCGCCGATGCGCTGTACGCTGAAGAGTTGGCGCGGCTGCGACGCCCAGGGCGCATCGTTTGTGAGTTGTCGCGCCTAGCCGTCGATCCCCGATTCAGTTCGCGAGAGCTATTGCATCGCTTGGTCGGCGCGGCGCACCGAATCGTGCGGACAAACTTTTCCGCCAGCGACGTCGTGATCGAAGTGAATCCGCGGCACGTCCGTTACTACCAGCGCTCGTTTGGCTTTCGTCAACTCGGCAGCGTGCGACGATGTCCGCGGGTTGACGCGCCTGCCGTCCTCCTGCATCGGACTCTGGAGGATTTCGTAATGGCTTCGCGTCGTCGGTGTCAGTAGGCCGTCCATTGCTCCCGCTGTTCACCACGAAAAGCGCTGGAAGAACCATTTCGAGTCCCAGTCACAGAGTTTCTTGCCGACCGGGTAGAGCGGCTCGCCGGCGAGAACCCGAGAAGGAGCCGACCACTGGTCGCCGGTTCGCGCCGAGTATTCTCGCGTTTCGCAGTTGAGCGTGCTCTCGGTTCCCGGATCGTTGGGGTTGTCGGAGGCATAGAGCTTGAAGCTGGCGACGTCGCTTTTTACCTTGACCGCCGCTTCATCGATGAAATAGGGCGATCCCTCGAGCTTCGTCCGCGTTCCCGGAGCGTTTTCGGCACTTTCACCGAGAGTCGATAAGCACACGACGAAGCTGAATAACGAGAGTTTCACAAGCGGATGGCGCGTCATGGACATGTCAATAACCTGCTGACGAGAAGAAGAAGCATGATCACGGGGCAGCAAGCGGCACGCGCTCGCTGGGCGAGTATAGAGGGCGATTTTGAGTCGGGTCAATCGTCGCTGACAGGAATCGACGCCTATGCGACCGATGGCGCGATTCAGATGCTGCGATAGAGCGCTTCGTAGCGAACCGCGGCGTCGTTCCAGGAAAAATCCTGTTCCATTCCTCGTCGCTGGATCTGCAGCCAAGTATCCGGGTGGCGGTAGACCTTGAGTGCGTCGTCGATACGATGGGCAAGGGCTCGACTGCCCGCATCATCAAAGACAAAGCCGTTGCAGGTTCGCGCCTTGAGGTTTTCGGGTGTGGCGTCGACGACGGTGTCGGCCAGGCCGCCAACCCGACGGACGAGCGGCACCGTGCCGTAGCGCAAGGCGTAGAGTTGGGTGAGCCCACAGGGCTCGAAACGCGAAGGTACGAGCAGGATGTCGGCACCGGCGATGACGCGATGCGCCAAGGCGTCGTCGTAGCCGAGATAGACCGATACGCCGTCCGGATGCGCTGCCGCCGCTGCCCGGAAAGCCGCTTCGATGTCACTTTCCCCGTTGCCGACAACAACCAGCTGCCCGCCGCCGGCGAGCAAAGCGGGGAGCGCGCCGAGCACGAGATCCATACCTTTCTGGGAAGTCAGCCGGCTGACGACGGCAAATAGTGGCGCCTTCGCGTGGTGTGCGAAGCCAAGGTCCGCCTTCAGCTTGCGCTTGCACTCCGCCTTGCCGCGCAAGTTGGTGGCGTCGTAATGCGCCGGCAACGCGGCGTCGTGGCTGGGGTCCCAGACTGCGTAGTCGACGCCGTTCAGAATGCCGGAAAGATCGGCTCCTCGGTCGCGGAGCAATCCTTCGAGACCCCATCCAAATTCCGGCGTGCAAATCTCGCGGGCGTAGGTTGGGCTGACCGTATTGATGCGCTTTGAATGGACCAGCGCTGCTTTCATGAACGATAACTGACCATGAAACTCGAGCGCAGTCTGGTCGGCGCCGGAAATCAGCAGTCCGAGGTCGCCGTGATGGTCGAGCGGAAACAGGCCGCGGAAAGCCAGATTGTGAATCGTAAACACCGTCGCCGTGCGTAGCGCCGGGTTCTGCGCGATATACGCCGGCGCCAGTCCGGCATGCCAGTCGTGCGCGTGGACGACGTCCGGTTGCCAGTTACGATCGAGCTCGCCAGACGCAAGGTGAGCAGCGATCCATCCCAGCAGCGCGAAGCGACGATGATTATCGCGCCAGTCGTGTCCATCTGGGCCCAGGTACGGGTTGCCATCACGTCGGTAGAGGAAAGGCGCGTCGATGAGGTAGGCGAGAACACCACTGTCAGGCAGACGTCCCAGCCGCAAGGTGATGAGTGCCGAGCCGAACGCGGGACCGAGACGGATGACGCGCTTCTGCTCGCCAACTCCGTTGAGAATCGCCGGTAGTCCCGGGAGGAGAACGCGAGTATCGAGTCCACGCGCAATGAGCGCTGGTGGGAGTGCCGCGACGACATCGGCGAGGCCGCCAGTCTTAACCAGAGGATAAATTTCTACGGCGACATGCAGGACACGCAAGTGATCGTTTCCCTTCCTTGTTTGCTCAGAGCTTGTGAATTAATCTACTGCGCGGTCGATCTGCGGCCTTGCTCACTCGCTCACTCCTCGCCTATCTCTCTGATATGTCTCGTCGTTCGCTCGCTCGCGCCTTGCACCTCGGCCTGCTCGCGACGATTTCTTCACAAGCTCTCAGACGACTTGTTCCAGCATCTTGCGCGTGACCAGGGTAATCCCGCTTTCGGTACGACGAAAACGCCGGGCATCCTCTTCCGGATCCTCACCGATCACCATTCCTGACGGAATCTGGCAGTCAGCGTCGACGACACAATGGCTGAGGCGCGCTCGAGTGCCCACCGTCGTTCCAGGAAGGAGTACGGAAAGATTGACGCGGGCGTAAGAATGGACCCGACAGCTGGAAAATAGCAAGGAGCGGTTGACTTCGCCGGAAACGATGCAGCCGCTCGACACGGTCGATTCGATCGCGTTACCACGTCGGTCAAGATGATTGTGAACGAACTTGGCCGGCGGCAGTTGCATCTGGTAGGTCCAGATCGGCCAGTTGCGGTCGTACAGATTCAGCGCCGGCGTGGTCGCTGTGAGGTCGATGTTGGTGTCCCAATAGGAGTCAATCGTCCCTGCGTCCCGCCAGTAGTGCTCTCGACTCTGCTCTTCGGGAGCAGCGACGCAGCTTCGCGAGAAGGGGTGTGCGTAAGCAACGCCTTTGGCGACAGCGTGCGGGATGATGTCCTTGCCGAAGTCGTGGCTCGAGCTGGGGTCGGCGATGTCGCGGTTCAGCTCGCTGTAGAGGTATCGGGTGTTGAACACGTAAACCCCCATGCTGCACATCGCGCTCTCGGGGTTGCCCGGAATGCCGGGTGGGTCGGCGGGCTTTTCAACAAAATCGGTGATGCGGCCGCTGTCGTCGACCGCCATCACGCCAAAACCGGTGGCCTCGAGACGCGGAACCTCGATGCAGGCGACCGTGCATTCGGCGCCGCTTTCGACGTGATCGACGAGCATCAGGGCATAGTTCATCTTGTAAACATGGTCGCCGGCAAGAATGACGACGAAGTCCGGTGGCGGGGAGTACGTCTCGAGGATGTCGATGTTCTGATAAACGGCGTCCGCGGTGCCACGATACCACGACTCTTCGTCCACCCGCTGTTGCGCGGGCAGCAGGTCGACAAATTCGTTGACCTCGCCGTGGAGAAAGTTCCAGCCTCGCTGCAGGTGTCGCAGCAGGCTATGCGATTTGTACTGCGTCACGACACCGATTCTCCGGATCTGCGAGTTGACGCAGTTCGACAATGCGAAGTCGATGATCCGGAACTTGCCGCCAAAGTGGACGGCCGGCTTCGCACGACGGTCGGTCAGTTCGTGCAGCCGGCTGCCGCGCCCGCCAGCCAGGACCAAGGCAATCGCCCTGCGTGGCAATTGAAAGGTTCTCCTGTCTACCATTTCTGTATCCTCTATCGAGCATTTCTGATGCGTTTGTTATGGGTGCAGAGCAAGGTTGGGGTACAGCGCCTGACAAGCTCTCAACTGATGACGTCGGGTCCGCGCCGGCCGGTTGTCTCGGTGATGCGTGCGATAGCGTCGGCAAGTGCGATCAATGGCGCCAGTGCCTTCTGCGTCGGCACCTCGTGCTGGCTCGCATCGGCGACAAACCGTTCGAGGTAAACGCGCAAGGTGGCGCCTTCGGTGCCCGTCCCGGAGAGCCGGAAAACAACCCGCGAGCCGTCGGCGAGCAGGACGCGCACCCCTTGCCTTTCCGAACGCGACCCGTCGACGGGGTCGGCATAGGCAAAATCGTCGGCAGCGGTAATCGACAAGCCATTGATTTGGCTTCCAGGAAGTTGCGGTAGGCGTTCGCGCAGCCGACTCATCAGTTGGTCGGCCTGGGCGGCGTCGAGGGCTTCATAATCGTGCCGGGAATAAACGTTGCGCCCGAAACGCCGCCAGTGGTCGCGAACGATCACGTCGGCCGGTTGGTCACGGACAGCGAGAATGTTCAGCCAGTAAAGGACGGCCCACAAGCCGTCCTTCTCGCGCACATGGTTCGACCCGGTGCCGGCACTTTCTTCGCCACAAAGGGTTGCGAGGCCAGCGTCCAGTAAGGAGCCGAAGTACTTCCAGCCGGTTGGCGTCTCGTAGCAGGGGATGCCAAGCTCATGGGCAACGCGGTCGACCGCGCAACTGGTTGGCATGGAGCGGGCGACACCGGCTAAGCCACTGGCGTAAGCGGGAACCAGGGCATGGTTGGCGGCGATCACGGCCAGGCTGTCGCTCGGGCTGACGACAAATTTGCGGCCGACGATCAGGTTGCGATCGCCGTCACCGTCGGAGGCGGCGCCGAAGGAGAGACCGGAA
This sequence comes from uncultured Candidatus Accumulibacter sp., assembly GCA_964420975.1. GTDB lineage: Bacteria > Pseudomonadota > Gammaproteobacteria > Burkholderiales > Rhodocyclaceae > Accumulibacter. The sequence goes on from CAYQVH010000003.1 coordinate 9,962, forward strand.
CCAGGATCGGCGAGCGCACTCACCAGCTCGGCAGCCCAGACCGGATTCGGATCCGGGTGGCCACCACCGAAGTCCGGCAGTGGAACGCCATTGACCACGGTTCCGGCAGGTGCGCCCAGGCGATCTTCCAGGATTGCTCGGGCGTACGGTCCGGTTACGGCGTGCATCGCGTCGAAGCGCATGCGGAAATCGGGACGCGCGAGCAACGCGGCGATGCGGTCAAAGTCGAATAGCGACTCGAGCAGCTGCGCGTAATCCGCGACCGGATCGATCACCGAGACCAGCATGTCGCCAATCGACGTGTCGCCGAGTTGGGAGAGGTCTACCGCCGGTGCGTCGACGGTGCGGTAGGCGGTGATTTGCTGCGTTCGCTGGAAAACGGCCTCTGTGAAAGCCTCGGTCGCCGGGCCGCCGTTGCCCAGGTTGTACTTGATGCCGAAGTCGCCCTGCGGGCCCCCTTCATTGTGGCTCGCCGAAAGAATGATGCCGCCGAAAGCACGCCATTTTCGGATGACCGCGCTGGCGGCGGGAGTCGACAGAATGCCGTTGCGGCCGACGAGCACGCGACCGAAGCCGCACGCCGCGGCCATGCGCAGGATGGTTTGAATCGCGACATCGTTGTGAAAGCGCCCGTCGCCGCCGAGTACCAGGGTCTGCCCCTGGTGCCCGGAAAGGGTGTCGAAGATCGCCTGGACAAAGTTTTCGAGATAGTGCACTTGCTGGAAAATCGCCACTTTTTTCCGCAGCCCGGAGGTTCCCGGCTTTTGGCCCGGAAAGGGCGAGCTGGGAATGCTGATCACCTGCAATTTCATTTCGCGCCTCACGCAAAGGGGTAAAGACTCATCGATAAGGCCACCCGGCCGGCAATCAGGCGAGGTGTTGCCGACTAAAGGCGAGCAATTGTCGCGTCGATGCATCGAGCTTTTCGTCCAGCGACGGCTGGCTGACTGCCGGAAGGATGCTGTTGGCAACCGCCTTGCCGAGCTCAACGCCCCACTGGTCAAAAGAATTGAGTCCCCAGATAACGCCTTGCACGAAGACTTTGTGCTCGTACAAGGCAATCAGCGCGCCCAAGGTTTGTGGTTCGAGACGTGACAGGAGCAGGGTGGAAGACGGTTGATTGCCGGCAAAAACCTTGTGCGGTAGCAGTGGTTCCATGGCAGTAGGCGCCATCGTTCGGCTAAGTTCGGCGCGTGCTTCGTCAACCGTTTTGCCAAAAGCGAGAGCCGCGCTTTGCGCAAAACAGTTGGCGAGCAGCGCCTCCTGATGGCCGGGAAGCGGGTAATCGGAGCGAACGGCCGCGATGAAATCGCAGGGCACGAGGCGTCCGCCCTGATGTAGAAGCTGGAAGAAAGCATGCTGGCCGTTGTTGCCAAGTTCGCCCCAGACGATTGGATTGGTGGCATGGGTCAGCGATTGACCGTCAATGCCGACCGACTTGCCGTTGCTCTCCATTTCGAGCTGCTGCAGAAACGACGGGAAGTATTTTAGGGACTCGTTGTAAGGCAGGACGGCGTTGCTCGTTGCACCGAGGAAGTTGGTGTTCCAGACGCCGATCAGCGCCATCATCACCGGCAGGTTGCTTTCGTACGGCGCGCTGCGGAAGTGTTCGTCCATCCGTTCGGCACCGGCGAGCAACTCGTCGAAGGCGTGCGGGCCGATCGCGATCATCAACGCCAGGCCGACCGCCGACCACAGCGAGAAACGGCCGCCAACCCAGTCCCAAAGTGGGAAGACGACCTCCTCGCGAATGCCGAATTCGATCGCACGTTCAGGCTTGGCGGTCAGCGCGGCGAAGTGATTGGCCACCGCGGCCGGGTCGCCGAGGTTGGCAAGCAGCCAGTTGCGCGCCGTTTGCGCGTTGAGCATCGTCTCCTGGGTCGTAAACGTCTTGCTGGCGACGAGGAAGAGGGTGGTTCTTGGATCAAGCGTCTGCAGCAACGGCGCCAGTTGTGCGCCGTCGAGATTCGAAACGTAATGGACGTTGAGCGCCGGATGCGAGATCGAACGTAGCGCGTAAGCGACCATCTTGGGTCCGAGGTCGGAGCCGCCAATGCCGATGTTGACCACGTGGCGGATCGGTAGTCCGGTGAAGCCAAGCGCGTGTCCGGTGCGGAGACTGTCGGCAAACGCCGCCATACGTTGACGTGTGGCGAGGACCTCCGACATGACGTCGCGGTCTCCGGCCGGAAAAGGGCCCTTTTTCCGGCGCAGTGCAACATGCAGGACGGCGCGGTCTTCGCTGACGTTGATTCGGTCGCCGTCGAACATGCGCCGGGTTGACGCTTCGAGCTGCGCCGTGCGGGCAAGGGCGGTCAACAAGGGTACGGTCGTAGCGTCGAGAAGCTGCTTGGAGAAGTCGAAGAGGAGGCCGTCGAAGCGTAGCGAAAGGGTCGCAGCGCGATTCGGGTCGCGGGCAAACCGCTCGCGAAGGGCGCTGCCAGAGGTCGATTGGCGGTGCGCTTCCAGGGCCTTCCAGGCGTCTGAGGCGGTGATGTTCATGGTTTAGTCAGGAGTCGTTGATGGAGTCAGGGGGGTCGCTGTGCGACCTGACCAAAAGGGGGGATTGATGAGACGAGGAGCCGAGGTTTCCTGGCTGTCAGCTTGCCAGAATGCTCGGGAGAACGCAAAAACGAATGGGAGCGTGATCATTTCCGAGGCATTGCGAGGGGGTTTGCGGTCGCCTAGGGCCTGGAGAAGCAAGCGCCCCGGTTGGGAAATAACGGGTCGCGAGTCGGAGTGCGCTTGAGCCGGTTAGTGGTTCAAAGACGAAAAACTGTTCGCAGTGGGCGCCAAGCTCTCCGTGGATCGTAGTCTGCAAGCGCGTACACGGGCGGCGAACGGCCTATCTTCCTCGTTGATGTGGCGCTCGAACCAGTACTCGATAAATCTCAACAAGGAGTGTTCGTCACGACGCCCCTTGTCTACTTCGCGTAAGGCTTTGCGCAGAGTGTTCAGGTTATCCCGATGGACTCGCGCGTGTTCGGCAAAGGGAGCGCCTGCTTGTAAGGCGACGCTCTCTTCGGTATCGAAATGGTACTTTAGGTAGTTGAAAAGGCTATCAAAGTCTTCACGAGGGGTCGGTTCGCTCCCGTAGGAAGCTGCCTTGAGTCGCTCGATTCGGCGGAAGATCTCCTCGTGCTGGGCATCGATTTCCGGTAGGTCGATCAGAAGAGCCTTGGGCAACATGGCGACCAGTCTGACGTCCATCAGAGGAAGTTCCAAAGAAGTGCCGATTTCCAGTAAGAGTAAGTATACATGAGCACATGGAAAATGCCAGTCCGACGCTCGGGTGCCGTCAAGAAAATATCCCATGCAGGAACCATCCCGCGTGGCTGCGGAAAATCCACAGCCATTCTCTATTTATCGATAAGGCGACGAAGTAGTCGCGACGCACATCTCCGGTCGCCTCAGGTTCGGCTCCATCCCACCAACCGCTTTCGATGCGTTCGGGACCGGCAAGCAAGCGCAGAGGGCCGCCCCACTGCGGTCGGCCGGCCACTTCACGTAATAATCGCGGCTGGGTCAGAAGCGACAAAGGGCGCGCCGGTAGCTCGGGGTTACGCGCAGGGTAAGACATTCGGACCGCCGAAGTTTGCTTTGCCGGTAGCACCAGCGAACAGGGTCGCGAACTGTTTTCCGGACGATAGCCGGCGACGGCGGACAAACCATGGACCTTCTCCCGGCCAAGACGGGCCTGTAGACGTTCGATGAGTTCCGGCAGAGAATCGCCCACGGTGGCTCTCTGGCGATCGGCAAAGAGACTACTCTGCTGACCGGACAGAGCAAACGGGGGGTCGCAATGCAATCGAATTCGTTCGACGGCGGCCGGCAGCTCGATGACTCTTAGGCGCTCGATGAAGACGTGCGTCAGCCGTTCGGTATTGCGTGTGACGCCATTGAGGGCGAGGGGAAGACGGGTTGCCGTTTCCTGCCGCGCACCGCGTTCGTGCTCAAACTCGAAGGTGCATTCGCTAATCCCTCCATTGCGCGCGGCCAGCCAGCCGCAAAGGGTGGTAATCAGCCGTCGTCCGGTAAAGATGAGGGCTTGCGTACTGTTGGCCGGAAAGGGAAGCTCCAGCTCCTCGGAAAAACGTTCGGGGAAAGTGAATCGTGGTCTGGGGTCCGCCAATTCGCCGAGGGCACGCGCCAGATGGGTGACAAAGCGGGTGCCGAGTCGGCGCGCCAAGCCGGCACGCGGCAAACGCAGCACGCTGCCGAGCGTGTCGGCTCCCAAACTGGCAAGGCAGGACTGTTCGTGTGCGGTCAGGGCGAGCGCTGCGAGCGGCAGGCACGCGAGGCGCTGTGGCAGTTCTTGCACCTCGAGACAAGGCCGAGCGTCGCCGGCAAAAGCCAGCCACTGTGCTGCAAGTGGTGTCGGCGCCAGCGCTGCCTGAGGAGTAAACCCCTGCTCGTGACAGCCGTTGACGACGCGTGCGAAGAGGAGTGTGGCGTCGCCGAACAGTTGCAGTGACCCGGCCACTTCAAGCAACAGAGTATGTGGTAGCGGCAGGCAGACTTCCGGCGTGAAGCGTCCCGCCCAGCAGGCAAGACGAGTGAGGGCTGCCTGTTCGCGCTGCTGGTCGCGCTCCTGGACGGTCAGATTCGGCAAGTAGGCCCACGCTTCGGACAGCCTCAGGCCAGGCCGTATCCCCGCCCTGCGTGCGTCCTCGTCCACAGCCACGATGCGCTCGCGGCTGATGAGGGCACTAGGTGGCGAGAGCTTGGGAAAACTCTCGATTGGCAGTCGTGGCAGGTGCAGGGCAAGCCAGAGCATCATCCAGTCGTAGCGGGCGCTGAATGGCGATCGAAAGAGGCGCAGACTGCATGCTGCCGCGGCGCTTGAGCAGTCGAATCACCAGCTGCTCTTCGGCGGCCTCCAGCAGCAGGCGCAGCGGCGCTGGCGAGGGCTGACCGGCAACGGACGCCGGACGAAAAACGAACAACAGCGTACGACTGGCTTCGGCCGCGAGTTGCAAGCGTCGCAGCGACGCCGTGTGGACGTCGGGCAGCCAAGCGACAACGGCGCCGACACCATCGCTGGCGAGAGCGCGTTCACAAGCCCAGGCCGCGTCACGGCCGGGGGCGCTGGCTACCAGCAGGCGGGAAAGATCCACTCCGGCCGCCTGTAACGCCGGGGCATACAACGGATGGGGCGGGGCGACACAAACCAGCCAGGCCGACTCCATACTCGACAGACGAGTCATGGCGGGCAGCAACAGACTCAGCTCGCCGATACCGTGTCGTTGTGGAAGAATTTCGGTGAGGTCTCCGCGCGGCCAACCACCACCAGGTAACTCTCGGTCGAGTGCGGCGAAGCCTGTGGCAACCCCGGGTCGTGGCGCTCTGGCAAGCGCTTTCCCCCACCAGACGTCCGGGCGCGCAAGGACTTGCGATAACAGTGGAGAAGCCGACATACCGAAGTTGGGATCGTGCCCAAAGTTTGAGAATCAATCTATGAGGCCAATCGGTGGCGTTGCTCGCGCTTTTTGCATCCTTCAGATCTCAGAGTGTTTCGGAGTCGCGGATCAGTCCGACAGCGATGCCTTCGATGGTCAACGTGTGCACGCTGGGATCAACGATGATCGGTTTGAAGTCGGGATTCTCGGCGATCAACTCGATGGTGCCGCCCTGCTGATGGAAGCGCTTGACCGTTACTTCGTCGTCAAGTCGGGCGACGACGATCTGGCCATTATGCGCCTCGCTGCTGCGGTGCACGGCGAGCAGGTCGCCATCAAAAATACCCGCCCGGATCATCGACAAGCCGCGAACGCGCAACAGGAAATCGGCCCGTGGTTTGAACAGCTTGCTGTCGATGACATAGCGGCGCTGAATATTTTCCACGGCCAGGATCGGGCTGCCGGCGGCGACGCTGCCGATCAGCGGCAGACCGAGTTGTTCGATCAGACGGATACCGCGCGCCGACCCCGGTTCGAGGACGAGCACGCCTTTCTTGGCAAGCGCTCTGAGATGCTCCTCTGCCGCATTGTGCGAAGCGAAGCCGAAAGCTCTGGCGATTTCAGCCCGCGTCGGGGGGGCGCCGAGCTGTTCCAGCGCGTCACGGATGAAAGTGAGAATTTCCTGTTGGCGTGGCGTAAGCTTTAGCATGATAATGGGTTCCTAGTCTTCTTGTCTGGAGTTTCGTACAGCCTAGAAGAAAAAGCAAGTAGTATGACGAAATATTTTACGATGTTGTCGCAAGCGATGGTTGGCAGAGCATGGCTTGCAGAAAGTTGACGGCGGTATGCCAGCGATGGGCGGGCAACTTGCCGGTATCCCCCGACTGGGCTCCCGGGCGTCGATCACCGATGAACCATGATGTGCGCTGACTCGTCGAGCCAGTCGATGAGCGCCGCCACCCCTTTCCCGGTACCGTGGACCCGGCGGTTGATCGACGATCCCGTTGGCCTGGCGGTTGATCTTGAGGTCAATCAGGCGTGCCAGCGCTTCCGTTGGATACCACCCGGACGATTTCTGATGGGATCGCCTACTGATGAGCCCGATCGCGGTCGCTCCGAACTGCTCCATGAGGTTACGCTCAGCCATGGTTTCTGGCTGGCCGATACGGCCTGCACACAGGCTTTCTGGACAGCCGTCTGGCCGGTCAACCCCAGCCACTTTCAGGACGACCTGCGAAAACCGGTCGAGAACATCGCTTGGCACGATGCTCAACGGTTCATCGCCGAATTGAACCGCCGGCTACCTGGACTCGACGCCCGGCTACCAAGCGAGGCGGAATGGGAATACGCTTGCCGGGCAGGCACGACGACCCCGTTTGCCTTTGGTCAGACGGTGACCACCGACCAGATCAACTATCACGGACGTTATCCTTACGCCGGTAACGAGCCCGGCGTTTGTCGTCAAGGAACCGTGCCGGCTTCGTCGTTAGCGGCAAATGCCTGGGGCCTATATCAGATGCACGGCAACGTTTGGGAATGGTGCGCGGATTGGTTTGACGAGTATTCTCCCGAGCCGCAGGTCGACCCGCGAGGCCCAGTCGTTGGCAAGATGCGCGTGCTGCGTGGCGGAACCTGGAGCGATCCGGCGCGTTACTCGCGATCAGCGGCGCGCAGCCGAATCGAGCCCGCCTATCGTCCCCGCAGCACGGGCTTCCGTCTCGTTCTTGGTTTCCGCTGAAATCGACTCGTCGCGCGTTCGCCCATACGGTTCCGCGATTCACTCCCCGACGACGTCCACATTGGCTGGCGGAGTAAACTGAAACAAGGCCGGCGCGAGTCGTGGATTACGCTCGAGGCGCGCAAAGCGAAGAGACGTTGTCTGACCCAGGCTGTCGAGAAGTTCCATCGCCTTGAGGTCCGAACCGGCGAAACCGAGCCGGACTTTCTCGAAACCACTGTCCGTTGTCTTGGGAATCGCCTCGATCCACTGCAGCCCATTGCTGTCGCCTGCTTCGCGCAGCGCGAAGTTCTTCTCGATCGTGCTTTCGCCAGCAAGCAACGCCGCCGGGGTTCCACCCAGTGCGGCGCCGATCTTGCGTACGGTGACCTGACGCAGATCGGGGTCGTATATCCAGACTCGTTCACCGTCGCCAATCAGCAGCTGGCTATAAGGCTTTTCGACTTGCCAGCGAAACTTGCCTGGACGCGACAGCATCATGTTTCCGCTTGCCGTCTGCGAGGTCCGGCCGTTCCGGGCGAAGACCGTCTGCGTAAATTCGGCACGGACGGTTCGTGTCGACTCAAGAAACTGATGTAGCCGGTCGATTGCTGCAGCGTAACCGGTTTGCCAAGCCAGCAGGCAGCACGCTGCCAAGAGCGGTCTGCGGATCATTCGCCGTCCCGACGGGCGAGAACTTCACGGCCGCCGCGGGCGTCCATGGCAGAGACCAGCCCCGACTTTTCCATCGCCTCGATCAAACGGGCGGAGCGGTTGTAGCCGATGCGCAGATGCCGCTGCACCAGCGATATCGATGCTCGCCGATGCTTGAGGACGATTTCGACTGCTTGGTCATAAACCGGGTCGGTTTCACCGGTGGTGTCTGCTCCGTCGCCGTTGCCGAGTCCTTCGCCGTCTTCGTCGTTGCCGCTGCCAGTGAGAATCCCGTCAAGGTAAGTCGGTGGCCCCACCTTTTTCAGGTAGTCGACGACGCGATGAACTTCGTCGTCGGCGACGAAAGCGCCGTGGACACGGGTCGGATAGCCCGTACCTGGCGCCAGAAACAGCATGTCCCCTTGGCCGAGCAGCGTTTCGGCTCCCATCTGATCGAGAATCGTTCGTGAGTCGATCTTTGACGACACCTGAAACGATATCCGGGTCGGGATGTTGGCCTTGATCAGACCGGTAATCACGTCCACCGACGGCCGCTGCGTCGCCAGGATCAGGTGTATGCCCGAGGCGCGCGCCTTTTGTGCCAAACGGGCAATGAGTTGCTCGACGGTTTTGCCGGCGACCATCATCAGATCGGCGAGTTCATCGATCACGACCACGATGTACGGGAGCACGGTCAGCGGTTCGGGATCGTCGGGAACGAGCGACACTGGGTTCGGAATCGTCTCGCCGCACTTGGCGGCCTCCTTGATTCGATGATTGAGTCCGACCAGGTTGCGCACGCCCATGGCCGACATCAGCTTGTAGCGCTTCTCCATTTCTCCGACGCACCAGTTGAGGGCGTTGGCGGCCTGTTTCATGTCGACCACCACGGGTGCGAGCAGGTGCGGGATCCCTTCGTAGATCGAGAGTTCGAGCATCTTCGGGTCGACCAGAATGAGGCGCACCTGGTCAGGCTCGGCTTTGTAAAGGAGCGACAGGATCATCGCATTGATGCCGACCGACTTGCCAGAACCGGTCGTGCCGGCGACTAGAAGATGTGGCATGCGGGCAAGATCGACGACCATCGGCTGACCGCCGATGTCCTTGCCGAGCGCCATGGTCAGTGGCGACGTCATGTCGCTGTACTCGCGACTGGAAACCCCCTCGAGCAGGCGGACGACCTGACGCTTGGGATTGGGCAATTCGAGCGCCATCGACGACTTGCCCGGAACCGTTTCGACGACTCGTACAGAGACTAGCGACAACGAACGCGCAAGATCTTTTGCGAGGTTGAGAATCTGCGCGCCCTTGACGCCGACTGCCGGCTCGATCTCGTAACGCGTGATGACTGGGCCAGGAAAGGCGGCAGTGACGGTGACCTGAACGCCAAAGTCGGCGAGTTTGCGCTCGATCAGGCGTGAAGTGAACTCCAGCGTATCGCTTCGCACGCGGTCGGTCTGCGGCGGGGCGGGCTCGAGGAGGTGGAGCGGCGGCAACCTTCCGCCCGGAAGCGTCTCCGGAAAGAGCGTGGCCTGTCGCTCGCGCTCGAGGCGCTTCTCGACCTTTGGCGGCAGCTTTGGTGGCGTGCTGACGATCACCTCTTCCGGCACTTCGATTTCCGTTCTCGCCGCAGCACTCACCGCTTCGTCGACTGGAGGAGGTGCTATTGAAGGCTCGGGGTCTGGACGTAAAGTCGGCTCTTCGCCGACTTTATGCCCGCGCTCCGGCGCGTGTTGCGTGCGGCGAGTCTGGTCGGTCTTCGCCGGTAGCGTTGGTTCGTTGGCGTCACTTCGTTTTCTCTCGCCCTCAACCACCGCTTCGCGTTCACGTGCGACTTCACGTCCGATCCGGCGGTCCTGCCAGCGTTCGAAGAAGCGTCCCATCCCGACAGCGGCGAGCTCGCACCAAGTGCCGACACGCTCTGCCGCCGTCAGCCACGACATGCTGGCAAACAGGCTCCAGCCGAGTACGAGCAGGGAAAAGAAGACCAGTGTTGCGCCCGTGTAGCCCAGGTAACGTACCGCGAAAACGCTCAGCTCGAGACCAATGACACCGCCCGGGCCAACCGGGAGCGCCGCCTGAAGGGAATAGAAGCGAAGAGTCTCCAAGCCACTGCTGGCGGCGAGGAGTGCAAGGAAGCCGGCGATTGAAAGGTAGAGCGGGCGTCGATCACCGGTTCGCTGATCATCGAGAAAGCGGTAGCTGCGCCAAACGAATGCGATCAGAAAGATGGTCCACCACCACGCGGAGAGCCCAAAAAGATAAAGCAATAGATCGGCGAGCCAGGCGCCACCGCGCCCCGCAGGGTTGTGCAGGGTGGCCGTCTGAACGGCATGTGACCAGCCCGGGTCCGCTTTGTGGTAACCCCATAGCGCCAGTGCAAGATAGCTGCCGACGGCAATCAGAAACAACCAGCGTGCTTCACGGAGCAAGATGGCGATCTTTTCCGGCAGCGGGCTTAATACAGCCGCCGGTTGACGCATTCCGCTGCCGGTTTTGCCGAGCAGCGCCATCGATCGCGTTTGTCTGGCCACAGGTCAGGAACCCGAAACAGGCGTCGTTGCCACAGAGGGGCGCTTATCGATGATGACGATGCGCCCCGCCTCAACACGGAAGTAGCCCCGGAGTTCGAGGTCTTTCATCACGCGGCTGACCATTTCCCGCGAGGCGCCGATCATCTTGGCGATGTCCTGTTTGGTGAGGCGGCGTTTGATCACGCGCTGGCCCTTGTCGTCCTCCGCGAAGTCGATGAGCAACTTGGCAACACGGCCGTAAACGTCAAGCAGGGCAAGACTCTCGATATTGCGGTCAGCCTCGCGCAGGCGTTGGACGAGGCTCTTCATGATGTTTAGACAGAGATCGAAGTTCTCTGCCAGGCACCGTTTGAAGTCGTTTTTAGTGATCACCAGCAGTTCGCAGGTTTCGGTGGATACGACGTCGGCCGAGCGTGGACTGCCGTCGATCAGACCCATTTCGCCAAAAAACTCGCCGGGGCCAAGCAGTGTCAGAATGACTTCGCGCCCCTCTTCGTCGCTGTTGAGAACCTTGGCGCCGCCACTGATCAGAACATACAGCGAGTCGGTGCTGTCGCCAGCGCGGACGATTGTGGTCTGGCGCGGGACTCGGCGGTGAAACGCCACTTTGGCGATCTGCTCCAATTGGGAGTCCGGGACGCCGGCAAACATCGGGATGCTGTGCAGCAGTGTTAGGCTGGGTCCTCGTCTGATTGGCTCGGTGGTTGTGTTCATGAGGCTTCGCTCCTCCACTGAAATGATTTCTATCAAAGGCTTGCGCCGCGATTATAAGATACTTTGCAACTCTTCACTCGGCGTCGCGTGCAATCTCGGCCGTCGTGCCCGGTGCCGAGCCGGTTATAATCTGATTCGTATCTGTCAGCGGAGCTTGCGAAGATGACCCCAACGACCCGCCATTGCCGCTTGCTGATCCTTGGTTCCGGTCCAGCGGGATATACCGCCGCTGTCTATGCGGCACGTGCCAACCTGAAGCCGGTGCTGGTGACGGGCGTGGCACAGGGAGGGCAGCTGATGACTACCACCGACGTCGACAACTGGCCGGCCGACGTCGACGGAGTACAGGGGCCGGAACTGATGCAGCGTTTTGAGGCGCACGCCCGGCGCTTCGCGACCGAGATCCTTTTCGATCATATTCACACCGCACGCCTGAGCGAGAGGCCGTTCACCCTGCTCGGCGATACCGGAACCTACACCTGTGACGCCCTGATCATTGCCACCGGGGCATCAGCGCAGTACCTCGGCTTACCGTCGGAGGAAGCGTATGCGGGCCGGGGCGTTTCCGCTTGTGCCACCTGCGATGGTTTCTTCTACCGCGATCAGGCGGTGGCGGTAATTGGCGGCGGCAACACGGCGGTTGAGGAGGCGCTCTACCTGTCGAATATCGCTAGCCACGTGACCTTGGTGCATCGGCGTGACAAGCTGCGCGCGGAGAAAATTCTTCAGGACAAGCTGTTCGCCAAAGAACAGGCAGGGAAGGTGACGATCCGCTGGAATGGTACGCTCGACGAGATCCTGGGTGACCCGTCAGGGGTGACCGGCATTCGCGTTCGTGACAAGCTGAGCGGCGCGTGCGATGAGCTTTCGGTGATGGGGGTTTTCATCGCCATCGGCCACAGGCCGAATACGGAACTCTTTGTCGGCCAGCTGGCGATGGACGGCGGTTACCTGATTACGCAGAGCGGTTTGCAGGGCAACGCCACGGCGACCTCGATCGCCGGCGTTTTTGCCGCCGGCGACGTTCAGGATCACGTCTACCGCCAAGCCTGCACGTCGGCGGCAAGTGGCTGCATGGCGGCACTCGACGCCGAACGCTATCTGGACAGTCTCGGTTTGTCGGGTTGACCACCGGCACCGGTTGTTCCCTTGCGGCACATGACTTGGCGACCAGAGTCGGAGCGACGAAGCCTATTGTCGGCCGAAGACCGGGCCGCGTTTCGTGCTGCGGTCGCCGGAACGATCCCGTTACGGTCTGCCGGCCGGATAGGCGTTGAGGCGCCCAAACCGAGTCCCTTGCCGCGTCAACGGGAGCGCGACGAGGCCGCCGTGCTCGCCGAACTACTCCATGGACCACTCAGTGCGGACGACTGGCTCGATCTCGGTGGCGCCGATTCGTTCCTGCGTCAGGGATTGCCGCGAACGCTGCTGCGCGACCTGCGGCGCGGCCGCTGGAGTATTCAGGATCATGTCGACCTGCACGGCATGAATCGCCATCAAGCGCATGCTGAAGTGACGCTTTTTTTGGCCGAGTCGCGTCGTGCCGGCAAGCGCTGCCTGCGAATCGTACACGGACGTGGCCATGGGTCGCCTGGTCGCGAACCGGTGTTGCGGCAACTGGTGAAAAGATGGCTGGGGCGCTGTCACGAGGTACTCGCCTTTTGCCACGCGCCGCCGAGTGACGGCGGCGAAGGGGCGCTTTGGGTCTTGTTGCGCGGCGACTCCCGGCGCTAGCGCTCGCTCCAGACGATGGGCACAACCGGCGATCTCGTCGGTCCGTCTCTCGGCGAACGCTGGCAGAGCGCAATCAGAGAGCGGATTCGTCGGTCTCGCCGGTTCGGATTCGGACCACCTGTTCAACTGTCGTGACAAAGATCTTGCCGTCGCCAATCTTGCCGGTGCGCGCCGCCTTGACAATGGCGTCAATCGCGTTGTCGACCGCACTGTCGGCGACGACAATTTCGATTTTGACCTTGGGCAAGAAATCGACGACGTACTCGGCACCGCGGTAGAGTTCGGTATGCCCTTTCTGGCGACCAAAGCCCTTGACTTCGGTCACCGTCAGGCCGGTAACGCCGATTTCCGATAACGCTTCGCGAACCTCGTCGAGCTTGAACGGTTTGATGATGGCCTCGATTTTTTTCATGAACTGGTCTCCCGGAAAGATCGTAAAGAAATCGTAGCAGAAATCAGGGATCGGCAAGTGATCAATAGAGGTCTCGGTAGCGGTTGGTGATTGGGTAACGCCAGTCCTTGCCAAATCCCCGTTGGGTTACCCGTATGCCGACCGGTGCTTGACGCCGCTTGTACTCGCTGACCTTGAGGAGATGTACGATGCGGCGAACGTCTGCTTCAGCGTAGCCGGTGGCGATAATCGCGCGCGGACTGAGATCTTTTTCCATGTACGCCTCGACGATCGCGTCGAGCACGTCGTACGGCGGCAGACTGTCCTGGTCGGTCTGACCAGGCTTGAGCTCGGCCGATGGCGGGCGCGTAATAATGCGTTCCGGGATCGCGTGCGAAACCGTGTTTCGCCAGCGGGACAGGCGGTAGACCAACGTCTTGGAGAGGTCCTTGATGACCGCAAAGCCGCCCGCCATGTCGCCGTAAAGCGTGCAGTAGCCGACGGCCATCTCCGACTTGTTGCCCGTGGTCAGCACCAGCGAGCCGGTCTTGTTCGAGAGCGCCATCAGCAGCATGCCGCGAATTCGAGCCTGTAGGTTTTCTTCCGTGATATCGGAAGGCAGGCCCGCGAATTGCGGCGCCAGCATCGCGTCCAGCGTGCGCATGGCGGGCTCGATCGGAATCTCGTCGTAGCGGACGCCGACCCGACGAACCATCTCGCGCGCCTCGCTGAGGCTGAGTTCGGCGGTATAGGGTGACGGCATCATTACCGCCCGGACGCGTTCGGCGCCGAGCGCATCGACTGCGATGCACAGCGTCAGCGCCGAGTCGATGCCCCCGGAAAGACCGATGATTGCACCGGGAAAGTTGTTCTTGCCGAGATAGTCGCGGACGCCGAGAACTAGCGCCTGGTAGATCTCTGCTTCGAGGCAGGGAGAGTGCGTGACCGTCGTCGCCCGGGGCTCACCGTCGACAAAATCGACCATGCCAAGGGCTTCCTCGAACTGGGGCAGGCGGCACCGTAACGTGCCCTTCGAATCGAGCACGAAGGAGCCTCCATCAAACACCAGCTCGTCTTGTCCGCCGGCGAGGTTGGCGTAGACGACGGGTAGACGAGTGCTCGCGATACGTTCCCTGAGGACCTCGGTACGCCGCTGCTGCTTGCCGATGTGATACGGCGAGGCGTTAAGGACGAGCAAGACCTCGGCTCCGGCGTCGCGCGCACGATCGGCGGCGCCGGCTTCCCAGACGTCGGCACAGATGTTTACGCCGCAGCGAACACCCTTGAGAGTGATCACGCAAGGGCCGTCGCCCGAGTCGAAATAACGTTCCTCGTCAAAGACTTCGTAGCTCGGCAGGCGCTGCTTGTAGTACGTTGCGAGGCGTGCGCCGTCGCTGATCAGGGTGGCTGCGTTGAAGCAGCGATCGCCTCGCCGCTCGGGATGTCCGACAAGTACGGGAATGCCTTGCAAACGGCTGGCAAGCGCGTCGAGCTCCTGCTCGCAAGCGGCACAGAAGTCGGGTCGTAACAGCAGGTCTTCGGGCGGATAACCGGATAGCGCGAGTTCTGGCGTGAGTACGAGATCGGCGCCCTGCTGCCGGGCGCTCTCGGCATACTCGACAATGCGCGCGCTATTGCCGGCAAAGTCGCCGACTGTGGCATTGATCTGGGCTATCGCGATGCGAAGGAACATGGGTTATCCAGGCGAACGCAAGGGGCGCTCGCGCGCCCCTTGCGGTAGAAACCGCGCTTCGGTCTCAGAAAGCCGGCTTGTCCTTGGCCTCGGCGTAGCGCTGTACCCCTTCAACGATCTCGCGCTTTGCCTCTTCCGGGCCGAGCCAGCCCGAGATTTTGACGAACTTGCCGGGCTCGAGATCCTTATAGTGGGCAAAGAAGTGCGAAATCTGGTCGAGAACTACCTGCGGAAAGTCACGCGGTGTCTCAATGGCGCGGTACATCGGGGTCAGGCTGTCGACGGGAACCGCCAGCAGCTTGCCATCAGGACCCGCTTCGTCCTCCATCGACAACAGGCCAATCGGCCGACAGCGAACAACGACCCCTGGTGGCAAGGCAAACTGCGAGATGACGAGGACATCAACCGGGTCGCCGTCACCGGCAATCGTGTGGGGGATGTAGCCATAGTTGCACGGGTAGTGCATGGCGGTGGACATGAAGCGATCGACGAAGACGGCGCCGCTGGCCTTATCCACTTCATATTTCACCGGGTCCGCATGCATTGGAATTTCGACGACGACGTTGAAATCGTTGGGAAGCAAGCAGCCCGGGGGCACGCGATCGAGGCCCATGGCGAGGTCTTTCTCGGGGGAATAAGCGACCATTATAGAACGCCCCCGATCGACGGAGCTAGCAAGCGCGAGCAAGGGGCCATCACGGCCAAGCGGGGGGACGGCTCTTCCGCTGGTCGCTCAGTGGCTTACAGCGCCGCCTGTGCAGTCGAACATGCCGGCGTTTCGGGAGCCGAGCGAAAGCGAAAGACGTCGTCGACCTCGAGACCTCCGGGAATCTGGTGTGTGATGAAGATCATCGTCACTCGTCCCTTGAGCTTGTTGATCGTCCGCGCGAACTGCTCCGCGGTGGGTGTATCGAGATTGGAAACGGCCTCGTCGAAGACGAGGATGCGCGGGCGTTTAAGGAGGGCGCGGGCGATCGCTATACGCTGGCGCTGTCCGCCCGAAAGGCCGGTTCCGCGTTCGCCGATCTCGGTCTGATAGCCTTGCGGCAACTGCTCGATCACGTCGTGGATCTCGGCCGCCTTGCAGGCGGCGACCACGTCGTCGAAACCGGCGTGCGGGTGCGCCATCACCAGGTTATCGTAAAGCGTGCCGGAGAAAAGAACTGTTTCCTGCGGAACGACGCCAAAGGTCGCGCGCAGCTCGTTGGCGGCGAGATGGCGGATATCCCTGCCGTCGAGCGCGATATGACCCTCGAGTGGCTGATAGAAGCCGAGCAGGAGTTTGGCGAGCGTACTCTTGCCACAGCCCGAAGGCCCTGTGATGACCGTCAGCCGGCCGGGCCTGAACGTCAGATCGAGGTTGCGGTAGAGCCAGGGATGATGATCCGAGTAGCGGAACGCGAGCTGAGTGATCGTCAGCTGGCCCTGATCCGATGCTTCGCGATGAGGGGTCAGCGTGTGCGGTTCCTGCGGCAGGTCGAGGATGTCGCCGAGGCGCTGGACGGCGATGTTTGCCTGCTGAAACTCTTGCCAGAGGCCGACGAGGCGCAGCAATGGCTGGCTCATGCGCCCGGCAAACATCTGAAAGGCGACCAGCATGCCGACGGTGAATCCGTCGTTGCGCATCACCAGCAAGGCACCGACGATCAGGATGGCGAGTGTCATGAGTTGTTCGAGTCCGTTGGCGACAACGTGGTAGGTGTTGCCGACCTGTTTTGTCGCGAAGCCGGAGGCGAGGTACTGCGCCAGGTAGTCACCGTACTTGCGCTCGATATCGGTTTCCATCTGTAGCGACTTGACCGTCGCCATGCCGGCAACGTACTCGGTGAGAAACGCCTGATTTCGAGCGCCTAGCAAGAACTGTCGGTTGAGCCGGTAGCGGAAGAGCGGCGCAACGAGCAGGCTGATGACGGCGATCAGACCGAGGAGGACGACCGCGATCAGCGCCAGTTGCCAGCTGTAGGCGAACATCACAACCAGAAACAGGAGGAGGAAGGGAAGGTCGAGAATCAGCGTTACCGCAGCGCCGGAGACAAACTCGCGGATCGTTTCGACTCCTTGCAGGCGAGCGACCAGGGTGCCGGTCGGACGGTACTCGAAGTAGGGCAGGGGTAGTCGCAGCAGGTGTCGGAAAACCTGGCTGCCAAGCACGGCGTCGATGCGATTGCCGGTGTGCAGAACGAGGTACTGACGTAGCCAGGACATGCCGCAGGCAAACACCATGGCCAGGAGCAGACCAACACCGAGGACGATCAGTGTGCTGTGCGCTTGGTGTACGATCACCTTGTCGATGATCACCTGCGTGAAGAGCGGCATCACCAGGCCGACGAGCTGGATGACCAGGCTGGCGACGAGAACGTCCCGCCAGATCGACCGGTGTCGAAGCAGTTCGGGCACGAACCACGAAAAGCCGAAGCGCTTGCCTCCTCGGGAAGCGCTGGGGATATCGTCGCCGTCACCTGCGGTCGTCGCCGTGTGGGCGGCGAGCAGCCCCTCAGCTTCGAGACGCTCGCCGGCGTCGGCGATTGGCAACACCGACGGCTCCTGTCGGCCAGGTTCAAAGCAGAGCAGCGAGTCGCCGTCCGTGCGGGCGATCAGCAGCGGGTGGCGCATTGTTTCGGAGTCGCCAGGCGAGTGCCGCCAGAAGGCGATTACGGGTAGCGGCAATTGACGCCAGTCGACGCCTGTCAGGCAGACGCTTGCGACGGTGAACCCAAGGGCGTGCGCCGCTTCGTGTAGCGTGGTGCGCGAATACGGCGGCGGAAAGGCCTGTTCTACGAGCGGCCCGGCAAACGGCCGGTGATGGAGCGCGCTGAGGCTGGCAAGCAGCCACAGGAAGTCTTCGCGGTTGACCTCCTCCGGGCGTGACATAATTATTATTCTTGCCTTGACGGTTTGGACGCAGAGCACTCTACTGTTTGTTTCAACATTAGTCAACCGCCCCTGTCTCCATCCGCAGGCGAGATGAATTCGTGCCTATCGGGTGTCGCAACCGTCACCCTCAACCCGGCGATCGATCACAGTATCGGGCTCGCAGACTTTACGCCGGGGGCGCTCAATCGCGTCGTCTGGGAGCAGTTGGAAGCGGGCGGCAAGGGTGTGAACGTCGCCTCGTTGCTCGCCGATCTCGGTTTGCGCGTTGCGGTGACCGGCCTGCTGGGAGAAGAGGGCGCGGAGCCTTTCACCCGACAGTTCTCCGAGAGGGGAATCGTCGACGCCTTTGTCCGCGTTTCGGGAAAGGTGCGCGTCAATCTCAAGCTCGTCGACTTGCGGACCGGCGAAGTGAGCGAAGTCAATTTTCCGGGGATCGCGCCACGTGCCGACGACCTTGTGCGGCTAAAGTCGGCGCTCGACGGCCTGCTCGCCGAGAACGACTGTATTGTCGTCGCGGGCAGTCTGCCGCCGGGTCTGCCGGCCAGCTACTGCCGCGATCTCGTGTTGCACTTGCAGGCAGCTGGCATGCGGGTCGTCGTTGATGGTAGTGGCGAAGCGCTGCGCTTGGCGATCGATGCGACGCCGTGGATGATCAAGCCCAACGTCGCCGAGCTGGAGGATCTGGTTGGCGAGAAACTCCCCCAGCAAAAGGCACGGCTACGCGCCGCGCGCCGCTTGCATGAACGGGGCGTCACCCATGTCGTTGTCTCGATGGGCCCGGCGGGTGCGCTCTTCGTTTCTGGCGAGCAGGCGCTGCACGCGCAGCCGCCAGCGGTCGAGATCAAGACGACGGTCGGCGCAGGCGATGCGCTGGTCGCCGGCTTCCTCGCCGGCGAGCGGAGAGGCGCGCCACTCGCCGCCTGTGCGCGGCTGGCGACCGCCTGCGCGCTGGCGAGAATCACTTGTCCCAACGCGAGGTTGTCAGCGTCGGCGATTGACGACTGGGCGAGGCGGGTGCAGGTCAGCCCGATCGGCGACGACTAGACGATCAGGGCTGAGCGGGCAGGCGGCTGGCCATCGCCTCGCCCATGCGGATCAGCGCTGCCGGCGACCACGCCGGGTTGAAGCGCAGCGTCTCTCTCGGGAAAAGCAGGACGACCGTCGAGCCAAGCAGGAAGCGGCCCATTTCATCCCCTTGGCGTAGCTCGACCGGCCGTTCGTCGTACGTCCATTCGCGAATGTCGCCGCTGCGTGGCGGGTTGACGAGGCCGTGCCAAGTCGTCGCCATGCTGCCGACGATCGTCGCGCCGACGAGGACGAGAACGAAGCGGCCGAAAGCGGCGTCAAAGACGCAGATCACGCGCTCGTTGCGCGCGAAGAGGCCGGGGACGCCGCGCGCCGTCACCGGATTGACCGAGAACAGCGCACCAGGGACGTGGAGCATGCGGGTCAAGCGTCCGTCGACCGGCATGTGGATGCGGTGATAGTCGCGCGGGCTGAGGTAAAGCGTCGCGAAAGTGCCGTCGATGAAGTTTGCGCCGAGGCTCGCGTCGCCGCCGACGAGAGCCGTCGTCGAATAATGGTGTCCTTTGGCCTGAAAGATCTGGTCGTGTGTAATGCGGCCGAACTGGCTGATCGCCCCATCGACCGGGCAGATGAAATCGGCGTCGGCCAGTGGCCGGGCGTCGGGGCGAAGCGGGCGGGTGAAAAAGGCGTTGAACGTTGGATAGCTGGCAGGGTCCGGGTTCGCCGCTTCGCTCATGTCGACACCGTAGCGGGCGACGAACCAGTCAATCACCCGTGTTGTCAGCCGGCCGGCCGGCGCGTCGGCAAGTTTGCCGGCGAGCGCTGTCAGCGCCTGCTTCGGCAGCAGGTATTGGCTATAGACGGCAAGCGATTCGGGCACGATCGGAGCAGGTGGCGCTGGGGTGCGCATTATACGTCACGCCGTCTGTCGCCGCCGGGCTGCGGCGGATGGCGCGCTGCAGCCGAAACCTGCCGCCAGCGCGCGACGTACTGACCCGAATTCGCTAACGAAATGATGCGTTGATCTTTTCGAGTGCCGTCCGGCCGGGGCAGAGATCACGCGCCCCGAGCGTGTTCAGCGGCTCGTCGACCGTCCCGATCTGGCGGTGGAGGTCTTCCGATTCCGGGTCGACGTAGAGCAGCCCGGTCACCACTTCACCTTTCGCCGCGTGGTCCTGGATGTAGCTCATCGCCCGGATGCGGCTGGTCGGGTCGTAGTCAGCGTGCAGCTTGCGCAGCCGGACGAGCGATCCGTCGTGCTGGCGGACGTCGGTCACCTCGCCGGCGTCGTATTCAGCGGTGATCTCTTCACGGGCGGGCCAGAAATCGAGGCGATTGACGGCTTCGTTGTGCTCGCGAACATAGTCGTAGCTCTTCGTGCTGCCGGCATGGTTGTTGAACGCGATACACGGTGAGAGGACATCGATCACCGCGGCTCCCTGGTGCGCCAACGCTGCCTTGATCAGCGGCACGAGCTGCGTCTTGTCGCCGGAAAACCCGCGTCCCACGAAGGTGGCACCCATCACCAGGGCGAGCATGACGAGGTCGATCGGCGCATCGTTGTTCATCTGTCCCCGCTTCGACTTCGACCCCTTGTCGGCAGTCGCCGAGAACTGGCCTTTGGTCAGGCCGTAGACGCCGTTGTTCTCGACAAGATACGTCATGTTCACGCCGCGGCGCATGACGTGCGCGAACTGGCCGAGACCAATTGAAGCCGAGTCGCCGTCACCGGAAACGCCGAGGTAGATCAGCTCGCGGTTTGCCAGGTAGGCGCCGGTGAGAACCGACGGCATGCGGCCGTGGACGGTGTTGAAGCCGTGCGAGTTGCCAAGGAAGTAATCGGGGGTCTTCGACGAGCAGCCGATGCCGGACAGTTTGGCGACGCGGTGCGGCTCGATGTCGAGTTCCCAACACGCCTGGATAATCGCGGCCGAGATCGAATCGTGACCGCAGCCGGCGCAGAGCGTCGAAATCTTGCCTTCGTAGTCGCGCCGCGTGTAGCCGACGCGGTTCTTGGTCAGGCTCGGATGATGCAGTTTGGGTTTGGCGATGTAGGTCATCTCAGGCCACCATTCCTTCGCGTAGTGGGCGCACGTTGATGCGCGAGACGCGCTCGGCGATTTCCCGGGTAATGAAACGCGCCGTGATCGGCGTACCGTCGTAGTGCAGGATGCGAATCAGGCTGGTCGGGCTGACGCCGGCTTCGTTGATCAGCAGCGTCGTCAGCTGGCCATCGAGGTTCTGTTCGAGCACGAACACCTT
The DNA here is from genome assembly GCA_964420975.1 of uncultured Candidatus Accumulibacter sp. Taxonomy (GTDB): domain Bacteria; phylum Pseudomonadota; class Gammaproteobacteria; order Burkholderiales; family Rhodocyclaceae; genus Accumulibacter. The sequence goes on from CAYQVH010000003.1 coordinate 30,960, forward strand.
CGAATGGGCAGCGATGAAGTCGGCGATCTCGTTCTGGAACGGAAAGGCGCGGATGCGCAGGGCGTTGATATAAATTCCCTGTTCGGCGAGCGCGTCGATCGCTTCGTGCATCGCCGGACTCGTCGAGCCGTAGTAGACGGCGCCGAAACGCGCCGGGTAGCGGGCGGCGGTGAGCACTGGCAGCGGCACCAGCGACTTCGCGGTTTCAAATTTGCGCAGCAGTCGCTGCATGTTGTACACGTAGTCAGAACCGGCTTCGGAATAGCCGGCGTAGGCGTTCTTGGTCGAGCCGCGGGTGAAATAGCCGCCGCGTGTCGGATGCGTGCCGGGATAAGTGCGGTAAGGGATGCCGTCGCCGTCGACGTCGAGATAGCGGCCAAAATCGGTGCCGGCGTCGAGTGCTTCGCGCGTCATCACCTTGCCGCGGTCGTATTCGCGGGCCGGATCCCAGGAAAACGGCCGGCACAGTCGCTGGTTCATGCCGATGTCGAGGTCGGTCATGACGAAAACCGGCGTCTGCAGGCGTTCGGCGAGGTCGAGCGCTTGCGCCGACATTTCGAAGCACTCGGTCGGATCCTCTGGAAAGAGCAATACGTGCCGGGTGTCGCCGTGCGAGGCGTAGGCGCAGGCGAGAATGTCGGCCTGCTGCGTGCGCGTCGGCATGCCGGTCGACGGGCCGCCGCGCTGAACGTTGATGATTACCGCCGGAATTTCCGCGAAGTAGGCGAGGCCGATAAACTCGGTCATCAGCGACACGCCCGGTCCTGAAGTCGCGGTGAAGGAACGGGCGCCGTTCCAGCCGGCGCCGACTACCATGCCGATCGACGCCAGTTCGTCCTCGGCCTGGACGATGGCGCAGCGGTTCTTACCGCTGACCGGGTCGACGCGCAGGCGCTGCGCGAAGCGCATGAACGCTTCGGCGACCGAAGACGACGGGGTGATCGGGTACCAGGCGCAGACCGTGGCGCCTCCGTAGACGCAACCGAGTGCCGCCGCCGTGTTGCCGTCAACGAAGATGCGGTTACCGACCTGGTCGCGGCGCTCGACCTTGAGCGCGATCGGCTTCAGATGCTGTTGCGCGTACTCGCGGCCCATCTGCAGCGCCTGGCAGTTGGCGTCGAAGAGTTTTTCCTTGCCCTTGTATTGCTCGCGAAAGAGTTTCTCGATTTCCGCCGGGTCGATGTCGAGCAAGGCGGACAGCGCGCCGAGCGTGATGATGTTTTTCAGCAGCTGGCGTTCGCGCGCGTCGGTGTAGGCTTCATTGCAGATTTCGGTCACCGGCATGCCGATGATGTGAACGTCGTCGCGCAACCGTGAACGCGGGACGGGCTTCGAGCTGTCGTAGAAGAGGTAGCCGCCAGGGTCGATTTCACGCACGTCCTGGTCCCAGCTCTGCGGGTTCATCGCCACCATCATGTCGACGCCGCCGCGGCGGCCGAGGTAACCGTGCTCGGTAACCCGCACCTCGAACCAGGTCGGCAGCCCCTGGATGTTCGAGGGAAAGATGTTGCGCGGCGACACCGGCACGCCCATACGCAAGATCGCGCGTGCGAAAAGCTCGTTCGCCGACGCTGACCCCGAGCCGTTGATGTTGGCAAACTTGACGACGAAGTCGTTGACCGCTTCGATCTTCTGCATGGGGTGCTCCTTAGGCGGCTTGCTGCTGGGAAGGCGAGGCGCCGGCGTCGCGACACGCGGGTCCGGCGTGTGTCATCTGGAGGACGAACTTCTGCATGTCCCAGGCGCCGGTCGGACAGCGCTCGGCGCACAGTCCGCAGTGCAGGCAGACGTCCTCGTCTTTCACCATCACCCGGCCGGTCTTCAGCGCGCCTGAAACGTAGAGGTCCTGGGTCAGATTGAGTGCTGGCGCACGCAGGCGGCCGCGCAGGTCTTCTTCGTCGCCATTGCCGGTGAAACTGATGCAGTCCATCGGGCAGATGTCCATGCAGGCGTCACATTCGATGCACAACTTGCCGCTGAAAACTGTCTGTACGTCGCAGTTGAGGCAACGCTGCGCCTCCTTGAAGGCCAATTGCGGATCAAAGCCGAGCTCGACTTCGATGCGGATGTTCTTCAAGGCCGCATTGACGTCGCGCAGCGGCACGCGCAGGCGGCGATCGTCTGAGATCGCGTTGTCGTAACGCCAGGCGTGGATGCCCATTTTCTGCGAGATCAGCGAAGTTTGCGGCGCCGGCCGCTGGTTGAGATCGTGTCCGTTAAGCAGGCGATCGATCGATACCGCCGCCTCGTGGCCGTGGGCGACCGCCCAGATGATGTTCTTCGGCCCAAACGCCGCGTCACCGCCAAAGAAGACGTTTGGCAAGGTCGACTGCATGGTTTTCGCGTCGACCTGCGGCAGGCCCCATTTGTCGAACTCGATGCCGAGATCACGCTCGATCCACGGAAACGCGTTTTCCTGGCCGACGGCGACGAGCACCTCGTCGCACTCGAAATGCGCCGGCGGCTCTCCGGTCGGAACCAGCGTGCGGCGACCCTGTTCGTCGTAGACCGAACGCACTTTCTGGAACGTAACGCCGGTCAGGCGGCCGCCGTTGTGGGTAAACGCCAACGGCACCAGGTTGTTGAGAATCGGGATGCCCTCGTGCATCGCGTCCTCCTTTTCCCAGGGGCTGGCCTTCATTTGTTCGAAGCCCGAGCGGACGATGACCTTGACGTCCTCGCCGCCGAGGCGACGCGCCGAGCGGCAGCAGTCCATCGCCGTGTTGCCGCCGCCGAGGACGATGACCCGTCTGCTCACCGACGTGATGTGGCCGAAGGCGACGTTCGCCAGCCAGTCGATGCCGAGGTGAATCTGCTTCGCCGCCTCCTTGCGTCCCGGGATGTTGAGATCCTGGCCGCGCGGCGCACCGCAGCCGACGAAAATCGCGTCGTAGCCTTCGCCAAGGAGTGTCTGCAGCGAGTTGACGTACTGTCCGCTGCGGAACTCGACACCGAGGCCAAGCACGTAACCCGTCTCCTCGTCGAGGACGATTTCCGGCAGCCGGAATTTCGGGATCTGCGTGCGCATCATGCCGCCGGCGCGGGCGTCGCCGTCGTAGATCACGACGTCGTAGCCGAGCGGCGCCAGATCGCGGGCGACGGTCAGTGACGCCGGGCCGCCGCCGACGCAGGCGATGCGTCGGCCATTCTTCTGCTCGGCCGGTTTCGGCAGCCGCGCCCGGATGTCCTCCTTGTAGTCGGCGGCGACGCGCTTCAGGCGGCAAATCGCCACCGGCTCCTTTCGCCCCTGACCGTCAGGCGCTTCGTCCTCGACGCGGCTTCGCCGGCACGCCGGCTCGCACGGCCGGTCGCAGGTGCGACCGAGAATGCCCGGAAACACGTTCGACACCCAGTTGACCAGATACGCATCGCTGTAACGGCCGGCGGCGATGAGTCGGATGTACTCCGGAACCGGTGTGTGGGCCGGGCACGCCCACTGGCAATCAACGACCTTGTGGAAATAGTCGGGTACGGAGATGTCGGTGGGCTTCACGGGGCGCTTTTCCTTTCTTCGGCGGCTCTGCACGGCGGACCTGTGGCGAAATGAAATAGAGCTGCCATACTAACGCGCGCTTGCATGGCTGCAAAGTCCCACGTTTCATGGCGATGTCTTGGCGGCCGATCGCCTCGTCAGCGGAGATACTGAGCCGGTGCGAGGGCGATCGGGAACATCGGCCGCCGGAGCAGGGCGCGTGCCGTCTCTTCGGTGACGGCGATGCAATCGCGGTAGCGGGGCGCTTCGCCGGTCTTGCTCTTGAAGTAGAGCGTCCCCATGACGATGCCGACCAGGCGGCCGTTGTCGTCGAGCACCGGGCCGCCCGACGATCCCGGCAAGCAGACGTTGCTCGAGAAAAGAAACGTTTCGCCCTTGTGACGGATGCGGTCGATCAGGCGTCCGGACGACCAGACGATGTCCCAGGTGCCGCCAGGGTGGCCAAAGGTGTGCAGCGTGTCCCCCGGCGCCAACGCGTTCGAGTCGCCCCAGGTAATCGTGTCGTTGCCGGCTCCCGGCGCCAGCAGCAGACACGCGTCTTCGTCGTCGAGGCGGGCGTACTTTTCCACCTTGCTCGTTTTGCCGGTGACGCTGTGGACGACGACGATGTCGTTGGTCGCGCCGCCGGCGAGGACATGGCAATTGGTCAGGACGCGATCGTTGGCGATCAGTACGCCGGAGCCGAACTTTCGCCGCTGATTGACGTGGAAAACGGAATACGCGAGATAGCGGGCGTCGAAAGCCGAGGCCTTGACGCCGCGCGAACGAGGAACGAGGGTGACCGAGCCGCCGCTACGTTCTCCCGGCGCCGGTTCCGGAGCGGAAGACGGCGCCACGGCGCTGTCCGCCGGCGGCGTCGCGCTGGCGACCGCCGGCGCTTCATCGGCCGCGTTCTCTTCCGCTGCCTGCGCCGGCGCACCCGCCGCGGGTGCCGGCGCATGGGGCGGCGCCGTCGCCTGCGTCTGGCCGGTGACTGCTGGCGGCGGCGCACGGCGGCCGAGCGCGAGCGTTGCCGCCGCGGTAGCGACGAGCAGCAAGCCGGCGAACCAGGCAGCGGCACGTCGTGGCGACCGGCCGCCAGTCGTCAGCTGCGTTAAGTCGGGATCGGCCGCTCGACGCTGCAGTGTCCGGTCGTAGGCCGCCCGGCGCGCGGCATGAGCGAGCGTGTCGTGGGCGACGGCCAGTAGCGCCAGGCGCTCGCCGTCGCCCTGCGCCGCCTCGCGACTCGTCTGCAGCGCAGCGGCGATCTCCTCCGCCGTCGCTTGTGGAGCGACGCCGAGGAGGTCGTAAAGCGTGGTCGCGGGAGGCATACTCGGCTCCGGAAGGTTCCGCGCATTGTAAGATACGCACTTCCCGCTTTTTCGCCAGAGTGCTCCATGATGCGCGTCAAATGCCTTGCTGCTTTCGTCCTTATCGTCTTCATGTCTGCGCTACGCGCCGAAGTGGTCGATATCGGTGGCGAAGAAGCCTTGCGCTTACAGGCAGCCGGCGTTCCGGTAATCGACGTGCGCACCGCCAACGAGTGGCGGGAAACCGGCGTCATCGCCGGCAGTCACCTGCTTACCTTCTTCGACGAGCAAAGCCGCGTCGACCAACCGGCGTGGCTTGCCCGGCTGGCGCCGATCGCCGGCCCGCAGCAAGCGGTCGTCGTCATCTGTCGCAGCGGCAAGCGCAGCCAGGCGGTGAGCGACTTTCTCTCGCAGCAAGCCGGATACGCGACGGTCTATAACGTTCGTGGCGGCATTCTGGCGTGGAATCGCGAAGGACGGGCGCTGGCGCCGATGGGCCCGCTCGCTGCGTGTCCGGCAGGCTCGCGCTGCTGAGAGTGTCGCCTGAGCAACTCGCCGATCAGGCGTCGAAGCCGGCGAGCAGCGCCTCGTAGACGCGCAGGTCGGCGAGCGAGAAACAACAGAAGAACACTTCGCGCAACGTCAAGGCGCGACGACTCGCTTCACGCACCGTCGATACGGCGATGTGCGCCGCTGGCTCGAGCGGGTAACCGTAGATCCCGGTGCTGATCGCCGGAAACGCCAGGCTCTGCAAGGCGTGCGCCGTCGCCACTTCGAGCGCGCGCCGGTAACACGAGGCGAGGTTCTCGGCCTCGCCGCTGCCGCCGCCACGCCAAACGGGACCGACGGTGTGGATCACGTAACGCGCCGGTAGCCGATGGCCGCGCGTCAGCTTGGCGTCGCCGGTCGCGCAGCCGCCGAGCAGGCGGCATTCGGCCAGCAGATGTGGGCCCGCCGCGCGGTGGATCGCGCCGTCGACGCCGCCGCCGCCGAGTAGTGACGAATTGGCCGCATTGACGATCGCGTCGACTGCCAGGGTCGTGATGTCGGCGCGCAACGCGCGCAGTTGTGGACTCATCGCGTCAGCTCCTTGATCGCCGATACTCGGGGTCGATGCCGACCCCAGATCCTGCTTTTCGCTTGGTCAACGTCTCGATCGCATCATCGTACCGGCCCGAAGCGATGGCTGACCAGCCCTCCGATTTTCAGTCGGTTATGGGATTGATTCGATTGTTCCCGCGTGATGTGGCCAACATCGCAAAAATCAATTATTCTGACTGTCCGAAAACATCAACTATAGACGGAGTAGGACGCATGACTAACAAAGGGCAACTTCTACAAGACCCGTTTCTCAATACGCTGCGGCGGGAGCGTGTGCCGGTTTCGATCTACCTGGTCAATGGGATCAAATTGCAGGGCCAGGTCGAGTCGTTCGATCAGTATGTGGTGTTGCTCAAGAATACCGTCACTCAGATGGTGTACAAGCATGCCATTTCGACGGTTGTGCCTTCGCGTCCGATTACCATCCAGCAGGATAACGACAGCGACGGTTAGCACAGGGCGTTTGCTGCTTGGGCTTGCCGGCGATTTGCCGTGTCTGATTCCGCGTCACTTGTACGGTCCTGAATTCCTCGGCCCGCCTGGCAGGCGGCGAGGTTACCGGGATGCATGAGTACTCGCTTGGTGGCGAGCGAGCCGTCATCGTACAGCTTGATTTCGATCGCGGCGATTCAGCTGAGCAGCTGGCAGAGTGCCATCTGCTGGCCAACTCAGCCGGAGCGTCGGTCTGTGCGGTGATCCAGGGCCGCCGGCACGGTCCCGATGCCGCCACCTATGCCGGCAAGGGCAAGGTGCTGGAGGTGGCTGCCGAGGTGGCTGCGCACGGTGCGGTGCTGGTCATCTTCAATCACGAACTCAGCGCCGTTCAGGAACGCAATCTGGAGCGTGCTCTGCAGTGTCGGGTCATCGACCGGACACGCCTGATTCTCGACATTTTCGCACAACGTGCGAAGAGCGCTGAAGGCAAGTTGCAGGTCGAACTGGCGCAACTGGAACACCTGTCAACGCGCCTCGTCCGCGGATGGACGCACCTCGAGCGGCAAAAAGGGGGCATTGGTTTACGCGGTCCCGGCGAAACGCAGTTGGAAACGGACCGCCGGCTGCTCGCGATACGCGTCCGTTGGCTGAAGAGTCGTCTGGCTCGACTCGAACGTCAGCGTGGTGTCCAGCGAAAGGCGCGGGGAAAGGCGCAGACGCTCAACGTCTCTCTGGTGGGTTATACCAACGCCGGCAAGTCGTCGCTGTTCAACGCGCTCACCCATGCCGGTGTCGTTGCAGCGGATCAGCTGTTCGCCACGCTGGACACGACGACGCGACGGCTCTGGCTGCCAGAAGCGGGCCCGATTGTCCTTTCCGATACCGTCGGCTTCATTCGCGACCTGCCGCATTCGCTGGTCGCGGCTTTCCACGCCACCCTGGAGGCGACGGCCGAGGCGGATTTATTGGTGCACGTCGTCGACTCGGCGAGTCCGGCACGTGACGAGCAGATTGTCGACGTAAACAAGGTGCTGGTCGAAATCGGTGCGGCGCAGGTCCAGCAATTGATCGTGCTCAACAAGCTCGACCTGACCGGGCTCCCGCCGACGGTCGAAAGAGACGAGTATGATAGAATCCGGCGCGTTCGTGTCAGCGCTCGGACGGGCGATGGGATTCCATTGCTGCGCGCAGCGCTGGCCGAGGCCGCTCTGGCAAGCCGCCACGAGGCGCAGGCGGCGTCCGCGCGCGAACTCGCGCTGCCGGAGACTGACGGGGTTATCGATGCAGACGGTTGCCAATGATCTCAAGCCTGGGAGTGTTTATGTCGCTCAACGACCCGCAGTGGGGTAATCGCGGCAACGATGGGGGTAGCGGCCGGCGGCCCAATCAGGGACCCCCCGATCTGGAGCAGTTATGGCGTGACCTGAATCGTCGGCTCTCCGGCCTCTTCAATCGCAAGCGCGCGGGAGGTGGCGATCGCGACGGCGAGCGACCGCCCGTTCAGTTTGATCCCAAATTTCTCGGCGGCGGCATTGGTCTGCTGCTGTCACTGGTGGTTGTCGTCTGGCTGGCGAGCGGCTTCTACATTGTCGATGCGTCGCAGGTGGGGGTTGTCCTGCAGTTTGGTCGCTACAAGGAAAGTACCGATCCGGGCTTGCGTTGGCGCTTGCCGTATCCGATTCAGTCGCATGAGCTGGTCAATGTGTCCGGCGTCCGGACCTTGGAAATCGGCTATCGAGGGAGTGAAAAGAACAAGGTGCTGAAAGAAGCGCTGATGCTTACCGATGATGAAAACATTATCAACATCCAGTTTGCAGTGCAGTACATCCTGAAGGATCCGGTTGACTACGTGTTTGCCAACCGCCATCCAGACGATGCCGTGATGCAGGTGGCGGAAACTGCGATTCGGGAAATCGTCGGCAAGAACAAGATGGATTTTGTGCTTTACGAAGGGCGGGACACGGTGGCGGCGAATGCCTCGAAGCTGATGCAGGAGATTCTCGACCGTTACAAGACGGGCATTCTGGTGTCGAAGGTGACGATGCAGAACGCGCAGCCGCCGGAGCAGGTGCAGGCGGCGTTCGACGACGCGGTCAAAGCGTCGCAGGACCGTGAACGCCAGAAAAATGAGGGCCAAGCCTACGCCAACGACGTCATTCCGAAGGCTCGCGGTACTGCTGCCCGCCTGCTCGAAGAGGCCGAGGGCTACAAGCGGCGGGTCGTGGCCACCGCCGAGGGTGACGCCAGTCGCTTCCGGCAGGTCAACACCGAGTACGCGAAGGCGCCCGAGGTGACGCGCACGCGGATGTACCTGGAGACGATGCAGCAGGTTTATGCGAACACGTCGAAGGTGCTGGTGGACAGCAAGGGTCAGGGCAATCTGCTGTATCTGCCGCTAGACAAACTGTTGCAGGCGGCCGGGGCGACGGTGGCAGCGCCATCTGCGGCCGGTGGCGAGGCGCCGCCAGCGCCAATGCGACCGACGCCGCCAGTGGCAAACGAAGTGCCGCCGCAAGTCGCCGAAAAACCCGAGGCGAGGTCGCGTGACACCTTGCGCCAGCGCGATCGGGAGTCCCGCTGATGAGAAGCGCTAACCTTGTTGCCGCCGGACTTGTGGCGGTGCTCGTCCTGCTTGGGGCGACGATGTTTACGGTCGACCAGCGGCAGCACGCGATCATCTTCCAACTCGGCGAGATTCGGACCGTGATCGACGAGCCCGGACTGTATTTCAAGTGGCCGCTCATCCAGAACGTGCGCTACTTCGACAAGCGCATCCTGACGCTGGACAGTGCCGAGCCGGAGCGATTCCTCACCTCGGAGAAAAAGAACGTTCTTGTCGATTCGTTTACCAAGTGGCGGATCGTCGACCCGAAGCTCTACTATCGTTCGGTAGCCGGTGACGAGTCGCGCGCCAAGACGAGAATCGCGCAGACGGTTAACGCCGGTCTACGAGAAGAGTTCGGAAAGCGGACGGTACACGAGGTCGTCTCGGGCGAGCGCACCAAGATCATGGAACAAATGCGCGAGAAAGCCGATAGCGACGCTCGCAATATCGGTGTGCAGATCGTCGACGTCCGCGTCAAGCGTGTCGAGCTGCCGAGCGATGTTAGCGAGTCGGTCTATCGGCGGATGGACGCCGAACGTAAGCGGGTTGCCAACGAGTTGCGCTCGCAGGGCTCCGCCGAAGCCGAAAAAATCCGTGCCGACGCCGACAAGCAGCGTGAGGTGATCGTCGCCGAGGCTTACCGCGACGCACAGAAGCTGAAGGGCGAGGGCGACGCCAAGGCCGCCGCCACCTACGCCCAAGCGTATGAAAACAACCCGGAATTCTACGCTTTTTACCGCAGTCTCGAAGCCTATCGCGGAAGCTTCAAGAACCGGAACGACGTCCTTGTCGTCGAGCCGAATGCCGATTTCTTCAGGTACATGAAAAGCGTTGGCCGAGGCGGCGAGAAGTCTGGCCGATGATCAAGCATCTGCTGCTGGCGTTGGCCCTCATGCTCGTGCTTGAAGGCCTGCTCCCGTTCATGGCGCCGAATGCGTGGCGCGAAACGTTTCGCCGGCTGACCCGCCTGACCGATGGGCAGATCCGCTTTCTCGGCTTGACGTCGATGCTGATCGGGTTGGTGCTGCTCGTTGCCGTCAAATGAAGTGGCGATTGCCTGAGCATCTGGCCGACGTCCTGCCGCCCGATGCGGCACGGATCGAAGGTTTGCGGCGGCGCTTGCTCGATTTGTTTTGGGTGCGCGGATACGATCTGGTGATGCCGCCGCTACTCGAGCACCTCGACTCGCTGCTTACCGGCTCCGGGCAGGATTTGAAACTGCGTACCTTCAAGCTGGTCGATCAGTTGTCGGGCCGTACGCTCGGCATTCGTGCCGACATGACGCCACAGGTAGCGCGCATCGATGCGCACCTGCTCAACCGCGACGGGGTGACGCGCCTGTGCTACTGCGACAGCGTCCTGCACACCCTGCCGGCGTCGCTGGCGGCGAGTCGCGAACCGATTCAGCTCGGCGCCGAGCTTTTTGGCTACGCCGGGCTGGCAGCAGATCGGGAAGTCATTCGTTTGATGGCTGACGCCTTGCAGGCCGCCGGTGCGGCGCCAGCACGCATCGACCTCGGTCACGTGGGCGTCTTTCGCGCGCTTTCGGCAGCGGCGGGCGTCGATGACGAGTCTGAGGCCTTGTTACTCCAGTTGTTGCAGGCCAAGGATGTCACTGCTCTGCGCGAACAGTGCTCGCGTCTGGAAGAGCCGTTTGCAGCGGCGTTTCTCGCCTTGCCTGGACTCTATGGCGGGGCTGAGGTTCCCCACCGAGCCGCCGGAATATTGCCGGATTTGCCGCAAATCGGCGTTGCGCTGCAGGCGTTAATCGCCTTGCAGACCATGCTGCCGGATTTGCCGCTGTCTTTCGACCTGGCTGACCTGCGCGGCTATCATTACCACAATGGCGTCGTCTTCGCAGCCTACCGCCCGGCCTTCTCAAGCGCCGTTGCGCTCGGCGGGCGCTATGACGGCGTCGGCAGCGCTTTTGGCCGTACCCGTGCAGCCACTGGTTTCTCGCTTGACCTGCGCGAGCTGACGCGGCTCGCGGAACCGGAAGCCCCGCGGCCGGCGATCCTGGCGCCGTACTCGGCTGGCAAGGGAGGGCTCGAAGAAGCGATCAGTGCGTTGCGTAAACGCGGAGAGCGGGTCGTCGAGCAACTGCCGGGGGAAGTGATGGACGAGGAGGGGAGACCCGGCGACCGGCAGCTGGTCGAACGTGACGGACAATGGGTGATCGAGGCAATCAGAGGGGGCGTCTGAACGGAGATGGCAAGGAACGTGGTGGTGGTTGGCTCCCAGTGGGGCGACGAAGGCAAGGGAAAGGTCGTCGATTGGCTGACCGATCACGCGAAAGGCGTTGTCCGCTTTCAAGGGGGGCACAACGCCGGACATACGCTGGTCGTTGGCGACAAGGTCTACAAACTCAATTTGGTTCCTTCGGGGATCGTCCGCGAAGGGGTCGCCTGTTTCATCGGCAATGGCGTCGTCCTCGATACCCATCACTTGTTGCAGGAGATCAGCGTCCTCGAAGCGGGGGGCATAGACGTCCACTCGCGGCTCAGGGTGAGTCCGGGTTGTCCGCTGATTCTTGCCTACCATGCGGCGCTTGATCACGCACGGGAGGCGGCGCGTGGCGCTGGCAGCCGCATCGGCACCACCGGCAAAGGGATTGGTCCGGCCTACGAGGACAAGGTCGCTCGCCGGGCGCTGCGCGTCTACGATCTCTTTCATCCGACACGTTTTGCCGAGCGCCTGCGCGAGAACCTCGATTACCACAATTTCGTTCTCACCCGCTATCTCGGTGCCGCCGCCGTCGACTTCGACGCGGTTCTGGCGCAGGCGATGGCCGATGCCGAGGAGATTCGGCCTTTCGTTGGCGATGTTTCCGCGGCGCTGCACGCCTTGAACCGAGACGGTCACAATCTACTCTTCGAAGGCGCTCAGGGAGCGCTACTCGACATTGATCACGGCACCTATCCCTTTGTCACTTCGTCCAACTGTGTCGCCGGACAGGCTGCCGCGGGCTCCGGGGTTGGGCCGGTGATGTTGCACTACGTCCTCGGAATCACCAAGGCGTACTGCACGCGGGTCGGCGGTGGCCCATTTCCGAGTGAGCTCGACATCGAAACGGCCGGGCAGCCCGGCCACCAGATGTCGCATAAGGGCCGCGAATTCGGCACCGTCACCGGGCGCAAGCGGCGCTGTGGCTGGCTCGACGTCGTGGCGCTCAAGCGCTCGATCCAGATCAACGGCGTCACCGGCTTGTGTCTGACGAAGCTCGATGTTCTCGACGGCCTTCCGGAGCTCAAGCTCTGCACGGGCTATCGCCTCGGCGGGACGGTGCTCGACGTGTTGCCGATGGGGGCCGACGATGTGGCTGCCTGCGAGCCGATCCTCGAGCGGATGACCGGCTGGTCGCAGTCGACCGCTGGCGCGCAGGCCTTGGACGCGCTTCCGGCGGCGGCCCGAGCGTACCTCGCGCGTATCGAAGAACTGTGCGAGGTACCGATCGATATCATCTCCACCGGGCCGGAACGCGCAGAGACGATCGTTCGCCGTCACCCGCTGTGCTGATTGCCCAGGTATCACGATCCGCCTCATTGGCCCGGACGCGTCGGCGACCGACGAGTAGAGCGATGGTGTGAGAATCCTCGAATACACGGGTCTTGATACGTCGCGTGTCCGGACCAGCCACCGCAAGGTCGTCGATGCCATAGCGCGAGCCGATTTCCGCGCGGCGCAGGTCAAAAAACTCGTCAATCTCAGCCATGGCAAGTTCTATCGGGCGCGGCTTGACGACGCCGATCGCCTGCTTTTCTCGCTCGTCCGTCACGGCGACGAGGTTTGCGCGCTGATGCTCGAGGTGATCGCCAACCACGACTACGACAAGTCACGTTTTCTGCGTGGCGTCGCGATCGACGAGACGCGGATTGCCGACGCGGATGCCAGCGAGGCGATTCAGGAGGCGCAAGCCCTCCGCTACCTGCACCCCGAGCGGGCGGCGATTCATCTGCTCGATAAACCGATCTCGCTGGATGACGCGCAGGAGGCGATTTTCCATCAGCCGGCACCGCTGATCGTCGTCGGCAGCGCCGGCAGCGGCAAGACCGCGCTGACGCTCGAGAAGCTCAAGCAGGCCGAAGGCGAGGTTCTGTACGTCACGCATTCCGCGTTTCTTGCCCAGAGCGCGCGCGACCTCTACTACGCACACGGCTTCGAACATACGGGGCAGGACGCGTTTTTTCTCTCGTACCGCGATTTCGTCGAATCGATTCGCGTCCCCTCTGGCCGCGAAGCGAACTGGCGTGATTTTGCCGGCTGGTTCGCGCGCATGCGTCAGGCATTCCGGGAGTTCGACGCGCACCAGGCGTTCGAGGAGATTCGCGGCGTCGTCGCGGCCGGTTATGGCGGCGTTCTGACGCGCGAGGCGTATCGCGCTCTCGGCGTACGGCAGTCGATCTTTCCGTCCGCCTTGCGCGACACGTTTTACGACCTGTTTGAAAAGTATCGCGGCTGGCTGGTCGAGGCCAAGCTTTACGACCTCAATCTGGTTGCGCACGAGTGGCTGGTGCTGGCCGCGCCACGATACGACTTTGTCGTCATTGACGAAGTGCAGGACATCACCACCGTGCAGTTGGCGCTGATCCTCAAGACACTGAAGAAACCCGGCCATTTTCTGCTTTGTGGCGACTCAAACCAGATCGTGCATCCGAATTTCTTTTCCTGGGGTCAGGTTAAGACTTTGTTCTGGCGCGATCCGCAGCTTGCCGAGCGGCAACAGCTACGCGTTCTCGCTGCCAACTTCCGCAATGGCCAGGAGGCCACCCGTGTCGCCAATCGGCTGCTGACGATCAAACAACGGCGCTTTGGCTCGATCGACCGCGAGAGCAATTTCCTCGTCCAGGCGGTCGGTGGCGACGCCGGGCAGGTTACTTTGGTTCCGGATCGAGACGCCAGCAAGCGCGAACTCGATCAGAAAATCCGCCAGTCGACGCAGTTTGCCGTCCTCGTCATGCGCGACGAAGACAAAGCCGAGGCGCGCAAGCACTTTACGACGCCGCTCTTGTTCGCGATTCATGAAGCGAAGGGTCTCGAGTACGAGAACATCGTCCTCTATCGGTTTGTCTCCGATCACCGCAGCGAATTCAGCGAGATCGCCGACGGCGTTGCGGCTGCCGACCTCGCTGTCGACTCGCTCGACTATCGGCGCGCCAAAGACAAGGGCGACAAGTCGCTCGAGATCTACAAATTTTTCGTCAACGCCTTCTATGTCGCCTTGACGCGTGCGATACGCAACGTCTACCTGATCGAATCGGATGTTCAGCATCCACTTTTTGCCCTACTCGAACTGGGCATTGGCGAGGCCAAGGTCGAAGCGCGACAGTCGTCGCTCGAAGATTGGCAGAAGGAAGCGCGAAAGCTTGAACTGCAGGGGAAACAGGAACAGGCGGAAGCGATTCGGCGCACAATCCTCAAACTGGCGCCGGTGCCTTGGCCGGTGATCGACGAGGCGAAGGTTGTCGACCTGCTGGTCAAGGTGTTCCGCGAACAAGCGCCGGGGACGAAGCTGAAGCAACAGCTCTATGAGTATGCAACCTGCCACGACGAGCCCAAGCTTGCCGCCTGGCTTGCCAGCGAGGTGCGCTTCGAACAGGCCGGTCAGTTTTCCCAGCAACGCGTCATCCACGGTCGAAAGACCTACCTGCCGTACTTTGCCAGCCATTACAAGGAACTTCTCAGGCAATGCGAGCGACACGGGATCGATCATCGGCTGCCGATGAACCTGACGCCGTTGATGGCGGCTGCGGCGGCGGGCAACGTCCCGCTGGTCGAAGCGCTGCTCGAGCGCGGTGCCGACCGCGACGCGGTCGACCACTACGGCTATAACGCGCTGCACTGGGCCTTGCGCGAGGGCTTTCGTGACTCCAAGTTCGCGCGCGGGCCGCTCGCTGCGCTCTACGAGCAGCTGGCGCCGGCGGCGATCGACGTCCGGCCAGGCGAACGTCTGGTCCGCCTCGACCGCCATCATGTTGAGTACAGCCTCTTTCAGACCTTGTGGGTACTGTTCAAGTCATGTTTTACCTATCCCCAGCGGCGGGCGATGGTTGCTTTCGAGACGCAGGCGATTCTCGACGCTTGGGAGCATCTGCCAGCCAACGTCGTTCGCCCGGAGCGCAAGCGGCGTCAGTACCTGTCGGCGGTGTTGGCGCGCAATGAAGTCGAGCGCGACTACGCGTATAACCGAGCGCTGTTCAAGCGTGTTGCGCAGGGCTGGTATCAGCTCAATCCGCAGCTCGCGGTCCGTCGCCGCGATGGCGAAACAGAGATCTGGCTGACGGTGTACCGGGCGCTCAACCTGCCGTTGATCAACGAGTTTGCGCGGGGCGAGGAATGGCATTGGCGGGACGACATGGGCCATCACCTCGACCAGCTCTATCAGCGGGCGGGTCTGCCGGCGCGCACGACGCCGATTGCCGCTGAGCGCGCACTCGCTCGCGCAACGGCCGAAGAACGGCGGCGAGCCGAAGCCGCTGCCGCTGAGGAACGACGCCTGGCGACGATACGTGCCAGCATCGAGCAGCAGCGGGTCGCGAAGCGGCTGGAGCAATTACCGCGTCTGGCCAAGGCTACCGCCAAGTCCTCCCCTCTACCGTGGGGAACGCCCGAGGCAAAACACCAGGAAATCGAACGCATACGCCGTCAGATCGAGGAACGCAAGAAGGACTGACGCGCCGGCACTTTGTATTGTGCCGCCGGCGAGTCGGCGGTGCTCGATTGACGGCGAACAACCCGGGCGTTCGTCACCCTTCGGGGGCGAGCCGTGATCGAGAGTGAAGCCTGCTAGAATGCGGTCGGGATTTTTCTCGGCGGGGGGAAGCAATGGGAATTCTCGACTGGTTCAAGAATCGGCCGGCTCAGTTCGATCCCGAGAGAACGTCTGCGGAGATGCGTGACGGCGCCATCGACAAAGCGGTGACGCTGACCAATCCCCGGCTCCGGGTGATTCCGTCGTATCACAGTCAGCTCGCGCCCGCTGTCGAAACGACAATCGACTACTTGCGCACGATGGCGCGCTCGTTGCCGCCAGCGCGGCCGGTATCGGCTGCCAGCTGGGCCGCCGATCCAGCGTTGCGCGCTTTCTTCGCGGCGCCGGCCGAGATGGTCGCCACACTCGCGCGGGCGGATAACCTGCGCACCTTGTTTGGCAAGTTTCCCGAGCTGGATCAGGCGTGCTTCGTTCTTGGCATGGCTTTCAGCGAACAGAAAGTTTTCGGCGTGGCGCTGCAGGGGGACGTCGTGCACCGCGATGTCGCGCAAACCAGCGTCAGTTTTTCCGACCATCGGGCTCACCTCTGCAATCGTGACGAGTCACGATTGCGCCGAACCGTCGGCGTCGAGGCGTTCGAGCACCTGCTTGGTCGGGCGCTGGCCGAGATCGGAGAAGAACGCGTCGAACGGCAGCAGCTGGAAGCCAACCGGGCGCTGGTCCGGTCTCGTCTGCGCCTCTTGCAGCAGCAAGGTCCGGGTCTTGGCGCGATGTTTGGTTCGCCACCCGCGGCACGCGAAGAGCAGGCTCGACTGGAAGCCGAACTGCTCGAAAACGACCGGCAGCTTGAAGCAATTGGTGACAGTCAGTCAGCGCTGACGATGGAACTCGAGTCGCTGTGTGAGGTGCTGAGCCATCCCGAACGCTATCTTCAGATCACTCGGAAGCGCTTGCGGCTGAACACGCTGAATGTCGTCGTCGACGCAAGTAACGGCGAACTGAGCTCCGAAGTGGACTTCTCGATGGCCGAACTGCTTGGCCCGCCACCGGTCAAACGCGCGTTCATGCTTGCCAGCGTCACGCGCAATGATATCCCGGCGGCGCCGGCAATCGATTTCGACCGCGCAGCAAGCTTGCTTTGAGTCGGCAGTGATCGCTGCCAGGTCAGGGAGCGCCAAGCTGACGCAAACCGTTTTCGGCAATCACTACCGCCATCATTAATCGCCTACAATCGACGCACTCGTCAAAATAACGGATAGGGGAACAGCCATGAAGAGAGAAGAAGTGCGCGATCAACTACTGTCGCCGCTGTTGCAATGGATTCGCCTTGGGCGGCAACTGAACCAAGGCATGTTGTCAGCCATCGAGGTCGTTGCGCAATCCAGCTATGGCCTATTGAGTGGTCGCAGCCGAGGTTCCAGCAAGACGTGGGACGAGATGCTGCGGATCACACGTGAGAACGCCGGTGCCCAGTGCGAGGGAATGGTTGCGATGATGACTTTGCTGCCGGTTGAGAGTGCCATGTTCTGGACGCAAGTGGCCGAAGCAACCGCTACCTGTTCCGGCGCCGCAGCGTCGATGCTCGCCAGCCGAAATGGCGAGGAACTGCAGGCGAGGCAGGCACAGTTCGGCGCTGCCCTGGTTGGTGGAGCCCTGACCTGTTACCAGCTGCACGCGACGTCAGCCAACCTCACGGAAGCCGGCGTCGCACCACTGCTACGTCAGGTGAGGGACAACGCACTACGACTGCGTTAGACGGGCGCTCAGTCGCGACGCCGCTTCTCCGATTTCCGTTCCGCGAGCAGGCTGACCTTGCCGTCAGCCGACTGCTGTTCGAGGCGTACGGTAAAGCCCCACAAGTAAGCCATGTGGTCGAGAACGGCGTTTGTACTTGCTGCCAGAGGGCGACGCTGATGGACGAAATGGCGTAGGGTTAACGACCGGTCGCCATGCTGGTCAACGTTCCAGACCTGGATGTTGGGGCCGCTGCTACCTAGGTTGTATTGCTCCGCGAGCCTTCCCCGTAGCTCGCGGTAGCCGGCCTCGTTGTGGATCGCCTGGACGCGCAACTTTGGCCGGCGGTCGTCGTCCACCAGCGAGAAGAGGTGGAATTCACGCATCAGCCGCGGTGAAAGGTACTGCGCGACAAAGCTCTCGTCCTTGAAGTTTCGCATCGCAAACTCGAACGTCTCACGCCAGTCTGCTCCAGCGATCTCGGGAAACCATTCACGGTCCTCGTCGGTCGGCGCTTCGCAGATGCGGCGGATATCCCTCCACATGGCGAAACCCAAGGCGTACGGGTTGATTCCGGAATACCAGGGACTGTTGTAGGGTGGTTGGTAGACGACATTGGTGTGCAACTGGAGGAACTCGAGCATGAATCCGTCGCTGAGTCGACCTTCGTCATAGAGCGTGGTCAGCAGCGTGTAGTGCCAAAAGCACGCCCAGCCTTCGTTCATTACCTGCGTTTGTCGTTGTGGGTAGAAGTACTGGCCGATTTTGCGCACGATGCGCACGATTTCGCGCTGCCAGGGTTCGAGCAGCGGGGCGTGTTTTTCGACGAAGTACAGGAGATTCTCTTCCGGTTCGGCGGGAAAACGTCTCTCTCCCTCCTGAGTCGACAACACCTGCCGTTGTGGCAGCGTGCGCCACAGGTCGTTGACCTGAGCCTGCAGGTAGGCCTCGCGATCCTTCTGTCGCAACCGCTCCTTCGCCATCGAAAGCGGAGGCGAGCGTTTGTAACGATCGACGCCGACGTTGGTCAGCGAGTGGCAGGCGTCCAGCAGGTGTTCGACGGCGTCTTCGCCGTGTCGCTCCTCGCATTCAGCGAGGTAGTTGCGAGCGAAGACGAGGTAGTCAATGATCGCGTCGGCGTTGGTCCACTGCCGGAACAAGTGGTTACCCTTGAAGAATGAGTTGTGTCCGTAGGCAGCGTGGGCGATGACCAAGGCCTGCATGGTCAGCGTGTTTTCCTCCATCAGGTAGGCGATACAGGGGTCGGAATTGATCACGATCTCGTAGGCGAGCCCCATCTGACCGCGCTTGTAGCGATTCTCGGTTTCCACGAAGTGCTTGCCGAACGACCAGTGGTGGTAGTAGACCGGCATGCCGATCGCTGCGTACGCGTCCATCATTTGCTCGGAGGTGATGAGCTCGAGCTGATGCCGGTAGCAGTCGAGGGCGTAACGTTTGGCGACGCGGCCAATCTCGTCGTCGTAGCGGGCGATCGCCTCGAACGTCCAGTCAGACCCCTCGGCAATCGGGCGTACGCGTCGCCGTCTCATGACGCGACTCCCCGCTTGCGGAACAATTCCTGGAAAACGGGATAGATGTCGCTCGCCTGGCCGATGCGCCGCATGGCAAAGACGTCGCCGTGGGTGGCAAGTAGCCGCTGGTACTCGGCCCAGAGATTCTGCGGCTCGCCGTCGGTAATCTCGATATAGGCGAAATACTGCACCAGCGGCAGGAGGGCGGTCGCCAGAAGTTCGCTGCACTTCGAGGAGTCGTCGTGCCAGTTGTCACCGTCCGAGGCTTGCGCGCCGTAGATGTTCCAGTTGGCCGACGAATAGCGCTCGCCGATGATCTCGCGCATCAGGCGCAGGGCGGTGGAAACGACCGTCCCCCCGGTTTCGCGGGCATGGAAGAAGGTTTCCTCATCAACTTCCTCGGCGGACGTGTGATGACGAATGAAGACGACCTCGATCCGTTCGTAATTCCGGTTGAGGAAGAGGTAGAGCAGCATGAAGAAGCGCTTGGCCATCTGCTTGCGGTCCTCGTCCATCGATCCGGAGACGTCCATCAGACAGAACATGACCGCCTGCGTCGACGGCTGCGGAACGCGGACGCGGTTGCTGTAGCGGAGATCGAAGGGGTCGATGAAGGGAATTGCCTCCCGGCGCTTTCTCAGTGCGACGATTTCGCGCTCCAGGCGATCGACGGTCGCCGTATCCGGAGGGACTTCGGCAAGTGCCACTTCCAGTTCCGCCTGGAGCTTGCGCAGGCGGGTGGCGTCCGGGCCGCCGACTGCGATCCGCCGCCCAGCGGCGCCGCGCATCGTGCGGACGAGATTGATGTTGGTCGGTACTCCGGTCTGCGTAAAGCCGGCGCGAACGCGCTTGTAGTCGTCGACCCGGGCCAACTGGCGCTTGACCAAATTGGGTAGCGCCAGCTCGTCGAAAAAGAGGTCGAGAAACTCGTCGCGACTCAAGGTAAAGACGAACTCGTCGAGGCCGTCTCCATCGTTACCTGCCTTGCCGCTTCCTTTGCCCTTGCCTTGGCCGGCCGGCGGACGATCGATCTCGTCGCCGGGCAGGAAGCGGTCATTGCCCGGATGAACGCTTTCGCGCACGCCTCCGCTGCCGTGCCGGAAGGTCGGTTCCGAGATGTCCTTGCCGGGGATTCCAATCGTTTCGCCGCTTTCGAGGTCGCGTATGCCGCGCTTGGCGATTGCGTCCGCCACGGCTTTCCGGATCTGACCGCGGAAGCGACGGATGAAGCGGCTGCGGTTGACCGAGGTCCGGTTCTTGCTGTCCTGTCGCCGGTCGACAATGCGTACGGTCATGGCTTCTCCCAGCGATCGGTGACTCCGCTCCTGATCGGCGCTCCGGCACGAGTGTCGACAGACCGCACGCTCATGCCTTTTCCGGCCGCCGCATGCCGCGCCCCTCGGGCCGACGCCGAAAGCTTATGAACTCTTCCTTACCCGCAGATACCATTCGCAGAGCAATCGCACCTGCTTCTCGGTATACCCTTTGGTAATCATGCGATTGACAAAGTCCTGATGTTTTTTCTGTTCGTCGGCGCTGGCCTTGGTGTTGAACGAGATCACCGGCAGCAGTTCCTCGGTGTTCGAGAACATCTTCTTCTCGATCACCGCGCGCAGCTTTTCGTACGACGTCCACGACGGGTTCTTGCCGTCCTGCCTGGCGCGCGAGCGCAGGACAAAGTTCACCACTTCGTTGCGGAAGTCTTTCGGATTGCTGATCCCGGCGGGTTTTTCGATTTTCTCCAGCTCGTCGTTGAGCGCCGAGCGGTCGAGAATCTCGCCGGTGTTGGGGTCGCGGAACTCCTGATCCTGGATCCAAAAGTCGGCGTACGTCACGTAGCGATCGAAGATGTTCTGACCGTACTCGGAATAGCTTTCGAGGTAGGCGGTCTGGATCTCCTTGCCGATGAACTCGGCGTAGCGCGGGCTGAGGAATTCCTTCAGATAGCGACGGTAGCGCTCCTCGACCTCGGGCGGGAACTGCTCGCGCTCGATCTGCTGTTCGAGCACATACATCAGGTGCACCGGGTTGGCGGCGACCTCGCGGTGATCGAAGTTGAACACCTTGGACAGAATCTTGAAGGCAAAACGCGTCGACAGGCCGGTCATTCCCTCGTCCACCCCGGCGAAGTCGCGATATTCCTGGTAGCTCTTGGCCTTGGGATCGGTGTCTTTCAGATTTTCCCCGTCGTAGATGCGCATCTTGCTGTAGAGGCTCGAATTTTCCGGTTCCTTGAGGCGCGACAGGGCGGAGAACTGGGCCATCATGCGCAGCGTGTCGGGGGCGCACGGTGCGTTGGCGAGCGAGGAGTTGGTGAGCAGCTTCTCGTAGATCCGCAGCTCGTCGCTGACCCGCAAACAGTAGGGAACCTTGACGATATAGATCCGGTCGAGGAACGCCTCGTTGTTGCGGTTGTTCTTGAACGTGATCCACTCGGCCTCGTTGGAGTGGGCGAGAACCAGACCATCGAAGGGAATCGCGCCGAAGCCTTCGGTTCCCTTGTAGTTCTGCTCCTGGGTCGCGGTCAGCAAGGGGTGGAGGACCTTGATTGGCGCCTTGAACATCTCGACGAATTCGAGGATGCCGCGGTTGGCCAGGCAAAGGCCGCCTGAATACGAGTAGGCGTCGGGATCGTTCTGGGAGTAGGTTTCGAGCTTGCGGATGTCGATCTTGCCGACCAGCGACGAAATATCCTGGTTGTTCTCGTCTCCCGGTTCGGTCTTTGACACCGCGATCTGCGAGAGGACGGAAGGGTGCAGCTTGACGACGCGAAAGCGCGTGATGTCGCCACCGTATTCGTGCAGGCGCTTCACCGCCCACGGACTCATGATCGTTCCCAGGTAGCGACGGGGGATTCCGTAATCGTCTTCAAGAATCGACCCATCCTCGACTGGATTGAACAGACCCAGCGGCGACTCGTGCACCGGCGAACCCTTGATCGCGTAGAAGGGGATATTTTCAATCAGCAGCTTGAGTCGTTCGGCGAGCGACGACTTGCCGCCGCCGACCGGGCCCAGCAGGTAGAGGATCTGCTTTTTCTCCTCAAGTCCTTGCGCCGCGTGACGAAAGTAGGAAACGATGTGCTCGATCACCTCTTCCATCCCGTAGAACTCACGGAAAGCCGGGTAGAGCTTGATCATCTTGTTGGCAAAGATTCGAGACAGCCGCGGATCGAGTCGGGTGTCGACCAATTCCGGCTCGCCGATCGCCAGCAGCATGCGCTCGGCGACGCTCGCATAGGCTGTGCGGTCGTGTCGGCACAGTTCAAGATATTCCTGTACGGACAATTCCTCTTCCTGTAAAGCCTCGAAACGGCTTTGATAGCGTGCGAAGATGGACATGGCGGTCTCCTTGGAGGGGTTCTCGGTTGAGGCGTCGTCGTTCCCCCCAAACGACAGACTGATAGACAAGGTAACGGTTCAACGCCAGCTAAGGTTGAGGCGACTGCCACCGACCCGCGGTGAAGCAATTCACGTCGGACGCTTTTCGTGCTCCGCAAGCGCCGCGTGCAAGCGCTTGCTCTCTCCCGGAGCATCGTTCATCATCCGGCGCGCAGCCAGGGAGCCACTGTGAAAGAACGCCAATACATCGCCAGCCGGCAGTCTGAATGGGAAGCCTGGGACCGCTGGCTGTCGACGGGCCAGAAAGGGGCGACTGGCGATCAGCGCGCGCCGACGATCGGCGCGAGCGAGTTGCCGCATCGTTTTCGTCGCCTGTGTCACGACCTGGCGCTGGTGCGTTCGCGCCACTACTCGGCGGCGGTCGACGAAGACTTGCAACGCCGCGTCCTCGCGGTCCATCAGCGGATCTACGGTGCCGCCGGGCCCGAGGCGGCGAGCATTCGTCGCTTCCTGGTCGCCGGCTTCCCGCAGCTTGTCCGTCGAGAGTGGCGGCTGGTCGCGGTCGCCGGGGCGGTGTTTTTCCTGCCGATGCTGCTGATCCTGGCGGCCATACAAGTCTGGCCGGACCTGGCTTTCCTGATTTTGTCGCCGGAAACCGTCGGGCGGGCCGAGGAAATGTACTCGCCGACGGCGACACGCCTCGGGCGACCACGGACCGCGTCGAGCGAATGGTCCATGTGGGGGTTCTATATCGCCAACAACGTGCGGATCGACTTTCAGGCGTTTGCCGGCGGCATCGCGTTTGGTCTCGGCACGCTTTTTTACCTTCTCTACAACGCCCTCTACATTGGAGCCGTCGCCGGCCACTTGACGCAAATCGGCTTCACCGCGACCTTCTGGGGCTTCGTCGCCGGACACAGTGCGTTTGAACTGACCGGTGCGGCGCTTTCCGGTGCGGCAGGGTTGAAGATCGGTGCCGCCCTGGTGGCACCGGGAAATCGTCGTCGTCTCGACGCGCTGCGCGAGAACAGTCGGATTGCCGTGCAGTTGCTCTACGGCGCCGCAGGTCTGACTTTTTGCGCGGCCTTCATCGAGGCCTTCTGGTCACCGGTGCGCAGCGTGCCTCTGGCGGTGAAGGTCGGGGTTGGCGTCGTATGGTGGCTGTTGACCGCCGTCTATCTCGTCTTTGCTGGCAGACCGACGCGTGCGCCTTGACGACCTCGCGCTCGAACTGCGCCGACGCAGCCCCTGGGAGGCGCTCGACCTGGGACGCGCGCTGCTGCACAGTTGGGCGCGACCGCTGCTGGCCGCGTGGTTTGCCACCTACTGGGTCGCCGGCGTCGCCATCGTGCTTGTGCTGCTGCCCTGGCCTGCGCTGGCCGGATGGTTGATCTGGTGGCTGAAACCGCTCTTCGACCGCGTCCTGCTGCACGTGCTCAGTCGCGCCGCGTTTGGTCAGCAGTGTACGGTGCGTGAGGTCGTGCGCGAGCTGCCGCGGCTATGGCGCGGACCCGGCGTGCTGACCGGATTGACGCTGCGTCGCCTGAGCCCGGCGCGTTCCTTTCTGTTGCCTGTCTGGCAGCTTGAGGAGCAGCGGGGCGGGATGGCGCTCGCCCGTTTCAGGCTCTTGTCCCGGCGTTACCAGGGTTTTGGGGTCTGGCTGACAGTTTTCTGCGCCAACATGTCGCTGGTACTCGTCTTTGCGACGCTGGCGACACTGGCGCTGCTGTTGCCCGGCGACGACGCCCACTGGTCGATCTGGGAGTGGTTTACCGACGACAGCGCGTTACTCCCCGGGCTGCTCGGAAACCTCGCGTACCTCTGTGCGGAGACGCTTGTCGAGCCGCTGTACGTGGCGTCGGGCTTCTCGCTCTACCTCAACCGGCGCAGCGAACTCGAAGGCTGGGACATCGAGGTCGGTTTGCGCCGCCTCGCCGAGCGCCACGCCGCGCAGACGGCGGTGACCTCGCTGTGCTGGCTGCCGGCGCTTGTCTTGGCCTGCGCTTGTACCTTTGCCGTCACTCCGGCGTGGGCGGGCGGTGATGACGATTCGACGCGGCCTTCTGAGTCTTCGGAGTCGTCGGCGACACCGGCCGCGGCGGCGGAGGATTCCAACGCCGAGTTGGAAGGCGCGGTCGCTGGCGACGGCCAGAGTGGCGGCCCTGTGGCGCCGGACACGGCTGTTCGTCGGGCAATCGACGCCGTCCTCGCCGATCCGGTGTTTGGTTACGAGAAGGACGACTGGACGTGGCGCTGGCGCAAACCGGACGAGCCGGAGAAAGTCGCGGCGAGCGACGACGGTTGGAGGAAAGGGTTGCTGCCGATCTTGGAGTGGATTGCCGAGGTGATCAGAATCGCCCTCTGGATTGGCGCCGGGGTCACACTGGCGGCGCTGATCGCCGTCGTCGTACGCCATCGTCTGCCGACGACCGATACGGCAAGGAGGGGTAGCGCCGGTTGGACGTTTGCGATCGATCTCGTCGCGGGCGCGTTGCCATCGGATGTGGCCGCCGCGGCGCGTGCAGCGCTCGCCGACGGCAGGGGGGTCGAAGCGCTGAGCCTGCTCTACCGGGGAGCACTCGCCGCCGTCGTTGCGCAGCGACAAATCGACCTGGTCGCCGGTGATACCGAGAGCGACTGCCTGCGTCGGGTCCAAGGGGCCCTGCCGGCGACCGCCGGCAGCTGTTTCGCCGAACTCGTCGCAACCTGGCAACTGGCCGCCTACGCCCATCGTTTGCCGCCAACGTCGCAGCTTGCACGCCTGATCGACGACTGGGATCAACACTTCGGTCCACAAGGACGAAACGCATGAGCCGCCGCCTTCTCCTGGGAGCCGCGTCGCTCGTCGGTCTGCTTGCTCTGGCCGCGTGGTGGATGAGCGCACTGGAACGCGTACCGATCAAGTCGCGCGAGCCGCCGCAACTTGAAGCGAGACGCAATCCCTGGCTGGCGCTCGAACGGCTCACCGTGCGCCTGGGTGGAGCGCTGACGAGAAGTTCCGATATCCGTCTCCTCGACCGCTTGCCGGACGGCGGAACGCTGTTGCTTGCTCGGCAGCGAGGGCAAGTGCTCACCCCGGCGCGAGTCCAGCGCCTGTTGGCTTGGGTGGAGGAGGGCGGTTATCTGATCGTCGTTGCCGAGTTTCCCGGCGTCGCCGATCCTTTGCTCGAACGGCTGGGCGTGAAGCGCGAATGGACCTCGCCGTCCGTTCGCGGGGATGCCTCCGTCGAGGTCGTCGTCCCTGGCGCCGCTCGCGCGCTGAACTGGGGCCGCAGTCGTTACGGCTTGACGCTGGAGGGTGACCGCCTGCCGGAATGGTCCGCCGCCGTCGGACAGCCGGCGCAACTCCTGCACTTTCGTCTGGGTCGCGGGCAACTAACGGTCGCCGCCGGACTGGATGACCGCTTGAACAACCGCCAGATTGCCAAGTTCGACCACGCCGAGCTTTACTGGACCCTGCTCGAGCGCTACGACCAGTCGCCGTCGCCGCGCGTACTGCTGCTGGCACGCCTGGAGATGCCGACCCTGTTCGCCTGGTTGTGGCAGCACGCGTGGACGGTCTGTCTCGCGGCGCTGCTGTTGCTGATCCTGGGGCTGGCGCGAATCATTCCGCGGTTTGGCGAGATTCGACCGCAAGCACCCGCGGCGCGCCGAGAGCTGCGCGAACACTTGGCTGCGATCGGTCGCTATCAGTGGCGAACGGGCGAGCTTGCGGCGCTCCTGGCTCCGGCCCGCGAACACTTCCAGCGCCGCCTTGCCCTGCGCCAGCCGGCGATCGCCGCTTTGCCGCCGGCCGCACAAGCGCCGGCGCTCGCCGCCCTCTCTCAGCGGCCGGCGGTGCTGATCAACACCGCACTGGTCGGTCAAGCGTCGACGGCCAGGGAATTTACCGACGCTGTTGGCCTGTTGCACCACCTTGAACGCGATCTTTGAGCCCCGTCCACACATGACCACACCCGTTCCCCTGATACCGGAAGAGAAGCTGCAGCAGGCGCGGCAGCTATTAGACGCCTTGCGTAGCGAACTGGCGAGGGCCGTCGTCGGCCAGCGCGCGGTGATCGAGGAAGTCCTGATCGGCTTGTTGGCTGACGCGCATGTCTTGATCGAAGGCGTTCCCGGTCTCGGCAAGACGCTGCTCGTCAAGGCGTTGGCCAAGACCTTTGGCGGTCAGACGACGCGCATTCAGTTCACCCCTGACCTGATGCCGTCGGACGTTGTTGGACACACCTTGTTCGACGCCGCGACGGCCCGCTTCGTCACTCGTCAGGGACCGGTGTTCACCCACTTGTTGCTGGCGGACGAGATCAACCGGGCGCCGGCCAAGACGCAAGCGGCGCTGCTGGAAGCGATGCAGGAAAAACAGGTCACGCTCGAAGGCAAGTCGACCTCGTTGCCGCGACCGTTCATGGTGCTTGCGACGCAGAACCCGATCGAACAGGAGGGGACGTATCCCCTGCCGGAAGCGCAACTGGACCGCTTTCTGCTGAAAATTCGCATCGACTATCCGAGCCTCGACGAGGAGATCGCGCTCACTCGGCAGGTGACGAGCGCGAAGACCGGCGCCGACCTCGACGTCGAGGCGGTGACTTCGCTGGTCCAGCCGGCGACCGTCACCGGGCTGCAGCTCTGGGCGGCGCACGTCGCGGTCGATGAACGGGTGCTGGCTTACGCCGTGGCCATCGCGCGGGCGAGCCGGGAACTGCCCGGGCTGGCCAGCGGCGCCGGTTCGCGCGGCCCGATCGCGCTAGTGCGTGCCGCTCGGGCGCGAGCGCTGATGGACGGGCGCGGTTTCGTGACTCCGGATGACGTCAAGGCCGTTGCTTTGCCCGCTTTGCGTCACCGCGTGACACCGGCGGCGGAAGCCGAGATCGAGGGGCTGACGGCTGACGATCTGTTGCGTTCTCTGCTCGGCCGTGTTCCAGCTCCCCGCGTCTAGCCGTGCTGATTCCTGACCGCGCCTTGTTGCTGGCGGGCGGTGCGTGGCTGTTGCTGGCGGTACTGGTGGCGTGGCAGCCGGCGCTGCTCGGTATCTGGTGGACGGCGGGTGCGGCGTGGATAACGCTGGCGGTGATCGACGCCATCGTCGGCCGGCGGCAGCGCGGTAAGGTGGCGGTCCTGCGCGTCGTGTCGTTGGCGATGCCGGTCGGAACCTGGCAAACCGTCGGTTTGCGCCTGAGCAGTGAGACTCCGCGGGCCAGCGGCTGGATCATGGACCAAGTTCCGGTGGCGTTTGCCAGCGAAGGGTTGCCCCTGCGTTTCCACCTCGCGCCGGGACAAGGGCTGCGCGCCGATTATCGGGTCGCGGTCCGGGAACGCGGACGGCAGATCTTCTCCGGAGTGACGCTACGCCATCACTCGCCGTGGCGCTTCTGGTGGGTGCAGGAAGCGTTGCCCGTGCGCAGCGAAGTGCGCGTCTTCCCCAACTTCGCCCGCATTGCGCAATACACGCTGCTGGCGACCGACAATCGCCTGTCGCAGCTCGGCATTCTGCGTCGCCGGCGGCGGGGTGAGGGAATGGAATTCCACCAGCTGCGCGACTACCGCGAGGATGACTCGCCGCGGCAGATCGACTGGAAGGCGAGTAGCCGCGTCGGGCGCCTGATCGCGCGCGATCACGAAGACGAGCGCGACCAGCAACTGGTTTTTCTTCTCGATTGCAGCGCGCGCATGCGGGCCAAGGACGGCGAGTTGTCGCACTTCGACCATACCCTCGACGCGTTGTTGCTGCTTGCCTACGTCGCTTTGCGGCAGGGCGACGCCATCGGTCTGGCGACGTTTGGCCATGCGTCGCCGCGCATGCTGCTGCCGGGCAAGTCGGTGGCAACAGTCAACGCGCTGATGAAGGTGGTCTATGACCTCGAACCGTCACTGCAGGCGCCGGATTACCTCGCTGCCGCCGAACTGCTGAGTCGGCACCTGCGCAAGCGGGCGCTGGTCATCCTGGTCACCAATCTACGCGACGAGGACGACGACACCCTGCTGCCGGCGGTGCGCCTCCTGCAACGGCGTCACGCACTGACCGTCGCCAGCCTGCGTGAACCGGTGCTCGACGAACTGCTGGCCGCGCCAGTGGGCGACTTCGAGGCGGCGCTCACCCGCTCGGCCGCGATCGAGTACCTGCACGCTAGGCGGCGCCAGATTGCCGCGCTTACGCATGGCGGCGTCCAGGTAGTCGACGTCGGGCCGCGGCAGCTGCCAATTGCGCTCATCAACCACTACTGGTTCCGGAAGCGCGCCGGCACGCTATAGTACGTCCTGTGTGGCAGGCACAGTCGTCGCGGCCGGCGTGCGGTCGATCGTCGCGCGACATCTTCTGGGGGCGAAGGGGGAAAGCAATGACTAGCGCAGACAATCCGTTTCGGGCACCGGCGGCCCACGTTCATGACTTCAGCGAGCCCACCCTGGGTCGGGATTTCATCCCTGAAGGGCGGCGCGTGCCGGCGGGAAATGGCTACCAGTGGCTGCGCGAAGGCTGGGAGATGTTTCGCAGCGCGCCGGGCACGTGGATCGGGATCACCGTCGTCTTTTTCCTAATGATGATGGTCCTGGCGATGATTCCCCTGGTGAACATGGGTATCAATCTGCTGGGTCCGGTCTTCATCGGCGGTATCCTCATCGGTTGTCGGGCGATCGAAGAAGGCGAAGGACTCCGCTTCGCACACCTGTTTGCCGGCTTTTCCAACCATCTCGGCGGCCTGCTGCTGGTGGGCCTGCTTTACCTGCTCGCCGTGCTGGCGATCGGAGTGGTTTTCGGCATCGTCGTCGCGATCGGCGCGGTTGCCGGCGGCGGTGCCTCCGAACAGACGATCGGTGGCGTCGTCCTGGCAGGGATCGTCCTCGTCGTCCTCTTGGTGCCGCTGGCGATGGCGGTGTGGCTGGCGCCGCCGCTGGTCATCTTTCACGACTACTCCGCCTTCCAGGCGCTGCGGGCGAGTTTCATGGCCGCCTTGCGTAATTGGCTGGCGTTTCTGGTCTACTCGCTGCTCGTGCTGCTCGCCGCGATGGGTGCCACGGTACCCCTGCTGCTCGGCTGGCTGGTCCTGCTGCCGGTCATCTATGCGTCGATCTACGCGTATTACCGTGACGTTTTTTTTGAACCGTGAGCGCGGTCGTTCGCCTCGATACCGTTTTTCAGGTCGCGACGCCCGAGGGCTGCGAAATCGATCTGCGCGCCGCTGGCCCCGTGGCGCGTGCGCGCGCCTGGTTGCTCGACTTCTTCCTCCGCTTGGTCGCCTGGATCTTCTTGGTGATGATCTTTGCCGGGGTTGGCGACTTTGGTTTCGGCGTCATTTTGCTCAGTGTCTTTCTGCTCGACTGGTTCTATCCGATCCTTTTCGAGGTCTATCGCAACGGTCAGACGCCGGGCAAGAAGGCGTGCGGACTGGCTGTCGTCCATGACGACGGTCGTCCCGTCACCTGGAGCGCCTCGTTCATTCGTAACACGCTGCGCGCGATCGACTTCCTGCCGTTCTGTTATGCGCTCGGATTTGTCGCCACCTTATGGAGCGCGCAAGGCAAACGCCTCGGGGACCTCGCTGCCGGGACACTGGTCGTCTATCTCGATCGCGCGGTCGATCGGCGTGTTTGGGACAAGGACGCTTCGGGTAGCGAGGCACCACCGTTTCCCCTGAATCGAGAAGAACAGACGGCAATCATCGAATTTTGTCGCCGCGCGGCACAACTGACGCCGGAACGCGCCGCCGAACTGGCGTCTGTTGCCAGTCCATTGACCGCCGGCCTCAGCGGCGAGTCAGCACAGCAACGATTGCGCCGCATCGGCAATTTTTTGCTCGGTGGGCACGCGTCGATCACTCCGCCTTGATGAGAAACCGAAGAACCCGATGAACGCCTTGTTCGGTCCGACGCTCGTAACGCTCGGCAATGTGTTGCTGCTGTTTTGTTGTGCCGCCTACGTCGGGCGCTGTCGTCTCCGGTTTGGAGTCAAGGCGCCGGCGACGACAGGCCATCCCGAGTTCGAAGTCGCCTACCGCATTCAGATGAACACGCTCGAAAACACCGTGCTTTTTCTGCCGGTTCTCTGGATCTGTGCGCTCTACCTGTCGACGCTGTGGGCGACCGTGCTCGGCGTTTCGTGGTTGCTCGGGCGGGTGTGGTACGCCTTCGCTTATGCGCGCGAGCCACGCACACGCGGCGGCGGCTTCCTGATGGCCATGATCAGTTTCGGCGGGCTCGGCCTGGGCGGTGCCTGGGGCGTGCTGCGAGGGATGCTGGCCTGAACGCTGAGCAACGCCGCGGGTCACTCGACTCCGGGGGTGGCGGACCAGCCGTCGTTGCCACAGAGCGCACGCCACGGACGAGCGTGCGTCTATTGCGTGGGTTGCGGCCTTTTCTTGCCCCCTATTGGCGACAGACGATGCTCGCGCTGTTTTTCCTGTTGTGCGCCGCCGGGGCAATGCTGGCCCTGCCCGATGCGGTCCGACGCCTGGTCGATGGGGGCCTCGCGACCACCGACAGCGCCGACCTCGGTGCTCGGCTACTCGCTGTCCGCGGGCACTTTCAGCTCCTGTTTGCGATCGCCATCGGCCTCGGCCTGGCGACGGCGGCGCGCTACTACCTCGTGACCTGGATTGGCGAGCGCGTCACCAGCGACCTGCGGCGAGTGGTCTACGCCCATGTCTTGCGGCAGAGCCCGCAGTTTTTCGAAACCCTGCGCACAGGAGAAGTGCTGTCGCGCCTCACCGCCGACACGACGGTGATTCAGCAGGCCGTCGGCTCGAGCGTCAGCATGGGGTTACGCAACTTGCTGCTGCTCGCCGGCGGGTTGACGCTGCTGCTGCTGACGATGCCGCGACTGCTGCTGACGCTCGCCGGCATCGTCGTGCTCTTCGTTGTCCCGGCGGGGGTCATCGCCCGCCGTGTGCGGAAGCTGTCGCGCGCCAGTCAGGACCGCATTGCCGACACCAACGGCATGGCCGGCGAAGTGCTCGGTGCGATTCCGGTGGTGCAGAGCTTCACGCAGGAGGACGCCGAGGCAGCGCGCTATCACGCCGCCAACGAACGGGCCTTCGCCACCTCGCTGCGGCGCACCGGCACGAGAGCCGTGCTGACCGCCTTCGTCATCATCGGCGTTTTCGGATCGCTGCTGTACGGACTCTATGGCGGAGTCCAGGCCGTCCTTGGCGGAGAACTCAGCGCCGGCGAGCTGAGTCAGACCGCGCTCTACGTTGCCGTCGTCGCCGGCAGCGTGGCGGTATTGACCGAAGTCTGGGGCGATCTGTTACGCGCCGCCGGGGCCACTGAACGGCTGATGGAAATTCTCGCCACCCGTTCGCCGATCGGCGAGCCGCTGGCTCCGGTGACGCTGCCGCTGCCCGTCGGTGGTGCCAGCGTCTCGTTCGCCGGCGTACGCTTCCGCTATCCCTCGCGTCCGTCGGTCGAAGTCTTGCAGGGACTCGACTTTGCGGTCGCCGCCGGACAAACCGTTGCCTTGGTCGGGCCGTCGGGCGCCGGGAAGACGACCGTCTTTCAGCTCCTGCAGCGGTTTTACGAGGTCGACGCGGGGGGGGCGATCCTGATCGACGGCTGCGATCTAAGACAGCTCAGCCTGCGCGACCTGCGGGCGCGGATTGCCGTCGTGCATCAGGAAGCTGTGATCTTTTCCGGCAGCATCGAAGACAACATCCGCTACGGCAAGCCGGACGCAAGCGATGAGGAACTGCACGCTGCGGCCAAGGCGGCTTTCGTTGACGAGTTCGTGCACCGCCTGCCGAACGGTTACGCGACGCTCGTCGGCGAACGCGGTTTGCGTCTGTCCGGCGGGCAGCGCCAGCGGATCGCGATTGCACGGGCGATCCTCAAAAACGCGCCGTTGTTGCTGCTTGACGAAGCGACCAGCAGTCTCGATGCCGCCAGCGAGCGCGTCGTCCAGGCAGCGCTGGCGGCGGCGATGCGTGGCCGGACGACCTTGGTCATTGCTCATCGCCTGGCGACGGTCTGCGACGCCGACGCGATCGTCGTCCTCGATCACGGCCGCATCGTCGAAACCGGACGCCATCAGGAACTCGCTGATCGCGGCGGTTTGTACGCTCATCTGGCCAGCCTGCAGTTCAACGCCGGAGGCGTTCCCGGCGATTACCCGCGCAGTCGCTAAGCGTTCTTCCCGACGGTGAGATCCTCCGGCGGGCAATACTGCGACGACTCGTCGAATAGCCAGTCGCGAAACGCCTTGACGGCAGTCTGTGGTTCGTCGGCGAGTCGGCAGACGAAAAAGTACGAGAACGCCGACTCGATCGTCGTCGGGAATGGGCGCCGCAGGTGGCCGCTGGCGAGATCGTCGACCGCCAGCGAGTGGCGGGCGAGGGCGATACCCTGGCCCGACGCGGCGGCCATCAGCATCAAACTGGAATCGTCAAAGACGGCGCCGCGTTGTGGCTCATCGCCGACCACACCGGCGGCGGCAAACCACGGTTGCCACAACTCGTTGTTCGAGCGCAGCAGGGGCAAGTCGAGCAACTGGCGTGCTTCGGCCAGCGCGTGGCGCTCTGCGAAGGCGGGCGAACAGACCGGGTAGTACCAGTCGCGCATCAGAAGCCGACAACAGAGCCCTGGATAGTGGCCGGAGCCAAAGCGCAGCGCGACGTCCGCTTCGCCGCCCTGGAGGTCCGCCAGGCGGGCGGTCGATTGCACTTCGACGTCGAGTTCCGGGTGGCGGGCGATGAAACTCCCGAGCCGCGGCAGCAGCCAACGAGCGGCGAAGGACGGCATGCAGGTGATGCGCAGCCGGCGGTAGTTGCGCGTCGCGAGCAGCTGCTCGGTCGCCTTGCCGATCTCGGCCAAGGCGCGCCCTACCTGCTCGGCGTACGCCGCTCCCGCCGCCGTCAGCTTGAGGCCGCGGCCGTTGCGTTCAAACAGCGCGATCCCCAGGTAGTCCTGCAAGCGGTGCAGCTGGTGGCTGACGACACCATGCGTCAGGTGAAGTTCCGCCGCCGCCGCGGTCACGCTTTCGCTACGTGCCGCAGCGACGAAGACGCGGAGGTGGCCGAGTGGCGGAGGGCGTCGATGATCGGTCAATTTTTCTCACAGATGACGTGACAACATTTGGATTGTAGCGGCAGCCCGTGATGGCGAAAATGCCGCCAACTGTCAGCGTTGCGACAGAAACAAAGGAAGGAAAGGAGAGGGCGATGACGATTCTGCACCCCTATTTCGAGTTCGAGTTGAAACACTCGACGGCGATATCGCTGCAACGGCTGTCGGGTTGGACGGTGACGGCGGTCGACGGCCGCGTCTGGCTGACCGAAGAAAACGGCGGCCGCGACGTCTGGCTACAAGCCGGCGATCGCCATCTGATCAACGGCCGCGGCCGGGTCGTCATCGAACCGTGGTCGGCCGGCGGTGCCGCAGCTGACGCTTCGCTGCGGGTGCGGCTGAGCCCGCCGCGCGCTCAACGCGGCTCGAAGTATGGGTGGCCGCGCTGGCCTCGGCTGGCGCTGATGGCCGCCAGTGCGTGACGCGGACCCGTCTCGGCCGACCATCCATCTAACGAAAGAGGAAGACCCATGACACACACCACAGGCCCCGCGCAACACGAGTTGTTGGGACTCTACGACTCACCCTTCGTACGCCGAGTAGCCGTCACCCTGCGGCTATACGACATTCCCTTTACACACGTTTCTCTTTCCGTCTTCCGGCACATGGACGCGATGCGGCCAATCAATCCGCTGTTCAAGGTGCCGATGCTGACGCTGCCGAATGGCGAAAAACTCTACGAGAGCGCCTACCTCCTCGACTACCTCGACGAGCAAGCGGCTGCCAAAGGATTGACGCCGCTGACGCCGCGCAGCGGCGCCGAAAGACGGCGGGTGCAGCAGCTAATGGCGCTGGCGATGGTCGGCACCGAGAAGGCGGTGGCCATCGAATACGAACGCAAGCGCCCCCCCGAAACGCAGTGGCCGGAATGGACCTCACGCCTGCGAGGACAAATGGAACAGGCGTTCACGATGCTGGAAGAACAGCTAAGCGGCGAATTCCTGTTTGGCGAGCGCCTGACGCAGGCGGACGTGTCGACAGTCGCCGGGATCGGCTTCATCCGCTACGTCCTGCCGCACGAGTGGCCGGCTGATCGCTACCCGGCGCTTGACGGCCTGGTGGCAAGACTCGAAGCGAGCGAAGCGTTCCGCAGCGTTCCGCTCGACGAGTGAGCGGTCAGGGGAGCGGCGGCGTCGACGAGCGGAGGGCGGCGCCGGGGATCAGCCCCGCCAGGCGCCGGACCGCGCCTTCGATCGCCGGCGTGTGCGGGTTGCCGCAGTTCAGGCGCAGACAGTTGCGGTACATGCCACTGGCCGAGAAGAGTTCGCCTGGAACAAACGCCACTCCCGCCGCCAGCGCCTGCTCGTGCAAGACGGTGGCGTCGATGTCTTCGGGGAGTTCGACCCAGAGGACGAATCCTCCTTCTGGCTGGGTGAGGCGTGTGGCGGCGGGAAAGTAGCGGCTGACCGCGGCCCTCATCGCCTCAACCTGGTGTTGATACGCGCGCCTCAGACCACGCAGGTGGCGTTCGTAAGCCCCCGATTCGAGATATTCGGCGAGGACCATTTGGGTCACTGGGTTCGTCCCGCCGCTGGTGATCGTCTTTTGGAACGCGACCTGCGGCCGGTAGCGTCCAGCGGCCGCAAAGCCGACGCGCAGGGCGGGCGATAAGCTCTTCGAGAACGACGAACAGAGCAGGACGTTGCCGACCTCGTCGAATGCCTTGATCGGACGGGGGCGCGATCGGGAGAAATGCAGATCGCCATAAATGTCGTCTTCGATGACGGCGACGCCCCGTTCAGCCGTCAGTCTGGCGAGGCGACGCTTGTTTTCGTCGGACAGGACGCTGCCCAGCGGATTGCTGGCGTTGGCCACCAGCAGGCAGGCACGGACCCGGCCATCACGGGTGGCGAGGTCGAGCGCGTCGATCGACAGGCCGCTGCGTGGATCGGTCGGGATCTCGAGCGCTTTCAAGCCCAGCGATTCGATCAACTGCAGCATCAGGTAGTAGGCGGGTGATTCGACGGCAACGGTGTCGCCGCTGCGCGTCACGGCGCGCAGGCAGAGCCCAAGCGCTTCCGTACAGGAGTTGGTGATCACGAACTCGCTGGCTGACAGGGGGCCCGCCCAGCCGACCGAACGCAGGACAAGCTGGCGGACAAGCGCGGTTTGGTCCATGTTGATATGGCTTTCGCCGGCCAGGAGCTGTGGGTGGCGCCGTGCAACGCCACTGTAGAGGCGCTGTAGGGCGGCCAGGGGCAGTAGCGACGGGGAGGGCAGCGCGGCGGCCAGCGGTGCCATGCCGGGGGCCGTGCTTTGCTTGAGCACGCGCAGCAGCCGCTGATTAACGTCGACCGGGATTGCCGTGTCGGGCGTCGACCGGGTCGTCGGCGGCGCGTGGCGGACGCCGGGGTGGCGAACAAAGTACCCGGACTGTGGGCGTGCCTCGACCAATCCGCTGTCTTCGAGTTGCCGTAATGCCTGGACGACCGTGGAGATGGAAAGCCGTCGCTCGTGCGCCAGGCGGCGAACCGATGGCAGCCGCTCGCCAGGTCGCAGCTGACCGGCTGCGATGATGCCGCCGAGGTCGTCGGCGAGGCGTTCGTAGCGTAACAGTTGATTTTCCATTGCGTGTGATCGGTACAATTGTGGCGTCGCGTAGGAAGTACAGTATAGAAAATAATCCACTGTGCTGCACACAATTCTACCGATTTGTAACTGTACTGGACTTGTCGACGCTCCTACACTGGCGACTGTAACGAGTTCCAACGGAGTGACGACCCCATGAACCTCAAACTCAATTCAAGCGAGCTTTGTCTTGCCCACAACGTTCCCGTCCGCCTGCCGTTTGCCAAGGGTACGCGCGTGATCTGCGTCGAGGGCGTGCTCTGGCTGACGGTCAGCGGTGAAGCGGGCGATGTCTTTCTCCGTCCAGGTGAGGTGTACGCCATTCATGGGCGGGGCCCGGCGGTGCTCGAGGCGATCGGTGGTGGTCGCGCCCGACTGGAAAGAAAGGTGCCGTGGTGGCGCTTCCAGCGGGTTCGTACCTTGCTTGCCCTTGCGCGCGGGAAGGAGGCTACCCGCTTGGTTTCGGCTTGAGCGCTTGACCGGTCGTGCGATCGACCAGCGACGGTCGATGGTATAGTAGTTTCTTGCCGCCGCGGGCGGCGCCCAGGCGATTGACGGGGCCCCGGCGGCCCACGCTCAGCGCGCAGGCGCCGAACGCGGGCGCGACACGCCTCGGCGAGAACTGCTGATGACCAGTCCCCCGTCTTCCTCATCGACAAAACACAAGGCCGCGACCAAGCCGCGCGGCCAACCGTCGTCGACACCGACGCCCGAGGAGGCGCGTGAGCCGATGGTCGAGCCGGGTCTGGTCGATCAGGTGCGGGCGATCGCGGGTCGCCTGCTCGATGCCAGTGCTGCGGCGGGTTTTGCCGGGAAGGCGCTGCAGACGGCCGGGCGCGTGTCGCAGGCGCTGCGCGACGGACAGGCCCTGGAGGCTGCGAGTGAGGTCGTCAGGGCGGTCTTGCCGGGGCTCGTCGAGGCGTCTGCGAGCGGTGCGGCGACGGGCGCCGCCCTGCGTGCAATGCGTGAAACCGCCGGGATGACGATTGCCGAAGTGAGTGCGGCGATCGATCTGAACGACCCGGCGTTGATCGAGGCGCTGGAGAATGGTCGCATGGCGCTCTCGTTCGAGCTTTTCTTGCGTCTGGCGGCCGTTTTCGGGCGCAGCGATCCGGTCGGGTTTATCATGGGGCTGACACGGACGGCCAATCCCGAACTGTGGCAGTCGCTTGAAGCGCTGGGCCTCGGCAAGCTGGTTCTGCAGACCGTACGTGAGCACCAGTTCGTCAACATCCTTCGTGGCAGTGACGACGCTCGCAACCTAAGCGACGAAGAGTTCGCCGAGGTGCTGGGGTTTACCCAGGCGGCATTCGCGATGGCGATGGCTTGGCGGGCGCGCCAGCGGGCTGAGCGGGCGTCGGAAAAAGGGCAAGGGCGACCGTGACGGAGGCTTCCCGGCCGCGTCGAGATCGGTCGCGAGCCGCTAGTACCGGTGGTGGCGTCGCTGCCTTGCGTGGCGATCAGAATTCTGATATTTAATCGGGTTTTTCGCAAACCGGACAACAGGGCGCTTCGACATGGCTGACGACTTGCTGCACAGGCACTTTTCTCCTTACGTACCGAAGGCCGGTGAGGAGTTCATGAGTAAGGATCAGTTGCAGCACTTCCGCAGCATCCTGGAAGCGCTCAAAGAGCAGTTGATGGAAGATATCGAGCGCACGGTGCACACGATGAAGGACGAGGCGACGGTATTCGCCGATCCGAATGATCGCGCCAGTCAGGAAACGGATATCGCGATCGAGTTGCGCAATCGCGACCGCGAGCGGAAACTGATCAAGAAGATCGAGGAAACGATCGACCGCATCGACAGCGGTGACTACGGTTACTGTGTGGCGTGCGGTGTCGAGATCGGCATCAAACGTCTTGAGGCGCGGCCGACGGCGACCCTGTGTATTGACTGCAAGACCTTGGAAGAAGTGCGCGAGAAGCAGATCGCGAAGTAATCCGGCAGATTACGTCGCCCACCTGTCAGCCGGTGGGCGCGGTCGATGGGAGACACCAAAAAGGACGCCGCGGCGTCCTTGTGTTTTTTGCCGTGCTGCGGTTTTCAGGCCGCTGGGGCGCTGCCTTCCTCTGCACTGATCGCTTTCATCGACAGGCGCACTCGACCCTTTTCGTCAGCCTCGAGTACTTTGACGCGCACTCGCTGGCCTTCTTTCAGGTAGTCGGCGACAGCGTTCACGCGTTCGTTGGCGATCTGCGAAATGTGGAGCAGACCGTCACGTCCCGGAAGAATGCTGACGATGGCACCAAAATCGAGCAGCTTGAGGACCGTGCCGTCGTAAGTCTTGCCAACTTCCACGTCGGCCGTGATCGCTTCGATGCGGGCGCGGGCGGCATCGGCCGCTTCGCCGCTGACCGAAGCAATGGTGATCGTGCCGTCGTCCTTGATGTCGATCGTTGTCCCGGTTTCCTCGGTAATCGCGCGGATGACGGCGCCCCCTTTGCCGATCACGTCGCGTATCTTTTCCGGGTTGATCTTCATCGTGTACAAGCGCGGCGCGTAGGTCGACACCTCCTCGCGGTGCGCAGCCATCGATTGCTGCATCTGGTGCAGGATGTGTAAACGCGCTTCACCGGCTTGGGCGAGCGCGACTTGCATGATTTCCTTGGTAATGCCCTGGATCTTGATGTCCATTTGCAAGGCGGTGACGCCGGCTTCCGTGCCGGCGACCTTGAAGTCCATGTCGCCGAGATGATCCTCGTCGCCGAGAATATCGGTCAGGACAGCGACGCGATTGCCGTCCTTGATCAGTCCCATGGCAATGCCGGCAACGTGCGCTTTGAGCGGTACCCCGGCGTCCATCAGCGCCAGTGAGGCGCCACAGACGCTGGCCATTGAGCTGGATCCGTTCGATTCGGTGATCTCGGAGACGACCCGCATGGTGTAAGAGAACTCTTCAGCTGACGGCAATACGGCAAGCAGCGCTCGTTTGGCGAGTCGCCCGTGACCGATCTCGCGGCGCTTTGGACTGCCGACGCGACCACATTCGCCGGTCGCGTAAGGCGGCATGTTGTAGTGCAGCATGAAGCGTTCACGATACTCGCCGGTCAGCGCATCGATGATTTGCTCGTCGCGACCGGTGCCGAGCGTCGCCACGACAATCGCCTGCGTTTCGCCGCGCGTAAACAACGCCGAGCCGTGTGTGCGGGGAAGGAGCCCGGAACGGATGGTGATCGGCCGCACGGTGCGCGTGTCGCGGCCGTCGATCCGTGGTTCGCCGGCGAGAATGCGGCCGCGAACGATCCTTGCTTCGGCGTCAGCCACCAGGTTGCGCACCGCACTGGCGTCTGGCGCGTCGTCGTCGGCGGTCAGGACTTCGACCGCATAGGCGGTGATTTCCTTCAGCCGCTGGCTGCGCAGTGACTTGCTCGTGATCCGGTAGGCTTCCTGCAGCTCGCCTTCGATGAGGCGATTGAGCTTCCCATGAATGGCTTCATTACGGGCTGCCGGGGCCCAATCCCATTCGGGTTTGCCGGCCTCGTCCACGAGTTCGTTGATCGCGTTGATCGCCACCTGCATCTGTTGGTGGCCGTACACCACGGCTCCCAGCATCACCTCTTCGGACAACTCCCGCGCTTCCGACTCGACCATCAGCACGGCGGCTTCGGTGCCGGCGACGACCAAGTCAAGAAGACTGACGTTGAGCTGCGTCGCCGTCGGGTTCAGTACATACTGGCCGTCGCAGTAGCCGACACGGGCCGCGCCAATCGGTCCCTCAAACGGGATTCCCGAAGTCGCCAGTGCCGCCGAGGCGCCCAGCAATGCGGGAACGTCGGGATCGACTTCCGGGTTCAGGGACATCACCATGGCGACGACCTGAACCTCGTGGTAGAACCCCTCCGGAAACAGCGGGCGCAACGGGCGGTCGATGAGCCTTGAGGTCAAAGTTTCCTTTTCTGAAGGCCGACCCTCGCGTTTGAAAAATCCGCCGGGAATCCGCCCTGCGGCGTAGGTTTTTTCGATGTAATCGACCGTCAGTGGGAAGAAGTCTTGTCCCTGTTTGGCCTGCTTGTTGCCGACGACAGTCACCAGGACGACCGTATCGTCCATCGAAACGACGACTGCGCCACTGGCCTGGCGAGCGATTTCACCGGTTTCCAGGGTCACTTGATGGCCGCCGTAGGCGAATGTCTTCTTGACGAGGTTAAACATGATTTCCTTTCTCAGTAGTCTGGCGCGCGCCCGGCCCCGACCTTGGCGGATGCCTCAAGTCGCGCTATCGGGTTGACGTCATGTCACGGCAGCAAAAACAGCGGCTCAACCCCAATCGGGCTGGCCGCTGACGGCTGTTCGGCTTACCCGCCATTCCGACCGCAGCGCGGATCGGTGCGCGGGCTTACTTGCGCAGGCCGAGACGCTGAATCAGCGCACGATACGAATCGACGTCGGTGCGCTTCAGATAGTCAAGCAGCTTGCGGCGTCGACTGACCATGCGCAGCAAACCGCGGCGCGAGTGGTTGTCCTTCTTGTGTTCCTTGAAGTGGCCGGTAAGGTCATTAATGCGTGCGGTGAGCAGGGCTACCTGGACCTCCGACGATCCGGTATCGCCAGCGGCACGCTGGTAGTCGGCCATGATTTGCGCTTTTTGCGCAACGGTTATCGCCATGTCAAACTCTCTTTTCTGAAAAACGGCGCGGCCCCAGTTTGAGAGAGCACGCGCCAGATGGGTGATGAAACGGACAAACGCGAGGCGAGGCAAGCGAGCGATTCTAGCTTTTGGGGGGGCTCGCGACAAGCGATGACCGTGCTTTTTTGTCGACTCTGCCTACCCAGCGTCTGCCGAGGCGACACCGGTACGGACTAGCAGGTCTTCCGTGGTGTTGAGGTTGCGAAATGCGCTGGCCTGATCGTCGAACGAGACGACGGTCGTCTTCAGCGATTGCTGCCACGCGCTGACCTGGCGCTGGCCGCTGTCGAGGAACGCGGAAAGGTGCGGTAGCAGTCGTTTCCAGCACAAACCGAAGATTGGCTGTACCCGTCCCCCCGTGCTCACGGTGGCGAGATCGGCGTGACTCTCGATCAGTGCCGCGTACAGGCGGGCGACTAGATCGTTCGGCAGGAAAGGCGAGTCGCAGGGTACGACCGTCACCAGCGGGTAGCGCGCTTCAGTGAGCGCGGTTTGCAGGCCAGCCAGCGGACCGGCAAAACCCGGTAGCTGGTCCGCGATCACGCGGCAACCGAGAGCCCGGTAGCGCTCGCAGTTGCGATTGGCGTTGATGATCAGCTCTTCGACCTGCGGTGCGATCCGTTCGACCACCTGGCTAATGAGGGGTTTGCCGTCGAACAGCACCCAGCCCTTGTCGGCTCCGGCCATGCGCGTCCCGCGGCCGCCGGCGAGAACGACGCCGGTGATGGCTGGCCGCGTCGGCTTCGTCGCTTCAGCCAAAGCCGGGTAGCCACGCGCTTTGCGGCGTGACCGTCGTCGCTTCGAGCGTACCCTGGAAAAGCGCTTCGATGACTGGCGGTTCACGCCAGCGCTCGTTCATGAACGTCAGTCCGGCTTCCTCGACCAAGGCGCCTTTCCAATAGTAGTTGGCGATCGTGTCGAGGGTCGTCAGCGTCAGGCTGTGGGGCAGGCGCAGGTAATCGAGCCAGCTCGAATCGTGGAAGGAACAGAGATAGCTTCCCTTGCTACGCGCCCGCACGAGCGTCTTGCCGAAAACCCTCGCCGGGTGCTTGGCGCGAAACGTTTCTGCGTCGATCCGGGTGGCAAACAAGAGCAGCGCATGTAGGCGGCTCGGAAACTCGCGGTAGAGCCGTTGCCGGAAGTACTCGAGGTGGTACTCGGCAAAATAGTTCTGGACGGTCGTGAACTGGTCTTCCGGCAGCGACTTGCCGAAAGGGTTGCCCACCAGGACGTCCCAGCCGGGAAGCTCGGCGCCATCGTCGAGCCAGGCGTACAACTCCAGGGTCGTGCTATCGCGCAGCAGATGGTCCATCACCCGTGCTGCCAGTCGCTCGTCGCCCGCTTATCGATTGCGGCCAAATTTTTCCACGAGCTGGTGGAGCTTCAGGGTTCGTCGCTGGGCAAGTGCTTCCGCTTCGCGCTGGGCCTTGCGCTGTGCTGCCTGTTGCTGCAGGCGCGCCTCGACGAGCTGCGCCGCTCGGCTGCGGTGTTCGGGGAGCACCTCGCCCTCCGGCTTGCCGTCCAGATCGTAACGGAGCGTCGCGCGCGCCGTCATTTTCAGGTAGCGCAGCGATCGGGTATGCATTCCGAGCGCAACGCGCAGGAGCTTGCGATCGAGGTCGGGCAGTCGGGCCAGGAGCTGCTTGTCAATCCCGATGGCGAGCGGTTGGCCATCGCGAAAAACGGCGAACTCCGCGATCAGCCGGTCGAGGAGCCGACGGCCAGCAGCGGCTGGAGAAGGCTCGTGGACAGGGGGTTCCGATGACACCACGTCGGCCAGTCAGAAGTGAATGCCACGCATGATCTGCGAGAATGCGATCTGATCCGCGCTCTGTTCTATCGCCTGCCCTTTCTGGTGAAGGGCGGCGCTAGAGTCGGGGAACATGCGGAAAGTGGTGTTCATCATGATCTGTGCCGCCTTGGGCGTTACCGAGTGCAGGAGAGCGCCAAAAATGCCGAGACGCGTTGCGATACGCACCGGCTTGTGAATGATCGCCTCGACGACCATGTCGGCAGCGTCTTCAGGCGAAAGTGTCGGCACCTGATCGTAGAGTTTGGTTGGCGCGATCATCGGCGTCTTGACCAAAGGCATGTTGATCGTCGTGAAGTCGATTCCACGATCGGCCAACTCGGACGCTGCGCAACGGGCCCAGGCGTCGAGTGCCGCCTTCGAGGCGACGTAGGCCGAGAAGCGTGGGGCGTTGGTCAACACGCCGATCGACGAGATGTTGATCACGTGGCCGCTGCGCTTGGCAATCATCGCCGGCAGCAGGCCCATAGTCAGTCGCAGAGCGCCAAAATAGTTGACCTCCATCGTGCGCTCGAAATCATGGAAACGGTCGAAAGAGTTTTCGAGGCCACGCCGGATCGATCGGCCGGCGTTGTTGACCAGGATGTCAACTCCCCCATGTTCGCGGGTAACCGTCTGCACAAACTCAGCGCATTGCTGGGGGCTGGCAACGTCTACCGAGTACGTCACCAAGCGTAGCCCGTCGGCTTCAAACTCGCGTCGTGTTTCGTCGAGAGCCTGGGCGTCGCGGGCGATGGTGATGGCCACGGCTCCCGCTTCGGCCAGCTTGCGTACCGTTGCCTTGCCAATCCCGGACGATCCGCCGGTGACGAGAACGACCTTGCCTTCGACCTGACCGCGCAGCGTACGGTCGATGAAGAGGTCGGGGTCGAGATGGCGTTCCCAGTAGTCCCACAGGCGCCAGGCGTAGCTGTCGAGAGGCGGAACGCTGATGCCGCTGCCTTTGAGCGCACGCTGGGTTTCGCGGCAGTCGAAGCGGGTCGGATAATTGATGAAGTCGAAAATGTCCTCGGGCAGGCCGAGGTCGGTCATCACCGCCCGCCGGATTCGGCGTACCGGGGTGAGGGCAAACATCGCCTTGCGTACCGATCCGGGGATGAAGCCGAGCAGGGCGGCATTGACCCGCATCGCCATTTCCGGTGCGTGCGCGGCACGGGCAAAGGTGTTCAGCAGGTCGCCGACCCGCATCGGCGTCGGGTCGGTGAGGTGAAAGCAATGACCGTCCTCGCCGTCGAGATGGGCAATGTGGTCCATGGCGGCGACC
Source organism: uncultured Candidatus Accumulibacter sp. (assembly GCA_964420975.1). Taxonomy (GTDB): domain Bacteria; phylum Pseudomonadota; class Gammaproteobacteria; order Burkholderiales; family Rhodocyclaceae; genus Accumulibacter. Next base: position 74,521 of record CAYQVH010000003.1, read on the forward strand.
ACGAAGTCGACCGGAACGACATTGATACGGCCACCCTCGATACCAATGGTCGGCATCCACGACGGGAGTAAGTGGCGGATCCTCTGGATCAACTTGAAGAAGTAATACGGGCCGTCGATTTTGTCCATTTCGCCGGTTCGCGAGTCGCCGACGACGATCCCCGGACGAAAGATTCGCCAGGGAACGGTGCATTCCCTGCGCACAACCGCTTCCGAGTCGTGTTTGGTGCGGAAGTAGGGTTTATTGAGGTTCTCTGCCTCGTCGAACATGTCCTCGCGGAACAATCCTTCAAACAGGCCGGCGGCGGCAATCGAACTGACGAGGTGAAAGTGCCGGGTAGCGACGGACTCGGCGAAGCGCACCGCGTTTCGGGTGCCGTCGACGTTGACCTGCTGCTGTTCCTCTGCGCCCGCCTTGAGGTCGTAGATGGCGGCAAGATGAAAGAAGTGGTCGATGCGACCGGCGAGTCGTTCTCGTGTCTCGGCATCGACTCCCAGTGCCGGCTGCGTGAGGTCGCCGACGACCGGAATCGCCCGGCTCGGGTCAACCTGCCAGTAGGCATAGAGATCCGCCAGCCGCGTCGACTCGCTACTGCGGGTGAGAAAGTGGACGACGGCATCCGGTCGCGACAGGAGCTTGGCGACGAGCCGTTTGCCAATAAAACCGGTGGCGCCGGTCACGAAGTACTCCATTCGTCTCTCCTTCAGCAAGTGGGCGCCGGTGCCAACGCGATCGTCAACCCTTTAGTGTGCGTCCTCTAGATATTGTCACTACACTCGCTTCTCAGGGCAAGCAGAAACCGGCCTGCCTTTCGATGTCAATCGTCTAGGAGATCAAGATGGGTAAGAAACTCAAGGAACTGGCAGGTGGTCTGAGCGAGAGTCAGCTGGCAACGACAGTCAAGGAATCGGCGCAGCAGATCTGGTTGGCTGGGCTCGGCGCTTTCGCCAAGGCGCAGGAGGAAGGCGGCAAGGTGTTTGAAGCACTGGTGAAGGAAGGCGAAAACATTCAATCGAAGACGCGCGAAATGACCGGTGAGAAGATCGCGCAAGTGGCCGGCAAGGCAGCGGGCACGTGGGATCGGCTTGAACAGGTGTTCGAGGATCGTGTCGCGCGCGCCTTGGGTAGTCTTGGCGTGCCGAGCAAGCAGGATATCGAGAGTCTGTCGAAGCGTGTCGTCGAGCTGAGCAAGGCGGTGCAGGAACTGACTGAAGGCAAAGGTTCGGCAGGGGCGACGCCAGTCTCTCCGGCCGACACGGACGTTGTGGCGGAAGCAACCGCCAAGCCGGCGCCGCGGCCACGGGCGCGCAAGCCGGCGACGCCACCGCCGGTTACGCCGGCCGATGTGCTTGGCACGATGCCGCAAGGCAAAGAGTAGCCGGCTGCGTCGTAGGCTCCGGTCGTTGACCGGAGCCTGGCGCTTCGGCCGACAGGTCGGATGGCGCTTGATCGTGTGACGGAGGAGTGCGCGCGCGCCCGGCGCGAGGCGGTCAGGGACCGCGCTTTGCCTTGAGGGAGGCTCGATGTCGGCAGCAGACATGAAGTCGAAGGTCGCGCTGGCGCTCGCCGGGGGCGGTCCGGTGGGCGGGATCTACGAGGTTGGCGCGATGGCGGCGTTGGCCGAAGCGCTCGACGGCTTCGATTTTCGACAGTTCGACGTTTATGTTGGCGTCAGTTCGGGCGCTTTCATCGCAGCAGCGGTGGCGAACGGAATGGGGCCGGCGCAACTGGCTCGGATGCTGGTTGAGGATGACACGGACGAAGTCTTCGATCCAAACTTGCTGTTGAGACCGGCTTTTGGCGAGTATTTCCGGCGCACGTTGTCGTTTCCGGTCTTGCTATGGACGTCACTGCGACAGTACCTGTCCGATCCCTGGCACCTGCGTTTGGTGGAGGTGCTGCAGGGTCTTAGTCATGCGATACCGGCCGGCGTCTTCAACAGCGCGGGGATCGATCAACTACTGAGGCGACTGTTTTCCACTGGTGGGCGCACGAACGACTTTCGCCAACTGAAGAAGCGCCTGTTCATTGTCGCGACCGATCTTGATACCGGAGAATCAGTAGCTTTTGGCTCCCCCGGGCACGACGATGTTCCGATCTCGGTCGCGGTACAGGCGAGCACTGCCTTGCCTGGGCTTTTCCCGCCGGTGCGCATCGGCGACCGCTACTTCGTCGACGGGGCGCTGATCAAGACGTTGCACGCGTCGGTGGCGTTGCACGAAGGCGCCGACCTCGTGATTTGCGTCAATCCGCTGGTACCCTTCGATTCGCGTCTGGCAGCGCGGCGACAGGGATCCGACAAGGCGTCACGGGCCTCCCGGCATCTCGTCGATGGCGGCCTGCCGGTCGTCCTGTCACAAACCTTTCGAGCGATCATCCACTCGCGCATGCGCACCGGCATGGACCGTTACCGGCTCGAGTTCGAAGGCCGCGACGTCGTACTCTTCGAGCCGACGCGCGACGACGCGGACATGTTTTACACCAATGTCTTTAGCTATCGCGATCGTACGCGTCTCTGCGAGCACGCCTATCAACGGACCCGCAGCGAGCTCTATCGCCGGCGGCACGAGCTGCAGGCGGTTTTCGAACGTCACGGCATCGAACTCAATCTCGGTGTGCTGAAGGATCACAGCCGCTCGCTGCTGGCGCGAAAGCGGCGACCCGATCTGGCGAGCAGCACGAGCGCGCTGGAGGCCGCCCTCGCGGATCTCGAATCGTGGTTGGTTGAGGCGACGCGTCGAACCGGAGTTGAACGTGACGAGGGGGATGCGGGTCGGCCATACTCTGCTCAGTCGAAGGATGCTATGCTCGGTTCCGCCAAGCGTCAGGGGAGCGAGGATGGAGAGGAAGCCGAAGCGGCGTACGCGCGAACGGATCGTTGAAACGGCACTCCGGCTGTTCAACGATTTCGGTGAGCCGAACGTGACCTCGACAGTTATCGCCGACGAGATGAACATCAGCCCCGGCAACCTGTACTACCATTTCCACAACAAAGACGAAATTATCGAGGCGATTTTCCTCACCTTCGAGCGCGAGATCGAGGAAACCCTGGCCGCGCCGACGCGGCGTCCGGCGGACGTTGAGGATATCTGGCTGTTCCTGCATCTGCTGTTCGAGCAGATCTGGAAGTACCGCTTCTTTTATCGTGACCTCAACGACTTGCTGACCCGCAACCGACTGTTGGAAATTCACTTCAAACAAATTCTTGCGCACAAGGTGCGCACGGCGAGCAAGCTGTGTGACGGTCTGGTCTCGAGTGGTGCGATGCAGGCCTCGTCGGAGCAGGTGCGCGCGTTGGCGACCAATATGGCGGTGCTTGCGAGCTACTGGCTTTCTTTTGAATACGCCTGTGATCCTCGCGGCAAGGTCGAAAGCGGTCGCATTGGCCGCGGCGTCTATCAGGTCATGGCGATGGTGTCGCCGTTCTTGCTCGGCGAAGCGAAAGGGTTGCTGGAACGTTTGTCGCGCGAGTACGTTCGCAGGTAGTTGGGGAAGTTTCCAGTCGAGGACGTCAGTCAGGAGGAAAAACCATGGCCTGGAAGAAGTTTCCTTATTCGGACGCGGTCTACCATTACCCGGGCAAGGCCTTGCACGAGCACTGGATACGCCTTCACCGTGGCGACTGCGAAGCCTATCCGGTCGACGAAAAAGTCCAGGACGCCTGGCGTGATTACCACGCCGGCGACTTTGCCAAGGCGGTGGAAAGTGGCCTTGCCTGCGGTGTTGCCGGGTTCAACGTCGCCAACAAGGCGGCGACGATTTACGCCAGTTACCTGGAAACGGCTGACGATCGCAAGCGCAGCCTGCTGCTCGACGCAGCGCGGCGCAGCGAGGAGCAGCAGGAGAAGACGCCGCGCGACGCCAATGCCTGGTACTTGCACGCGTTTGCATTGGGTCGGTACAGCCAGAGCATCTCGGTAGTCAAGGCGTTGGCGCAGGGTTTGGGCGGCAAGATCAAGCATAGTCTGACCCGGGCGATCGAACTGGAACCCCGGCACGCCGACGCGCATGTCGCACTCGGCGCGTATCACGCCGAGGTGATTGACAAGGTCGGCGCGCTGGTTGGTGGCCTGACCTATGGTGCCAGCAAGAACGCGGCCGACGACCTCTTCAAGAAGGCGTTGCAGCTCAATCCGGACAGTGCGATCACGCGTATCGAGTATGCCAACGCACTGGTCATGCTGTATGGCAGGAGCCGGATGAAGGATGCCGAACGCCTGTACCAGGAAGCCGCAGCGACGACTGCGATGGACGCCATGGAACGCCTCGACGTCGAAGCGGCAAAGTCCGAACTAGCCGACTGATCGCGGCGATTGGCCGCGATGCGACGCCGGGGATGCCCGCAAGCGTCGTCGCGGCGGCCTGGGTGGCAGATTCCTCACCAGCGCCGCCAAATCTTCTGCGACCGCTTCGGGGAAGGCGAGTCGATCCCAGGGTTCCAGAAGGACCAGCCAGACGAGTTTGTCGAATTCCGTAGCGAAGTGGACGACCATTTCCTCCGGGTCGTCGACCCGACTGTGGTCGGTAATCAGCCCGAATTGAACCCAACCCTGATACGACAGAATGCTGACGCCGATCCCGATGTCGCCGGCTTGTGGCACCCAGGCGAGTTGCTGCCTGATCCGCCTGCCGGCAAGAAATCGGGGTTGCCGCGGACCCGGTACGTTGGTGATGACCGCAGTTGTTTTACCGGCGAGTTGTTTCAGGAGTTGATCCTGCACGAACTTGGGTGCGATGCCCGCCGCGGCGAGCAAGGTATAGGTCAGCAGTGCTTGATGCGAGTCCTTCAGGGCCGTCATCCGCGACTTCGTTTCGTAGAGCCGGGCCAGTGGGTTCTCGATTCCGAGCGGCAACTCCAGCGCAACCAGACCAAACCGATTGCCAAGTGCCTGGTCGTCGTCGGGTGGCCGCAGGTTGACCGGAATCATGGCCCGAATGTCGACCCCGTCAACCGAGTCACCCTTGTCGACGAGGTAGGCGCGCAAGGCGCCGGCGACCGATGCCAGCAGCGTGTCGTTTACCGAGCAGCCGAGAACATGGCCGACGGCCTTGATCTCGGCAAGGGCGATCGGTTCCGACCAGGCAACGCGCTTTACGGTGGTTGCCGAGCCTTTGAAGCGCGTCCGGCTGTCGTCAGGCAGTAATGCCAACTTCCCGCTCTCCTGTGCGAGTAGGGCCGCCACCTGGGCGTAGTCGCGCAGCTTCTCGGGACGGTCGCGCAGGGCTCGGTACTGGCCCCAGAGATGTCCGCCGATCCGCACGGAGGCCAGCAGGGTGTTGCTGAGCGGTTCAATGACGAGGCGCCAGAAGCGGTTGTCTTCGCCGTCCTCGTTTGCCTCTGCAACTGTCGGACCATCGGCCGCACGGACCGACGGTTCGCCTTGTTCAGGGGCGTCGATCGCATCGTCGGTCAGGGAATGGATGACGCCGATCAGCGCGATGCCGTCGGCGATTGCATGGTGGATGCGTACCACCAGCGCCGAGTTGCCATCACCCGTCTCGACGAGAGTGAAGTCCCAGCGCGGCCGCGCCGGGTTGAGGGGAGTGCTCGCGACTTCGGCGACGTACTTCTGCAACTCCGGTTTTTCCTTCGGCGCAGGAAGAATTGCGTGATGAACGTGCCGGTCGATGTCGAAGTCCGGGTCATCGATCCACCAAGCGCCCTCGTCATCAACCGTGGCGATCTGGCGGAAGCGCTGAAAGCGGAGCAAACGCAGAGCGATCGTCCGCTTCAGCCGCGCGCTGTCAACCCGACCTTTGAAAAGCAGGATGCCGACGATCTGCATCAGGTTCTCTGGCCGATCCATACGCAGCCAAGCGGTGTCTACCTGCGACATGCGTTCTCGCGCCATCGGTCTCTTTTCCGTCGTTGTTGCAGTCTGGATGATAGCAAGCCGTTGACTCTCATCGCCGACTCCGGTCGCAAAGCGTCAGACGATCGCATGTGTGCCACCGTCGTGAACCGTCACGGCAAATCTCGCGCGGATTCGACAACGCGAAAAGATCGTCGCCATTCTTCACCGTGACGCGCTTCTTCGCCGGTCCCGGTGTTGATTGACCCCGATCGACAGTCGGGGCGACACGCTGCGAGGGGTGGAGCAAGAAGCTTCGACTTCCACGTAAGCCTTGGCCTCCTTGAGTGCAATCACCGAATCGTCGCCAATGCTTTTCACCAGCCCCAATTCGTAGGCACGTACCGGGTCGAGCGAACAAATCAGGTGGTAGGCGTTGCGGTGCCACACAGCCCGGCTGCTGCGGCCAGCCCTGACAGAGTTCGCGGGTCTCCAATAGCTGTTGAGCAGGGCCTTCGGTCATCCGGCGGATCGTGCTCTCGCTCAACAGGACGCCGCGAGGTTCGACCAGCTTGTCCATCGCCTGGGAAAACGGCACGTCCGCAGCAAGGTCCGTGACCACCCGTTCTTGCCCTCGCGCCCACGCCTCCAGCGATTCACGTCCCCTCTGACGCATCTCGTCAATCAGCCGCAACTCGGCAGCATCCGCCTCCTGCCGTTCTCCCGTCTCGTCTTCCACCGCCTGAAGCAGCGAGCCAATCCGCTCCCCGAGGGCCGGATTCACGTTCAGCTTCTCCACTCACTCCGCGTCGCTCAGCTTCCGTCCAGTCATCTTCTCCTCCGATCGCTCCAGGCAAAGTGTTCAGACTATCCCACATCAGTTTGAATCGTACCCGGCAACGCCTTGCCGATTGAAAGATGACCGTGGTTGGCGTAGGGTTGCAGGCTTTGAGTCATCCGGGGGGGCGATGATGAGCGTAGTCAACGGTACAACCGCGTACGAGCCGATTGAAACCGCTAGTCGCGATGAGCTGGAGGCTTTGCAGTTGCAGCGCTTACGCTGGTCGCTGGCACATGCTTACGAACATGTGCCGCACTATCGTTGCAGTTTCGACACGCACGGAGTCCATCCTGACGACCTGAAAACGCTCGACGATCTTCACAAGTTCCCGTTTACCAGCAAGGACGATCTACGCCAGAACTATCCCTTCGGGATGCTGGCGGTGGCACGACAGAAGGTCGTGCGCGTCCATGCGTCGTCGGGGACGACCGGCCAGCCGACCGTTGTCGCCTACACCCAGGGCGACATCGACCGCTGGGCGACGCTGATGGCGCGCTCGATCTACGCTGCCGGCGGACGACCCGGCGACATGGTGCATATCGGTTATGGTTACGGGTTGTTCACTGGCGGGCTCGGTGCGCACTACGGTGCCGAGCGCCTGGGGTGTACGGTGATTCCCATGTCGGGCGGGCAAACCGAGAAGCAGGTGCTGCTGATCCGCGATTTCCAGCCCGACATCATTATGGTGACGCCTTCGTACCTGCTCAATCTGGCCGATGAATTCAAACGGCAGGGCGCCGATCCGGCGTCAACGCGACTGCGCGTCGGCCTCTTTGGCGCCGAACCGTGGACGCAGCAGATGCGGCGAGAAATCGAGAGCACCTTCGCCATCGATGCGATCGACCTCTACGGACTTTCGGAGGTCGTCGGCCCCGGCGTTGCGTGCGAGTGCATCGAAAGCAAGGATGGACCGGTGGTCTGGGAGGATCACTTCTATCCCGAAATCATCGATCCGGCGAGCGGTGAAGTCTTGCCCGACGGCGCTCACGGGGAGCTGGTGTTTACCTCGCTGTCGAAGGAAGCGCTGCCGATGATCCGTTACCGAACGCGTGACCTGACGCGTTTGTTGCCGCCGACGGCGCGGTCGATGCGGCGGATCGAGAAGATCACCGGGCGATCTGACGACATGTTGATCATCCGCGGCGTGAATGTTTTTCCTTCCCAGATCGAAGAATTGATTCTCAAGCAACCCAAGCTGTCGCCGCACTATCTGATCGAGGTCTGGCGCGACGGGCACCTCGACTCGGTCGCCGTCGACGTTGAACTGAAACAGGAGTACCGCTATCTGTCCGCACTCGACAAGGAGTACGTGGCTCGCGCGCTTCGCCATCAGATCAAGTCTTTCGTCGGCATCTCGACCGAGGTGCGTATCGTCGACATCGGCGGCATCGAACGCTCGCTCGGCAAGGCGCGTCGCGTCAACGATCGACGGCCAAAACTGTAAATCGCGGGGTGTAGACCTTGCTCATGGCGACACCTTGATCCATACTTGAACGGCTTAAAGTCTCATTTTCCCCCTCCGAGGCAGTCTCATGAAGACAGGTCCCCGCAGCTTTAGCCTCTTGGCGGCATCCGTGCTGCTGCTAGGGGTGCCGGCATTCGCTCAGCAGTCGCCCGAAGCCCCGGTCGCGGCATCCGTCCAGAAGCGAACGTTCTCGCAGCAGGATCTGGATCGCTTGCTGGCGCCCATCGCGCTCTATCCGGATCCGTTGCTGGCGCAGATTCTAATGGCTTCGACCTATCCCCTCGAAGTGGTCGAAGCGGCGCGCTGGGCGAAAGCCAACCCGAAGGTCAACGGTGCCGCGCTCGAGAGTGCGATGGCCAAGCAGTCGTGGGATCCGGCAGTTAAAGCCCTGACCTCCGTACCGCAAGTGCTGCAGCAGATGAACGACAACCTGGACTGGATGCAGAAACTGGGTGACGCTTTTCTTGCCCAGCAGCAAGACGTGATGAACACGGTCCAGAGCCTGCGGGCGAAGGCTGCTGCGGCGGGAAATCTGAAATCGACTTCGCAGCAGGTGGTGAAGACCCAGACGCAGGGCAGCCAGACGATTTACGTCGTTGAGTCGACGAAACCGGACGTGGTGTACGTGCCAACCTACAATCCGGCCGTCGTCTATGGCAACTGGTGGTATCCGACGCCGCCGTATGCCGTCTATCCGCCGAGCTACGCCTATCCACCCGGTCTTGCGTTCGCTACCGGCGTCTTCGTCGGGGCGGCCATTTGGGGGGGGTGCAACTGGGGTTGGGGCCACAGCAACGTCGACGTTAATGTCAATCGTTACAATTCGTTCAACCGAACCCAGATCAACAACAGCAACTGGACGCACAACGTGGAGCATCGGCGAGGTGTCGCGTATCGCGATCAGAGCGTCGCTCGCCAGTACAACCGTACGGGGGATGCGCAGGCGGTCCGCGCGCGTGAAGAGTTTCGCGGTCGGGCCGAGGCCGGACGTTCAGAACTCAAGGCCATGGACCGCGGACAAGTCGACGATCGTATGCGTGACGCCGATCAGAGGTCGCGCGAAGGCCTGCGTGATCGCGGCGAGACCGGACGTGCCGACCACCGCGGGGGCGACCGCATGCAGGGCGGTGATCGTAGTGGTGCGGATCGCGATCGCATGAGCGGTGGGCGTGCCGACACGGGGGGTCGCCTCGAAGGCGGCCAGCGGGGGAGTGGTCTTGCCGAGCGCCAAGGAAGCGGTGGCTTTTCTGGACTGGGAAATGGCGCCTCCACCCGGCAGGCGAGCGAGCGCGGAAGTGCGAGCCGAGCCGATTTTTCTGGCGCGGGAGGTCGATCCGGTATGGGCAGCGGCCAGCGCGGCGGTGGGCAGGCAAACTTCGGTGGAGGGGGTCATCGCGGCGGAGGCGGCGGAGGCGGTGGTGGTCGCGGCGGCGGTCGTGGCCGTTAGGCTGGCCTTTGTCCTTTCTCCGGAGAAAATTGTGATGGATTTCAAGCATATGATCAGCACGATTCTGGTGTCCTTGCTCGTCGTCGTGACCCCGATCATGGGTGTCGCGCAGGCAGAGCCGCCAGCGCGCATCGAGCAGCAAGGCTATCCGACGCCCGAGGACGCGGCGGCGGCTCTGTCGACTGCGGTTCGGGCACAGGAGTTGAATCGAATGCTCTCGGTCATCGGACCGGCAGCACGTGCTTGGCTGTCGAGCGGTGACGAAGTCTCCGATCGCCACGAGTGGGAACGTTTTAGTGCCGCCTACGAGCGTAAGCACGCGATCGGCGCGCTGGCCGACGGTCGAGCTCAGCTCCTCGTCGGCGACGACGACTGGCCGTTTCCGGCACCGATCGTGCGTCGGGGTGAACGTTGGTTCTTTGACGCCGCGGCTGGTCGTGACGAGCTTCTCAATCGTCGAATCGGGCGCAATGAGCTGGATACGATTCAGACCTTGCTTGCCATCGTCGACGCCCAGCGCGAGTACGCCGCAGGCGATCTCGACGGCAATGGCTTCAACGATTACGCGCGCCGCTTCGTGTCGACTCGCGGCACGCGCGACGGTCTGTTCTGGCCTGTCACGGCGAACGAGTCGGCGAGCCCGCTCGGTGATCTGATCGGAACCGCCGCAAGGGAGGGTTATTCCCGCTCGGGCCAGGAAGGTCAGCCGAGACCCTATCACGGTTATTTCTATCGACTGTTGAGCGGGCAGGGCAAGGCGGCGCGAGGCGGGGCGTTCAGTTACCTGGTTGACGATCGGCTGATCGGTGGTTTTGCGGTGGTCGCTTATCCGGCCAAGTACGGAGTTTCCGGAGTGATGACGTTTGCCGTCAATCACGACGGCGTCGTCTACCAGAAGAACTTCGGTGGACAAACGCCCGCCGCGGCAAGGCGGATAAAGCTTTTCGATCCGGACGCCAGTTGGCGGAAGGTCGACTAGGCTGACCGGACGTCGCCGCCGGGTCAGCGTTCGTCCCTTAACCAGAGGGTTGGTCCGCAGGTCTACGCGCGGCCGAGCTTGTCGGGCATCACGATGTTGACTTCGAGTACCTCGAAGTTCCCCTGCTTCTCGAGCGAAACCTTGATGTCGTCCGGATTGACCGCGACGTACTTCGAGATGACAAGGATCAGCTCTTTCTGAAGCGCCGGCAGAAAGTCGTGGCTGCTGCTGCCGTCGCGCTCATGCGCGATGATGAGTTGCAAGCGCTCCTTGGCGATAGCTGCCGTCTTGGGTTTGTTGCCAAAGATCAGGGAAAAGAGGGACATCCTCATTTGCCCCCGAACAGCCGCTTGAGCAACCCGGGCTTCTCGTAATCGACGAAGCGCAGCGGAAGGGTTTCTCCGAGGAAGCGGCCAACGACGTCGAGATAGGCGCCAGCAACGTCGGTTCCGGTCAGGTGGACCGCCGGCGTTCCGGCGTTTGACGACTGCAGGACGGACTCCGATTCTGGAATGACGCCGATAATCGGAACTCGCAGAATTTCCTGAACGTCCTTGTAGGAGAGCATTTCACCGTCACTGACCCGCTTCGGGGAGTAGCGGGTGATCAGCAGGTGTTCCTTGACGCCTTCGCCGCCAAGCTGGGCGCGCCGCGACTTGGCCTGGATGATGCCGAGAATGCGATCCGAGTCGCGGACTGACGAAACTTCGGGATTCGAGACGACGAGCGCCTCGTCGGCAAAGGTCAGCGCCATTACGGCGCCGCGCTCGATGCCGGCTGGCGAGTCGCAGACGATGTAGTCGAAGCCCATGTGTTCGAGGTCCTTGAGAACCTTTTCGACGCCCTCTTCGGTCAGTGCGTCCTTGTCGCGCGTTTGTGACGCGGGCAGTACAAACAGTTGCCCGTTGGCGCAATGCTTGTCCTTGATCAAGGCCTGTGTCAGCGTCGCTTCTCCGTGGAGAACGTTCACCAGGTCGTACACGACGCGTCTCTCGCAGCCCATGATCAGGTCCAGATTGCGCAAGCCGACGTCGAAATCGATGACTGCGGTCTTGTAACCACGCAGCGCGAGGCCGGAAGAGAAGCTGGCACTGGTGGTGGTCTTCCCGACTCCGCCCTTGCCCGAGGTTACGACGACGATACGTGTCACCGAAGTGTCTCCGTAAAGAAAAAGGGAATTTTACCCGTAGATCGGGTGCCGCAATTAATCCGTCTTCAGCGCGCTGACGATCAGTTTGGCGGGTGTGCCACCGCTCTTCTCGCCCAAGCGGACCTGAACCGGACGCCCCGCCAGTTCTGCCGGCACGCCGTTATCGAAGGTCCGATAAAGTCCGGCGATCGAAACCAGTTCGGCGTCGAAGCGCGTACAGAAGATGCGGGCGTCCTCGGCTCCGCGTGCGCCGGCGAGCGCGCGGCCGCGTAGCGGCGCGTAGATGTGGATGCTGCCGTCGGCGATGATCTCGGCACCGGCATTGACTGCGGCGAGCACCACCAGGTCGCTTCCTCGGGCGTAGACCTGCTGGCCAGAACGCAGTGGACGATCGACGAAAACCGTTGCCGCACGCGCGTCTGGAGGCGGCTCGTCGGGCGGCGGCGGGGGCTCGGCTACCGGCGTCTCGGGTACGGTTATCGTCGGCGTCGCCGGGCTGTCTGGCGTCAGCGCGCGTGCTGGACGCTCCAGCAAGGTCAGCGTTGGCAGGCCAGCGGCTGCCGCGCTCTGGAGAAGCTCGTCGCTGCCACCGCGGACGCCGATGATATTGAGGCCGTGCAGCTTGAACACATACTTGACACGATGCCAGTCAGCCTTGACAAGATCGCCCAGATGGGAGAGTTCAAGCAGCGCGGCGTCACCATCGAAGAACGAATCTTCACCGAACAACTCGGCGGCGGCGTTCGCCAGTTGCTCTGGCCGCAAGGAGTGCACAGTCACCGCCACCACTGGCAGCGTACTGCCCTTGAATTCAATCAACCGGATGGCGGACTTGGGTGGCGACATGGGGTTCCTGCGTATCGTGGCGAAAGACGGAAAGCGAAGTAGTCTAGCCGAATCGCTGGTGCGAGAGAAATCCTTCTCCGGGCTGGCGCGCCGATCGTCGTGTCGGGTGACCGATCACCAGGCGCGCGCACCCCAGATCATGCGTCGCGCGACGAAGTGGCGTAGCGGTGGCAGCAGGTCGAGCGCTTGCAGGCCAAGGCCACGGGCGACGCGCAGTGGCGCCAGATCGTTGGAGAAGACGCGGACGATCGCGTCGGTAAACGCGGCGCAGCCTTGCCGGTCGAGCCGGCGGCGGCGCGCGTACCCGGCCAGCATGGCGGGATCGCCGGCGTCGCCACACGGCTTGCCGAGCAGGGCATCGGCAAGCTCCCAGGCATCACGCAGACCGACGTTGAAGCCCTGACCCGAAACCGGATGCAAGCTTTGCGCCGCGTTTCCCAGCCAGACCTGGCGTGGCGCCGTGATTCGCTGCCGCAGGCGCAAGGCGAGAGGAAACGCGGACCGTGGTTGGCAAGCGACGAAGTCCATCTGGCCGCCAAAGCGTTGGCGCAAGGTGTTGAGAAAGGACTCATCGTCGAGCTGCAGCAGGGCGTCTGCCCGTGTGCTGGGCACTGAAAACACCAGCGAGTAGGCGTTGGCGAGCGGCAGCAGCGCCAGTGGCCCGTCCGGCGTGAAGCGTTCCCAGGCACGGTGTGCGGGAGCGGGTTGCGTTTGCACCTCGGTCACCAGTGCGTGCTGGTGATAGTCACGGACGACGATTCCGTCTTCGCCGGTCGGAGTGCCTTCGGCATGGACCACGAGTCGTGCGTTGACCCGTGTTGTCGTCTGCTCCGAAGTCAGGTTCAGGCTGATTCCGTTGGCCGTCGGTTGTAGCTCGGTCACGGCATACCCGTCGAGCCAGCACGGCTCACCGAGGCGGGTGTCGAGAGCGGCGGTCAGATCGCGGTAGCGCATGACGTAGCCGAGCGCCGGCAGAGCGTAGTCCGATCGGTCGATGATCGTCCGTCCGAACCCACCGCGTTGCGAAACGTGGATCGACTCGATCGCCGTCGCCGTTTCGTCGCGCCAAGCCGCCAGCGATTCCAGCAATTGCCGGCTGCCGTGCGACAGCGCCAGCGCTCGCGGATCGGCGGCCGACGCGCCGCGGCGGCGGCGATCGACCAGCAACAGGCGGTAGGGGCCGCCGGCAAGGGCGATTGCCAGGGCCATGCCGACCGGGCCGGCGCCGATGATGACCAGGTCTACGGTCTCGGTCGCTTCACTCATGGCGCATCACTTCTTCAATTTCGGCAACGCTGCGTGGCGCCGTGGTGTAGGCCAGGCAGCCCGCCGCGGTGACCAGGACGTCGTCTTCGATACGAATGCCCATGCCGTGCAGGTGCGTTGGCGTCGAGCCTCCGGGGCGGAAGTAGAGTCCCGGTTCGACGGTCAGCGTCATGCCTTCGGTCAGGGTGACCCAGTCGTCGCCGTCGGCGCCGGTCTTGTAGTCGCCGACGTCATGGACGTCGAGTCCCAGCCAGTGTCCGGTGCGGTGCATGAACCAGGGTTTATACGCTTGGCTTTCAATCGCTCCGTCAACGCTGCCGGAAAGCACCTTGAGGTCAATCAGTCCCTGGGTCAGAAGGCGCAAGGCCGCCTGATGGTAGTCACTGAAGCGCGCGCCGGGACGGATGGCAGCGATCGCTGCCTGCTGCGCGGCGAGTACGATCTCGTACACGTCGCGCTGTACGGCGCTGAATCGCCCGTTGACCGGAAAAGTGCGGGTGATGTCCGAGGCGTAGCCAGCCAGTTCGCAGCCGGCGTCGATCAGGACCAGCGAGTGTCCGGACAACAGCTTGTCGTTATCGACGTAGTGAAGGATGCACGCGTTGGCGCCACCGGCGACGATCGGCGTGTAGGCGTGGCCTTGGGCGCCGCGCCGGCGAAACTCGTAGGTGAGTTCGGCTTCGAGTTCGTATTCGGCGATTCCCGGGCGACACGCGTGCATCGCCCGGGCGTGGGCGGCCGAGGCGATGTCGGCCGCTTGACGCATGAGTTCGATCTCGTGCCGGTCCTTGGTCAGTCGCATGCGATCGACGACCGCGCGCAGATCGCGGATTTCGACCGGTGCTCGCACCCCCGTGCGGTTCCGCTCGCGAACTGTGTTCAGCGCATCGCTGATCTGCCGATCCCACTCCCGATCGTGGCCGAGCGAATGCCACAGAGTTGAGCGATTGGCGAGCAGATCCGGCAGCATCTGCGGCAGTTTGGCGATGGAATGCGCTTCATTGAACGCAAAGGCGGTTGCCGCGGCCTCGGGCCCGTAGCAGAACCCCTCCCAGATTTCCCGTGCTTCGTCCTTTTCGCGACAGAAGAGGATCGACTTCGGCTCGGCTCCACCAACGAGAACCATCGCTGCCTCGGGCTCAGGGAAGCCGCTCAGGTACCAGAAATAGCTGTCGAAGCGGTAGGGGTAATGGGCGTCGCGGTTGCGTACGCGTTCGGGTGCGGTCGGGAGGATGGCCACACCGTCGCCCAGCTGCGCGAGCAAGCGCTGGCGACGCACGACGAAAGGGTGTGAACTCATGCCGGGGGCGCCAGTTGACGATCCAGTTCGGACAAGCGTTCGGGGGTCCCGACGTCCACCCAGCGTCCGGAGTGACGCTCACCACTGACGTGACCACGGTCGATCGCGTCTTCGAGCAATGGGCGCAGCTTGATTCGGGTGCCGACCGGGAGGGAACGAAAAAGGCCCGGGTCAAACACGGCTATCCCGGAGTAGGTGAGGGCGGCACCCGTCGAATTCCGACCCACTGTGTCGCCGTCGAGGCGGAAGTCACCACCCGGGTGATGCGACGGATTGTCGACCAGTATCAGGTGTGCGCGCCGCTGGCCGAGGCGGCCGGCAATCTCCGCGGCCCGTGCCACGTCCCAGTCACACCAGACGTCGCTGCTGATGACGAGGAACGGATCGTCGTTGAGCAAGGGCAGGGCGGCGGCGATGCCGCCGGCGGTCTCCAATGCCCCGTCTGGCTCGGGCGAGTAGCGGATGCGCAGCCCAAAGGCGCTGCCGTCACCGAGCGCGCCAACGATCTGCGCACCGAGATGAGCGTGATTGATCACCACGTCGTGCCAGCCGGCAGCGGCCAGCCGTTCCAGATGCCAGGCGATCAACGATCGACCACCGACTCGCAACAAGGGCTTGGGCGTCTTGTCGGTCAGTGGTCGCAGGCGTTCGCCGCGGCCGGCGGCGAGCAGCATCGCTTTCATCAGAAGGTGAGTCCGACGCTCGGCTGGCGTGCTTCGAGACCGTCCAGCAGTCTGGCGAGCGGGCGAAGTTCACGGTAGCGCTCGCACGTACGGCAGAGATAGGTCCTCACCCGCGGCATGTCGGCCAGGTAGCTGTCCTTGCCGTCGCGGTGATAGAGGCGGGCAAAGATGCCGAGCACCTTCAGTTGGCGTTGAACGCCCATCCATTCGTAATCGCGATAGAAGTCGTGGAAATCCGGTGCGACGGGCAAGCCCGCGTTGCGGGCCGCCTCCCAGTAACGGATCACGAAGTCGAGCTCCTGCTCTTCTGGCCAAGCAATGTACGCGTCACGGTAGAGCGAGACTAAGTCGTAGGTCAACGGGCCGAAAACGGCGTCCTGGAAGTCGAGAACGCCTGGAGCGCTCGGAAAACTCGCTGCTTCGCCGCGGCCGACCATCAGATTGCGCGAGTGGTAGTCGCGGTGGACGAAGACCTGCGGTTGCGCCAGGTTGTTGGCGAGAATCGCGTTGAACGTCGCGTCCAGCAGGTCGCGCTGACGCGGGTCGAGCGCCACGCCCAGGTGGCGGGCGAGATACCAGTCGGGAAACAAGGCCAACTCACGCGCCAGGAGTGGGCGATCATACTCGGGAAGGATCCCGGGGCGGCTGGCCAGCTGAATGGCCAGCAACGCCTGGTTGGCGTCGCCATAGAGCCGGCTTGCCGCCCCACCGGTGCAGAGGGCTTGCAGATAGGTGGTGGTGCCAAGGTCGCTGAGGAGCAGAAATCCCTGCTCGAGGTCGTGTGCCAAAATCTGCGGAACGTGCACACCGGCGGTGGCAAACAGCGTGGCGACCTTGAGGAAGGGACGGCAGTCTTCCTTGTCTGGTGGCGCATCCATCACGATGCCGGTCCCGCCGTCCGGGAGGAGGACGCGAAAATAGCGTCTGAAACTCGCATCCGCGGACGCCGGTTCGATCGCGACGTCTTGCTCGGGACAGCGTGGGGCCAACGTTCGCTGGACCCAGGCACGCAGAAGGGTGCTGCGCGGCATGCCGCTTCTCCTTGGGTGATGGTGCTAGAATGGCACGATTTTACCATCCGCTTGCTGGCCATCCGCCGCCAAGACGCGCCCGCCCCTTCACCTGTTGCCACCGCTTACCGAATGAAGTGTCCCTTCCGGCCACGGCCGTTGACCCTGCTGCTCTGTTGCGCCGGCGCGTTTTCCGGGGGCATCGCGGGACAGGCCAGCGGTCAGGTCGCGGTGCCGTTTCGCGTCGACCCAGCCCTGCTTGGACTGCCGCCACTCAAGGTTCCCGCGCCGGTAGCGCGACCGGCGGCCGAGGCGAGGCCGGTCGAAGAGGCGGTCGTCGAGTCGCGGCCACTGTCGGCGCCAGCTACGGCGCCGTCGGTCGCCCCGGCACGTGAAGGGGCTGCCGCGAAGCCTGCCTCTTCTCCCTCTGCCGTGACGAGCGCCGCGACGGTTGTCGCCAGTGCTCCGAGCGCTACCGCGCAGCCACCATCGCCGGCGCCTGCGGATCAGCTGCCACGTCTCGTTGCCCCGCCAGTGAGCGACAGTGATGACCAAGGCTTACTGCCGCCTGGGCCGCCGTTGGCGCTGCAACTGGCGAAGGCGATGGTGCCACCGCCGAAGGACCTCGATTCGCCGCGACCGGCGTTCGTCAGCGCGCTGCGCCTGTCTGGCGTCGTCGACCGCGAGGTCGTCGCCGAGGGGGACGCCGAAGTCCGTAAGGTGGGTACGGTGCTGACCGGCGATCGCATTACTTACTCCCCGGTCGAAGACGAAGTGGAAGCCTTGGGTAACGTGCGCTTGCAGCAAGGTGACGACGTAATTTCGGGTCCGCGCATGCGTCTCAAGATCGACGATCAGGTCGGTTTCGTCGATCAGGCGTCGTATTTTGTGAAGCGTCAGGCGGCAACGCCGAGCGGCCAGGTCGATGCGCGCGGAGCCCTGGCCGAGGCGGCCAGCGAAGACACGACCGGTTTTGCCGCACCGCGAAAGCTCGACATCAAGCCTGGCCAGACCAAAATCAAGCGACAGAAACTAGCGCAGGAAGTGACCGAGGCGCGTGGAGATGCGCAGCGCGTCGACTTCGAGGGTGAGAATCACTATCGCCTGACCGAGAGCACTTTCACCACCTGCAAGCCGGGCAACGACGACTGGTACTTGCGCGCTCATGAGGTTCGACTCGACTACGATACCGACGTCGGTACCGCCGAGGACGCCAG
Source organism: uncultured Candidatus Accumulibacter sp. (assembly GCA_964420975.1). GTDB lineage: Bacteria > Pseudomonadota > Gammaproteobacteria > Burkholderiales > Rhodocyclaceae > Accumulibacter. The sequence goes on from CAYQVH010000003.1 coordinate 92,517, forward strand.
CGTCCATTTTCTCGGAGTGCCGATCTTTTATTCGCCGTGGGTGAGCTTTGCCCTCAACAACGAACGCAAGTCCGGGTTCTTGACGCCTTCCTATGGGACCACCAGCGACAGCGGTGCCGAAATCTCGGTGCCGTATTACTGGAACATCGCGCCCAACATGGACGCGACCTTCGAGCCGCGAATTCTCACCAAGCGCGGCATCCAGCTGGGCACCGAGTTTCGCTACCTGAATTCGGCGTTTGGCGGCACCTACCGGGGCACCGACGTCTTCGAGTACCTGCCGAATGACCGTGAGGCGAATCGGGACCGCTGGGGAGTCGCGCTGAGCCACGTCCAGACGACCAACAGTGGCTTTTCCGGGACCTTCAATTACAACCGGGTGTCAGATAACGACTACTACACCGATTTGTCGAGTCAGATCACGAGCACGTCGAAGACCCAGCTCTTGCAGCAAGGACTGCTATCTTATGGTGGCGCCGGTTGGTGGAACGCGAGTCTCAATCTGCAGACCTACCAGACGCTACAGCCCGATCCGCAGAACCCGGTCAGCAAACCGTATCGCCTGTTGCCGCAGGTAACGTTCAATGCGCGGCAGCCCGATTTCTTCCTCACCGACAGCGCCTTGTTCGGTCAGTACACGTCTTTCGTCAGCCCGGACCAGAGCAAGGTCGAAGGGCGGCGCCTGGTAGTGCAGCCGCAAGTATCGCTGCCTTTCGTCACACCCGGCTGGTACGTTATTCCGCGGGTGGGGGTCAACGTCACGCACTACTCGTTGTCCGATCCGTCGCCGGTGAGTGTGCTGCCCGGTTCGATCAGTCGTACGTTGCCGATTTTCAGCGTCGACTCGGGTCTCACCTTCGAACGTGCCAGCCACTGGTTTGGCCGTGACTACACGCAAACGCTCGAACCACGCGTCTTCTATCTGAACATCCCCTACAAGAACCAGAACGACATCCCCATCTTTGATACGGCCCTCGCCGACTTCAACTTTGCACAGATTTTTGCCGACAATCAGTTCTCGGGCTGGGACCGCATCAACAACGCCAACCAGGTGACGACGGCACTCTCGTCGCGCCTGATCGATCCGCGTAACGGTACCGAGATCATGCGCGGCATGATCGGCCAGATTTTCTACTTCACCAACGATAAGGTCGCCTTACCGGGGGCCTCGCTGCGCAAGTGGGACAAGTCGGACTTTCTGGCGGCTTTCAGCGGTCAGATCTTCCCCAAGGTCTACGCCGACGCTGCCCTGCAGTACGATCTGGGCGACCAGGAGTTCCAGCGCTACGCGATCGGCGCGCGCTACGTGCCTGGCCCAGGAAAGGTTCTCAACGCTTCCTACCGCTATAACGCCGACGCGGCGACGCCGATCAACGAGATTGACGTTTCCGCCCAGTGGCCGATCAGCGGCCGGTGGCAAGCGGTTGGCCGCTACACCTACGCCTTGAAGAACGACAATCCGAGCACCAGCACCACGACGTCGACGGGCGGAACGCCCGTCGAGGTGATCGGTGGCCTCGAATACAACGCCGGCTGCTGGGCGCTGCGCGCGGTCGGGCATCGTATTCAGACGACGCAGGCGGACTCGGTGACGCAGTTCTTCATTCAGCTCGAGTTGAATGATTTTGCGCGCATTGGCTCAAATCCACTGAGTGTCCTTCAGCGCCGAATTCCTGGCTACAGCATCGCGCGTCCGATGACTGATCAGGGCCTTTCCGAACAGTAACCGTATGCTGATGCGCTGCGTCTGCTTCCTCCTCGCCTGCTGGCTGTCGTCTGTCGCCGTTGCTCAAACCCCGGCGCGGCGAACCGGGCCACCGATTCCGGTCGATCGTATCGTTGCCGTTGTCAATGATGAGGTGATCACGATGCATGAACTGCGCTTTCGGCTCGACGCCGCCTTGGCGCAGTTGCAGCGGCAGGGAACGCAGTTGCCGCCGCGTGATGTCCTCGAACGTCAGATGCTCGAGCGCTTGGTGATCGACAAGGTACAACTGCAACTGGCGCGCGATATGGGCGTGCGCGTCGACGACGCGCAGTTGGAACAGGCGCTGCAGCGCATTGCTGCCAGTAACCAACTCTCGCTGGCGCAGTTTCGCGCGGCGCTGGAGAAGGACCAGATTCCGTTTGCCAGCTTCCGCGAAGAGATACGCGCCGAAATGACGATCGCCCGGGTGCGCGAACGCGAGGTGGAAAGCCGAATCTTTATTTCCGAGGGGGAGATCGACAACTACCTGGCGGCGGCGTTGCATGCCGGTGGCGGCGAGGAATTCCAGCTGGCGCACATCCTGTTGCGCGCTCCCGAGTCGGCGACCCCGGAACAGATCCAGAAGCTGCGTGCGAAGGCTGAGCAGATACTCGATCGTTTACGCAAGGGTGAGGATTTTACCCAACTCGCCGCAGCGTACTCGGACGCGCCCGATGGACTTAAAGGTGGCAATCTCGGTTGGCGTTCGCTCGACCGGTTGCCGCCGCTGTTCGCCGAGGCGGCTGCTGCGCTGAAGGTGGGCGAGGTGTCACCCGCGCTGCGCAGTTCAAATGGGTTTCATCTGATCAAGCTGGTCGCCAAACGCGGGGGAGTGACGACGACAGCCGTGCAGCAGACGCACGCTCGGCATATTCTGATCAAGGTGAACGAGCTGGTTTCCGAGCCGGAAGCTAAACACAAGGTGGAAAGTCTGCGCGAACGAATCAAACACGGCGAGAACTTTGCCGAACTCGCCAAGCTCTTCTCTCAAGATGGGTCGGCGACGAAAGGCGGCGACCTCGGCTGGATTTACCCGGGTGACACCGTCCCCGAGTTCGAGCGTGCGATGAACCAGCTCGCACCCGGCGAACTGAGTCCGCCCGTGCAGTCGTCTTTCGGCTTTCATCTGATCGAAGTGCTTGAACGCAAGGTGCAGGATGTTTCGAGCGATCGCCAGCGCGCCGCGGCGCGGCAGATCCTGCGCGAGCGCAAGCGCGATGAAGCGTATCAGGATTGGCTGCGGCAGGCCCGGGATCGCGCCTACGTCGAGCTGCGGCTGGAGGAGCGTTGAGTCGCTCGCTGCCGGTTGTCGCCGTCAGTAGCGGCGAGCCTGCCGGTGTCGGTCCGGAACTTTGTCTGTGTTTGCCGGAGTTGTGGCGTGAAGGCCGTTTGCCGGCGCGAGTCGTCGTCATTGGCGATCGAACCTTGTTGTCGGAGACGGCGAACGCTTTGCGGCCGGCGGTCACGTTGCGGGACTGGAGATCGGATAACGAGCCGATTGCGGGTGTGCTCGACGTTCTCCATCGGCCACTCGCGGTCGGCGTACGGCCGGGGGTCGTGACGCCGGAAAACGCCCGTTACGTGCTGGGCTTGCTCGATCGGGCACTCGCTGGATGTCGTTGCGGTGAATTCAGCGCCATGGTCACCGCTCCCGTGCATAAAGGGGTGATCAACCAAGCCGGCATCCCGTTCACCGGCCATACCGAGTACCTGGCCGAGCAGACGGGTACGGCGCGGGTGGTGATGATGCTCGCCGGCGGCGGCTTGCGGGTAGCCTTGCTGACGACGCATCTCTCCTTACGCGAGGTGCCGGCGGCGGTGACGGCGTCGGCACTTGGCGAAACGCTTTGCATTCTGCACCGTGAGCTTTACCGGAAATTCGCCATTCGCTCGCCGCGTATTCTCGTTGCCGGTCTCAATCCACACGCCGGCGAAGGCGGACACCTTGGCCGCGAAGAAATCGAGGTCATCACGCCGACGCTGGAGCGGCTGCGCGCCGAGAAGGGAATGCAACTGATTGGCCCGCTGCCCGCCGACACGCTGTTTTCGCCGGCCGTCCTCGCGCGCGGTGACTGCGTTCTCGCGATGTACCACGATCAGGGCTTGCCGGTGCTGAAATACGCGAGTTTTGGCAAAGGAATCAACGTCACACTCGGCTTGCCGGTCATCCGTACGTCGGTTGACCACGGGACCGCGCTCGACTTGGCGAGAAGTGGCAAAGCCGACCCGGGAAGCCTGTTGCTTGCCGTTGAGCAGGCGGTCGCGATGGTGCAGCGCGCTGCCGCAGACCCGTCGTGAGCGGATGACGCTGCCTTCAGCGCGCAAGCGCTTCGGCCAGCATTTCCTGGTCGATCAGGGGGTGATCTCGCGAATCATTGAGCTCGTTGCCGTTCGTCACGACGATTACGTGGTCGAGATTGGTCCGGGACGGGCGGCACTGACCGCGCCGCTGCTGGCTCGCCTCGAACATCTATACGTGGTGGAGATCGACCGCGATCTCGGCGAACATCTTCGTCGACAGTACCCTGCGCAACGGTTGACGGTTCTCGTCGCCGATGCCTTGAGCGTCGACTTCGCCGGGCTTGCGGTCGAGGCGGCCAGACCTTTGCGCGTCGTTGGAAATCTTCCCTACAACATTTCGACGCCACTGCTCTTTCATTTGGCTTCCTTTGTCGACCGGCTGGACGACCTGCATTTGATGTTGCAGAAGGAAGTGGTCGAACGCATGGTGGCCGAGCCGGGAAACCGCAGTTTCGGTCGCCTGTCGGTGATGCTGCAGTACCACTTCGTCATCGAACACCTGCTCGACGTTCCGCGAGACGCCTTTTCTCCGCCGCCGAAAGTTGATTCTGCCGTGGTGAGGCTTTCTCCGCGACGCGATCGCGACCCTTCGGCGATTGACGCGGCGCGATTTTCAGCGCTGGTGGCGACCGCGTTTGCGCAACGCCGCAAGATGCTGCGCAACAGCCTTCAAGGACTAGCGGGCGCGCCGTGCCTGAGCGCCCTCGGGATCCCGGAAACCGCCCGAGCGGAGAATCTGTCGGTGGCCGACTACGTGCGGCTGTCGAATCGACTGGTGCTCGGCGACCAACGCCGCTAGAGACGTTGGGTGCAAGGCTCGAGGCTCGCCTTTCAGAGCGCGAGTTCTGCCGTGACCGGTGCGTGGTCTGAAGGCCGGTCGAGCTTGCGTAGCTCGCGGCTGATCCCGGCGGCCGTGCAGGCCGCAGCCAACGGCGGCGATAACAACAAATGATCGATACGCAGGCCTTGGTTCTTCTGGAAGCCGAGCATCCGGTAGTCCCACCACGAAAAACTTTTCGGTGGCTGCTCGAAAAGCCGGAAGCTGTCGACCAAGCCCAGATCCAGCAGCCGCCTGAAGGCCTCGCGTTCAGCGTCTGAACAGAGTATCTGCCCATTCCAGGCCGATGGATCGTAGACGTCGCGGTCTTCGGGGGCAATATTGAAGTCGCCGCCGACGATCAATCGTGGACCGCAGCCGATCTGCGCCGCGAGCCAATCGTTGAATGCTGCCAGCCAGTCCAGCTTGTAAGCGAACTTCTCACTACCTACCGACTGACCGTTGGGGACGTAGACGCAGACGACCCGGATGCCGTCGATCGTCGCCGCCAGCAGGCGCTTTTGCTGATCGGGATAAAGCGGGTTGCCCATTACCACGTCGCTGGCTTCGCGTTTGCTGAGCAGCGCAACACCGTTGTACGTCTTTTGCCCGGAGCAGAGCACGTGATAACCGGCGGCCTCGATGTCCGCGCGCGGGAAACCGGTGTCTTCAATCTTCGTCTCCTGCAGGCAGACGACGTCAGGACAGGCTTGTGCCAGCCAGGCGAGCAGCTGCGGCAGGCGGACCTTGATCGAGTTGACGTTCCAGCTCGCGACTTTCACGGGCAATGGGCTGTGGATTGTGATCTTGCCGACGGTTGCCGGTCGTTGCTGGTCACTGGGCGGGCGCCCCGCTGCCGGCCGCCGCTGATTTGGCACGGTAGGGTGCTCGCGTTGGGTAACCGGCCGCGTCAAGTAGGTCGTTCCACGCGTTGGGGTTGAAGCCTTTAACGCTCTGGCGGCCGACCGTGACGCTCGGGACGAGCAGTTCGCTGCCGAAAAGCTTGTTCGCTTCGGTGACGTCCTGTTCGGTCGCGATCTCCTTTTCCGTAAACGGGACGCCGCGTCCTTCGAGAAGCGTGCGCGCGAGCTTGCAGCTCGTACAGCTTCGGTTGGTGTAGAGGACGACCGGAAACCTTTCGCTGGCTTGACGGATCGAGTAAGGCAGTGAGGTTTCTTCGTCGCCTTCTGCCGTTTTCGTCTGGCTGGAGGCTTTGACATTGGCCGGCGGCGGTCGGTCGGAGAGAACCGTGCGCCCGGTCGCGGGATCCTGCCAACGGTACGTGGTTTGCGCGGCGGCCGTGGCTGCGGTCACGAGAAGTGAGGCATAGACCACACAACGCCGGATGACGGCGACTGAGCTCATGGAGTCCTCCCTTTTTCAGGCGGCGATCATGCCATTTTGTCGTAGCAGCGCGTCTACCTCGGGGTCGCGACCGCGAAACGCGCGGAAGCTGTCGAGGGCGGGCCGGCTACCACCGACCGCGAGAATCTCGTCGAGAAAGCGCGCGCCAGTCTGCGGATCGAAGGCGTCCCCCGCCTCCTCAAACGCCCCGAAACAATCGGCGGAAAGGACTTCGGCCCACTGGTAGCTATAGTATCCCGCCGCGTAGCCGCCAGCGAAGACGTGGGCGAAGCTGTTGGCGAAGCGGTGCCACGGCGGTGGGAAAAGTACCGCTACTTCGCGGCGTACGTCTTCGACGAGATCGAGCACACTGTGCGTACCGTTGGGATCGAAGTCGCTGTGGAGCCGGAGGTCGAAGAGCGCAAACTCGACCTGACGCAGCATCTTCAGGCCACTCTGGAAGTTCTTCGCCGCCAGCATGCGGTCGAAGAGCGCCCGCGGCAGCGGCTCGCCGGTGTGAACGTGGCGGGTCATCCGGGAGATGACGCTCCATTCCCAGCAGTAGTTTTCCAGGAACTGCGAAGGCAACTCGACAGCGTCCCACTCGACGCCATGAATGCCGGCAACGCCGAGTTCGTCGACTTTCGTCAGCAGGTGATGCAGGCCATGACCGGTTTCGTGAAACAGCGTGATGACCTCGTCGTGGGTAAAAGTCGCCGAGCGCAGTTGACCGTCGGGGCCCGTGAGTGGCGGTGAGAAGTTGCAGTTGAGGTAGGCGACGGGCGTCTGGACGTCGCCCGCAGCGTGCACCGTGGTTCGCGGTGCTCTTCGGCGACGACCAATCGCCTCGTCCATCCAGGCGCCGCCACGTTTGGTTTCGCGCGCGTAAAGGTCAAGGTAGAACTGACCGACGAGTTCGCCAGCCAAGGTCTCGATGCGGAAGAAGCGCACGTCCGGATGCCACACGGGAGCGCTGTCGGCGTGCAGGCGAACCTTGAACAGCGACTCGATGACGCCGAACAGGCCGGCAAGAACCGCTTCTTCAGCAAAGTATTGTCTGACCTCCTGTTCCGAGAAGGCATAACGGGCCTGGAGAAGCTTCTCCGACACATAGGCGACGTCCCACGCTTCGAGAGGGTCAAGCGCCAGCTCGTCGCGGGCAAACGTACGCAGTTCAGCGACGTCGCGTTCGGCGAAGGGCCGCGCCCGGCGTCCGAGATGACGGAGAAATTCAATGGCTTCGCTGACTGAGGGCGCCATCTTCGACACCAGGGAGACTTCGGCAAAGTTGCTGTAGCCGAGCAGCTGCGCCTGTTCCTGGCGCAATTCGAGGATGCGCCGGATCAAAGGGGTGTTGTCGAGTTCCGTCGCGCCGAACTCGGCAGCGCGCGTCGCGTAAGCGCGGTACAGGGTCGCGCGCAACCGGCGGCTGTCGGCATACTGCATCACCGGTAGGTACGAGGGCATGTGCAGCGTCAACTTCCAGCCGCTGAGCCCATCGCGCTCGGCTGCCGCGCGCGCCGCTTCCTTGACTTCCGCGGGCAGCCCGGCGACTTCGGTTTCGTCGACCACGCGTTCGGTGAACCCATTGGTCGCGTCGAGCAGGTTCTCCGAGAACTTGGCCGATAGTTGCGCCAGCTCTTCGACGATGGACTGGTAGTGCGGTTTCAGGGCGTCTGGCAGTTCGGCGCCCGACAATCGGAAGTCGCGTATTTCGTGCGCGACGACACGTCGTTGCGCCGGCGACAGCTGATCGTAGTCGGTTGCTTCGGCGATCGCCTTGTACTTGGCGAAGAGATCGAGGTTCTGTCCAAGTTCCGCATAGAAACGGGCGACTTCGGGCAGGACCTGATTGTAAACCTCACGCCAGGCAGGAAGGTCATTGACCGCGTGCAGATGGCTGACAGTTCCCCAGGCGCGTGCGAGGTGTTCCAGTCCGTCGGCCAGCGGCGCAGCAAAGTCGGCCCAGGTCGCTGCGACATCGGTTGCCGTCAGGCGGACAACCAGGGCGCGACAGTCGTCGAGCAGCGCGTGTATCGCCGGTTGCACGTGCGATGGGCAGAGCACGTCGAAACGCGGCAAGCCGGCGAAATCGAGCAACGGATTGTCAATCGGTGGCGGGACCGTCATGGCGGGTGTCCTTTGAGTTGCACGCGTCGAGGCGAGCAGACGATCGGGTTAGCCCTCGCCGGGCCAGACGACGAGGTCGCGGTACGCATGCCAGGAAGCGTGTCCGATCGTCGGCATCAGCACGACAAGGCCGAAAAAGAGGGTCATGAAGCCGATCGCGGTCAGGAGGACGACGATCGCTCCCCACACCACCATTAAGCTCAGGTTGGCGTCGACCGCGCGCAGACTGGTCAGTATCGCGGCGCGAACACCGACTGGGTGGTCGAGGAGCAGAGGTACCGAGACGACCGTGACGGCGAAAACCAGCAGCGCAACCATGCCGCCGCTTAAGATCCAGATCAGCAGCAGGTCACGATGGTCGGTCGATAAATGAATCTCGGCGAGCAGCGTTACCAGGTCGGGCGCAATGTCCGGAGCCAGGAGGAGGAAGAGCCACGTGGACACGCGCTCCCAGACAACGCCGAGGAGACCGAGGAGAAGTCCGAACTTGGCGAGTTCCTTGGCGTTGCGACGGCCGCCGGCGAGTGACGAGAAGAAGGTCGACGATAACCCTTGTTGGCGACGACGGCTGATTTCGTAAAGCCCACCGGCGAGCAGCGGGGCGACAAGAAAGAAGCCCGAGGTGGCAACGATGAACAGGTGCCCCTGGCGCCAGGCGAAGAGGGTGATCAGGTCGCCCGCCATCGCAAACAGGAGGCCGTAGGCGAGGCTGGCGATGGGGTTCGCCCAGAGATCACGCCAGCCGGCTGCGAGCCATGCCAAGCTGTGGCCGATGGGGACGCTGCGCACCTCCGGCAAGCGGCGGCCGACGCCTGCCGTAGCTAACACCAGGGCGCGCTCCCGGCCGACGCGTGCCAAGTGATCCGGTTGCGGGGACGGGCAGACGACGCGGTCATTCGGGCAAGCGGTTACCCGTCAGGCGCTCGCAGGCCTCGAGGTAACGGGCACGGGTCTGGGCGATCACCTCCGCGCTTAGCCGCGGCGCCGGAGCCTGCTTGTTCCAGTGCAGTTTCTCCAGGTGGTCGCGCAGGAACTGCTTGTCGTAAGACGGGGGATTATGACCGGGACGCCACTCGCTGGCCGGCCAAAAGCGTGACGAGTCTGGCGTCAGGGCCTCGTCGATCAAGTGCAGCGTACAGTCGGCGTCGACACCGAACTCGAACTTGGTGTCGGCAATCAGAATCCCGCACGCGGCAGCATGTTCGGCGGCTGTCTTGTACAGACTCAGGGCAACTTCGCGCGCCTGCCTGGCGACCCCCTCGCCAGTCTTGCCGTGGTTGTTGGCGAGAACGTCGCTCAAGGCCGTTTCACAATCGGCCTGCACGCGTTCAAAGGCGATGTTTTCGTCATGGGAGCCGGCCGCCGCCTTGGTTGCAGGGGTGAAGATTGGCTCCGGGAGGCGGCTCGCCAGTTCGAGTCCGGTCGGCAGACTGAGGCCGCAGACGCTGCCGGTGGCGACGTAATCTTTCCATCCCGAGCCAATCAGGTAGCCCCGGACGACGGCCTCGATCGGCAAGGGACGCAAGCGTTTGACGACCAGCGCGCGGCCGCGCACCTGCGCTTTCTCGTCTCTGGCGACCACCGCTTCGGGGTCAATCCCGGTCAACTGGTTGGGTACGATTCCGGCAAGCCGGTCGAACCAGAAGTTGGCGAGTCGGGTCAGCACCTTGCCTTTGTCGGGTACCGGGTCGGGAAGGACGACGTCGAAGGCAGAAATGCGGTCGCTGGTGACGATCAGCAGCTTGTCGTCGCCCACCGCGTAGAGGTCTCGCACCTTGCCGCGACCGAGCAACGGCAGACTGCGGATCGTCGATTCGAAGAGGGCTGCACTCAACGGCTTCAGCCTATGCAAGGAGGCGCCATGGACAGGGATTAAGCCGGCGATTATAGGGCAGATTGCCGGTCGCCAGCGTGGGCAGCGAAGCCGTGGAAACCCGCGGCGTGGTGGGGCGCCGCGGTACCTCGTGTTGCTCGCCTAACGGACGGTCTGTTGCAGTTCGCCGCTGCTGTAACGCTCGGCCATCTTGTCGAGCGCGATCACTTTGATCTTGTCGGCCTGGCCGGCGGTACCGAAGGCCTCGTAGCGAGCGCGGCAGATCTTCTTTGCCGCTTCACGGGCCGGCTTCAGATAGTCGCGCGGATCGAACTTCGAAGGATTTTCAGCGAAGTAGCGGCGGATCGCACCCGTCATCGCCAGACGGATGTCGGTATCGATGTTCACTTTTCGTACGCCGTGCTGGATGCCGGTGACGATTTCTTCGACCGGAACGCCGTAGGTCTCCTTCATGTCGCCACCGAACTCGCGGATCTCGGCGAGCAGATCCTGGGGTACCGACGACGAGCCGTGCATCACCAGATGACAGTTCGGGATGCGGGCATGGATTTCCTTGATCCGCTCGATGGCCAGAATGTCGCCGGTTGGCTTCTTGGTGAACTTGTAGGCGCCGTGCGACGTGCCAATGGCAATGGCGAGGGCGTCGCACTGGGTTTGTTTGACGAAGTCGGCGGCTTGTTCGACGTCGGTCAGGAGCTGTTCGCGCGTCATCGTTCCCTCGGCGCCGTGGCCGTCTTCCTTGTCGCCGCGCATCGTTTCAAGCGAGCCGAGCACGCCGAGTTCGCCTTCGACCGAGACTCCGATCGCGTGCGCGAACTCAACCACCTTGCGGGTCACTTCGACGTTGTAGTCGTAGCTGGCGACCGACTTGCCGTCGGCCTGCAAGGAACCGTCCATCATCACCGAGGAAAAGCCCGAGCGAATGGCTGCCATGCACACCGCCGGCGACTGTCCGTGATCCTGGTGCATGACGATCGGGATGTGCGGATACGCTTCGAGCGCGGCGAGAATCTGGTGACGCAGGAACGGTTCGCCGGCGTACTTGCGGGCGCCGGCCGAGGCCTGCATGATCACCGGCGCGTGGACCTCGTGCGCCGCTTCCATGATCGCCCACACCTGTTCCATGTTGTTGACGTTGAAAGCGGGGAGTCCATAGCCATGCTCGGCGGCATGATCGAGCAATTGACGCATGGATACGATGGGCATTGTGTTTTCTCCAGTAGACGTGGGTTGCGGTCATTCCGAAAGCCGTCATTCGAGCCAGGGTTTCTGATCGCCGACGCGAACGATCTTCAGGGTGTTGGTGCCGCCGGCGGTACCCATCGGTTCGCCGGCGGTAAGGACGATCAAATCCCCTTTGGTGACAATTCCCTCGCGCATCAGCAGTTCTTCGGCGTCGTGCAACAGCTCGTCACGCGTCGCCGGGCGCTGGGACATGAAGAGGGGAAACACGGCGCGGTAGAGCGCCATCTTGGTGACCGCTTCCGCCTGCGGTGTCAGGGCGTAGACGGGGACGCCGCAGCTCAAACGGCTCATCCAGAGCGCGGTGGCGCCGGTTTCGGTGAGCGCGGCGATCGCCTTCACCTTCAGATGGTGCGCCGACCAGATCGCTGCCAGCGACACCGTCTGATCGATGCGCGTGAATACCTGGTTGAGGAACTGGCCGTCGAGACTGACTTCCGCCGACTTCTCGGCTTCCAGGCAAATACGCGCCATCGCTTCGACGGTCTCGACGGGATAGCGGCCGGCTGCGGTCTCGGCCGACAACATGACGGCGTCGGTGCCGTCAAGGACGGCATTGGCGACGTCCGAAACCTCGGCCCGGGTTGGCGTCGGCGCCACGATCATCGATTCCATCATCTGGGTGGCGGTGATCGCCAGCTTATTGTTCTGGCGCGCCAGCCGGATCATGCGCTTTTGCAGCGCCGGAACGGCGGCGTCACCGACTTCGACGGCGAGGTCGCCGCGAGCGACCATGATTCCGTCCGAGGCGGCAATGATTTCTTCCAGCGCAGCCACCGCCTCGACGCGCTCGATCTTGGCGATCGTGTGCGCGTGACCGCCGGCGGCGTGTATCAGTTGTTTCGCCATGTACATGTCGGCCGCACTCTTGGGGAACGAGACGGCGACGAAATCGACTTCCAGCCGCGCTGCCGTACGGATGTCGTCCATGTCCTTCGCCGTCAGCGCTGCTGCCGAGAGGCCGCCGCCCTGGCGATTGATGCCCTTGTTGTCGGACAGCTCGCCGCCGTGACGGACGACAGTGTAGATCTCCGAACCGACGACGCGCTGCACGTCGAGGACAATCCGCCCATCGTCGAGCAGCAGCACGCTGCCCGCCGCGACGTCCCGCGTCAGATCCTTGTAATCCAGGCCGGTGCGCTCGGCGTCGCCAATCTCGCACCTGGCGTCGAGGATAAAGCGTTGTCCGTCCTCGAGCCAGACCTTGCCTTCGGCGAATTTTCCAATCCGGATTTTCGGTCCCTGCAAGTCCGCCAAAATGCCGACCGGACGGCCGATGCGCGCGGCGACGTCGCGCACCCGTTGCACGCGCGCGATGTGGTCATCGGGCTTGCCGTGCGAGAAGTTGACGCGTACGACGTCGACGCCGGCGCGAAGCAGGCGCTCGAGCACCGCGCCGTCAGAGGTCGCCGGACCAAGCGTGGCGACGATTTTTGTATCTCGATGCATGAGAAGTGGCGAGTCGTAGTGGGCGATGAGGTCGCCTGTCGGGACCAGGGGACACGTAAACGACGGCGCTGCGGGGGCCGCTTGTCGGTGCGCGTGGCTCGGCGCTTGCGAGACGATGAACGGGTCGGCGCGGTCGCCGGATCCCGGTTCGGGAAAGGTCAGGACACGTCCTGGCGTGTCCTGACCCAAGCGGCTTAGCCGGCAGCCATCACCTTGATCATTTCAAGCACCTTGCACGAATAGCCCCACTCGTTGTCGTACCACGCCACGACTTTGACGAAGGTACTGTCGAGGGCCATCCCGGCGTCGGCGTCGAAGACCGACGTGCAGGTTTCGCCGCGGAAGTCGGTGGCGACGACCTTGTCGGTAGTGAAGCCGAGGATCCCCTTCATCGGCCCTTCGGACGCCGCTTTCATCGCCGCGCAGATGGCGTCGTAGGAAGCTTCCTTGCTCAACTCGCAGGTCAGATCGACCACCGAGACGTCAGACGTCGGGACGCGGAAGGCCATGCCGGTGAGCTTCTTGTTCAGTTCCGGGATCACCTTGCCGACGGCCTTGGCGGCGCCAGTCGAGGACGGGATGATGTTTTCGAGGATGCCGCGACCGCCGCGCCAGTCCTTGTTCGACGGGCCGTCGACGGTCTTCTGGGTTGCCGTCGCGGCGTGGACGGTGGTCATCAGGCCGCGTTTGATGCCCCAGTTGTCGTGCAGCACTTTGGCGACCGGAGCCAGACAGTTGGTCGTGCAGGAGGCGTTGGAAATGATCGCCTGGCCGGCGTAGGTCTGGTCGTTGACGCCATACACGAACATCGGCGTCTCGTCCTTGCTCGGCGCACTCTGGATGACCTTTTTGGCGCCCGCGGCAATATGCTTCTGGCAGCTGTCGAGGGTGAGAAAGAGTCCGGTCGATTCGACGACGATCTCGGCGCCGACCTCGTCCCACCGCAGCTCAGCGGGGTCCTTGATCGCCGTCAGGCGGATCTTCTTGCCGTTGACGACCAGCGTGTTGCCCTCGACCGAGACCTGGCCGTCAAAGCGACGGTGCACCGAGTCGTACTTGAGCATGTAGGCGAGATAGTCCGGTTCAAGCAGGTCGTTGATGCCAACGACTTCGATCTCATCGCCAAAGTTCTGTATCGCGGCGCGGAAAACCATGCGTCCGATACGTCCAAAGCCATTGATACCAATCTTGATGGTCATGAAACGTTCTCCTTGAAAAATCACAGAAGTGATTTCACGGCTGCCGCGACACGGTCAGCCGTGAAACCAAAAGTGTCAAACAACTGGCCGGCCGGAGCCGACTCTCCAAAACGATCGATGCCAACGACGGCACCGTCGAGTCCAACGTACTTTCGCCAGTAGCTGCTCACTCCGGCTTCGATCGCGACCCGTGGCACAGCGCGTGGGAGAACGCTGTCCTGCCAAGAGCGGTCTTGGCGGTCGAAAACCTCCGCGCAGGGCATCGAGACGACGCGCACGCGAAGTCCCTCTTCGGCGAGCAGGCGGCGGGCGTCAAGCGCCAGTTTGACCTCGGATCCGGTGGCGATCACGACGGCCTGCGGGTTCTCGCAATCCTCGAGCACGTAGGCGCCACGACGAATCACTGCCGGCGTCATCGCGGCGCTAACCGGCGGCAGGTTCTGGCGCGAGAGCGCGAGGATGGTCGGTCCGTCGCGGCGCTCGACAGCCACGATCCAGGCCATTGCCGTTTCACGCCCGTCGGCCGGGCGCCAGAGATCGACGTTCGGGATCAGGCGCAGGCTCGCCAGATGCTCAATCGGCTGATGGGTCGGTCCATCCTCGCCGAGCCCGATCGAATCGTGCGTGTACACCATGATCTGGCGCAGCTTCATCAGCGCCGCCATGCGAATTGCATTGCGCGCATAGTCGGAGAAGACGAGGAAGGTGCCCGTGAACGGGAGAAAGCCACCGTGCAGCGCGAGTCCGTTGGCAATCGCCGTCATCGCGAACTCGCGCACGCCGTAGTGCAGATAGTTGCCGGCAGCCGTATGCGTGACGCGTTGCGAGCCCGGCCACTGGGTGAGATTCGACTCACTGAGGTCGGCCGAACCGCCGATCAGTTCCGGCAGCACGGGAGCGAGGGCGGCGATCGCGTTCTGCGAAGCCTTGCGCGTGGCGACCGGGCTGCTGTTCCTTGACAACGCGTCCAGCACGGCGGCCGACGCCTCGCTCCAGCTCGGTGGCAGCTCGCCGTCCAGCCGGCGCATGAGTTCGGCGGCGAGGTCCGGATAAGCCTTCTCATAGGTCGCGTAACGCCCCCGCCAATCGCTCTCGAAAGCGTTGCCGCGCGGACGACCGTCCCACTCGTGATAGACGCTGTCGGGAACCTCAAATGGTGGATACGGCCAGTCGATCATGGCGCGCGTGGCGGCGATTTCGTCGGCGCCAAGCGGCGCACCGTGAGTGGCAGCTGAGCCGGCCTTGTTCGGCGAACCCATGCCGATGCGCGTCTTGCAGCAGATCAGCGTCGGCCGCGTCTTCTCTGCGCGGGCGGCAAGCAGCGCCTGGTCGACGGCGTCGCGGTCGTGACCGTCGACCTCGGCGATCACCTGCCAACCGTAGGCTGCGAAGCGTTGCGGCGTCTGGTCGGTGAACCACCCCGAGACCTCGCCGTCAATCGAGATGCCGTTGTCGTCATAGAGGGCAATCAGCTTGCCCAGCCCAAGCGTCCCGGCGAGCGAGCACGCTTCGTGCGAAATGCCTTCCATCAGGCAGCCGTCGCCAAGGAAGACGTAGGTGGCGTGATCGATGATCGTGTGACCGGGCCGGTTGAACTCGGCGGCGAGCAGGCGCTCTGCGATCGCCATCCCGACGGCGTTGGCGACGCCTTGTCCGAGCGGTCCGGTGGTCGTTTCCACTCCCGGAGTGTGACCGACTTCGGGGTGACCCGGAGTTTTCGAACCGAGCTGACGGAAGCGTTGCAGGTCGTCGATCGAGACGTCGTAGCCGGTCAGATGCAGCAGGGCATAAAGCAGCATTGACCCATGGCCATTCGAAAGGACGAAGCGATCCCGATCAGGCCACTGGGGATTGGCGGGGTTGTGACGCAGATGCCGTCGCCAGAGAACTTCGGCAATTTCGGCCATGCCCATCGGCATGCCGGGGTGCCCGGAATTGGCTTTTTGAACCGCGTCCATGGTCAGGGCGCGGATAACGCTGGTCAGGGAGGCAACAGGGGGAGGAGCCACAATGGTTCGCCAGTCGGAAGTCGGACGGTTCGTCGCATGGCGAAATTATCCTCCAAATGGCCTGGTCTTGCCACTCTCGCTTGCAACCGTCGCCCCGGGTGGTGAGCCGACACATAACATCAAAAGCTAACCTATAAATCCAATAACTTTAACTTTTAATTATCATTCGAGCCGTCTAGACTGGTCGCACGTTTCGCCTACCCACCGTCAGATTGATCGTGACTACTGAACACTTGGAGAGAACTATGTCAGTAAAGACTTACAGCGCTGGCGTCAGAGCATACCGCCAGACTTATTGGGAACCTCGATACGCGATCAAGGAGACGGATCTCCTGGCGGTTTTCAAGATTACGCCACAACCTGGGGTGGACCGCGAAGAAGCGGCGGCGGCGGTCGCCGCCGAGTCCTCGACCGGTACCTGGACAACGGTGTGGACCGACCTGTTGACCGACCTCGACTATTACAAAGGGCGTGCCTATCGCATTGAGGACGTTCCTGGCGACGATAGCTGCTTCTATGCCTATATTGCCTATCCGATCGATTTGTTTGAAGAAGGATCGGTGGTCAACGTGTTTACCTCGCTGGTCGGCAACGTTTTCGGCTTCAAGGCGGTGCGCGCGCTGCGCCTTGAAGACGTGCGTTTTCCGATCGCCTACGTTAAGACCTGCGGCGGGCCGCCGCACGGTATTCAGGTCGAGCGCGACCTCATGAACAAGTATGGCCGGCCGCTGCTTGGCTGTACGATCAAGCCGAAGCTTGGGCTGTCGGCCAAGAACTACGGGCGCGCGGTGTACGAATGCTTGCGCGGCGGGCTCGATTTCACCAAGGACGACGAGAACGTCAATAGCCAGCCGTTCATGCGCTGGCGGCAGCGCTTCGACTTCGTCATGGAAGCGATCCACAAGGCCGAGCGCGAGACCGGCGAGCGCAAGGGGCACTACCTCAACGTTACCGCGCCGACGCCGGAAGAGATGTACCGCCGCGCCGAGTATGCGAAAGAGATCGGTGCGCCGATCATCATGCACGACTACATCACCGGCGGCTTCTGCGCCAACACCGGTCTCGCCAACTGGTGCCGGAACAACGGCGTGCTGCTGCACATTCACCGCGCGATGCATGCCGTGCTCGACCGCAATCCGCACCACGGCATTCACTTTCGGGTGCTGACCAAGATCCTGCGACTGTCGGGAGGCGACCATCTGCACACCGGAACCGTCGTCGGCAAGCTTGAGGGCGATCGGCAATCGACGCTTGGCTGGATCGATTTGCTGCGCGAGCGCCATATCAAGGAAGACCGCAGCCGCGGCATCTTCTTCGATCAGGACTGGGGGTCGATGCCCGGCGCTTTCGCGGTCGCCTCGGGGGGGATTCATGTCTGGCACATGCCGGCGCTGGTCAACATCTTTGGTGACGACGCCGTTCTGCAGTTCGGCGGTGGGACGCTCGGTCATCCGTGGGGCAACGCCGCCGGCGCGGCTGCCAACCGGGTTGCACTTGAAGCTTGCGTCGAAGCCCGCAATCAGGGAGCGCTGTTGGAGAAAGACGGCAAGGACGTGCTGATGCGGGCGGCTACCCAGAGCCCGGAGTTGAAAATCGCGATGGAGACCTGGAAAGAAATCAAATTCGAATTCGACACCGTCGACAAACTCGACGTCGTGCACCGCTAGCCGCCCCTGATAGAAGGAAGACCTGCCATGAGCCTGCAAGATTACGCCTCGCGCCTGAGCGATCCCGCCAGCCGCAAATTCGAAACCTTCTCCTATCTACCGGCGATGGACTCGACTCGCATCCGGGAACAGGTCGAGTACATCGTCGGCAAAGGATGGAACCCGGCAATCGAACACACCGAGCCCGAGTTTCTGATGGACACCTACTGGTACATGTGGAAACTGCCGATGTTCGGCGAAACCGACATCGACACGATCCTCGCCGAGGCGGAGGCCTGCCATCGGGCGCATCCAAACGATCATGTCCGCCTCATCGGCTACGACAACTTCAAGCAATCGCAAGGCGCGGCGATGGTCGTTTATCGCGGCCAGACGGTCTGAGCCAGGGAAGGAATTCGTCATGGAGGCCCCCATGAGCCCGCTGATCGAGCCCTACTGCATCGGACACGAGCCGTACTACCGCCCGCTTGCCGACGAGGTGGAACTCTTTACCGCCGCGTATTCGGTGCGCATGCCGATGATGCTCAAAGGGCCGACCGGCTGCGGCAAGACGCGTTTCGTCGAGTACATGGCCTTTCGCCTGCGCCGACCGCTGATCACAGTCGCTTGCAACGAAGACATGACCGCTTCCGACCTCGTCGGTCGTTTCCTGCTCTCGGCGTCCGGCAGCGAATGGCACGACGGACCGCTGGCGCTCGCCGCACGCCACGGCGCCATTTGCTATCTCGACGAGGTGGTCGAAGCGCGTCAGGACACGACGGTGGTCATCCATCCCTTGACCGACAGCCGGCGGGTCTTGCCGCTCGAAAAGAAGGGTGAAGTCGTGCACGCACATCCCGACTTCCAGATCGTGATTTCGTACAACCCCGGCTACCAGAGCCTGCTCAAGGACCTCAAGCAATCGACCAAGCAGCGCTTCGGCGCACTCGATTTCTCCTACCCTGCTGCCGTGGTCGAATCCGAGATCGTCGCGCACGAGGCTGGAGTTGAGGATGAAATCGCCGACCAGCTGGTCGCCATCGGCGAGCGTTCGCGCAACTTGAAAGGCCACGGACTGGATGAAGGACTGTCGACACGGATGCTGATCCACGCTGGCCGCCTGATTAGACGTGGAGTCGCGCCGCGGGCAGCATGTCGAGTCGCCCTGGTGCGGCCGATCACCGACGATCCCGACATGCGTGATGCACTCGACGCCGCGGTCAATACCTACTTTCCCCCGGCTTAGGGCGGCAGCGATGGCGTTGAAGCGCAACCCTTGGTTGGCGGCCGATGTCGCGCCCACTGAACGATCACGGCGCGCTGCTCGCTGAGCTGTCGCCCAGTGTGCGCGCGGCACTCGACGCGCACGGGCGAGAGGCGGCACGACGACTCTCGCTGACCGGCGTCGAGCGCTATCTGCGCAGCGCAGCCGCACTCGGCGGTCTGCAACGCGGCGATGGGCTGGTCCTTTGTTGGCTCGAACAAGCGCCGCTCGTCGCCGGCGAGATCGGCGAAGACGTTCTGGGTGATCTGGCGGCGAGTACACTCGCGCTGACTTCGCGCACGTCGATTGCAGTCGTCGAACTCCTGCTCACCACCGCGCCGGCGGCGGCTGCCCGTCTTGGCGACGCCGAGCTGTTCCGCCACTACCTGCAGCTGATCGACGTGCTCGTCGCCCAGGCACCGCGCGGCCTGCGGCCGCTGCTTGACAACCTCGGCCGACTACTGCACCAACTCTCGCTCGGCGGCTTGCGTCGTTGGGCGCTGTGGGGCGCGCATGCCCATCGCAGCGACCTGGCCGAACAGCTGCGTTACTTCCGCCTCGAAAGCCGCGAATCACTCGCCGTGCTGCAACAGGAGCGCAAGGGGACGCTGCTGGTCGACGTGCAGCGGCGGCTCAATCTCTATCTGCGGGCGCTCTGGGGCCGCGACTTCTACCTGCGACCGACCGCCGGCGACTATGAATCGCGTCTCGGGCAGCGGCCGACCATCACCGACGATCTGTTGCACCTTCCTGACGCGGTCGACACGATCGGCGAGGTGTCCGGCCTCGACGTTTACCGCGCAATGGCCGCGCATTGCGCCGCGCACATCATTGCCACACGGCAGCCGCTTTTGGGCGAAGCGCTCAACCCGTTGCAGCGTGCGCTGGTCGCCGTGGTCGAGGATGCACGCGCCGAGACACTGGCGATGCGCCGCTTCCTCGGTCTACGCGCGCTGTGGTCGCGGCTGCATAGCGCGACCCCGTCGCAAGGCGCCAGCGCTGGGGATTACCTCAATCGCTTGGCGCGCGCGCTGCTGGATCCCGATTATCAGGATGACGACCCCTGGATCATCGATGGGCGAACGCGTTTCGCCCAGGCCGCCGAGAACCTTGGTGACAACCGCGTCGCGTGGGAAATCGGCGTCACGCTGGCGCAGGTGCTTGACGCCAGACGACTCCCCTTCAATCCACACCACGACGGTCAAGGTGCTCCCTATCGCGACGACAACCGCTACCTCTGGGAGTTTGTCGGCGGCGACCCGGACCGCACCGGCGTCGGCGGGCACGTGCCTCAGGTGCGCAAGACCGTTAACGTCATGGAAATGGCGAACGAAGTCGACGTCGAAACCGCCGGCGACGATGCTCAGGAGATCTGGGTCCTCGCCAGCGAGCTTTTCCCCTACGAAGACGACGGCAAGAGCTACAACGCACGCGAAGGCAAGGAAGCGCTGTCACCCCCCGTCCACTACGGCGAGTGGGACTACCAGTTCCAGCTCGAACGCCCGCTCTGGACGACCGTCTTCGAGCAGCGCGGCAAGCTCGGCGATCGACGCACGATCGACGCCGTCATCGACCGCTACCGCGGTGAGATCAGGGGTCTCAAGCGCATCCTCGAAGCGCTGCAACCGCAAGGTGTGCAGCGCGTGCGCAAGCTCGAAGACGGAGACGAGACTGACCTCAACGCCGCGATCGCCAGCCTCACCGACCTCCGTCTCGGTTTTCCACCGGATCCGCGCGTCATGCTGCGCAACCTACGGCGGAAACGTGACTTGGCGATTCTCGTCCTGCTCGACCTCTCGGCCTCGACCAACGACCGCGTGCACGGACACCCGCACACGGTTCTCGACCTCACCCGCGAGGCGTGCGCGCTGCTCGCCGACGCCGTCGACCAGGTCGGCGACGCGCTCGCCATCCACGGCTTTCATTCCAGCGGCCGGCACGATGTTGCCTATCTGCGCTGCAAGGACTTTGATCAGCCGTGGGCGGCGCCAGCGAAGGCGCGCCTCGCCGGTCTGACAGGCCAACGCTCGACGCGGATGGGCGCGGCGATTCGCCACGCCGGGGGCCACTTGCAGCACCAACCGAACGCAAGAAAGCTCCTGCTGCTGATCACCGACGGCGAGCCCGCCGACGTCGACGTGCGCGATCCGCAGTATCTCCGCCACGACGCCCGGAAGGCGGTCGAGGGCGTCATCCGCGGCGGCATCACCCCCTACTGCCTCAGCCTCGATCCGCGCGCCGATCGCTACGTCGCGCAGATCTTCGGACAGAAGAACTTCCTTGTTCTCGACCACGTCGAGCGCCTGCCGGTACGCCTGCCGCGACTCTACGCCGCGTTGGCGCGCTGATCCGGAGGCCCCCGCCGGTCAGGTCCAAGGGCGTGCACCCTCGCCACTGAGCACCCTCTGCGCTTCGTGCGCTGGTCGCCGGTTACGTCGAACGGTAGGGTGGCGGTGATGTCACCGGCTTTCACTGCGCGCAGCGAGATAGATCCCGGCGAGGAGAACGACGAAGCCAAGGCCCTGCAACCGGGCGAACGATTCGTCAAACAGAAACCAGGCGAGCATCGCGCTGCCAACCGGCTCACCGAGCGTGACGAGCGCGATGAAGGTCGGCGACACGTGGCGCAGCGACCAGTTGTACGCCGTGTGACCGAGCAGTTGCGGGCCAAGCGCCATGCCGAGCGCGACGAGATAAGCGGCGGTGCTGTAACCGGTCAGTGACGTGCCGCTTACCTGGCAGGCGAGCACGAGAAAAATCGCGGCGCTGCCGTAAGCCAGCCAGACATAGGCCGACAGCGGCAGACTGGCGCGCAGGCGGCGGCCGATCAGCAGGTAGGTCGAAAAGCACCAGCTACCGACGACCGCCAGGAAGTTGCCGAGCAGAGGGTGGCTCCCGGGTTGGCTGGCCTGCTGGTCGCCCCAGAAGATCAGCAAACTGCCGGTCAGCGAGAGGGCGATGCCGATCGCCATCAGGCGGTTTGGCCGCTCGCCAAAGAAAACGAAGGACGCGAGACCGATCCACAACAGGTTGGTCGTTACCAATGCCGTGCTGCTGGCCACCGACGTGTATTCCAGTGAGCGGATCCAGGTGGCGAAATGCAGCGCCAAAAAAAGCCCGGCACCAGCGGTCAGCAATTGCTGTTGGCGGCTGAGTTCAAACAGGTGTTTGCGCGATTGCAGGAGGGCGAGTGGGGTAATCAGCAGCGCCGCCAGACCGAGTCGCAGTGTGGCGATGGTCAGCGACGGCAAACCCTGGACCTGGCCGTAGCGGGCGAGGATGGCGCCAAACGAGATGGCCAGCAAGCCGACGGCGAGGACGAGAAAAGGCAACCAACGAGGCAGCGCCGGGTCTTTCCGGCAGGTCGTCTCAGGGGTGCTCAAGTGCCGTCCGACCGCCCTCAAGGTAGGCGGCGTGCACCTCGGGATTGGCGAGCAGTTCTCGGCCGCTGCCCGACAACACGATCTGGCCGTGCTGCAGGACGTAGGCCCGATGCGCGACGCGCAAGGCATGGTGTGCGTTCTGCTCAACCAGCAGGATGGTCATCCCGTGTTCGCGATTGAGCTCGCGAATGGTGTGAAAGATCCGTTTGATGTAAAGCGGAGCCAGCCCGAGTGAGGGCTCGTCGAGCAGCAGCAACTGCGGCCGACCCATGAGCGCGCGGGCGATCGCCAACATCTGTTGCTCGCCGCCGGAAAGCGTGCCGGCACGTTGCTGGCAGCGCTCTTCGAGTATCGGAAACAGGGCGTACATGCGTCGTAAATCGACCTCGAAGTTGCTCTTCTCGGCCAGAACGGCGCCCATCTGGAGGTTTTCGAGCACACTCATGCGGGGGAAGATGCGCCGGCCCTCGGGAACGAGGGCAATCCCCCGACGCGCGATTTCGTAGGTCGGCAACGCGGTAATGTCTTCGCCGTCGAA
The DNA here is from genome assembly GCA_964420975.1 of uncultured Candidatus Accumulibacter sp. GTDB lineage: Bacteria > Pseudomonadota > Gammaproteobacteria > Burkholderiales > Rhodocyclaceae > Accumulibacter. Next base: position 115,420 of record CAYQVH010000003.1, read on the forward strand.
GACGATGCGCCCGCTCGAAGCCCGCGGTTGGGAGAAGATCGACATCATCAGTGTCGACTTGCCCGCCCCGTTGGCGCCGATCAGCGTCACGATCTCGCCCACCTGGACCGCCAGGTCAACGCCGTGCAGGGCCTGAATCGCGCCATAGTGGGCGTGCACGCCGGAAAGTTGCAGCATCATCGGGCCGCCTCGGCGTGCAGTTCGTCCTCGGCGTCTTCCTCGCCGAGATAGGCCTTGACGACGTTCGGATCCCGCTGGATCTCGGTCGCCGTTCCCTCGGCGATCTTACGGCCGTAGTTGAGCACGCAAATGTGATCGCAAACGTTCATGACGACGCTCATGTCGTGTTCAATCAGCAGGATCGCAATCCCTTCGTTTCCGGCAAGCTCTTTCAGCAGGTCGTTGAGTTCAGCTGACTCGCGAGGATTGAGGCCAGCCGCGGGTTCGTCGAGACAAAGCAGCAGCGGATCGACACACAGGGCGCGGGCGATCTCGATCCGGCGCTGCAACCCATAGGGCAGGGCGCCGGCGGCCGTATCGGCCTGGTCGATCAGCTCCAGGCGTGACAGCCAGCCGACCGCTGTGGCGATCGCTGCTTCTTCCGCGCGTCGGTAGGCAGGGAGCCTCAACAGGCCGGCGAGAGAAAAGCGGGAGGCGTGTTGCAACGCGTTGTGCTGGGCGACGACCAGGTTTTCAAGCACCGTCATCTGCGGAAAGAGGCGGATGTTCTGAAAGGTCCGCACGACTTGCGCCGTGCGCGCCACCTCGTGGCTGGACAGTTGCTCGAGACGCAGCACGCCGCGGCGCGGGTGATTGAGGCGAATGCTACCCACCGTGGGTCGGTAAAAGCCGGTCAGGCAGTTGAAGAAAGTCGTCTTGCCGGCGCCGTTGGGTCCGATGACGCCGGTGATGCGGCGTGCGCCAACGTCGAGCGAGAGGTCGTCGATCGCCAGCAGGCCGCCGAAACGCATCGTTAGCCGTTCGACGCTCAGCAGCGGGGCAGGTGCGCTCATCGCGTGTTTTCCTTCGACACGTGGCGCAGGGTTGGCTCGCGCTGAGCGAGGATGCCACCGGGTCGCCAGATCATGATCAGGATCATTGCCGCGCCGAAAAGCAGCATGCGGTACTCGGCGAAATCACGCCCCAGTTCGGGTATCAGAACCAGGACCAAAGACGCCAGGACGACGCCGAGCTGGCTTCCCATGCCGCCGAGAACGACGATCGCGAGGATGATCGCCGACTCGTTGAAGGTGAAGGATTCCGGCGAAATGAAACCTTGACGGGCGGCGAAGAAGACTCCGGCAAAGCCGCCGAGCATGGCGCCGATGGCGAAGGCGGAAAGTTTGACGTTGCGGGTGTTGATTCCCATCGCCTTACAGGCGATCTCGTCCTCGCGGATGGCCTCCCAGGCTCGGCCGATCGGCAGCCGGCGCAATCGGGAAACGAAGACGTTGGTCAGTAGCGCGAGCGCTAGAATCAGGTAATAGAGGAAGACGACACGATGCTGGGTCGAAAAGTCGAGACCGAAAAAAGCGGCAAACGTTGGTTCGTCGCCAGGGGGTTTGAACGGCAAGCCAAAGAACGACGGGCGCGGAATCGACGCGATGCCGTTCGGTCCGCCCGAGACCTCGGTCCAGTTGACCAGGATGACGCGGATGATCTCCCCGAAGCCGAGGGTGACGATCGCCAGATAGTCACCGCGCAACCGTAAGGTCGGCCAGCCAAGGACAATGCCGAAGCTGGCGGCGATGGCGCCGGCAACGGGTAGCGCTTGCCAGAAGGTCCAGCCGAAATGGGTCGCCAGCAGGCCGTAGGCGTAGGCGCCGACGGCGTAGAAGGCGACGTAGCCGAGGTCGAGCAGGCCGGCAAGACCGACGACGACGTTCAGCCCCCAGCCGAGCATGACGTAGATGAGGACGGTGGTCGCGGTATCGACGAGGTAGCGGTTGTCCGAGAACACCACGGGCAGGACGAGCGCTGAGCCCAGCGCGCCCCAGCCAAGCCAGCGCGTCAGCGAGGCGCTCGAAACACGCTCCCGAGTTGCGGTCGACGCCGGGGTAAGCGCTGCGAAGGCGGTCTGCCGCAGACGCTTGCGCGCGTGCCAGTGGTCGAGAGCGTAACGCAGGATCAAACGGCCGAAAAAGCACGCGACGACGAAGACGACCAGGGTGGGCCAACGAGTCGCAATCTGCAGCTTGCCGCCCTGATCGACGGTGGTCAGGCCGATCATCGGGATACCCAGCAAGAGTGCCACGAAGGCCGTGGCCGCGGCGTCGCGCAGACGATCGGCCAGCGAGCTCGGGTGCTCCGCGAAGACCAGAGCCGTCATCAGACCTTCTCCACTTCGGGACGTCCGAGCAGGCCGGACGGACGAAACATCAGCACCAGGATCAGAATGCTGAAGGTCGCGACGTCTTTGTACTCGGCCGACAGATACGCCGCCCAGAAGGCCTCGATCAGACCGATCAGCAGTCCGCCGAGCATGGCTCCGGGCAAGGAACCAATGCCGCCGAGAACGGCGGCCGTAAACGCCTTGATACCGGCGACGAAGCCGATAAAGAAGTCGACGACGCCGTAGTAGACGGTCACCATCACCCCGGCGACCGCGGCGAGCGCGGCACCGAGCATGAAAGTCAGCGAGATCGTGCGGTCGACGTTGATGCCGAGCAGCGCCGTCATCGTTCGATCCTGTTCGCACGAACGCTGCTGACGTCCAAACGACGTCTGCGTGATCAGCCAGGTAAAACAGATCATCAGCGTCACCGTGACCAATACGATGAGGATTTGCGAGTACGCCAGACGAACCGTGAAACCGTCGGTCGACAGGAGATCGATGCCGCCGACGAGCACCGGCGCGATCGGTTTGACGCGCGCGCCTTGCAGCAGCTGAACGGCGTTCTGCAGGAAGATCGACATGCCGATCGCCGAAATCAGCGGCGCCAGTCGGGTGGAGCCGCGTAGCGGACGGTAAGCGAGGCGCTCGACCGTCCAGCCGTAGATCGACGTGAAGAAGACGGCGACGAGAAGTACGACGACCAGCGCCAGCGGCACCGAACTGACGCCGAAGCCTGCCAGCAGCGTGAACACGGTAACGGCGATGAACGCGCTGACCATGTAGATATCGCCGTGAGCAAAATTGATCATGCCGATAATGCCGTAGACCATCGTATAACCGATCGCGATCAACCCGTAGACGGCGCCGAGCGTGAGGCCGTTGATCAGTTGCTGCAGGGCCAGTGCCATTCCTTGTCTCCTCCTCCTGGTTCCAGCGGCGAGGTGCCTACCTCGTCAGCCGGCCTTTCTGCGGCGGCAGTCGCGTTGTCCGACTGGCCGTGACGGACGGGTAGCGATCAGTCGTCGGCGTCGAGTGCCATCAGGCCGGCGTTGCCGCCTGCCGCCGTCGTATCGACCGACAAGGTTCGTTCGCAGGCGAAGCGATAGAGGTAGTGCGGGCCGCCGGCCTTCGGTCCGGTGCCCGAGAGTCCCTCGCCGCCAAAGGGTTGAACACCGACGACAGCGCCGATGAGATTGCGGTTGACGTAGGTGTTGCCGACCCGCAGTCGGCGGGTAATGCGCTGAATGGTTTCGTCAATACGACTGTGGATTCCCAGCGTCAGTCCGTAGCCGGTACGGGTGATCGCCTCACAGACCTGATCGAGTTCCTCGGCACGCCAGCGGACGACGTGCAGGATCGGCCCGAAGATCTCGCGCGAGAGGCGGGAGAGCCGGTCAATCTCGTACGCTCGTGGGGCGAAGAACGTGCCATAGCGGGTGGCCTCCTCGTCCAGCGAACAGCGGTGTATCGGCAGCGCGAAGCCGTCCAGCCAGGACGCATGCGCCTCGAGCACCTCGCGAGCCGCGTCGTCGATGACCGGGCCGACGTCGGTTGCGATTTCGGCGGGGTTGCCGATGCGCAGTTCCTGCATCGCGCCGGCAAGCATCTGACAGACCTTGTCGGCAATGTCGCTCTGGACGAAAAGAACCCGTAGCGCCGAGCAGCGCTGTCCGGCGGAGTTGAACGCCGAGGCGACGACGTCGCGCACGACCTGCTCGGGAAGGGCCGACGAATCGGCGATCAGCGCGTTCTGCCCGCCTGTCTCCGCAACCAGTGGCACGATCGGGCCGTCCTTGTCGGCCAGGGTGCGAGCGATCAGGCGTGCGACCTCGGTTGAGCCGGTGAACGCGACGCCGGCGCATTCCCGGTGGGCGACGAGCGCCGCGCCGATGTGCCCATCGCCGGGTAGAAATGCGAGCACGTCGGCGGGGACGCCGGCAGTGTGGAGAAACTCGACCGCGAGCGCGGCAACCAGCGGCGTCTGCTCGGCAGGTTTGGCGACCACGCAGTTCCCGGCGGCGAGTGCGGCGGCGATTTGACCCACGAAGATGGCCAGCGGAAAGTTCCACGGGCTGATGCAGACGAAAACCCCGCGACCATGCAGCCCCAGCGTGTTGCGTTCGCCAGTCGGGCCGGGGAGGAGGAGTGGTTCGGCAAACTTCTCCCTGGCCTGCGCCGCGTAATAGCGACAAAAATCGATCGCCTCGCGCACTTCGGCGACCGCGTCGGCCTGCGTTCGCCCGCCTTCACGAACGATCAGCGCGAGCAACTCGGGAAGGCGCCCTTGCAGGATGTCGGCCGCCCCGTCGAGAATCGCCGCCCGCTCGCGTGCCGGTGTGGCTTCCCACGCCGGAAAGGCGGCAGCAGCCAGCGACATGGCGACGGCAACGTCCTCGACCCTGGCCTCAACGACTTGACCAACGACCTCGCGGCGATCGCTCGGCGAGCAAACGGGGCGGCTGGTCTTGCCTACCGGACGACCACCGATCAGGGGAGCTGCCGTGTAGCTGACGAGAGCGCTGCGGCGGATCGCGCTGGACAGCTCGTCGAGAGTGGGTTGGTCGTTCATGTCAGGTCCTTCGCTGTTCGCACGCTCGGCACCAAAAAGCGCCGACGGAAGCGGAATCCGCGTCTGTCGTTTACGGGGCAGACTCGCCGCCTTCTCGACCGGGTCGCCAATCAAGGCGTCGATCGGCAGCGTCGCATCGGCGATCCGGTTGACGAACGACGAGTTGGCGCCGTTTTCGAGCAGACGACGCACCAGGTAGGCGAGGAGGTCTTCATGGCTGCCAACTGGCGCATAGACGCGGCAGGGGCGTCCCCACTTGTCGTCGCCGACGATCTGATCGTAGAGCTCCTCGCCCATGCCGTGCAGCCGCTGGTATTCCCACTCGTCGCTGCCACCGGCGCTGATCGCCAGCTCGGCAACTGCCGCCAGGGTATGCGCGTTGTGCGTCGCGAACGCCGGGTAAAAGGCTACCGGGTCGGCAAACAGGCGGCGGGCGCAAGCCAGATAGGAAACGTCGCTCGACACCTTGCGGGTAAACACCGGATAGTCGGAGAGGCCGCGTTCCTGAGCGAGCTTGATCTCGGCGTCCCAATAAGCCCCCTTGCACAGGCGAACCATCAACCGACGGTGTGCACGATGCGCGAGGTGGGCCAGCCAGTCGAGCAAGGGCAGGGCGCGTTTCTGGTAGGCTTGGACGGCAAGCCCGAGACCATTCCAGGTCGCGAGTTCGCTGTCCATCGCCAGCGCTTCGATCAGGTCGAGCGACAATTCGAGACGGTCGACCTCTTCGGCATCGATCGTGAAACCGACATTACGCGCTTTCGCCGTCAAAGCCAGTGCCTTGACTGCCGGAACGAGTTCGCGGCGCACCCGCTCCGCCTTGGCGACCTCGTATCGCGGATGCAGCGCCGAAAGCTTGATCGAGATCGACGGCGCGGCAAACTCCGGTCGGCCAGCCGCTGCCTGCCCGATAGCGGCGATCGCCTGACTGTACGACTCGAAATAGCGCAGTGCGTCGGCGGTCGTGCGAGCCGACTCGCCGAGCATGTCGAACGAGTGGCGGTAACCGGACGCCTCCGCGCTGCGGGAACGTTCCAGGGCTTCGTCGATCGTCCGTCCCATCACGAACTGGCGGCCCAGGATGCGCATGGCGGTGGTCACCGCCTGCCGGATGACCGGTTCACCGGCTCGCGCCACGAGGCGCTTCAGCGTTCCGCGCAAGTTGCGGTCGTGGTTGTCGAGATTGACGATGCGCCCGGTCAGCATCAGCGCCCAAGTGCCGGCATTGACGAAGGTACTGTGCGAGCTGCCAAGCCGCTTCTCCCACTCGGTGCTGCCGATCTTGTCGCGAATCAGCCGATCGACGGTTTCCGCATCGGGAATGCGCAGCAGTGCCTCGGCGAGACACATCAGCACGACGCCTTCGCGCGACGACAGATCGTAGGTCGCCAGAAACGCGTCGATACCGCCGCTGCGCAACCGTTGTTCGCGGACGCTACGCACCAGCGGCGCGGCGCGCGCTCGAATGCCCAGTTCTTCCGACGGGGAGAATCGAGCCAAGGCGATCAGTTCATCGACGACCGCATCCTCGTCGATGCGCAGATAGTCCCGTAAGCGTTGGCGGAGGTCTGTAGCTGGGGCGACGGTCATGCGGTCGTAGGTCTCCGAGAAGAAGCGACTGCAACGGTCTTGTCGGTCGTCGACAGAGCCACGAGGCCGGATCGACCCGTGGCGCGGAGGGTATTTCCCGCCTGGCCCGGGCCGCGTCACACGGCGCGACCCGGAACGGTAGCGGCTTATTTCTTCACATAGTCGTACTTGCCATCCTTCCACTGGTAGACCACGAAAGCCGGCGCCGAACTGTTGCCGTTGGCGTCAAACGACAACTTGCCGATAACCGTGTCGAAGGCTCCGCCGCGCAAGGATTTTTCGAGGTCGGCGTACTTCGTGCTCTTCGCTTTGCTTGCCGCCTGGTCGAAGAGCTGGAAGGCCGCATAAGCGTAGAGGACGTATCCTTCAGGCTCGACCTTCGCGTCCTGGAATTTCTTAACCACGTTCGCCGCGTTTGGGTTCTTGCGCGCATCGGGGCCGAAGGTAAACAGCACGTTGTTGGCTTCGGCGCCGGCAGCCGTTGCCAGCTCGGAGTTCGACATCGTGTCCCCACCCATCACTGTCAGCTTGAGACCCGCCTGCTGCGCCTGGCGGAGAATCAGTGCGACTTCGGTGTGGTAGCCACCAAAGGCGAGGACCTCGACGCCGGCCGACTTCAATTTGCTGACCAGCCCAGAATAGTCCTTCTCTCCCGCCGTGATCGACTCGCGCAACGCCGGCTTGACGCCTTTGGCCTCCATCGCTTTCGCCGTTTCATCGGCGAGACCTTTGCCGTAGGCGCTCTTGTCGTCGACGACGGCGATCTTCTTGCCCTTGAACTTCTCGGCGAGATAGGCGCCGGCAACCTGTCCCTGTTGATCGTCGCGGCCGGCAATGGCGAAGAGGTTCTTCAGCCCGCGATCGGTCACCTTGGGGTTGGTGGAGACGGTCACCATCGGGATCTGCGCCTCGTTGTAGACGTCGGACGCCGGGATGGTCGACGACGAGCACCAGTGCCCATGCATGAAGACGATCTTCTTGTTGACCATGGTGTTGGCCACCGCGACCGCCTGTTTCGGGTCGCACGCGTCGTCGCCCACCTCGAGTTTCAGTTTCTGACCCAGAACCCCCCCTTTGGCGTTGATGTCGGCAATCGCCATGTCGGCGCCCTTCCTAATTTGGTCGCCCGCCGACGCGTACTGTCCGGTCATCGGACCGGCAATGGCGACCGGATGATCGGCCCTGGCGTTAATGGCGGCCAAAGCAAGCACGCTGAAGCCGGCGGCCAGTATCGGTTGGTTCATTTGAATCCTCCTTTGTGACGGTGGTTGTTAAGGTAACTGACTAGGGACGCACCCGCGTCGAGCACGTGCGCGCGAGTGAGTTCTGCCGCCGCTTCGGGGTCCCGGCGGTCGAAGGCGGCGAGAATTTCGGTGTGTTCGCGTTGAGTTTTCGGCATCTCATCGGTGACCGAGAGGAGGGCGCGAACGTAGCGCTCGACCTTGTTGTACAAGGAACGAATCTCGATCAGAAGAATCGGGCGGCAAGCGGCGGCGTACAGCGTCGAATGGAAGAGCCAGTTCAGCTCCCCCCAGCGCGTTGCGTCGCTCGCTGCTGAAAAATCGACGAGGTACTTGCGCGCTTCGTCAATCGCCTGCTTGCCGATCAGAGGGGCCGACAAGCGCGCAGCTCGCGCTTCGAGCAAGGCACGAATCTCCATGTACTCCTCGATTTCGGCCGCCGACAAGGTGGCGACGATGGCGCCCCGATGACGAAGAAAGGTGACTAGTCCTTTCGCCTCGAGATGTTTCAAGGCTTCGCGAACCGGGATCTTGCTGACATGAAAATGGCTGGCGATTTCGTCCTGGCGCAACAGTTCTCCCGCCGGAAGTGCGCCGTCGACGATGGCCTTCTTCAGCGTCTGCGCGATATGGTCCGAAGCACTCAGGCGAGGGACTTTCTGTGCAGCAATCTGATCCAGGGCAGAGGACATGCGTTGCGCAGAGCCTTTCGAATATCGTATACGATATAAACGAGGCGCGACCATACCGTTGGTTAGCGGGGATTGCAAGCTGCAGTGCAACATGAAGACGGACGGAGCGGCGGGCGGATCGCCTGATTCCACTGCGAACGGCGACAAACCCCACTCGTCGTTGCCGCTGCGCTCGCGCAGCGACGAGAGGCGATGCCTGAGAACTATTCGTCCGGCGTTTGCCGGCGACCGGTAAAATCCCTCCCTTATGGATCGTATTCGCCAGGTCGCCGAGTCACCGGCAGCGCGCAACCTTTTTTCTCACCGCAAGTTCTGGGCGAGCCGCTTTGGTCCGGCGCCGTTCCTGCCGATGTCGCGTTCCGAAATGGAGGCCCTGGGTTGGGATTCGTGTGACGTCCTCATCGTCACCGGCGACGCCTACGTCGATCACCCGAGTTTCGGCATGGCGCTCATCGGCCGCCTGCTCGAAGCGCAGGGCTTCAGGGTGGGCATCATCAGTCAGCCGGACTGGCGTTCGGCCAGTGACTTTCGCGCACTCGGGCGGCCGAACCTTTTTTTCGGCGTGACGGCTGGCAACATGGACTCGATGGTCAATCGCTACACGGCCGATCGCAAGCCGCGGTCGGACGATGCGTACACCGCCAACGGCGAAGCCAATCGCCGCCCTGATCGTGCCGTCGTCGTCTACGCGCAACGTTGTCGCGAGGCGTATCCTGGCGTCGGCGTCGTGATCGGATCGATCGAAGCCAGCCTGCGCCGGATCGCGCACTACGACTACTGGTCGGATCGCGTCCGGCGCTCGGTGCTGCCCGATTCTAAGGCCGACCTGCTGATTTTCGGCAACGCCGAACGCGCGATCGTCGAACTGGCTCACCGGCTGGCTGCCGGGCAGCGGATTGACGCCGTCCGAGACCTGCGCGGTACCGCGTTCATGGTCCCACACGGATGGCTCCCTGCTGCGGACTGGACGGAAGTCGACTCGACGACCGTCGACACGCCGGGAGCGCTTATCCGTCATCCCGATCCCTATCTCGGTTTACCGGAGACGAGTCACAGCGGCGCGTGTGGCGAGCCGGGGACGGTGGCGGCGACGCCGATGCGCGTGCAACTGCACGCGCGCATGCCGAAACTGGACCGCTCCCGAACCGCGATCCGCTTACCGGCGTACGAACAGGTGCGCGACGATCCGGTGCTCTACGCGCATGCCTCGCGTACTTTTCATCTCGAGTCGAATCCGGGCAACGCGCGAGCGTTGATCCAGGCCCACGGTGAACGCGACGTGTGGCTCAATCCTCCGCCGCTGCCGCTGTCCAGCGCGGAAATGGACGGAATCTACGGAGCGCCGTTTCAGCGCCGTCCGCATCCGCGCTATGGAGAGGCGAAGATTCCCGCCTACGAAATGATCCGTTTTTCCGTCAACATCATGCGCGGATGTTTCGGGGGGTGCACCTTTTGCTCAATCACCGAGCACGAGGGGCGGATTATCCAGAGTCGTTCCGAGTCGTCGATCTTGCGCGAGATCGAAGAAATTCGCGACAAGACCCCCGGGTTCACCGGTGTCGTCTCCGACCTTGGCGGGCCAACGGCCAACATGTACCGCCTGGCGTGCCGTGATTCTCGCATCGAGGCGGCGTGTCGGCGTCTTTCGTGCGTTTTCCCCGGTATCTGCGAGAACTTGAACACCGACCACTCGGCGCTCACCCGGCTCTACCGCAAGGCGCGCTCGGTGCCGGGAGTGAAGAAGGTGCTGATCGGCTCCGGTTTGCGTTACGACCTCGCGGTGCGCGACCCGGACTACGTGCGCGAGCTGGTGACTCATCACGTCGGCGGCTACCTGAAGATTGCACCGGAGCACAGCGAGGACGGACCGCTGGCGCACATGATGAAACCTGGAATCGGCGCCTACGACCGATTCCAGGCGATGTTCGAAAAGTTCTCGCGCGAGGCGGGCAAGGAACAGTACCTGATTCCTTACTTCATCGCCGCGCACCCGGGAACGCGCGACGAGGACATGCTCAATCTGGCGCTTTGGCTTAAACGCCACCGCTTTCGTCCCGACCAGGTGCAGACCTTTCTGCCGACGCCGCTGGCGTTGGCGACCGCGATGTACCATTCGCGGCGGAACCCGCTGCAAAAGCTGGCTCGCCACTCGAACGAAGTGGTCTGCGCCCGTTCAGCACCGCAGCGGCGCTTGCACAAGGCGTTTCTGCGTTATCACGATCCCGCCAACTGGCCGCTGCTGCGCGACGCCCTCCGCCGCATGGGACGCGCCGACCTGATCGGCAGCGGGCGCCAGCAGTTGGTCCCGGCCTACCAGCCGCCGGCGACGGTTCTTTCCGTGGCCGTTGCTGACACGGGTAAGCCGGCAACGGCGAAGGCGGCGAGGCGCCGCCGGTAGCCGCAAACAACCCAATGTGAGACGCCAAGCCTCACGTGGGACCCCCGAGTTCGCCGGCCGTCGTCGCCACCGGACTTCCGGAGACGGGTTGAACTGCCACACGATCGGCTTCGCGCAGCGTGGCGTCGATGTAGCCCAAGTGGAGGTGTGCCGCCTGGCGCGCCGCTTCGGCATCACCGGCCATCACCGCTTCAAACAGCGCGCGGTGTTGCTGGCGCAACAGTTTTTCGCTTCCATCCTTCATCGCGAAGAGGCGGGCGCGAAAGCGAGTGACGCTGCTGTGCAGCAGATTGTGCAAGCCGCGCATGACGTGAACCAGAACGACGTTGTGCGAAGCGTCGGCCAGAGCGAGGTGAAAATCCAGGTCGGCGTCGGCAGCCCGTTCTCCGTCGCCTTTGCCGGTGTCGGCTTTGGCGAGCGTGTTGAAGCGCGCTGTAATGCGCTCACGATCGGCCTCCGTGGCGCGCTGTGCGGCGAGAGACGCAGCGAGTTCCTCAAGCGCGCAACGCAACTCGAGAATGTCGTACGCGGCGGGCGGGTGCTCGCGCAACAATCGGACGAGGGGGTCGGTCAGTGTCGGACCGGTGACGTCCGCGACGCAGTAACCGCCGCCGCGACGTGTCTGCACCAAGCCGCGTGTCTCAAGCTTGAGGATCGCCTCGCGCAGCGACGGCCGGGAGACGCCAAGCTGTTGCGCGAAATCCCGTTCCGGAGGCAAAGCGTCTCCGGGCTTGAGGACGCCTTCCACGATAAACGCCTCAATCTGACTGACGATCGAATCCGACAATTTGACTCGGGTCGGTGGTTGCACGACCTCGAACGGTGTCTGTGCGGTTGCTCTGGCCATCTGTCTCCCTTTCTTTTCATCGCGCCGATTGCGACCAGGCTTCCACCTCAAGGGGTTGGTACCGTGCAGACTCTGCACGTCCCGGTTGACACGCTCGGTCAACGGCGCTATGGTATGTTGGTCAGACCGGTAATATAAGTATGCCACAAAACGCAGGCGCGCGCTAGTCGCTTGCGTTCCTCGCGGTGCGCGCACCGGCTCTGTGTTTCGTAGGAGAAACCATGCCTCAACGAAGTGGCTCCCGTCGCTGTGCGTACTTGCGCGGCGGACCCCGATGGGGATACGGTTTTTTCCAGCTACTGGTTTCTGCTAGCATGGACCCCAGGTGAACAGCGCAGATCCCCGACAAGAGGGTAAGCGGCAGAAGCAACAATCATCGACAGGAGGAGGCTTACATGGGGTCTTTGCTTAAGATCTCGGGGCTGATCGACGCCCTGAACGAGCGCATCGGTCGTTCGCTGATCTGGCTCGTCTTGATCGCGGTACTCGTGAGCGCGTTAAACGCGATCGTTCGCAAGGCGTTTAACTACAGCTCGAACGCGTTTCTCGAAGTCCAATGGTATATGTTCTCCGCCATCTTTCTGCTTGGCGCGGGCTATACGCTACGGCATAACGAGCATATCCGCATCGATATCATCGCCGGAAGATTTTCCAAGCGGGTACAGACGTGGATCGACATCTTCGGCACGGTTTTCTTTCTTTTCCCGGTTGCCATCACCTTCATTTGGTTCGGTTGGGAAACCTTCGCGGTTTCGTTTCACAGCCAGGAGATGTCACCCAATGCCGGAGGGCTCATCGTCTGGCCAGCCAAGATGCTGATCCCGCTTGGTTTTTTTCTGCTCTGCTTGCAGGGAGCGTCCGAGTTGGTGAAGCGCGTCGCGTTCCTGCAGGGGTTAATCCCGGACCCGTCGGAGAAGCACGAGATGCCGACGGCGGAAGAAGCCTTGCTCCAGGAGCTACGCCAACGCCAGGAAGGGGAGAAAAACAATGCTTGAGTTCCTGATCCACAACATGGCGCCGATCATCTTCCTCTCGATGGCGCTCTTCCTCCTTCTGGGCTATCCGATCACTTTCGCGCTCGCCGCCAACGGCCTGGTCTTCGGCACCATCGGTATCCAACTGGGACTGCTCAGCCCGGCACTCTTTGGTGCTCTGCCGGAACGCATCTTTGGCGTCATGAGCAACGATACGCTGCTGGCGATCCCCTTTTTCACCTTCATGGGTTTGATCCTCGAGCGTAGCGGAATGGCCGAGGATCTGCTCGACACCATCGGTCAGCTTTTCGGGCCGGTGCGCGGCGGCTTGGCGTACGCGGTGATCTTTGTCGGCGCATTGCTCGCCGCGACCACCGGCATCGTCGCCGCTTCGGTCATCTCGATGGGCCTCATTGCGTTGCCGATCATGCTCCGCTATGGCTACGACCGGCGTATGGCGTCGGGGGTCATCGCCGCTTCAGGAACCCTGGCGCAAGCGATTCCGCCGTCCCTCGTGCTCATCATCATGGCCGACCAACTGGGTAGATCGGTCGGCGACATGTACAAGGGCGCGTTCGTCCCGGCCTTCGTGCTGACCGGACTTTACGCGGCGTGGATCCTGGTGAACACGATCTGGCGGCCACAGTCGGCTCCGGCGCTGCCGCCCGAGGCGCGCAGCTTCCGGGAACCGAACGGGAAGAGCGGCGCGGCGTCGCTTCTCGTCCTGACGGCGGTCGCGGTGGCGTGCGGCGTAAGCTATTCCTTTCGCTTCCCCGACGAGGCACCGACCGACGAGGTCATTGTCGTCAGCCTGCTCGTCGGGATCGGAGTGGCCTTCGCGATTGCCGTCGTCAATCGCTTGTTCAAGTTCGGCCTGCTGAGCCAGATGGCGGAGAAAACGACGTTTGTCCTCATTCCGCCGCTTGCCCTGATCTTCCTCGTCCTGGGAACAATTTTCGTCGGCGTAGCCACCCCGACCGAAGGCGGTGCGATGGGTGCGCTGGGCGCGCTGATCATGGCCCTCGCGCGCAAGCGCTTGAATCTCTCGTTACTTAAGCAAGCGATGAACTCCACTGCCAAGCTGACGACCTTCGTGGTTTTCATTCTCGTTGGCGCGCGGGTATTCAGCCTGACCTTCTACGGAGTGGACGGCCACAAGTGGGTTGAAGAGCTGCTCCTGGACCTGCCTGGCGGGCAACTGGGGTTCCTGATCGTCGTCAACCTCCTGGTGTTCCTGCTCGCCTTCTTTCTCGACTTCTTCGAACTCGCTTTCATCGTCGTTCCACTGCTCGGTCCGGTCGCAGAAAAACTGGGGATCGACCTCATCTTCTTCGGCATCCTTCTTGGCATCAACATGCAGACTTCGTTCATGCATCCGCCGTTCGGGTTCGCCCTGTTCTACCTGCGCAGCGTCGCGCCGACCAAGGCCTACGTGGATAAGGTGTCGGGCAAGTTGACGGAGCCCATCACCACCGCACAGATCTACTGGGGCGCCGTCCCCTATGTCGTGATTCAGATGTGTATGGTCGGCATCCTGATTGCGTTCCCGCAGTTGGTGACGTTCGGTTTGGGTAAACAGGAGAAGGTCGACATCGACAAAGTCCAGATCATCGTTCCGATGGACGAAGCGTCGCCAGCAGGGTCTGTGGCGACGCCAGGATCGGCGCCGGCCGAGGAGGAAGATCCGGCGAAAGCGATCGAGCGCGCCTTGAAGCAGGAGACCAAGGCAGTGGCTGCCGCGACAGGCGGCAAATTCCAGATCCAGGTCTTCGCCGGCGGGGAAATCGTTCCCGGTTTGCAAGTGCTGGATGCGGTGCAGGCGGGAACCGTGGAGTGCTGCCATACCGCGGTCTATTATTTTGTCGGCAAGGATCCGACGTTCGCCTTCGAGTGTGCCATGCCTTTCGGTTTGAACTACCGCCAGCAGACGGCGTGGTTTGAAGAGGGTGGCGGCAGACAGTTGATGAATGAGTTCTATAGGGACTACAACTGCCTTGGCATCACCTGTGGCAACACCGGAGCCCAGATGGGAGGCTGGTTCCGCAAGGAGATCAAGGGGGTTGAGGATCTCAAAGGCCTGAAAATGCGGATCGGAGGTTACGCCGGCCAGGTGCTTTCCCGACTCGGTTTGGTGCCCCAACAAATCGCGGGTGGCGACATCTACCCGGCGCTCGAGAAGGGGACGATCGACGCTGCGGAATGGATTGGGCCCTATGACGATGAGAAACTGGGCTTCAACAAGGTGGCCAAGTACTACTACTATCCGGGATGGTGGGAAGGCGGCCCACAACTGAGCCTGCTGGTCGGTTTGAAGGCCTGGGAATCGCTACCCAAGGAATACCAGGCGATCCTCCATGCGGCGTGTATGGAGGCACACGTCAAAATGATGGCCAAGTACGACGCGCAGAACCCGCCTGCGCTGAAGCGACTGATCGGCTCGGGTACGCAGTTGCGGCCGTTCCCGAAACCGGTCATGGAAGCCTGCTACAAGGCCGCGTTCGAGCTGTACGCCGAGACCGCGGCGAAGAACGCGAAGTTCAAGAAGGTTTTCGATTCGTGGGTCAAGTTCCGCCAGGATCAGATCCAGTGGTTCCGGGTGGCGGAGAACACCTTCGACGATTTTGTTGCCACCGCAAAATAGCGTCGGGCTGCTGGCGTAGCTCTCGAGACGATCGACCCTGAGTCTTTCAGGAAGGCTTCGCCAGCGGGAGTCGAGGTGTCTGGTCGTGCGTGCCGGGCCGGCGCGCACGACCAGCCGGCGCGCAAGTCAGGCCATTACTCGACAAACAGCGAGCCGCGCCGCTTCGAGTGCGTGACCCGGTCGCATCCTGACAAACCCTGAGATCGGCGTCCGTTCCACTCCTCGGCGTTTCGATCAGTGCGCCACCAGCGGAGCAACGGGTTCCAGAAAAATTGCCCCTGGCAGCGAAATTCCTCAAGAGAGCCTTGGTCTTCGCCGTTTGCCAAGGTCGTCACAAACCACCGCAATAATCTAGAGTAGCAACCCAACTATTCGCGTCGAATGTCCGTATAATGATTGTGCGCTGCAACAAAGACGGGGCGTGACGCTGCAGCGAAGCTCTGAGACGTCTCGGAGTTGCCCTGCCAGGAGTGAACTCAGATGAAAGCACCAAAGATCCTGCCGTGGATCGCCCGCAAGACGGGGATCAGTGACGAACTTGCGATCAAGCTCTGGCGTCGTGCCGAAAGGGAGGCCGAGCTGGCCGTCAGCGGCTGCAACAGCTCGGATTACTACCGTTGGGCTGTCGAGCGTTTCATCGATTCCGCCGAAGCCGAAGGCGGTGGAATGGTCGTTCGCGACAGCCGGCGAGCGAAAATCTGTCTGCGCTGGCTGTGGCGCTTCGAGAACCGAGTGTCGGCGATGAATCTGATCAGCGCGCAATGCCTGGCACAACTCTGGCACACGCAGTGGAACGAATTTTTCTTCAGAACTCACCGGCCGGCAGTGTAGACGGCTGTGCCGGTGCTGCGTGGCAAGTCAAAGCCGTCACTGCGTCTCGTCGGCGAGACCGACGACGCGAACCGAGTAGTGGTAGCCGCCGCCGGAGGTCGCGGTCGGCTTGATGCGTGCCTGGTAGCCAGCAGCGCGGGCGCGATCGTAGACCGCAAGTGCTTCCTGCTCGCTCTCCACGGTGGCTAGTGTGACCATTTTCTGTCTGCCGCGACGAGCCACCGCGGAAGCCGTCACCCCGTTGGTAAGTGCCGTCCAGCTGACGATCTGTTGAGCGCTGGCTACCGTGATCGGTGAGGGTGCCGACCCCTTCTGGGCTTCGTAGCACTGGCGCGGCTGATCGATTTGCTGCGCCTCTCCTTGCGGATGAATGACCGCGACGCTGCCTTTGAGAACGCAAACCCGATCGCCTTCCAGGTTAGCGCTGCCCAAAAGATCGGTGCCGCGAAGACTGGCGGTGATGGTGCCGACGCGGACGTTGACCGCACGCGGTTGACGAGTACGGTCGTAGGGACTGCTGGTAAAGCGGATGACGCCCTGGGGAACATCAAGCGCCGCGGTGAATACTCCGTCTTCCCGATATCCGAGTGCACTCAACTGGAGCACGGTGTCGGCGCCGACGGCGACCGTGCTTTCATCGGCCAGCCGTAGTCGAATGCGCGCCCCGGCTTCGGTAATCACCCAGTCGCGGTTGTGCAGTGCTTGTCCTGGCACCAGCTCCTTTCGGATTCCCTGCCGTTCGAGCCACGCAGGCATTTGAACGTAATCGATGACGGCAGCGGGTCTGACACCCGTCGGAGCGGCCTGTAGCAGCGAACTGCAGCCTAGAAACAGGCTGCCCAAAAAAGCCCGTTGACGATGGCGGTACATTGAACCGGTTCCGGAAGACGGAAGACGGGATGCTACCGCGTCCTCTTGGCGCGATTCAGAAGCCGGTTGACGAACCGTAGGTGCACTCATGTTGCAGATTTCGCGGAGGGTGCCTGATCACGCCCGTATCCGCCACTTCGCTGTCGTAGCAGACGTCAAGGCAGTAGCGGCCATCGATTCGCCGTAGCCGGCATTGTACGTAGGAGGAGACTCCCGTCTTGCTCCAGGCGGAAAAGTCGGGTGCGTTGCGGCGGCGATTGCGGACGTAGAGCTGAAACGCCTGCACGCGCACCGTCTCTGCCTGCTCCGGCCGCGGTCCGCGAACGACGATCTCGACGATGGGGCCGCCACTACCACTGCCGACCAAAGCGTCGGCGTCGCTGGGAAGGTGTGTACTGTACGGTACCTGCCAAGGCGGACCTCGCTCGGCTCTGTCTTGAGTGACAGCGCCATTTCGCCCGTAGCCGCACGTGGCTGTGGCTGGGTGTGAGTCGAAACGGCAAGCAGCATCAGCGCCAGCCACGAGCGGGCGTCGATCCCGACGTGGCGGGACGTGGGGTCTCGATCAGGAAGTCCCGCCAGCATGGGTCGATGTTATCAGACGGCGCCAGGCCAGGAAAAGGTTGCGCTCCGGCACCTCGCACCGCGCCCACGGCTCGAACATTCCCGGGGTCACCGATCGGGCCAGACGTCAGACCGCCAGAGGAGGCGATCGCGGCGCCTACCAGCTGGCGCCACCCCCGACATACTCCGTCGGACGGGTCCGCTCGACACGCCCAGTCGCTTGCGTTTGCGAGGGCAAGCGCTAGACTGCACGAGATGCGAGGCGAGTGGAGCGATGAACGACTGATGATGGCGTATCGTGGCGGCGACGCCGAGGCGTTTTCCACCCTTTACAGTCGTTATCGCGGCACGCTCTACCGCTACCTGTCACAGCAGTGCGGCAACTCGGCGCTCGCCGAGGATCTCTACCACGACGTCTGGATAAAGGTGGTCAATGCCCGAGCGGGCTACGAGCCGTTGGCGCGATTTTCGACCTGGATTTTCCGTATTGCACACCATCGCCTGATTGATCACTATCGCCAGCACGCCATGCAACCCGCGGCGCAAACCTTGCCGAGCGTCGCCGATGACGATCCAGTCGACGACCCGCGCGACCTGATCCCAGCACCCGGACACGAGACGCCGCACAGCCTGTTCGAGCGGATGACAATCGCGGAGCGCATCAGCCTGGCTCTCGCCAACCTGCCACCGAACCAGCGGGAGGTCTTCCTGCTCGCCGAAGAGGGCGAGTTGACGCTCGACGAGATTGCATCAGTGACCGAAACCGGTCGCGAAACCGCCAAGAGCCGGCTGCGCTACGCCCTGAACAAGTTGCGCCATTCGTTACAAGACCTGCTATGAGTGAAGCGCGCGAAGACCTGCCGAGCGATCCGCAACTGTCGCGCCTATACCGACAGTTTGCGAACGTCGAGCCGTCACTGGCGCTCGACCGAAAAGTCCTGCACGCCGCACGGGCGGCCATCGACGAACGCCGGGAACTGACCCACGGAAATGTTGGGTGGCGTCGGTGGCGCGGCCCACTGGTGCTGGCGACGACCGTCGTACTAAGCGTCATGCTTGCGCTGATGCATGAGAAGGCACCGGCGCCGCTTCCGCCCGGCGATCGCGACGACCGCCAGCAAGTGGTCACCCAAAGCGAAGACCGGCCGGCGCCGAGCGTTCAGGCGGCGCCGACCGCCACCACGACGCCGACTAGCGAGTTGCCTTCAAGGAAATTGAACAGCGCTCGCGCCAAGGTTGACGATAGCGCTCAGCCTCGCGGATACAAAGCGCCGGTCGCCGAAGCTGAGCAACAAGGAAGGCTCGCTGCCGAAGAACGCGCCACCGATCCGCGGGCATCGTCCACCGAGGCCAAGCGCGAACGATCCCCGGCAGCGCCGGGGGTAGTGGCCGGCAGTGGGGCCGCCGTTCGCGATGCACAGTCGTCTACGCCATTGGAAGCCGCAAAGTCCGCCACGCCAGCAGTCGCCAAGGTGCGTACCGAACCCTCCCGTTTGCCTGCCGCGTGGCTGGACGAGATTCGTGTCCTGCGCCGTGACGGGCGAGTCGACGAAGCAACCCGGCAATTACGCGACTTTCAGCGGACGTATCCGGACTACCCCTTGCCCGACGATCTACGGTCTCGGGAGTGATTTCGTGCCTCGTGTCACCACGAACACAAGGGCTAGCCGAGATTGTAGGTAACGGATAACTGCGCCGTAGTTCTTAAGGGGCAACTCGTAACCGCCAGGCCTCCTCGCCTCGGACTTCATCAAGCTTCCGCGTTCCTCAAGTAGTGTTTCGGCCTCTCCCGCGACTTGACGCTATTTCGGTGAGGGACTAGAATTCGGCCCCGCATATTCCTCGATAGCTCAGTCGGTAGAGCGTCGGACTGTTAATCCGTAGGTCCCAGGTTCGAGCCCTGGTCGGGGAGCCAAATCTTTTGCAGTAGCCCTGCGCCAGTCCAGGGCTGTAGTCGTCTGATTAAGCAGCAAGCGTGATGACGACTTCTCCCAGCGGGGAACCTCCATGCGCCAACGAGGCGTCGTTGCTGCCGACAGCGTCACGAAGGCACCGCAAACCTTGGGCGCCGATGGACGGATCGAGCGCGTATCGCGTGTAGACGTTGGCGGGCGGAGAGTTGGTCTCGCGTTCCAGGGCGGTTCCTTTCTAGCCGGCGCGATCGCGACCGGCGTAGTCGAGGGCTTGCTGGCTCGACGTGCCTTCGACACCTACGACATCAAAGCCTTTTCGGGCACCTCTGCCGGCGCATTGGTGGCCGCTGTCTGTTGGCGTCATTGCCTGCACCAGCGAGACGTGGAGTCACGCCACGAGCAGATGCGAAAGGCTCATGAAACGCTGCGGGATCAATGGTTGCACAACGCCAACGGGGTCGTTCCGAACCCGGCCGCCGGCGACTGGATGAAGGTGCTCGACCACTTCTGGTCTCTGAACCCGGCGTATTTTCAATGGAAGGACCACGTATCGGTTCCCTGGCTGCACAGCCAGTTTGAGTCGTGGGTCGATGCTTACGTGCAGCCCGAGACCAGCATTCGTCTTCTCTATGATCGCTACCTTGGCTCTGCCGAAGGCGACCGCTCAATCGACTTGTCGGCGGCGCTGACGCACTTCGATAACGACACGCATCGGCCCCGGCTGATCGTCGGTGCCACCCGAGTTCTCGACAGCGAGGTGCTGCAGATCGGTGACCGCGACTTCTTTGTCGAATTGCTGCGCTTGCTCGATCAGCCCGACGTTGATCGCGAGGCAGCCGTACGTGCCGCGGCTGACTACCTTAGGCAGGGAGTCATGGCCTCGGGGTCACTCGACTTCCTAAACGGTATGACGACGATTGAAGGCGGGCGCTACGCCGGCACGTATCTCGATGGCGCGTGGGCCGAAAATCCGCCGCTGAAAGGATTGCTCGATGCCGGCGTGGACCAGATCTGGATGGTGGAAGTCTTTCCCAAGACCTGTGCGGAAATCCCGCGCACGTTTGCCGAGCGGGAAGACCGGCGTGAGGAGCTGTGGCAGAACGCGGTTGTCGAACAACAGGCGGCGTTCATCCAGAAGGTCAACCTTTGGCTCGAGTGCGGCAGATTGATTGGCGACCAGACGCAACTCGCCGAGCTTCGTGAACGGCTGCGCGAACGCCTTGAGGAGTCGACGACGGAGGCGGGCCAGCGCTTGCTGGTGGCGTTTCGAGCCAGCGACGGCCAGTGGCGTGACTTCATCGATGACGATGGACGTGTCAAGGACGTCGAGGCACTGCTTGATCGGTTGTTGAAACCGTATCGCTCGGTCAGTTGGTCACGGGTCAAGCTGCCGCCTGAAATGCAACCCTTGACCGCCGGTGCGCGCCTGGTCAATGATCGACTGTTCCTGCTCGACAAAATGGGCGTCGGTAAGCGAATGATCGAGGACTTCTTGTCGACTCCGCCTTGACCTTTCGCGTTTACCGAACGAATGGCTTCTCCGTTTGCGTGTCGACTCCCGCTCCGTGATTCCCGATTCCGCCGCGCGCTCGCTCGGCGCCCTGTGCATCGTGGTTTCCGCCGCCGGTTTTGGTGCGATGCCGATCTTCGCCAAGATTGCCTATGCCCAGGGAGTCGACCTGACGGGAATGCTGTGCCTCCGTTTTGTGCTTTCTGGCACCGTGCTCGCGGCGTACATGGTTTGGCGCCGGATACCCTGGCCCGGCGGCAGCAGCCTGCTGGCCTTGATGGCCATGGGGGGCCTGGGCTACGTCGGGCAGTCGTACTGCTATTTCGCCGCCTTGCAGTACGCGACTGCAGGTCTGACCGCCTTGCTGCTTTACCTCTACCCTGTAATCGTCACGGTTCTTTCAGCGTTTCTCGCTCGCCAGCGTCTGACGAGCTTCCGCCTCCTGACCGTCGTCACTGCGCTTTGCGGAATCGGCCTGGCCGTGGGCGGAACGCTCGACGGCACGATGATGGGCGTTATTCTTGGCGTCAGCGCAGCGCTGATCTACTCGGTCTATATCCTCGTCGGTGAAAAGGTGACGCCGTCAGTCGGTGCCGTGCCGTCGGCCACCGTGATCATGCTTTCGGCCGCGCTGGTCTACGGCACGATCGCCAGTGTCAGGGGAGCCGAGTTTCCGGCAACGAGTTCGGCCTGGGCCGCGATTGCCGGCATTTCATTCTTGTCAACGTTGGCGTCGATGATCACTTTTTTTGTCGGAATGCAGCGTCTCGGCGCGACCGACGCTGCAACGCTGTCAACGCTCGAACCCGTGGTCACGGTGTCGTTGGCTTCCCTGTTTCTTGGCGAACACGTGGGACGCTGGCAGGTCACGGGCGGCCTGATGGTGCTCTTGTCAGCCGCCGCTCTTGTGCGTTTTCCGGACTGGCATCGCTCTCCGGAGTGAACGATTCAGGGCCGTGCCGCGAAAAAAAGGAGAGCAACTCGCGGGCAACGACCCTGGGTTGCTCGCTTAACAGCGCGTGGCCACAGTCGGGAATTTCGATGCGTTCAACGCGAGTCAAGGCTGACTGTAGGGGCGCCATATTGCGGCGCGGAGTCATTCGATCGCGTCGGCCAACGAGTAGGAGTGCTGGGCATTCGACTTGGGAAGCCGCCTCAAGCCCTGCCGTATAGTCGTTACACAGGGCGAGGTCAACCGCCAACACGCCGGAGGGACTTCGACGCATGATCGCAAGCGTCATTCCGGGACCCCAGATCCCGTGTCCACCGCTGCCGGCAAGCAGAAACCGCTTGCTTACCGAATACTCCGTCATCAGGCGACAGACGGCATCGGAGTCGTTGGCCGCCAGTGAAAGCAAGTGGTCAGCGACCGGCATGGGTACCGACGCGCCCAGTAGCGCCAGGCGACTGACGCGTTGCGGATGCCGAGCCGCGCACGCCAGCGCAATCAACGCTCCCATCGAATGGCCGACAAGCAATGCGCGGCCAACGCCGACGGCGTCAAGCAGAGCCACCACCCAGTTGGCAAGGGCGTCGATGCTGCGTAAAGCGGGTCCCTGCGACAGTCCATGCCCGGGCAAGTCCGGTGCAAGGACGGTGTAACCAGCGACCGCCAAGTCACGGCCCACCGCCAGCCAGGCGTCGCCGTCGTGTGCAGCGCCATGGATGAGGACGACCGTCGGCAACGGCGAGCACGACGGGGCCACGGGGGAGCCGACGCGAGCAAGTCGACAGCGCTGGCGAGCGATTAGTAGTTCCACTCGCTGCTCGCATTCATCTGCACAGGGTGCTCTGGCCGTCAGGCGGGAACGTCCGGCGTCAGGAGCTGCTCAAGTTGGGTGATTCGATCTTTGAGCAACAACTTCCGTTTCTTCAGGCGGCGAACCAACAGCTCGTCGCGTGGCGGATTCAGGTCAAGATGTTCGATGACCATGTCGAGATCACGATGCTCGCTGTACAGTTCTTGTAGCAAGGCACGCGTTCCGGAAGTCTGGTCTTCGCTATGCATGAGGAATCCCTGATGACCTGTTTCGACTAGCCAAGCACAGCCTCCAAGGCCCACAACACGGACCTACCGAGAAGGACCGCCAGAAAGGTGCTCCGTGTCTGCCAGGCAATCATCACCGCGAAGACAGCCGCAGCGAGGCGTGGCCATTCGACACCTATGGTAGGCGTGCCACTCGCAAAAAACAACCGCGGCATGGTGAAGTGAGCGACCCCATTGCCGGAACCGGATTGTCGCGTGCGATGCCGGAAAATCCGACGAAAGCCACGGACGCTTGGCTCTTGCGGCATGAGGCGTGTTTGCTACTAGAATAGCGGATCGAATAGTAACCTTAAGACAGCGCCGGAGGAGGCCGATGGTCTATCACATTATCGTTTCGTTTGGCCGGGACAGGCAGTACGAGTTCAAGTTCTCCCATACCGAACTCGCTGCTGGGTCGCCGGAGGAAGCGCGGCGTTGGTTCGACAAGGAGTTTTCGGACCTCGAGTGTGAGCCCACCAATCCGATGGGTAAGGTATTGATTATAGATAAAATACTCAATGTCGCCCGGTACGGCGGCGAACATCGCTTTCGCCAGGGAGAAGACTGGGCAACGCGCTTTGCTCGCTACACGGCGCTCGCCCTCGGCCGGGATACGGTCCGAATTGACGTTGCCGCCTTCAATATCGGTTACTGATCGATGCTCTCTTCGCCAGCGTGGGCGGTCACGCTGGCGGCGCTTCCCTTAACGTGCCTGCGTTCGATTTCTGGGTGAGGGGATGAACAAGGCTTTCGACTATGCCGAAGACAACGACGAACGCGACGAGACCGCTGTTCAGCACTCTCAACTGCCGTCAGGAAGCCGAAATTACATTACGCCGGATGGCCACGCGCGTCTCAAGGACGAGCTCGATCGCCTGCTGCGGCTTGAGCGACCGCAGGTAGTCAGCGTCGTTCAGTGGGCAGCGGCCAACGGGGATCGCTCTGAGAACGCGGATTACATTTACGGTAAACGGCGACTGCGCGAGATCGACCGGCGAATTCGCTTTCTCACCAGACGTCTCGACCTTGCCCAGGTTGTTGATCCGGTAATGCGTGAAGGAACCGACCAGGTTTTTTTCGGCGCGACGGTTCGTGTTTCCGATGAGCAGGGGGTGGAGAGCCTCTACCAGATTGTCGGCGTCGATGAAACGGACGGCTCGCGTGGAAGAATCAGTTGGCTATCACCCCTGGCGCGAGCGCTCATCAAGTCGCGAGAAGGGGATCGCGTACGCTTTCAGAGCCCTGGGGGCTGGCGTTACGTCGACGTGATCACCGTCGAGTACTCGGCAATACCCCTCTGATCCCCTCTGATTGGCTCGCAGTCCAACCGTCGCGTCGACTTGCCGCGCCAGCCAAACCGTTCCCCCAGCGCCGAGTGGTCTCGGGTTTCGCCGGGTGAGCACCGCAGGGCTTGAAATAGGGCCGGGCGTCCCCATCTCGCGCCATTGCGTGCGGTAAGCTCACCTTTGATCAACGATTTGTTATGGAGTTCTCAATGGGCGTCCAAAAGGAGACTCTCGGCTTTCAGGCTGAAGTCAAGCAACTACTGAACTTGATGATTCACTCGCTGTACAGCAACAAGGAGATTTTTCTTCGCGAACTCATTTCCAATGCCTCTGACGCTTGCGATCGGTTGCGTTTCGAGGCGCTCAACAACGCCGGGCTCTACGGCGATGACGCCGAGCTCAGGATCCGTATCGCCTTTGACAAGGAGGCACGTACCATCAGTATTCGCGATAACGGCATCGGTCTTTCACGCGACGAGGCGGTCGAGCACTTGGGAACCATCGCCAAGTCGGGTACGCGCGAGTTCTTCTCGGCGTTGACCGGCGATCAAGCCAAGGATGCTCACCTGATCGGGCAGTTCGGCGTCGGCTTTTACTCCTCCTACATCGTCGCTGACAAGGTCACTGTGGTCTCGCGCCGAGCTGGCGTCGATGCTGGATCGGCGATCCGTTGGGAATCGTCGGGGGAGGGCGACTTCACGATCGAATCGATCGAGCGTGCCGAGCGCGGTACCGAAGTGACGCTTCATCTGCGTGACGAGGAGGACGAGTTCCTTTCCAGCTGGAAGCTACGTCAGATCATCCGCAAGTATTCTGACCACATCACCTTGCCGATCGTGATGAAGAAGGAACAGTGGGACGCAGACAAGAAGGAGCAGGTGGTCACCGACGAGGACGAAACCGTCAACCAGGCTTCCGCACTGTGGACACGTTCCAAGTCCGAGATCAGCGACGAACAGTACAACGAGTTCTACAAGCATGTCGCCCATGACTTCGAGAACCCGCTGACTCGGGTACACGCCCGGGTGGAGGGCAAGCAAGAGTACACGCAGTTGCTGTATATCCCTTCGCGGGCGCCGTTCGACCTCTTCGACCGGACCGCACGCCACGGCATCAAGCTCTACGTGCGTCGGGTTTTCATCATGGACGACGCCGAACAACTGATGCCCATTTACTTACGCTTCGTGCGCGGAGTCGTCGACTCGAATGACCTGCCGCTCAACGTTTCGCGCGAGATTCTGCAACAGTCGCGTGACATGGAAGCGATACGCGGCGGTTGCGTGAAGAAGGTCCTCGGCATGCTCGAAGGACTCGCCGACAGCGAAGATTCGGGGGAAAAGGAAAAGTACACCACTTTCTGGAAGGAGTTCGGCCGCGTGCTCAAGGAAGGGGTGGGCGAGGACTTTGCCAATAAGGAACGAATCGCCAAGCTCTTGCGCTTCGCGTCGACGCACGCCGATACGCCGGAGGAAAATGTTTCGCTCGCCGACTACGTGGCGCGCATGAAGGAAGGTCAGGAGAAAATTTATTTCGTGACCGCAGAGACCTTCACCGCGGCCAAGAACAGCCCGCATCTCGAGATTTTCCGCAAGAAGGGGATAGAAGTGCTGCTGCTCGCGGATCGCGTCGACGAATGGGTCACTGGCCACCTGACCGAGTTTGCTGGTAAGTCGCTGCAGTCGGTCGCCAAAGGAGGGCTCGACTTGGGAGCACTCGAGGACGCGGCTGAAAAAGAAGCGGCCGAGAAGGCGGCCAACGAGTATAAGGACCTGATCGATAAGGTAAAAACCTCGCTCGGCGACAAGGTCAAAGACGTTCGCGTCACGCATCGACTCACCGACTCGCCGTCCTGCATCGTGGCTGACGAGTTCGACATCGGCGGCAACCTGCAGCGTATTCTCAAGTCGGCGGGACAGAACGCCCCCGCGAGCAAGCCGATCCTTGAAATCAATCCCAAGCATCCGGCACTGCAGCGTCTCAAGTATGAGGAAACGCGTTTTGATGACTGGGCGAACCTGTTGCTCGAACAGGCGACGCTGGCCGAAGGTGGAACGCTCGACGATCCGGCCGGTTTTGTGCGGAGAATCAATGATCTGATGCTTGCCTTATCGCTCGGCGGCGGTCGCTGATGAATCCTGGCGGCGAGCCCGAGCGGCTCGTCGGGCTGCCGCCGATTCTGGATGCCGGAATCCGGACGCTGATTCTCGGCAGCTTTCCTTCGCCAGCATCGCTCTCCGCCGGGCAGTACTACGCGCATCGCCAAAATCAGTTTTGGCGCTTGCTCGGCGCGCTGCTGAACGAGCCGCTGCCAGAGTTTGATTACCTTCGCAAGCAGCGGACCTTGCTTGGCTACCAGATTGGCGTCTGGGACGTCTATCGTTGCTGTCGTCGACAAGGGGCGCTCGATTCGGCGATCACGGCGGCAGAAGTCAACGATTTCGCCAGCCTGAGCGACAATGCCCCCCAACTGGTTCAAATCTGCTTCAACGGTCAAACGGCCGGCCGGTTTGCTGCCTGGTTTGCCAGGCGTGGCTACAAGACAAGCGTCTTGCCGTCGACCAGCCCAGCGTATACGCGGGATTTCACGGCAAAGCTCGACCAGTGGCGCAGCGCCGGTCTAGGTCGCTAAGCAACCCGTCTGGTGTGGGGTGGTGTGCTGCTGCGAGCAGACCAGCGAATCGCATTCACTTGGCCGGCGCGAGAATGTCGCGCAGACACTGGCGGTACTCGGGTCCGCTTTTGTCGCGGCACGCCGTGCGCGCATTCTGGTGCTGCTCACAACGCGCCGGGTCGACCGCCTTGCTGCAATCGATCGCCGGCATCTTGCTATCCACACACTGTCGGAAGGCTGGACCGGCCTGATCCTGGCAGGCTGCGTACGCCTGCTTGCGCAGCTCACATTGCTGCGGACTGCGTGCCTGACTGCAGTCGACTTTTTGCGCCTGGGCATGCACGCACTGCCTGCGCTCCGGACCGCGCTGGTCTCTGCACGCCGCCATGACTTGTTGATGGGCTTGGTGTCGTGCCAGACACTGTTCCGGGTCGGCGGCGAGCGGACACCCTCCCTTTCCGTGCATTCCCCTTCCGCCCCCCGAGCCTGGAGCGGGTTGAGCGTCAGCCGAAGTACAAAGCAGGGTAGCGACGGCCGCGACGACGGAAAAGATTTTCTTCACTGGACTCTCCTCAGGTAATGACGGCGGCCGACTCGACCGCCGTTCGAAGGTGTCAGAGGATCCGGGCCCGGGGCGCGGTCGATGCGCGCCAGCACTTGCCATTGAGCCACATGCGCCTTGTCCGGTATAGTCCTGCAACCCCGTATACCAAGACTGCCAATGCTGGAAGCCGTGGTCAACCCCATTCATGAGCACCGGCTGACCTTACCGGAGGTTCTTGGCTGGCTGGTCGAGGACCAGCTGGTCAGCAATGAAGACGCCGAGATCCTGATTCGGGAAAGCCGACTCAAGCGTCTGAGCGCACATCCGTTGACGGCAATTGCGGAACAGAAGTGGAAGTCCTTGCAAGCACCGTATCGACCACTGACGCTCGACGATCTTGGCGAGTGGCTGGCGGCCAGGGTGGGTTTGGCGTACTTCCATATTGACCCGCTCAAGATTGACTTCACCGCGGTGACCGATGTGATGTCGAGTGCCTATGCAACACGCTTTGGCATCCTCGTCGTCCAGGTGACCGCCCGCGAGTTGGTGGTGGCGACGACACAGCCCTTTCTGCGGGACTGGGAGAAGGAAATTCGGGCGATCGTCAAGAAGGAGATTCGGCGCGTCATCGCTAATCCGGCCGACGTCGCCCGCTATCTGGTTGAGTTTTACAACCTTGCGCGCTCGGTCAAGAAGGCGGCGCAGAGCGGTAGTGCAAGCGGCAATCTGTCGTCGTTTGAACAGTTGGTCGAACTCGGCCGCACCAACCGTCAGTTCGACGCCAACGACCAACACATCGTCAACATTGTCGATTGGCTGTGGCAGTACGCGTTCGAGCAGCGCGCCAGCGACATCCACATCGAACCCCGGCGTGAACTTGGAATCGTCCGCTTCCGCATCGATGGCATCCTGCACCAGGTGTACCAGATTCCGATGAGCGTGATGGCGGCGATGGTAAGCCGAATCAAGATCCTCGGACGCATGGACGTGGTCGAGAAGCGACGGCCGCAGGATGGGCGGATCAAGACGCGTACCGCGGATGGACAGGAAGCCGAGCTCCGATTGTCGACGCTGCCGACCGCGTTTGGCGAAAAGCTTGTGATGCGCATCTTTGATCCCGAAGTGCTGGTCCGCAACTTTTCCGACCTCGGCTTCACGGACGATGACCAGACGCGCTGGAAGGCGATGGCCGAGCGCCCAAACGGGATCATCCTGGTTACCGGCCCGACCGGTTCCGGCAAGACGACGACGCTCTATTCGACGCTCCGCCAGTTGGCGACGCCGGCAGTCAATGTCTGTACAATCGAAGACCCGATCGAGATGGTCGAGCCGGCATTCAATCAGATGCAGGTGCAGAACGTCATCGACCTGGGCTTCGCACAAGGCGTACGCGCACTGATGCGCCAGGATCCGGACATCATCATGATCGGGGAAATTCGTGACCTCGAAACGGCCCAAGTGGCGATTCAGGCAGCGCTTACGGGTCACCTCGTGTTGTCGACCCTGCACACCAACGACGCACCATCGGCGATCACGCGCATGCTCGATCTGGGTGTGCCCGCGTATCTGTTGAGCGCAACGATGCTCGGCGTCATGGCACAACGTCTGGTGCGTACGCTTTGCCCACACTGCAAGGAGGTATGCGAGGCCAATCCGATCGAGGAAACGATGTGGGAACAACTCGTCGCGCCTTGGAAGGCGAATCGACCGCAACGCTTTCACCGCCCTGTTGGCTGCCTCGACTGTCGGATGACGGGTTATCTCGGACGCGTCGGCCTCTACGAGATCCTCCTGCTTTCACCGGGCCTCAAGCTGGCGATCAGCGAAAACCGCGAAATTGCCAAAATCCGTGACCTCGCGTACCGAGAAGGCATGAAGCCCCTGCGCATTTCGGGGGCAATGAAGGTAGCCGCCGGTACCACGACACTGGCGGAAGTGTTCAAGGTTGCGCCACCGATCGAGCAGAGTTGAGCGGTGGCGACTACACGGTATGGCCAATTGGCGAGAGGGCCATACGCCGGACCGAATGATGAGGCCGGCCGCCACCAAACCCATTTTCTGGAGACCCCGTTATCATGGCCGTTGCGCCTGAAACCGCCATCATGGCCTTGTACTGTGACTTCGAAAACGTTGCGCTGGGTGTGCGCGACGCGAAGTACGACAAATTCGACATCAAACCAGTCCTTGAGCGCTTGTTGCTAAAAGGCAGCATCGTCGTCAAGAAAGCGTACTGCGACTGGGAGCGCTACAAGGGATTCAAGTCGACGATGCACGAAGCGAGCTTCGAGCTGATCGAAATCCCGCACTTGCGTCAGTCGGGAAAGAACTCGGCCGACATTCGCCTGGTCGTCGATGCGCTCGACCTGTGCTACACGAAGTCCCACGTCGATACCTTCGTCATCATCAGTGGCGACTCGGATTTTTCGCCGCTGGTTTCCAAACTGCGTGAAAACGCCAAGTATGTGATCGGCGTCGGCGTCAAGCAGTCGACTTCCGACCTGTTGATCGGCAACTGTGACGAGTTCATCTTCTACGATGATCTCGTGCGCGAGGTCCAGCGTGCCGCCCGGCGCGATTCGCGCGACCCGCAATCTGTCGTCAGGCGGACCCCTGAAGAGGAGGCGCAGCGCAAGGTCGAACTCGAAGAACGACGCAGCACGGCGATCGACCTGGCGGTTGCCACCTTGGACGCTCTCGTCGCCGAGCGTGGCGACGGCAGCAAGATCTGGGCATCGATGTTGAAAGAAGCGATCAAGCGACGGAAACCCGACTTCAGTGAGTCGTACTACGGCTTTCGCGCATTTGGTAACTTGCTCGAAGAGGCACAGGAGCGCGGTCTGCTAGAGTTGGGTCGCGACGAAAAGTCAGGAACGTTTGTTTATCGGGGCAACAACCTGGTTTCACCTTTGGAGTCGACCGCGGCGCTGGCGCCACAGCTGGTCGCTGGTCAGGTCGTCGAGCCGAGTGAAATCGCCGAGTCAGCGGCGGTAATCAACGACGTCGTCTCCGAGACGGCGACTCCGCGCCGGAAACGGCAAGCTCGCAAGCGGATGGGCAGCAAGCGCGACGAACGTGTCGAGCCCGTTTCGGACGCGGATGCGGAGAGAATTGGTACGGAAAATCACCCCGCCCCTTCGGCCGACGGCGTAGCCAGTCGAGACGGGTCGGCCGAACCCGTGACCGCTGACGACACTGGCATCTCGACGCCGATTACAATGGAGGATGTCGCAGGCAGAGACACCCACCTCGCCCTCGACGCGACAGGCGAACGAGCGCCGGAAGAGACCATCGCCGCAGCGACCACAAGAAGCGTTTCCGGTCGGAATCGCCGCCCGAGGAAGGCCAAAGAACCGGTTGCGGTCGGCTGACAAGTATTGGCTCGAGGTCGCGGTCGACCCCGCGAACGTCCGAGGGTGGCGCAGAGCCGCGAACCGACTCGCGGCCGGCCCGACTAACTAGCTTGCTGAAGCCTTCTCAGGCAGCAACCTGGCTAGGAATTCCGCCTGCGATGCGGACGATACGGTTTTGCGTATCTACGTAGATGAGTTGTGGGCTGTGTTTGGCGACCTCGCCTTCGTTGTAGCTGGCGAAACTCGCAATAATCAGAAGGTCGCCGGGTGCCGCACGACGAGCGGCAGATCCGTTGACCGAAATGACCCCCGAGCCCCGTTCCGCGCGCAGCGCGTAGGTCGTAAAGCGCTCGCCGTTGTTAACGTTCCAGACGTCGATCTGCTCATACTCCCGGATGTTGGCGGCGTCGAGCAAGTCTTCGTCGATCGCACACGACCCTTCGTAGTGAAGCTCGGCGTGCGTGGCGCAAACGCGGTGCAGCTTCGACTTCAACAAGGTTCTCTGCATGGATTCACCACTTTGGAGTTTCGGGGAAGCGCATTGTAACGGCAATCGGAATGCTGTCAATGACCACTGCCGACGTGGATTTCGACGTTGTCGATCAGTCTGGCGGGGCCTAGACGGCTGGCCGCGAGCACAACCAGATGCGATTCGTCCGGGTGCCGGGGAGGCCCCAGGTCTTCCTGCCGGCGGACGGTGACATAGTCGGTCTGCCAGTGATGACGGTCCAGCTCGGCCACGGCTTCTTCCTCGAGGCGCCTGAAGTCCCGCTCTCCGCTACCGATCGCGTCGCGAATTCGGGTCAGCAGGTGGAATAGCCGCGGCGCTTCGGCACGTTCAGCTGCCGACAGGTAGCCGTTGCGGGATGACAGCGCCAGGCCGTCTTCGGCGCGGACGGTTTCGCCGCCGACAATCTCGATCGGCAGGGCCAGCTGCCGAGCCATGTTGCGCAAGATCATCAGTTGCTGGTAATCCTTCTTTCCGAACAGAGCGACCTGCGGCTGGACAATGTTGAACAGCTTGAGGACCACCGTCGCGACGCCGCGAAAGTGCCCGGGACGAAACGCCCCGTCCAGCTGGTGCTGGATCTCGGGTGGATCGACGTAGAACTCCTGTGGCTCTGGATAGAGGTCTGCCTCGCTGGGCGCGAAGAGCACATCGACTCCGGCCGCCGCGAGTTTTTCGCAGTCCGCCTCAAACGTCCGCGGGTAGCGGTCGAAATCCTCGTTGGGGCCGAACTGCAAGCGATTGACGAAGATCGTCGCGACCACGGTTGCCGCGTGCAAACGCGCGAGCGTCATTAGCGCGACGTGGCCAGCGTGGAGGTTGCCCATTGTCGGCACTAGCGCCAGCCGGCCGCCATCTGCCAGCATCGCTCGCAAGTCGATCAGCGAAGAAAAAATCTGCATGGTCAGCCGCTCAATAGCAGTGTTCCGGTGCCGGGAAGCTGCCGTCCTTGACGGCCGCCACGTAGGCGGCGATGGCGGCAGCGATCGACGTCTGTCCGGTCATGAAGTTGCGCACGAAGCGGGCTTTGCGGCCTGGCGAGACATCGAGCATGTCATGGAGGACGAGCACCTGTCCCGAACAGAGGCGACTGGCGCCGATTCCGATGGTTGGAATGACGAGATCCGATGTCACCGAAGCGGCGAGTTCCTCCGGGATGGCTTCAAGAACGATCAGGCCGGCGCCAGCGCCCTGAAGCGCCAGCGCGTCCGATCGCAAGCGGGCAGCTGCCGCATCGTCGCGCCCCTGAACGCGATAGCCCCCGAGCACATGGACGGATTGCGGCGTCAGACCAATGTGCGCGCACACGGGAATTCCTCGTGCGGTCAGAAAGCGTGTTGTCTCCACCATCTCGCCGCCGCCTTCGATTTTGACCATCTGGGCGCCGGCCGCCATCAGCGTCACCGCATTGCGTAGCGCTTGTTGCGGGCTTTCCTGAAAGCTGCCAAAGGGCATGTCGGCGACGATCAAGGGTCGCCAGCTTCCTCGCGCGACGCATGCCGTGTGGTAGGCGATGTCAGCCACGGTGACTGGCAAGGTCGAGTCGTGCCCCTGCAACACCATGCCAAGCGAGTCACCAACGAGCAAGACATCGACGCCTGCAGCTTCGCAGAGCTGGGCAAAGCTCGCGTCGTAACAGGTAAGAACCGCGATTTTCTCCCCTTGGGCACGCATTTTCGTAAGGTCAGACTGAGTGAGCCGGCGCGTAGCGCCCCGAGTAGACATGAAATCGTTCCCTCCGTTAGCCTGGGAAGCAGGGCAGTCGTTACGATCCGGCTTGCCGGACGCAAGTGTCATCTGCGAAGCGAGTCGAGGAAGCACCTCCCCCATGCCTTCGCAACGGCTCGCCTCCCTTCGCCTGAATCATACCATTTGCCCGGTCGGCCACTCGTTGCCAAGGCAAAGTCCAGGGTGGAGAGGTAGTCCCCGTGTCAGCGGCGCGGTTGCGCCGGCGCCCGACCATTTGAAACACCCAGTTACACGTCGTTACCGACTTTGGGCTACTTGGGACGTTGTTTGAGCATGGTCTGCCGGAGATTCCCATGCGTATCCTTGCCCTATCCCTGATCACAATGGCCGCCCTTAGCGGATGTGTGGTCATCCCCGCCGAACCCAGCGCAGTCGTCAGTGCACCCGGGGTGTACGTCGCCCCACCACCCGTGGTGGTCGTTCCTGCACGGCCGTATTATGGCTATCGATACGATGGTTATGGACGCTATCGTTACCGTCGCTACTATTGAAACAGCTCATGACTCGTCCGGCGGAATCCTCTCCACGCGCTGCATGCTGACCGCCGGCAGCCATGCGGCGGCGAACCCACGACCGGGAATCCGACACTGCGGGGTGACTTCGAGCAGCGGCGCAAGGACAAAGGCTCGCAGATGCATGCGGGGATGCGGCAAGGAAAGTCTCGGGGTTTGCAGCGTTACTTGATCGTAAAGCAACAGATCGAGATCGATCGTCCGCGGCGCATGATGGAACTCGCGGCGGCGGCCAAAGCGGCGCTCAAGCGTCAAGAGGCCTTCGAGCAGGGCAACCGGACGGAGGGTTGTCGACAACACGGCAACGGCATTGATGAAATCAGGCTGGCCCGGCATGCCGATGGGGGCCGTGCGATAGAGCGAAGACCGGCGAAGCAACCTTGTGTGCGCCAGACTCGCCAGAGCGTCGCAAGCCTGCACGACCTGCGTCATCGGATCGGCGAGATTGGCGCCGATTGCGACTACCGCCAAGTGCGTCGCGCCAAGCGCGTCCGCGACCGACGCGCCAACCGGTGCGACCAAGGGCTCGCTGCCGGCGTCGCAACCGTCTGCTACCGGCCTGAACACCGTTCGATGATGAATGGAACCGTTGAAGGTCCGCCGTTGGTGCGGGGAGACAGGCGCCGCGCCGCTGGTCGGATCGCTCATGGCGTTGCCGGCGCTTCGTTTTCGCCGGCCGGTCGGCGGCGTCGCCGTCGTCGTCTCGCCTCGCCGGGAGGTGTCGGCAACA
The DNA here is from genome assembly GCA_964420975.1 of uncultured Candidatus Accumulibacter sp. Lineage (GTDB taxonomy): Bacteria > Pseudomonadota > Gammaproteobacteria > Burkholderiales > Rhodocyclaceae > Accumulibacter. The sequence continues at coordinate 149,711 of CAYQVH010000003.1, forward strand.
GCATGGCGGCGCGCGCGTCGTCAGTCGCGTGAAGAAAACGGTCCCACCACGACCCGACTTCGGGATCGATCTCGCCTGCACTTGCTCGCAACTGCAGAAAGTCGTAAGCCGCTCGGAATCGTGCTTGATGCAAGACGCCGTAAGGACGTTTGCCCGTGCGTTGCTCGAAGCGCGGCTGCAATGCCCAGATCTCCCGAATGTCGCCGGCGATCCGGCGCGTGATCGCCAGCTTTTCGGCCTGGACGTTGAGGACCTCGTCCATCGCTTGAAACAACGCGGGGATCGGTGTTTCGCCGCACGCCTTGAGCACCTCCCATTTCGCGAGCACCTCATTCCAGAGCAGCGTCGCGAAGAGAAAGCCGGGAGACACCGGCTTGCCGTCCCGAACGCGCTGGTCGGTTGCCGCGAGTGCGAGCATCACGAAGCGCTCGCCGAGCGGCTGTTCGAGGATGACGTCGAGGAGGGGCAGCAGCCCGTGGTGCAATCCTTCCTCGCGCAGACGTGCGACACAGCTGACGGCATGCCCGCAGGTGAGAAGCTTGAGCATTTCGTCAAACAGCCGCGACGGAGGAACGTTCTCGATCAGGTCGCTCATCTCGCGAATCGGCTGACTCGCTTCGGGATCGATGATCAGGCCCAGCTTGGCGGCGAGGCGAACGGCGCGCAGCATGCGCACCGGGTCTTCGCGATAACGCGTCTTCGGGTCACCGATCATGCGCAAAGTCTTGTGCTTGAGGTCGGCGACGCCATGATGATAATCGACGATCGTTTCCGAGCCTGGATCGTAATACAGCGCGTTGACGGTGAAGTCACGGCGCGCGGCGTCTTCCGCTTGCGTGCCGAATACATTGTCGCGCAGTACCCGTCCTTGCTCGTCGATCTGTGTCCGAGTTCCGCCGTCTTCGCCATAATGGCCGCGAAAGGTCGACACTTCGATGGTCTCGGCGCCCATGTTGACATGGACGATCTGGAAACGTCGGCCAACGATGCGCGCGCGGCGAAAACAATGCCGTACCTGTTCAGGAGTGGCATTGGTTGCGACGTCGAAGTCTTTCGGCGTCAAACCAGCGAGCAAGTCGCGTACGGCACCGCCCACGACATAAGCCTGGAATCCTCCTGCCTGCAGGGTCTCAACGGCGCGACGACAGCCACGGCTGATCTGATCTCGTTGCAGACCGTGCTGGGCGGCGGCAAGGATTGCCGGCGGGCCGGGCTGGCCGGGACTCTTGCGACCCAGGAAGCGGGATAGAAGCTTGCGAATCATCGTCGTGATTAGTACCGTCGATGGCGCGGCATGATAGCCGAGATTGCCTCGCGGCAGTCGTCCGATCGCCGCTCCCGATTAGTCAAGGAGAGTGATAATCGGCCAGCCGGCCGCTTCGGCGCGTGCCCGGAGTGCGGGATCCGGATCCACGGCGACGGGATGGGTGACTCGAGACAGGAGCGGGATGTCATTCAGTGAGTCACTGTAGAACCAACTGCGCTCGAAGTTGCACCACCACAAACCCATTGCTTCGAACCAGTCTTCGACGCGCACTATCTTGCCTTCACGAAAGGAAGGGATTCCGCGTGGCCGACCCGTGAATTCGCCGTTCTCTTGTGCCGGGATAGTGGCAATCAGGTGGGCAACACCAAACTCGCGAACCGTGCCGGCCGTGACAAAGCTGTTGGTCGCGGTCACGACGGCGCACAGCGCGCCGCTTTCGAGATGCGCCCGCACCAGCGCTTTGGCCTTCGGATTGACGATCGGCCGAATGTGCTTGGCCAGGAACTCTTCCCTCCAGGCTTCGAGAACCGATCGCGGATGGTGTGCCAGAGGCTGCAACTGGAAATCGAGAAACACTTCGATGTCCAGCGTGCCGGCCTTGTACTGCTCGTAAAACTCGAGGTTTCTCGCCTCGTACACCTCACGTTCGAGGACGCCCTGGTTGATCAGAAACTGGGCCCATTCAAAGTCGCTGTCACCGCGGATCAGGGTGTTGTCAAGGTCAAAAAGAGCAAGATCCATGGTTGCTGATGTCTCGGACGGCACTATTCGGCAGGAGCGTGAAGGATTTCGCGCACCAGATGCAGTGTCAACGGTCGCTGCCGTTCGATTGAGTAGCGATCGAGCGCGATCAGAAGGGCACCGAGGCTACGCATGTCGCGTGGTGCGCGCCGGAAGAGGTAGCTAGTCACTTCTGGAGGCAGAACCATGCCGCGCGCTCTGGCCAGTTCGCCGACGGCGACCAAAGCATCCGCTTCGCTGAGCGCGTGCAGCCGATAGACAAGCCCACTGCCGAGTCGGGTTCTCAAGTCTTCACGTACTTGAAGAGAGCCCGGCGCCCGGTGTGCCGCTACCAGCAAATGCCCGCCGTGCCGACGCAGACGATTGATGTGGTGAAAGAGGGCGATCTGTCCGCAGGCGCTCAGCTGGTCAACGTTGTCGACCGCCTGTCGGTCGCTGGTGGGGATGAGCGACACCAGGTCGGGTTCGGACTTGGCGTCGGCGTACGTTGCCTGGCTGGCGCGGAGCAGATGCGACTTGCCGACACCGGTCTCCCCCCAGAGAAAGAACGGCGCATCCGGAGCCGTAGCGGCCAACCAAGAGGCAAGCGCGCCCAACGCGGCGGCGTTGTCACCCACGACGAAGTTTTCGAAACTGGGAGGTGGACTCGGCAGCAGGTCGAGAATCAGCTGGCGCATCGAAGAAGGATGTAGGCTAAGAACCGGCTTATCACAGCACGAGCCGGCGCCATTTCGGCTAAGATTCGGGATCGCTGGCGATCGAAACGGCGCTCATTCTAGCACTGTCAGCGGACCACCTCACCGAGCTCGGATATTGCCATCCATGACGCAAGAATCGCTTTCCTACCGTGACGCCGGGGTTGACATCGACGCCGGGGACCAACTCGTCGAACGCATCAAACCGCTGGCGAAGAAGACCTTGCGCGAAGGCGTCATCGCGGGCATCGGTGGGTTTGGCGCCCTGTTTGAGGTCCCGCGGCGCTACCGGGAACCTCTCCTCGTCGCCGGCACCGACGGCGTTGGCACCAAGCTGAAGCTCGCTTTCGACTTGCGGCGACACGACACCATCGGCATCGACCTGGTTGCAATGAGTGTTAACGACATCCTTGTCCAGGGTGCCGAGCCATTATTCTTTCTCGACTACTTTGCCTGTGGAAGGCTCGACCCCGACGTCGCTGCAGCAGTCATTGAGGGCATTGCTACTGGCTGCCAAGCGGCCGGCTGCGCACTCATCGGTGGCGAAACGGCAGAGATGCCCGGCATGTACCCGGACGACGAGTACGATCTGGCAGGCTTCGCCGTCGGAGTCGTCGAAAAGTCGGCGGTCATCGACGGCCGTACGATTGTTGCCGGAGATCTGGTCCTCGGCTTGCCATCGTCCGGCGCGCACGCCAACGGTTACTCGCTGCTGCGCAAGATCCTGTCGCGCTCCGGCGCTGACCTCGAACGTCCTTTTGATGGCCAACAAACGCTGGGTGAAGCCGTTCTCGCGCCGACGCGTATTTACGCGCGGCCCTTGCTGAGTCTGATGCGCGCTTTGCCGGTCAAGGGTCTTGCGCACATTACCGGTGGTGGACTGACCGGCAACATTCCACGCGTCTTGCCGCCCGCGCTCAGGGCAGAAATCGTCGCCACCGCGTGGCGCCGTCCGGCGCTATTCGACTGGTTGCAAGAAGAGGGCAGGGTGACCGAGCGCGAAATGTATCGGGTGTTCAACTGCGGTATCGGGATGGTCGCGATCCTTGCTCGCGAACATGCGGAGCAGGCGATCGACCTCCTCGCCAGCGCTGGCGAGCCGGCAGTGCTGATCGGCAGCATTCTTCCGCGTTCGGACGATGAACCGCCAACGATCATTGTCTGAAGAACGGTCGACTCGCAAGCGGAACTTCCTGCGAACCGGAAGACGAGTCATACCTTGACGTCAATGCCGGTCGCCCCTGGGCCACGCCGGCGACTCTGTTTGGAGCGGGTATCAAGAAACACGGGTTGTTGCTGGATGCGACGCTCGGACTGTCGGCGCTCACCACCCGGTGGCGGTGATCCCGGCGTCGATGCGCCCGGCGGTTGCCGTCGCCGCTTGTCATCGCTTGTCGGCGGCTCTTCCCTTGGAGCCGGGCGTAGCCCCGTGGGCATTCCGCCGTAGGCACTTACCGGTTCAGCTTTGCGTTCAAGGGCTACGTCCTTGCCCAGATGACCCACCAGCGGAATGACTTCAGCGGGAATCCTCATCGTCCGTTTTCCTTGTCCAATGTCGTCGGCGAGCGCCAGAGGTACGATCCGAGAGTAGTGTTACTCTAACACTTGGTGCCGGGACGAGGAAGGGCAGGGCGCTGCGATAACGGCAGGTACGTCGTCGAACAGGGGTGTGCTCTGGCTATCGGCCCAGCGCTCACTTGGGTACACTTCGAAACTTCTCGACGCGAATCCGGCGACGGCTGTCGCGTCCAATCTTCTCCCGTGTTGACGGGAACTCGGATGCTCTATGTCAGGCAGGCTCCCTCGTTTTGCTGTCCTCGCGATTGCGCTTACCGGCCTGCTCGCGCTCGCGACCTATGCCTTCTTCAGTTTCCGCTCGCCAAGCAGTAGCGGCAAGCCAGCGCTCTCGGGATCGGAAAACACCCCCGTCAACGTCGAATCGGTCCGAGTGGTCCCGACGGAAGTCGTGATCGAAGCGGCGGCCGTCGGTTCCTTACGCGCCAACCAATCGGTCATCTTGCGTTCGGAGACGGCGGGCCGTATCGCTGCGCTCAATTTTCGTGACGGAACGAGCGTCAGCAAGGGCACCCTATTGATCGAACTGGATGCTGCGACTCAGGCGGCCGAACTCGACCAGGCCCGTGCTACCCTCGGCTTGGCGCGGGCGAATCACCAGCGTAACGAGGATCTGTTCGAGCGGAAGTTCATCAGTCGGCAAGCGCTCGACAACACCCTCGCTGGGCTGAAAGTTCAGGAGGCGGCGGTTGCCCTGTCGCAGGCGCGTTTCGACAAAATGCGTCTGCGGGCGCCGTTTGCCGGAATCGTTGGCATTCGCCGCGTCAACGTCGGCGATTACGTCAAGGAGGGGCAGGATCTGGTCAACGTCGAGGACATCGAGAGGCTGAAGGTCGACTTCCGCTTGCCCGAGACGTATCTTGGGCAATTGCAGCCGGGCCAAGACCTCGAAGTCAGCAGTGATGCGTTGCCCGGGCAATCTTTTGCCGCTGTGGTCGAGGCAATCAATCCGCTGGTCGAGGCTGGAGGGCGGGCGATCGCGCTACGCGCCGAGATGCGCAACACGCGCATGCAACTGCGTCCGGGAATGTTTGTCCGCGTCCGCCTGCGCTTCGAGCGGCGCGCCAATGTGCTCTTCGTCCCTGAGCAGGCAGTCGTTCCGGACAGCAAGACCCCTTACGTTTATCGTCTCGCCGGAGGGCAAGCGCACCAAGTGCCGGTGAAGACCGGCATGCGGCGCGAAGGCCAGGTCGAGATCAGTGAAGGCCTGGTAGCGGGTGACGAAGTCGTCGTCGCCGGCCAGCTCAAGCTCCGTAATGGCGTTGCCGTACGCGCGCTCGCGCAAGGCGGCGGCGCGATCGACCAAGTGCCCACAGAGCAATCGCCGCTATCAAGATCACCGACTGACGGCGCCTCGGCGAACGGCAGGACGGCGGATCGCCGCTGATGAAACTTTCCAGTCTCTGTATTCGCCGGCCGGTACTGGCGACCGTTCTTTCGCTGACCATCATGCTCGTTGGCTTGGTCGCTTATACTCGCCTGCCGATCCGCGAGTATCCGAAGATCGATGAGCCGGTGGTAACCGTCGACACGACGTATCGCGGAGCGTCAGCGGAGATCGTCGAGTCCCAGATCAGCAAGCCTCTGGAAGACTCGCTGGCCGGAATTGAAGGGGTCGACGTGATCACCTCGATTTCGCGACCGGAAAACAGTCAGATCACGGTACGTTTCAAGCTGGAACGTCTTGCCGACGCGGCCGCTGCGGACGTGCGTGACCGTGTCTCCCGAGTGCGCAACAAGCTGCCGGCAGACATTGATGAACCGGTGATCGCCAAAGTCGAGGCAGACGCCAATCCGATCGTCTGGATCGCCTTCTCGTCCGATCAGCATTCGGCGCTTGAGGTCACTGACGTCGCCAATCGGATCGTCAAACCTCGCTTGCAAACTCTGCCCGGCGCCGCAGACGTCCGCGTGTTTGGCGAACGCAAGTACGCGATGCGCATCTGGCTCGATCGTGATCGCCTCGCCGCCTTCAATCTCACCCCACAAGAGGTCGAAGACGCCGTCCGGCGACAGAATGTGGAGATGCCGGCCGGTCGCATCGAGAGCCGAAACCGCGAATTCTCAGTGGTCTCGCGCACCGATCTTTCGGCACCGGAGCAGTTCTCCGCGATTATCGTCAAACAGGCGTCGGATGCGATCGGCAGCTACCCCGTGCGGATCGCCGACCTTGGTCGAGTCGAACTGGGGGCTGCGTCGGAGCGCAGCAGTGTTCGCTTCAACGGCCGACCCGCTGTCGCTCTCGGACTGATCAAACAGGCGACTGCCAACCCGCTTGAACTGTCGCGCGCGCTGCGCGCCGAGCTGCCGAAGGTCGTCAAAGAACTGCCCAACGGAATGACGGCGACGGTCGCCTACGACTCGTCGGTGTTTATTGATCGTTCGATCAAGGCGGTCTTCGCCGCGATCACCGAGGCGATGCTGTTGGTCCTCCTGATCATCTTCCTATTTCTGCGCAATATCCGTGCCACACTGATCCCGCTGGTGACGATTCCGGTTTCACTGATCGGCGCCTTCGCCTTGATGCTGGTTCTTGGCTTCACCATCAACACCTTGACGCTGCTCGCCTTGGTGCTGGCGATCGGTCTCGTGGTCGACGATGCGATCGTCGTGCTCGAGAATATTTACCGCCACCTGGAGGAGGGCGTCCCACGCCGGGAAGCGGCGCTGCTCGGCTCGCAGGAGATTGGCTTCGCGGTCGTCGCGATGACCATCACACTCGCTGCCGTCTATGCGCCGGTTGCTTTCATGACCGGGAGAACCGGAAAGCTTTTCGTCGAATTCGCCCTGACGCTGGCCGGGGCGGTGCTCGTTTCCGGTTTCGTCGCCCTCAGTCTGTCGCCGATGATGTGCGCACAACTGTTGAAGCACGACGTGCGACACGGCGCGACCTACCTCTGGGTCGAAGGCTTGCTCAAAAGTCTGGGCGCGGCGTATCGCCGTCGTTTGACCGGCGCACTGGAGAAGCGCGGCTGGGTGATGCTCGCCTTCGCGCTGGTTGCTGGTTCCAGCGTTGTTCTGGTCGACCGGCTGAAGTCGGAACTGGCACCGCTCGAGGATCGCGGCATCGTAATCGGCGTATTCCTAGCGCCGGAAGGAGCGACCCTCGACTACACGGCACGCTACGCGCGGCAGCTGGAATCGATCTACGCCGCGACGGCCGACGTCGAACGCTACTTTGTCGTCGCTGGCAATCCGACCGTGAGTCAGGGAATCTCGTTCGTCGGCCTGGTGGACTGGAACGATCGCCCACGTAACAGCGCCTCGGTGGTGAAGGAACTGTTTCCTCGCTTTATGGGGATTCCCGGCGTACTCGCGTTTCCCGTCTTGCCACCCTCCCTGGGTCAAAGCCCTCGCGAGCGACCGATTAATTTTGTCATCGTCACCTCGGCGTCGTATGGCGAACTCGACCAGCTGACGGGGAAAATGCTCGCTGAAATCGCCAAGAACCCCGGTTTTGTCAACGTCGACACGGACCTCAAGCTCAACAAACCGGAGCTTTCGGTGATTGTCAATCGTGACAAGTCGTCCGACACCGGGGTCGAAGTCGAGACCGTCGGTCGTACCCTCGAGACCATGCTCGGTGGACGTCAAGTGACGCGTTTCAAGCGTGACGGCGAACAGTACGACGTGTTGATTCAGGTCGCCAACGCTGAACGGGTAACACCCTCCGATGTCCGCGAGATCTTCGTTCGCGCTCGTGATGGCAGCATGATGCCTCTTGCCAGTCTCCTGAGCGTCGACGAAGCGGTCAGTCCAAGGGAGCTGAATCATTTCGGACAGCGGCGAGCCGTCACCATTACGGCGAACCTCGCTCCTGGCTACGCGATGGGTGAGGCGCTCGCGTTTTTGGAACAAACCGCCCAGCAGCTATTGCCCTCCGGTTACGCGACGGACTACGCCGGACAGTCGCGCGAATACCGGCTGTCGTCGTCGTCGTTGGCGCTAACCTTCGTGCTGGCGCTGGCGTTCATTTATCTCGTCCTCGCGGCGCAGTTCGAAAGTTTCCGCGACCCATTGATCATTCTCTTAACCGTCCCTTTGTCGACCACCGGAGCCTTGCTCGCCTTGCTCCTCAGTGGCGGCACCCTGAATGTCTACAGCCAGATCGGACTGGTGACGCTCGTGGGCCTGATCACAAAACACGGCATTCTCATCGTCGAGTTTGCCAATCAGTTGCAGGAACAAGGACGCAGTGTGAAGCAGGCGGTCGTCGAAGCATCGACGCTTCGCCTTCGCCCGATCCTAATGACCACGGGAGCCATGGTATTGGGAGCCGTTCCGCTCGCGCTCGCGCGCGGCGCCGGTGCCGAAAGCCGGCAGCAGATTGGATGGGTGATCGTCGGCGGGCTGTTGTTGGGAACGCTCTTCACGCTCTTTGTCGTACCTACGGTTTATTCGCTGTTTCCGCAGCGGAGTGCCAAAGCAGCGATGCAAGCCGGGCAGATCGTGAAGTCATGAGCGGATCGCATTGAGCGAGTGACTCATACAAGTTTACATAATACAAATTATGCGAACCCGTTAGCAGGGGGCGGGGCTAGTCGCCAGCCCATGCGCAGGCTCTTGACGACCCGCAGGGACGCCGAGCAACCCCCGTCACAGCCGTCTGCTATACTTCGCGCCTCTTTTTTTGCCGATGGACTGCTGCACCGCCAGCCATGAACTATCAGATCATAACGGTTACACCCTTCGCTCAGAACTGCAGTTTGGTCTGGTGCCAAGAGACCCGACGCGGTGCGGTCGTCGATCCTGGCGGCGACATTCCTCGAATCCTGCGTGTCGTTGAGAGCAACGGAGTCGAACTGGAAAAGATCCTGGTCACTCATGGACACGTCGATCACGCCGGGGCGGTCGCAGAACTCGCCGAGCGAATGTCGCTGCCAGTCGAGGGTCCGCAGCGCGAGGACGGCTTTTGGATCGACGCAATGTCGCAGCAAAGCCGAATGTTTGGTTTACCCAATGCCCGCACGTTTTCGCCCGACCGTTGGCTGGAGCACGGGGACACGGTCAGCGTTGGCAAGGCCGAACTGGAAGTCCTCCATTGTCCCGGCCATACCCCCGGGCACGTCGTCTTCTTCTTTCGACCGGGTCGGCTTGCGATCGTTGGCGACGTATTGTTTCAGGGTTCGATCGGACGGACCGATTTTCCGCGGGGCGATTACGATACGCTGATCGCGTCGATTCGGCAGCGACTGTGGCCGCTGGGTGACGACGTCGCGTTTATCCCTGGGCACGGCCCCATGTCAACGTTCGGCGCGGAACGCCGCAGCAATCCGTTCTGCGGCGATTAAACACGTGACGCCGCCTATTTGTGGGGAACAGCGGCGCGGGACGTCTCCGTCCTCTAGAAGTGTAGCGACCGCTTCTCGCAGGCGAGCGCGGCTTCGTGGACGACTTCCGACAACGTCGGGTGAGCGTGGCAGATGCGTGCCAAGTCTTCCGACGCGGCGCCGAACTCCATCGCAACCACGCCCTCCGAGATCAGTTCCGACGCATTCGCGCCAATGATGTGCATGCCGAGAATCCGGTCGCTCGTGGTGCAGGTGAGAATCTTCACGAAGCCGGACGTTTCCCCGATACCCAGCGCTCGTCCGTTGGCGGCGAAGGGAACCTTGCCGACCTTGTAGGCAATCCCCTCTGCCTTGAGCTGCTGTTCGGTCTTGCCAACCCAGGCGATCTCCGGGCTGGTGTAAATTACCCAGGGAATGGTGTCGTGATTGCAATGCCCGGCTTGGCCAGCCATCCGCTCGGCGACCATTACCCCCTCCTCCATCGCTTTGTGTGCCAGCATCGGGCCGGCTACGACGTCGCCAACTGCCCATACTCCCGGCAGATTCGTGCGACCGTGCGCGTCGACCACGATTTGACCGCGTTCATTGAGTTGCAGTCCGACCTTTTCGGCATCCAGTCCGTCAGTATTCGGAATCCGGCCAACCGAAACGATCAGGCGCTCGGCGTCCAGTTTTTGGGGATTACCTTCCTTGTCGGTATAGTCGATCGAAACGCCTTTCTGGGAGACCTTGACGTCGCCGACTTCGATTCCGGTGACGATTTTCAATCCCTGTTTGGCGAAAATTTTCGCCGCCTCCTTCGCCAGATCCGCGTCTGCCAGGGAAAGAAACTCGGGGAGTGCTTCGAGAATCGTCACGTCGGCGCCTAGCCGACTCCAGACGCTGCCCATCTCCAGCCCAATCACACCCGCGCCAATCACCGCCAGGGTCTTCGGCACCGAATCAAATTCCAGGGCACCGACGTTGTCGCAAACCACTTCGTTGTCCACCGGCACGCCGGAGAGATGCCGTGCTTTCGAACCCGTGGCAACGACTACCTGCGTCGCCTCGACCAGTTCGTGTCCGACTCTGATTTGCCAAACTTCATGGTCGTCCGACACTTTACGGCCAACCAGGGCGCCATGACCGTTGAGCAGGGCTACCTTGTTCTTCTTGAAAAGGCTCTTGACGCCACTCGTCAGCTGTTTGACGATCGCATTCTTTCGACTCATCATGCGTGCGACGTCAATGATCGGTGCTGCCACGCAGATCCCCTGGTCGGCAAAACTATGGCCCAGCTCGTCAAACAGGTGCGAGGTGTGCAATAAGGCCTTGGACGGTATGCAACCGACGTTCAGGCAGGTTCCGCCGAGACGCGGCTCGCCTTTTGGGTCTGCGTAGGGATTCGACTCGCAGCAGGCGACGCGAAAACCGAGCTGCGCCGCTCTGATTGCTGCCACGTAGCCCCCTGGGCCGCCGCCGATGACCAGAACGTCATACTGCTTCGACATGTCACTTCTCCTTATCAAGAGACGCCCGACACCAGGACATTCTCGGTGAAACCCTGCCCCTAATTGTTCGCGTTGAGCGGCAAGCGCGGCGGGTGTTAGACGCCGAGCAATAGGCGGGCCGGGTCTTCGAGGGCCTCTTTCATCGTTACCAGACCGAGCACCGCCTCTCGACCGTCGATAATGCGATGATCGTACGACATGGCCAGATAGCTGATCGGGCGGATGACGATCTGTCCGTTGTCAACCACCGGCCGGTCTTTGGTCGCGTGAATGCCGAGAATTGCGGACTGCGGTGGGTTGATGATGGGCGTTGACAGCATCGACCCAAAAACACCGCCATTGGATATCGAGAAGGTCCCGCCGGTAAGCTCCTCCAGTGACAGTTTGCCGTCCTTCGCCTTGACACCAAATTCGCCGATCGTTTTTTCAATATCGGCAAACGACATCTGGTCGGCATCACGAAGGATGGGAACGACCAGACCACGAGGACTGCCGACGGCGATCCCGATATCAATATAGCCATGGTAAACAATGTCATTGCCGTCAACCGAAGCGTTCAGGATCGGAAACTTTTGCAGCGCCGCGACCGCCGCCTTGACAAAGAAAGCCATGAAACCCAGTCGAACTCCGTGCGTCTTTTCAAACCGCTCGCCGTATTGTTTGCGCAGAGCCATCACCGGGCCCATGTTGACTTCGTTGAACGTTGTCAGGATGGCGTTGCTGGTTTGCGACTGCAGAAGTCGTTCAGCAACTCGAGCACGCAGGCGTGACATGGGCACCCGCTGTTCCGGCCGCTCGCCCAGAGGGACCGCTACCGGCGGCGCTGGCGGGAGACTGGAGGGTGGGTTGGTCACGAAGGGTGACGAGGGTGCTGCGACCGCGGTCGACTCGGCGGGCTTGGCGCTCGACTCGACCGGCTGCTTGGCCGCCGGCTTGACCGTCGGCGCTTGAGCCGCCAACGCGTCTGCCTTGGTAACCCGGCCGCCGCGTCCGCTTCCTGCAACCTCCGAGGCGGGGACTCCCTTTTCTTCCAGAATCTTTCGCGCTGCCGGCAACACCACGTGGTCTGAAGCGACAGGCGCGACTTCTTCGCTTACTGGCGGCGCCACCACCACCGGTTCAACCGCTTTGGCGTCCTTAGGCTGGGCAGCAACAACCACGGTGCCGGCCTGCGCTTTGGTATCAATCCGCGCAATCACTTCGCCGGAGACAACCGTCTCGCCGTCGCCTTTGACAATCTCAACCAGTACCCCGGAATCTGGTGCTGGCAGCTCGAGCACGACCTTGTCGGTTTCGATGTCGATCAGGTTTTCGTCCCGCGTAACCCCCTCCCCCGCTTTCTTGTGCCAAGAAACCAGAGTCGCCTCAGCGACCGATTCGGAAAGCTGTGGAACTTTGACGTCGATGATCATGTTGACTCCGTTCTAGGCCAGTTTGTAGTACTCGATCTCACCCAGTGCGGAATCGATCAGAGCCTTTTGTTGGGCATTGTGTCTGCTGTAGTAACCCACCGCCGGAGACGCCGACGCAGGACGAGAGACGAGCAGCAGGTGTTGCTTGTCACTCAGCGAACGCGACAAGTGCTGCCGTGACGCAATCCAGTACCATGCCCCCTGATTTCGCGGTTCTTCCTGGCACCAGACGATTTCGGTTGCTTTCGGATACTTGGCCAATTCATGCTGAAACGACTCTTGCGGAAAGGGATAGAGCTGTTCAAGACGGGCAATCGCGATATGCGCGAGCTTTCTTTCCTGCCGCGCTGCAAGGAGTTCGTAGTAAACCTTGCCCGAGCAAAAGATCACCCGCGTCACCTTCTTCGCGTTGAGGGGCTCGACCTCGCCAATGACCCGTTGAAACTCACCGTCGCTCAGATCTTCGAGGGCCGAAGTTGCGTCCTTGTGCCTTAGCAGCGATTTCGGCGAAAAGACGATCAGCGGCTTACGCTGGTTGCGAATGGCCTGCCGACGCAGCATGTGGAAAACTTGCGCCGCCGTCGTCGGCTGGCATACTTCCATGTTCATCTCCGCACAGAGCTGCATGTAGCGTTCGATGCGGGCAGAAGAGTGTTCCGGCCCCTGTCCTTCGTAACCGTGTGGAAGCAGAAGCACCAAGCCGCTCGCCCGACCCCACTTCGCCTCGCCAGAAGCTATGAACTGGTCGATGACTACCTGCGCGCCATTCGCAAAGTCGCCGAACTGCGCTTCCCACACGACCAGTTCGTAAGGATTGGCCGACGAGTAGCCATACTCGAAGCCCAGCACCGCTTCTTCCGACAGTACCGAATCAAAGCACTGGAAACTACCTTGCCGCTCCTGCAGATTGGCCAGCGGGTAATAGGTGCCGTGGTCCCAGTTCTCGCGGTTCTGATCATGCAGCGCAGCGTGCCGGTGAAAGAAGGTACTGCGGCCAACGTCCTCTCCGGTCACGCGAACGCCGTACCCGGATACGAGCAGGGAGGCATAAGCAAGGTTCTCGGCCATCCCCCAATCGACGGGCAGTCTGCCTTCCCCCATCAGTCGACGGTCGTCAATGATCTTCTTGACCCGGCTGTGGAGAGTGAAGTTCTCGGGAATCCTTGTTATCGCCTCCGACAGTCGCCGCAACTCGGCGACCGGCACCTTGGTGTCGCAAGTTTCGACGTAATTCGCCGAGATGAACGGCGTCCAGTCGATCGTCATCGGATGCTTGTAGCCGGCAAGAACGGGGTTATAGAGCAGCTCACCGCGATCGAGGTGAGCGCGGTAATCCGCGATGATCTCGTCGGGACCTTCCCTCGCCAGGGCCCCCTCCGCCACCAGCTTGTCGGCGTAGAGCTTCCGCGTTCCGGGGTGCTGCTGAATCTTCTTGTACATCAGCGGCTGCGTGACCATCGGTTCATCCTGCTCGTTGTGACCGAGCTTGCGATAGCAGACGATGTCGACCACGACGTCTTTCTTGAACGTCTTGCGATAGTCGGCAGCGATCGTCGTCACCAGCGCGACCGCCTCGGGATCATCCCCGTTGACGTGGAAAATCGGCGCTTCGGCCATCTTGAAGAGGTCGGTGCAATAGAGTGACGAGCGGAAGTCGCGCGGATCAGACGTCGTGAATCCAATCTGATTGTTGACAACAATATGCACGGCACCACCGACGCCGAAACCACGTGTCTGGGAGAAGTTCAACGTCTCCTGATTGACCCCTTGACCGGCGACTGCCGCGTCGCCGTGGATCAAGACGGCGAGGACCTTGTCCTTGCCGTTCTCGCCACGCCGCCGTTGGCGCGAAAAAACCGATCCGACGACTACCGGGTTGACGATTTCCAGGTGTGACGGGTTGAACGCCAGGGTCAGGTGGCACGGGCCGCCAGGCGTCGAGACGTCCGACGAGTAGCCCATGTGGTACTTGACGTCTCCAGCGCTCAATTCCTGCGCCTTTTTGCCTTCGAACTCCTCGAAGAGCATGGCTGGCGCCTTACCCAAGGTGTTAACCAGCACATTTAGCCGGCCACGATGAGCCATACCAACAACAATCTCGTCAACTCCGCTGGTGCCGGCGGCACGGATCAGCTGGTCCATGGCCACGATCAGCGACTCGCCGCCTTCCAGAGAAAAGCGCTTCTGTCCGACATAGCGGGTGTGCAGATAACGTTCGAGCGTCTCCGCAGCGGTCAAGCGCTCGAGCATTCGCATGCGCTCGGCAGTGGAATAGGTCGGCTTCGAATGAATGCGCTCGAGGCGATCCTGGATCCATCGCTTTTCCGGCGTCGAACTAATATACATATACTCGACGCCAATCGAGCCGCAATAGGTTGCCTTCAAGGCGTCATAGATCTGACCAAAGGTCGCGTGATCGGGGGTTCCCATGAAGGAGCCAGCGTTGAACACCGTAGGTAGATCGGCATCTGACAGCCCGTAATGCGTCGGGTCAAGTTGCGGGAGCTCTGGACGCGGCGTGCGCTTCAGCGGATCGAGGTTCGCCCAACGGTCGCCGATAAAGCGATAGGCGGTAATCATTTGCAGGATTCCGACCTGCTTCCGATCGTCTATCGGAGCTATCGCCGTCGCTCGGTAACCGCCTCGCTTCGCCTGATCGGCGAAGGCATTGATGACCGGGAGGTGAGGGACGTCGCGGGCAACGTGGCCGGGCAGTTGCGCCAGCTTGTCGAAGTAGTCGCGCCATTGCTCAGAAACCGAACCCGGATTGTCGAGATAGTTCTCGTACAGTTCCTCGACAAAGGGCGCGTTGCCGCCAAAGAGGAGAGAATTACCAAAAAGCTGATTCATCATGGCAGTTACCCGTGGTTGCAATCCTGCTTCCAAGCCACCCAAGCACTTGTGAACGACTGGTTAACGAATCCGTTGCGCGGGCGCTCATCGGTGCGGTAAGGCATTCGTTCACAAGCATGGCCGGGTGCGCACACTCCGGTAGAGCCAGCAGCGCTACGACAGAACCGCTCGTCCGGCCAACGTGTGTTGGTCATCGAGTCGATAGATCCCGTCGTTCGTACGCTAGCCACTCGCTTTTCGATGTTTGTAAACACGACCGAGCGAAAAAAAGGCGGCACTCGACTGCCGCCCTTCCAAGGGTGTCGACTTATCGCTGATCGACCGAAACCACGTCGCGCCGGGCCGTCCCGACATAGAGCTGGCGTGGACGACCAATCTTGTACTCCGGATCGTTGATCATTTCTTCCCACTGCGTCATCCAGCCGACTGTGCGCGCGAGGGCGAAGATGCAGGTAAACATCGTGTTCGGAATGCCAAGCGCCTTCTGCACAATTCCCGAATAAAAGTCGACGTTGGGGTACAACTTCTTCTCGATAAAGTAATCGTCCTCGAGCGCAATCTTTTCAAGTTCGAGAGCCAGCTTGAACAGGCGGTCGTTCTCGAGTCCGAGCTCCCGCAGCACATCGCTGCAGATCTTGCGCATCAGTTTGGCGCGCGGATCGAAGTTCTTGTAAACGCGATGACCAAAGCCCATCAACTTGAAGTCGTCGTTCTTGTCCTTGGCGCGCGCAATGTACTTGCCGACGCGCGAGACGTCGTGTATCTCCTCGAGCATTTCGAGGCACGCCTCGTTGGCGCCACCGTGTGCCGGACCCCACAGACACGCGATACCCGCGGAAATGCAAGCGTAAGGGTTGGCGCCAGAAGAACCGGAGAGGCGGACGGTTGACGTCGACGCGTTTTGCTCGTGATCCGCGTGGAGGGTGAAGATGGTATCCAAGGCGTGCACCAGAACCGGATTCGGTTCGTATCTCTCGCACGGCGTTCCGAACATCATGTGCATGAAGTTCGCCGTGTAGTCGAGGTCATTGCGCGGATACATGAAAGGCTCGCCGCGGTGATACTTGTACGCCATGGCGACGATCGTCGGCAGCTTGGCGACAATCCGGTTAAAACTGATGTTCTGGTGTTCGAGGTCGGCAAAGTTCTCGGCCTCGTGGTAGAACGCAGATAAGGCACCGACGACACCCACCAACACGGCCATCGGATGCGCGTCACGACGAAAGCCATGATAGAACTTCACCAGCTGCTCGTGCACCATGGTGTGTTCCTTGATGTTTCTCTCAAACTTGACTTTCTGTACGGCCGTCGGCAACTCTCCGTTCCACAACAGATAGGCGACCTCGAGAAAGTTGCACTTCTCTGCCAGTTGTTCGATTGGGTAGCCACGATAGAGCAACTCGCCCTTGTCGCCGTCAATGAAGGTGACGGTCGAGCGGCAACTGGCCGTCGACAAGTAGCCTGAATCGTACGTAAACAGGCCCGTTTTGCTGCCCAAGGTGCGAATGTCGATGCAGTCGTTGCCGTGCGTCGGCGTCAGGATGGGAAACTCGACAGGATCCTTGCCGTCGATGATCAGGGTTGCCTTGCGTTCCGTCGTCATTCTCTTATCCCCGTTCAGGTTTCAGGTTACAGCTGCGAACAGGAAGCCACCAAGGCTATGGCAACTTCCTTACTTAACTCTTACGTCACGCAACAGCGCGAGGACTTCCGCCTGCACTGGGTCAACACATGGCCGACTGCCTTTGATTAGTGACCACAAGTCCACATCCTCAAGGTCGGCCAACTGGGCAAAAGCATCCGCCTGCTCGCGAGTCAGTGTCGGAAAGACGTTGTCGAGAAACCCTCCGAGCAACAGATCCATTTCCAGCATCGCACGGCGCGTACAGCGCCACCGCAGACGATTAAGTTTCTCCTTTTCCTCCATCAGATGGCCCGGCGGACCATCATTTCCTTGATCTTGCCGATCGCTCGGGTCGGATTCAGACCCTTCGGGCAGACGTCGACACAATTCATGATCGTGTGACAGCGGAAGAGACGGTAGGGATCCTCGAGGTCGTCAAGACGAGCATTGGTCGCCTGATCGCGGGTGTCGGCAATGAAACGATAAGCGTTGAGCAAACCTGCGGGACCGACGAATTTGTCGGGGTTCCACCAGAACGACGGGCACGAGGTCGAGCAGCAGGCGCAGAGGATGCATTCGTAGAGCCCGTTGAGTTCCTCGCGTTCTTCGGGTGACTGCAGCCTTTCGCGTTCTGGTGGCGGATCGTTGTTGATCAGATAGGGTTTCACCGAGTGGTACTGCTTGAAGAACTGACTCATGTCGACAATCAGGTCCCGGATCACGGGCAGTCCCGGCAGCGGGCGAAGCACAACCGGCTGCTTCAAGTCCTTGATTTCGGTAAGACAGGCCAAGCCATTCTTACCATTGATGTTCATCGCATCAGAACCGCAAATGCCCTCGCGGCATGACCGCCGATAAGCGAGCGAGTCGTCCTTCGCCTTCAGCCGCGTGAGGATGTCCAGCAATTTCCGATCAACGGAGAAATCGACTTCAACCGACAGGTCTTGCATATAAGGGGCATCGTTCTTGTCGGGATCGTAGCGATAGATCTTGAACTGCAGGGTACTGGTGGCCATTTTTCTAGACTCCCTTACGCACGATCAGTAGGACCGCGTCTTCAACGCGATGCTCTCGACCGACAGCGGCTTCATCGTCACCGGCTTGTAACTCAGCGTGTTGTTCTCGCGATGCCATAGCGTGTGCTTGTGCCAGTTTATGTCGTCACGACCGTTGGGACGCTCAGGCGTATCCGGCGCGTCATCCCGAACGTGTGCCCCTCGTGATTCCTTGCGGGCTTCGGCGGAAACCATCGTCGCCTTGGCCACCTCGATCAGGTTGTCGAGCTCCAGCGCCTCGACCCGTGCCGTGTTCCAGACCTTTGACTTGTCGCGTATTTCGCTCTGCGCTACGGCCTTTTCGATCTCGAGAATCTTCCTCACGCCGTCGCTTAACATGTCCTTGAAGCGGAAGACGCCACAGTGCTTTTGCATCGTGCGCTGCAGATCGAGCCGTGTTTCGTTGACGTTGGCGCCTCCGGTCTGGCTGTCGAGACGATCCAGGCGCGCCAGCGTGGGCTCGGCAAAGTCCGCCGGCAATTCACCAAGGTCGATCGCACCGTGACGAAGATCCTCGATCACGGAATCTCCCGAGGACTTGCCGAAAACCAGCAGGTCGAGCAGCGAATTGGTTCCCAGGCGATTGGCCCCGTGCACCGACGCACACGCGACCTCACCCGCGGCGTAAAAGCCCTTCACCGGAGTCCCCTCGTCGGCGACGACTTGGCCCTTGTAGTTGGTCGGTATGCCGCCCATTTGGTAGTGGCACGTCGGGACGACCGGAATCGGCGCCTTGATCGGGTCAATTCCGGCAAACTGGATCGAGATCTCGCGGATTCCGGGCAAGCGCTTCATGATGACGGCCGGATCGAGATGCGTGATGTCGAGCAGGACAAAGTCCTTGTTGGGCCCACAACCACGGCCCTCGTTGATTTCGGTAACCATCGCGCGGGAGACGACGTCACGCGACGCGAGATCCTTGGCGTTCGGTGCGTAACGCTCCATGAAGCGTTCATTCGACGAGTTGCGCAGAATCCCCCCCTCGCCACGGACACCCTCGGTGATCAAGACGCCGGCGCCCGCGACTCCCGTCGGATGGAATTGCCAAAACTCCATGTCTTCGAGCGCCAACCCGGCACGCGCCGCCATCCCCAGGCCGTCACCGGTATTGATGAAGGCATTGGTCGACGAGTAGTAGATGCGTCCGGCGCCGCCCGTGGCGAAGACCGTCGCCTTGGCGTGAAAAGCGACGACGTCACCAGTCTCCATCTCCAGAGCGATCACCCCCAGCACCTGCCCGGAGCGACTGCGGATCAGGTCGAGCGCCATCCATTCGACGAAGAACTGCGTGTTCGCCCGAACGTTACGCTGATAAAGGGCGTGCAACATGGCGTGTCCGGTGCGGTCGGCTGCAGCGCACGCTCGGCGCACTGGCTTGTCGCCAAAATTGGACATGTGGCCACCAAACGGGCGCTGATAGATTTTGCCTTCGTCAGTACGGTCAAAAGGCATGCCAAAGTGTTCAAGTTCGACCACCACCTCCGGCGCCATACGACACATGTATTCGATCGCATCCTGGTCGCCGAGCCAGTCCGAACCTTTGACTGTGTCATACATGTGCCAGTGCCAGTGATCCTCCTCCGAGTTGCCAAGCGACGCCGAAACGCCTCCTTGAGCGGCGACGGTGTGCGAGCGAGTCGGGAAAACCTTCGACAGAACCGCCGTCTTCAAGCCCGCTTCGGACAACTGGATCGCCGCGCGTAAGCCGGCGCCACCTGCACCGACGATGACTGCGTCGAATTTCCTTATTGGAACGGATTGTTTGTTCACTCACACTCTCCACAGTATCTGAACTGCCCAACCGGTATATCCGACCAGCACCGCCGCGGTCAGAAGCATCAACGCGAAACGCAGCCCGGCCGGCTTGATGTAGTCCATCCAGATGTCGCGGACGCCGATCCAGACATGGTAAAAAAGGCTGACGAAGAACAGGAAGGTCGCAAATTTCACGAAACCATTGGCAAACAGACCGCGCCAGGCGTCGAATGAGTCAGGCCCGACGGCGCAAACCACGACCGCAAACAACACCGTGTAGGCGGCCATGATGACCGCAGTCGCTCGCTGGATGATCCAGTCCTTGAGGCCGTAGTGAGCGCCTACCAGAAGACGATTTACCATATCACTTTGACTCCGATGATCAGTGTCAGCGCGATGCTGACCACAAACACGACCTTGCTTGACAAGCGCGCCGCCTCCAGGTCGACCCCTTTGTCCAGGTCCAGCAACAGATAGCGAATTCCGGCGCAGAAATGGTGCATGTACAACCACAGCAAGCCGAAAAGAACGATCTTCAATAACGGGTGGGCGACGACGCTTTTCGCCGCAGCAAAGCCCTCGCTGGAACGCAGACTCCCGTCCAACAGCCAGAGGAGGAACGGCAGCAAGAGGAAGAGAACGGCTCCACTGACCCGGTGGAGGATCGACAGGATACCGGGTAGCGGTAACCTGATCGTCGGCAAGTCCAAGTTCTTAGGACGCCGCTTCTTGATTGTCATCTCTGCCATGCACCTTGTCCCTTACCCATAAAGCAGGCACCGTTGCGGCGCCTGAGCGTTGCCGGAAACCACCCGGAATTATAACCGAAGCTACCCACGCCAACTTGTATGTCATCGCGTGAACTGGTTCAACCAAGGCGATTGTGATAATGATAGTTGCGTGTGGAATAGAAGCCGCGCCGCCATTCAACCGGCTTGTCGTCATACGTAAACGTCACCCGTTCGACCAGCAACAGTGGGCTGCCGTCGGCAATCTGCAGCAGCTCCGCGCTCACCCGGTCAGCGGCAATGGCGCGCAGTCTCTCGTCGGCGCGAATCATGCGAACGCCATAACGGGTCTCGAACAAGCTGTACAGCGACTCACCCGAACCCAGAACATCGAGTGAAAGGTCCGGAAACAGCTCGCTTGGCAAGTAGATTTCGTCAAAGACCACAGGCTCGTCACCCAGCTTGAGCAGGCGACGCACAATGGTAATCGCTGCCCCTGGCTCGATCGCCAGCGTTCGCGCAACGTCTGGGCCGGCTTTGGCGCGCCAGCACTCCAGCGGTATGCTCAGCGACGACCTTGGCTCTCCGTCGTTGGCGCGGAGCCGCAAGAAACGAAAGTAGGAACCAGGATCTTTGTGCGTGGCCACAAAGGTGCCTTTCCCTTGTTGCCGAACAAGCAGGTTCTCTGCGGCCATCTCATCGACTGCCTTGCGCACCGTTCCCTGGCTGACGCCAAAGCGACCAGCCAGTTCAGACTCACTCGGTATCGAATCGCCCGGCCCCCACTCGCCGGACGCCAACTGACGCATGATCAAATCCTTGATCTGCCGGTAGAGTGGACTAAAAGTCGGAACATGCTGCGACGTGGACCGAGTCATGGCACGTCATTTCAGCACAGTTTTCTCCCGGCGTCCATCCCGCCTTAATGGAATGATGTCATATATAACACATAAGATATGTTTGACACTGCCTTGGCTTAGCTTCTATGATTGGCTCGATTTGCTGCCCGCCTTGAGCGTCTGCGTTTCCAAGGCAAGGTTGATCGCTTTTCGCTCAACGGGTCCCTCCCCTCTCTACAACAGGAGCTGATTCATGTCCAAATCCCCCATTCGCGTTGCGGTCACCGGCGCTGCCGGCCAGATTGGTTACAGTCTTCTTTTCCGGATCGCTTCCGGCGAAATGCTGGGCAAGGACCAACCAGTGATCCTCCAGCTGCTTGACCTGCCGGTCGCGCAAAAGGCGTGCCAGGGGGTAATGATGGAACTCGATGACTGCGCATTCCCGCTCCTTGCGGGCATGTTTGCCACCGACGATCCCAACGCCGCGTTTGCCGATGCCGACTGCTGCCTCCTGGTTGGTGCGCGTCCGCGCGGCCCAGGGATGGAACGTGCCGACTTGCTGACGGCGAACGGCGCAATCTTCACTGTTCAAGGCAAGGCGATTGCGGAAAATGCGAAGGAGAACGTCCGTGTTCTCGTGGTCGGCAACCCCTGTAACACCAATGCGCTGATTGCTGGCGCCGCGGCGGCCAAGGTTGGCCGGACCAACCCCAACAACTATCATGCGATGTTGCGCTTGGACCACAACCGCGCCCTCTCGCAACTCGCTGCCAAGACCGGGCGACCCGTGTCAAGCTTTAAGCGCCTCGTCGTCTGGGGCAACCATTCGCCAACCATGTACGCCGACTATCGCCAGTGCACGTCGAACGGCGACAATGTCAAGGCCTTGATCAACGATGTGGCGTGGAACAACGACGTCTTCCTGCCCACCGTTGGCAAGCGGGGGGCAGCGATTATCGACGCGCGTGGCGTGTCGTCCGCCGCTTCGGCGGCCAATGCGGCGATCGATCACATGCACGACTGGTTCCTCGGCTCTGACGAATGGGTGACTATGGGTATTCCGTCTGATGGCTCCTACGGCATACCCACCGGTGTCGTCTTCGGCTTTCCATGCGAATGCAAAGGCGGCGATGTGAAAGTCATTCAGGGGATCGAAATCGACGATTATTCACGCGACAAGATGAACAAAACGTTGAAGGAGTTGCTCGACGAGAGATCTGCCGTCGAACAGATGCTTTGACTTTGTACCCTCGTTGCCGGAAGCCGCGGCCACGGTCGCGGCTTCCTTTTTGCCGTCAATCGACGTGACCAGTAGACCCCTCAGTCACCCACAAGACATTCTCTTTGCTGGCGAACGGTCGTTACCCTCGCTACCCGCGGTAGATCACTACGCCGGGTCGGAAAAACTGATCGCCAAGGCGCTGCGGCTCCAACAGCAGTTGGGTCCGGTTTTCGACCTGACTTGCGACTGCGAGGACGGTACTCGCGCGGGCGCAGACCGCCAGCACGCGGAAATGATCGCTCGCTTGATCGCCTCGGAAGAGAATCGATTCTGCCGCGTCGGTGCGCGCATTCACGATGTCACCCATCCCGCGTGGCGGCAGGAGGTCGAAATCCTTGTCGGTGAAACGGGCGCGCGACTCGCCTACCTGACGCTACCCAAGGTGCGTGGTGGCGACGACGTCCGTACGCAGCTCGCTGAAGTGCAACGGGTTTGCCGTGTCGCCGGTGTTTTGCGGCCGATTCCCGTGCACGTCTTGATCGAAACCGAGCGCGCCTTGCGCGAAGCGTGGGACATCGCCGCGATACCGGAAGTCGAGTGCCTTGATTTTGGCCTGATGGACTTCGTGAGTGACCATCACGGTGCGATCCCTGCTTCGGCAATGGTCAGCCCTGGACAGTTCGAGCACCCTCTGATCGTCCGCGCGAAGTGTCAGATCGCCGCGGCGGCGCTCGCCAACGGTGCCCTACCCGCGCACAACGTCACGACCGAACTGCGGGACGTGGACCTTATCCGCCGTGACGCACAGCGCGCTC
Source organism: uncultured Candidatus Accumulibacter sp. (assembly GCA_964420975.1). Classification (GTDB taxonomy): domain Bacteria; phylum Pseudomonadota; class Gammaproteobacteria; order Burkholderiales; family Rhodocyclaceae; genus Accumulibacter. The sequence continues at coordinate 173,073 of CAYQVH010000003.1, forward strand.
GCCAGGAGTTCGGGTTTCTGCGCATGTGGAGCATTCATCCCAACCAGATCCTGCCGATCGTCGAAGCCATGCGTCCCGACTTTTCGGAGGTTGAAGCGGCGGTGGAAATTCTCATCGCCGCTCAGGACTGCGATTGGGGGCCGATCCAGCATGCAGGTCGCCTGCATGATCGAGCGTCCTATCGCTACTACTGGGAACTCCTGCAGCGAGCACGCTTGACCGGGATGGTCATCCCGGCCGCTGTCGCGGATCGCTTCTTTGCCTGAGCGGATGGACCCGTTCGCCGAACTCACCCGACAAGTCCTCGCCTTCCGTGATGAACGGAACTGGGCCCAGTTTCACAGCCTGCGCAACCTGATCGTCTCGCTGAATCTGGAGGCGGCCGAGTTGCTCGAACTGACGCAATGGAAAAGCGAGGAAGAGGTTGCTGCGCTCGCTGCCGACGCCCGCACTCGCGAAGCGCTAAGCGACGAGTGTGCGGACGTGCTGATTTATCTCTTGCTGGTCGCCAATAAGGCGGGCATCGACCTCGATCGCGCTGCACAACGCAAACTCGAAAAGAACGCCACGCGCTATCCGGTCGCCCGCAGTTACGGTTCGAGCCGTAAGGCTTCGCGTACAGATTAGGCGAACATTAGGCGAACGATTGCCCAGTATTGGTTACGGCCATCCCGGGCGAGTGCTAATCAGCCGCGTTCTGGGTCGTCGCCTTGCTCGTCAGCGAAAAGCGGGCGCTGTCATCCTGTGCGAGCACTTGGGTGAGGAAAGGCATCGCCGCTTGTAACGTCGCTTCCAGCGTCCACGGCGGATTGATGATGAACGCGCCACTGCCGAACAGGCCGATGCCGCTGGCCGACGGGGTCGTCACTTGCAGGGACACGTTAAGCCACTTGGCAACCGGGACCTGCTGCAATCGGCGCGGGAGTTCATGGGCCTCGAGCCGGACCAGCTGCGGATACCAGACCATGTACACGCCACCAGGAAAGCGTGTCACCGCGTCCCGGAGCGCGACCACCACGCGTTGATAGTCACGCTTCTCTTCATACGACGGATCGATCAGCACCAATGCTCGTCGGGGGGGTGGGGGCAACAGCGCTCTCAAACCCAGAAAACCGTCCTCGTCAGCAACGAGGACGCGTTCTCCGGCGTCGACCAGGCTTTCGCGCAATCGAGCGAGGTCCTGGCGGTGCCGTTCGTAGAGCCGCAGTCTGTCGTGAGCACGCGTGGTTGCCGCCGCCAAGAACGGAGATCCCGGATAAGTCCGCAGCTGTCCGTCCGGGTTCTCCGCGCGTACCAAGTCGAGGTAGTCGGCAACTGCCGACGGTACGTCGTCACGCGCCCACAGGCGCGCAATGCCATCGCGGTACTCGCCAAGCTTCTCGGCCATCGGCGACAAGAGCGAGTAGCGACCGGCACCGGCGTGGGTGTCGACGTACCAGAACGGCTTTTCTTTACCGCACAGGTAACGAAGCAGCGCGACGAGAACAACGTGCTTGAAAACGTCGGCGTGATTGCCGGCGTGAAAACCATGACGATAAGCTAGCACGGTCGCGGGCGGCCGGTTTGCCGGATGACTGCCGCCAACATCCGCCCCTACTCGGGCGGCAGTGCGATGCGGCCGTCGGTGCTAAATTGGTAGTCGTGGAAGATGTGCTCGGCGTCGAGCAATTGCCAGCTCCCATCGGGCAAACGGCGCGACGTTTCCTTGAGCCGGTAGGCATAATGGCCACAGGTCCAGCAGTCAAAATTGCGCATTTGGGTGCACAAACAGGTCTTGTCGCGTACGGATACGCGTTTGACACCGGGATGGGCGTCGACTTCGCGGTTGTACGCCGTGATGTACGAGCAGCTGCCGTTGCTGTCGAGTAAGTACCCGTAGGCCTCGCAGTTCGGCCGAATGCCATCACCGATCGCCGGGCTGCTGCTCAACATTCGCATCGGATAGCCGGTAGGCGAAATCTGGTTGACTTCGATCTGATCTTCAGTCGCCTGAAAATAGCGTTGCTTGACGTCTTCGGGAAGGCCGCATTCTTTCGACACGGTGAAGCGCGTCGCCACCTGCACGGCGCTTGCCCCTTGTTCGAGAAGAGACACGGCGTCGCTGCCGGAAAAAATCCCGCCGGCGGGGATCAGCGGAATGGCCAACTGTTCGGCCTGCAGATGGCGATAAATCTCGGCAAAGATGGTCGCCAAGTCGTACGCTGCCCAATCCATTCCAAACCCAAGGTGGCCGCCAGCCAGAGGACCCTCGACGATCACATAGTCCGGCAGCCGATTGCAGCGCGCCGTCTTGCGGAGAAACAGCTGCAAGGCACGTAGTGACGAGACGATGATACCCAGCTTCGCATCGCGAAAGCGCGGATGGTCCTCAATCAGCGCGAACGAGCCAAGATGCAAACCGGCGGCCAAAGTGATGCCGTCGATTCCGGCGTCGAGCGCGGCCGACATCCGCACGCGCAGCGTCTCGCGTGGCGCGTTCATGGTCAGCTTTTCCATGCAGTTGACGAAGATCAGCCCGTCGCCCCGCTTCGCCTCCATCGTCTTGCCGATGTGCATTTTGGTGGCTTTAGTCAGTTGATCGAGGTCAAAACGGACCATCGACTTGTCGCTGTTGGCCACGTTGAACTTGTACTGGCGCAGCTTGTCCTTGACGAACTTGGCGTTGAAACGCCGGTCGGCGACAGTATTCACCATCGCGTCGGAGATGTGGCCAACACCGCCCAGACGCGCCGCCTCGAGCGCCAGCTCAGCGGTCGAGATATCGACCCCCATGCCGCCAATGACAATCGGGACGAGTTCCCTGTTGCCGAACGTGAGGCGAAAATCATCAACCCGCTTCATTCCTGTCCTTCCCGCGCGGTGAAGGTAGCCGCCGTCCTTGCGTGCTGGCTACCACCGATTGCCAAGGCTGGCATTATCGCTCATCACTGGCGCCCGTAGCCGAGCCGGCTTCAGGAAATCGTGCGTGCAGGCGAAGCGCCGCACGATTATTGCGCTGCGATTGCGCTGCGACACGAGCTGTCGAACCGACGCGTGTATGATGTCTGGTGCTCCTTCTTGAGGCGGCGATCTCATGCCCGACTCGTTCAGCCACGATCAGGACTCACCTCTGCCCAGCGACTTCGGTATTTCGCAGACACGACCGTTCGACGCCGGCGCGTTCGAAAGCGCCGTCGCCGCTTTGCTCGCGGCGTGCGGCGTTGACGCGAGCAGCGTCCACCTCGGACGTACGCCGCAGCGCGTGCGTGAGCTCTGGCAACGACGTCTGCTCGGTGGCTATGCACGTGACCCGGCGAGCGAGCTGGGAGAAGGCTTCGTCGACTCGCGCAGCGATCTCATTGTCGTCCGCGGTATCGCCGTCCATGGCGTTTGTCCACACCATCTCGTTCCCTTTCGTGGGTTGGCACACGTCGCCTATCTGCCGGGCGGACGCTTGCACGGTTTTGGCCGCATCGCGCGCATGGTCGACGCCATTGGCCATCGCTTTACGTACCAGGAATGGATGACGCGTGACATCGCCGAAGCATTGATGGGTTACGGCAAAGCCCGCGGCGCAGCTTGCGTCGTCGAGGCCGAGCAGTTGTGCCTCCTGCTCGGCGAAGATCGACGCGGCGACGAACGCGTTGTCACCCAGACCTTCCTTGGCGAACTTGAACGCTGCCCACAACTGCGCAATGATTTCCTGCGTGCCATCGGCACCAGCCGGCGCCACGAATGAGCACCGGGAACCACGATGAATAACTGTCGTCGCGCCGCCGCTCTATGTTTTCGCCTCGTCCGCGGATGCATGTGCCGGTGGTGACATAAAGGGACACTTGCCCCGACTGAGGCGTTGATCGTCGGGCAGGAAATACTGTTTCCACTCCCGATTGGCCGGATCTCCGAAAATGCCGAGATCGGGATGCGGCGGCAACTGATCCCAACGGGCCAACAGCTCGCGGGTCTTGCGTCGCGCGGCGACGCCGGCGACGCTGTCGCCTTCGATGCCAAAGAACGAGCTTCGTGGCTGCATGAGGAGGATCATCCCCGGTCCGAGAGCGCGGCTGACGCGTCGCCGATACGTCGGTGCCGCGCAGAAGACGAAGATCAAGCGGCCGGCGAACGCGAACTCCCACAGCGGATGATCGGGATTCGACGGCACTTCGGCAGGCCATGGACAGGGGTCACGTGTCGTCAGGAAGCGCAGAAAACGCCAGAAGCGCTGCCGATACTGGTCGTGCGTCCGCAATGCGGGGTCGGGTTCAAAGAACAGGGTGAGATTCCGTCGCTCGCCCGGATGACGTTCCGCGGCGTCGAGAAAACTCGCCAAAGTGTTTGGCATCAACTCGACGCTCTTCGCATCGACAAACGTGTAGTAGAGCTCGCCCCGCTTCTCGGCGGCGGCACCAAAGTAACAGGGATAGTCCGGCGACGTCAGGCGCTCGCGGAACGTCCGGTACGACGACTCCACCCAGGGCGGAAGCGCTTCGGCATTCGCCCGACCGTTGCCGAGCAACAAGCGCTCGCGAAAACCGGCGAAGATCGTCGCCTCGGCTGACTCGGTCAATTGTGCCCTCATGATCGTTCCCCCACCCCCACCCACACTCCCGGCAAGCGGGAGTAGTCGATCTTGCCGTTCGCCAGGAGCGGCATGGCGTCGATCGTCACGAAAGCGGCCGGCACCATGAACGCCGGCAAGGCAGACGCACAATGTTCGCGCAGACTGAATGCCGACGAGGACGATTGTTCCTCGTGAAGAACGTAGGCGATCAGTCGTGTCTCACCGTTGCGGTCGGCCTGCGGCCGAACGGCCGCTCGCTTCACCGCCGGATGGCGGTTGAGGGTCACCTCGACCTCGCGCGGTTCCACTCGCGCACCACGTATCTTGACCTGCTGGTCGATCCGGCCGATGAACTCGAGTACGCCATCCGGGCGAAAGCGTGCGAGATCGCCCGTTCGGTAGAGAACTGCGGGTTCATTCCTGGGCTGAAAACGATCGGGAACAAAGCGCTGCGCAGTCAGCTCCGGGCGCTTTAGGTAACCGCGCGCAACCGCCACGCCACCAATGAAGATTTCGCCAGGAACGCCGGGTGGCACCGGGCGCCCGGAACGATCGAGCAGATAGAGCTGAACGTTGCTCATCGCTCGACCGAGGGGTATGACCGCCCGATCTTCCTGCTGGCGTTCGCACTCCCAGCCAGTCACCGAAATCGCTGCCTCGGTCGGACCGTACAGATGCAGCAGCTTTGCCTCGAGCAGGAAAAAGAAGCGATCTTTGAGGCGTGGCGGAAGCACTTCGGCACCGCACATGACGAGACGGAGGCTCCGACAGTCGCCAGCACCCGGAGTATCGAGAAAACGTTGCAGTAGCGACGGAACGAAGTGGGTCACCGTGATCTGGCGATCGGCGATCAGGCGAACGAGATAAGCCATGTCGAGATGCCCGCGAGGGCGAGCGAGCACGACGCGGGCGCCAAACGCCAACGGCCAGAGCAATTCCTTGATCGAAACGTCAAACGTAAACGGCGTCTTCTGCAGCACGCTGTCGCCAGCCTGCAAGCGCCAGTTGGCTTGCAGCCAGAGGAGGTTATTGACCAGCGAACGGTGATCGATCAGCGTTCCCTTGGGGGCTCCGGTCGACCCCGAGGTGTACATCACACAGGCGATGTCCCCAGGTTCTGTCGCTGGCGGAGCGAGCCCTTCTTCGCCGTCCGCGTCGTCGACGACGGCAAGGTCAGTCGAAAATGGCGCCATCCGTTCGGCAAACCGGCGCTGCACGAGCACCAGCGGCGGCTCGCAATCGGCCAGAATCTGACGTTTCTGGTCGGCAGGGAAGTCTGGATCGATCGGAACGTAAGCCGCGCCGCATTTGAGAATGCCGAGAACGCCAATCAGCAGATCGAAAGATCGTTCGGCGCAGAACGGCACGCGTGCACCCCGACCCACCCCACGGCGACCCAAAAGGCTCGCCAGGCCGTTCGCTCGCCGATCGAGCTCGCGATACGTCAGCCGTTCGCCTTCAAACTCGGCGGCGTCGGCGGTCGGTGTTCGCGCAACCTGCCGCTCGACCAGCCAGTGCAGGCATTGTTCGACGTCGTAATCGGCGGTCGTCGCGTTCCACTCGTACAGAAGGCGTTCGCGCCGTGGACCCTCGAGCCATTCAACCGGATCGACGCTTTCCGAGCGGGTGATTCGCACCGCCAGCCGGCAGAAATGCTCGATCAGCTGGTCAACCCAGATCGCCTGATGGCGCTGCGGGTCATAAGCGACGACGACGCTGATCGTCCCGTCCGCTCTAATGAGCGAACACACCAGCCCGCAGGCACTAGCCGAAGCCGACAACGACGGCGCCGGGCCGCTTTGATCGTCTCGATCGCTCAGTTGTACCAGGCATTGGGGAACGTCGCTCGCACCCGCCGAATTACGCGGCGCGAAGAGGCGATCGCTGGCCGCGAGGAGTTCGCCCAATGGGGTTCCTGGCGGAACATCGACGCGCACCGTGACGGCGCCACCCTCTGACTCACGTTCGAAGGCGATCTCGTCGAGGTGAAGAAAACTTGCCAGCACATACGCCCAGCAGAGCGTCAGACGATCGGCGAGGTTCCGCCAGGCGATGGCTGGTCCGGCGCCGGAGAGGGTCGCCGCTACCTCCCGCCAGCTGCCCGCCTGCGAAGGTCTGCTCGACGTCAGTTCCACGCCGCGTCGTAAGCGCGCGCCAGCGCGTCGTTGATCACCGGCTGGTGATAGACGCAACGCGCCGAGGTGACCACCGAGCCGTGCAGGCGGTGGCGCGGCACGTAGAGCATGTCGCCGGGAACCAGGTGCAAAGGGGCACCCAATGAGTTCCAGAAGTCCATTTCACCGGACTCGATCACCAGCAGGCGATGCGTATCGTGGACGTGCGTCGTCGAGCGCTCACTCGACGGTTCGTCGTACGTTTCCAGATCGACGGCGATGTCGCCGGTGTTGATCAGGTCCATGTAGCGTCTCGCCAGCAGCCGAAAATGGTCGACCCGCCCTGCCCACATTACCTGATTGACGAAGTCGTCGTCCGCCGCCAGCCACAATCGATGCATTGCGTCGATCCCGCGTCCGGCCGCACGAAGTACGCCGTCGCCCTCCGAGCGCGCACGGGCAGCGAGGACGTCAAGCGCGTCCTGACGCAGGCGCGCCATCTCGTTGTTCGTGAGGCGGGAGAACAAGTCCTGCGGCAGCAAACTTCCCAGCGCTGCCGCCAGCGTATCGAGCCAGCCAGCAACCAGCGACGCGAACCGCAAGCGATCAAACAGCACCGCGGCAATCGCCTCATCGATCCGTCGCGGATCGCTGACCAAGCGATGGAGGTAGTTGCTGATTCCGATCGCGGTCGGCAAGTAGAACTGCCAATAGCTGTGTGGACCGCCCATCAGTCCGCAGGCGCTTCCCAGCCGGAGAAGGTCGCGTTGCGTCACGCGTGCCAGATCGGAGAACAACGCGAACAGCCGCGACAGTCCGCCACCCCAATCGATCGCCGACCAGCGCGAAATTGCCAGCTCCCGTGACTGCAGGGCGCCAGCGAGCTGAATGGCCGCCAGAGTCGCCATGCGCTTCGACTCGGCGCCGTCGGAAATCGCCGCAAAGACCCGTTGCGCAGAACTTCGTGCCTGTTCAAGGCTACGGTCGAGCGCTGTCGCCAGCGGTTCTTCGTCAGCCGCTGCGGCTGCCGCCTCGACCCAGGAGAACAGATGTTGCACCAGAAACGGCCGGATTCGTTCTCCTCGCCAGCGGTTTTCGTCGGAGTAGAAGTGCTCCCGGTCGGCGATCGCGGCGGGCGAAAGCGGCCTCTCGCCAACCAGTGGCAGGCCGGCTTCAAAAACGCACAGCAAGCTTCGCTGCCCCATCAACGCGCTCAACTGCGACCATTCGCCGCTGGCCAGTGGCCGGCTGAAATCAACGAAGCTGAGGTCGTTGGGCCGCAAGGGGTGATGAAAGGGATTATCGACGAAGAGCAGCTCGGATCCCTCAGCGCTCCGAAAAGCGGGATTGCTGAAAAAATCGCGCAAGTGCTTGGCGATCCCGGCCCCCGGAGCAATCCGGGCGTCCATAGCGGCCCCGATACGATCGTCGGGTGTTTGAGCTAGCTCCACGCTACGCCCCCCATTTTTTACGTGCAGAGCGATCGACAACACTCCGCGCGCTCGCCGATTTTGCCGCAGCCATCCGTCGCCGCCGGTGCGCCGGTCAAGGAGACAACACCTCCCGTCTCCAGGAAGTCACGGCCCGCACCCGGCGCCACCCTCCTGACTTTGACAAGCCAGATCCGTGCCAGACAAAGTATTGCTAATCAAGTCATTGGCTTACTCGACACGAAGAACGGCGACGGCTGTCGGTAGCCAAACGGTGTAAAGAATTTCGACAGTTACGTAGGAAAAAGCGAGCGCCCCTCGCCCTGGTCTGCCAGCGGCTCTGGCGCCAAGCCGCGGTCCACGGGCGAAAGCGCTGTGGCGTCTGCCGCCTCAGTCGAGGAACTTTGGTGGCCGCCGCTCCCCCTGCGCAGCCATCGCCTCTTCGAAATCGGCGGACAGCAACATCGCTGCGTTCCAGGTGGCAACGTAGTTCAGACCGTCGGCGACGCTATGGTCACGCGCATAGTTCAGCATCTCCTTGCTACCACGAATCGCCAACGGCGACTTTGCCGCGATCGTGCGCGCAACACGGCGAACACGTTCGCGCAGCTCGTCCACCGAGGCAAAGACCTGGTTCACCAGGCCGATGCGCTGCGCCTCGTCGCCGCCGATCGCGCGTCCGGTATAGGCGAGCTCGCGCGCGATGCCGTCAGCAATCAGGCGAGGTAAACGCTGCAGCGTGCCGACGTCCGGCGTCATGCCGACGTCGATCTCGCGTACGGCCAGCTGGGCGTCGGCGGCCGCGTAACGCAGGTCGCAGCACGTCACCAGGTCAACCGCGGCGCCGACGCAGGCACCTTGAATCGCCGCCAAAACGGGTTTTCGGCAACGTTCCACGCTGGACAGGCAGTCTTGCAGGTCGAGGATCAAACGTCGCAGCACTTCGCGCCCACGCGCCTGGTCGCGATGAGACGCCGCCGTTGCGACGCTGGCGAGCATCGCCAGATCGATGCCAGCACAAAAGTTGCGTCCGGAACCCGAGAGAATCACGACGCGAACCGGCGGTGTCGAGTCCGCCCATGCAAACGCGGTGCGCAGCTCGCACCACATGGCTTCGTCGATGGCGTTTGAACGATGCGGACGATTGAGCCCAATCTCGGCGATGCCTTCGCCAAGATCGACTGTGAGTGTGGTCAACGCGGGGACGGCGGAGTCGTAGTTCATGACAGCTTCCAGGAGTCGGCGACAGGTCCGGCAGTGTAAGCGATTCGGATGGCAGTACCGTGCTGGCAGCGGGTTGACGCGACAATTCGACGTCAGCACCCTCCGCCCGACTATCACACCATGGACCCCTTCTCAGGCTCGTTGTTCGCTGTCGACCGCGTCGTCGAGTCGCTGCCGAATGCACTGCCGCTGCTGCACGTCGATTCTTCGCTCGTGCTGCTCGACAAACCCGCCGGGCTGCTATCGGTACCCGGCCGGGGCGATGGCAAGCAGGACTGCCTGAGCCGACGCGTCCAGGCACTCTACCCGGACGCGCTGGTCGTGCATCGGCTCGACATGGCAACGTCCGGTTTGCTGCTCATGGCGCGCGGCAAGGAGATGCAAGGGCTGCTCGGCATCGCCTTCGCCAACGGCAAGGTGGAAAAACGCTATCTGGCCGTCGTTCATGGACTGCCGGTGCCGTCGAACGGGACGATCTGCCTGCCGCTCGCTGCCGATTGGCCGCAGCGACCGCGACAGCGGGTCGACCAGTCGACTGGCAAACCCGCCCGTACGCGCTACCGGGTGCTCGGCCACGATCGAGTTAGCGACACGTCGCGCCTGGAACTCCAGCCGGAGACTGGTCGCACGCACCAGTTGCGAGTCCACATGCTGGCTATCGGTCACCCAATCGTCGGCGACGAACTGTACGCCGGCGCGCCGGATGGCAGCCGTCTGCTGTTGCACGCCGAATGGCTCGCCCTGACGCATCCGGCTACCGGCGAGCCCGTCGTGTTTGCTTCCCCGGCGCCGTTTTAGTTCCGCCGGCAGGCAGCGCACGCGGCGGCCTTGCCGACTACGTCCAGTCGCGTGTATCCAGCCACGTCACGCGACCGGTGCGTCGCTTGACTTCGTTATACATATGCGCCGTGCCGCCAGGACCGTCACCGCCGCCGCCGTCCCACAAGGCGATGAAACGGACCTTGCGCACGCCCCAGGCGAGTGCCGTATAGAGGAGCCAGCGGTTACAGCGTTCAAACGGATTGCCGGTGTCGCCGCGCAATCCGGGCGCCAGCGGACCGAGTTCCTTGGACATGATCCGCGGCGGTTCGGTAAGTGCAGCCACCAAGGCAAAGTAGCGTTCGCGCCAGGCTTCGCCATTGCTGGCGGGAAGTATCGAGCGCTCAATAAACTCGGGTTCGGGGAGCGGCAACAGGATCTGCAGCCGCACACCACGCGCCTGACACGCTTCGAGGAAGAGCAGATCACCGCCGCTGGCGGCTTGCGCCAGCGCCAGATCGCCCGGGCCAGCGTTGAGGCGATCGAGTGCGCTGGCGATCATCGCCGCCGCTGCCGACTCGCGTTCGGCCGGAAATCGCGCCGGAGAGCGCCCGGGACCGTCGACCATGTGACCGCTGAACAGCAACACCTGCCGCGGATCAAACGGTGGAGTGCTGCGCGCGATCTCGCGGTCGACGAGTGTGATCGCGGCCGCCGTTTCGGGGGGGCGAAACGCGATGTCACGCAGCAAGGTCAAGGTTTGCCGACTCGAATCGAGTGCAAACCAGTCGCGGTTGGCGGCGGCAACCATGCTCGCGTACTCGGCGCGAATGCTTTCGATCGGGTTAACCAGCAGGCACAACTCGGCGTAACTCGCTCGCGCCCAATAGTCCTTGCGGTCGCGTTCCTGTGCGGTCAGAGCGGCCCAGAGCACACCGCCGGTCAGATTGTCGACTACCGCCGAGTTGGTTTGGCCACCGCAGTGTCGACGCAGCATGTGCAGGACGAGCGCGTTGATCCCAGAGTAGTGGTGCATCGGATCGGCGACGAAGGCCTTGTAGTAGGGCTCGATGGCCTCTTCCAGCGCGGCATTCTCCAGCCGTGCAGCGTCGAGCATCTCTTCCGGCGTCTTTCCGGGCTGCCGCCAGCGGGCGACCCAGTTTTCCTTCTCCACCCGACCGGCGAGTGCCCACGCTTCGGCGTCGGTCGGAAAGTCGTCGGTAAGCCGCCGCACCCACTCGCGAGCTTCCTCAAAGCGCGACAGATGGCCAAGGCATATGGCTTTCTTTTCACGGCTACTCTTGTCGTCAGGGTCGATCGCCAACCCAAGTTCGAACTGTTCGAGGGCCAGTTCGTACTGCTTCATCTTGAGCAGCGCATCGCCCGCGGTCCGCCTTGCTTCGAGATGCAAGGCGCGCATCGGCGTCTCGTCGGCGAGAACCAGAATGTCGCCCGGGCGATTCTTTTGCCGTGCCACCTCCATCCGGCTGGCCCATCGTTCGTAGGCGTCGGAGAACTCGTTGCGCTGGGCGAGCAGCAAGCGGCGCCACTCGGGTTGTTCAAGGTGTGGAATCAGTTGAAAGACGGGACTCACCGTCCGCCGCGTCGAACTATCCATCGTCGAACGGATCATCGCCGTCAGCGCCTCGCGCTCGGCGGCTACCCGGTCCGGATCGGGAACACCGTCGCGCAAGGTGTAGTTGAGCTTGCGATCGGTGTAGATGTCGAAGGGCTGCGTCGGCCGCGGTCCCTGGACGAGGACGACGCCGCGCGCGCGCAGCGCGTGGCGGACGCCGAGCTCGTACCAGACGTTGGCGTTGTCAAGCGTCAGGTCGGCGATCACCAGATCGGCGATCAACAGTTCCTGAAACATGTCGCTGCGGATGTCGCCGGCGCGTGTCTCCTCGTCGGCGCGAAACGCTTCCAGACCAGCCGCTTCGAGGGCGGGCCGAATGTATTCGGTGTAGATCCGGTTGAAGTCGATGTCACGGCCGTCAGGCCCCGGCTTGCTGCCGAACGGCATGGCGACGAAGGCGTGCGGTTTCATCGGCCAACTCCTCCTTGCAAAGCGCCGATCGCATCGGCAATAACGGTGAGTCGCTCGCTGGCGAGTTGCCAGCCGCGAACCGTGGTCGAAAGGGAACGGACGCGACAGAAGGTCGCCAGCAAGCGAAGCTGCGTCAGGACCGAGTCGAACTCGCTCGGCTTTACGGTCAGATTGGACAAAGTTTCGCGGTAAGCGCGCAACAGTTCGTCGACCGCGGCTTGTCCAGCGCTGCCGTCCTCATGCAGGCTGCGGTCCAGAAGGTGTTCGACGAGCAGCGATTCCGCGTCCATGATTGCATCCCAGAAACTGGCGCGATGCCGGTAAGCTTCGCCAGCCGCCTGACGACAGGAGCGAGCCAGCGCGATCGACTCAGGGTCAGAGTGACCGTCGATGTTGAGCAACGCTTCCATTCCCAGACGGTTCAGCGCATTGTACGAGCTGAAGTCGGGTTCTCCGGGCCTGCCTTCCGCTTGACGGTAGAGCGCGACGCTTTGCGCCAGGGCAGCGTCCATGGCGGCCAACGCCGGAGGTCGATCAGCAGCGCTCTTCGTGCCCACGGCGAGCACCTGGTTCGCGCAGAGGCTGGCCTTGCGCTTGGCGATGCCACCGGCACTGGACAACACTGCGCTTGGCGCCCGCAGCGCGTTGTCGGAACCTCTTTCGATCAAACGCTGTAGCCGGAGCAGGCGCTCCAGCGCCTGGTCGATCAACGCCTCGTCCGAGTTCTGCTCACCGAGACGCGCTTCGACGCTGGCCAGCTTTTCGACATCGCCGATCGGCAAGGAAGCGTCTTCCGACGACGACTCGATCGCCGCCAGATACGACTGTCGTGCGTTCGCCCAGTCGCCCAGGTCGGCCCAGGTCGCGGCCAGTGCCGACTGCACCGTGGGAAGCTGCAGCCACTCGGGCGGACAGCGATCGCTCAACAAGCGCCGGAGCCCGGCAGCAGCCGCCACGGCTTCGCGTTCGCCATGCCACTCGGTCGCTCGCGAAAAGGCGGCACGCCGGCTGTTCAGCTCGTCAACCAACTCGTCGGGAGCGGCGAAAGCGGTTTCCGTTTCGCTGTGCGCAAGAGACCGCAGCTCGGCGCGCCAGGCAGGATCCCCGTAGGCCTGGAAAGCTCCCCAGGTGATATCCTCGGGGTTGGCCGCCCAGACCGCCCGGCGCGCCTCGAAGACCGCGACGCCGAACGCTTTCCCTTCGAGCAGCAGCGCGCGATAAAACGCTTTGCCGAAAATCATCGCTCCCCGATCGTCGACCGCCCAGCCGGCGACGATCACGCAGCGCACGCCGGTGGCGATCAACTCGCGTGAAATGCTGGCTGCGAACAGGTTGCCGTCGGACGTCGTGCGCAGGGTGTCCTCGCTCGCGTTGCTGTCCAGCCTACCGAGATGACAGCAGTTGAGGAAAACGAGTTCAGGAACGGACTCCATCGCCCGGATCTCGGCCGCCGTGAGCAGCAATCCATCCGAGAGGACGACGCCGGTTCGCAAGTCGCCGTCGACGTGCCGCCGCTTGAAGAGTCCGTGCGCCGAAACGTGCAGCACGCGGAACGCGTCCTGATAGAGACGCGTGAGCACGTCGGCGGCCCGGCATTCGCGACCTATCGCCCGCTCCACCGAGTAATCGAGCCTGCGCAAGAGCTGTGCGATCGCCTGCGCCTCTTCCTCGGCGGCGACAAGAGACGAGGGATCGGCCACCGCCGCGCCGTCCGGATCGGGAAACGCTTTGGCGAAACCGTCGACGGCCGGATTGCCGATCACCAGAGCGCGCCGTTCGCACCCCTGTCGTACCTCGCGCCGGTAGACGGTGGTTGCCAACTGGCGAACGACGGGCGTCTTCGCCGCCAAAGGCAGACCGGCTTCCCCTGCGCCAGCGATATCGGTGACCATCAGTTCCCACGGCACGTTGGCCGTGCGTTCGTCGACCACGAGAACAAAGTTTTCGACTTGGCGCGTGGTGTCCTTGAACTCGTTCGGCACCAGCAACTGAAAGAGCGTGCGGCCGAAATCGACTTGCCAGCGTGGACTCTGAATCTGCTGGCGCACGAGGCGTTCGACCAAACCGGGCTGACGCTGTTGAACGAGCGCCTCGGCGCGTGCACGCTGGCCAAGATAGAGGAAACGGAAGTGCTCACCCGAACTTACCGCTCGCCCGTCCTGCGCCGCCGCCGGCATCTCGCTGGTCGTGACAAGCAGTCGCGGCCAGTAGCCGCCGCTAGTCGCCTGAAGCTGGCGACGACGAACTCCGTCCCCCTCGACCAAGTGGGGTCGACAGCTCAATTCAACACGCTGCCGGCGTGCCAGCTCCGCCAAGCGGGTCGGCATCTGCCTCAGCGCGTAGACGGCGGCGATTGCCGTCGCCTGGAAAAGCTCGACCAGATCGAGCCGGCTGACCCGAATGTCGAGCCCCGTCACCTCCTGAAAGCGTGCGTTGGCCTCGATCACTCCACGCAACACGGCTTCGACCGACGCGTCGACCGAGAGATTGGCCGACGAGTTGTAGCCGAGTAGCAACGCGGCCAGCGGCAGTTCACGACCGTCCTTGCCGAGCACGTCGATCACCTGCAACAGGTAACGAAGCGTCCCGGCGCGCACCGCCTCGGTCAGTCGCCTGACGGTCAAACTGCCGTCGTAAGCGCCGAGGCCGCATACGACCGCTCCATTCAGGCTGCCGCGCCGCCGTTCCTGCTCGTTCGGGACACGCAGAACCACCGTCGCCGTCCCGGTAGCGCCGGCATAGAGCCCGAGGCGGTAGCGCTGGCCGAGGTCGCCGTCGAGCAGCTCGCGGTCGATCAAAGCTTCGGCGCCGGCAATCGGGTCCTGGTCGTAGTGTCCGAGCAGCAAGGGGCAGGTGAGAAAGCGCAGATCCATCGCCTTCACGCTTACCTCGAGGCGGCGTCGGGGGCGCGCGCGAGACCGGCGACGCGGCGGTGTTCCGAGCAGCGGGTCGCTTGCGGTTCCCGTCGCCAGCGGTGGCGGTTCGTGCTCGTCAACCCGGACTCGCTCGTCACCGACGTGCAAGTGCGCGGCAGTCCTGTCGGGCGCAACCACGCCCCTCGGCCGGTCATCAGCGGTAAACCTTGGATCGCGACGGTCGGCGACTCGCGAGCGCGTTGCGCCGTCCGAGTCGCTGACCAGCGCCTCATACGCCGGCAAGGCCAGCGGATCGTCGGCCAACAGCCAGTCGCGCACGGCAGTGCGCGTATCGAGGTTGGCAAGATATCGAAAATGAGAGACGTCGGCGCCACGATCGATCAGCGCTCGCGCACACGCCTGTGGCGCAATCCCGGCGAGCATCGAGCGGCAGTCGACGACCAGATCGTGGTCCACGTCGTCGAACACCGGGTCGCCAAGGACGCTGCCGAATAACTGCAAGCAAGTGCTGCCCTCGTGGTCGCCGGCGATCACCGCCATGGCCACGCCAGATCTCACTGGCGCTTCGCGCAGCAGGCGAGCGAGTGCCGACTCGGGGAGCATCGCTTCGACGCCGGGGATGAGCCGTGCGTCCGTCCTGCGGTAGGCAATTTCGAGCACCGCACGGGTGAACGCCGAAACCAGCGGAGCGTCGGCAAGGCACGGGACGCGACTGATCAGCGTCAGCACGGTGGACAGGAAGCGTTCGAGGCTGCCGCTCGCCAGCCTTGTCCCCCTTCCCGGACAGGCAATTCGAACGTAGCGACGAACGACCAGGCGACGCGTTGCGAGTTGACTCGCCAAGCTTTGCAGTTGCGTCCGCTGCTCGGCGCGCGCGCGGTCGAGCTCGAAAGACGCGCCACTTCGCTGCGCCAGATCACCGCCACCGAGATCGGGCAAGTCCGGGCGGTGGTCGTCAATCAGCGACGCAAAGTCTTGCAGGCAAAGCAGGTCGGCGACGAGTCCTCCCCGCGAATGGGCAACGAAGCTGACCTCGAGGTCGTCAGGCAGGGCAGCCAGCAACTGCAACGCGTTGTCGACCGGGTTCGCGGACCACGTGCGGTGCTCAAAGGCATAGAGGCCGCCTTTGAAGCGCCGCTGCATTGCTTGCCACAGCGACCGTTGATCGGTGAGCAGATCGCCAAAACTGCCCAGGGTCGACGACCCGAGGCCGTGAAGGAAAACCAGCACCGGTCGACGTTGGTCCGCGGCGTGCTGCAAGTTCTGCTGCGCGCGAACGAGTTCGCCCCGACACCAGTCGTCGGCCTGCGACCCGGCAACCAAGCTGGCCGACAGTTGTCCGTCCCAGCAGTAGAGCCCCGGTGAGCGAGCAAGGCGTTCCTCAATCGCCGCCAGGAGTGCCTGCGTGTCCAGGTGACCGACTCCCAGCGCCGGCAAATCGACCCGATCGTCGCCGGGAGTGCAGTCGGCCGTGACGGTGAGCCGTTTGGCCAGCTTCCGGCGAGCGGCGAGAAGAATTTCGTCTTCTCCTGCGTCGACGGTCAACACGAAAAACCGAGTGGCGCCGGTCGCGACACCCAGAGGCGCGCAGCGAACCTCGCCGTGTTCCCCGAGCAATTCCGCTCGATCTGCCGCCAACGAGGCGTGGAGTCGCTGCGCACTGATGACGAGAGCGCCGCCGTCGGCGAGTTCGATCATCAGCACTTCGTCGCCGCTCACGGCATACGTTTGGGTTGGCGTCGCCAGCGCGCGCGTCGGCGACGTCAGCTCGAAGCCTGCGCGAACCCGAACGCAAGTCGCGGGCAGGAAGCCATCGTCGTCACCGTCACCACGACCCGCGATGTCCAGCCGTTCTGGCGCCTGCCCCGCTACAGGGCGAAGACCGCTGACGTCGAGAGTAACGGTTTCCATTATCCTTTTAGTCTAGCAAGCCCTCCGGCGAAGCGCGATCCCGCGCTCAAACGCCGTCCGCAAAACAAAGCACTTTGATGAACCGCCCTTTACCTGCCCTTCCCGACCCGCAGACGGTCTCCCCCACCCCTCCGCACGCTCGGCCTCTCGACGCGTTGCGTCGCCTGTATCCGGTGGTCGCCTTTCTCTGCGGTTTCGTCTGGGATGCGTTGACGATCGGACAGCGAATCCGTGTCGTCGACTTCTGGCGCTTGGGGGCGTTTCTCTGTGGCGCTGCCCTGTTGATCGCCCTGCTCGCTCACCGTGAAGCACGCGGCGCGATGGCTCCGGGTGCCGAGAAAACTCTCGCTGGCCGCTGGGCTTCGCTGCGCTGGCAGGGGCCATACTTGCTGTTGCAGTTCTTCTTCGGCGGCATCTTTTCGGCCCTGTTCATTCTGTACTTCAAGAGCTCGGGTCATCTCGGCAGTTGGCTGATGGCGGCCGTTCTCGGCGCTCTGCTGGTCGGCAACGAGTTTGCCGGCAACCACTACGGACGCCGCTTCACGCTAACCTGGACGCTGTTCGCGCTGAACGCCATCCTGCTGCTCAACTTTGCGCTGCCGCATGCGCTGGGTAGTCTCAATCCGCTCTGGTTTTACGTGTCGACGGTCGCCGGCCTGGTGTTCACGATGCTCCTTCGCCACTTCACGGCGAGTCGGCCGGGACGCATCTGGCCGGCGGCCGCGCTGGCCGGCGCACTACTGCTGGCGTGGAGCCTCGACATGATTGCCCCGGTGCCGCTGGTCAAGCGCAAGCTGGCGATCGGGCACGAGTTCACGCAGGAAAGCAGTCGCTACGCGCTGCAAGTCGAGGCGGCGCGCTGGTGGGAGTTTTGGCGGGATCAGGCTGGCACCGTCCACGTCCCCGAAGGTAGCCGTCTATACGGTGTTTCGGCGGTCTTTGCGCCACTCGGTGTGACGGCGGCACTCGAACACCGCTGGGAGGTCCGCGACGCCGACGGCTGGCGTCTCGTCTATCGCCGCCCTTTCCAGACCACCGGCGGTCGCGATCGTGGCTTCCGAGGTTATTCGTGGGTGCTCAACCCACCGATCGGCGACTGGCGTCTGGTGGTGGCGACGCAGGATGGACGCACGATCAGCCTCCTGCGGATCACCGTCGCGCGTGGCCTGCCGCCAGCCGGTGATCTGCGCAGCGAGGAGTTCTGATCGCTTCAGTAAGAATAGGGCTTCCAACCTCCCTGCTCGCGCGGCTTCTCAGCCACGGGAGGGACGGCGGCGGAGGCCGGTGTCGCTGCGGCGCCCGCGTAGTCGACCAGTTCGATCCGTTCACCGCTGACGATGGCGCCGTCGCGGCGCACCACGTTTTCCATCGCCAGAAAGCCCCGCATTCGCTCAGGCGCCACCCATGCGGTCCTTTCGAAGCGGGTTCCACCGGCAAGGTCGTTGCCTCTCGCCTCGATGCGGTAGCTGTCAAAAGTGCCGGCAGGCAGCGTAATGCGCTCGCGCGCCGCAACGCGAAGCTCGAAGCGCAGGGTCGACGCCTTGCCGTTGGCCTGCGTCACGATGAACTGTGCCGGCCAGCGCTTGCCTAGCGCGTAGTCGTGGATAAAGAACTGGTACGGTGTCCAGCGCGTGCCATCGGGAGCACGAACGCTGTTACCAAAGAGATCGGTCACCTTGTTGCCGTCGTTGTAGTACACCTCGTCGCCAACGACTTTAAGCACGGCGTCGGTGGTGCGGCCGGTTTCGCTGCGCGTCAGGAGATCCAGGGTGCGGTAACTGTAGCGCTCTCCCGGCTGGAAGCCGACGCCCTGTCCACTGTACGAGGCGGACACCGCCGTCCCGGCAGTGGTCGGGGTACACATCTCGGGACCGAGTGGGGGCGGGGCAGCCGCATGCACGGGCTTCTCCCCTTTCGCGCGCAACACCAGATCAAGCCGGTGTTGCGCGAGTTCGGCAAACTTGCCGCTCGGCCGCTGCCGAATGAACGCCTCCAGTGGCTCCGGTGAATTCGCTTCGCGCAAAGATTTCCACGCTTCAAGGTCGGCCTCGAATTCCTTCTGTTCGCGCGTCAGGTCTCGCCCACCACCACCGACAAACGAGAAGTCGCCTTCCAGCGAAGTGCTCTCCCAGGGTATCTGGGCGCCCTGGGATGCGCGTCTGACGGCGAGTCGAACCCGCTTGAAGACGTCTTCGACCGCCGCCCCGGGGACTCGCATTTCCTTGAGCAGGTTGTCGGTATACAGGCCGTGCTCGCCGTCGCCGTCGTCCGCCGTGTTGCCAGGCGCCGTCGCGTAAGCCAGCAGCGTTCCCGGAGGCGCGTCCAGTTGTGACAGACCGCGGTCGTCGGTGCGGAAATCCGGGCCAAACGGATTGTTGCGGCACGCGTCGAGGATCACCAAATTCAAGGGATTACGCGCCCTCGACAAGCCTTCGAGCAGCAGCCCGACATCGACTCCCTGCGCCGCAATGTCGGCGGGTTGGCGGATGCGCGCGTCGACCGGAAGCATGAAATTGCGCCAGTTGAGCTGAACGCCGTGGCCGGCGTAGTAGAAGACGCCGATCGCCCGGTTGTCGCGCGAGAGCGTCTCACCGAAGCCACGAATCGCCTCCTGCAGCTCGCGACGCGGTGCGTCGATCTTCAACGTCACACGAAACCCCGCGAGGCGCAAGCGATCGGCAATCGCCCGTGCGTCGGTTGGCGGATTGACCAGCGGCGCGCTGCTGTACGCGCCGTTACCGATAACGAGGGCAACCCTTCCCGGCGCTGTCTCGGACGGTGCAGCAAACCCCGGGCCCACAAACCACGTCACTGCACCCGCCAGCGAACCAGCGACAACTCGCTTTATCCCTTTCATCGACCGTCCTTTCTTGATATATCGAGCGCGCACTACCCAATGAGCACTTCGCCTACGATTACCGTATCCTACGACAACGCTTATTTGGGCAAAATCGTGGACCGCTCGTTTAACCGGAACGCCTCATGAAGGACGCTGCCAAGGAGAGGGATCGTCCCGCCTCGGATGCGCCAGACGCGCCGCCCGAGGTCGCATCAACGTCGGAAGCATGCTGCTCGCCGAGCGCAGTAAGCGCTGTTCCGGCGAAATCGTTACCGATCGCAATCTCGAACTGGCTACGCGAAGGAGCGCGCTCGTCACTTCTGTTGCCGCCGGACTGGAATCGACTCGACGCCCGACCGGCGGCTGTTTTCGGCCTTTCCTTGCTGGCAGTCCTGCTGCCGTTGGTGCTGCAGCGCCTATCGATCGACGGACCTGCGACGTTCGACTGGCGCCCGCTGTTGACCGGCTGGCTCGTTCCGGCGGCCACCGCGTGGGTCTGTTACGTACTCCACTATCGCGCAGAGCAGCCCGCGTCGACCCGCTCCCCGAGCGCACCGCAGCTCTTCTGTTTGCTGGTCACGCAGGGAATGCTGATCGGCGCCGGGTGGTGGATCGTTTGGGAAGTGATCGCGTACGTCGGCGGTGGCGAGCCGCGACTTTCGACCCCTCAGCAAACGCTTCTCTGGCTTGCAACGTGGGGCTGGCTCGGCCTCGCGCAGGCGCTGATCCTCTGGCGCGGTGCCCCGCGGAGGCAGTGGGCACCGTTGATGGCGGTCGCTCTACTCGCGCTGGCGATGGTCGACAGCGATTTCGAGCAGCGGCAAGCGTGGGTCAGCGAAGTGGAAGCTGCCCATTCGGAGCGGCCAACCCTTCTGAACCTCACTCAGGAGCTGATGGAACAGCAGCACCGTCTGCTCGATGAGCAATTGGCTGCCCTGCAGCCGCAACGCCCGGGAATCGTCGATCTCTATGTGCTGACCTTCGCCCCCTACGCGTCGGAAGACGTTTTTCGTCGTGAAAGCGCGGTCGTGGCGGACGTCATGCAACAGCGTTTCGACAGCAAGGGCCGCACCTTGCAACTGGTGAACCACGTTGACACCGCCGACGACACGCCGTGGGCAACTCCGCTCAACCTGCGCCGCGCGATCGGGCGTATCGGCGCGCTGATGGACCGAAGCGAGGACATCTTGTTCATTCATCTGACCTCGCACGGCGCCGACAATGGCGAACTGGCGGCGGAATTCTGGCCGATGACGGTCGCCCGCATCACGCCTCAGCAACTGAAGGCGTGGCTCGATGAAGCAGGCATCGATCATCGCGTCGTTTCGGTATCCGCCTGCTACTCCGGCAGCTGGATCGAGCCCTTGGGTGACCCGCACACGCTGGTAATGACCGCCGCTGACGCCGATCACACCTCGTACGGTTGTGGCCGGCGGTCGGAACTCACCTTTTATGGCCGCGCCGTCTTTGACGAACAGCTACGCCACCATACACGCTCGTTTGAATTCGCACACGCCACGGCACGCTCGGTCATCGAGCAGCGCGAACGCGAGGCCGGCAAGGAGGATGGTTACTCCAACCCGCGCATCGCCGTTGGCGCCGGCATCCGCGAGCCGCTCGACAAGCTGCGACGGCGCTTGGAAGGCGGCGAGCCGGGCTAGCGACGCGAGGCGCAAAACGCCGGCCGTTGATAGCCTGACCAGCAGCACCGGGAGGACGCTGGTCTCCCGGCTATCCTTAATCGATGCGCCTCGTGCTGGCGCTCGCCGACCGTCGCGGAGTATATTCGCCCTTTCGCCTTGCGGCTAATTGACCAGCCGCAGTGGTTTCTCACCTCGATTGCGCCGGGGAGCGCTACTCGACCCTGTCAGTCCATGAGCCTGCGTACCAAGACGTTCCTCCTGGTGTCTGGAATCGCCAGCCTGATCATCGTCCTCGTTGCAGGAGCGGCATTGCATTTTCAGGAAAAGAGCATTCGCACGACTCTACTTGCCGGAGTCGATGCGTTCGCCCGTGCCAGCGCAACCCAGGTTGGCACGTTCATCCACTACAGCTTGCAAGCGGCGAATCTGATCGCCGCCGAGGTGCCGACTGAGGCGATCACGCTCACCGGCAGGCGCTCCGACCTCTACCGTTACCTGGCGAAGATGGGTCGTCACATCCCGAGTTTCGACAACGGCATCTTCCTGCTCGACCGTGACGGGCTTTTTCTCGCCGACTATCCCCCTCACCCAGAGCTTGAGGGGCAGTCCTTTGCGCATCGCGACTATTTCAAGCGGGCTTTGACGAGCGAACACGCGGTAGTGGCGGAACCGTACATTTCGGCGCGCACCAAACGTCAGGTGCAGACCTTTGCGGTTCCGATTCGCGATGACGACGGTGCGTTGTTGGCCGTGCTCGGCTGCTCGACCGATCTCCTCGGCACGCAAGGAATCAGTAGTGTGGTCAATCAGAAGTACGGCGAGACCGGCTACATCTACACCTTTGATCGACCGACGCGACTGATGATTACCCACCCGGACAAATCGCGCTTGCTCCAGCGCGACGTCGTGCCGGGAGCCAACCGTTTACTCGACCAAGCCATCGAAGGTTTCGAGGGTACCGGTGAGACGGTCAATTCGCGGGGTACGAAAATGCTCATGGGTATCTACCGAGTTCCTCAGACGACCTGGTTGCTCGCCGCGCAGATCCCCGAGGAAGAAGCCTTGGCACCGTTTGAAGAGACCAAACGGATCATCGCCAGCATTGCCCTGATCACCTGGTTGATCGCCGTTGCGCTCAGCCTATGGTCGGCCGACCATATCGTCCGCTCGATCCGGCGGTTGCAAGGCAAGGCCTTGTCACTGTATGCCGATGTTCAGCGGCTTGAGAACCCGGCGCCAGGTGAAGACCGGCGGGCGCACGATCACGCATCGGTTCCGGCCGACGAGATTGGTGCGCTCGAACACGCCTTCGACGCGTTGGCGACGCGAGTCGACCACAAGGTCGCAGCGCTTCACCAAGCGGTGACCGACATCCGGACGACGTTCGACGCCGTGACCCTGCCTCTGTTCAGGCTCGACCAGTCGTGGTGTGTCGTGCGTTGCAACCGGGCGGCAGTCGATTGGCTGCGGCAGGAGGAAGCCGAGATGCTGGGCCGCCCGCTGAGCGCTTTACTGTTTCCAGGGGACGTCCTGCCTGATTCCTGGCCGGACGAACGCCATCCAGCCGAGTTCGTCACGTCGCAGGAAACCCACTGGCGCTCGACACTGCCGATGGACGATCGACACTACGAGTTCTCGGCCACCGGGATCGTCGGCGACCAGCAGCATCCGACGGGGCTCGTGATCACGGTCCGCGACCTGACTACCGATCTGCGCGAAACCGAAAAAATGCAGGAGTTGGCGTTCTTCGACCCGCTTACCGGCTTGCCCAATCGCTTGTTGTTGGCCGATCGGCTGCAGCAAGCGCTGATCACCGCTCAACGGCAACAGCAGCGCGTCGGCGTGTTGTTCCTCGACCTGGATCATTTCAAGCAGGTCAACGACGTCTACGGGCACGACGTGGGCGACGCCTTGTTGAAGACCGTGGCGGCGCGATGGGGTGGCTGTCTGCGAGCCAGCGACACCTTGTCGCGAATCGGTGGCGACGAGTTCGTTGTCGTCTTGCCGGGTCTGACCAGCGTTTCCAACGCCGTGACGACCGTCGAGCGCCTGATCGCCGCGCTTGAGCGGCCGATCGAGATTGGTGACGTCCAGGTGATCGCACAGACCAGCATCGGCGTTGCCGTCTTCCCAGACCACGGGGTGAGCGCGGCCGACCTGACCAAGTGTGCTGACGCCGCCATGTATCGAGCCAAGCGACGGGGGTCGAACACCTACGCGCTGGCCGATGAGGGCAGCGGCGACGCTCGGCTTACGCCGGTGGCAACCACGGACCCGTCCAGCAGTCCCGATCCACGCTGAACAATCCATGGGCGGAAAAGGCGTGTCGGTTCGCCTTCCTCCGCCCACGCCGGCACTCAAACGGTGACCGTTTCAGCCACCTCGCTGAACTCCCGAATCTGATCGAAGTTCATGTAACGGTAAACATCCGCCGCTTTGGCGTTGACCGCCTGTACCTGCTCAAGGTATTCGCTCGGTGTCGGGATGCGACCCATCAATGCGCAGACGGCGGCGAGTTCGGCCGAACCGAGATAGACGCGGGTATCGATCCCCAGGCGATTGGGAAAGTTTCGGGTCGAGGTCGACATCGCCGTACTCCCCTTGCGGATCTGCGCCTGATTACCCATGCACAGCGAACAGCCGGGCATTTCCATGCGCGCCCCCGACTTGCCCAGCACCGCGTAGTAGCCCTCCTCGTTAAGGATCATTGCGTCCATCTTGGTGGGTGGCGCGATCCACAAGCGGGTCGGCAGGTCACTCTTGCCGTCCAGCACCTTGCCGGCGGCGCGGAAGTGGCCGATGTTGGTCATGCAGGAACCGATAAAGACTTCGTCGATCGGGTCACCGGCGACTTCCGACAGCGTCTTGACGTCGTCCGGATCGTTCGGGCAGGCAACCAGGGGTTCCTTGACATCCGCCAGGTCGATCTCGATCACCGCCGCGTACTGAGCATCCGCGTCGCCTTGCAGGAGCTGCGGGTTGGCGATCCACGCCTCCATCGCCTTGATCCGGCGGCCGAGGGTGCGCGAGTCCTGATACCCGTTGGCGATCATCCATTTCATCAGGGTAATGTTCGAGCGCATGTACTCGATGATCGGTTCTTTATCCAGAGCGACGGTACAGCCAGCCGCCGAGCGCTCGGCGGAAGCGTCGGAGAGCTCGAACGCCTGTTCGACCTTGAGATCCGGCAGGCCTTCGATCTCCAGAATACGGCCGGAAAAGAGGTTCTTTTTCCCCTTCTTCTCGACCGTCAACAAGCCCTGCTTGAGCGCGTAGTAGGGGATCGCGTTGACCAGATCGCGCAGGGTGACGCCGCGTTTTCCGGCTTCGGCGAGTGAGCCCGTGAAGCGGACGAGCACCGACTCCGGCATGTCGAGCGGCATGACGCCGGTCGCTGCGGCAAACGCGACCAAGCCCGAACCCGCCGGAAACGAGATACCGATCGGGAAACGCGTGTGCGAGTCACCGCCAGTGCCGACGGTATCCGGCAAGAGCAGACGGTTGAGCCAGGAGTGGATGACGCCGTCGCCTGGCCGCAGCGCAACGCCGCCACGCGTGCTGATGAAGCTGGGCAGTTCGCGATGCATGCGGACGTCGATCAACTTCGGGTAGGCGGCCGTATGGCAGAACGACTGCATGACCATGTCGGCGGAGAAACCTAGGCAGGCCAGATCCTTGAGCTCGTCGCGGGTCATCGGTCCCGTGGTGTCCTGCGAGCCGACCGTGGTCATGCGCGGCTCACAGTAGGTTCCCGGCAATACCCCCTGACCTTCCGGCAGACCGCAGGCGCGGCCGACCATCTTCTGCGCCAGCGAGTAGCCTGTCCCCGGATCGGCCGGGTTCTGCGGCAATCGGAAGAGGGTCGACGATGGCAGGCCGAGCGCCTCGCGGGCTTTCGCCGTCAATCCACGACCGATGATCAGCGGAATACGACCACCAGCGCGTACCTCATCGAGGATGACCGGCGTCTTCAGCTGTCCCTCGGCGATCAATTCGCCGTTCTTGAGCGCGCTGACGCGGGTGGTTGCAGCGTCGATGCACAGTTCGATCTCGTCACCCATGTCCATCTGGCCGACGTCGATCTCGATCGGCAGAGCGCCGGCGTCCTCCATCGTGTTGAAAAAGATCGGCGCAATTTTCGACCCGAGGCAGACGCCACCAAAGCGCTTGTTGGGAACAAAGGGGATGTCCTCTCCCGTGAACCAGAGCACCGAATTGGTCGCCGACTTGCGTGACGATCCGGTGCCGACGACGTCACCGACGTAGGCGATCTGGTTCCCCTTGCTGGCCAGCGCGTCGAGCTGCTGCAGCGGGCCTCGCTCACCGGGCTTGTCGGCCTCGATCCCGGGCCGTGGGTTCTTGAGCATCGCCAACGCATGCAACGGGATGTCCGGCCGTGACCACGCGTCAGGCGCCGGCGACAGGTCATCGGTGTTGGTTTCACCGGTCACCTTGAAGACGGTCAGCTTTTGCCTTGCCGGAACTTCCGGGCGCGAGGTGAACCACTCGCCATCGGCCCAGCTTTGGAGCACTTCTTGCGCGTTGGCGTTGCCGTTGTCGGCCAGCTCCTTGACGTCGTGGAAATAGTCGAAAACGAGCAAAGTCTTCTTCAGTCCGGCGGCGGCGATCGCGCCCGTCGGTCCGCTGAGGAGGTCGATCAAGGGTTTGACGTTATAGCCGCCGAGCATCGTCCCCAGGAGTTCGGTCGCCTTCTCGCGCGACACCAGCGCACAACTCGCTTCCCCGTTGGCCACCGCCGCCAGAAACTCGGCCTTGACTTTCGCCGCGTCGTCAACACCGGCTGGAACCCGATAGGTGATCAGTTCCAGCAGAATCGCCTCTTCTCCCGAGGGCGGTTCGCGCAGCAGGGCGACGAGGTCTTGGGTCTGCTTGGCGGTCAACGGCAGAGGCGGAATGCCAAGCGCTGCGCGCTCGGCCACATGGGCACGGTAGGATTCCAGCACGGCGACGTCCTTTCTCAATGATGGCACTGCGGCAAAAAACCAATTGTACTGCAACGCCCCGAACACGCCGGTTCGGGTCCGATGATCCCGCCAGAAACGCGTTTCTGCCGCTTGAGGGACCTTCGAGGTTTGTGCCATGTATTATATAAGACATAAGAATCTCTGTGAACTGGACGCGACCGGCACGCGGTGGGCGCCGTCACGCCTCGCGACGAAGATCGACGACGGTACGGAAAAGCCGGTGGCCAGACGCAGCGTACTTGCGCTCAAACGGCGTCATCACCACCGTAGGCCAATAGTCCTCGTAGCCTGCCGGCTCCCCGCGCAGCGACCGCAGCGCGAGACAGAGCTCGGCAAGATAGATTTCCCAGTTGCTGCGACACTCGAAAACCCCACCGAGCGCAAGCATTGCCGGGAAGACCGGATGTCCATGCCAGCGCCGGCCGAGATGAGCGATCTTCGGCCACGGATTGGGGTAGAGCAGATAGTGCCGATCGAGTTGCACGTCCGCCTCCCGGAGCAAACGCCAGAAGTCGACGACGTCGGCGCGCACGAGGTGGAGATTCTTTGGCCACGTCAGCGGCGAACTCTTGCCGAGCCGAACGGCCGAGCGATCGACGCCAATGACGTAGTGCGACGGATGGTCGAGCGCCAGGCGGAAGCTGCTCTCCCCTCCTCCACAGCATGAATCGAGAATCAGCGGTGCCTCCGGCGCGTCAAGGCGATACCGCTCCAAACTGGCGGCCAAGGCGCGGCGATTGTAGTCGGCATACGGCTTGCGGAAGGTCGTTCGGACGTGACGTTCGAGCACGCGCGGCAGTTGAACGTGGACGCTCGTTTGGGCGCTGCTCGGTAGGCGCGAGTTAGCCCACACCGCTTTTTCCCCCACCGTCTTCGGCGGTTACCCGGACGCCGGTGCGCAGCAGGATGCGGGTGATTTCGTCGCGATCGTTCACGCGACGAACGGCGGTCAACAGCGCTTGCGCCTGAACGTAGTTTCGTGCCAAAGCGCTGAGCCACAGCTTGAGCCGGCCAGGCGCGGTGCGCGCCGACACCCTCTGGCAGACGCGTTGCCAGTAGAGCGCAAGCAAGCCTTGCAACTGGCTCCAGTCCTGCACTCTCGGGTCCGCAACCACTTCGCCCTCCCGCCGCGCTCGAATACGTCGGGCAAGGAAGGGATCGGCGACCGCGCCCCGCCCGAGCATGACGTCGGCGGCGCCACTGAGCTCGCGGCAGCGAGCGTGATCGTCGACCGACCACACCTCGCCGTTAGCCGTCACCGGCACCGTCACCACTTCCCGGATGCGGGCCACCCACTCCCAATGCGCCGGCGGGCGGTAACGCTCGACCTTCGTTCGCGCGTGAACCACCAACGAATCGATTCCGCCGTCCGCGAGCGCGCGGGCGCAGTCAAGCGTCTGGGAGGTGTCGTACAGGCCGAGCCGCATCTTGGCCGTAAACGGTACGCCGGAAGGGACGGCGCGCCGCACCGTCGCGGTGATGCGGGCGATCCGCTCCGGATCGGCCAGCAAGGCTGCACCTCCGCCATGCCGATTGACCGTCGGCGCCGGACACCCGAAGTTGAGGTCGATGGCGGCCGGTTTCAGTTCCGCCAGGTGAGCGGCATTTTCCGCCAGACAAACCGGGTCACTGCCCAGCAGTTGTACCGCAACCGGCGTGCCTGCCGGAGTGCGGCCATTCTGCCGCAGTTCCGGGCACTTGCGGTGAAAGACTCGATTCGGCAACAAGCTCCCGGAGACGCGGACGAACTCGCAAACGGCGAGATCGTAGCCGCCCACTCGTGTCAGCAGGTCGCGAAGAAGGTCATCCACAAGCCCTTCCATCGGCGCCAAAAGCAACTTTCCCAAGCCCTTGTCCGGCAAACGTGTCCGTCGACGATTCTACCCGAGCGACCCGGAAAGCCCGGTCTTCGACGACGGTCTGTCGTCGCAAGGTTTTTCCCCACGAGCGACAGGGTCCGCGTTAGACTTGCCCAAGCGGGGTTATCCATAAGGGTAATGAAATCCGCAAATTGATGACGACGACGGCACCCGACCGACCGCACCGCATTACCTGGCGCCGATGGATCAAAGCAAGATGGACAACAAGACTCCGTTCGATATTGCGCGCGAAGCGATCAAGCAGTTGAGCGCGCGCAAGCTGCCGCCAACGCCGGCCAACTATCAGGCGTGCTACAACGAAATTGCCCGCCTGCCGAATGTCGCCGGTTTTCCCGAGGCCCCGCTACGGCTGATCGCGGCCAAGTTGCCGGTGAAGACGGCCCATCAACGGGAAGGTCTGACGCAACTCGAGGCCGCGATCGGCAAGCGCAGTTGGCAGTGCGTACAGCAGGCGCTGACGTCGCTGGTTTCGGGCGAACCCGAAAACCCTGACAACGGCGAGACCGAGACCGCCGACACAGCAGATTCGCAACCTTCGCCAGAGACCAACGCGTCGCTCGCCGCTCTCCTTCGTCTCATGCAGGAGGTCTTGCCGGTGCTCGGCAACCAGGACGCCCGTTTGTCGAGGTTGCTGAACGAACTGCAAGAGGCGCTGACGAGCCGATCGGCCGAACATCAGGATGTCGCCGCCCTGCTAACCACGGTTGGTCAGCGGATGACGCTGGCCGTCGAAGAAGAGAGCGAAATCCGGCAGACGCTGCTCCGCCTGCTCCAACTGATCATTCAAAACGTCGGCGAACTCAGTCTCGACGGACAATGCCTTCAGGGGCAGATCGACGCGCTGGTGCGTGCGGTGGCGCCGCCGCTCAGCCTGCGCCGTCTGGACGAGGTCGAACGCCGCCTGCGCGACGTCCTCGCTCGCCAACACGCGGCAAAGGAACGCGCGCTGGAAGCGCAGGAGGCGATGCGCCAGATGCTCGCCGGCTTCATCGACCAGCTGGCCATGATGAATCAGACCAGCTCGGCGTTTCAGCTCCGTCTCGAACAGAGTGCGCGCGAACTCGCCGAAGCGAAAACGATCGAGGACCTGGCGCCGCTCTTACAGCAGGTGATCGACGCTACCCGCACGATGGCCGATGACACGGGTTTCGCGCGCGAACAGATCGAGTCGTTGCAGACCCGGGCGCTGGCGACGGAAGCCGAACTGGCCAGGCTGCATGAGGAACTTCAACACGCGAGCGCTTCGGCTCGTCACGATCCGATGACCGACACGCTCAACCGGCGAGGCCTCGACGAAGCGCTGGCGCGCGAGATCGCCAGCGTACGGCGCAAGACCGCGCCACTGGCGCTGGCGCTCCTCGATGTCGACAACTTCAAGAAGCTCAACGACCGTCTCGGGCACGCCATCGGCGACGACGCGCTGCTCCACCTGGTGCAGGTGGTGCGCCAGAACTTGCGCCCGATCGACACGCTGGCGCGTTACGGCGGTGAAGAGTTCGTGATACTGATGCCGGACACCACCCAGGCCGAAGGCATCGAAGCGATGAAGCGACTGCAACGCGAGCTGACACGTAACTTTTTCCTTGGCGGCAACGAGCGCATCCTGATCACCTTTAGCGCCGGGGTTGCCCAGTTGACGCCCGAAGACACCGGCGAGGACGCGATCGGGCGCGCCGATCAGGCGATGTATCTGGCGAAACGCGCCGGGAAAAACCGTGTCATGGCCGGCTGACGCGCCACGGTGGCCCGACTGTCAGGCCGCTGCTTGTCAACAAGACCCTCGATTCATTCCCGGATCTGGTCGCAGACCGCTCTTGCCGGTCGCTCGCGGCGGGGAAGTGCCAAACGCTCCATCAGGTAGCACAAACAGTCCTGACGTACGGCGCGCTCGTCGAGGGTGAGCATCGCCGGAGTCGACCCGCGTCGCAGACGGATCGTCCCGTCACGGCAGTCAAAGAATTCGGTCGCCAGGTTACGCCCCCGCTCGTCGAGTACCTCGAGCGGATACGCGACGCGTGTGCGACCGAATACGGTTCCGGGCTCGAGCGCACGGAAGTTCATGTGGTCGAGTTGTGGTTCAAAGTTGACGTCGGCACCGTCGTCGCCAAAGGCAAACGAAACGTCTTCCGCAACCCGCACGCTGGCAAGCGTGTGGTAAAGGTCGATGTCCTGTTCACGCACCTCATGTTCCGGAAAGCTCGCGAGATGCAGACAAGCCTCGATGAACGTCGCCGCATGCGTTTCGTTCCCGCGATTGCCCGGTTTGCCGCACTCGACCGTGAGTGCCGGACACAAGGGAGAGAACGCCGTCGTCTGCGTTCCGGGAAGGCCGCGAAACCAGACAACGGTCCGTGAAAACAGCTGCGCGAGATACAGAACGTCGCGATCGAGTCGGTTGACCACGCCGTAGTGTGGATTGATTCCGGTGTTGTTATGAATGTCGATGCTGGCAAACAGCTCGCGCTCGCGCATGCGGCGATACACCTCTGCCATCGCCGCATGCTCGGGGGACTCCTGGTCGCGGACGGCTCCCGGCCAGATACGATTGAAGTCCGGCTGCTGGTCGAGCCGGCGCTGTCCAACACTCGCAGCCGCCACGTTGCCGATCAGAATCGACAAGGCTCGCGGCAGCGTGCGCCGTTCGTGGCAGCGCAACACTTGCTGCAGCGCCACCAACCCAGAGTCTTCGTTGCCGTGCAGGAGAACGGAGACGAACAAGGGCCGCGCACGCCTTCCTGATAGATGGATCAGCGTCGGGCCAGGCAGCAGCCGGTGCAGTTCGCGGGCCGTGGTGTTGAGGAAACCGGCAGGAAGCGTCTCAAGAACGTTCAACATGAGTCGGATCAGAGGGGCCACTCATGGACCGGCAGCATCCGGCGCTGGTGCGCGAGATAGTCTGCCGTCAGGCGGACAAAGTCGTGATATTTCGCATAGTGCGCAAGCTGCCACGCGGCCCCATTTTGTCGGCTCTCGAGGCGTCCAGCGATCACCGCCAGATAACGCGTGCGGTCGCCAGCGTCGACCGCCAGCTGCGCCAACCCTTCGGCGACCGCCGGCAGCAGTTGGCGCTGCAGGACTTCACCAGCCGTCGTTTGTTCGCCGTCAAACCAGACGAGAGGCGCTTCGAGACCGTGGCGGGCAGCCTGATAGAAGTTGCGGCGGGCCATCGCAAACGGCAGCCTTTTCTCGACAGCGATCGGCTGTCGACTGAGAAAATGGACCGCTCCGTAATAGAAAGCCGCGTTGGCGATCATGTCGACAAGGCTTGGCCCAGCCGGCATCACCCGATGTTCGACCCGAAAATGCGGCACACCGACGGCGTTGAATCCGATCAGCAGCCGGTTCCAGCGCCAGATGGTACCGTTGTGCAGGCGAACATGGGCGTAGGCTGGCAGTGGTGCGCGGACCGAAAAGGGTAGAAGAACCGCGTAGGCGAGCAGGTTTTCGGCGAAGAACGCAGTTGGGTCAGGCCCCAGATAGTCGGAGCCAAAAGTAACGCGCGGAGACTCCGGATGCCCCTGATCGTTGCAATCGACCGCCTGTTCAAACAGCGGGATGCGCGTTTCGTGCCACAGGGCGTGCTCGAAGAGGAACGGCGAGTTGGCAGTCAGCGCGACGAGAGGCGCGGCAAGCACCAGCGACGCGTTGTAGATGCGCGCTATTTCGCTCGCCGGCGCCTGCAGGTGCACCTGGAAAGACGTCGTCGCCGCTTCGAGCATTACGTCGGCATGGGTGGCGCACAATCGATCGAGGCCAACGATGTCGAGCGTCAGCGGCCGGCCGCCGCGGAGCAAAAGAATCTGCTCGTTGAGAGCGGAGTAGCGCCGGTAGGGCGACATGCTGGTGAGCGAGAGATCGTTCTCGCGCAACGTTGGCAAGGTGCCGATGGCAATCAGTGCCGAATGGTCAGCGCGAGCGACGTGCAAACACCGTTCCCAGGTCGCCGCCAGCTCCGCCTCGAGCAGCGACAGTGCGCGGTCGCCTAGCCGCTGCGGCGTGCCGTTGATCTCGACGTTGAAACGCGACAACTCGGGTACGACCAGCGGGCTAGCGAGACGCGCCAAAAAAGACACGTTGTTGGGTACGGGGCGGCAGTTTTCGTCCACCAGCCACGCCTCGAGTTCGTAACCGGCGACCCGGTCGTCATCGGCGAAGTCGCCCCGGAGGTACGCGGCACGGGCGTGACGTGTCTCACGCACCAGGCGTCGGCGGAAACGGACGAAGTCGTCCGACGTGAAGTGGTCGCCGCCAATATCCGTACCCATTGGTCACCATCCCCCAAACGGCACCCGCCCTGCTGTGAGCAACCAGGCTTATGCCGTGCTGTCGCGCCCTTCTCTGTTGGGACGCTCGCCTCCACCAAGTCGTTCCCCCAACACTTCGGCGAACAGCGGGCAGTCGACGTTACCGCCGGAAAGGACCAGCGCAATCCGCCGACCCGACAGCCTCTCGCGCTCTTGCAGTGCGGCGGCCAGCGTCGCCGCACCGGCGCCCTCGGCACAATTGTGCGTACACGCAAACAGCAGGCGCATGGCAGCGGCCACTTCACGATCGGTGACTTCGACGATGCGGTCCACCCCGTGTCGGATGACCGCCAGCGCTTCCGGCTGCGGGGTTCGACACGCCAACCCGTCGGCGAGCCGGGTGCTGACCGGCAAGGAACAGACGTTGCCGGCGGCAAACGACGCCGCGTAAGCACGGGCGTGAGCCGAAACGACTCCGACGATTTCCGTCCGCAAACCGAGGACATCGCGCGCTGCGACCATGCCGCAAATCCCCGATCCCATACCGATCGGGACATAGACGCTCGACAACTCGCGCACCCCGCGCAAGAGTTCAAGCGCGTAGCTTGCCACCCCGGCGACCAGCAGGGAGTGAAATGACGGCACCAAATGCAGGCCGTGTTGCTCGGCCAAGTCGGCGGCGTGTTCGCGTGCCGCTTGAAAGTCGTCACCAAACTCGATGAGTTCCGCCCCGAGCGCGCGCATCGCGGCGTTCTTTTCCCGGCTGTTGCCGAACGGGACGACGATGCGTGTGCTGAGACCGTGCAAACGGGCCGCCAAGGTGATCGACTGTCCGTGATTGCCGCGCGTCGCCGATACCACGCCCGTCAGACGCGAATCGCTGGCCAGCGCAGAAAAATAGACCAGGCCGCCGCGCAACTTGAAAGCGCCGATCGGCGTGTGATTCTCGTGCTTGAGCCAGACCTCGCTTCCCAGTTCCTGGCACAGCAGCGGCCAACAATACTGCGGCGTTGGCGGCATCGTCGCGTACACCGTGCGCGCCGCCGTCTCCAGCTGCTCCAGCGTGTAGGCTAGCGTCCCGACTTCTTCCAGTGCTTTGGCAGACACCCGTCTTCCCTCCGATGACCCGAATACGCTCGACAAATGCTCTGCCAATCAAAGCGCACGGTAGACATGAACCGCGGCCGGCGCCGACGGGACGTAATGGCTCAACCACCGCTCTCCCGGCAGCCAGTCATGCAGCAGGTAGCCACCGGGCTCCAGGGTATAGGCCAGCGGCCCGTCCTGAAGCGCTATCTGGTGCGCTGGCGAAGGCGCCGTACGGGCCGGACGCCCGGCGTACGTGGTGCTGACCACGCGGTGGACATGACCGCAAGTGATCCCCTCCACAGTGTCGTGGCGCGCCAGCCAGGCGGCTAGCTGGCCGTCGTTCCGACAGCGGATGGTGTCCATGCCGGCGATCCCGATTGCAAACGGCGGATGATGCATGACCAGCAAGGTCGGCCGCCGCTGAGGACAATGGGTCTCGAGCCAGTCGATTCGCGCGTCGTCCACCTCCCCCCAGGTTTTCCCTGCAACGACGGTGTCGAGCAGGAGTAGCGTTCCCTCGCCGAGGTCGAGTCGCCGACAGCAATACGGGTGACCACTCCACGCCTGATCAGGAAAGTGCTCGCGCAGCACCGACCGATGATCATGATTGCCCGGCAGCAAGGCGATTGGGAACGGCAACGGCGCCAAGCGGTCGCGTAAGCACTGATACTCACGCGGGTCTCCATCGCTCGCCAGATCGCCCGAGATGAGCAGCAAGTCAGGCACCGGCCCGGATAGAACACGCTGCAAAGCGTCATCAAACGCCGCCAGCGTGTCGACAACGCCATACAACGGGCTCTCGCTCAGGTGAAGGTCGGAAAGCTGGACGATCTTCATCACTGCAGCTTATCAAAAATCCGCCGAGCCAGCTGGTCGAGCCGCGAATTGGGCTATCCCACGCCGCCTACGCTTTCGCAACCGGCAGGCGTACCCAGAAGCGGATGCGACCGTCCGCGCAGTCGACGCCCGCTTCGCCGCCGTGCGCCTGCGCGACCGTGCGGACGTAATAGAGACCGAGGCCGGTTCCGCAAGGCGAAGCCGACGCTTGATCGCCCCGCTCAAAACGGTGAAACAGCCGTTGCCGATCCGCTGCTGGAAGCGCCGGCCCGTCGTTTTCCACCCACAAGCGGACGCTCGATTCGCCGTGCCGGTCGAGCCCGACGCTGATCACGGTGTTCGTCGCGGCGTAATGCAGCGCGTTTTCCAGCAGGTTACACAAACTCCGCTGCAGAGACTCGAAGTCACCGCTTATCCACACGGGATCGTCGGGTAGCAGCTGGCGCAGCGCGATACCTCTCGCCTTTGCCGGAGCGTACAGCTCGTCGGCTGCCTGCTCGATAAGCGAGATGAGCTCGATGTCCTGCATTCTCGCTTGCTCCAGCGACTCCGCCCGGGCGAGCCAGACAAAGGCCTGGGCCATGCGCAGGGCTCGCCGCAGTGGCGGCAGGGCTTGTCGCACCGCTGGCGCGTCGGTCGCCTCGAGCTGACTGATGACGTTTGACAGCGGCGCCCGCAGATCGTGAGAAATGAAGGTCAGGGCCTCCTTACGTTGTTCCTGCAGGCGCTGCAACGATTGTTGCGCCTGCTGCACGGCGGCGATTCGCTGCTCGAAGCGGAGTTTCCGCAGCCTCTCCGGCGACGCCTGTCCCCGTTTCTCATCCGGCAGCGCGCGCTGCAACTGCCGCAGTTCCTGGTCGAGATGACGACCGGCGACTTCCAGCCGCCGCCAACTCCAGATCGGAAAAGCAAACGCTCCAGCAACGAGAGAACCCGAAGGAGGCAGCCAAATCTGCCAGAACTGCGGCAGCAACGCACAACCAAGCGCCAACGCAAGTAGCCAAGCCGTGCTCGCCAAGAGACCGGGTAGCGGCATCAAGCGCGGCAGCCAAAGAAGTGGAACAGTCGCCAGCATGGCGGTGATCAGCGCCGACGGAGCGTCGGCCAGGGTCGTGATCAGCCGTCCGTCGCGTAGGGTCGCGACAATGTTGGCCTGGATCTCGACGCCCGGCATCGCCTGGTGCCGGCCGGAGACCGGCGTCGGCAGCGCGTCACCGAGGCCTGCCGCCGTCGCGCCAAGTAACACGATTTTTCCGGCGAACGTCTCCGGCTTGATCTTGCCGTCGACCACGTCGGCAAAAGAAACGCGCTTGACCGTTCCGGGCGGACCGAGGAATGCGATACGCCGTGCCTGTTCGGGTCGCCACGGCTGCGTCGCGACGGGGGCTACTGCCGCCTTGGGCAGCGCGGCGGCGCTCGCGGGTCCGTCAGCGCGTCCGGCGATGCGCAAGGTCTCGGCGGCGAATAGTGGCCACGCGACGCCCCCCGGGTCTTCCTGCAGGTCGACCCCACGCGCGATCCCGTCCTCATCAAGGCGAACACTGATACGCCCGATGCCGGCTGCTACCGCACCGAGTTCGGGGATCGGCAACACCTCGCGCCAGTGTTCCGCGCTCCCCGTTAGCTCGATCACCACCGGCAAGACAACGCGACGGCAAGTCGCAACCGCTTCCGCCATTTCCTGGTCGGAGGAACGCCGTTCGCTGCGCTCGCTGAAAGCAATGGCGACCGCGACTACCGCCGGCCTGGCGGCGCAGACGGTGCGTAGCAAGCGCGCGTGCTGTTCGCGTGGCCACGGCCAACGTCCGAGCTTGGCGAGACTCTCGGCGTCGATGGCAACGATCACGAGGTCGTCCGGCGCAGGCCTCTGCTGGAGAGCTTGTCCGAGATCGAAGAGCAGATGATCGACGCGGTGCAGGCAGCCCGTCGCGCTGATCAGGGCGGCGATCAGCGCCAGGAGGGCGGCGGTACCGCCCGATCCTTGCCACCAGCCGCGAAACAGGGGTTCGCGCATCGGCCTAGGCGACCGACAAACGGCCGCCAGCGCTCACCAGACCAGCGGCAGCAACAGCAGAAGAAGCCACAGCGGGCTGTAAGGAACGTCGATCTTCTGCACAACCAGCGGCCCCGGTGTACCGTCGCTGCGATCGCGCAGTCGAACACCGAGAAAGTAGGTACCGCCGTCGGGAGACGGCAGGTCGAGGGTGCCGTCGTCCGATTGCCCGTTGAAAACGCCCTGGTCAAGCGTCGGAGACGGCGAGAGAAGCACCTCGTAGAACAGGCCCGCGGGCGGCGCGGGGAGCCGCAGACGGATCGCGGTCAACGTGACCTCGATCGCCGAACGGCCCAGGTCGACCGGTCCCGGCCCCGGTTTGTAGGTAAAACCCGCTGCGATCGCCCACGGACCTTGTGCACCGCCGCTGTCGATACTGGCAACTCGCCAGTAAGCCCGGCCAGGAGTCAGATCGTCGAACGCCTGCCATGAAGGTGCGCTAGTTTTCTCGTCGCAGAGGAGCCGCGTGAACTCCGCATCGCGAGCCACCTGCAAACGATAGCCAGCGCTGCCCTGAACGTCGCTCCAGTCGTACCGCGGTCGCGGATTGCGGATCGTTCCGTCGTCGCCAGGCGCATTCAACGCCGGCGGAAACGGCCGCGCAAAGACGGTAAAGCGATGGAACGCGTCGTTCCCGTGCAAACCATGAACGTCAACCGCCCGCAGCCGCAACCGGTAGTCGCCATTGGGCAGGTCGGCGAACGTCAGGGCGCCGCCGCGTGCCGCCTTGCTGGCGAGAATGCGGTCGATCGCGGCTTCGGGAACGACTTCTCCGAACCAACCGTCGGCACCCCGCAGAGACGGGAGAGGAAAACGTAACGGAAGGTGCTCGAAACGCGTCGGCAGGCTCGTTACGTCCGCGGCCGGCAACAGCGGTACTGGCGGCAGCGGCCGGGCGCCGCTCCGGACGATCGTTCCGCGACCTCGGCCAACGCTGACGCCACCACCCGCCGCCTGGACATGCACCAAGCCGCGCAGCGTTTCTTCGCCCGTCACCAGGTGGTCGACTCGCAGGCGAAAGAACGTCCCCCTCACCACCGCCTGCGCCGACGGGGTCTGCAGGTGTAAACGCTGTTGGTCGCGCCGCGCCGGATTGGCCGACACCTCGCTTTGGCCGTGTCGCAAATACAGCCGGGAATCGCTCTTGACTCCCCCGGCGTCAGAACTCAGCGACGCGAAATCGAGCTGGGAATTCGGCGACAGCAGCAAGGTGCTGCCGTCCGCAAGGCGAACGAGCGCGCTCGCTTCGTCGAGCGTCTGCAGCGTACTTCCCGCGAGCAGACGCTGACCCCGCGTAGCCGGCTGCCACTCGCCACCTCCGTGGCGCCAACGAACAGCGCCGTTGCTGACTTCGAGCGTCGCACTGGCGGGAACCCGGCGCAGTAGGGCAACCGGAATGCGAAGCACGGTTCCCGGTCGCAGTCGATACGGATCGTCAACCTGATTGAACTCCTGTACCACCTGCCAATGAGCGGATGCGTTGAGGTAACGCTCGGCGAGCGCGATCAGCGTGTCGCCCGGTCGTACCGTGTACCGCCAGACCGACAAGGCTGGGTCGGAGTCCCGGGGAGCGGCGACTGCCGCCGCGGCGAGCACCAGGCCTAGCAGCAGCCATCCCGCTTTCAGGGAGGCAGACTTCATGGCGACCCCTTTTCCCTTTCGAGTCGGTAGCCGTGGCCGTAGATCGACGTCAGCCGCCAGCCGTGCTCCGGCGTCAGGCCGAGTTTGCGCCGCAACAGACTGACATGCACATCAACCGTCCGCGTGTCGATGCGTGGCGTCTTGGACCACACCACCTGGATCAGCTTTTCCCGGCTCAGCGCACGACCGATGTTTTGGAAAAGGAACAGCGCAAGGTCAGTCTCGCGCTCGGTCAGGTGTACGCGTTCGTGGTCGAGCACCAGTTGTCGGCGACCATGGTCGACGATCAGGCGACCAAAATCCTGCATCTGCGAACCGCCGCTGAGTCCGCGCTGGCGGCGGAAAAGAACGTCGAGACGCGCCAACAGCAGGGGGCGCGACATCGGCTTGACGAGATAGTCGTCAGCCCCAGCGGTCAGGACGCGTACGACGTCTTCTTCGCTGTCGCGGCCGGTGGTAAACACGACCGGCGGCATCGCCCGCCGCAACTTGATTTGCAAGCGCGCGAGCACCTCGGTTCCCGACAGATCCGGAACCAGCCAGTCGAGGAGGCAAAGGTCGAAGCGCTGGCTGACCACTGCTTCGGCGCAGGCGATACCGCTGGCAAACCACACCACCTCGTAGCCGGCCTCGCGTAGCCAGCCACCCACCGTCGCCGCCATCTCGGCGTCGTCTTCGAGGTAGGCGATTCTCATCGCGGGCAATCAATCACACCGCACGTCGGCGGCATGCGTCTCAGCTTGTTGACACTGGGTGCGGGAGCCGGCGCGAACCACTGCCGACAGCGGTTGGCCAGCAATAGTGCGGATTCGCGCAAGCATCGTGGGGCCCGTCTCGGTGAGTCTTGGCGTGGGCGGTCAAGTGCGACCGGTCAGCGTACGCTGCCGAGGCTCTCGACACCACCGACGTCCAGTAGCAGTGGGTGAAATTCTAGCGCGCTGCCGGTTGCCGACCAAGGCTTATTCTCTGCACACCGATGCGCAGCACCGGTGTGCATCCATCAGGCCGCCGACTCGGGTAGACTGCCGGTTCGGCGCGCGGGATCGCTCGCTGCGCCGACCCCTTCCGACTCCCCCTCTAGCGACCTTCAACCATGGCTCAGTACGTCTTCACGATGCATCGTGTGGGTAAGCTCGTCCCACCCAAGCGTCAGATACTCAAGGATATTTCGCTTTCCTTCCTGCCCGGCGCCAAGATCGGCCTGCTGGGTCTCAACGGCTCTGGCAAGTCGACCGTCCTGCGTATCATGGCCGGCGTCGACAAGGACATCCTCGGCGAGGCGGTACCGATGCCGGGTCTGAAGATTGGTTATCTGCCGCAGGAGCCAGCGCTCGATCCGCGGAACAGCGTCCGCCAGGAAGTCGAAGCCGGCCTCGACGACGCGTTTCACGCGCAAGCAAAGCTCGATGAGGTCTATGCCGCTTACGGCGAGCCGGACGCCGATTTTGAACGCTTGGCCGAAGAGCAGGCACGTCTCGAAGCGATCATCGCGGCGGCCGGCGCCGACCTTGCCGGACAGCTTGAAGTCGCCGCCGACGCGCTGCGACTGCCGCCCTGGGAAGCCCGGATCGAGCACCTGTCGGGCGGTGAAAAGCGCCGCGTAGCACTGTGCAGGCTCCTGTTGTCGAAGCCCGACATGTTGTTGCTCGACGAACCCACCAACCATCTCGACGCCGAGTCGGTCGAGTGGCTCGAACAGTTTCTCGTGCGCTTTCCGGGTACGGTCGTCGCCGTCACTCACGACCGCTACTTCCTCGATAACGCGGCCGAGTGGATCCTCGAACTCGACCGTGGCCAAGGGATTCCGTGGAAGGGCAATTACTCGAGCTGGCTCGAGCAGAAAGAGGCACGACTGGAAAGCGAGAGCCGGCAGGAGGCGAGCCGCCTGCGATCAATGAAGCGCGAACTCGAATGGGTGCGCCAGAGTCCGAGGGCGCGACAAGCGAAGAGCAAGGCACGCCTCGCGCGCTTTGAGGAACTCTCCAGTGTCGACTACCAAAGGCGCAACGAAACGCAGGAGATCTTCATCCCGCTTGGCGATCGCCTGGGCAGCCAGGTCATCGAGTTCGCCGAGGTCAGCAAGTCCTTCGGCGATCGGCTGTTGATCGACCAACTGAGTTTCAGTCTCCCCGCAGGAGCGATCGTCGGCATCATCGGCCCGAATGGCGCCGGCAAGTCGACGCTTTTCCGCCTGCTCATGGGCAAGGAGCAGGCCGACTCCGGCTCCATCACGATTGGCAGCACAGTCCGGCTGGCCTACGTCGACCAGAGCCGCGACGGTCTCGACGGCACGAAAACGGTATTCGAGGAGATCTCCGGGGGAGCCGACCTCCTGACCGTTGGCAAGTACGAGACTTCCGCCCGCGCCTACCTCAGCCGCTTCAACTTCAAGGGTCCGGATCAGCAGAAACCCGTCGGGCAGCTTTCGGGCGGCGAACGCGGCCGCCTGCACTTGGCGAAGACGCTGATCGCCGGAGGCAACGTCCTGCTGCTCGACGAACCGTCAAACGATCTCGACGTCGAGACCCTGCGCGCCCTCGAAGAAGCGCTCCTCGAGTTCGCCGGCAGCGTACTGGTCATTTCCCACGACCGCTGGTTCCTCGACCGTATTTGCAGCCACCTCCTCGCCTGCGAAGGTGACTCGCAGTGGACCTTCTTCGCCGGCAACTACCACGAATACGAGGAAGACAAGAAGCGACGTCTCGGCGAAGAAGCGGCTCGACCACGGCGCCTTCGCTACAAGCCGATGTCGCGCTGATTCTCGCCCAGGGGAAGGAACGGGTCGTCTACGACGGCTGCGGCTGACCTTCGCCGTCGCTGACCTTCCCGGACCTCCGGGACACCAGTCAATCGAGCCAACGCAGCAAGTGTCGCCGATTGACTGGGGTGATTGGCGCTCCCTATACTCAACGGCTTTTCGTTGACGGTGCCAGACCAGCGCAAGATGCGCCGCCGCGACCGAACGTCCCGCCGAGAGAGGAAAACCCAGATGCGCCGCACGAAGATCGTCGCAACCGTCGGTCCCGCCACCTCGAGTCCGGCAGCGATGCGATCGCTGCTCGAGGCCGGTGTAGACGTCGTTCGCCTGAACGCTGCGCATGCCGACATGGCGACACACACTCGGAACGCCCGTCTGGTCCGGGAAACGGCGGCCGCGATCGGTCGCAACGTCGGGATTCTGGTTGACTTGCCGGGCCCGAAGATTCGTAGCGGCGTCGTTGCCAACGATGCCGTCGACCTCGAATCGGGACAGGAGTTTCTACTCAAGGGTTCGGAGAGCGGGATCGGGAACGAACGACAGGTAGCGACGACCTTGCCCGAACTCGCGCATTGGGCGCGTCCGGGAGACGAGGTCTATCTCGCCGATGGCGCCATCGTCCTGCGTGTGCTAGCGTCGGAGGCTGACGATGTCCGCTGCGAGGTGGTCCGCGGCGGGACGCTGCGTTCGCGCAAAGGCATGCATCTGCCACGCGCCGAAGCACACGTCGACCCGTTTACGCCCCGCGACGGGCAGGCGCTGGAAATGGCGATCGCTGCCAAGGTCGACTTTCTCGGGCTGTCGTTCGTCCGTCGCGCCGAGGACGTCGAACGAGTGCGCGCCCTGCTCCCCAAGCGCGGCGTGCGCCCGGCGCTGGTTCCAAAGATCGAAACCGCGACGGCGATCGACCACCTCGAAGGCATCGTCAGTGCCGCCGACGCCGTCATGGTCGCCCGCGGGGACCTCGGCATTCAGTTGCCCGCCCGCCGTGTTCCCTTGCTGCAGAAGGAGATCATTCGCGCCTGCAACGTCGCCGGAAAGCCGGTGATCACCGCCACACAGATGCTGGAATCGATGACTCGGTCGCCGCTGCCGACGCGTGCCGAAGTCAATGACGTCGCCAACGCCGTGCTCGACGGTACCGACGCCCTGATGCTGTCCGAAGAAACGGCGGTTGGACTTTTCCCCAGCCAGACCGTGCGCATGATGAGCGAAGTCGCTGAAGCCGCCGAAGGCTGGCCGCACGAGCGAGTCGATCCAGCAGCGATTGTCGGCGGCGACGCCGACCGCGTCGCTTGGGCGGTCGCGCACGCCGCCGTGCAGGCCGCCGAGGATCTGCGCGTCGCGGCGATTGTTTGCCCGACACGCAGCGGCCAGACCGCACGCCGGGTCGCCGCCTTTCGTCCACGGGTACCCATCGCCGGTATCGCCACGGCTCCCACCGTTCTGGGTGGACTTAGTTTGGTCTGGGGTGTGCGCCCACTACTGCTCGCCGAAAGCGCGAAGGAAGAGTCGCTGCAGGCCGCAGTCAATGCAGCGCGTGCGGCCGGCATGGTCCGCGAGGGTGACTTGGTCGTGCTTGTTTTTGGCTCGGCCGGACCACGTGCCGGCAGTACCGACAGCGTCCGCGTCATCCGCGTCGAGCGGGAAGGTCGATCCTGAGCCTGCCGCCTCAGGATCGTTCGAGTCATCGGCAAAGCTGACTCCTCGACCGCATCGTGTTCGTCTTGACATAAGGTTTCACGAACGGCGAAGGCCTTCGCTTTGTCGTATGCCTGAACGCTTCGCGCCACGTCGACGGCTTGATCGAACAATGGGCTCTCCACTTGGGCACGCCGCTGCCACTTCGGAACGGGTCGCCCTTACCGTCCGACACGCTGCTAGGGCGTGCCGTTAGAATCGCTGGCCTCCGGGTTGAGCAAAGGTTTCTCATGCAAGCACTGTGGATGCTCGTTGCCAGCCTGTTTTTCGCCTGCATGGGAGTTTGCGTCAAGCTCGTGGCGACGACACATTCGGCGATGGAGATCGTCTTCTACCGGAGCATCATCTCGCTGCTGCTGATGTTCGGGCTCGTCCGGCTGCGTGGCGTCGCCTTGCGAACGCCACATTGGCGTTGGCAGCTGAACCGCGGAGTCTTCGGTTTTCTGGCCCTTTGCGCCTACTTCTGGGCAATCAGCGTTCTCCCCCTGGCCACCGCGGTCACTCTCAACTACACCTCGGCGATATTCCTCGCTGTGTTTCTCGCGCTTGCCGGTACGCGCCTGAGCGCTGCGATGCTTGGTGCGCTGACGCTCGGGCTTGCGGGTGTCGCCTTGCTCCTCAGGCCCACGTTCACCGACGAACAACTCGGCGCCGGCCTGATTGGCCTGTTGTCGGGAGTTCTGGCCGCCATGGCCTACTACAGCGTACGAGAGCTCGGCGCACGCGGTGAGCCGGAAACACGCACCGTGCTTTACTTCGCGCTGGTGTCGACGGTCTGCTCCGCTGCCTGGCTGATGCTTTCTACCGTCCATCCGGTAGACCTGCAGGCGGCGTCCCTTCTGTTTGGTGTCGCCGCCTTCGCCACCGCCGCTCAACTCGCGATGACACGCGCCTACTCGGGCGGACCAACGCTGATGGCGGCGGCGCTGGCGTACACCACCGTCGTCTTCGCCAGCTTGTTCGGCCTGCTACTCTGGAACGAAAGCTACGATCTTTCGACCTGGCTGGCGATCGCCT
Organism: uncultured Candidatus Accumulibacter sp.; assembly: GCA_964420975.1. Taxonomy (GTDB): domain Bacteria; phylum Pseudomonadota; class Gammaproteobacteria; order Burkholderiales; family Rhodocyclaceae; genus Accumulibacter. Next base: position 216,661 of record CAYQVH010000003.1, read on the forward strand.
TGATCGTTAGCTCGGGAGTTGCCGCCACCCACCTCTCGCGCTTGAAACCGGCACCTTCCGCAACCGACCTATAATCGCCGTGCCGCGTGTCAACAACGACTTCGCCGATTTTCAGGTCGAAGTGGAGGTGCCTCGCGACGACGTGGTCTGTGCCACCGACACACTGCAGAACGCGGCAAGCGTCGTGGTCGACCCGGCTACCGGCCGCCGCGCCAAGGCGCAGGCGGGCCTACCCGGAAAGCGCGTCAACGCGGCTTGCACAGCAGTTCGTCGGTCTTGCCGGTGTTCGTGTCCAGCCAGCTGACCTTCAGGTCGGTGCCCTGGCGGACAACGCCCACGTTCTGTCCTTCGTAGTGCCCGGCATTGGCGGCGCCGACGCGCCACAGCGTCTGGGTGCTGTCGCCGCGCTCCAGCCTGATCGTTGCCGGATCGGTGTCGAAGAAGTGGGCCACCACCTCGTTGGCGGGGTTGTTCTGGCAGGCATAGGACACGATCCTCGGCGGCACCAGCTTCCACACCGACTGAAGCTCCGAGATGCGCAGCCGGTACTGCGCATCGACGCAGGCCTGGACGGTCTTGACGGTCCAGGTCGCGGTGATCCAGGTCTCCTGGCCGTTGGCCTTCCAGCAATCGTTGCGGCCCTTGACCCAGCCGCGCTGTTCGGCACGAAGCTGCGCCGCCGGCTTGCCCTTGGCCTTGGCCGACGCGACCTGGTAGGCCTCGTCGAGCTTGCGGTCGAGGGCTGCTAACGACGCATCGCTGCAGATTAGTTTTTCCACTTCGCTCTGCGCCTTGGCGCAAGCAAAGGCCGGGCCTTCGACCAGCGCCGCCGCGGGCAGAGCGACGGCACAAGCCACGATGGGCAAACCAAACAAGACGCGACGGTTCATGGGTTGACCACTCCTCAATGAAAACGCAACGACGGTAAGACAACTGTTGAACGTCGAGCGGCGCGAAGCGGTCGGGAGAACCGGTCCGAACTTCCGTCAACGCCAGAACCCGGCGGTCGATGCGCTGCACACGACCGGCGCAAGGTCATGCGAGGCAGACGTTGCCAGACTTGGAGAGCCCACGCCGTGTGCTTCGCTTCCCATCGCGAATCGTCAACCGCATCGATCCGGATGCCGACGCCGAGTTCGTCGAGCAACACCTCGTGGCGCCAAATTTTTGGCGTCATCGGCGCGCAGATCGACCAGCGGCAAGTGATCGTGCGAAGCGGAGACGAGCAAACAGGCACATGGATGCCGCCTATCGTACTGCGGTTTGGCGCCTGTTCGAAGTCGGCAATCAATCACTCACCCGGCCCGTAAATTCACGCTGAGGCATCGCGTGCCGCGGGGTGTTCGAATCAGGAAGATCTTGCGCCCAGCCCCTTCGATCAACGGGACCAGGAAGGTGATAAGGCGTTCGCTAGGGATGCGGCCCTCGGCGATTGCAAAGCGCCTTTCGCCCCGCGGCGAGATCGCAGAAATCATCGACGGGCTTTCCCAACGTGTCGGCACACGTAGAAGCGGAGTCTGTCCGGCAGGAGCCTAGCCGCGAACCCAGAGGGCCTCTTCCTTGACCGCCGTTTCGTCCCGCAGAAGAACTCGGCCCCTTCCGCCATGGCCCTGGCCTTGAGCTTCGGAGAGGTCTCATCAAGCCAGCGCGACACTTCCTCCGCTGCCAACGCGCGCCTGACCGGACGTTGCGGCGAAAATCCCCAGCGCTTGAAAGACTTCTCCACCCACCGGTCCAGCGAACGCTCTCCTTCCCGCTTGACCGGGGTTAATGGCTCTCGGCGGATCTGTTCGGACCAGCGGTTTTGTGATTCAATCTCTCTATATAAATCAGAGCAGGGGGAATGGCTTATGGCGGATCGTCGCTTACAAGTGTTTCATGCGGTCGCCAAGCACCTGTCCTTTACCAAGGCCGGCGAAGCCCTGCACATGACGCAGCCGGCGGTGACGTTCCAGATCAAGCAGCTCGAGGAGCGGTTCAATACGCGACTGTTCGAACGGGGCGGCGGGCGTATTTCGCTGACCCAGGCGGGCGAGCTGGTACTCGACTACGCCGAACGCATTCTAGGCCTCTCGGCCGACCTCGACCTACGCGTCGCCGAGATGACCGGACAGATGAGCGGAAGCCTGCTGGTCGGAGCGAGTACGACGATTGCGGAATTCATGCTGCCGCCGATCCTCGGCGAGTTCAATGTGCGCTACCCGCAGGTGCGCGCGCGCCTTACTGTCGCCCACTCGGAAGCGATCAGCAACGCCATCGCCGCACACACGCTCGACATCGGCTTGATCGAATCCGAGGTCACTCATCCGCACCTGCAGTCCGAGGTTTGCGGTGACGACGAGCTGCAGCTTGTCTGCCCGCCCACGCATCCCTTGGCGCGACGACCTGAAGTGGATGCCCGCAGCCTGTTGGCACACGATTTCATCGCCCGCGAGTCGGGTTCAGGAACGCGCGAGGTGACCGACGATTACCTGCGCGCCTGCGGTGTCGAACCTGAACAACTGAAAACGTTGATGGAACTCGCCAGCCCGGAGGCGCTAAAAGGGGTCGTGGCGACTGGCCTCGGATGTTCGATCATGTCGCGAGCAAGCTTCGAAAAGGAACGGCAACTCGGCAACCTGGTTGGAATTCCCTTGCGACCGCGGCTAAAGCGCACGCTGTCGTTGGTCTATCAGAAAGAGCGCTTCCGTTCCAAGGTGGTACTCACTTTCGTCGACTTTGCCCGGAGCAAGTTGCGGGAGCTGTCGGCCTGATGCCACGCCCCATCGAAGCGCGAATCGATCTGTCGGCGCTGCGTCACAACTACCTTCTCGCGCGCGAACACGCAGCGCGGCAGGGCGCGAAGGCGTGGGCCGTGGTCAAGGCCGATGCGTATGGACACGGATTGTTGCGTGCCGAAGCGGCGCTGCGCGAGGTCGCCGACGGTTTTGCGCTGCTTGACGTCGAGGACGCGGTTCGTTTGCGTGAGGTCGGGGTTCGGCAGCCGATTCTCCTCCTGGAAGGCTGTTTCGGCGCGCGCGATCTCGCCGCCTGCGCCAAGTACCGCCTGACGCCGGTCGTCCACTGTCTAGAACAGCTGCAAATGCTGCGCCAAGCGGCGCTGCCCGTGCGCTTGCCGATCTACCTCAAGCTGAACAGCGGCATGAATCGGCTCGGCTTGACGACCGAGCAACTGCCCGCTGTCCGGCGGGAACTCGCCACCGCGGAGACGATTGGCAGCGTCACGCTGATGACCCATTTCGCCGAAGCAGACGCGAGTGCGGGCGAGGCGTGCATCGCATGGCAACTCGAACGATTCACGAGCATGCTGGCCGACTGGCCGGAAGCGGCGGAGTACTCGGTGTCGCTGGCCAATTCGGCCGCCATCCTGCGCCATCCAAAGACCGCACGCGACTGGGTGCGCCCGGGAATCATGCTCTATGGTGGCAGCCCTTTTGCCGACCAGGACGCGGCGAGCCTTGACCTCAAACCGGTCATGACGCTGCGCAGCGAGGTACTTGCCGTACAGGCCATCGGTATCGGCGAGCGCGTCGGGTATGGCGGAACGTTCGTTGCCCGACGACCAACCCGCGTTGGCGTCGTTGCCTGCGGCTACGCCGATGGCTATCCGCGACACGCCGGAACCGGAACGCCAATTCTCGTTGCCGATCGGCGTACGCAGACCCTCGGCCGGGTGTCAATGGACCTGCTCGCCTGCGATCTCACCGATCTGCCGATGGCCGCCGTCGGTAGCGAAGTGGTCGTCTGGGGTGAGGGTTTACCGGCCGACGAGGTGGCCGCCGCGGCGGGGACCATCAGCTATGAACTTTTCTGCGCACTCGCCCGGCGAGTACCCGTAGTTACCGTTTGACGATGACTGACGCCAAGACCCGTCGAGCAACGGCTTTTGCTTGCAGCGAGTGCGGCGCCAGTTCGTCGAAATGGCAAGGTCAGTGCCCCGGCTGCGGGGCGTGGAACTCACTGCAGGAAACGATGGCCGAGCCGCCGGCAGTCAGGGGCCAGCGTTTCGTCGCCCTCGCCGGAGCGGGCAGCAGCCTGCAAACGCTCAGCGAGATCACCCCGCGCGAAGACGAGCGCGTCGCGACGGGTTTGACGGAGTTGGATCGCGCATTGGGCGGTGGGCTGGTCGCCGGCGGAATCGTCTTGCTCGGCGGAGATCCGGGAATCGGCAAGAGTACGCTGCTGCTGCAAGCGTTGGCAACGTTGTCGGCACACCGGGAGGTACTCTACGTCAGCGGCGAGGAGTCGGGCGAGCAGGTCGCGATGCGCGCCCGCCGGCTGGCGCTCGACAGTCGGCGAGTGCGCTTCCTGGCGGAAATCCAGCTGGAACGGATTTTGGCGACGCTACGCTCAGCGAAGCCGCAAGTGGCCGTCATTGATTCAATCCAGACGTTGTGGTCGGAGCAACTCAGCTCGGCGCCGGGATCGGTCGCCCAAGTGCGTGAATGCACGGCGCAGTTGACCCGCCTTGCCAAGCAAAGTGGACTGACGGTCGTCCTCGTCGGCCACGTGACCAAGGAAGGGGCGCTCGCTGGCCCACGCGTACTCGAACACATCGTTGACACGGTGCTTTACTTTGAGGGCGACCCGCACTCGAGTTTTCGCCTGTTGCGAGCGGTCAAGAACCGGTTCGGCGCGGCCAACGAAATTGGCGTTTTTGCGATGAGCGACCGCGGGTTGAAGAGCGTCAACAACCCGTCGGCGATCTTCCTCTCGTCACATGAAACCAGCGTTCCCGGTTCATGCGTGTTGGTGACGCAAGAGGGAACGCGACCGCTCCTGGTCGAAATTCAGGCCCTGGTAGATCAGGCGTACGGCAACCCACGCCGTCTCACCGTCGGTCTCGACGCCCAGCGGCTGGCCATGCTGTTGGCGGTCATGCATCGCCACGCCGGTATCGTTTGCCTCGATCAGGACGTTTTCGTCAATGCCGTCGGCGGTGTCCGGATCAACGAACCGGCGGCGGACCTGGCGGTTCTGATGGCGATCATTTCCTCTCTACGCAACAAGGCACTACCGAATAAACTGGTCGTGTTTGGAGAAATCGGACTTGCCGGTGAAGTGCGTCCCGCACCACGCGGCCAGGAGCGTCTCAAGGAAGCGGCAAAGCTCGGTTTTACGCACGCCGTGATTCCCGCGGCAAACCGACCGCGGCAAACGATCGACGACCTCGTAGTGATCGCCGTACGGCGCGTCAGCGACGCCGTCGAGCGGCTACGCGACATGGCGAGTTAACCCCCGGGGGAAACCCGCTGACCCCTTGCACGACCGTTTTATATTTGATTTAACTGTTTATTTAAGGGACAACGACGCCTACTGTCCGGGTCAGTCGGCAACGCGACCGTCTTTCCAGCGGGGCGACCGGCTTGGTAAGTGGCGTGTGATGAGGTGGCACCGTCGCTAGCAGGCTATCGGGAGGATCAAGCACTCTGGAAACCACTCAATTCGCCCAACACGTCCTTCTGGATCTGGACTTCAAGTACGGGAAACAAATTTTGGCCGCATTGCTACCCATGTGCCTGACGGTCATATGGCACAGCTGCGGCATCAACGTCGTACACCGCGTTTTCAAGCGCTTTGGGCGACCGATCGTCCACGGGCCACATCGTGTGGCAAGGACTGCCGTCGTCATCGCGGTGGTTGCGATATTATTGATCACTCACTTCCTTGAAGTTGCGATCTGGGCGGCGTTCTATACGCTATCCGGCTTGATTGATGACGCTGGACGGGCAATGTACTTTTCGATCAACGCCTATACGACGATGGGCGACGGCAACATCCTGCTCAGCGACAAGTGGCGTGGCTTTGGCAACTTCGAGTCAATGACCGGGTTCTTGATGTTTGGCTGGTCGACGGCTGTGCTGGCAGACATCGTGCAGCGCCTGCGCAGTGTCGAAGACTAGCAGTCTGTCGAGTCATCGATCGCGACGTATTTTTTGTTCACCTGATGTGGGAGAGTTGAAAGATGTCAAAGAGCAGACCAGCAATCGGCGACGACGGATCCGTCCTGCCATTGCTGCCACCGGAACGCGACCCTCGCCTATGGACCCGGATGGTGAGAGTCATGTTTTTTACGCCGGGTTTTCTGGCTCTGCTGTTGATCAAAGCGGGCGAGCCGGCCGCCTTTGGCGTCACCGTCGAATTGCTGATGTTGGCGTGTGCAGCGTCAGTTGTCGGCGGCCTCTTTGTTGCCTCGCAATCGTCTGCCGCCGGGTCTGATGCTGCGTCGGAAACCAGCCTCTGGTGTGGGGGTCTGGTGCTCGAGTTTCTTTCCGTGGTTCCGTTTTTATGTGCTTTGCCCGCACTATTTCATCAGTTGGCAACGAGTACGCTGCTGCACACCAAGGCACCCGGTGCGGTCGATGTGGCACTGGGCATGTCCGAAATCATACCCATGGTCGCCATTCTGCCGTTCATGCTCTACCAGTTGTCAGGTTTCGGAACGCTCGGCTATCTCGTTTCCAAACCTGTCAACTGGCTGATAAACTGCGGGATAGTCGGCATCATCGTCGCCTCCTACGTCAGCAATCGGGCGGCAGACTTCACGACGGAAAAGGCGTTGGCTGGTGCCTTGGTCGTCGTCGCGACGGCCATCGTTTTCTACGGCGTACTCAAACTGAAACGCTTGCAGGCTTTCTACACGGCTCACGCACCGAGTAAGCCCATGAAAGAAGCCAAACCCAGCGAATCTCATGCCGAGGGAAGCGCAGCGTCCTCCTGATCAGCGCACCGGTCGCACCCTCGCCTCGCGATGCAGCATTTGCATCTAATCGATGGCGAGGATGCCGTCATGGATCCAACGACCAGCTGAGCCCTCAGTGCGTGGCACGCGCACTGGGTCGCTGGTCTGCGGCGCTACCCGCCATCCATCCAATGTCCTGACCAGCGCTCAAACCGAGAAGGACGAGCCGCAGCCGCAGGTCGAGGACGCGTTGGGGTTCTTGATCACGAACTGCGACCCCTCGAGTCCCTCGGTGTAGTCGATTTCAGCCCCAACCAAGTACTGGTAACTCATCGGGTCGATCAGCAAGGTGACACCGTTCTTCTGCAAAGCGGTGTCGTCGTCGTTGGCAACTTCGTCGAAAGTAAAACCGTACTGGAATCCCGAGCAACCGCCACCGGTCACAAAAACGCGTAGTTTGAGGTCGGGGTTGCCCTCCTCCTCGATCAATTCCTTGACTTTGTCAGCGGCGCTGTCCGTGAAGACAAACGGCATGGGTATTTCCGTTGCGACGTTCATGGGTGCTATCTCCTGTGTGATGTCTGTTCGTGGCCTTCTGTCGTCTTTGCCCCAGGCAGGCACGCTCCCGTTAGGCGACGGAAGCCGAGACAGCGCCCCCTCTCAAGCGAGCCGCTGGTGATCAGTTTCGACCGTCAAATGGGACCGTTGGCCTTGGCAGGAGTTCCAGCGACCTGGCGACAGCAAGAAACCCCGTCCGCCGCTTTGAGTGAGGCGGCGCAATCATAGCATGCTGGCCAACCTCCGGCAGCGAGGGGGAACACCCCTGCGACAACTGCGAGAACTACCGCCCGCGCGATTTGGTTGAACTGTGCCACTGGGGAAACAATCGAATACGGCGCGACGCCCGAATTCGACGCCGACCTGCGCGACACTTGGCCGAAGAGGCTCGCCGCGATCGGGGACTTGTGCGACACTGCGCCGGATGCGGTCTGGGATGGACTACAACGAGTGCGATGAAAATGCCCGTGGCTGTGCTACATCAACACCGAGGCTTTCGCCGGACTCTGGGTCGCGGTGCGGCCGTGTCAGAGGGTCGAGTCGACCGCGGCGGCGATGACGCCGCTGAAGAAACTCGAGATCGCGGCGCTGCAACGCGCCTTTGACCACGCTTGATGAGGCACAGGAGATGACCGTGAAAAATGAAAACCCCTTCCGCTGGGTCGAGATCTACGTGCAGGACATGGATCGTGCGAAAGCGTTCTACTCGGCCGTGCTCGGCGTCGAGTTGATGCCCCTCAATAGCCCGGGAGTCGAGATGGTTGCCTTCCCGATGCAAATGGAGTTCGGTGGTGCCTCGGGCGCGCTGGTGAAGATGGAAGGCGTACCTTCAGGCGGTAACAGCACGGTAGCCTATTTCGGCTGCGAAGACTGCGGCGTCGAAGCCGACCGCGTGGAGAAGGCCGGCGGCCGCATCTTCAAGCCGAAGTTCTCGATCGGCCAGTACGGATTTATCGCGCTCGCCTTCGATACCGAAGGCAACCTCTTCGGGCTGCATTCCGCGCCCGATTGCGCGCACTGAACGGCCCGACACGCGACGGCATGGCCCGTGGCCGTGCGCTCGGCGAGAGCAGGCAGTGCCGCCGCGTCCGCGGCGGTGAGGACGCTTGCGCTGCTTGAAAGGAGCTCGCGATGACGACTATGACGACCGAACCCGTGCTGCTGGTGGCGACGCGCAAGGGAGCGTGGCTTTTCCACGGCGATGCGGCGCGCCGGACCTGGCGGGCCGAAGGACCGCATTTCCTCGGCCACATTATCAATCATCTGACGCTCGACCCGCGCGACGGCCGCACCCTGCTGGCGGCGGCAAAGACCGGCCACCTTGGGCCGACGATTTTCCGCTCGACCGACCTCGGCAAGACCTGGAAGGAGGCGGCGAAGCCGCCGGCCTTCGCTCCGGCGAAGAACGATCTGCCGGCACGCAGCGTCGATCACACCTTCTGGCTGACGCCGGCCCACGCTGGCGAGCCCGGCGTCTGGTACGCCGGCACCTCGCCGCAGGGCCTGTTCCGGTCGGAGGATGGCGGCGAGACCTGGGCACCGTTCTCGTGCATCAACGACGATCCGCGCTACCGCAAGTGGTTCGGCACGGTGCAGGACGGCACGCCGGACGGGCCGAAGCTGCACTCGATCCTCGTCGATCCGCGCGACCCGAAGCATCTGTATTTCGCGATGTCGGGCGGCGGCGTGCATGAATCGACCGACGGCGGGCAGAGCTTCGCGCCGCTGGTCGAGGGCATGCAGGTGGTCCAAGGCTTCGACCCGGACGAGGTGAGCTTCCACGACCCGCACTGCGTGCGGATGTGCCCGACGAATCCGGACCGCCTGTACCAGCAGAACCACTGCGGCATCTACCGCCTCAACCGGCCGGGCAAGCGCTGGCGGAGGATCGGCGAGGCGATGCCGAAGGACGTCGGCGACATCGGATTTCCGATGGTGGTGCATCCGCGTGACGACCAGGTGGCGTGGGTGCTGCCGATGGACGGTTCGGACGTCTGGCCGCGCGTCAGCCCGGGCGGCCGGCCGGCGGTCTATATCACCCGTGACGGTGGCGAGACCTGGCAGCGCCAGGATGCCGGCATGCCGAGCGAACAGGCGTGGTGGACGGTGAAGCGGCAGGCGATGGGCGCCGACCGCGCCGAGGTGGTGGGCCTCTACTTCGGCACAACGAGCGGCGAGCTGTGGCTGAGCCGCGACGAGGGGGAGCACTGGGAGGTGCTGGCGCGTCACCTGCCGGAGATTTACGCGATCGAGATCGCGTATCCGCGGTAACGGCGATCGACCGGATCGGGAGGTGCCGATGCGCGTGCTGATCCCGAGCGCCCTGCAGTCCTACACCGGCGGCGCATGGGTCGAGGCGGCCGGCGGCACCGTGGGCGCGGTGCTCGACGACCTCGACCGGCAGTTTCCGGGAATCCGCTTCCGCATGGTCGACGAACAGGGGGCGATCCGCCGTCACCTGCGGATCTTCTGGCGGCGCGAAATGGTGTTCGACCTATCGACGCCGCTCGACGCCGCCGGCGAGCTGATGATCGTGCAGGCCCTGAGCGGCGGTTGAGGCCAGCCCATGTCGAGCGGAAAGTCGACCGCTCGACTGCATGCCTCATCGTTGCGACTAGGCCGGCGGCGCGGTTGCGTCTGCGGTAGTGGCGGGCTGGGCGTCGCATCGTGCTGCACCATCCTTGTCGCGCTCGAGGAGGCGGTCGACGACCTCGCGGAAGCGGCGGACGTCCAGTGGTTTGCTCAGGCAGGCGGCAAATCCCTGGTTCCCGTCCTGATCGACGTCGTCAGCCATGGCGCTGGCCCTGAGGGCGATCACCGGGACGGCGGCGGTCGCCGGCTGCGCCCGAAGTCTGCTCAGGGTGACGAGACCCTCTTCACCCGGCAGGTCGAGGTCGAGCACGATGAGGTCCGGCGGCGCCGCCCGGGCCAGCGCGAGCCCGAGTTCGCCGCTATCGGCCGTCGCCAGTTCGACCTCGGAGCGGGCGCCAAGCAGCTTGCGCAGCAGTTTCAGGTTGGCCGGATGGTCGTCGATGTGCAGTACCCGGCGCCGCCGTCCGTGGGCGCCGGCGACCGGGAGCGCCAGCGGCAGATCGCAGCGAAAGGTACTGCCGACGCCGATCCGGCTGTCCACGGCGATGCTCCCGGCCATCATCTCGAGCAGACGTTTCGTCAGGGCAAGCCCGACCCCGCTGCCCTCGATCCCTTCATAGGACGATTCGAGGCGCTCGAACGGCTGGAACAATCGCGGCAGGTGTTCGCTGGCGATGCCGCGGCCGCTGTCGCTGACGGCGAAACGCAGCCGATCCCCGTGGCGAGCGCTGTCGACGCGGACCGTTCCCTGCTCGCGGTTGTATTTGATGGCGTTCGAAAGCAGGTTGAGGACCACCTGTTTTAGCCGCGTCGGGTCGGCGCAGACCACGCTGTCGTCGAGGTTGGTGTCGATGCGGATGCGGCGCGCCTCGGCAAGCGGTCGGACGAGCGCGACGCATTCGGCGACGACGGGCGCCAGCGGCACCGCTTCGAGGCAGAGCTCGATGCGCCCGCTCTCGATGCGTGCGAGGTCGAGGACTTCGTTGACCTGCTCGAGGAGGTGGTGGCCGGCACGCAGGATCTCCTGCACGTTGTCGGCCTGTTCCACAGAGAGGGGTGGATCGCCGGGCATCGCGAGCAATTGGCCGAAGCCGAGAATGGCGTTGAGCGGCGTGCGCAGTTCGTGGCTCATGCGCGACAGGAATTCCGTCTTCGCGGCATTCGCCGCCTGTGTCTCGGCGATCGCCGCCTCCGCCTGCGTGAGCGCGCGGGTACGCTCGGCGACCAGGACTTCGAGGTGATCGCCGTACTCGGCGAGCTTTTCCTCGGCCCGCTTGCGCTCGCTGATGTCGACCGTCGTTGCGAGGATTCGCTCGACGCCGCCGATGGTGAGCCGGCTGAGCGTGACGTGTTCCCAGAACAACTCGCCGTTGCGCCGCCGGTTGAGCCACTCGAATTGCTGCGTCCCGTTGGCTGCAGCCTTCCTGATCCAGGCGAGCGCTTCGACAAAGGAGTAAGGGGAGTCGAGCCAGAAGTCCGACGCCTGCAGTTCGGCCAGCGAGCCGAGACCGTAGGCCTTCCAGGCAGTCGGGTTGGCGTCGATGATCTCGCCGTTGTCCCGGTCGTGGACCAGGATCGAAACCGGTGAATCGGCGAACAGGGTCCGGAACTGCTGTTCGCTGGCGCGCAACTCGGCTTCTACCCGCTTCTGCCGCGTCACGTCGTGGAAACACCAGACGCGACCGACAATCTGGTCACCGATCCGTTGCGGCTGCGAGTAGCGCTCAAAGACGCGAGCGTCGGCGAGCTCGATCTGATCGAAACTGCTGGCCGCCGGGTCCGCCTGCGGTCCGGCGATCTTCGCCTGGCCACTTTCGGCGTCGGCAATCCGCTGCATCGCCTGTGCGACGACGACGGCTTCATCCGTACTTTCGGCCGCGAATGGCGACGCCTGCCACATGTCGACAAAGGCCCGATTCCATCGGCTTGCCCGGCCACTGCGGTCGACGACCAGAATGCCGTCGGTGGTCGCCTCCAGGGTCGCGTCGAGCAAGGAAAAGGAGGCGCGTAAGGCCTCTTCGGCCCGCTTGCCCTCGGTGATGTCGGGTGCAACACCGATGTAGTGGCTGATGGCTCCGCGATCATCGACGACCGGCGAAATCGCCAACGCCTCCCAATAGAGTTCGCCGTTCTTCTTGCGGTTCTGCAGTTCGCCGCGCCAAACCGCCCCGCGGGAAATCGTCGCCCACAGCTCCTCATAGATCTGCGGCGGGTTGAGCCCCGACTTGAGAAGACGCGGAGTGACGCCGATGACTTCGTCGTGGGCGTAGCCCGTGATCTGCTCGAAGGCGGGATTGGCGGCGATGATCTCGCCGGAAGCACGGGTGATCAGGATCGAGGCGGCACTCGCCTCGAAAACGCTCGCCACCAATCGGCGTTCCCGCTCCAGCTCCCGTTGTTGCGCCGCCAGGCGCTGCTGGCGGCGCCAGAGGGCGATCGCCGCGCCGCTCAGCGCGAGGATAATCGGCACGACGATTCCGGCCAGCCGGCGCGCCTCGCTCTGCCAGGCTGCGAGTACGTGCTCGCGGTCGAGATGCACGGCGACGACCGCAGGGAACTTGCGCGACGCCCGATAGGCAGTCAGCACCTCCCGACCGTCGCCGAGCACCTGTACCAGTTCGCCATACTCGAGCTCCGCCAGGCGTTTGCCGACCGCCCCCGCGGCGCTGCCCATCCCTGGCCGCTCGTCGGCCGCCGTCGACGCCAGCAACACGTCGTCGTAGCGCAGCCACTGCACTCGTCCGCTGCCCGCGGCGAGCAGCTGCGTCCCGTGATTGACGAAGTAATCCGGATTGAGGGCTGCGAGCAACCAGAGTTCGCCGTCTGCGGACACACGACGCAGGACGGGAATGAAGCTCGTGTCGGCCGCGTCGACCGGCGCGGCATCGCTGCTCGCGCTGCCATCGGCGAAGTCACGCCCGCGCCATGGGCGGCCGACCCGCAGGACCTCGGCAGCCGGCATCGCCGCGGGAAAGAAATCGGCTCGGTCGACGGCGACGCCGAGGTTGTCAGGGTTCGAACTGACGATGATGCGACCGCTGGCGTCGAGCAGCGACAGCGAGCGCAGGAAGGGGTTCGGCCGCAACGCGGTCGTCAGTCGCCGACCCAGCTCGGCGCTGTCGACCGGGTCGTCAACGCGCGGTTCGACGCCGCCGGCCAGCAGATCGACGACCTGCAGGACCTGCGTCAGGTGCTCGGCGAAGTTGCCGACATGCATGCGCGCGGTCTGCAGCCCGTTGTCCAGCGTCTCGCTGCGCAGGCGCCAGAGCATGTAGCCAAAGGCAGCGAGCCAGCTGGACAGCAGAAGGAAAAGGGCGAGCAGCAGGACGGCGCGCCGTTGTGGCGGGGCTATCGGCGGCATGCGTTGGCGTTCCTGCCGGCCAGTCGGCTGTTCTCGCGGCTTGCGAAGGAATCGACGGTGCACGCCGTGGCGCAGCAGCCCACTTCCGCAGCAGCTGTGCTCAGAACCCGTCTGGCCGTTTGCTCGCTCGCTCTATGCATCCGAGTCTCCGGACGACGGTCTCCGGCCCCCTTGTCAGCGAACGAGCATCGGATCAAGGCCGTGCCGCCGGACATTGGCTACCAGGCGACCGTCGCGCTTCATCTCGGCGAGCACTTTCTCCACGCGGGCATGAAAGCGATCGTCGCCGGGCGCCATCGCCCACGCATAGGGGGTGAGGTGGTAGATTCCCGGTGGCGACACGAGGCGCGCCCAGTCGCTGTTGTCGAGCATCCGCCGGCTGAACGCGTAGTCGGTCATGAAGACGTCGGCCCGGCCTGCTTGCACTTCCTGTTCGCGGGCTGCCGGCGTGTCGACGACGCGCAGTTCGGCAGCCGTCAGCTTGCCCTTCATGACCGTCTCGTGCAGAGTGCCCTTGGCGACCACGACGACGGTCCCTGGTCGGTCGATGTCTGCCCATGTCTGGATGCGGCGATTCGTCCTCGTCGTGATGGCGTAGATGTCGCTGGCGAGATGCGGTTGCGTGAATCGCAGCTTCTCCTGCCGCTGCGGGGTAATGCCGATGGCAAACATGGCGATGTCGCAGCGGTCCGAGCTAATGTCGGTGATCAGGCTGGCGAACGAGCTATCGACGAACTGCAGCTTGACGCCGAGGTCGCGAGCGAGCTCGTGCGCGTTGTCGATGTCTACGCCACTGAGCTGCTGCGTCTTCGGGTTGCGGAACGATATGCCGTAGTAGTCCGGCCAGATACAGACGCGCAACTGCCCGCCGGCTGCGATGCGCGCCAGGCGATCCGGCGCATCGGCGGCGATGGCCGGCGACGCCAGGCAAAGTAGGATGAGCAGACGGTAAAGTGGTTCTTTCATCGGTGGCCTCGGTTGCGGTGAGTCCTGCGGTTCCTGATGCGGCTCTCGGATCGAGCGGATCTCCGGGGCAGATACGTTCGGAAGCGTGCGCCCCCTCGTGATCGAAATGACTGCCGCCGTTGCCGGTCAGGTAGACCACTGCTTCGTCGACCGTCCTGGCTCGCTTGTACGGACGGGCGCAAGGTCAATCGGCACACAGGACACGGCTTACGCAAATCCGTGGGCTTGGGTGACGGCGAAAGCGTCGCAATACGGTAACGGTAAGGAACGGCCCCAGGCGATCATACGCCGTGCCATCGGGGCGCAACAAGGGTTAACCCGATCGCCGCTTGGGAAGCGGCAATCCTCACCCCGCGGACTGACCCGCGGTGCGCATTGGTCAACGACCTTGGTTCGTGGGTGCCGTCCCGCACCGTTTCGCCTTCCGACGCGTGACGGAATTGAAGGCCGCAATCGACGATTCGTTCAGCCCAGGGCCGCGCGCAGCGCTACCAAGCCATGCAGCGCCGCCATGCCGACGATGAAGGGCAGCCAGGGGTTTTTCCAGCGGCTCGCCACCGCCACGACCGCGAGCATCGCCAGCAGCTTCGGGTTGAGCGGCGCAACCTGCCCCTGGGTCAGCAGCAGGTCGGGCGCCACGATGGCGGCCAGCGCGGCGGCCGGCGCGTAGCGCAAGGCGCGCTGCACCACCGGCGGCAAGGTGATGCGGCTACCGAGGACGATAAAGCTGGCGCGCGGCAGCGTCGTCGCCAGGCCGAGCGCCAGCAGGACGGGCCAGATCGTCCAGTCGTGACCGCCACTCATGGCCTGCTCCCGCGCACGTTCCAGTGTTCGGCCGCGAAGCCGGCGAGGATGCCGGCGACGATGCCGGCGAAGAGTCCGAGCCGTAAGGGCAAAGCCGACAGCGCGACCGCCGTGGCGCCGCCGACCAGGGCCGAGACCAGCATCGGCCGCGCCTTGGACATCGGGATCAGGAGCAGCATCAGCGCGATCGTCGCCATGAACTCGAGCGACCAGGATTTGGGAATCTGTCCGGCGAAGCCGATGCCGACCAGCGCGAAGCCCTGCCAGAGCACCCAACTCCACAGCGAAGGCGCGAGGAAATAGCCGAGTCGCCAGTCGCGGCTCTCGACATGCAGCATCTTGTCGAGCGTGACCGCGAAGACGCCGTCGGTCAGCAGGTGGCCGCAGACCCAGCGACCCTTCGACCCGACGCCGCGAAAGCCCTGTGCGATGGCGGCCGAAAAGATCACGAAACGCAGGTTGATCGCCAACGCAGCGCCCACCATCAGCCACACCGGCGCACCGGCGGCAATCAGCGGCAAAGTGCCGAGCTGCGCCGCGCCGGCGAAAACGATGACGTTCATACCCATCGCCTGCAGCGGCGACAGTCCGGCGCTAGTCATCGCGACGCCGGTAACGAGAGCCCACGGCACCAAGCCGACCGAAAGCGGCAGGAAGAGGAAGAAGCCTTCGCGCGCACCGGCGCGGAAGTCGGGGGAGAAGCGTGAGGTCAGGGACATCGTCGGCAGGCGAAGGGTGGCGTAGAGTGGCGACTTCGGTTCGGCGGGGTGATGCCTGGGCATCCCACCTGCCGGGCTTGTCCGGCGGATCGTATCAGCAGCTCGGGTCCGCCGGGGGCGCCAGCGTGCCGACCCCGTGCCGCCGGCTACACACGACGGTGACGATGTTCGCCAGCGAGGAGCCGACCGTCGGCGCGTCGATCCGTTCGCCGAGGGCCGGGAGGCAGAAGTCGAGCTGGCGGCGACGTAGCCGGCTGTCTACAACTCCGCTGGGATCAGTCGTCAGATCACGAACCGCCATGGCGAACGGATACGAAGTCCATACGATGCACCCGCCCTCGAGCGCATCCACCCGCGTCACATGGACTCTCCCAAAGAACGGTTCGGCAAGGGCAATGTGTTGAAGCGCGCCACGAACCGGCGGTCGATCCAGTCCTTCCAGCGCCACACCCAGGCGCCCTCGGTGGCCCAGTCGCCGCGTGCGGCGATGGCGTAGCGATCACCGGTGCTGATTAACGCCAGCCAGTGGCGCTGCGGGTGCCACGGGCGCGGTGCCCTGCCAAACAGGGAACGGCGGAGATTGTCGGCCAGCGGCCGACCTTGGCGAACGGCAAAGACGCCTGCTTTCTCCAGTCGCCTTCCACTCATCGCCGCGCAGTCCCCGGCAGCGAAGATCAGCGGATCGGCAACCGACTGCAGCGTCGCACCGATCCGGATGAAACCCCTCTCGTCCAGTTCGAGACCGCAGTCCCGCAACCACGGAGCGCCGCTCGCCTGCGTTGCCCAGACGATCTCATCGACGGGCACCACCTCGCCGTTAGCAGTGACTAGGCGGTCGCGTGCGACGCTATTGACGTGGCTGGCGCGATGAACAATCACGCCACGAGTCGCAAGGACGGCCTCGACTTTCCCGCGGACGCGTCGGTTGTGGTTCGGAAGAAGGCTGTCGCTGTCGGAAAACAGTCGGAACGAGAGGTTGTCGACGGGGTGTCCGCTGGCCCGTCGCTCGCACTGCAGGCGGTACTGCATCGCCAGCGTCAGCTCGACACCTGAAACGCCGGCACCGACGACGGCGATCGTCGTCGGCTGACTACTCCGGCTGACCCGCTCGCAGAGCACCCGCCAGCGCGCGTCGAAGTGCGGGATCGGCTTCACCGGAATCGCGTACTCTGCGGCTCCGGCGACCTGCGCCGTCGTCGGCACCGAGCCGACGTTGATCGACAGGCGGTCGTAGGCGACCGGCGGTTGGCGGAGACAATGGACCAGCTGCCGTTTGCGGTCGACGGCAACCACCTCATCGCAAACGAAACGCGCCCCGGCACAGGTCGCCAGGCGACGTAGATCGATCATCACGTCTTCGTAGCCGTAATGACCGGCGACGTATCCAGGCAACATTCCGGAGTACGGCGAGCGGACGTCGTTGCTGATCAGGACGACGCCCACCCCCGGCAGCGGATGCTGTGCCAGATGTCGAAGAACGCCAAGGTGACTATGTCCGCCACCGACGAGGACGAGTTGGCGGAGCGTTACTGCGGTGTTGGAGTGCATTTTTCGTCCGCTTCGGGTTGACGCGACGGATCGGCGACGACGGAATCACTACCCGTTCGGCGATTGACGATCGCTTTCGATGGCGGTCAGTGAGCAGCCAGGCGTCATCGAAACAGAACCGATCGAACCGATTTTCGCCATTTGGAGTCGCTGATCGCGGCGACTCAACTGAGTTCGTGCCGCTTTTGTTCGATCTGGACGACATAGCGCTGGATCGACTTTTCGTCGGCACGGCGAAGATCGGCGAACTGCAGGCCAATGCGCCACTGGGTGACGCCGGCTCGCAGCTCAATCGGCGTTGCGTGCCGAACGCACGCGTCGACGCCAATCGCCTGCTTCTCGTCCGGCAGTGCGAAAGAACACCGGGGCAGCGCGAGCCCCGTTTCGAGACCCTCGACACTGCTCGCACTGAGGCCGACTCCGGCCACCGACAGATCGTGTACCGGTAAGGTCAGCAGTCGCCCGGCCGGGTGCCGTACCCGATACTGCAGTGGATTCGCCAGCGGCGTAACGACCCGGAAGACGTCGCGCCGCTGCAGGCGGACGATGAACTTTGGCAGCGGCACGACAAAGGCCTGCGCACCGCGAAAAGTGACCTCCCGCGCCTGGCCGGTAGAAAACTGGACGTGGATGCCCCCTGGTCGAGCGAGAAAGACGTTGCGCTGGCTTTCGGAAAAGCGCCGGTTGACTTCGGCGCTACCGCTGCAATCGATGATCAGGCCACCGTTATCGGGACGCACCGCCAGAAGCAGGGTCAAAAAGTGTTCACTGTTGCCGGCAAACTGTACAGAGAACGACTCCTTGTGCTCGACAAATCCGGTCAGCGTATAGGCCACCGCCGTATTGCCAAGGATGTGAAAACGATCCTCGATTTCGGCTTCCGACAGCTGGGCTATCTGCGCCATGGCGCCTCCCGATGGAGTCGGGTGCACGGCGTGTGCGCAGGCACACTGTCGGCGGCGCGTCCACAAGGCGCACGGCCAGCGGTAGCGAAAAACGGCTTACCCGGTCCTTGCCCAGTCGCCAGACCAACGTCCGCCAGCCAAACGCTCTCGCGTATCGACGACACAGCTTCCGCATCCCCTCAGATGAAGTGCAAACGCGAAAGTATTTATCGACTTACCGTCGGACGTCAATTGCCGCCGCGCGAACGACGCAGGCATCGCTTCGGCGCCATCCGTGGCTCGTTTCCCGCCGAATGAACGGGGCTTCCCCGTCGGATTCTGCCGCGGGCGCACCATGCGCTTGACGATTCAGCAGGCGAGGACAATACTTGTCTTGTGCGCTCGTTCGCACCCCTGTCTCTCTTGACCCTTCCAAGGACGCCGCGATGTACAAGACCTTCCTAACCTCCGTCGCCACTTTGCTCAGCGCGATCACGCTCTTGGCAAACGCATCGCCAGCCGCCGCAGAAGATGCCGCTGCCCTTAATGTCAGCGCGCAGCGTGCCTATAGGAAACTGGTTGCGAACGTACCGGCAGCGAGGGAACTTGGCAAGCGCGCGGTAGCTGTCCTCGTTTTCCCCAAGATCACCAAAGCCGGATTCGTCGTCGGCGGCCAGTACGGCGAAGGCGTCCTCTTCCGAGGGGGTCAGCCTGCCGGCTATTACAGTACTGCGGGGGCTTCGTATGGATTGCAGGCCGGCATGCAGCAATACGGCTACGCGATGTTCTTCACCAACGACAAGGCTCTGGCTGCGCTGACCGAGACCGACGGTTTCGAAGTCGGCGTTGGTCCCAGTGTCGTCGTCGTCGATCAGGGCATGGGCAAGTCGGCGACGTCGATCACTGCCCAGGAGGACGTCTATGCGTTCATCTTTGGCCAGACAGGGCTGATGGCGGGGATCGGCGTACAAGGCAACAAGATCACGAAACTGGCAAAGTAGCCCGGCGACGCGCGGACGAGCGGCGGTTGGCAGTGCCGGCAGCGTAGCCTGCGTTGTTCGCACCCCGAACACGGCGTTCCTGGTCGATCCGGCAGGGCATTCGCCGAGAGGGTCAAGTTTGGTCGTCGCCGTAGCCTGTGTCGAGGGGCCGACTGGCAGCCTGTCGGACCTGAGGGGTCGAAGCAAAAAAGTGGGCAGCGAGGACAGATGTTGATGAATTTCGCCGCCCCATTGATTGCAGCCAATGTTGGTCAAGTCTGAGCCGGTAAGACGAAAGGTGGCTTCGAACCGTTTCTCGATACCTTGCTGCCGGCACCCACCATTCGTTACAATAGACGGTTTTCCACCTTGCTCCACCGTTCGCATGGCGGGGGGCTTTGCCATAAGGAGTGTTCATGCGCCACTACGAGATCGTATTGATCGTCCATCCGGATCAGAGCGAACAGGTGCCGGCAATGGTCGAGCGCTACAAAACGCTGATCGCTGCCAAGGGCGGGCAGATACACCGTCTTGAGGACTGGGGTCGCCGCCAGATGGCGTACCCGATTCAGAAGCTGCACAAGGCTCATTATGTGCTGATGAATATCGAGTGTGACAACACGACGCTGGCCGAACTCGAGCACGGCTTCAAATTCAACGACGCCATCCTCCGTCATTTGACGATTCGGGCCAAGAGGGCGGTGACGACGCCGTCGCCCATGATGAAGGACGAGAAGGCGAAGTCATTGCTCCAACCTCGGGATGCCGCGCCGGAAACCGCTGCATCCGCCGGCTGAGCGTCACAGCGCTGCCCAACAACTTTGAACTGAGTGGAGTACTGATCGATCGGCAAGCGTTGCGGTTCACCCCGGCCGGCGTGCCTGTCAGCGAGTGTCTGCTCCGACATTGCTCGGAACAGATCGAGGCGGGAAGTCCGCGGTGCGTCGAATGCGACGTGCAAGTGCTGGCCCTCGGCGAAACCGCACGCTGGCTGCAGGCCGTGAGTCCGGGGACCGCGATGCGGGTCAAGGGCTTCCTTGCCGCGAAGAGCCGTAACAGCCGACAGCTCAGGCTTCACGCCACTGCGATCGAATTTCTGGAAGGAACGGAAAATGCCCAGATTCTTTAAGAAAAAGGACGACAAGAACGTCAAGAAACGTGGCGGCGGTCTATTCAAGCGGCGCAAGTTCTGCCGCTTTACCGCCGAGAAGATGGAGGAAATCGACTATAAGGACGTCGATCTCTTCAAGGAGTACATCGCCGAGAACGCCAAGATCATGCCGGCACGACTGACTGGAACCAAGGCGGGCTACCAGCGGATGTTGTCGGTTGCGATCAAGCGTGCCCGTTTCCTGGCTCTGCTGCCCTACACCGACAATCATCACTGAGCGAGGACAGGACGATGCAGATTATTCTGATGGAGAAGATTCCGAGCCTGGGTGATCTCGGCGATCTCGTCAAGGTGAAGGATGGTTACGCGCGCAACTTTCTGATTCCCAAAGGGAAAGCCAAGCGGGCAACGCCCTTGGCGCTGAAGGAGTTCGAGACCAAGCGTGCAGAACTGGAGCAGGCAGCAGCCAGCAAACTGGCTGCGGCACAGGCGCGGGCGGATGAGTTGGCCGGCCTCGTCGTCAAGATCGCACGCAAGGCCGGGGTCGATGGGCGATTGTTCGGCTCGGTCACCAACTTCGACGTTGCCGACGGCTTGCGTGCTTTGGGCTACGAGGTCGAAAAGTCGGCGGTGCGTATGCCGGGTGGGCCGCTGAAGACGCTCGGCGACAGTCAGCTGGCGATCGCCCTGCATGGAGACGTGATGGCAACCGTAACCATATCGGTCGTCCCGGAGCAGATGAAGCTGTAGCGTGTTGAACACATGCGTTGGCCTGACAGCCCCCAAAAAGCCTTGTCCCGCGGCAAGGCTTTTTTCACGTCGACGTCGCGAAACGGTCCGCAGGCCGCTCTCGTCGAAGCATATCGCGTCCAGGGGTCATCGTTCGATTGAGTGACTCCGTTCGTCCGAGGAGTCGAGGCGGGAAGCCGGAACGCGGGCAGTCGATGGAGTCGACACTCTCCGAACTGCGTGTTCCGCCGCACTCGCTGGAGGCCGAGCAATCGGTTCTCGGCGGCCTGCTGCTCGATAATGCGGCCTTCGACAAGATCGGTGACATGGTCGCCGAGGGCGACTTCTACCGCGACGAGCACAAGCGAATCTTTCGCCAGATTCGTAAGTTGCTCGAACGCGGCAAGCCCGCCGACGCGGTTACGGTCGCCGAAAGTCTCGAGCAAGCCGGCGAAGCGAGCGAGACTGGAGGTCTTGCCTACCTCGGTGAGCTGGCGGCCAATACGCCGTCCGCAGCGAACATCAGACGTTACGCCGAGATCGTTCGTGAACGAGCGATTCTTCGCCAGCTGGTGACCGCCGGCGACGAGATCGCCGGTAGTGCCCTCAACCCGCTTGGCCGTGACGCGAAGACCCTGCTCGACGAAGCCGAGGCGAAGGTGTTTGCCATCGCCGAGGGGGGGTTCCGCCACCAAAGCGGCTTTGTGCACATCAATCCGCTCTTGACTCGTGTCGTCGAGCGCATCCAGGAACTGCATGACCGGGACAATCCCTCCGACATCACCGGGGTGCCGAGCGGCTATCACGATCTTGACGGCAAGACGTCGGGTTTGCAGGGAGGCGACCTACTCATCGTCGCCGGCCGCCCGTCGATGGGTAAGACGTCTTTCGCGCTGAACATCGCCGAGCATGTGGCGATTGAAGTCGGACTACCGGTCGCCATCTTTTCGATGGAAATGGGCGGCGCCCAGCTCGCGATGCGCCTGTTGTCGTCGGTCGGCCGGCTCGACGCGCACCGCGTACGTACCGGCCGACTCAGCGACGAAGAGTGGTCGCGCCTGTCCTTCGCTCTGGGCAAGCTGCACGAAGCGCCGATCTACATCGACGAGACCCCGGCGTTGAACCCGATCGATCTGCGTGCGCGGGCGCGTCGCCTCCATCGGCAGTGCGGCCAGCTCGGACTGATCGTCATCGACTACCTGCAACTGATGTCGGCGACCTCGCTGGGCGAGAACCGGGCGACCGAGATCTCGGAGATATCGCGTTCCTTGAAAGGCCTGGCCAAAGAACTGGGCGTTCCCTTGATGGCGTTGTCACAACTCAATCGTTCGCTGGAGCAGCGTCCGAACAAGCGCCCGGTAATGTCCGACCTCAGGGAATCGGGCGCCATTGAACAAGACGCCGACGTGATCATGTTTATTTACCGCGACGAGGTCTACAACCCCGATAGCGCCGATAAGGGAATCGCCGAGATCATTATCGGCAAGCAGCGTAATGGGCCTATCGGTACGATCCGCCTGACCTTTCTTGGCGAGTACACACGCTTCGAGAACTTTGCCAGTCCGGGCTCGTACTAAGCGAGGCGTTGACTCGTTAACCGTCGACCCGGCTGGCAGTCACCGAATAGATCAGGCGGCCGCCGTCGGTGCTGTCAAAGCGCGCACCCGCAGCTTCTGCTTGGGGAAAAACCAGGAAAGGCAGGACGCGGCCGCTGCTGCCATTTAGTCTGACGTCAAGGGCGGCGTTGTACGCAATCCAGTTCAGCTCCCAGAAGCCAAACAGGAGTTTTCTGAGAACGACCAGTTTGGCGTCTCCGTTCATCAGACGTTCGTCGTGGATCGACTTGCGAACATCCGACGGATCAACCGGAATCCAGCCGTAACCTGGAGTATAAAACTCGGCCCGGCAGTGTTGGGCGGCGTGCAGGTTTCCCACCGCACCGAGGCCGGAAAACAGGCGCGAGCTGTCGACGCGGAGACCGAAAACCGGGCGCGCGGGAATGCCGATCGATCGGCAGAGAGCAACAAAAAGCAAGGAGATATCGGCACTGCGGCCACCGAGTTTGCCGCTATCGAGCATCGCTTCGACGTCGCCGCGACCAATGCCGGGCACCGACGGATCGAAGACCGTGTTTTCGACGACCCAGTCGTAGATCGCCTTCCCTTGGGCGAGAGGGTCTTTGATACGCCCGATGACGCGTTCAGCCGTCTGCCGTACCAGACCGTCGGTAGGAACCAGATTGCTCGCCTGCAGACACCGGCGCAGGACCTCATTGCGTTCGGCGATTCCACCGCGACGGGTGATATCGAAGTGCCGTTCCTGCTTCGCGACCTGACTGATGACCTGCAGCTGCGGGGAGGCGGCGCCATCGTTCCAGTCGGCGTAGAACACTTCCAGCTCGGCGACCGGGTCACGATAGACGCCTGCGCTGTCAAAGTTGCCACGCCAGCTATGACCCAGGGATCTCTGCCAGGGGATGTCTCGGTATTGTGCAAGTGGTAGCCAAACGCGCGTCTTACCTTTGACGTTGCTGAGCGAAAGGGTGGCGGTGATGTCATAACTACGCCAGTTGGGCAGCGGTTCATCAGGCAAGCTGAGCGCGTTGCGCGCTTCGGTTACCGTCGGTGGTGATGGCGCCGTGGCCGCCGCCGGTGTGGGCGCGAGCGGCGTCGCTGCAGTCGGGCGCTCGCGTACCCTGCTCGTCGACCGACTTCGGCTTCGCGAACCGCTGGTTGGCTCCGGCTTGCTGCTCCCACGGCTGCTCGTCTTGCCCGATGGCTTGCTGTTCGGCTTGGCGGCCGAGTCCGAAGATTTCTTGTTCCTGCCGGCAGCAGCGGTTGGCAGGAATAGTGATAACAAGGCCGAAGCGGCAAGAAACTGACGTCGTTTCAATCGACTCTCCGGAAATCGGGATCGTCGTCCCGTCGCTCTGATGGTGTCGATACACCGCCAGAAAAACGACCGGGCCGTGTCCAACGACGCGGCCCGAACCCAAAAATTATAGCACCTCGCCGGCGTGGTCAGCCAAGCGGGAGCGCTCGCCACGCTGCAGCGTGACGTGACCGGCGTGCGGCCAGCCTTTGAAGCGGTCTACGACGTAGGTTAGTCCGGAGCTGCCCTCGGTCAGGTAGGGGGTGTCGATCTGCGCAATATTGCCGAGACAGATCACCTTGGTTCCCGGTCCGGCGCGGGTGACCAGTGTTTTCATCTGCTTCGGGGTCAGATTCTGTGCTTCGTCGATGATCACGAACTTGTTGAGAAACGTACGCCCACGCATGAAGTTCAGCGACTTGATTCGAATGCGGTTGCGGATTAGCTCGCTGGTCGTCGCCCGGCTCCAGTCGCCGGCATGCTCGTCGGTCTGGTTGAGGACGTCAAGGTTGTCCTCAAGCGCTCCCATCCATGGTCCCATTTTCTCCTCTTCGCTACCCGGAAGAAAGCCGATATCCTCGCCAACCGGTACGGTTACCCGCGTTACGATGATCTCGGCGTAACGTTTGTGGTCGAGTACCTGGGTGAGACCCGCTGCGAGCGTCAGCAAGGTCTTGCCGGTACCCGCTTGTCCGAGCAGGGTAACGAAGTCGATTTCGGGATTGAGGAGCAAATTGAAGGCGAAGTTTTGCTCCCGGTTGCGGGCCAGGATTCCCCAGACGTCATTTTTCGGATGCGTGTAGTCAATCAGGGTCTCGATCTCGGCGACGTCCCCTTGTGTCCGTCGCACGATCGCCTCCAGCGGTCGGTCGCCATCGACTACCAGGAACTGATTGATCAGCAGTTGTCCGGAAAGCGCTCCCTGAAAGGAGTAGCGGCTGCGGCCACCGTCTTTCCAGGGCTCGATCGGTGGCACGAGTTCGCCCCAGAACGCCGGCGTCAGTTCCCGAACACCGGTATATAACTGGTCGGTGTCGGCAAGAACCTGGTCATTGAAGTAGTCCTGTGCTTGCAGGCCGAGGATGCGGGCCTTGATGCGGATGTTGATGTCCTTCGAGACGAGGATCACCAGGCGCTCCGGGTCTTGCCGTTGAAGATGGAACAGGACCGCGAGGATCTGGTTGTCCACCTTGGTCGTTGGCAGGCCGACCGGCAGCGTCGGCGTAATCGCTTCGGTCTGCAGGAAAAGCCGCCCGTGGGCCAAGTCATTTGACGGACTACGTAGAGGGATGCCTGCTTCAATCGGGTCTTGCGTACGGTTGACGACCAGATCCAGTGTTCGGGTCACCTGCCGGGCGTTGCGCGCGATCTCAGACATCCCCTTCTTATGGTCGTCGAGTTCCTCCAGCGTCAGGAGCGGCAGAAAGACATCGTGTTCCTGAAAGCGAAACAAGCTCGCCGGATCGTGCATCAGGACGTTGGTGTCGAGTACGAACAGCTTGCGCGAGCCGTTGGCCTGATCGCGAGGCACCGTCGCACAGTTCTGTCGTTTAATGGTCACTGTGGTCTGTAGGCGCAGCCAGCCGAGAGGAAGCGGCCGGGCGCCGTGAATAGGGTCCGCCGCGCTGTTTGTCTCGTCACAGGCGCCGCACGACGTCGAGGACGATCCGGGCGTGACCGGCGACCCGGACGCCGCGCCATTCGGCGCAGATCTCCCCGTTCCTGTCAAGAACAAACGTGCTGCGTTCGACGCCGCGAACCTGCTTGCCGTACATCGACTTCATTTTGATCACCGCTAACTGTTGACAGAGTTTCTCCTCGCTGTCGGAAACGAGTTCAAACGGCAGTTCGTACTTCGCTTTGAAGTTCTCGTGTGACTTGACGCTATCTCGCGAGACGCCGAAGACGACCGCACCCGCCTTGACGAAGTCGGCGTGTAACTCGCTGAATTGTTGCGCTTCGTTCGTACAACCGGGGGTGTTGTCCCTGGGGTAGAAGTAGAGGACGACCGGGTGGCCGTGATGGGCGGCAAGAGTGAAAGTCTGGCCACTCGTCGCCGGCAGCGCAATGGGAGCGAGAGCTGGATCGGGCATCGGGGCTATCTCCTGAAGGCAGGCAGTGATTGTCGGAAGAAACCTTGCATCCGGTCAAGCTGGAGGCCGCGTGATCATGGACACGGACCTGGCCAAGGACTATCTCGCCGCGCTACTGCGCGAGCTGGTCGATGAGGCGAAACACCAGATCCCGGTGAATGGGCGCCTATGGGAGGCCGCCGACATCGCCTTGGCGATGCGTGTATCGACATCGATGGCGTATAGGTTTGCCGCGTTACCGGATTTCCCGAGGGCGTACCGGTTTCCGTCAACGGGATCTCAACAGCGTGGACACGGGCACCCGCGGTGGGGAGCCACCGAGGTCATGGCCTGGTGGGAAAAGTACCGGTCGAAGAGTTGAAGCGCTGGACGTATCAGGAGTTACTGTGTAACGACTGCATGAACCCTCGACCCGGCCGCGCGCCGGGTTTTTCGTGTCTGACGTTGATCTGGATTGCCCGGCTTTGGCTGCCTGGTGGCTACATAGTGGCCCGACAACAAAATGCCACCGTCTGAAGTTGCCTAGCTGTTTGATTTCTTGGTGGTGATGGGTGGAATTGAACCGCCGACCTATGGGTTATGAATCCATCGCTCTAACCGACTGAGCTACATCACCTATGGGCGGGAGATTATAGGAGCCGCCTTACTTGGGCGTCAAGGGAGGTGCACAGTCCTTTACGGCGGCCACTCCTTTCATCTCACCACTTATCGCTCTTCATCTAATCTCTCAGAGTTATCACGTAATGAGTTGAGCAGTCACGGGAAAGCTGGAGAAATTCGCGGAAGACGACTTGGGAGATCGCTTCGCGGTACTGATGCTCAGCGTGCGCTGCGGTGACCGATCGCTGCCGCTGGTCTGGCGGATCGAAGCAGGCGAGGCCAATATGGGCTTTACCGGGCAGCCGGGGCTGCTGGAGCAGGTTGGGGGCTGGTTGCCCGAAGGCGTGGCAGTGAGGTTGCTGGCGGACCGGTTCTATCCCTCGGTGGCCTTGTTCGAGTGGCTCATCGCGGCGGCCTGGCAGTATCGGCTGCGCCTGAAGGGGAACCTGTTGGTCGATGTCGGTGGCGCTGGCGTCGGGACCACGGGCGAGTTGGCGGCCGGCGTGCGAGAACGCTATGAGGCGATGGCGCGCCTGTTCGATGCGGGCGTTCCGACGGCGATTGGCGTGCTGCATGAGGCCGGCCATCCCGAGCCCTGGATCATCGCGATGGATTGTCCGCCCAACCGGGCCGCGGTCAAAGACTACGGCGCGCGCTGGGGCATCGAACCGATGCGCGAACCGATGTTTGCAGACTTCAAGAGTCGCGGATTTTGTCTAGAGGATACTCAGCTCGAAGCTCCCAAGCGTCTTGATTGCCTGATCCTGATCATGGCACTGGCGATGTACTGGGGTGTCCGGGCCGGGCAGGAAGACGCCCGGAGCCACCCGACCGTCACCGAAAAAAAGCGCGTAAACAAACCGATTCCCATCATCCTAGGAATCTCAGTTGGCGACGTGCAAGATTGCGGAAGTGCTGGCGGGCTATGGGGTTGACGTTAATCGCGGGAGTCACCGGATGGGTGAGTCGACATTGAAGCGGTTGAAGGCTGATGAAATGCAGAGGTTGTGCGCTGGAGTGCAGACGGCGGGTGGTCGTGTGCAGGTGCGGTGGGAGGCGGACAGCGCAGCTACACCGATAGGGCAACTGGCCGACTTCATCGAGTTTCTGACGCTGACCGGGTTGTGGTCGGGCTGGCAGGAACGCTGCCCTCTGTCGTACACCAGCCCTAACGCGCCGAGCAAGGCCGACGTGCTGGGTCCCGGGATGCTGTCGATCCTGTCGGGTCATCGGCGCGACTCGCATGTGACGACGATTCGGTGTGACGGGGTCAATCCCGGTCTGCTGGGAATGAACCAGGTGATCAGCGAGGAGGCACTGCGCCGGGCGTTGGTGGTGATTGGCGAACCCGAAGGAGTGGTCTGGCTCGATGAGCGCCTGCGCGAGAGTACGGCGCCGCTGCTCGATGCGCCGTGGATTCTTGACATCGACACCACGATCAAGCCGCTGTACGGCAAGCAGCCGGAGACCGATGCGAAAGGTAGGCCGGTCAAGGGGCACTACGTGAATGGTGGGGGTAACCCACAAGCGGATCTCGACTCGTTGCCTGGGACCACCGGTGCCAACGGGCAAAAGACGTGCCCGACGGCAGTGTTGCCGGAGTTCATACGTCTACTACAACCGGTGCGGGCACGTTGCACATCAACCGCCCAAGCGGTAGCCAGGACATCAAGATCCGCTACCCCGCTCCGAAACCCTGAGGCCGATATGCGACGCATTCGTGAACTAGAGGCTTGGTCCACTCCCGGCAAGTTGCTCTCGGACAGCTATGGGAAGGACTTGGCACAGGATCTCTGGAATCTTGGGGTGCCTCATGACGTCTATCTCGGCCCCAATGCCATTCCAGATCAGACTGACATTGAAAACTTGCGGATGGCGATCGAGGAGGGTGAGCTTGCTGCCGATGACTTCAAAGAGTTTTGCAGCACTCACTCGTTGCCGCCAAGCATGGAGTCGGCCGATTCGGCTTGTAAGTTTCTTGAGTACTCGTTGGGTCGGCGTTTGGCGTGGATTCACCTCCCAGAGGGTAGCGAACCCAAGGTAATCGAGGGTTTGATCGCGATGCTCAGGGCCAGAGGCCACATTGTGGTCGATCCTGACACTCTGGCGGTGGTGGCCTGAGAGAGCGGGAGCGGCGCGGAGGTCTTCTACGGTTGTCAGTCCGTATGTTCCCACTTTGACGGTAATTCCACGGCGGAGGGGCCGGCTAGATGATTATCAGGTCTTGCCTTTTGCCTCCAGCTGCTCGACGACACGCCGCGCGGTGACGATAGTGATGTCCTGATGTGTGCCGATGGGCAGCAGATGCTTGCGATCTCCGGTAACGATCAGCTCGGCTCTGGCGGCCACGGCCGCGGCGATCACATGATCGTCATCGGCATCGTTGGCGACCACGCGCTGCGCGGTGGCCGGCGTCACCAGAGACACCAGCGCCATGTACTGCGTGACCAGCGCTTCGCTGCTGGTGCCGAAGCTCCGAATGCGAGCCTCGAACTTCGCATAGGCCAGCGTGTGGGCCAACTCGTCGAGCAACACCGCGCTACTGAAGAGTTCCACCTCCCCGGCAATGGCCGCTTCAATCAAACGCCGAGGTGGCCCATGCCACAGCAGGCCGGCAACGACGACATTCGTATCGAGCACCAGCCGCAGCGGCTGATGCGCTGAACCTGGCATCAACTCGCCCCGCGCAGGCGCCGCTCGGCGCGCACCTTGCGCACCTCCTCGACGATCTCCTGCTCGATCTCCGGGGTGAGTTCCTCTTGCGGCGCGCGCTGCCACATCGCCTGCAGCGCTTCGCCGGCGCGGCGGCGCAGCTGCTCGCGCAGCATTGCCTCCATCGCCTCGGCCGAAAGCAAGCCCGCGCTGGCTGCCTTCTGCGCCAGTTCGTCGGGCAACGTGATCTGCACAGTGGTCATCGTCAGGCTCCTTAATTCACGCGCTGCTTGTGCTTCTCGCGTTCGATAAAAGTGTCTGGGTAGCTGATTGATCTGCCGCTTGGCCTTGGGGTTCCTCTTCTCGGCGGCCAACCGCTGCCGATCCGCGCTGCAACAGGGGCCACATGTCGCCTGGGGTCAGGTCGCACAACGACCCAAATAATACACGGCAGACACCCCGTCTGAATGGCGGATGGAAGCGCTCCATACAACACCGCACCCTACCTCGATCTGCCGGGCAATCTGATGAGTATCGTCAGCGAAGTGGCGGATAGCGCCAAACAAACGGCAGTCTTCTACAGTGCCGCCATGCACTCAAGCCTCTTCGAATCGACGGCGGTGCAGCAGATCCACGGCGTGAGTGCCGTGTCCACAGTCAAGCTGATCGACATCGCGGCGGCCAACGGCGACAAGATCTTCGATGCCCGCGCCGCCAACTACGCCGCGGTCGTGCAACCCGCCCTGCTGTCTTGCTCGGCGCAGCAGCTCTCGGCCTTCCAGAGCGCGGTCGCTGCCGGGTACACCGACTACTTCGCCGGCTCCCGCTCGGAAGAAGTGGCCCCGGGCAATCTCAGCAAAGTTTCCTACCTGGGTTCCCTGGGCAAGGGGGTGAAATCCATCGACCCGGTAGGTCGGGTGGTGAGCCAGGTCGCCAAGCCGGGTTCCGGCCTCGCCACGCTCACCAGCCGCTTTACCTACGAGTCGAGCGTCAACCAGGTGGCGAGCGCCACCGACCCGCGGGGCAAGGTCACCACCACCACCTACACCGCCCAGGGTCTGCCGCTCACCGTCACTTCGCCGGCGGACGGTGCCGGGGTGCAGCCGTCCGCCCCCTTCGGCTACACGTCCTTTGCCCCGTCGGGCTTCCCCACTTTTTACCTGCAGACCCGCGCCACGGCCAAGGTCGATGCTGTCAATACGGGGGGCACCGCCACCCCCTACAACACGGCCAACCAGTACGTGCCGCAGACCGTGGTCGTCGATTCCGGCACCGGCAAGCTCAACCTTACCAGCACCTTCACCGACGACGGCTTCGGCAACCTGACGCAGGTCGACGGCCCGCGCAGCGACGTGGTTGACACCACGGCCACCGCCTACGACGCCGAACGGCGGCCGATCACCGTTACCGACGCCCTGGGCAAAGTCACCCAGCTTGGCTACGACCTGGACGGGCGCCCCAACCGCACCGCGGCGCCCATCG
>CAYQVH010000004.1:0-195135 GCA_964420975.1 uncultured Candidatus Accumulibacter sp.
TCGCAGAAGACCAGCCGCTTCTCACCGCGGTGCAGCCGCGCGATCACGGTGGCCGCGTTCTCGAGCGAGCCGACATGGTCGATGGTGACGTCGGCGTCGGTGCTGACGCTCGCGTTGCCGACAACGCTTCTTTCTCCGTCGGGTGCCAACCAGGCCAGCAAATCGCTCGGGTTGCTCACCGTTGCAGACAGGCCGATGCGCTGCAGGGGGCGCTCCAGGTACTGGTCCAGCCGGTAAAGCACCGATCGCAGGTGCCAGCCGCGGTCGTCGCCGGCGAAGGCGTGCAGTTCGTCGACGATCACCGCCTGCAGGGTGCCGAACCACGCTGGCCGATCGATCCTTGCAGAGATCAGCATCGCCTCGACGGACTCGGGTGTCGTGAGCAGGAGGTCGGGCGCATCCTTGAGCGCCCGGTTCTTGCGCGACTGCGAGATGTCCCCGTGCCAGACCTCGACGCGGCGTCCCACCAGGCCGGCGTAGTGCGAGAGCCTGGGCTCCAGGTTGTTGAGCAGCGCCTTGATCGGGCAGACATAGAGAACGCTCGTCGCGGGCCAGCCCTCGACGAGCATCCTCGACAGGATCGGGATCGCCGCCGCCTCCGTCTTGCCGCCGGCGGTCGGCGCGAGGAGCAGGCAATGAGATCCCGCATGGATCGGTGCAATGGCAGCGAGTTGGGTCGGGCGCAGCGTGCTCCAGCCCAGCGTGTTGACCACGTGATACTGCAGGGAAGGGTGCAGCCGCTCGAACTCGGTCATGGCGCCCCCTTGGCCCTACGGAGTGAGCGCTTTCGGAGCGGCCGTGCAGCGCTCACGGTAGCTCGATATCGTCCACCGAAGCGGCGCTGGCGGCCGCACGCTCGACCGCCGACATCTCGCTCTTGGCCAGCGTCAGCGTGTAGTGCCGGCGCGGATCAAAGGTCTCGTGCAGATCCACTCGATCCAGGATATCGGCAACCAGCTTCTTCAAGAACAGGCGCGGCGCCACGCCGACCTTGCCGCCCAGGCCTCCGGCCACGGCACGGGCGAGTGTGTCGGTGGTGTTGTCGTCCACGACGCGGCGCAGCCGCGGCTCGTGGGGCTGCCCTTCGGCGTAGAGGTCGCGCACGCGTCGTCCGACCGCCAGCAAGGCCGTATGGTCGAACGGGGCCAGCCGAATCTGAACCGCGCGCGGGTTGTCGAAGCGGCGATCGGTGCCGAAATCCACGTGCAGGCGCTGCGCCAATGGTGCGAGGCGCTGAACGCCTTGCGGGCCGTCGAAGAAGGCCGGTGTGCCGGTGACAACGAGGTAGAGCCCGGGATACCGTCCGGCGTCGATCTCGTCGATCCATTGCCGAAGTGCATTCAGGCCCTTCTCGCGGGTGTCGGTGCGCATGCGCTGGAGCGTTTCCACCTCGTCCAGCACCATCACCAGGCCGGGGAAGCCGCTGTCACGCAGGATGGTGAGCAGGCCCACGAGGAAGTTGCTGGCGCCGAAGTGATCCAGGTCCCCCTTGATGCCGGCTGCACGCTTGATGCTGGCGGCCACGTTCGGCTGACCCGACAGCCAGCTGATCAGTCCGTCCGCCAGCATCCCGTCGCCCGCTGCCAGCGCGTGGCGGTAGGTGCGAAGCACCGTGGAGAAGGCTGGGGCGGTCTTGCTGATGGCAGACAGACGCGCTTCCATCAGCGAATCGGTGCGCATCAGCAGTGTCGCGGCGTCATTGGGATCGACCGACGCATCGGCCAGAACGTCCTGTTCGAGCGCGTAGAACCAGCCATCGATCACACCGCGGAAAGCACCGCTCGCCGTATCCGCTGTTCCCAGGTGCTCGGCGAGCCGTCGATAGACGGTCTCCAGCCGATGCAGCGGCGTTTCTGTCTCGTTGATCTGCACTTCGGTTATCGCGAAGCCTCGGGCGCGCGCCCGCTCCTGCAACCAGCGTCCGAAGAAGGTCTTGCCGGTTCCGTACTCGCCGCGCACGGCCTTGAAGCCGCCGCGCCCTGAAGCAACAGCGGCCAGCTCCTCGTCGAGCGTCGGCGCAAAGGTTTCTTCGATGCCCACGGCGAGCGCATCGAGCCCGCTGCTGGGCACGGTGCCACGTCGCAGCGCGCTGACGATGTCCTCGCGTCGAGCAGCGCTGATCATCGCCCGCCTCCCTGACCGGGGGCACAGCCAGCTACACGGAACTGCTGCTGCAGCAGCACGAGGTTCAGCTCCACGGTTCCAGCGGCCTCGTCAACGACCAGGACTGGGGCCTGATCGACGTTCAACAGCCGCCGGACCGCGCTCAGCAGGCCGCCGAGGCGCATCTCTGGCAGCGAAAGCCGTTGGGCGAGTGCCGCGCGCGACAGCTTGCCTCCACGTTCCGACAGCGCGGTCAGTAGCAAGCGCATCGTGTTGTCGGGCAGTGCGACCCGTGCAGCCAGCTTTCGCTGCGAGGCGTAGATCGCGCCGCTCAGCAAGGCACCGATCCAGTCCGGTGCGGCCGGCGCCGGCGCAGGCGGGAGCATGGCGGGTAGGTCAGTCGTATCGAAGAGCTGCGGCTGACTGGCCTGTGCCGGCGGCTTGCGGCCCGCAGGTGGCACCGGCGGCGCAATCGTGGTTACAAAGGCGGGCTTCGCTTCCTTCGCCTTGACGATCGGCGGCAGCTCCCACCACTCGGGCTGCGCCGGAGGGGCAGGTGTCCAGCCGAGCAAGTTCATGCCCAACGGTACCAGCACGCTCAGCGGTACCGTCACCTCCTGCGGCGACAGGCCGCCGTGATACCCGTTCTTGCGCCCTCCGTAGCGCGCGCTTTCTCCCCATAGGCAGACCACGGCATTCGAGCCGTCGCTGGTCACCACACGTCCGCCGCTCACCGCCAGTTCGTGTGGCCCGCGCCCGTCCGTGCCCGGGCGCCAACGATCGCTCTCGCCGCCGGTGAGCTGGGTCGTGCCGTCCTCCAGCAAGTGCCCGTGGTCGGCGGTGATCACGACCACGCGCCTGGCTTCGCGCGCTTCACGCAGCAGGGGTAACAGCAATCGCAGGTCTTCGAGCGCCCAGCGTTGGTGCAACTGGTCAGGACCGCTCAGGTGATCGTCGACGGCGTTGTAGATCACGCCGATCACCCGCTGATGCGGGTCCGCGATCGCCGCGCGCACTTCGGGGGCCAGGTTGGTCGCGTCGGCCAGCTCGCCCTTGTGGAATAGCCGCGGCGGCGCGCCGGGCCGGCTCTGCGCCAGCAGCGCCGCATGCGCAGCGAAGCCAGATTTCTCCTGCGCGGCAGCCCCCAGCGTCAGCCGTCCGCACAGCAGGCTCGCGCGGCTCACCTCGGTGACGGTCGGGAACGCGGCCACGCCGACCAAGGGCTGCCCGATGTCGCTTGGCACCCTCTCGATCCAACCGTGGCTCGCGCTGCGCGCAAACAGCTCGCGAAAGATGCTGACGCTCAACCCGTCCATCACCAGCAGCAGAGTCGGGTGGCTGGACGCGATCGGCGCAAGCACCCATTCGAGCACGGATTCGACCGGCACCAGGCGCCGGTCGACGGACGGCTTGTTCGCGTTCCACTCGATCAGTGCCTGGGCGAAGGGCTTGGCGAACTGGTTGCGACGAGCGATCAGGGCTTCGCGGCAAGCCCTGTAGGCCTGTGACAGCTCCGGAACCTCGTCGCCGCCGAGCAGGCGAAAGCGCGCCCAGTCCACGAAGGCCCCTTCATCCGACTGCCACGTTACTGCCCTCTGCAGCGGTACAGCCGGCCGGGGCGCCATCAACAGCCAGCGCGCCAGACGACGGGCCATTTCGACGCGCTCCGCACGCGGCGGCTGTGCCGACATCAAGGCGTGTCTGAGCGCACGGTCAGCCTGATGCTCCACCTGAGCCAGATTCGCCCCGGTGGGTTCGGCCACGTGCGCCGACAGGGCGAGCGCCAGGTCCTGCAGGCGCTGATCCAGTGCGGTTGGGAGCAGGTCGCTCAAGTGTGCGTACTCGGCGACGCGCAGGTCACGCAGGAGCGAATCGGCCCGATCGAGCATGGCGCGCGTGGCCTCCAAACCCGCCGCTCGCACGACCTGGTCTGCAGCACGCGCCCACGCGCGGCCTTCCGCCACGCCAATGGGCTTGTCGTTGACGAACCGCTCGAGCCGGATGGCCGCCTGGCCCAATGCCGCCTGTCCTTCACCTTCGGGCGCGAAGACCACGCCGCAGACCAGCCCGAGCGGCAGGGCGTCGGCCGTTCGGCCTGCCTCGATACAGCCGAGCACCCTCTCGCCGGCGCTGCCGGCCGCCTCGGCGAGCCAGCGTATGACATCCGTGCGGGCTGCGGCCGGCAACTGATCCAGTGTGGTCGCCGCACCGCTCGTCATCGACCAGGTAAGCAGAGAGACCGCGTCCGGTCGCGCCGCGGGGATCCGGAGGAAGCGCTGAAGCACTTCCTGCCACGCCGCTTCCAAGCCGAGGAATCCGTTCGCGACCGGCGGGTAGGGGCCCTGCGCAGCGCCATCGATCAGGGTCTGCGGCATCCATGCGTAGCGACCCAGTCGTGCGTCGGTCTCCTTGGCCTGGAACAACTGGCGGACCATATCCCAGCCCTCGGTCTGAAACACTCGCCCGCGCGCCAGGCGCGCGGCGATGTCCTCGGCGAGCTCATGCGTTGCCAGCGGCGTGATCACCACCAGTCCGGCGGCGGCAGGGTCGTGCTCTTCAACGTCGCACAGGGCCTCCCTTATAGCCAAGGACGATTCGCACCAGCGGAGCGAAAACCGTCGGCCGCGCTGGTTTAGCGTCTCGGGCCAGGCCTGTCGGGCCTGGGCTCGAATCGCCAGTGCCACCGTTGACGGATCGCTGGCCAGAACGCGGTCGAGCTGCGCCGCGATCTGCGGAGTCGACAAGCTCATGACCTGGTGCCCTTGCGTTCCAGCCGCCAGCTCAAGGTCAGCTCCAGGTCGCGCTCACGCGCGATGCGCGTCTTCAACGCTTCCAGCTCCGCCAAAGCCGCCGCACCGGTCAGATGCAGTGCCTGCTTCTCTTCCACCAGCTCCGGCTCGTTGAAGCCCGGTGCCGGCGGCAACACCGGCGGCAGAGGTGTGGGTGTAGTGGGATGCACCGGCGCCGGTGCGGCCGCCGCTAGCAACTTCACGGCATCTCGTTCGAGTTCTGCCAGCCGCGACTTGAGTGGGGCGACGTGCTCGTCGGCAGTCAGCAGCTCGACGAGACGGTTGATGATCCCCGCCGCGGCGTCACGCCGAGGGTCCTCGAGATCGTGGACCGCGTCGAACAGCTCCCACCTGCAGTTGGCGAGCGCGTCGGCGCAGGCCTGCGCCTGGCCCAGCGTGCGGCTCACCGCGGCCTCTGAGGTGCTCAAGGTGGCAGCGGCCAGTGACGACACCACGTCGCCTTCTGCGGCCTGCGTGAGTGTGGCCAGCAGTGCCTGCGCAGACTCCGCCGACTGCTGACGAGCACCCGCAGTGCCAGCGCCGTAGCGGCTGGCGCGATCGCGCAGTTGCGCAACCAGTCGGCCGATCGCCTCGCGCTTGCCGCCCGCGGCCTGCTTCACCTCATCGACCAGGCGGCCCACGTTGGCCGCATTCAAGGTCTGCGCCAACGTCAGCCCGAACAGGCTGGACGCGCGCCGCAACGCCGCCTCCCAGTCGGCGGCACCGGGCAGCGCCTGTTCCCGCAGCTCGAGCTCATCGGACAGGCTATCGACGGTGGGCTCGATCGGCCCACCGCGCAGTGTGAAGCGGCGGTTGGTCGATGCGGCGTAGGCGAGGATGATCAGGTTCTGCAGTTCGATCGGCAGACCCATCGGCGCCGGTGTGTCGATCCAGCGGCGCAGCCTGGCCACGTTGATCGGCCCGCCAGCTTCGCGCGCGTGGCTCTGCGCGAAACGCGATTGCCAATGCGGTTCGATCAACAGGTGGGTTTCGCCCATCTGGCCAAGCTGGCAGGGGTTTACGACGGCACGGACCAGCTTGCGTGTCGAGGTGTCCTGCACGAAGCCCCGCTGCCCGGGCGACTCGACGGCTTTCTGCACCTCGGGCCAGACCTTCCTGATGACGCTGGCCTTGATCTCGGTGTCGAACTCGGGGTGCGCCGGGTACTGGTGGGCGAACAGCTGGCCCAGCAGGCTCTCGAAGGCACCGCGAAAGTCCGCGCCCACAGGGGGGCGTGGCGACAGCGTCGGGTCCAGCGACTGGAATTGCTGGTCGGCGGTGAGCGGGTTGCTCACCGCCTCGCGCGGCTCGGCGCTGATGCCGTAGGCCACCTCCAGCTGCGACCGCAGCCTGATTCGCAGCTGGTCGAGTTGGTTGCGGGCCAGTGCCTTGGCTTGCGCCCGGTCGACGAAGGAGAGATGCGCCGCATAGTTGTCGAAGCGCTCGCCTTGCAGGATGGTGTCGAGTACGACGAGGCGCCCGAGATCGGCCAGAGCCTTGTTGCTCAGGAACGAGGGCAGCCACACCAGCGTCCGTGTATCACCGCCGCGGTAGGCACCGAGGCGCGCCAGATCGTCCGCCGGCCCGAAATTGGCGTCGTCGAACGGAAAGTCGAGCACGACCGTCCAGGCGCCCGATCGCCCGCGCAGCCGGTCATCGGTCATCTCGCGGACGTTCTCGTACAACACCTC
Source organism: uncultured Candidatus Accumulibacter sp. (assembly GCA_964420975.1). Classification (GTDB taxonomy): domain Bacteria; phylum Pseudomonadota; class Gammaproteobacteria; order Burkholderiales; family Rhodocyclaceae; genus Accumulibacter. Next base: position 6,584 of record CAYQVH010000004.1, read on the forward strand.
GACGGTGCGCCGCGTGCCGCGCCAGAGGAACTCATAGGTGGTGAACAAGCCGCCGGCATCGGTAATGCCCAGCTGCTCGAACAGCGTCTCGCGAATCTTCTTGCGGCGATTGCCGGCGTTGTCGTTGGCCTCGGCCGCACGCAGGATGGGCTCGATGTCGACGCCGGTGACCTGGATCGAGATCATCGGGTTCTGGTCCTCGGTGATCCTGATCTCGCCGATCTCGCTGGCCCAGTCGCGGCACCTGCGCAGCACGTCCTGCGCCTCGCGCCCGGGGATCGGCGAGCGGAAGGTACCGTGGTTCAGCGCGGCCAGGCGCTGCGCGGTCAGGCCCTTGAGCGACTCCACCTCGGGCACCAGCGCCCCGAGCAGCAGCGTCTTGAGCAGCCGCGCGTCGTTACGCAGGCTCCGCGCCGCCGTCGCGTCGGCCTGGCCGAGCTTGATGGCCTCCCAGGTGACGCCGTGCTGGCGTTCCAGCATCGGCAGCAGGCGCTGTTTGTAGAGGCGCCTGGCGTTGTCGAAGTGCAGACGCATGCCTTCCGAGAACGGCTCGTCGCCCTCGGCGATGGCGTCGTACAGGTCGCCGACAGGGATGAGCTGCCCGAGCTCGATGTCGGCACGGCGGTCCACCAGCAACTGCAGCATCAACTTGAGCGCGGTGCGCTCGCGCTGCAGCGCCGCCGAGACCGCGATCAGCGTCTGCACCAGCGCCGGGCTGAACGGATAGACCTTGCGGAACATCTCCCGGTCGGCCGTCGTGGTGAGCAAGGTGTCGAGCACGTCCTTGCGTATCTTCATCACGTCGTCGAACGTCGTCTGCAGCGTCTGGCGCGCAGCCTCGTCCACCGGGCGCAGCACGCGCCTCTCGGCGATTGCCGGCAGATTACGATCTACGAGATTGATGACGTGGAAGCGCGCTCCCCAGTGCTTCAGCACATCACTGAACTGCAACTGCACCGAGCCGGCGAGGTTCTCGCCCACCAGGTCGCGCAGGTCGCGCTGCCGCGCGACGAAGCTGATCAGCGGCACCGGCCGTTCGGCATTGGTGGCCTCGACGAGCTTCACCAGCTTCGTGCCCTCGCGGCTGACGAAGTTGACGTCGGCGGCGTGGCTTGCCAGCCAGAGCACCAGCTCGTCGAGGAACAGGATCACCGCGTCGTAGCCCAGCGCCTGGGCGTGGCGGCTCATGATGGCGAGGCCATCGTCGAGCGAGACGAAGGACTCGCCACCGCCCGCCAGGCTGCGGTAGGCCGAGAAGAACTGCGTGATCAGGTCGCCGACGAGCCGGGAACGCTCCTCGCCGTGGGGCGGCTCGAGCATGGCCGCCTCAAAGCTGGCGGTGTCCCAGCCGCTGTCGAGGTCGCCCCACGGGCCGCCGCATCTGTTCAACTGCGCGAAGAACGCCTCGTCGGCCATGCGCTCGCGCAGTTCGCGTGCGTCCTTGAACAGGCCCTCGGCCAGGTAGAAGCCGGGAACCGGCGCCTCAGGATGCTGCCTGCGCACGTACTCGGCGTACTGGCCGAGGATCGCGGATTCCATGTCCCGCGCGCCGATCATGTGATACGGCACGAGCAGGAACTTCCGGCCATGGGTCCAGGCGTGGCGTGCAACCACCTCCGCCAGCTCGGGAATCGAGCGCGCCTGCGTGTTGCCGGCGAGCAGCAGGTTGAGCACGGCCATGAAGTGGCTCTTGCCCGAGCCGAAACTGCCGTGCAGGTAGGCCGCCTTGCTGGACCCGGTTTGCACTGCCTGCTGGATGAAGGCCAGGGCGTTGCTGAAGGCATCGACCAGTTGCGGCGTGACGACGTAGTCGCGCAGCGTCTGTTCCGGCTCGGCGACACCCCTGGACAACTGCAGGACGAAGTCGCCCTGATGCACGCGCTCGGGAATGGTGATCAACTCGCGGATCAGTGGCATGGGGCTTCTCCTCCGTTTCTGGCGCCGTCGTTGTGCTGGAAGCAAGCCGTGACGATGGCCTCGATACGCTCGATCTGTTGCGGCTTCAGCAGCAGCAGTTCGGTTGCGTTCCGGCGCCGTTCAGGCATGCGGCCGTTGTTCTGGCGGATCCAGTGGATCAGCAGGTTGATCGTTCGATTCGGCAGGTCGAACGTCCTGTCGATCTGGTCGTAGGCCCGGTCGTAGGCCTGCAGGAACGCCGTCTCGTCGACCAGAGACTGCTCGAGCGCCTGCTCGGCGCAGCGCGTCACGAAGTCGACAGCGGCCTCGCCGTTCCAGTGCGCGTACACCAGTGGCGACGAGCGGAAGTCGAACAGGAACTCGTTCTCGGCGATGCAGGTCACGTCCCAGAGCTGCCGCGCCGGCTTGCTGAACGATTCCAACGCGGCCAGGTAGCCGGCCTCGTTGCGCTTCATCGCCACTGACAGCGGCAGGATGGCCGGATTGCCGTTCACCGACGGCAGTGCTCCCTGGAAGCTCAGGCTGTGGTGCGCCAGCAGGCGCGAGAGGCGCCCGTTGCCGTCCATGAAGGGGTGCAGGAAGACAAAGCCGAAGCTCACCAGCGCGGCTTTCACCAGCGGCGGCACGTGGCCTTCGCGGGCGTTGGCCATGCGCGTCAGCCCGTCCATCAGCACGGCCACTTCTGCGGGCGGTAGCGGCAGGTAGCGCACCGCCAACGCGCCGTGGCCGCCGCGCTGCAGCCAGTTCTGCTCGTGGCGGAACGCCTGTTCCTGCTTGATTGCACTCGTGATCACCAGGTTCTGGAGATCGACGAGGTATTCCTCGGACAGCGGGCGTCGGTCGCGCAGCTGCTCCATCGCCTGCAGGAAAGCGCGCTCCTTGTCCGGCGCCGGAGTCTCGTTCTCGATGGCGTACGAGTCGCGGGTCTCGCTCAGGTACGCCCAGTTCATCACGCGGTCGAGCACACCCTGGTTCTGCGGATCGCTCACCCAGGTGTGCAGCCGATCCAGCACCGCTTGGCCGCGCCGCTCCAGCGCCGCGTTGCGCGCGACCACTGGGCAGAACTCGTAAGGCCCGATGCCGTTGAAGTTCACCCGGTACTTGCGGCTGCGCTCCCACTGCGGCCCGGTGTAGTAAGTGCCGGGCTCGAAGAAATCGATGTAGTTGCCGCCGGTGGAGTCCCAGGGCAGCGGCAGGGCTTGCCCGTTCGCCTTCTCCCAGATGAACGCGGCGCGGCGCAGGTAGGCGCCCAGGCGCTGCGCCGTCAAGGCTCGCACCAACTCGTCGTGCGGCACCAGCTTCAGCGCTTCGTGCAGGATGGCCAGGCGCGTGCCTTCGTGTTTGAGCGCGAACAGCACATGCGCCAGCACCGGGGCATCGTCGGCGGGTGCCACATGTCGCGGCACGGCCAGCAGATGGGGCATGCGCTCGACGCGCGTGACCGGTCGCACCTGAGCAGGTCGGCCCAATGGTGGCATGCGCATCGCAAGGCGCGACAGCAGGTACTCGTATCCGATCACCGGCAGCACCGTTTTTTCGTACCGAGCCGTAGTTTTTTCATACAAGACCGCCCCGATCCATGTTTATTTATTCGCCTCTGGGGCGGGCAGGAGAACAGATTGCTTGTACGAACCCACAAATTCTTTGGAGGAACGACGATTGAAACTGGTTTTTCATACATTTGCATCCCGTCGTCACAGCACTCCTCAGCCTGAGGCTTCGTCCAGCAGCGCATCCACGTCCAAAGCAGTCAAGTCCCCCTGGTCTTCCCGCTCTTCACATGCTTGGCAGCAGGTACGGCTGAGCCATGGGAATTTTCCCCCTGCTTCAAGTCATGAAAGTTCATCGTTGGCAACATCACCGGCCCGGCCTGCATGCGCGAGGTGAGTAACAGCACCTGCTCGCGTACCGCCGACCACAGCAACGAAGTGCCGTTCACCGCAGCCAGATCTTCAGGGGGCGCGAGTCGTTCGGCTCCCTTGGGTATGACCACCACACCACGCGCCTCGACGTCGATGAGATAGGGGCTGTACTTGCCTTCGGGTGCGTCTCCCTCGGCCTGGTTGTCGATCACGACGCGCAAGGTGACGAGATACAAACGACCGCGCTCGTGATCCGGGTCCAATTCGCCGATGCCGCATTCCGTGGTGATCTTCACTCCGTCGAAAACGAAGATCGAAGTAAATGGATTGGGAGGTTCCTCCGGGGCGTGACGCTCATCGACCTCCACCGAGACCTTCCGGAATATCACTTGGAGCAACTGGAGCGGCGCGGGTTTCATGACGCGATCGCCTCCAGTGCCTGAGGATCATTGCATGCCGCTTCCGTCCAGGTCGACGATACCTTCTTGATGTGGACGGAGCCGTGACGGTGTGCAAGGATCGACTCGGACACCAACTCCGTGAGTCGTATCTGCTCTCTGTGGGTCGCAGGCGCCGGCACCCCGCGAATCGCCCGCAGCTTCACCCGCTGTCCATCCTCGCAGCGATCCGCCCACAGCGGCACTTCCACGCCAGCCTTGTCGGCCAGACTTTTCATTACCTCAGGCCGCTCCATCGCCAGAGTCAGCAGCAGCGTGGTGCTTTCGTCCGGGTAAGTCGTCTCGGACTCGTAACGCGAGAACGCGATCTTCCCCTTGCCGAAGACCGCCGATGCCTGCTGCTGGGTGAGGCCGTAGTGCTTGCGCAGCGCCAGGATTTCCTCGCCCATCAGCAGCTTGCCGTAATGGACCTTACGCTCGGCCAGCGCACGCAGGTTGTCCTTGTGCTGCGCGGCCGTCGTTGTCGTTTCGCCACAGGCGTCGCACCGCGAGGTCTGCAGCTTCACTTCCACGCGCTTGCCATGCGGCTCGAACACGCGAACACGCTCCGCCGCCACCAGATGGCCTTTGCGACACACCGGGCACACGCCCAGATCTTCAGCCGGATTCGCCATGATCTCTCCTCTCATCGCGAGCCGTGACACGACACCAGTACCAGACTGAGCTGGCCGTCCTCGGTCACCGAAAACTTCATGTACACCTCAAGGCCGCGCGCGTTGCGCGCGCGCCGTTCAAAGTCGAAGCCGAAACGATAGACATCGCAGGGATAAAGCGCTCCACCCTTCACCCGACACCACTCGGCGTTCTTGAAATCCGCCGGTTGAAGGCAGGACAGCAGGTGCAGCACATCGTCGTAGCTCCACCGTTCGTTCTCCAGATCCCGCTCGCAACGGTCCGTGGCGACCCAAACCTCGTTCTCGCTCATCACCCCGTCGGCAACCATGCCCTGCAAGACCGCCAAGCCGAACACCGGGCCGCCAGGGATAGTCCGTCGGCTGCCGCTCGGTGGCGTCAACGAGTCAGGGGGGATTCGCCACAGGGTAGGCACTTAGTTTATCACTGTGATAAAAAGACGGGTCGAATTTTACACGTTCGACCGTGATGTTCAACGCACAGTCCGCCGTCTGCGGCGCACGGGAGCCGCCGCAGGCTTCCAGCCACGCAGGTCGTCCAGCGTGAACCCCAGTGCCCGCGCCTCCTCGTTGACGAAGCCTCGGTAATACGTGCCCATGCGCTCGCCGTAGGCTGGGTCTATCTCGTTGTGCCACTGCTCCAGCCAGGGCACCAGCTCCAGCAGGCCGGCCAGCAGTGGCTGCAACCGCGCGGCATCCCAGCCCTCGTTCTCCTTCACCTCGAGGGTGTAGGCGGCGAGGGCAGTGGCCTGCTGCAGATGGTTCCAGCCGGCCCATGCGATGAGCAGGCTGGTGTCGGCGCCGCGTTCGCAGCCGGGGTAGCTGACCCAACGCTCCTTGGGTACGTCGAGGCCGCCGCGCAGGCGCCAGTAATCGGTCTTCACGAAGTCCTTGCTCTGGTACTTGGGCGGCACCGGGATCTTGCCAACCTTCTTGCCGGCGTCTTCGCGCCGCTGCAGCACCCAGGTATCTTCCCACTGCGCGCGCTTGCGCAGACCGGTGTCGGTGTAGCGCAGCACGGGAAGGAATGGAACCGATTCACCAGCGACCAGTTCGGCGACGACCTGTGTGACGTCGAACCCCGAGTGGCCGGCATACAGCTCCGCGATCTGCATGAAGCCGGCGTCGTTGCGCACGGCGTCGGCCAGGCGGTTGACCGTGGTCAGCTGCGGCGGGTGGTCGATGCCGGCGGGCCACAAGTGCGGGGACTCCAGCCGATCGAGCAGCCAGTCGCGCAGCGCGGTGCGCTCCATATCCTCCCAAGTCGGCGTGTTCCAACGGCGCTTGTACTCGGGCCGCTCTATCAGGCCTATGTTGCTGTCGCGTTCGATCAGGTCGATGCGGCGTCGGACGACCTGTCGGTAGTCCTCGGGCCAGTGTGATGGGATCTCTGTGATCGGTGTCGACCCATGGCGCTCGAACCACGACGTGGACTCGATGCCTGCAGCCACACGACGTGCCAAGACGATCTCAAATGCCCGCTCGCCTAGCTTCACCTCCACAGGGTCCGCGTACTGGAGTTCCGACCGACTGCAACCTTCAGGAAGTAGCCCGTAGAGGCCGTAGCAGCACCAGTCCAGATTCTCCTGCTCTGCGACCATAAGATCTTGTCGTCGCGCACACTCTGATCTTCTTCGATCGAGCTTTGATCGACTTGGCAGATCAGGGGTATTGGGATCGCTTGTCAGTACGAATTGCGGAAGCGCATGTGTCAGCTCCCGTGCTAATGACTCAATTCGCTTCGCGATGTCGAAGGGAAGCTCCGCTGGGATCGGAAGCTCAACCAAGTTCGAAGCGTTGAACGCAAAACGTTCGTCCCACATGGAGGCCTGGCCGTCCTTTGGAAAGCAGACTTGCTTCATCCAGTAGCAGACGACCGAGGAGTTCAGCAGGCCTAGCAATCCGAGGAAGCGCTCGATGGAGTCGTCCTGACGCTTCTTTATCGCCGGCGCTGTGCGATTGAACACATATCGGCCTTCCACGAACGCGAAGTGAAGGTGCGTTGTGATGTCAGCGTAGGCAATGCTGTGCACGTTCCGGAATCGCTCACGCTGAAACCTGCTCCACTCGTACCAGGTCAAGCCAATCTCTTCGTGCGTCCCGCCCGGCTCACGTCGCACCTTCAAGATCGCCTTGCTTCGCCAGAGGTGCCGCTGAAGTGCAACGGTTCTTGGCATCGTCGGCGTCAAGTCGCTGGCGTACGGAAAGAGCACTTGCTCCTGTGATGCGGCTACCCAGTCACGAACGTTCGGTCCTTCTATCAGTGGAACCAACTCGTCTGGCGACGCACCTAGACGCCGCCAGAAGTCGGGCCTTCCAAAATAGACTTCGTCAGTTCCTGTATGGGTCACACGCCCAACAACTTCGATTGCACCAGCCAACGTCTTCGTTGCCCGTGCGTCTATAAGGGCCTTTACATCTGCGGCTCCGCCACCGGCAATGGACCAAGGATGTTTGCGGAGAGAACTACGCGGCACATCCACGCTGTCGATATACGCAGACTGCGTTCCAGGGAGGTCAATTTGTTGCTTTATCGCGGTCCAGACGAGACCATGAGCCCGATCGGACGGAGTCGTTGGTTCTGGGCGTATTGCCTTCAACACCCGAACAGTGGATTCGACCGGCGCCCGGTGGCGGCCAAAGAGAATTACAGTAGATGTTCCCTCTCGGTTGTGTCCCGGTATGTCCGCGCCCGAGGTGTCGACAACATGGGTTAGGTCGAGGCGCGGCAAAACCCGCTCCACGAGCTTCTCCCCATACTCTCGGTTCATGAAGGACTTCGTTGTTATGAGCCCGACATAGCCCGCCGACGAAGACGACGTGCCAGTAACCGCGAGCATGAAGAAGCGTTCAGTGAAGGGCGCGCCGAGCGAAAACTGCTTGTGACAGCTGACGTACCTATTCCTGTAGGCCGAACTCAGGGCCGCGTCAGTGACGACGATATAGGGCGGATTGCCCACTACAGCGTGGTACTGGCGCCCAAGGATGCGCTGTACCTCGGCTAGGTCCTCGCTGGCATAGGCATGCGCCAGACCCGTGCCGGCGTAATGCTCAGCGCCCTCGAACATGCCCTCGGTGGCCGTCATGCCGAAGCGCTTGCCGTGCAGCAGGCTGTCACCAATGGCGACGTTGATCTTGAAGTCGGGCGCTTCGGTCAGGCGATGAACGCCGCTGACCTTGAGCGCCGCCACCAGCAGCCGAAAGCGCGAGATCGCGACGGCGAACGGATTCAGGTCGACGCCTGCGACGGCGTCCAGCGCGCGCTGTGCGATGTCGCGCGGGTTGCGCGCCGGTTCGAGGTGGCGCCATTCATCGACCAACCGATGAAATCCCCCCAGCAGGAAGTGCCCCGACCCGCAGGTGGGGTCGATCATCCGCACCTCGCGGAAGCCGAACTCGCGAATCGCCGGCGTCAACGTGCGGTCGAGGATGAACTCCTCGACGAACTCCGGCGTCTGCAGCAGCGCGTAGCGCTTGCGGGTGGCTTCCGAGAGATCCTGGTACAGGTCGCCGAGGAACCGGGTGTTCCAGTCGGCGTCGGTGAAGTCGTGTACCAGACTTCCCGTGTTGGGGTCCACCTGCTGCCAGAACTGGCGCAGCGCCATGGCCGCGTCGCCGCTGATGCCGAGCCGGAAGACCGGGTTGTGCGCCTCGTCGAAGAAGGTATGCAGCCCCGGCAACGCACCAGCCTCGCGGAAGGACGCGAGCAGATAGTCCCGGTCGCTCTCCAGCGGCCGGTCGCGGAAGTAGGCCTCATGCCGGTCGCGTGCCAGAGCCAGGCGGCCCGACTCTGGCGTGCCGCCCAGCCAGGGTCGCTCGACGAGTTCGTTGTCTTCGATGAAGCGCAGGAACACGCACGACAGCAGCCAGTGCACGCCCGCCTGCGTGATCACCTGGTCCGCCCAGCTGTCGAAAGTCTCGGCCGTGCGGTCGGCGTCGCGCGCCGCCTGCCACTCGGCCTGCAGGCTGGCTTTCAGCTCGGCCACGTCGGCGATGCGGCTTCGCAGATCCTCTTCCAGGCGCTTGAGCAGCCGGGTCAGATCGGCGAGGAGTCGAGGGGCGTTGATCAAGCTCGGCTCCGGCCGGAAACCCGGTCGATGTCATCCAGCACTTCGCGCACTTCCGCATCGATCGCCACCGCAGCGACATAGGGCGCCAAGGTGTGGTAGTCGGTCTTGCGCATCACGTTTGGCAAGCCCAAGCGGTCGAAGAAGTTTTGGAACAAGGGCTGTAGAAAGTCGTCGCTGGCCTTGACATCAGCGCTCCAGGGTTCAGGCCGGCCGAGCGTGGCGAGGGCGCCGGCGACCTCGTCGATCGCCGCTGCCATCGCTTGGCGCCAGGTGCCGGCGAAGAGTTCGCCGGTCTGCACGCGGCCCTGCGCTTCGGCCCAGGCCAGTAGCGTTTCGCGTTGCGACAGATAGTTCTCGATCTCTCGTCGTCGCCACATCTTCTGCGTCAGGCCGGGATCGCCCACCTGCAGCGGGATCTCCAGCCGGTCGTAGAGCGCCACGCCGAGCAGCGCGGGAACGGCTTCGCGCAGTCCGTAGAAGTGGTGGCGCGCCTGACCGGGTTGGTTGGCGACGTAATGGACGAAGGGCCGGTCCAGTGCCGCCAGAGCCGGGTGGCCGAGCCGGGCGGCGAAGGCGCGCAGGATCGCGAGGTCGGTCGACCCTTCCAGATAGAGGACCCAGCCAGTTTCCTGGGCTTGCAGGTACTGCTCGAAGCCGATTTCCTTGAGTGCCTTCGCGACCTGGCTGCCGCGGTCGTCGATGCGGTGTGGCCGGCCGACGAAGGCGACCACCACATCGCGCCCGGCAGCTTCGTTGAGGATTACTTCGGAATGGCTAGCGGCGACGATCTGGTTGCGCGTTTCCCGCGCGGTCTCGGTGAGAACGTCGTAAATCTGACGCTGACGCAGGATCTCAAGGTGTGCGTCGGGTTCATCCAGCAACAGCACGGCACCCGGGTTGGCCGCCATGTGCGCGAGCAAGAGCAAGGTCTGTTGCTGCCCGCGACCGCAGGAAGAGAGATCAAGCCGGACTCTACGCGACGTACGGAAAGTCATGACGATTTCGCCTCGCTCCTTGATGTACTCAGGATCGTCGAGCGCGACTCCGAATAGCGTGCGCATACGTTCGACGATCTGGCGCCAACCCTCGGCACTGCGCTGTTGCGCCTGCCAGCAGAGATTGCGCAGCACTTCGGCTGTCCGCCCTTCGCCGATGCGCACGTCGATGGCGCCTTCGTCAAGCCTGGTCTCGTTGGCGGCGAGCCCGGACATCGGCGGCAGGTACGCCAAGCGCATCTCTGCGGCGACCGTCGGAATACTCTTGCGCGTACCATCAGCCGACAGGCGCGACCGACAGTAGAAGGATTCCTCGTTGGCGTAGTCGAACTCGAGGTCGGCAATCCACTGCCGTCCGTCGTCCAGTCCCTCGACCGCGATCCCGATCAGGACGTTTTGCGTTTTCGACCTTCCCGTGTCACGGTAGCCCTCGCGGACGTGCAAGTCGCGCCAGAGCAGGTTGGCCGACGGCACGGGCAACCCGACCAGGTCGCGGCGGTTGATCGTGACGCCGGAGCGTTCCCTGGGAACGTTTCCGGCGCCGCGTTTTTCCACCCAGCGTCGCACGCCGTAGTTCCACAAGGCCAGTGCCTGCAATGCCGAGGTTTTGCCGGCGTTGTTCGGGCCGACGAAAACGACGCGTTCGCCGAGTTCGATTTCGGCTTCTGCAAACAGCTTGAAGTTCTGAATGGTCAGCTTGGTTAGCATCGATAGGTCTCGTCAGAAGCTTGTCCGCCCGCCCGGTGCCTGTTCTCCACCCACGCTCGCGGCAGCACCAGGGTGCGGCTGTCGCCAATGAGCGGCACGGGAACGCCATCGATGACCGGCCTTCCTTCGTGTGCGGTCGGCAGCATCAACCACGCGCTTGGCGTGTGACCCGGACGGCCCGCGTTCTGCTGCAGCTCGCTGACGAGCGTCAGCAGCTCGTAGCGCGCGAGCAGCCCGGCGCTTACCAGCAGGATCGGCGCCGTGCTCCGCAGCAGCGCCGTCCGCAGCGTGGGCAGCGTGCGCTGCACGAGGCGTTGCAGGTTGATCCAGTGCCGGCTGCCGCGATCGGCTGCGTCGGCCTCGAGAACCACGTTCCAGTCGACGCGCGCGGCGGCCGCTTGCTCGTGCAAGGCCCTGAGCATCAGCGCATCGAAGCTCACGCGCTGCAGCGGTGCGGGCTGAACGCCGGATTGCCCGAAACGTCGCATGACGTAGATCTCCGCCTGTCGGGCAATCCGAGGCGGAACCGTGAGCACGAGTAGTCCTCCGTGTTGCAGGCTTTGCTGCAAGCGTTCGTCGACTGCAATCGCATCGGCGAACTCGCCGTCGCCACTGCTCTGCGTGCTGAGCGCGGTGGTGTGATACGAGAAGGCTGTCGTCGTGCCCGCCGTCTGCGCACCGCCCAGGGTCGCAAGGCGGTACGCGCCGGCACCGCCTGCGGCCGACGGGTCCCAACTCAGCGGGGCGCCGGCCTCTTCCAGCAGACGGTCCAGTTCCGGCCGGCCGGGCAGTGCCGCGGCTTCGGGATAGCGGCCGCGCACGCGGTCCTGGATGTCGCGCACGCGCAGCTGCGGTGCGCCGACCAGCGCGCCCAGGGACTGGCGAAGGGCCTGGAGTGGCGCCATGCCGCGCGGGTAGATCTCTTGCCGGCTGGACAGCGCCGCCTGGCGCGACGCCGACGCGGCCAGACGCAGCAGCCGAGAGGAGGCCATCGCGGGAGTCATTGTCGTAGGTGCGGCGGCCTCGGCGACGACCGCCTGGGGCACGGGCACACCCTCGAGCGTTTCGAGAACGCGGAGCGGCGGGAGCAGGGGGTCGGCGAGCGCGCAGGCGTCCGCAGCGGCGCCGAGCTGGCGGGCGTAGTCGGCCCAGGCCGAGGCGGTGGCGATCAGGGCGCAAGGCGGGTGATCGAAGGCCTCGAAGCGCGGCTCCCCGAGGTGCGCCTCGGCCTCCACCGCGGCCCGCAGCACGGCGCTGGCCTGACGCAGACGCTCGGCGTCGTCCTGTGCCGCGCAGCCGCGCAAGGCGAGCAGCGCCATCGCGCTCTCGGCGGCGCTCATCACCTGGCCCTGGCTGCGCAGCAAGGTGTCGAGCTGCTGGCGCAGCTCGGTGAAGGCCGGGTTCTTCAGCCAGCGCTCGCGCGCCTTGATCAGCGCAGCGGTCAGCGTGCCGCGATCTACCTGATTGGCCTGTGCGGACTCGCCCAGGCTGGGCCAGGTGCCGGCCGGCACGCTGTCGTCCAGGCCGAGGTAGTGGGCGAGGGCAGCTTCTTCCGGGCGGTCATCACCGGCGGGGCGTCGCGGCAGCAGCTGGGCGGCGAGTTCGTTGACGCTGACGGCACCGCCAACTTCCTCGTCCGCATCATGCACGGTGCTGCGGCCCTGCGTGAGGTCCGGCCGCAGGTGTGCCAGCTCCTTGGCGGTGAGGCGGATCTCCTTGCGGATCTTGTCGCCCACGCCGCGCAAGTAGCGGAAGCGGATGCGATCGACCGCCAGCAGTTCGCGGGCGTTGTGGATGCCCATGCGCTCCAGCACGTCCTGCGCTTCGAGGCTGTAGCCCAGCTCGGCCATGGTGGTGAGCGGCGTGGCCGTCATGGCAATGGCGGCCAGGCCCTCGGCCGCGCCCGTTTCGGTGGTCTGCGCCGTCTGGCGGCCGGCGAAGATCGCGCGCCAGGCGCGCAGCAGGTCTTCGGCGTTGTCGAAGCGCTCCCGGTAGTCGCGCCTCAGCGCTTTGGCGAAGAACGCGGTGAAGCCTTCGCGCGTGACCGGGTCGAAGACATCGCTCTCGATGGTGGCCTCGACGTCCAGCATGGCCGGCGAGGTTTGCCCGTTGCCCCAGACCGGTGGCTGTCCGACCGCCATCTCGTAGAGGGTGACGGCCAATGCGAAGCGCTCGGCATACAGGTCCCAGCGTGGCGGTCGGCGCAACGACAGGAACGGGTCCAGGTAGGGATGCGTGCCGGCGGTGATGTTGTCGGCCGGCGTGCGGCAGAGCGAGAAGTCGAACAGCACGAGCTGCAATTTGCCGGTACGGTTCTCGGCGATGCCAATGTTCTCGGGCTTGATGTCCCGGTGGGCGACGCCCTCGGCTTCGAGGTGGTTCACTGCTTCGATCAGCTCCTCGCCGAAGCGTTGCAGCATGTCGAGCGACAGGCGTCCCTCTTCCTTGAGCTTCTCGGCCAGCGTGCGCGAGCCGGCGCTCTTGAGCAGCAGGGCAGTGCGCCCGGCCACCGTGAGCGTCTCGCGATGGGCGACGATGTTCTGGTGGTGCAGCCGCGCGAGCACCTCGCCCTCGGCGGCCAGACGGTCGTTGTGCGCGACGTCGCACGCGACCTTGAGGACGAGTTCTTCGTCGGCTCCGTCCTTGCGCACCAGCAGGGCGTCGCTCGACGAGCCGCGCCCCAGGCGCTTGATGACAGTGAAACCGCCGTCGAGACGGTCATCCTTGCCTGCGACGCTCGGGTCGACCGTGGCCTCGGGGTCGGGCGTGGTGAGTTCGTCCTCGACGAGATCCAGATCGTCCAGAAACTGCTGCACGGTCTCGTAGCGCGCGAGCACGTCGGGGCAGGTGGCGAACTGGATCAGTTCCTGCTGGCGTGCGCCGCAGCCGTCCATCACATCGGACAGGCGCAGTCCCTGACCGACACGGAGCTTCTCCGCCAGGTCCAGCACCGACTCGGCCGGCGGCTGGCCGCTGAACAGGTGGTAGGCAATGCAGCCGAGCGAGAACACATCCAGGCTCGGACCCTGCGCGGGGTCGGCGCGGGTCGTCTCGGGAGCGAGGTAGATCATCCCCGGGTCTTCGACGTAGTCCTCGACGTGCTGGGTGCCGGTCGTGTGGTGGACCGTGGTCGGCGACGCGGAGTCACCGACGTTGCCGGGGTTGCGCGTGGCCGTCTGCCAGTTCATCAGGCGCAGGTGCAGCGCACCGGAGTCAACGCCATGGACGAGGATGCTCTGCGGCCCCAGCGCGCGGTGGTACAGGCGCTTGGAGTGCGCGTACTGCAGCGTCTCGGCGATGTCGCGGATCAGTTGCAGGCGCTGCGTGATCGACAGGTCCTTGCCGTTGTCGCGCAGCAGGTGATCCAGGCGCACGACCTTGGGGTCGTGATCGAAGATCAGGGCCGGGCCGAGTTCGGTCTCCTTGTAGTCCTTGACCTTCAGGATGCCGGGGTGGTCGATGCCTTCCAGGATCTCGAACTCGCGGCGCGCCTGGCGAACGCGCGTGGCGCGGATCTCCGGGCTCGACGCGGTGGCCAGCGGGTAGATGCGCACCCGGCGGTGCACCGTGTCGATGCTGACGTGCTGCGCTTCCCAGTCCTGAAAACCTTCCCCTTCGGACAGCAGCTTGCCAAGGCGGTAGTCGCCCACCTGGCGGTGCTTGTTCGAGGGGCGGATGCCGGCCTCGGTGAGACCGCGCGCGATGGCGCGAGCCTGTTGAGTGTTGACGCTCGTCAAGGCGCGGTGGGTGATGCCGTTGGCCAGCGCAGCGACGATGCCGGGATCGTCCAGGGTGCCGGGGCGGCCGTGCTGGAAGGTGGCCGATTTGGCCAGGCCTTCGAGCCGGCAAGCCAGGCTGGTCGACGAAAGGAAAATCGCCGGCTCGACGAAGGGCAGGCGGATCTTGGCCTTGGTGATTGCTGGCTGCCGCTTCAGCAGACTGGCCAGGCGCTTGGCTTTGCGGTTGGCGAGGATGACCGGGTTATCGGCCGTGGTGGACCGGCCATCGGTCGTCCAGGTCCAGCTGTGCACGTCGCCGGTCAGCACCCCCGGGCGGCTTTTGATCTCGACGAGGAAGAGGCCGGCCGGGGAGAGCACCAGTGCGTCGACCTCACTGACCTTGCCCTCGTCGTCGATGAACTCGAAGTTGGTCCAGACATGCCATGGGTCGCGGTCGGGCAACTGACTGCGAAGCCACTCCAGCGCCTCTCGCTCCCAAGCGAAGTTGGATTCGGCGATGGCGTGCCAACGGGTGGCGCCGAGCGTCACGGGGTCATCTCGCGGCCGTCGTTGACGAACTCGAACAGATCGCCAACCTGGCAGTTGAAGAGCCGGCAGAGCTGCTCAATCACCGGCAGATCGAGCCGCGTCGTCGTCTCCCTGTAGAGCGCGGTGATCGTGCTGCGATTCAGCCCTGTGCGCCGCGAAACGTCCGCGATGCGAAGCTTGTCTCGGCCCATGAGAGTGGATAGGTGGCAGCGGATCATGTTCCTGAATCCCGGGGTGATGCGTAGAATAGCACTCAGGATGGTTCGCGTTGGCGCCCATTGAGCCTCGCACCGCGCGAGAAAACCTTGCCCGCTCGCACTTCGCGGCGACGCACCTACCCTCTTCGTCGCCATCGGCTTTGCGCCGTGGGTTGAACGCGCCACGGGGGCAGCAAGACCTGGCCCCGGGATTCTCCTATGAACTACCCCGCCCGAGCCCGGCGCACACGTCTTGAGCGGAATCCGCAGTCGCCTGCGGACCCCCGGTCGCCAGTGCTGTTCGTCAGTTATCCTTGCCGGCCGCGCGTTTGAAGTGCATGTCTTCCGCGGAGAGATCGGTGAGCTCAATACGTACCGGCTGGACCTTCCAAATCTCGTCGCAGTACTCCTGAATCGCGCGGTCGGACGAGAAAAAGCCTGATCGGGCGACGTTGAGAATCGACATTCGTGCCCACTGCTCCTGGTCGAGGTAGGCGCGCGAGACGCGCGACTGGCAGTCGATATACGACTGGAAGTCGGCGAGCAGCATGTACTCGTCGTGGTGCAGCAGATTGTCGAGCAGAGGTCGCAGCATTTCGCGGTCGCCACGCGTGAAGAAGCCGGAAGCGATGAGGTCGATGACCTCCCGCAGGTGGGGATTGGTTTCGTAATACGTGCGCGGGCGATAGCCCAGGCTGCGCAACTCCTTGACTTCCTCGACCGTCATCCCGCACAGGAAGAAGTTGTCGTCGCCGACCTCCTGGCGGATTTCGACGTTGGCGCCGTCGAGCGTGCCGATGGTCAGCGCGCCGTTCATCATGAACTTCATGTTGCCGGTTCCGGACGCCTCCTTGCCGGCGAGCGAAATCTGCTCCGACAGATCGGTTCCGGGGAAGATCGCATGCGCTTGTTTGACGTTGTAGTTGGGGAAGAAGACCACCTGGAGCTTGCCGCGCATCGTCGGGTCGCGGCCGATCACGTCGGCGACGGCGGTGATCATCCGGATCATCAGCTTGGCCATCCAGTAGCCAGGCGCCGCCTTGCCACCGAAGATCACCGTCCGTGGAGCGACGTCCAGGTTGGGATGGTCTTTCAGTCGCTTGTACAGGGAAACGACGTGGAGCAGGTTCAGATGCTGTCGCTTGTACTCATGTATCCGCTTGACCTGAACGTCGAACATCGATTCGGGATCGACGTCGACGCCGGTTACGCGCTTGATCTGATGCGCGAGGTGGCGTTTGTTGGCGCTCTTGATCGCCCGCCAGGCGTCACGGAATTCTGATGATTCGGCGAAGGGTTCAAGTTCGCGTAAGCGAGACATGTCGGTGACCCAACCGCTGCCGATCGTATCGTCGATCAGCGACGACATGCGTGGATTCGCGAGCAGGACAAAGCGACGCGGCGTGACGCCATTGGTCTTGTTGTTGAACTTCTCCGGCCACAGCTCGAAAAAGTCGTGCAGGACGTCGGACCGGAGGAGCTGTGTGTGCAGGTCAGCGACACCGTTGATCGAGAAGCTGCCCGCCGCCGCGAGATGCGCCATGCGCACGTAACGCGGACCGTCCTCGTCGATCATCGACATCCGCCGCAGACGTTCGTCGTCTCCCGGAAAGCGGATGCGGACCACGTCGAGGAAGCGTTCGTTGATTTCGCAGATGATTTCGAAGTGACGCGGGAGAACCCGCCGGAACAGCGGCAAGCGCCACTTTTCCAGCGCTTCGGGAAGTAGCGTGTGATTGGTGTAGGCAAAGGTCCTGGTGGTGATCGCCCACGCCTCGTCCCACTCCATTTCGTATTCGTCGACCAGCAAACGCATCAGCTCGGCGATGGCAACCGAGGGGTGGGTGTCATTGAGCTGAACAACGAACTTCTCGTGGAAGTGGCTGAGTTGGCGGATGTCGTTTTCACGCTGCAAATGCAGGCGAATCATGTCCTGCAGCGAACAGGCAACGAAGAAGTACTGCTGTTCGAGGCGAAGTGCCTGACCGGCTTCCGTCTCATCGTTCGGATAGAGCACCTTGGTGATCGTCTCCGACGAAATCTGCGCGTCGACCGCCTGATAATAGTTGCCGGCGTTGAACGCCGCGAAGTCGAACGATTCCGGTGCTTCGGCGCTCCACAGCCGGAGACGGTTGGGAGTATTGACCCCGTAGCCGAGCACCGGCATGTCCCAGGCAGTACCGCGGACGAGTTTGTCGGGAACCCACTGGACTCGCAGGCGGCGGTTGCCGGTGGCGTCGTGGAGGTGCTCGGTGTGGCCGCCAAGCTTGATCTCGAAGGCGATATTCGGGCGATGAATCAACCACGGGCTGCCCGCACGCAGCCATTTGTCGGTGAGTTCGACCTGCCAGCCGTCGCGGATGATCTGGGTAAAAATCCCGAACTCGTAGAGAATTCCGTAGCCGATCGCCGGAATTTCGAGCGTCGCCAGGGAATCCAGGTAGCACGCGGCGAGGCGTCCGAGACCGCCGTTGCCGAGGCCGGGTTCCTCTTCCTGATCGATTAGGGTGTCGAGATCGAGACCGAGTTCGTCCAGCGCCTGCCGCGCGTTCTCGTAGATTCCGAGCTTGATCAGGTTGGCACCGAGCTGCGGGCCGATCAAGAACTCTGCCGACAGATAGCAGACGGTGCGACTGCCGCGCTCACGATAAGTGCGCGCGGTCTGCACCCAGCGCTGCAATAGACGATCGCGCACCGCCTGCGCCAGCGCCAGAAAGCAGTCGCGGCGCGTCGCGACGGCCGGAAAGCGTGCCTGGCTATAGACCAGTTTGTCGAGTATGGCGCGCTTTAGCGCCTCAACGCCAAGACCCGTCCGTCGGTCTTCACGTCCCACGAGCGGCTTGACCGAGACAGGCGAACGCGCCTCGCTCCCTTTTTTGTCGTGATCCTTCATGGCATCGTGCTCCCAAATGTCTGATGGTTGGTTCAAAATCGTGAATGTCCGATTGGCGACTCACGTTGTCACCGAGTCTATAGCATTGCCTCCAGACGCGCATCCATGGCCCGATCAGGGGTTAGCGGGAACGCGCGGAACCGGCTACCATCGGCGCTGTCCATCTACCCCCGGCTGATTGATCGTCCGTAGTGAATAACAAGAAATTCGTGCTGGTCGTGGCGACGATAGCCGCGCTCGTCGTCGCCGGCTGCCGGGAGGCAACGCCGCCGCTACCGACGGCGCCACAGCCCGCGCTGACCGTCACGGCGACGACACCACGCCTGGAGTCCTGGCCGCTGCGGGTCTCGGCGGCCGGAAACATCGCCGCTTGGCAGGAGGCGGTGATCGGGCCGGAACTCAGCAATTTCAGACTGGTTGAAGTACGGGTAAGCGTCGGCGATCAGGTTCGCAAGGGAGAGATCCTGGCGCGCATCGCAAGCGACGTGGTCGACAGCGAACTCTCCGAAGCGCGCGCTGCCGAGGCGGAAGCGGCGGCGACGCTGCGCGAGGCGCAGGCCAACCACGAACGAGCGCGACAGCTCCGCGAGAAGGGGTTCTATAGTCCGCAACAGAGTATCCAGAGCGAGACGGCGACCGCGACTGCGCTCGCCCGGCTCAACGCAGCGCGCGCCCGGCTGCGATCGGCCGAGCTGCGGCGTGCCAAAACTGACATCGTTGCCCCCGACCACGGAGTCATTTCGGCCAGCCAGGCGACGGTCGGTTCGCTGACCCAGCCCGGGCAGGAGCTTTTTCGTCTGATCCGTGGGGGCCGCCTCGAGTGGCGGGCGGAAGTGACCGCCGCCGAACGGGTACGCATACGCCCTGGCCAGAGCGCACGTCTCGAAGGACCGAATGGAACGTCACTGACCGGAACGGTGCGGATCGTCGCGCCAACGCTCGATCCGCGTTCCCGCACGGGTCTCGTGTATGTCGACCTTCCGGCCGAGAGCGCGCAGGTCGTCAGCGCCGGCATGTTTGCGCGGGGTTTCATCGAGGGCGGACAGCGACCTGCGATCACCTTGCCGCAATCGGCGGTCCAGTTGCGCGAAGGGTTCGCGTATGTCTTCCGCCTCGACGATTCGCCGCCGCCGGCTGCCGAATCCCTGAACCGGGTGACCCGCGTCAAGGTGACGACCGGTCGCCGTTGGGATGACCGCGTCGAAGTCATCGCCGGGCTCGATCCGGCAACGCCCGTCGTCCTCGGCGGAGCGGGCTTTCTGGCCGACGGTGATCGTGTCCGGCTGGTGGCTGACGGGGAAGCGCGATGAACGTTTCGGCGTGGTCGATACGGAACCCGATCCCGTCGCTGCTGCTGTTTGTGATGCTGACGTTTTTCGGCACGGTCGCATTTGTCGGCATGAAAATTCAGCAGTTTCCGGACGTCGACCTACCGACGGTCACGGTGTCCGCGACCCTGCCGGGAGCCGCGCCGGCACAGCTCGAAAGCGAGGTGGCTCGCAAAATTGAAAATGCGCTGGCCACTCTGCAGGGCGTCAAGCACGTCTACACCAAGGTGCAGGAGGGGACGGCGACCATCACCGTCGAGTTCCGCCTCGAAAAACCGACCGCTGAAGCGCTCGACGACGTGCGCGACGCGGTTTCCCGCGTCCGTTCGGACCTGCCGGGTGACCTCAAGGATCCGGTGATTTCGCGGGTCACGCTGGCCGGGTCGCCGATCCTCACCTATACCGTTTCGTCGACCCGGATGGACGACGAGGCGCTGTCCTGGTTCGTCGATAACACGGTGACCCGCAGGCTGCTCAACGTCAACGGAGTGGGCGCGGTCGCCCGGGTTGGCGGCGTCAACCGCGAGATCCGCGTAGAAATCGATCCGGCGCGGCTGCTCGCCATGCGGGCGACGGTGGCGGAGGTCTCCCGTCAGTTGCGGCAGATGCAGCAGGAAGCGTCGGGGGGCCTGGCCAACGTCGGCAATCGCGAGCAGGCCGTGCGTACGCTCGGGACGGTACTTTCGGCCGAGGAACTTGGTGAGGTCGAGATCACGCTCGCCGATCACAGCCGGGTTCGGCTCAGTGCGTTGGCCGAGGTCAGCGACGATATTCAGGAGCCGCGCTCGGCGGCTCTGCTCAACGGTCAGCCGGTCGTCGGCTTTGAGGTGGTGCGCGCGCGTGGCGCGAGCGAGGTCGAGGTCGCCGAAGGCGTTCGTGCGGCTCTGGCGGGCTTGCAACCGCTTCACCCGGATATCCGCATCACCGAGGCGTTCAACTTTGTCGACCCGGTGGTCGAAAACTTCGAAGGATCGATGAGTTTGTTGGTCGAGGGAGCCGTCCTCGCCGTGATCGTCGTCTGGTGTTTTCTGCGCGATTGGCGGGCGACGCTGATTTCGGCGACGGCGCTACCCTTGTCGATGATCCCGACCTTCGCCGCCATGTACCTGCTCGGGTTTACGCTGAACGTCGTGACCCTGCTCGCGCTTTCCCTGGTGGTTGGCATTTTGGTCGACGACGCGATTGTCGAAGTCGAGAACATCATGCGCCACCTTCGTCTCGGCAAGACGCCGTACCAGGCGGCGATGGAGGCCGCCGACGAAATCGGCATGGCGGTCATCGCGACGACCTTCGCCCTGATCGCGGTTTTCCTGCCAACGGCGTTCATGAGCGGAGTGGCCGGAAAATTCTTTGTGCATTTCGGGTGGACGGCGGCGATTGCCGTCTTCTTCTCGCTCGTCGTCGCTCGCCTGTTGACGCCGATGATGGCCGCCCATCTGTTGCGCTCGCCGACGAGGCCGTCTGTCGAGGCGCGCTGGCTGGTGATCTACGGCCGGGCAGCCGCCTATTGTCTGCGTCATCGCTTGCTGACGCTGGTCGTCACCGTCGGCTTCTTCTGTGGAGCGCTGGCTCTGGCCCCTCTGCTGCCGACCGGTTTCATTCCTCCCGACGATCTGTCGCAAACCCAGGTCTACCTGACCTTGCAACCCGGCAGCACGTTTCGCGAGACCCTTTCCGTTGCCGAACAGGCGCGGCGGATTGTCGAGCAGAATCCGCACGTGCGAATGGTGTATACCGCCGTCGGCGGGGGGGCTACCGGGAGCGACCCGTTCGTTCCGCGGGGTGCCGCCGAGGTGCGCAAGGCGACGCTGACGATCAATCTGACGCCGCGCGAAGAGCGCGGAGGGATCAAGAAACAGGAAGTTGAGCGTCAGTTGCGGGCGGAACTCGGCCGTCTTCCGGGCGTGCAGGTGAGAGTCGGGCTCGGTGGCGCGAATGAGAAGTACGTCCTCGTCCTCGCCGGCGAGAACGGGACGACGCTGGTCGAACAGGCTCTCGCCGTCGAACGCGAATTGCGCAGCTTGCCCGGCATTGGCGCCGTCACCAGCAGCGCCAGCCTGGTTCGCCCGGAAGTCGTCGTCCGCCCGGATTTCGCCGCCGCCGCCGACCTCGGCGTCACCTCGGCGGCAATCGCCGACACTCTGCGCATAGCGACCAGCGGCGATTACGATCAGAGTCTGCCGAAACTGAATCTCGCACAGCGGCAAGTCCCGATCGTCGTCAAGCTGCCGCCCGCCGCCCGCGAGGACATGGCGCTGCTCGAAAGGTTGACGGTACCAGGGAAAAATGGACCCGTGATGATCGGCAGCGTCGCCAGCGTGCAGTTGGCCGGCGGCCCGGCCGAGATCGATCGCTATGACCGCCAGCGCAACGTCAATATTGAAGTTGAACTCAATCAACAGCCGCTCGGCGAGGTCGAGAAGCAGGCGTTGGCGCTTCCCAGCGTGCGCCAGCTTCCCCCCGGAATCACCCAGACGACGATCGGTGACGCCGAGGCGATGGGCGAGCTGTTTCGCAGTTTCGCGCTGGCCATGCTCACCGGCGTCCTCTGCATCTACCTTGTGCTGGTGCTTCTCCTGCGCGACTTCATGCAGCCGGTGACCATACTCGTCGCCCTCGTGCTTTCGATCCCTGGCGCTTTCCTTGCCCTTTATCTGACTCAGACAGCGCTTTCCATGCCCTCGATGATCGGCCTTATCATGCTCATGGGGATCGCAACGAAGAATTCGATCTTGCTCGTCGATTACGTCATCGTCGCGCGCCGCGACCACCATCTTGACCGCCGTGAGGCGCTTCTCGATGCCTGCAGCAAGCGGGCTCGTCCAATTGTGATGACTACGGTTGCGATGGGCGCAGGGATGCTGCCGATCGCCCTCGGCATCGGCACCGATCCGAGTTTCCGCGCGCCGATGGCGATTGTCGTCATCGGTGGCCTGATTACGTCGACCTTTCTCAGCCTGCTCGTCGTCCCGGTCGTCTTTTCGTGCGTGGACGGCGGCGTCCACGCACTTCAGGCAAGCGTGCGCGCGGTGTTGTCGCGCTCGCGTCAGCGACAGGCGTAAGCCCCGGCCACCCCGAGCTGGACGACGAAGACGGCTGCAGGTTGTGGCATACTGAGGTTTGCTGCCGGCCTCCGGATGGGGTCACCGGCGGTTACTGCCCGAGGCCCTGCCAAACGACACCAGTTAGCCATGGAAAGCGAAGGAACACTTCCCGCCAGCGCGCAGCGAGTTGCCGATTTGTTGCGCGGTTTCGGGCATCAGGCACAAGTTCTTCTCCTGCCTGCAAGCGCCAGGACGTCGACGGAGGCGGCGGCTGGAGTGGGTTGTCGGGTCGACGAGATCGCCAAGTCGATCGTCTTTCGCCGCCTGATCGATGACACCGCTGTCGTCGTCATTGCCAGCGGCGCAAATCGTGTCGACGAGCGCAAGGTGGCCGCACTGGTCGGTGAACTGGGCAAGGCGGATGCCGCCTTCGTGCGCGAACACACCGGCTACGCGATCGGCGGCGTCTGCCCGCTTGGCCATCAGCGACCGACGTGCATCCTGGTTGATGGGGACTTGCTGGCGTACGACCGCATCTGGGCGGCGGCGGGTCATCCGCGTGCCGTCTTCCCGCTTTCGCCGGGCGAGTTGCTGACGATGACGGGAGCTCAAGCGGTCGACGTCGCCTTAAGGGAAAGTCCGCTCGCGGTGGCTGGCTAGCTTGAGATCGGCCTATGACACCCGGTGCGCACGGAGACTGACGCACGACAACGGTGGAGTCTGGTTATTTGGTGTGGTTGCCGTCGAGTGAAGACCCTACTGACTTCGCATAGAGGCGATACCGGGAAGAGACGTTGAGGGTGATCAAGGTCTTGTTCGTCTGCATGGGAAATATCTGCCGCTCGCCGACGGCGGAGGGCGTTTTCCGGCACATTGTGCGCGAAAAGGGACTCGATGACCGGATTGAGGTCGATTCCGCCGGGACCCATGGCTTCCATATAGGAGAAGCCCCCGATGTCCGCACGCAGCGAGCCGCGGCGAGTCGCCATTACGATCTCTCGAACATGCGTGCGCGTAAAGTCGCGGGGCGGGATCTGGCGTACTTTGATCTCGTCCTGGCGATGGATCACAGCAACCTCGAGGCGCTGCGTCGCATGTGCCCGCCGGACAAGCAGGATCGCCTGGGGCTGTTCATGACTTACTCCAAGAACTTCGACGACGACGAGGTTCCGGATCCCTACTACGGCCTTGGCCACGGCTTCGACCTGGTCCTCGACATGGTCGAGGACGCTGCTTACGGCCTGCTCGAAAGCTTGCAGCAGCGACTCTTTGAAGAGGCTGACGTGAGCGCTGACGAGAAGCACCCAGACCGTTAGGTAACGCTCCCGAACGAGCCTTCGGTGCCGCTGATCAGCGCTGTCGCTCATTTCAGCGCCGAGAGGGGGGCGCCAAAGTTGATATGAAACGCCTGTTGGCCGATCACCAGAGCGGGGACCGACTGAACACCGAAGCTTTCGGCTTCCGCGATGCGGTCACGCGCTTCGCCCAAGTGAACGACCTCGACCTGATAGCGTGCCGGATCCAGGGCCTGTGCGACCTGCTGTTCAGCGGCCACGCAGACCGGGCAACCCGCGTGGTAGAAAGTAGCTTGATCCATCGTCGTCTCCAAAGAAGTAGTTCAATAACATGAGGTTCGATTGAAAGCGTCCATAATGTATCGTGTCGATACATTATGGACTGTAGGCCTCGGCCGTTGTCTTGTCAAGCGAAGCGTCGACGCGATACAGTAGGCTCGTGACTCCGACCATCTTTGTCTTTGAACGCTTGGCCGCACTTATCCATCAGCTGGTGCGCGAGGACGCTGCGCAGCACGGGTTGCAACCGGTGCATATGCAGGTGTTGAGCTACCTGGCGCAGGCCAATTGCTACAGCGACCTGCCGATTGCCGTCGCCGACTACCTTGGCCTGACTCGCGGCACCGTTTCCCAGACCTTGGCGCTATTGGAGCGCAAGAAGCTGATCGTCAAGTCTCGCGACGAGCACCATGGTCGTCGTATTCACCTCGCGCTGAGCGTCGCTGGTCAAGCCGTCCTGCAGGCGAGTTGGGCGCAGCGACTGGAACAGGCGCTGACTGCCGCTGGCTGTGACGCAACCGTTTTTGGCGACGAGCTGCGCGGCGTGCTTTCCGCCTTGCAGCGCATGAGCGGGCGAAAGGCCTTCGGGCAGTGTCGGCAATGTGCCCACTTCCTCAGCGAGGGAGCCAATTATCGCTGCGGACTGACCACAGAGACGCTGGCGCTCGAACAGACCAAGCGAATCTGTCGGGAGTGGACCGCCCCGAGCGTAAGTCCTGCGCGTGACCCCAGCGCTCCAGTTTAGGGTGCGGTTGCCCGTCGGGGTAGCTCGGTCGGTTCCGTGGGCGAGGCGATATCCGGGCCTGGCCGCATTGATGGCGGCCTTCTCCGTCGCAGCGGAGACTCCACCGCCGACCGACGTCGACGTTTTGCTCGACGGCCAGGCCTACATTGTCCGTGCAAGCGCGCACCTCGTCGCAGACCAGCACGTCGCCTGGGAAGCGCTGACCGACTACGAACGCCTCGGCGAGTTTGTTCCCGGCGTGACGCGTTCCGTTGTCGTCGGGCGTCGCGGCAATGAGCTGACGCTGGAGCAGGAGGGCGTGTTTTCGATTTTTTTCCTCGACCTTCCGGTGCGTGTTCGCCTGGCAGTCCGTCACACGCCCTATGAGCGGGTGGTCGCTCGCCTCGCACCAGGCCCGGTCATGGGTGGCAACGCGACGTTGCGCAGCTTCACTGGACGCTACGGACTGGTTTCAATTCGCTGGGCGAACTGGTCTGGCGTGCGCCTCGACTACGACGCGAGATTTGAACTCGTCGATCCCGTACCGGCGATCGCCAGTCAGCTGTTCGGCGTCGCCGCGTTACGCCGGACGATGCGCACCCAGTTCGAGGCGATGGGGCGCGAAATCGAGCGACGGCAGGCGATGCGCTCCGGGCCAGAGGAATGAAGCGCGGCTGCCTATCACTTGCCGTCGTCTGCCTCACTCTGGCGGCGTGTGTCAGCGTCGATCCCTACGGGTTGCCGCCGGTCGTCCGGCACTTGCAACAAGACGGTGAGATCGGTGGCTGCGCGCGCCTTTTTCAGGCCAGCGACGACCTGATCGAGACGGCAGCGACGCGCGATGCCCAGGCGCCACGAGTCGCCGGTTTTCCCTACCTCCGCGTCGATCGTTTGCTCTCGGCGCTGGCGCCTGCGGCGACCGACAGCCCAGTGCGCGCGCGGGAGTGGGTCGAGGCGTTGATGGCGCTTGACGACACGGCGCGGCGTGTCGAGCTGCGTAATGCGGGAGGCCCGTTCGCCGCCGAAGCCGATCGACTCGCTCATTGCCGGGAACTCTTGTCGGTGGCCGATCAGGCCAATTGGCCGAGCCTCGTGACTGCCGCGCGGGTGCCCGATGACTACTCGTTGACGCGGCGAGCGCTGGGTCTTTATCCGCTGACGCGTTATGCGTTTGCCGTTGGTATTCGGCGCTGGCAGCAGGAAACGGTCGACGTGTTTACCGCCTTCGCCGAGGCCGATCCATTCGTCGGCCAGCGGCGATCCTACGTCATCGCCGCCGCCCCGCACCGGCTGCCGAAACTGCGTGCAGGGCTGGCGCTCGGCTTGCCTGCGGTCGCGCCGCCGGCACTGGAACAGCGGATTGCGCGGCACGCCCCGATCTACGCGATCGAGACGGCGAGCGACGACGATCTGCCGGGCGCGCTGGTTTGGCGCCGCGATAGCGATCGTCTGCAAGTGGGCGTGGCCACCGACCGGCCGACCGTCTATTTGCGAACCGGCCACGCGTGGCTGGGGGGTCGCTGGCGGCTTCAGCTGACCTACGCCGTCTGGTTTGCGGCGCGTCCCGCCCGCGGCGCGTACGATCTCTTGGCCGGACGTCTCGACGGCTTGCTATGGCGAGCGACGCTTGACGACGACG
Organism: uncultured Candidatus Accumulibacter sp.; assembly: GCA_964420975.1. Taxonomy (GTDB): domain Bacteria; phylum Pseudomonadota; class Gammaproteobacteria; order Burkholderiales; family Rhodocyclaceae; genus Accumulibacter. The sequence continues at coordinate 32,893 of CAYQVH010000004.1, forward strand.
GCGAAGCGCTGGTTTATGACACGATCCATCCCTGCGGCTGCTATCATCTCTTTTTCCCGACGGCGAGAGTGCGTTCACGAGCGTTGCCGCCTTCGGTCGACGAAGGGCCGTTTCTTCCGCGCGCGATGCCCCTTGCCAGCGTGGGCGGGCAAATCGTGCTCAAACTGGCTGCCGGCAGTCATTACCTGCAGGCCGTTGCGGTCGAGTCGGACGGTGGCGCCGCAGGCGTTCCGCTGACTGTGGCCGACGACGACGACCTGCGTTCGTTGCCACTACCCGAGGGTGGATCGCGCAGCGTTTATGGTGACGACGGCCTGATCGCGGGTAGCGAGCGGCTCGAGCGCTGGGTTTTCTGGCCAATGGGCATCAGCAGCGCGGGCCAGATGCGACAATGGGGGCGGCACGCGACGGCGTTTGTCGGGCGACGCCATTTTGATGACCCGTATCTGCTCGATCGCTACTTCGAAGGAATCCCGTGAGCCGCCAGTACCTTGCTTCGACCGGCGTTCGACTGTGAAGCTCAGGGTCGCAACGTATAACATACATAAAGGGGTGACGGGGATCCGCGGTCGTCCACGGATTCACGATGTGCGCTTGGCCATCGAGGCGATCGACGCCGACATCGTTTTCCTGCAGGAGGTCCAGGATCGCAACGAGCGTATGGCGCATCACCCGGGGTATCCGTTTGAAACGCAGCTTGAGTTTCTCGCCAGCGGCACCTATGCCCACCGAGCCTATGGCATGAACGCCGTTTATCCCCATGGACACCACGGCAACGCGATCCTCTCCCGTCACCGCATTACGCATTTCGCCAATCATGACATCTCCGATCACGTGCTCGAGAAGCGAGGCCTGCTGCACGCGGTGACACGGCTCGACCGCGGGCGGGGCCGGGAAGTCCATCTCATTTGCGTCCACTTCGGCCTGATCAAGAGCAGCCGGGTGCGTCAGGCGCTGTTTCTGGCCGATCTGGTGCGGCGCGAGGTGCCGCCGCGTGCTCCGCTGATCATTGCCGGCGACTTCAACGACTGGCAGCAGCGCGTCGACCGGCTGGTGCGCGAACTCCTGGATGTCGAAGAGGTCGCCGGTGCCGTCGCTTCGACGCCTCCGAAGGGACGCTTGCTGCAGCGCTTGCTCTCTTGGCAGAACGCCGACGAAGGCCAGACGACGGTGTCGCGTACCTTCCCCAGTTTTGCCCCGTGGCTGACGCTAGACCGCATCTACGTCCGGGGTTTTGAGGTTCTCGACAGCCAGGTCCCTCAAGGATTGGCTTGGGCCCGCTGCTCGGACCACGCGCCGCTGATTGCCGAACTCGCGTTGCGGTCGCGTATCTCGGTTCCGGCGCGGACAAGTGCGTAGACGCGGGATGGTGGCCGCCGTTCACCGAAAGTAGTCGGCGACGACCGATCGTCCTGACACACCGAGGTTGGCCGAATGCGCGGCAGTTTACGTTGTCCCCTGTGGCGCGACAGCGCTGTTTTCGGCGGCAGGATCGCAGATGAGAGGCGCTTACATCGTCTGGCGAGCCCGCGGGTCGGCTATTGCTTGTCCCGATTTTGAGCGCCGCTGCGATGAACGACAAGACGCAAGCCTCGTACTTCTCGTGCTGTGACGAGCTCGTTTTGTTGTACGCTGTGCGACGTTTTTGATCTTCTTGTCTTGGCGGCTTATGCACGCGTCGTCGATCCGGTACGCCGACCCTTGCCTGCCGCGTTCAACTCATCCGAACAGGAGCTTCCCATGCGAATCGTTTCCAGACTGCCGTACGCCATTCTTCTCCTCGCGTGCTTGCTCGCCGGGCCTTCCTACGCGCGAGACTGGGAGGCGATCAAGCAGTCCGGTACGGTGATCGCGGCGACCGAAGGCGGATTCCAGCCTTTCAACTACTATGACGGTCCGAAGCTGACGGGTTTTGAAGTCGAGCTCGCGGAAGCCATTGCCAAGAAGCTCGGTTTGAAGTTGGAATGGCGGGTCGTTCCGTTCGATGGTCTGATTGCGGCCCTCAAACAGGATCGCTTCGACTTCGCAATCGCTTCCCATGGATACACGGAAGAGCGTGCAAAATCCGTCGACTTTGCCAATCCTCACTACTGCACGGGTGGCCAGATTGCTGCCGGCAAGGAAGGGCCGCTGACGGTAGCGGCGCTCGACGGCAAGGTGGTCGGCGTGCAGCTGGCGACCAGCTACTCCGACGCCGCGAAAAAAAATCAAAGGGATCAAAACGATCAAGACGTACAAGGGGGACCCCGAGGCATTTGCGGCGCTTAAGGCGAAGAAGGTGGACGCCTGGATATCAGACAAGTTTACCGTCAAGGCAACGCTGGAAAAGAATCCCGACTCCGGCATCAAGGCGGGTGATCTGGTGTTCGTCGAACGGGTATCGATGATTCTGCGCAAGAACAACAAGGACCTCGCCGAGAAGCTCAATCAGGGGCTGGCCGAGGTCATGAAGGATGGCAGCTACAAGACGCTGTCCGAGAAGTACTTCAAGGAAGACGTTTCCTGCCATTGAGACTGAGCGCGAGCGATGCAGTGGACACGCCAACATCCTGGCGGAGCGATCTTTGTGGCTCTGGTCGGTCTGCTGATTTTTCTCTGGGGTTTGGCGATTCCGTTGGCGGCAGCGCCGGCACCGATCGGCCCAGCGGCCGAGCAGTTCGCCGACGGCGCAAGAGTCACCGTCGCGCTCACCTTGCTGGCGGGTTCCGTCGGTGTGGTCATCGGGGTGCTCGCCGGGTTGGGGAAGCTGTCAACGGTTTGGCCGTTACGCTGGCTGTGTGACGTCTATGTCTGGCTCATTCGCGGGACGCCACTGCTGCTTCAGATCCTGTTTGTCTGGCTGGCGTTGCCGCCGCTGCTGCCAGAGGGAGTCGAACTTTCCGACTTCGCGTGTGCCGCCATCGCCTTGTCGCTAAACGTCGGCGCGTACAACACCGAGTGTGTTCGCGCGGGAATTCTCGCCGTGCCGCAGGGACAAGTCGAGGCGGCGCGCGCGCTCGGCTTGACGCCGCTGCAAACTTTTCTCGACGTGGTACTGCCGCAAAGCATGCGTGTGGCTCTGCCGGCGCTGGCCAATAACCTTGCCTCGCTGGTCAAGGATTCGTCGCTTGCCTACGCGATCAGCGTCGTCGAACTGACGATGGTCGGCTATCGCGTCCAAGCCGAGAGCTACCAGCCGATTCCGGTTTTCGTTGCGGTGGCGGCCATCTATCTGATTTTGACGACCGCCTTTACCACCTTGACCACCGCTTTCGAAGCTCAGCTCGACGTGGGACGAAAGCGTTAGTCGAGCGCCGGCGATGAACACGGACTTGCGGCCCATTATCGAAGCACGCGCGGTAGACAAGCACTTTGGCAGCTTCCACGCGCTCAAGTCGGTCTCGGCGACTTTCTATGAAGGGCAGGTGACGGCGATCGTCGGACCGTCCGGTTCTGGCAAGTCGACCTTTCTGCGCCTGCTGAATCGCCTGGAGGCGCATGATACGGGCGAAATCATCGTCGATGGCATCGTGCTCGACGATAACCTGACGCGGCTTGATGCCATCCGGCGGGAAGTCGGTATGGTGTTTCAAAGCTTCAACCTCTTTTCGCATCTGAGCGTCCTGCGCAACATCACGCTGGCTCCGATGCGTGTACGCAAGATGACTCGTCCGGACGCCGAACGAAAAGCGATGAGCTTGCTCGATCGCGTCGGTTTGAGCAGTCAGGCCGCGAAGTATCCTGTCCAGCTATCGGGGGGGCAGCAGCAACGCGTGGCAATTGCCCGCGCGCTGGCGATGGATCCGAAGGTGCTCCTGTTCGACGAACCGACTTCAGCACTCGACCCCGAGATGGTCAACGAGGTTCTGGCAGTCATGCGCGAGCTGGCACACAGCGGCATCACGATGCTGGTGGTGACGCACGAGATGGGCTTTGCGCGCGAGGTCGCCGACCGCATTCTTTTTTTTGACGAAGGCACGATTCTCGAAGACGCCCTCCCGGAAAACTTCTTCTCGCGCCCGCAGCACGAGCGTGCCAGGGTCTTCCTGTCGCAGGTACGGCACGGCTACTGACCGTGGCCCGCCGGCGGGTCCGCCGTCTTACAGACCGAACGTCCTCGGACTGACCGGGTCTCCGCCCTCATCGACGATGGCGTTGAAGCGCTCAAGGGATGGGCGGCATTCCTCGACTTCGTCGATCAGCAAGCGCGAACGGGCTTGCTGGTAGTGAAACCGGATCAATGCGTGCCGGTCGTCAGCGATCAGCAGCGAATCGCACAGCGTGCGCAGCTGCGGCGATGCAACACTGATCGTCATCGTTGGGTAGTAGGTTGCCAGTAGGTTCAGTAGCCGTGGACTTTGACGCTGAACGAACTCCGGGTACTGGACGACGATCGTCAGCCGGGTCGCCGCGCTTTGCGCTGCGAGCAGTCGCTGCAGACCCGCCGAGCGCGACGATTGCTCAAGCTTTAGCGTCGACAAGTCCCGGTCAAAAATCAGCAAGCTGGTCGGCGCGAGGTCGAGGATCTGCTGTATCGCGCCATCGTAGGCGCTCCATGAAGTCAACAAAGTGCTGCTCATTGCCGCGATTCCCTGTTCGATGGCGCAAGATATCAGCCTCGCCTTGACGCTGACAAGCGTTCAGGAGGCAGGAGGAGCGCGACACGGCCGGGCCGAGGGCCGTCCCACCGCCTAATCGCCGCGCAGCCGTCCGATAGGGATAGGGGGAAGGCGCATGTTACAATGCGCGTTTTTACGTGGCACGGAGGCGACCGATGTTTTCCGCCAAGGACACTCTCGAGCGGGTCGACCCGGAGATCTGGCAGGCGATCGTCGCAGAAAATCGCCGGCAGGAAGAGCACATTGAGCTGATTGCCTCGGAAAACTATGTCAGCCATGCCGTGATGGCGGCGCAGGGCTGCCAAATGACCAACAAGTACGCCGAGGGCTACCCGGGAAAGCGTTATTACGGGGGGTGCGAACACGTTGACGTCGCCGAGCAGCTGGCCATCAATCGCCTGAAGAAACTGTTTGGTGCGGAAGCCGCCAACGTGCAGCCAAACTCCGGATCGCAGGCGAATCAAGCCGTCTTGATGGCCTTTGCCAAACCTGGCGACACGATTATGGGCATGAGTCTTGCCGAAGGCGGGCACCTGACGCATGGCATGCCGCTCAATCTGTCGGGCAAGTGGTTTCGGGTCGTCGCCTACGGTCTCGACGCGAGCGAGGCGATCGACTACGCAAGAATGGAGGCATTGGCGCGCGAGCACAAACCGCGGATCCTCATCGCCGGTGCCTCGGCGTACGCGCTGCAAATCGACTTCGAGCGTTTCGCCAAGGTTGCCAGGGAAGTGGGGGCAACCTTCATGGTCGATATGGCGCACTACGCAGGGCTGATCGCCGCCGGCTGCTACCCGAACCCGGTACCGCACGCCGATGTCGTGACCTCGACCACGCACAAGACGCTGCGCGGGCCACGGGGTGGTGTCATCCTGATGAAGGCCGAGCATGAGAAAGCAATCAACTCGGCGGTTTTTCCTGGCTTGCAGGGAGGGCCGTTGATGCACGTGATCGCCGCCAAGGCGGTGGCCTTCAAGGAAGCGCTGAGTCAAGGCTTTTGCGCCTATCAGGAGCAGGTGCTTGCCAATGCCCGGGTTCTGGCGCGAGTTCTCGCCGAGGAAAGAGGGCTGCGGATCGTCTCCGGGCGTACCGAGTCACACGTCTTCCTTCTCGACCTGAGAGCGAAGTCGATTACGGGCAAGGACGCCGAAGCGGCGCTGGGAAGAGCCAACATCACGGTCAACAAGAACGCCATTCCGAACGACCCGCAGAAGCCTTTCGTCACCTCGGGCATCCGCATTGGTTCGCCAGCCATGACCACGCGTGGCTTCTCCGAGATCGAAGCGGAGGAGGTGGCTCATCTGATTGCCGACGTCCTCGACGCGCCAGACGATGAGTCGGTGCTGCGGCGCGTACGGCAGAACGTTGTCGCGCTCTGTCGCAAGTTTCCGGTCTATGCCGCTGCGGCCGGATGAAATGCCCGTTCTGCGGCGCCGACGAAACGGCAGTCGCTGACACTCGGATCAACGATGATGGCGACGTCGTTCGCCGACGCCGACGCTGCCTGAAGTGCGACAAGCGTTTCACGACTTTCGAGCATGCGGAGCTGCGCATGCCGCGGGTGATCAAGAAGAACGGCTCGCGCGTAGACTTCGACCGCGAGAAGCTCAGTGCAAGTCTTTGGCTCGCGTTGCGCAAGCGGCCGATCAGTGCGGCGGCAGTTGAAGCGGCAGTGGCGCGCATCGAGGACAAATTGCTCGCGCTCGGTGAACGCGAAGTGGCTTCGGAGCAAATCGGCGAGATGGTGATGCGCGAGCTGAAACGGCTCGACAAGGTGGCGTACGTTCGCTTTGCTTCGGTTTATCGCAATTTCGAAGACGTCGACGAGTTCTCGAAGGTCATTCGCGAGGTCTCGCCTTCGCCTCCTTCACCCGGCCATTAATGGCCGGGAGCTTCAGCGAATTTGACCATCGCTGTATGGCGCGCGCCCTGCGCCTGGCGGAAAACGGTTTGTTGACCACGACCCCGAACCCACGGGTCGGCTGTGTGATCGTCAGTGAAGGCGAGATTGTCGGCGAAGGTTGGCACGTGCGCGCCGGCGAACAACACGCCGAGGCGCTCGCCTTAGAGCTTGCGGGCAGTGCGGCGCGGGGTGCGACCGCTTACGTCAGCCTCGAACCCTGCAATCATCACGGCCGCACGCCGCCTTGTACGGAGGCGCTGCTGGCGGCCGGCGTGACACGTGTCGTCGCCGCGATGGAGGATCCCAACCCACAGGTGGCTGGCCAGGGGCTGGCGTTTCTGCGCCGGCACGGCGTAAAAGCCGACTGCGGCTTGCTTGAGGACGCCGCGCGCGAACTCAATCTCGGTTTTGTCGCCCGGATGACACGCCGCCGGCCGTGGTTGCGTCTGAAAATGGCCGCCAGCCTGGACGGCCGGACCGCTCTGCAGAGCGGTGCCAGCCAGTGGCTGACCGGACGCGCCGCGCGGCAAGATGGCCACCGCTGGCGGGCACGCGCCTGTGCGATTCTGACCGGCATCGGTACGGTTCGCCACGATGACCCGCAACTCAACGTTCGTGGCGTCGAAGCGGCAGGTGAGCCTTTGCGCCAGCCACTGAAAGTCGTTGTCGACAGTCGGTTGAACTTGCCGCCGGCTGCGCGCCTGCTCAAGGAGGGCAAAGTGTTGGTCGCCGCCGCGTTGGCCGAGCCGGCACGAGTGAGCGCGCTGCAACGTTTGGGCGCTGAAGTCGTCTGCCTGCCAGGCGACGACGGGCGGGTCGATCTGCCGGCGCTGTGTGCGCAATTGGCGCAGCGTGGAATCAACGAGCTGCACGTCGAGGCCGGTCCCACACTCGGCGGGGCTCTGCTTGAGGCGGCACTGGTCGACGAGTGCCTGCTTTACCTTGCGCCGTGTCTGCTCGGCGATACGGCGCGCGGCCTGTTCAGACTTCCCCTCCTGGATTCACTCGATAAACGAACGCGCCTGTCGATTTGTGATCTGCGGATGGTTGGTTCGGACCTGCGCCTGCTGGCTCGCCTCAACTGATTTCCCGATGGGCACAGACCTGGCAGTCTGGGTCGGGCCGGAAGCGGACGCACCGCCATTCGGTCGACAGCGCGTCGAACAGCCATAGTCGGCCGACGGCTGCCTCGCCGGCGCCAGTCAGCAGCTTGAGCGTCTCGGCGGCCTGCATGGCTCCGATGATGCCGGTGAGCGGCGCGAAAACGCCCATCACGGCGCACCGCGTTTCTTCGGCCTCGTCACCCTCGGGAAAAAGACAGTTGTAGCAGGGGGTGTGCGGGCGACGACTATCGAAGACCGCCAACTGCCCGGCAAACTGAATCGCTGCGCCGGAAACCAGCGGTCTGCGGTGGCGGACACACGAGCGATTGATCGCATGTCGGGTGGCGAAGTTGTCGCAGCAGTCGACGACCAGGTCAGCCGTCGCGACCAGCGTCGCCAACTCTTCGCCGGCGAGGCGCCGGTTGACCGTTTCGACCTCGACCTCCGGATTGATCTCGCGCAGTGCGGTTCTGCCGGAGACGGCTTTCGACTGGCCGATACGTTGCGAGGTATGCAAGATCTGTCGCTGCAGGTTGGTGAGATCGACCTGATCGCCATCGGCCAGCGTGATTTTTCCGACGCCTGCGGAAGCCAGGTACAGCGCGACTGGCGATCCCAGGCCGCCGGCTCCGACGACCAGCACGCTGGCTGCAAGCAATCTTTCCTGGCCTTCGATGCCGAACTGATCGAGCAGGATATGGCGACTGTAGCGCAGGAGCTGCGCGTCATTCATCGAACGAAACGCTACCGGTATTCGCGCCACTCCGGTGGCGTTTCGTCGTGGTCGCCGTGCGGGTGACGCTCCCAGGCGTGGGTGTACGCCTCCGCTTGCGAGTGCTTGAGTCGTCGCTGCGGCGCCTCCAGGTTGTGGCGTTGCGTCTCTTCGACGTAGTAGATCAAAGCGCGCCTCATCTTGCTCAGCAGCGTATTGTCGAGGTGGTGGCCACGATCTTCGAGCGTCCCCTCAAGCTCCTGAAGGGAGTGATGGCGAAGGTCGTAGGCGACGCCAACGGCACGCGATTCCTCGTGCCGTTCGACTTCGAGCGCTTCGACCTGGGCAAGGAAGTCGGACGCATCGGCAACCTGTCCCGGCGGAAACTTGGCGAACAGGATGTTACGTTGCTTGCGGATCGGCGGTGGCGTCGCGACTGGCGGCCTTTTCATGGGGACCATCCGCGGGTGACGGGTCAGCGAATGGTCTGCATGATCTGCATGCCCTTGAGCAAATTGAGCGCCTGCTTGAGCTGGTAGTCCTTGGGCGACGCCAACTCGCGACTTGGCAGCTCGGATGACTCGTCACTGTCGTCGCGCGAGGACGTGGGCTTCGGTTTTGCCGGCGGAGTCACTTTCGCCGGTGCTTTGACTGGCGCTTCCTTGGTCGCCGGTCCGGATTCCTTGGCGCCATCCAGATGGTGTTCAAGATTCGCCTCACGCAAGCGCTGGGACGACCCCCCATTGGCACTCTCGTCAACCACGATGTCGGGAACGATCCCCTTGGCCTGGATCGAACGTCCGGACGGTGTGAAATAGCGAGCGGTGGTCAGTTTGATGGCGGTGTTTCCAGGTAGAGGAAGCACGGTTTGCACCGACCCTTTCCCGAAGGTGGTCGTGCCAAGGACGATCGCACGCTTGTGGTCCTGTAGTGCGCCAGCAACGATCTCAGACGCTGACGCCGAGCCGCCGTTGACCAGGACGACCATGGGCACCGTCCGCGCCTGTGGTGGCAAGTTCCGTAAATAGTCGTCGCGCGTGCCGCGCAGGTAGTCCGCCGGGATCGACGAAAAGCGATGTTTGGCGTCGGGCGTTCGGCCGTCGGTCGAGGTGACGAGAGTATTCGGCGGCAGAAACGCTGCGGATACTCCGACGGCGCTGTTCAGCAGACCGCCGGGATCATTGCGCAGATCAAGAACAAGACCGTTCAACGGAGCGGGTTTGAACAGTTCGTTGAGGTGTTTGACGACCGCCGCGCCCGTGTTTTCCTGGAACGAAGTGACGCGCAGGTAGCCGTAACCGCCCTCAAGAACCTTTGACTTGACACTTTGTACCTTGATGATCTCGCGCGTCAACGTGACTTCGATTGGCTTCGTCTCTCCTTTGCGCAAGATCGACAGGCGGATCTGGGACTTCGGTTTACCGCGCATGCGCTTGACCGCTTCGGTCAGGGTCAGTCCTTTCACCAACGTATCGTCGATCTTGAAGATCAGGTCGCCTGGTTTGACACCGGCGCGGTCGGCGGGAGTATCCTCGATCGGCGAAACCACCTTGACCAAGCCGTCCTCCATGCCCACTTCGATACCGATGCCGCCGAATTCTCCCTGCGTGCCGACTTGAAGATCCTTGAAAGCGTCGGCGTCGAGGTAACTGGAGTGTGGATCAAGATTGGAGAGCATGCCGCTGATCGCGTGCGTGATCAGCTTCTTGTCTTCGACGGGTTCGACGTAGCCCTGCTTGATGGCATTGAAGACCTCGGCGAAGATACGCAGCTCTTCAACTGGCAGCGTGGCACGGGTTTCTCGTTCCGCCATCGCCGAAAACTGCAGACTGAGCAGGATGCCGCCCACCAATCCAGCACAAACTAACCCGGTCTGCTTCCACTTGCCCATAACCAATCACTCCGGAATACGCCTCATCTGAGGTTGAGCCACGCTTGCGGATCGAGCGGCTTACCCTGATAACGAATCTCAAAGTATAAACCCGATTCCGGATTGCCACCGCTGTTGCCGACGGTGGCGATGGCTTCCCCCGGGCGGACCTCGTCGCCAACCTGTTTCAGCAGAGCCTCGTTGTTGGCGTAAATCGAAAGGTAGCTCTCGCCGTGGTCGACGATCAGTAGATTACCGAAGCCGCGCATCCATTCGGCGAAGACCACATGACCCCTGGCAATGCTGCGCACGTCCGAACCGGGCTGAGCGCGAATGAAAACGCCTTTCCAGGTGCTGCCTTCCTGTCGGCTGGTACCAAAGCGGTGAGCAAGCGCGCCGCTAGCCGGCAGATGCAGAGGCCCACGCTGTTGGGTCAGACCGCCGTTCGGACGGGGTTGCTCGCTCGCTACACTGGCTGCCGAGGTCGGGCTGGAACGTTCGCTGCCCAAGCTGTTGCCGGTGTTTTGGGGTTCGGGGCCAGCTTCTCGGCCCGAACCGTCTCGCCGCTGCGCCTCGCGGCGGGCAGCGTCACGGCTTTCTGCGCGACGTGCCGCCAATACGCGTGCCAGGCGATCGACCAAGTCGCTCAGCCGTTTTTCGTCGCGCCGCAAGCTGCCGATCTCCTGTCGTTGCGTGTTGATTTGATCGGAGAACGTTTTCAGCAAGGCGAGACGCTGTTGCCGCTGCGCCAGCAGGCGCGACTGCTCCTCGCGCCAGCGGAGCTCAGTGGCTGACAACAGATCGCTCTGTCGTCGGCTCTCCCGGATCAGCGCCTGTTTCTCGCTCAGCGTCGTTTCGATCTCAAGCAGGATCTGACTACGCGCGCTCCCGATCGCTTCCAGGTAATGGAGATCGCGTGCCGCCTGGTTCGGATCCTGGCCGTTAAGCAAGACATGCAAGGGGTCGGGGCGACCTCGTAAGTAGTGTCGGTGGAGAAGCTTTTCCAGCTGACGCTGCTGCTGGTCGAGGCGCTGCTCGGTTTCGCGCGACTCGCTTTCGAGCCGCTGAATGCTGGTTTTAAGCTTCGCGAGCTGATCTGCCAGAAGGCGCACTTCGCGCTGCGCCGCCGAGATCGCGCGTTCGCTCTCCTGGAGCTGATCTGCCGCCTCCTTACGCGAACTTTCACTGGCGGCCAGTTCCTTGCGCATGGCGTCAATCTGGCCTTGCAGTCGTTTCAGGTCTCCCTGCCGTTCGTTGATCTGGTTTGGCGAGGCGGCGTCGACGACGTCGCCACGGCCACGGACGTCAGTCGCCGACGCGAATGCCGTCAAGGCGACGGACACGTACACGACGACACCGGCCCGAAGGGCGCCGTTTCGCACGCCAGGGGCACGCCGTTGCGCCTGGCTCGACGCCAACCAGCGACGCGCACGGTAGGAGCGCTGCGCCGTCAACGTCCGAAACCCGGTCCGTCGGTGAGGAGCGGTCGCGCGCGCGACGTTCGCGCCCCGTGAAAGCGCTGACGCGCCGACAAGACGAGACGCCGTGTGCTCGGCTTTCGGTCTATAATCATAAATTACATTATAATTGCCGCTGTTCGCGAACGTGCCCGTCCGAACCACCATTATCGATAAAGAGGACCACATCGAGCAGGCGGCGCGTGCGCTGAAGGCGATTTCCCATCCGCTGCGGCTCAAGATTCTGTGTGTGTTGGGCGATCAGGAAGCCTGTGTGCAGGAGATCGTGGCCGCCGTCGGAACCTCCCAGAGCAATGTTTCCCAGCACTTGGCGATCCTGCGTGAGAAGGGCGTCTTGTCGGCGCGGAAAGAGGGGAATCGGGTCTACTATCGGGTCGGTGACGCGCGCACGCTGCAACTGCTCAGCATGATGCGAGAGGTGTTCTGCGGCAAGTAGCGCACGTGTCGGGGCTTGAAACCAGCGCGCAGCATGGGTCGCGTGCTTGACGTGTCAAATCGGACTTCTGGAGTAGGGCTTGGAATTCATCGAGCAGAACATCCTCTTGGTGGCGGTGGCGCTGGTCAGCGGCACGATGCTCCTCATCGTCTCCTTTCGTCGCCCGGGTGGCCCGCAAGCGGTGACGGTGACGCAGGCAGCGATGCTGGTCAATCGAGAGAATGCGCAGTTCGTTGACGTACGCGAGCCGAACGAATACGTCGGCGGGCACTTGGCGGATGCGCGCAACATTCCGGCCGCTTCCTTGTCCGAACGGGTCGGCGAGCTGGAGACAATGAAAGACCGTCCACTGATTCTCGTCTGCCAGTCGGGATCGCGTTCTGCGGACGCTTGCAAGACGCTGATCAAGCTCGGGTTTACGCGAGTGCATAGTCTTGAGGGGGGAGTTGCGGCGTGGAGCGAAGCCGGCTTGCCACTCAAGAAAGGGGCGCGCAAGTGAGCGGTAGACTGCGGGTGGTCATGTATTCGACTGCCGTTTGCCCCTTTTGTCTGCGCGCCGAGCATTTGCTCAAGGCGCGTGGTGTAACCGAAATCGACAAGGTGCGCGTCGATCTCGATCCGCAACGACGACAGGAGATGATCGAGCGAACCGCCAAACGCACCGTGCCGCAGATCTATATCGGCGAGACCTACGTCGGCGGCTTTGATGAACTGACGGCTCTCGACCACTCCGGGAAGCTGTCGCATCTTCTCGCCGACGAGGTGGTTTGACACCTGCCTGCATGGCATACCCATCTATTGACGGATTCCGGGAGCAACAATGAGCGAACAAGAAACCCCAGTCTTTACCATCGAGAAAATCTATATCAAGGACCTCTCGGTCGAAGTTCCGAACGCGCCGCAGGCTTTTCTTGAGCGTGAGCCGCCGAAATTGAGCGTCCAGTTGCAGAGCAACCCTCGCGGGATGGGCGAGAACCTTTTTGAGGTGACGTTGACGGCGACGGTAACCGCCAAGGTCGAAGATCGGACGATGTTTCTGGTCGAAGTCGGCCAGGCTGGCATCTTCCGCATCCAGAACGTTCCGGCCGAGAACATGGATCCGCTGCTGTCGATCGCCTGTCCGAACATCCTTTTCCCTTACGCTCGCGAAGTTATTTCCGACGCCGTGATCCGGGCAGGCTTCCAACCGGTGATCCTGCAGCCGGTGAATTTCGAAGCGCTGTACATGTCGCGTTTGCAACAGCAGCAGGAAGCGGCGGGCGAGTCGAGTCAGGCCAGCCTGCAGTGAGGGTTGCGCTGCCCAGACTGCGGCAGTTTGGCGCGGCGTTGGCAATCGCCTGCGCTTGGCCGGTCATCGCGAGCGAGTTCAGGACGGTCGAGGCGGCAGCGATCCTCTACGATGCGCCGTCACTCAAAGGAAGCAAGCTGTTCGTAATTCGGCGCGGGACGCCGGTTGAGCTGGTAGTCAACCTCGAAGGCTGGTCAAAGGTGCGCGACGTCGACGGCAGCTTGGCGTGGATTGAAGCCAGGCACCTCGGTAGCCGGCGGACGGTCATCGTCGCCGCTGCCCGCGGTCAGGTCCGCCAAACGGCGGCGGAGTCTGCTCCGCTGGTTTTTGAGGCCGAGAAAGGCGTGTCACTCGACTTCCTCGAAGCGGCGCCAGGTGGTTGGATAAAGGTCCGCCACCGTGACGGACAGACGGGCTTCGTCAGGATCAACCAAGTCTGGGGCACTTGAGCCCGTGAGGCTGGCCGTCCTCGGCGCCGGAGCGTGGGGAACCGCACTCGCGATTGTGTTTAGTGCTCGTCATGAGGTCATTCTTTCTGGTCGCAGTCGGGAAGTGAATGCCTTATTGCGCGAGGATCGCGAGAACCGACGCCTTCTTTCGGGGCATCATTTTCCCGATGCCCTTGACGTCGGCGAGGACTTCGAAACGGCGGCTGCGGCAAGCGACCTAGTTCTCGTCGCGACGCCGATCGCCGGTTTGCGTACCACGGTCCGGAGCCTCGCCGCCGCCGGTGTCGTCAAACCCCTGCTTTGGGCGTGCAAGGGGCTCGAATCGGGGACTGGCAAACTGCCCCATCAGGTCGTAGGTGAGGAGCTGGGCTCCGCACTGCCGTGCGGAGCGCTGTCGGGCCCAAGCTTTGCGGAGGAAGTGGCACTTGGCTTGCCGGCGGCAGTCTCCCTGGCGGCAAGCGACCGCGACTTTTGCCATCGTCTGGCGCGTGCGCTACACAGCCCGCGTTTCCGGATTTACGCCAATGAAGATCTGCCCGGAGTCGAAGTCGGTGGTGCCGTGAAGAACGTCATGGCCATTGCCACGGGGGTCTGTGACGGCCTCGGTCTCGGTCTCAACGCCCGGGCGGCTCTGATCACTCGCGGTCTGGCGGAGATCGCGCGCTTCGGCGTTGCTCTCGGTGGGCATCCGCAGACGTTCATGGGACTCGCCGGTATGGGTGACCTGATCCTGACCTGCACCGGCGACCTGTCGCGAAACCGCAAGGTGGGACTCGCACTCGCCCGCGGGCAGACGCTGTCGCAGATTCTTGCTGACCTCGGACACGTCGCCGAGGGGGTCGGCACGACGCGCGAGGTTGCGTGTCTGGCGGCCGACCTGAACATAGCCATGCCGATCACGCAGGCCGTTGACTCGATTCTTTGCGGCCAGGAGGCGGCGGCGACGGCGGTCGAAAAGCTCTTGCACCGTGACCCGACGGTGGAGGCCAGCTAACCCTCCGCGGTCTGCTGTGTTGCCGGCGGAAGATTGGCAGTCGAGCCTGGTTTGTTGATCAGTGGCCGACGACCACCACCCGGTCGCCTTTGCGGTTGCTGAACTCCGCGAGGATCGGTTTGCCCTGGCTCGTCAACGATTGGAGAAGCGCGTCACCGGCTTTCGGAGTGAGAACCAAGTAGCGGTAGCGGCTTGACTGATCGGTGGTCATCAGCTGTTCTCCGCTAACCGACATTCTCGGGTAACCTCGGCCGGCGTAGTAGGCGATCCGCGCGTCTTCGTAGTAGATGGTGTCGGTGGGCGAACTGTGGCTCGACAACCAGGCTGCGGCCTCGAGATAGTGGGTTTTTTTGGCGCCCGTCGCGACGACGCCGCTTAGCATGACGATCGCCGCGGCGGCAACCAGCACCTTCGACCCGCGCGGAAAGAGCCGGCTGAAATGCGCGCAGCCCGCGGCGAGCAGAGGGACGACCAAGAGACAGAGAAAGCTGACGTAGCGTGCGTTGATGAAGCGCTGGCGGAAGAAGAACACGAAAAGCACGGCAAGATACGCCAGCCAAGTGAAGAAAAAAGGGCTCAGATGCTTGCGATAGTTGCCCCAGACGGGCCAGTTTGCGGAGTGGAGCAAGGGAAGAATCAAGGGGCCGCTGAGCAGCGAAAACTTGAACACGATGGCCAGGAACACGCCAAAGACAACGATTCGAATCGCGTCGTCTGCCGAGTATTTTTCGAGCGCTGCGGCGGCGAAGCGCTTGGCCATGACGTCGAGGTCGGCCGTCAATTGGCCGGGATCGAGCAGCGAAACGTAGTAGGCGATTCGCGGCTGGTTCAGGATATCGCCGTACCAGGCGGCGGCGACGACCAGCAACACTCCGCCAAGCGGCAAAGCGGTCAGCTGCAGGAGGCGTTTCCAGCCGTCGCGTCGGCCCAGTTGGGTGATCAGGCAGGCGGCGATCGATAGCATCAGCAACACGGCTTCGAGACGAAAGAGCGCGGCGATAACGATTGCCAGCTGCACCTGCAGTGCCTTCCGCCAGCCGCCGCTCTCCAGCCAGCGTAAGGCCAGCATGAGCGCCAACAGGGAAAAAAACCAGAAGCCATGCTCGCGAATGATGTCGTTGCGAAACTGGTTGATGGCAGGCAGTGCGAGCACCACCAGGCCCGCCCAGTTGGCACTGCCGGGGGCATGGCGTTCACTGACGGCGACCAGCAAGGACGAGCTGCCAGCGATCAACAAGGCGCAACCGGTGTAAGCGATCGCTTCCAGCGAAAAACCGGAAAGGCCGTGAATGGCGGCCAGCAGGAACGAAAACCACGGCCAGTCGAACACTTCGAAGGCCGCCCGCGGTCCCTGCTCTAAGGCGACTTGGGCGGCGTACAGATAGAGCGCCGCGTCCTTACCGATGGTGACCGTCTGACTGAACGCGACCAAGGAAAGCAGAAGGCTGGCGACAAATACCCAGCGGACGGGGGGGATTTCGCGCGCACGGGCGAGTGCTTCGAACATCGACCTTCCTAGCGGCGACGGTGGAGCAGACGACGAGGACTAGACATGGAGGCGTACGGCCTTGCGCAGATAAGTCCAGCGCAAGGCTTGCAGCGTACTCAGGCGCAAGGCGCAGCGGTAGAAACGTCGGGCGCTGGAGGTGTCGCCGTCGCGCATCGCGGCGCGAAACAGGGAAAGGTAGCGCTGCGCCGTGTAGCGGCGACGCAGCGACTGACACTCGTCCGGAAGCGTGGCGAAGACTTCCTCGACCATGGTCAGGGCGCGTTCCTCTTCTTCCCGCCGGTCGTGACGCAAGCTGTCTGGATGCTTGTAAATGCGCGCCAGGGCTTGGTTGCTGACCACTACGGGCGCACTCACGAGCAGATAGGCGAAGACCGGGATGTCCTCTCCGGCGCGCAGATTTTCCGGATAGGGTCGGCGCAAGAGCAGGTCGCGGCGGAACAAGGAACAGCCGTGCGAGATCGTTATCCGCTTTTGCAGCAGGTAGCGTTTGGCGAGCGTTACCGCGGCCGCGTGCGGGACCGCCTTCGGCAGCCGTAGCCGCTCTCGGCCATCGGCCATCACGGAAATCTGAGCGCCGAGAAACATCGCCGCGTCAGGATGTTCGGAGGCCAGCGTACGCAGGATGCCGAGGGCGTCCGGCAGCAGTTCGTCGTCGGCGTCGAGCAGCAGCGCATACGTGCCACGCGCCGCGCGTAGGCCGCGATTGCGCGCGGCGCCGGGGCCGGCGTTTGCTTGGCGAATCACCCGCAGCGCGGGGTAGCGTTCGCTGTAGCCGGCGATTACCTCGGCGGTGTCGTCTTGCGATCCGTCATCGACCACGATGACCTCGGTATCGACGGTGACTTGAGCGAGTACGGAATCCAGGGCTCGTGGCAACACGCGGGCATAGTTGTAGCTCGGGATGATGACGCTGATTTGCGGCGCGGGATCAATTGGCTCCATCGTGCGCACCTTTGCCACCACCTTTCCCGGTGTCTCCTCTGCCAGCGGCCGGGCGCTGCCGACCAGGAAAACGCGCATTGTCCGCCATCTGTTGCGGGATGCAACTACCGGCGATCTGAAAAACCGCGGAAGACCGTAGCGTGACGATGAGTGAGCGATTCACACCATGCGATCGGGGCGTAAAAAGGGTACATTCCCGCCTTTCGAACGGGGTAATAAGGAGGGGCGATGCCTCGACGCGCTGACGAATCAGGGCCCGCCGCAGTGGCCAATCGGGCTGGTGGTGGGACGGGCGGACAGCCGCGACGTCACTCCGGTTCTCATTGTTCGCCATCGGGGTACGCCGGGCTGGCGTTTGATTGCCTGTCGTTCGCAGCGGGTGTGCCTTGTTGAAGTTGTGGCGCGGCTGGCGCGAGCGTGGCTGGATCGAAGTCGAGGCGGCGATCTATGCGGAAACCTGGCAACGCTTCGGGGGCAGCGTCGCGACGCATCCGGTGGTGGTCGACCGCCTGTCGGAACTGGCCCGCATACCGGTTCGCTATCTCGCGTGGTCGGTCCGTGGCGAAATCGTGGCGGCGATTCCCTGTTGGGGCGATTCGCTGGCGTTGTCGAAGGAGGTGCTGAAGGCACGCCGTCAGCGCGGTGTCTTCGATCTTGGCAACGCCGAGGTCATTCTGCCGATTGCCGACGCCGTCCAGGTGCCCGTACGCCAGCGCGTACGATACGTTTCTGAAATCAACGTGCGGCAGGTTGCCGGCCTGCGCTCGCAGGGCGAGGAACTCGCGATGGCGAGGCCACCAGAGGATTACTCGGCCAAGTTTCGATACAACCAGCGCCGCGAGTTGCGGCTTTTCGAGCAGACGGGTGGCGTGGTGCGACCCCTTTCCGACTTGTCGCCGATTCAGCAGGCCCTCGCCTACGCGGATCTCTTCCAGCGACGTTGGGGATTTGCGCCGAAGGGGAAAGCCTATCTCGGAGAAGTGTTCGCCGCGTTGCGCGATTTCATGCGGGGTGCGCTGTTGTTCCACGACCGGCAGCCGATCGCGATCCAGATAGTGTACCGAGTCGAGTCGCCGCGCTGGCTTTCTTTCGAATATATCAATGGCGGAGTCGATCCGGAAACACGCCACTTCAGTCCGGGAAGCATTCTGACTTTCATCAACACGCAGGCGGCCTGGCACGAGGCGCGCACGCTCGGCAAGGCCTTGCGCTATTCTTTTGGCCGGGCCGATTCGGGATACAAAGAGCGCTGGTGTCGCTCGGTACCGGTCTATAGAATCTAGCAGCCTGCCGGACCTGACCCAGTCGGCTGCAAAACCTGACCGGAAAGATCATGAATTCACGCAAAGAGACCTTGTTGCGGCGGCATCGTCGGCAGAAGCGCTTGCTTCTGTTGGTGACGCTCGCCTGGCTTCTCCCGCTGGCTGCAGTCGTTTCCTGGTGGCTGGTACCGCTGGTCCTCGCCGCTGGCTGGGTTGCCCATGAAGCGTGGTTTGCCGATCATCTCTTCTACTCGCCGCATGACGATTACCTTTACCGCTTCCCGCCGCAAGTGGCGGTACAAGCCGTCAGCCTGGTTGAGGGTCGCTTGCGCTTGAGCGAACCGCTTGCACCGGGGGACACCCTGATCCTGGCGCTTGAGCTGCGCAGTTCGAAACTGGGGTACTTGCTGGATCCTCATGTTTGGGTGGGCGAAGACCGCCAGGACTTTGAACGCGGCGTCCGTGGCCTGCGCTACCTGAATCTCTCCGGGCAGGCGATGGCCGTCGGCATGAACGAGCTGCCGATCGAGGGGCGCCACTGTTCGCTGGCGGCGAACGGAGTGCTCTACTCCTTTGCCAGTCCTGACTACGTCGAGCAACGGATGATGATTCTCGCGCCGCACGCCGACGATGCGGAATTGGCTGCCTTCGGGCTGTATCGCCGCGCTGCGGAGGTGGTCATTGTCACCTTGACACAGGGTGAGATCGAGGCGACGCAATTTCGTCGCCTTGGGCTTGATGCGGCACAGGCGGCCTTACTGAAGGGACGACTACGGGTCTGGGATAGCCAGGCGATCCCTTTGTGGGGTGGCGTACCCCAGAGTCGTTGTGTTCAGCTCGGCTATTTTTGCCAGCAGCTAACGTCCATGATGGCCGAACCGGAACGGCTGTTTGGCTCGCGGGAAGCGACGACGAGCGATATCCGGAAGGCGCGGCGCCACAATCCGCTGCGCTTGCCGGGCGATGACGACGGACTCGCTTGCGGCAAGAATCTCGTTGCCGATCTGGTGGCGCTGCTCGAGCATTTCCGGCCGCAGGTGGTGGTTACACCGCATCCCGAGCTTGACCCGCATCCGGACCACTTTGCGACTTCGCTGGCGATCGATCAGGCGGCGCAGTTGTCGAGCTGGAAGCCGGAAACGGCTCTGCTTTACAGTAACCATCTGCACGACAACGATCGCTGGCCGATGGGGCCGGCGGGGTATGGCGTCGCCCTGCCTCCGGCTTTGGCGCCGCTGCCAGCCGACGGCCTGTGGAGTCCGCTGTTGACCATCGACGACCAGCTCGACAAAGCCATGGCCTTGGCCATGCAACACGATCTGCAGGGCCGACTTCCCGTCAAACAGCGTGTTCGACGCTTCGTTCAACGTCTGCTCGCTGGTCGTAGTTGGCCACCCACTGGCGAAAATGAGTTTTTCCGCAAAGCGGTACGGCGGCACGAGCTTTTCTGGGTGCGGCGATTTGATGCCTGACGCGGTGGATGAGCTTGCCGTGCACCTTGTGCCGCGCTGGCCAGCGTTGTGGAGTCGCTGCGCCATCGTCACTGGATTCGCGGCCCGTCAGTCGGCAGTCGGCCCCGGAGGAACCGGGACTCGCCCGCAAAGTCAACGGTTCGCGTGGAGACAGGATTGCGCAACAATGTTGCATTCCCGAGCTGAAAGAAAACGATGACCACTGCTGACGACGAAATGCCAAGACGTAGATCCGCCAGTTCGGGGAAGCCGGCGACGACGGGAAGCTTGCAGGGCGTCGACACGAATTCGGCGCGGGGTGAGGAACGGCCGTTCATCGTGGGCATCGGCGCCTCTGCAGGGGGGTTGGAAGCCCTGCGCCTGTTATTGCCGAGCCTGCCCAAGAATCTCGGACTGACTTACGTCGTTGTGCAACACCTGTCGCCGACCTACCGCAGCATGATGTCGCAATTGCTCGGTCGAGAAACGACCATGCCGGTGCGCGACATCGAGGACGGCATACTGCCGGAAGCGAATACGGTATACATCACGCCACCGAACCGTAATCTGACGCTCAGAGAGAGCTGCTTCCGCCTGGTCGAACCGGCGCGTGAATCGATGCCGAAGCCGTCCGTGAACCGCTTTTTCGCGTCGCTTGCCGAAGAGGTCGGCGATTCGACCATCGGCATCATTCTTTCCGGGACCGGATCCGACGGTGCCGCCGGAATTCACGCCATCAAAGCGGCGGGCGGTTTTACCTTCTCACAGGATCCGGATACCGCCAAGTACAACGGAATGCCGCAATCGGCGATCGACACCGGTAGCGTGGACTGGATCTTGCCCCCCGAGAACATGGGCGCGGAGATCAGCCTGATCGTTCTCAACCGTGGCCTGATTCCGGTGGCGACCCAGGCAGCCAGTGCGCCGGCGACGCTGAAAACCCTGCTCGGCAAAGTGCGCACCCGAACCAAGGTCGACTTCTCGCAGTACAAGGAGCCGACGCTGTGGCGGCGGATCGAGCGGCGGATGGCGGCCAACCACGTCAGCACGCTACACGACTATCTGCAGGTTGTGGACCAGACGCCCCTTGAGCTCGACAAGCTGTGCAAGGACATTCTGATTTCGGTCACCGCGTTCTTTCGTGACGCCGACGCCTTTGCGCGCCTCGACAAAGTGATCGGCGAGATCCTGGCCAGCAAGCAGCCGGGGGACGACATCCGCGTTTGGGTCGCCGGCTGTGCGACCGGTGAAGAGGCGTATTCGCTGGCGATTCTTTTTTCTGAGCGCTTGGGAGCCGCCTTCGAGCAGTATCGCTTACAAATCTTTGCCACCGACATTGATCTCGACGCGATGGCACTCGCCCGGCGAGGAGTATTCGCTGCGTCGAGTCTGGCGCACATGGACCGCAACCGGATTCGGGCGCATTTCACGCCGCAGGGCGACCGTTACGAGATCAACAAGAATCTTCGCGATACCGTCATCTTTGCCCGCCAGGACCTGGTTCAGGACCCGCCTTTCCTGCGTCTCGATCTGGTGAGTTGCCGTAACGTCCTGATCTACTTCCAGAGCGAGCTGCAATCGCGCCTGCTGGCGGTCTTTCATTATGCGTTGAACCCCGGCGCCTTTCTTTTTCTGGGCAAGTCGGAGGGAATCTTCCAGCAGGAAACGTTGTTCGGGGTGATCGACAAGGACGCCCGACTCTACCGCAGGCACGGGACGACCGCCCGTTTGCCGTTGCTGCGAACGGAGATGCAAACTCCGGCCGCGGGCTTGAACCAGCACCAACGGCCCGGGAAGCCGATCGCGCAGGGTTTCGAGACCATCCTGCTTGAGGCGGCAGGCCGTCACTTCATTCCGACGACGATCCTGATCAACGGCAAGTTCGAGATCCGCCACATTCACGGCGACGCGAGCCGGCTCCTCAACGTCTCGCCAGGGCGGCCCGCGTTCGACCTGATTTCGCTGATTCGCCGTGAATTGCGTACCGAGGTCCAGGTGCTCATGCGCCAGGCGCAGGTCAAGCAGGCGGTGGCTACTGGTCGCCCGCGGCACGTCAAGGCGCTCGATGCGTCTCGCGGCCTGCGCTTGTCGATTCACCCGGTCCCCGATGTCGGTCCCGAGGCGCTGTTCTTGCTCTGCGTCGAATGGCTCTTGCCCGTTCCACGGAAGTCGACGGTCGAGGAAGGTAGCAGCATCGACGAGAAGGAGCTTGAGGACGAGCTGGCCGCGACCCGCGAACACCTGCAGACCTTGGTCGAGGAGCTGGAGACCTCAAACGAGGAAATGCAGGCGCTTAACGAGGAAATCCAGGCCTCAAATGAGGAGATGCAAGCCTCGAACGAAGAGCTTGAAGCGTCGAACGAGGAATTACAGTCGACGAATGAAGAGCTGGCGACGGTCAACGAAGAGTTGCAGATCAAGACGGCCGAGACACAGGAACTCAACGTTGAACTGGAAAGCATTCAAAACAGCGTCGATTACCCCTTGCTGGTGCTCGATCGTAACGCGTCCCTGCAGCGTTTCAACAGTGCCGCGGCGCGCCTGTTCAAGCTCGGCGCCGCGCAGCTTGGGCGCCATCTACGCGATCTACCGCTGCCGGCGGGCATGCCTGACCTTCTCGGCGACGTGCAGCAGGTGCTCGATACCCAGAATGCGCGCGACCGCCAGATTGTCAACGCCAATCGCCGTCACTACACGCTCCACCTCGCGCCACTGCTGCGCGACACGCAGCGCACTGCCGGCGTCATCCTGCTGTTTGCCGACAACACGGCGCTCTATGAAGTGGAGCGGTCGGCGCGTGAAACACAGGTCCGCTTGCAGGCGGTGATGGACAATTCGGTATCGCTGATGGCGGTCAAGGACGCTCCGGGACGCTATCAGTTCGTAAACCCAAGATTCGAACAGACTTTTGGCTTCGCCAGTGGCGCCGTGATCGGTAAGACCGACTTACAGCTCTTTCCACCGGCCGTCTGCGATCTCTTCCGCGAGAGTGAGCTGGAAGCGATGCGCTTGCGCAAAGGAATCGAGCGTGAGGAAACGCTGCCGCTCGCTGGCGGCGAGCGCCATTTTCTTGCGGTGCGCTTTCCGCTTTTCGACGACGATGGCGCGATTATCGGACTTTGCTTTCAGGCGACCGACATTTCTGCCCGCAAACGCGCCGAAGACCAGCTGCGCCTGGCGGCATTGGTCTTTGATCGGGCGTCGGAAGGCGTCATGGTGACCGACCCCGACTTGCGGATACTGACCGTCAACGAGTCCTTCACCTCGCTGACCGGTTACTCGCAACCGGAAGTGGTCGGCAAGAAGCCGAGTCTCTTGCGCTCCGACCGGACGCCGCCCGAGTTCTACGCCGACATGTGGGAGCGAGTAAATCGCTTCGGCGTCTGGCAAGGCGAAATCTGGAACCGGCGCAAGAACGGCGAGCCTTATCTGGAATGGTTGTCGATCAATACGGTGAAGGACCCGAACGGGCAAGTGGTCAACTATGTCGGGATGTTCAGCGACATCACCAAGGTGCGCGAGTCGCAGCAGCGCATCGAGTACCTGGCGACGCACGACGAGCTGACCGGACTGCCCAACCGGACGCTGTTCAATGACCGACTTCAGTTGGCGCTGGCGCGCGCCGAACGATCGCGCGAGGCGGTCGGCGTCCTGTTCATCGACCTCGACAATTTCAAGATCGTCAACGACACGCTGGGTCATGAAACGGGCGACAGGCTGCTGAAGATGGCTGCCATGCGCCTGCTCGAATGCGTGCGGGCCGAGGACACGGTCGCCCGGCTCGGTGGCGACGAGTTCGTCGTCTTGCTCGTCAGTGCCGATCGGATGCAAGCGACGCTGACCGCTGAACGGCTGCTCAATGCGTTGAGTGCGAGTTATCAATTCGGCGAGCACGAGTGTTTTGTTAGCGCCAGCATCGGTCTTAGCATGTACCCGGAGGATGCCGCCGATGCCAACGCCCTGATGCGCAATGCCGATTCCGCGATGTATCGGGCCAAGGATCACGGCAAGAACAGCTTTCGCTTTTTTTCCGCTGATCTCGCCGCGCAGGCGAGCCGTCGACTGACCCTCGAGGCCGGGTTGCGGCGCGCGGTCGATAGCCGGGAGTTATTCATCCACTATCAACCACAGGTGAAACTGGAAGACGACCTGGTTGTTGGCGCGGAAGCGCTGGTGCGTTGGCGCTTCAATGGGGAAATCGTCGACCCGATGGTGTTCATTCCCATCGCCGAGCAGAGTCACTTGATTGTTGCCATAGACGAATGGGTGCTTGGCGAGACTTGCCGCCAGATCATCGAATGGGACAAGGCGGGGTTGCCTGCGCGTCAGCGTCAACATCTCGGCCCGCCATTTTCGTCAGGAGAACATGGCCGGGAAACTGATGCAGATCGTCGAGGCGACGGGGGTTGCCCCGCATCGGCTGTGCATTGAGATTACCGAAGGGGTGCTGCTCGACGCCGATCGGGCGCAGCGCATGCTTGCCGAACTGGTCGATTTCGGATTGCTGATCAGTATCGACGACTTCGGCACCGGTTTTTCTTCGCTATCGTACCTGAAGCGTTTTCCGATACATGAACTCAAGATCGACCGCAGCTTCGTCGATGGCGTATCCACCGATACCGACGACCGGGCAATCGCGTCGGTAATCGTAACCCTAGCGCGCCAGCTGGGAATGACGGTGGTCGGCGAAGGAATCGAAATAGCCGGCCAGCATTCCGAGCTCGAATCGTTTGGTTGCCAGCGCGGTCAAGGTTATCTCTACGCCGAGCCACTCGCTCCCGACGTTTTTGCCGACTGGGTGCGTGGCCGTCTGGAGCGGCAGGTGTTGGTATCGGCCGAGGCCTGAGCGACGCTGGACGACGAATCGCCGGCAGCGCGCGCCTCTACTGCTCGGTTGCGTGGGCGGTGTTTCTGCGTCGCAGGAACTTGCATGAAGGTTGCCTTCGGCCAGCCTGGGGCTGACTTGGCTCGATCGGACGACACTCATCGACCATGATCCCGAGCTTGGCTTTCTCCTTACGGATGCTTCGCCGCGATGCGCGTGCCGGCGAGCTACACTTGCTGGTCGCGGCTCTTCTGGTCGCGGTCGCCGCACTGACGGCGGTCGGTTTTTTTGTCGATCGCGTCCGCCAGGCACTCGAACGGGAATCACACCAGCTCCTCGGCGCGGACCTGCTGCTCACGGCGGATCATCCCTGGTCGCAGACGGTGTCTGACGAGGCGCGTCGTCGGGGCTTGCGGGTCGTCGAAACGCAAACGTTTCCCAGCATGGTGACGCGGGAAAACGGCGGCGCGCTGCGCGCTCAGCTGGCCGAGGTCAAGGCGGTCGAGACGGGTTACCCGTTGCGGGGATCGTTGCGCGTCGCGCCTGCGGTCAACGTCGCCGACGAGGCAACGCACGCCGTCCCTGCACCGGGAAGCGTCTGGATCGATGAGCGACTGGCGTCGTCCCTTGAGGCTCGGGTGGGCGACTGGCTGGCGCTTGGCAAAGCCTCGCTGCAGGTGGCAGCGATCGTGACTCTGGAGCCGGATCGGGGGATCAATTTCTTCAGCGTGGCACCGCGACTACTGATGGCCCTCGACGACTTGCCGGCGACCGAGTTGATACAGGTAGGCAGTCGCGTCGGCTATCGCCTGCTGGTTGCCGGCGAGCAGGAGGCGGTGAATCGTTTCAAGTCTGATGTCGAACCGCGGCTTGCTCGCGGCGAGCGGATCGAAGAACCGCAGAACGGACGGCCTGAAATTCGTCTTGCGCTCGAGCGTGGGCAACGCTTTCTCGGTCTCTCGGCGCTGCTGACCGTCGTTCTTGCGGCTGTGGCGGTGGCACTCGCCGCGCGGCGTTACGTCCAGCGCCATCTCGACCCCTGCGCCGTGATGCGTTGTCTGGGGGCGACGCAGAAGGTGCTGCTGCGCGTCTACCTTGCCCAGTTTGCCGTACTTGGGATCCTTGCGTCGGTGCTTGGCTGCGGACTCGGCTATCTGACCCATTTCGTGCTCCATGCGTGGCTGGCACAACTGCTGGCGACGCCGTTGCCGCTTCCAGGCTGGTTGCCGGCTGGGCAGGGCATGCTGGCCGGTCTGGTATTGCTGTTTTCATTTGCCGCCCCCCCTCTGTTTCAACTGAAGCGTGTGTCGACGCTGCGGGTGCTGCGGCGTGAACTTGGCGCGCCGCGTGGCGGTTTGCTGCTTGGTTACCTGCTCGCCGCTATCAGCCTGGGCGGCCTGATGTTCTGGGTGGCCGGCGAGCCGACGCTTGGTGCCTGGGTCGTTGCCGGTTTTCTGACCGCTGTGCTGCTGTTCGCCGGGGTCGCTCGTCTCGCCGTGAACGGGGCCGCGCGCTTGCGCGCCCGCCGGCATTCAGGTTCCGGCAGCGCGTACGGCGTTGGTTGGCGTTACGGTGTCGCCAGTCTCGAGCGTCGCGCGCTCGCCAGCGTCATTCAGATCATCGCGCTCGCACTTGGCCTGATGGCGTTACTCTTGCTGACCGTCGTCCGTGGCGAGCTGCTGGAGGCCTGGCGACGCTCCCTGCCGGCAGAGGCGCCGAATCGTTTTGTGATCAACATCCAGCCCGAGCAGGTGGAGCCGGTAAGCGATCTGCTTTTCGCGCACGGCTTGGCGGTCGAACTCGCCCCGATGGTGCGCGGAAGGCTGATGCAGATCAACGACTCCGCGGTCAGCGTCGCGAGCTACAGTGATGAGCGAGCCCAGCGCCTGATCGAGCGTGAGTTCAACCTTTCCATGCGCAGCGATCTGCCGCCGGGCAACCGTGTCAGCGCCGGACGCTGGTTCACCAAGGCCGATCTTTCGTTGACGGCGGTCCAGGGGCAGCCGCGCAGAGCGGCGGCGTCGGTTGAGGACGGGCTCGCGCAGACGCTTGGCCTGGTCGTCGGCGATCGACTGCGGTTTCTCGTTGCCGGGGAAGTGCTCGAGCTTGACGTCGTCGGCTTGCGCAAGGTTGACTGGGACACGATGCGCGCCAACTTCTTCGTGCTCACGCCGCCCTTCGCACTCAATGGTTATCCGGCGAGCTGGATAACGAGTTTTTACCTCGCGCCGCAGCAGGCGGACGTGGTCAATCGACTGATCGCCGTGTTCCCCAACCTGACCGTCATCGACGTCGCGGCGATTCTGCGTCAACTTCAGGCGATCATGGATCGGGTGGCGCGAGCGGTACAGTTCATTTTCCTGTTTACGGTAGCGGCTGGCTTGATCGTTCTCTATGCCGCGCTCGCTTCGGCGGCGGAGGAGCGGCGTTACGAACTGGCGGTCATGCGAGCGCTTGGCGCCCGTCGCGCCCAGTTGCAGCGCGCCTTGCTTTCCGAGTTCGCAATCGTCGGTGGTCTGGCCGGCCTGATGGCTGCGCTGGGAGCGCTCGCGGTCGGACAGTTTCTGGCGCAAAAGGTATTTCGATTCGAACTCGCCGTCGACTGGTGGCTGCCGCCGGTGGCGGCTGGCTGCGGTGCTCTGCTGGTAGCCCTCGCTGGCGGTTTGGCGGGAACGCGCTTGCTGCGCGTGGCACCGCTCGAAGCGTTGCGCAGCGGCGGCTGAGGCGGTGTTCGTGGTGGCCGCAGACGGCGGCGTTTGAACTACAATTCGCCGCCGTGGACACGGTTGTCTGCGAGCAGCCGACCGCTGTCGGCAGACGAGCTTTTCAGTCACTGGGAAAGGGAGCACGCACATGAAGGGCAAGACTCTGCTGGTTCTACGGCACGGCAAATCGGACTGGACGACGGGTCACGAGGACTTTCACCGGCCACTGGTGAATCGCGGTCATCAGGGAAGTCGCAAGATGGGCGCCTGGATCCGACACCAACGACTGCTGCCCGACGCGGTCCTCAGTTCTCCCGCCGAGCGCGCACGGGCAACGACGGTCGCCGCTTGCGAAGCGATGGGTTTGCCGTTGAAGAAGGTGCGTTACGATCAGCGGCTGTACGCGGCATCGCTGGAGGACGAACTCGCCGTACTCGCGGAGTTGCCGAAGAGTGTTCGTCGCGTGATGATGGTCGGCCATAACCCGGGGCTGGAAGAACTCGTCGACTACCTGGCGAGTGGCTTGACGGTTCCGGAAGACGGCAAGGTGCTGCCGACGTCGGCCTTGGCGCAGCTGGAGATGGTTGCCGAGTGGCGAGATTTGACGCAAGGCTGTGCCAGCCTGATCGCGCTCACACGACCGGGGCAAGTGCCCGACGACCTGCCAGACACGCCGGTTGACAAGCAAGCTGAGGACGATCGCGGACCGGTTCCGGACTACTTCTTCACCCAGTCGGCGGTTCTGCCGTATCGCCTCGTCGATGGCCGCGTGCAGGTACTGTTGATTGCTTCGCGCAAAGGGACGCGTTGGGTGATCCCGAAGGGGGTCAAAGAACCTGAGCTGTCGCTGCGCGACTCGGCGGCAAAGGAGGCACTCGAGGAAGCCGGGGTGCGCGGCGAACTGGATGCCGAGCCGATCGGGTCCTACGAGTACGCGAAGTGGGGTGGCGTTTGTAGTGTCGCGGTCTTTCCGATGGCGGTAAGCGAGAGCGTTCCCGAGAGCGAATGGGAAGAAAGTCACCGCGAGCGGCAGTGGATTACGCCAGAGGCCGCCAAAGAACTGATCGACGAGCGCGCGCTGCGCAAACTGGTTGGCAAGCTCGCCAAGAGGTTGGCTACGGCCTAAGGCAACGGCGGATGCCGGTGCGGCAGCCGACAAGCGGCGAGGTTAGCGACGAGTCTCTGGCGACTCGTGATCGAGAGCACCGATCAGATCCAGGTAGTCTTTTTCGTTCTGGCGGATGACGAGGAACAAGACCAGCCCCAAGGCGATGACGAAGAGAACGACCGGTACCTCTCGCCAGCCGAAGTTGGCCAGGCTTTCGATAATCATGGCGCCCGGACGACCGTCAGCGCGTCCCGGTGGGACGGCACGAAAGCCCTAGATCACGCGCACACGGATGACGTGATCGACCGCGCGGATGGCGTCGATCACGGCTTCGGTAGGCGGAATCTCGGTATCAACGATGTTGAACGCGAGCTCGCCGCGGCTCTTGTTGACCATGTCGACGACGTTGACCTTGTGCGCTGCCAAGACCGAAAGGACATTGCCCAGAACACCCGAGACGTTGTCGTTGGAAAAGGTGAGTCGCGACGTGCCGGGACTACGTTCCATGCCGATCTTCGGGAAATTCACCGAGTTGGCGATGTTGCCGTTCTCCAGATAGTCCACCAGCTGATCGGCTGCCATCACGGCACAGTTTTCCTCCGATTCCTCGGTGCTGGCGCCAATGTGTGGCATGGCAATGATCTTCGGATGACCGACCAGGGACGGTTCAGGAAAATCGGTGACGTACTTTCCGAGCCGTCCGCTGGCCAGGTAATGGAGAACTGCACGACTATCGACCACGGCGTCACGGGCAAAATTGAGGAGTACGGCGCCAGGTTTGATGCACGCCAGTGTGTCGCCATTGATCAGGTGCCGCGTCGAATCGACGGCCGGGACGTGCAGCGAGACGTAGTCGGAACGTGTCAGCAAGGACTGCAGATTCTCCATGCGGCCGACTTCGTTTGATAGACGCCAGGCAGCGTCGATCGATAACGCGGGGTCGAATCCGACGACCCGCATTCCCAGCGCCAGCGCGATGTCGGCGACCATTGAGCCAATCGCGCCGAGGCCGATGATGCCGAGCGTCTTGCCGGAGATTTCGCTACCCGCGAAACGCGCTTTCTCCTTTTCAAGCCGCGCCGACATCTCGGTCGCGTCGCTCACACCGTCAAGCGACTGGACAAAGCTCATGCCGTCGACGACGCCACGCGCGCTCAGCAGCATGCCCGCGACGACGAGTTCCTTGACCGCATTGGCGTTTGCTCCCGGTGTATTGAAGACAACAATCCCCTGTTTTCCGTAGTCTGCGACGGGAACATTGTTTACCCCGGCGCCGGCTCGAGCGACCGCCAGCAAGGTCTCGGGCACTTCAATGCCGTGCAGTTTCTGACTGCGGAGGAGAAAGGCGTCAGGATGCGCGATGTCGCTACCCACTTCGTAGGCGTCCCGCCGAAAGCGTTCCAGCCCTTTTACAGA
Organism: uncultured Candidatus Accumulibacter sp.; assembly: GCA_964420975.1. Taxonomy (GTDB): domain Bacteria; phylum Pseudomonadota; class Gammaproteobacteria; order Burkholderiales; family Rhodocyclaceae; genus Accumulibacter. Next base: position 62,943 of record CAYQVH010000004.1, read on the forward strand.
AATCTTGTTGTAAGTTCTGACCTTGTACATGATGGCGATGACCCGTGTGGGGGGTAAGTGTGTTTCAGGTGGGGGATCAGGCCGTCACCTGCCGATACGCCCAGGCAAGCCAGGGCATCAGTGCCTGCACGTCGGAGGTATCGACCGTCGCGCCGCACCAGATGCGGATACCTGCCGGCGCGTCCTTGTAGGAGCCGATGTCAAAGGCCACCGCTTCCGCTTCGAGCAGCTTTACGAAGCTCTTGACCTGCTCGGCCGTGAGCTGCAGGCTCAGGCAGACACTGGTGTTGGAACGCGTCGCCGGATCTTTGGCCAAGAACGATATCCACTCGTTACTAGCGACGAATTCCGCGATGACGGCCAAGTTGGCCTCGCTGCGGCCAATCGCTGCCGGCACACCGCCGATCGACTCTATCCATTGCAGAGCATCCAGATAGTCGGCGACGCATAACATCGACGGCGTGTTGATCGTCTCGCCACGAAAAATTCCTTCGCTCAGCTTGCCGCCCGAGGTAAGACGGAAAACTTTTGGCAGCGGCCAGGGCGGACTGTAAGACTCAAGGCGGGCGACGGCGCGAGGGCCGAGAATCAGCATCCCGTGCCCGCCTTCGCCGCCAAGCACCTTCTGCCACGAGAAGGTGACGACGTCGAGTTTGTTCCACGGCAAATCGATCGCGAAAACCGCCGACGTCGCGTCGCAGATGGTGAGGCCGCCCCGGTTTTCCGGGATCCAGTCGCCGTGAGGTACTTTGACCCCCGACGTCGTACCATTCCACGTAAACACGACGTCACGATCAAAATCGACTTGTGTCAGGTCAACGATCTCCCCGTAGTCCGCCTTCAACACTCTGGCGTCAGGGAGTTTCAGCTGCTTGACGACGTCGGTTGCCCAGCCGGAACCAAACGACTCCCACGCCAGGACGTCAACGCCGCGTTCTCCCAGCAACGACCAGAGCGACATTTCGACCGCTCCGGTGTCGGACCCCGGAACAACGCCGACCCGATAATCGGCAGGCAAACCCAACAAGCGGGCAGTTTCGGAACACGCCAGCGCCAGCGCCTTCTTGCCCAGCGAAGAACGGTGCGAGCGTCCCAGCGTCGCCAACTGCAGACTGGCTACGTCGTAGCCGGGGCGCTTACGGCAAGGACCCGACGAGAAACAGGGGTTTCGGGGTTTGACGGTAGGTTGCATACGGGCCTCGGATTGCGGGAGGGAAGGCAGAATGAGAAACGAGGTCGACCATGGGCGGTGGCCAAAAGACGAGGAATTGTAGCAGACTGCATTTCTCGTTCAAACCAGGAGCCAACACTAGGTCCCTTGTCCAGGGTGCGATTCAAACGGATGTGGAAAGGACCGGAGAGAGGATCGTTGACCGCCCGCGCACGCGCGTCCAGCCCCGCGCAGAGCGCGCTGACTGCGCGTGACGAAGAGCGCGGAATTCAACGGTGATGTGTCACGAATCGACCGTGTTTTTGGCGAAGAAGGCTGCTGCGGTACAACCCTCGCCAAGCGAGCGCGTGGAGAATCAACCCGATCGCAGCGTACCAAAAGACCCGGGCTGGAGAAACCGACAAAGCGAGAATTCACGCGGACCGCGAGACAGGGGTCAGGTCCGACAGGCTGCTGCTGGGACACGCAAAATACATCAGCTCGCCGCTGTCGGAAAACTCCGACAGCGGCCGTCGGAGACGCCAGAACGGGCGGCTCGGGCGCTTATTCGAGCCGCAGCAGGCGCGCGGTCACGGCCGTGAAGCAAGCGTTTCCTCTTCGCGGCGTCGCCTTGATCGCGGCGACGCGGTCCGTCGGCCCGCCAAGGCGCAGGCAGGCACGAGCCCGGCACGCGATCGCACTTCTCAAACCGTGATCTCGCGCGCCGAAATCCGGTAGCGAAAAGTATCGGGATCGAGGCTGTCGAAGCGGCCGTTCGGGCCCTCGCCCTGCGGATACATGAAGAACGGAATCCGCGGTCCACTCGAACCCGGCAGCGCGAGGTCGTGGGCGACGTTATAGGCGAGCCAGTTCATTTCCCAGGCGCCGAACAGCCGTTCGCGGACGGCGACGACGGTGTCGTCGGCGAGCGTCAGCCCCGGTTTCTCCTCGAGCACGACCTTGCGCACGTCGGCGGGATCGACCGGCACCCAGCCGAAGCCGGCCAGCCAGACCTCGGCGCGGCAGTGCTGTGCTTTGCTGATGTCGTCGCGCTTGCCCAGGCTGCGGTAGCCGAAGCGCGAGTCGGCGACGCGGATGCCATACACGTCGCGCGCCGGCAGGCCGACGGCGCGCGCCAGACCGACGTAAAGCGCGTTGAGGTCGGCACATTTGCCGGTCAGGTCGCCGCTTTCGAGCATGGCGCGAATGTCGCCGACGCCGCAGCCGCGCGTTTTCGGGTTGCGCGCCGTGTGGTCGACGATCCACTGGTAGATCGCCTGCGCCCGTTCGAGGTCGCCAGGCTGGCCGCGCGTGATCTCGAGCGCGGTCTTGCGGACAATGCCGCCGGTGGGCAGCAGCTCGGTCGCCTGCGTGAACAGCTTGCGCGAGGCGGCATCGAGCGGCGGCACCGACGCCGGACGCTGCAGGTCGACGGCCCGGTCGCGTGCCGCGAAGCGGCTCGTCACCTCGACCCATGGTGCGGCTTCGCCGGCGTCCCAGGCCGCGGCGAGCATTTGACTGCCGTACGCCGGTTCGCGCACGACCTGCAAGTTCGGCGCGTTGCCGTGCCACAAATTGCCAAGCGGCCTGATCCACGCCGCCTCCGCTAGTGAAGGCAGCGGCAGCCAGACGCGGGTCGTGCCGCTGGTCGCGGTCAGCTCGGCGCGGGTGGTGACGTCGAACACGCGCCAGCCGTGATCCGGCGATGGGCGGAACCCGGCAGCACCGGCCAGCGCCGGTCGCCAGCCCGAGGCAACTCCGGCGGTCAGCAGGGTGGCGGCAGTGAGGAATCGACGGCGATCCATACAAGTCTCCTATTTGAGGGGTTTGAGCAACGCCTGCAGCTGTCGGTCGACGGCCGGCGATTGCCAATCGACCAGCCCCTGTGCGCGCAGCCGCAGACGGTGGCGCCGATCAAGGACGAGCGTGCCCGGAAGCACACGAACGCCCCAGGCACGGCTGATCGTCTGGGTGCGGTCTTCGAGAAGCGGCAGGTGCAGATCGAGATCGGCGAGGAAGCGTCGGGCGTCGGCGATCCGGTCGGCAACGGCGACCGTGGCGACGAGCAACCCGTGCTCGCGATAGCGCTCGCTCAGCGCCTGCAGTTCTGGCATCTCGTCACGACACGGGGGACACCACGAGGCCCAGAAGTTGATCAGCAACGCGCGGCCGCGATGGGCCGCGAGCCACTCGCTGAAGGGCGGCTCCACCACCGGCGGCAAGCGCTCGCCGCGAACCGCCCGCAGTTCGCCAGCGCGTGCCGTCAACGGCTGGGCAAACGCCAGCAGACAGGCGCCGAACAGGCGAACCGCGAGCAAACGCCGTCGCCTGCTGGGCAGGGGCGTAGTCGTCAACACCACTTTCTCCCGATTTCGTGCGAGGCCACGAGGCGGAAGCCCCCGCAGCTGACCGTGCGCCGATCAGGCGATCGGCAGCAGACATTGGCGGAACACCGTCCGCCGTAGCGCGGATTGTCGCACAGGTCGCGCCGGCCTGGCGTCGCCGGTCGCGTTCACCGACCTACGCGTCCTTGCGCGGCGGCAGGAAGAAGTCGCGCGGTTGGCGGACGAGGTGGGCGGCGACGGCCTTGAGCAGCTGACGCCACTGCGAGTCGGTGACCTGGCGTGAGCGCAAGGCAACGTTGAGCGCGAGCGCGAAGCTGACCGTCAGATTGAGGAAGCCGATCGTGGCCACGCCCAGCAGCGCCCAGACAAAGATCCAGAGTTCGGGCGCAAAGTCGAGACCGACGAGCGCGATACCGAGAAAGGCGGACGAAAAGGCGACGTGGCGGATGTCGATCGGCAGTCCAACCAGCAACCCGAACAAGGTCGTGCCGCCGAGCAGGAAGCCGAACAGGAAGTTGCCGGCGAGCGCGCCGAGGTTGTCGCCGACGTAGGCAGCGACCCGACGCATGCGCGCTTCGCCAAACAGCCGCCGCGGCCAGTCGAGTTGCAGGATGCGCTCGGGGATGCGGTTGTACGCCGCGTAGTTGTCGTAGTAGCCGCTGATCAGACCCGAGATGAACAGCCAGACACCGGCCATCGCCGCATAAAACACGGCGCCGCTGTGCACCAGGCTCTGTTCGGCGAGCAGATGCGTCGACTTGTCAACGCTCGTGAAATGCTCGCCACTGAGGCCAAGAACGACGAAAGCGATCAGCGCCGCGAGCGGAATGGCGATGCCGACGTTGCCAAGGATGGCGACGAGCTGGCTGCGGCAGGTGCGGGCAATCAGTCCGGTCAGCGCTTCGAGGTTACCGAGCTTGCCGCCGGCCTCGCTGATGCTGGCGGCAATGGCGTTGGCGGTCATCGCCGGCTGCTTGGTGGCGACGGTGCCGTGCAGAATGTGGATCAGGCAGAAGCCGAGCCCGTAATTGAGGCAGAAAGCGATGGCGCCGTTGAGCGGCGCCATCGTTGCCTTGGCGAGGACGATCTTCAGACACGCCATGCAGGCGATGATGCAGCCGCCGATCATCGCCGAGCGGGCCATGCTTCGGTATTCGTCGCGACTCTCGGTGATGTAGTGCTCGCCGTGCTGACTGGCGTTGTCGGTGACGCGCAGCGCGATCAGCTCAGTGTTCTGGCGCCAGTGCCGCAGCAGGTTGTGGCGCAGGCACTCTTCGCGCACGACTTGAGTGAACAGCCCAACCAACAGCGGATAAATCGATTCGCCGCTACGGTCTTCCTGCAGCCTGGCAAGGATGCCGACCAGTTGTTCGCTGCGCCGCAGGAGCTGGCGCAGGCGCTGCAGGTGGAAGGTCAGGCGGATGCTGGTGCCGTTGCGGGCCGCGTTCCGGCGGATGCGCTCGATCACTTCCTGACACTGGCTGAAGAGCACGTCGAGGTGCCGGGCGTCGCGCTGTTCGGCGGCGGGCTTGCCCCAGTTCTCGGCGTAAGAGTCGATGTACGCCATCAGCTCCTGGTTCTGGGCGACGAAGGGGGATTCGTGCGCTTCGAGCGAGGGGTCGCGACGCAACAACTCGGGCTCCATGCCCGCCGCGGCGATCCAGTACGAGAGAACGCGCAGAGCGTCGATGACTTCGTTGAGGACGGGCGGCAAGGTTTCGCTCGCCGGTAGCTCGTCAAAGCGCAGCGCCTGCAGCAGTTGCAGCCAGGCGTCCTCGCCGGCACCGACCACCCAGTGGCGGTCGCTTGGGCGGTGGAAGAGCGTGCGCACGACGCTGCGCAGGAGGCCCGGATCCCGAACTTCCGGGAGCAGAGTGTAACCGATGCGGTGCAGGCTTTCGTGCAGGAAACTGGTGTTCGGCAAGATGCCGCTGGCGGTGTAGAGTTCGAGATGACGGTGCGTGCGCAGGATGCTGACGAGCACCTCGCGCAGGCCGGCGCGAAAGTCGGCGTGCGTACTCAGGAGGTAGCACAGCGCCTGCAGGTTGCGTCGCGCCGACTCGGCGTCGCGGGCGTCGGCCGGGCGGATCTCGTCGACCAGCCGTACCAGCAGTTGCGTCTGGTCGGCTTCAGCGTCGAGGAAGCGACTGAGGAGTTGTTCCATGGCGTTGAGCGTCTTGCAATGGGGTGAGTGGCGGACCCGTCACCCGGCGTCGATTACAATGCCGGAATCTTAACAAAGTCTCGTCCGGGGGACGTCCGCGTCGCCCGAAACCGCCGATGATCCTCGTTCTCTCGCCCGCCAAGGCGCTCGACTTTCGCCGCCCGGTGGTGTTTGCCGAACACACGCAGCCCGATTTCCTCGCCCAGTCGCAAGTCCTGATCGAGCGCCTGCGCCCACTGTCGCCGGCGCAGCTGGCCAGCTTGCTCAGAATCAGCGACCCGCTCGCCGTGCTCAACGTAACGCGCTACGCCGAGTGGTGCGTGCCGTTTACACCGGCCAACGCCCGTCAAGCGGTGCTGGCGTTCAATGGCGATGTCTACGAAGGACTCGCCGTACGCTCGTGGTCGGCCGAAGACCTGCGCTTCGCACAGTCACGATTGCGGATTCTGTCCGGACTCTACGGCGTACTGCGTCCGCTCGACCTGATCCAGCCGTACCGGCTCGGAATGGGAACCCGCCTTGCCAACCCTGGCGGCAAGGACCTCTACGCCTTCTGGGGCGACCGCATCACCGACGCGCTGAGTGGCGCGATCCGCGAGCAGGCGGCGCGCGTGCTCGTCAACCTCGCCTCCGAGGAGTACTTCAAGTCGGTCAGGACGCAGCAACTACCGGTGCCGGTCGTGCAACCGGTGTTCGAGGACTGGAGCGGTGGCCGCTATCGCGTTGTCAGCTTTTTCGCCAAGCGCGCTCGCGGCCTGATGGCGCGTTTCGCCGTCGTCAACCGCTTGCATGAGGCGGATGATCTACGCGCCTTTGCCGACGAGGGTTACACCTACGCCGGCGAAGTGTCGAGCGATCGCGTCTGGGTGTTTCGGCGGCGGGTGGCGGGCTGACGCCGTCGGGCGAGCCGCAAAGCCATGACACGCTCGGTAAACGCGAGGCAGGGCGGTGCAACGCCAACCGGGGATAGCGGTTCATCGCTACTTGGTCAGGATGAGTTTGTTGTCGCGGGTGATGCGCAGCTGGTACACCTGCCCGGCATGCACGATGCGCAGCGTGTTGCTGCCGCGAAAGATCTCGGGCGAGAAGACGAGCGGCGGTCCGGGAAGCACCGCAAGGGAACCTGGGACGACGGTAGTCGGCGGTTTAGTGCGACGCGGCATGGCCTTCTCCAGGACGCGTGACGAAGCGCAGACGGGCAAGCCCTGCCTTACGAACCGCGCCGAGAGTCCGGGCTACGTGTTCGTATGCGGTGCTTCGATCAGCAGCCAGGTGGAGTTCAGGCGGTGGGGAATGCGCGGCGGCGTCGCCTAGCCGGATCGCCAGGGAAACGGCGTCAGTCCGTTCTCCGTTCCAGAACAGTTGGCCGTCGGCGCCGAGGGTGATCCTGACGGTCTCCGGCCGGGAGTCGACGGGAGATGCCGTCGCGCGCGGCAGTTCGATCTTGACCGCCTGATCGAGAAGCGGCGCGGTGACGAGCAGGATGACGAGCAGTACCAGCATCACGTCGACCAGCGGCGTCGTGTTGATCTCGCTCATGGGTCCGGGTGCAGCGTTGCGGGCAAAGCTCCCGATGCTCATCAGCCCACCTCGATCGCGAGTGGCGTGCGCTGCGGGTAGGTGACGTCCGCCGGCGCGGTCAGCGGACAGCCGACGGTGAGAAAGGCGTGCAGATCGTGGGCGAAGGCGTCGAGATCGGCGAGCAGGACGCGGTTGGCGCGGGCGAAAGCGTTGTAGGCGAATACCGCCGGCAGTGCTACCGCCAACCCGGCCGCCGTCATCAGCAGGGCCTCGCCTACCGGGCCGGCGACTCGCTCCAGAGACGCCTGGCCCGAGAAGCCGATCGCTGCCAGCGCGTGGTAAACGCCCCAGACGGTGCCGAACAGTCCGACGAACGGCGCCGTCGCGCCGGTGGTGGCAAGCCAGGTCAGCCCGCTTTCGAGATTTGATTGCGTGCGGACGTACTGCTGGCGCAAGGCGCGCTCGATTCGCTCGGAGGGGTCGAGGCGGGCGGCCAGGTCCGGTGCTTTCTCACACTGTTCGGCACAGCAGGTGGCGTATTCGGCCATCACGCGGAACGGCCCGGAGCCCAGACGATCAAGCCCCTCCGGATACGCCAGGGCACGCCAGAATCCGCCGACGACGAGCGCGGCACGGCGCAGGCGCCACCCCTCCCAGGTTTTGGCAAGGATGAGATACCAGGAAACAACGGACATCAGGAAGAGGATCGCGAGCACCGTGTGGGCAACGCCGTCACCTGTCGTCCACAGGTGTGCCACCGTGTCAAAGGGGTTCATCGGACTATCCTTCGAGAGAGAAAACGACGGGTACAGTGACCCAGCTTGAGATGGGCGTGTCGCCTTGCCGCGCGGGCACGAAACGCCAGCGCCGCACGGCTTCGAGCGCGGCTTCGTCCAGACGCCGGCTGTTCGACGAGGTCTTGACGTCGATTGATTCTGGCAGCCCATGGGCGCCGACCGAAACCCGCAAGAGCACCTTTCCCTGTTCGCCCAGGCGGCGCGCAAGGGGCGGATAGACGGGCTTGGGGTTGCTCAGATAGTCGGCATCGAAGCGGGCCGGAACCAAGACGGCCTTTTCAGGGATTGCCGGCGGGCTGGACGACGAGGCTGCCGCGGGGGCCACCGGCACCTCGCCAGTGGCCGATGCTGCGGCCGGCGGGGCCGGCTTCTCGGCGGGCGCCGTCAATGACGGTCCGGCGCTCCGCACGGCGACCCTCGCGGCTGCCGCAGTGGGCGTGGAGGGACGCGGCGAGGGAGGGGAAGATCGAGGGGCCAGCGTTGCGGCGGGCAACGGCTCGGCGAACTCCAGAGTGATCGGGGCGGCATCGGCCGTTGGCTGTCGCGTCTCCGGAACGGTCATGTCCAACCAGCTGGCTGCTGCGAGATGTCCGCCGACGGCAATCGCGGCGAGCGTCACCCGGTGTGCCGTGCCGTGCGAAGCCAGCGGCCGCGATCGAGCGATGAGGGGGAACATGCGGATCGGTCGAATGGTTGGTGCTCAGTGGTCTAGACATCCCCGGCGTGGACCTCCCGCGGCAACGAGCGGGCGTCCTCCAGCTTCGCGCGGTGATCGCCGCGCTTCGGAACCGTGTGCAGGGAGTCGTTCGGTGATGGCTTCCATCCGTCAATCGGCGATATGTGCGAATGCGAATCATTATCATTGACGGCGCTGGATCTGTCAAGCCGCAGCGTGCAGCAGTTCACCTTCCTGGCGCTGGCGAGCGTTCGGGGCCGCACGAGGCCGAAGCGGCGGGTCGTGGCCGCCTTGCCTATCGTTCCACAAAAATCGTCCGCCTTGCTGACAGCGCCAATGTCGTCCGCCCGGGCACGGCAGTTCCGAGACGCGTTGACCAACAAGCTGCTGGCGCGCGCCTGCCTGACGACGTGTCGGCGCAACCGGCGGCACTAAACCCTTCACGACAAAAGGCCCCTTGCCGCAGTTGACGGCTGCGAGGGGCCTTGGCACCCGGTCGTTCAGGTGAGATCGTAGCGATCCGCGTTCATCACCTTGGTCCAGGCGGCGACGAAGTCCTGTACGAACTTGGCCTTATTGTCGTCCTGCGCATAGACCTCGGCGTAGGCGCGCAGCACCGAGTTCGAGCCGAAGACCAGATCGACACGGGTCGCCGTCCATTGGGTGACACCGGTCGCTAGCTCGACGATCGCGTAGGTGTTGCTGTCGGTTGGCCGCCAGGTGTAGGCCATGTCCGTGAGATGGACGAAGAAGTCATTGCTCAGCACGCCAACGCGATCGGTGAACACGCCGTGCTGGCTACCGCCATGATTGGCGCCAAGCATCCGCAGGCCGCCGACGAGTACCGTCATCTCGCAGGCGGTCAGCCGCATCAGTTGCGCACGGTCGAGCAGCAGTTCCTCGGGCGTGACGACGTACTCTTTTTTCTGCCAGTTGCGGAAGCCGTCGGCCAGCGGTTCGAGCACCGCGAAGGAGTCGACGTCGGTCTGTGCTTGGATGGCGTCACCGCGACCCGGTGCGAACGGCACCGTCACCTCGAAGCCGGCGGCCTGGGCCGCCTGTTCGACGCCAAGGTTGCCGGCGAGCACGATGACGTCGGCGACGCTGGCGCCGGTCTCGGCGGCGATCCTTTCATACGCCGTCAGCGCCTTGGCGAGACGCGCCGGCTCGTTGCCTGCCCAATCCTTCTGTGGCGCGAGCCGGATGCGCGCGCCGTTGGCGCCGCCGCGCTTATCCGAGCCGCGGAAGGTGCGCGCGCTGTCCCAAGCGGTGGCGACCCTTTCGGTGATCGACAGGCCGCTTGCCGCGATCTTCGCCTTGACGGTGGCAACGTCATAGTCTTTGCGGCCGGAAGGAACCGGATCCTGCCAGATGAGGTCTTCCTGTGGCACATCGGGACCGAAGTAGCGCGCCTTCGGTCCCATGTCGCGGTGGGTCAGTTTGAACCAGGCGCGGGCGAATACCTCCGAGAAGTCGGCGTGGTCGTCACGGAAGCGCTCGGCGATCTTGCGGTAGTCCGGATCGAAGCGCAGCGCCATGTCGGCATCGGTCATGATCGGTTTGCGACGGATCGTCGGGTCCTCGACGTCGACCGGTAGGTCGGCTTCCTCGATGTATACCGGCTGCCACTGGTGCGCGCCGGCCGGCGACTTCTGCAACCACCAGTCGTACTTGAAAAGCAGGTCGAAGTAGCCGTTGTCCCAGCGCGTCGGCTGCGTCGTCCAGGCACCTTCGAGGCCACTGGTCACCGTGTCGCGGCCGATGCCGCGGGTCGTGTGATTGTTCCAGCCGAGCCCCTGTTCCTCGATTCCGGCGCCTTCGGGGGTTGGCCCGAGATTGGCGGCGCTTCCGTTGCCATGCGCCTTGCCGACGGTGTGGCCCCCCGCGGTCAGCGCCACGGTTTCCTCGTCGTCCATCGCCATGCGGCCGAAGGTGACGCGCATGTCCTTCGCCGTCTTCAGCGGATCGGGTTGGCCGTCGACGCCCTCCGGGTTGACGTAGATGAGTCCCATCATCACCGCGGCAAGCGGGTTCTCCAGGTCGCGATCGCCGGAGTAACGCCCCCCTTCGCTGCCGGTCGGCGCCAGCCACTCCTTCTCGGAACCCCAGTAGATGTCCTTTTCCGGGTGCCAGATATCCTCGCGGCCGAACGCGAAGCCGAAGGTCTTCAGCCCCATCGACTCGTAGGCCATGTTGCCGGCGAGGATCATCAGGTCAGCCCAGCTCAGCTGATTGCCGTACTTCTTCTTGATTGGCCAGAGCAGGCGCCGCGCCTTGTCGAGATTGGCGTTGTCCGGCCACGAGTTGAGCGGCGCGAAGCGTTGGTTGCCAGTGCCGCCGCCACCGCGGCCGTCGGCGATGCGGTAGGTCCCCGCCGAGTGCCAGGCCATGCGGATCATCAGGCCGCCGTAGTGGCCCCAGTCGGCCGGCCACCACGACTGGCTGTCGGTCATCAGCGCCTTGAGGTCGGCCTTCAGCGCGGCGACGTCGAGCTTCTTCAATTCCTCGCGATAGTTGAAGCTCGCGCCCATCGGGTTGGTCTTGCCGTCGTGCTGGTGCAGGATGTCGAGGTTCAGCGCTTTCGGCCACCACTGACGCGACCTCTCGGCGGAGGTCGTCCCGCCGTGCATGATTGGGCAGTGCCCGCGGGGGTTGCTGCCATTTCCGTTCGTAGACATGTGTGCTCTCCTGAGTGAGGTCGAACAAGCGCTTGGACTGAAGGCGGCTTGACGAGCACCGTGTGGGAACCACGATCCTCGCCACGGACGGATCAGCTTTTCAGGCCGGCCTACTTGTCCTCGCGTGATTCCAGTCTAGTCAGGAGTGAACAATAGTTACAGAAAATTATGTCTATTATGTTAATAGCAGATAACTATCAACATAAAAGTCGGAGTTGCCCATATGCGAAGTGGCCAGAAGTGAGGCAGGCTGTGGGTTCCGAGTCAATTGAAGGAGTCGCCAGAGATTGGGTTCCTTAAGTGCTGTAAAACGGGAAGTGAGTAGCCACCGCCTCGGTTCGGTTCGGTACGATGACGTTGTCGAGGCGTTGATCAACCGAAGAAAGGCAGGCGAAGCGATGACTGGAGATGAGGTTAGCGTAGGCGGGGATTTGTTGCCAGGGCGGTTGAGCGGTCAGGACGGGCTGGCGGAGTGGGTGGAGGCGGTACTGAACCAGATACGGGAGGCGCGTGACCGAGACGTTGGGCGCAGAGCGGCACGAGTGCACGGAAGAGCGGGCCGGCACCCGCAACGGCACGCGGGCGCGCAAACTGACCACGCGCGTTGGCCCGGTGACGCTGCGGGTGCCGCAAACGCGCGACGGCAGCTTCTCTACGGACCTCTTCAAGGGCTACCAGAGAAGCGAACAAGCGTTCGTGCTGGCGCTGATGGAAAGGGTGGTGCAGGGGGTCGCGATGCGGAAGGTGTCGGCGATCATTGAGAAATTGTGCGGGACGAGCTTCTCCAAATCGACGGTCAGCGCGCCTTGCGCCGGGCTGGACGTGCGATGAGCAGCACCTCGTATCAGACCAACAAGTTGTAATCAAGCATTTGACAGGGTAGGGAAGAAGTGACTGGATTCAGCACCGACTACGTCAACCAGATCGCGATCAACCTGCGCGATCGATACAAGAGCGGGTTTCCGATCCTCAAGGAACTCGTGCAGAACGCGGACGACGCGGGCGCCAGGAACTTGGTGTTTGGCTACTACCCGGGCCACGTTGAGTCAGCAGACCACATGCTCCTGCGCGGGCCGGCTCTCTGGGTACTGAACGACGGTAAATTCAAGCCGAGTGATCGGCGCGCCATCCGTTCTTTCGGGCTCAACGCCAAGGCCGGGGACTCTGGTGCCATCGGCAAGTTCGGCCTCGGCATGAAGAGCGTGTTCCACCTGTGCGAGAGCTTTCTCTACGTCGCCTTTAGCGGTGGCAAGTTGGAATGCGATGTCCTCAACCCATGGAAGGCCGAGGATGCCGACTGTGCGGAGATGCACCTCCAGTGGGAGCAGGTCACGAGTCGCGACGAGGAGTGCATTGCGTCGGTGGCCAGGGAGCAGCCGGAGGTGTCACGGGCCACGGACTGGTTCCTCTTGTGGGTTCCACTGCGCCAGCGATCACATGTTCCCCGTGGTACCGACCACCCTGCTGCGGCCATCATCGAGCGCTATCCCGGCGAGAACCCCGACGAGGATCTTGACTTCTTCTCCGATCCACAAACGGATCAGCGCATCGGGGCCGTGTTGCCCTTGCTGAAGAGCCTCGAGCGGGTTCGATTCGCAGGCGCATCCATGCGGCAACCGTTCACGGTCACGTTGGAGGCCCAGCCTACAGGGCAGAGGCTGGATCACCAGACCGATGCCCGTCGGATACACGGTGTCGTCCGGGACGATCGACCGCGTGCCGAGCACCTGCACTTCCTGGTTCGACAGCGAGTGGCAGGCGAAGCGAAGCCGTTCGCAACGTTTCGGGCCGCGAGGAACTGGCCTAAGTCGATGGTGATCTCGCAATCGAGTCGGAGGGAGCCAATGCCCGACAAAGCGATCGCTGAAGCTGCCTTGATGTTCGCTCACGCCAATAGCCGATCGGGCCGGGTAACTTTGCAATGGGCAGTGTTCCTTCCAGCCGATGAGCAACGGTTCAGCTATCAGGCCACTATCCCGGGATCCTCACGGGAATATCGGATCGTGCTGCACGGTCAGTTCTTCGTCGACGCCGGCCGCCGCGGCATCGCCGACATGGAGTCTCTGGACAAACCTCGGGAGCGCTTGCCGGCAGGCGAACCGTCGCAACATGTCCTGATCCGGCAGTGGAATCAGGCGCTCGCCCAGGATTTGGTGCTTCCCGAGTTCTTGCCTACCCTTGCCGAGTACGTCACGACAACCGGTCTCAAGGACGATGAGGCAGCCGAGCTCACCGCTGCCATAACGCGGTGTGCCGCTGTCGGAGACGCGGGAAGTCGCGTGGAGTTCTTCGCGACGTTCCGGGCTTTCATGTGCGGGCGGCACTCATGGGTTCGCCGCCTCATGCGGACCGGTGCTCGGTGGGAGCTTGTCGAGTCCCGTGCAAAACAGCTGCTGGCACTTCCTGCACCGCCAGCACGCGACCCGGAGAGACCCTGGCGCGTATTCCCGGGTCTGGGTCTGCTGGAGGGCTACGCCCTCATCGACGCGGGCGCCCCCCGTCTTGCGAGTGCGGTGGCCACCTGGGAGCCTGAGTTGTTGCTCAAGCTGTTGACCGGGTTGAATCCGCAAGTCCTGAAGAGCGAGACCGATCTCGACTATCTCGCCGGCTTCCTCGAGCAGGAGGGGCCGCGGTACATGCGAGCCGGAGAGGTCCAGGATGCGCTGGTAGTGCAACTGCGCAGTCTTCTGTTGGGCTCCCGCCTGGCCGAAGTACGTCAACACCGAAAGATCTTCAAGAGGATCGTTGCGCTTCTCACCGGAGACCGTGTCTTCGGCCTGGGGCCGGTCGACCCTAGCGCCAAGGGCGCGCTCCCGGAGCGGCTACTCCGCAAGATCTTGGCGAGCCGCACGAGGGCCCTGCCGCTACCCGGCGACTTGGCACCCGACGGAGTCGATGCGAAGCCGCACCAGGCGGACTTGCTGGCGTGGCTGCAGGCGTTGACGCGCAGCGATTCAAGCGGCACGTCGGACAGTGACCCGACACCTACGCAGGTGCTCGATGCCGCCGAACGGATCATCAAGGCCGCCGGGGACGATGCCGAACAAGTCGCACTGCTCAGGTTGTGCACCCGGCTCAAGGTGCTTCGAGCCGTGAGAGGCCAAGACGGCGAAGTCGAGGCGGTCTCTCTTGCGGACTTGATGGAGGCGCATACGCGCGGAAGGCTGTTCAGGGTGTCCGACCCAAGCCGGCCCCTCGGACTCGTCCCCAAGCTGTCGCAGGCGCTTCCGTCCCTGGGTGCTCTGGTCGTCCGGTCCGGAGTGGCGGCCTATGCCGACGCCGTTCGTGACTCGAGCGTCGGCAGAGTACCGGGTACGGAAAGCGTAGAAGCGATCCTGCGATGTGCGGGTGCGGAGGCCACGGCGCCCGAGCTCGGCAGCGAGTCGCAACGGGCCGAACTTCTCACGCTGGTGGCGACCGCTCGGCTCGACGACCCCACCGTGGTCAGGGGGGTGAGGTATCTGCTGCACGGCTCCGCCGACCACTACCTGGGCGCGGACGTGCTCTGGAAGGATCCGGTTGGGCGGAACTCCCCGTGGGTTCGACTCTGGCGAATGATCGACGAGTCGCCTTGGCGCGTTCTGGCCGACCGGCTGTGCGGGTCGATTCCGGACAAATGTGCGCAGCCGCTCAACGTGCGGGCGGTAGACGAAACCTCGGTGCTGAACCGCCTACGCGTATGCAGCGACTTCAGCCGCGTCGACGCTACGGCATTCTCGTCCGACGAGATCGATTTGCTCCTGGGGCGTGTTGCCGAGGAGCATCCGTGGAGACGCCTGCCGCTTCACCGCGACACGGCCGGGGGAACTGGCACCGCAGAGGGCGACTGCTTCCTTGGAGACGATCCTCGACTGCCGGAAGCGATGGCGTCAGGGATTCGCTTCATCGAGCCCTCCGCCGACGAAGATCATCTCAAGCGCCAGCGCCAGTGGATCCCGCGGTGGGACGCGACGACCGCTGCCGCTCGCGTCCTGACCAGTCAGGAACCGAGTCAGCACTGGCGCTACCTGATGGACCTTCTGGGGAGCTCTCCCGCGCTGAGGTCCAAGCCTTCAGAGGCGTGGGCAGAGGTGCCGTGGCTGCCTCTGCAAAGCGGTGGCTTCATTTCGATCGGCAGCCTGATCCGTCTCGCCAACCTGGACGCGGAGATCAGGGATCTCGCCCGGCAATGCGCGTACGCATACGCAAGTCCAGCAGACCTCTCCTCGGAGATTCAGTCACACCCGGCGTTCAAGGCTCTGCTCGACCATGTCAGCGAGGGCGAGGATGCCTTGCCGGTGCTAGGGCAACTGATGTCGGATGCCAAGCTCTCGGTCGGTCGCGTCGTCGCATTCGCCTACCGTGAACTGCAGCAGCACCTATCAACCCTGGTCGCCATCGAAGCTCTGCCAGCATGGAAGCTACTCGAGCGCGCCGGTGTCGCGACGTCGCCGGATGCGGTCGAGAAGCACCTCGTGCCGGAAGTGGCACGCCAACTTTCTACGGATGCGTGCCGTCGGACCCTGACGCAGATATCGCGCCTGGGACAAGGCAACGCGGTTCGGGTGATCTTCGAGCAATATCTTCGCGAGTGGCGCAGCAGCGGAGGCGAAGCGGAGTTGCGCAGCTCTCTTCCGGGAATGCTCTTGCTGAGCAAGGCAGGAACTTGGACGCCTGCGGAGGTACTGGTTGCCGGCGTGCAAGGCGTATCGCCCGAGAGCATCTTGTGCGACGCGCAGGTCGAGCTGCTTCAGGGGGTCGCCGTCGACAATCGATCGCTTTCGGACGAGCAGCTTGCGGCCGAGAAAGACGACCCGGACGGGGCGTCGAATGAACAACTTCTCCGGGAGCTGGAGGAGTACGTCGAGCCTCTCTCGTCCAGCGGGGCCAAGCAGGCCGTCGGCGCATTCATCGGTCTCTTCGGAGAGCGCGTCGCAGCGCTCGCGAGGAGCTGGCTCGATCCCATCGATTACGAGGACTACCTCGCGAAGCTCGGATGGCGCGATCCGGGGTTCGACACGGCCGCCCAGCGCTGGGAGTGGATGAGCAGAAGGTCCGTGCGTGAAGCGCTGGCGACGCTGTTAGTTCGCATCCACGTGGTGAAGGGTTCCCACATCACCGCGAAGTCCCTGACGGGCGAAAGCAAGAAGGTGCGCTTGGCTCCCGTCGAAGATCTTCAGTCCCTGCACGTCATGACGGACAGATGGCGCGGGTTCTCCTGCAGGGTGCACCTGCACCCAGCGCCAGTCTTGCTCGAAAGGGAGCTACAGGATCAACGAGACATCCTGATGCGCACGTGCGAGTCTCTGCTGCGGGACCTGTACAACCAAAGGCATGCGAACCTGTCCGAATTCTTTGCGCTCGCGGAGGAGGCGGACCAGGTCACGCTCGATGTGGCTCGCGGATTGATCCTCGATGGTCTTCCGCACTTGCTCAAGTCGCTCCCGGGAGTGGGGAAGAACCGCAAACTGGCGGAGGCGCGTCGTAGGTTAGATCGGGCCCGGCAGGACGCAGCGAGTGCGAAGAGAGCAAGGCGCGCGGGCGGCAGCGCGGAGGAGGAGCTCGACAAGGCGCTCGCCGACCTCGCGGGCATCGTCGAGTCCGATGAAAGCGTGCAAGCAACCATCCTCGAGGACATACGGGCGCGCGTCACCCATAACCAGTACGAGTTCTCCAGCATCCCGTTCGAGGTGTTCCAGAACGCGGACGACGCAGTCGTCGAGATGCAACGGCTGCAGCATGCCGACGGGCGCCCGGAGTTCGATGCCGACGCCATCGGGCGTTTCGTCGTTCAGTCGTCGGAGGCAACGATCCGGTTCGCGCACTGGGGGCGACCCATCAACTACGCCGGTCGTCACACGAGTTACAAGCCGGAGTTCGGGAACGACCTGGAGCGCATGCTCATGCTCGGAGCCTCCGTCAAGGACGAAGAGGAGGGCGTGACCGGCAAGTTCGGCCTGGGCTTCAAGAGCCTGCTGCTTGCTTCGAGCCTGCCGAGGGTGTCGAGCGCAGATCTCTCTTTCGAGGTCGTCGCAGGTTGCCTGCCTCGAAAGTGGAGGCCAAGTCCGGCGGCCAGGCGGGTTCATCAAGGCATAGTCGACTCGAGCCTAAGGGCACTCAGAGCGACACTCATCGAGTTGCCCCTCGACGACAGGGGGTCGGCCACGGAAGTGCTGGAGCGATTTGCCGGCCTGGCGGGATTGCTTCCGGTTTTTGCACGCAAGCTGGTTTGCGTGGACGTCGAGAGGGAGTCCCACCGCTGGCAACCGCAGCCGGTTCGGCTCTCAGATGGCCGTGTGATCGAGGTCGGAGCGGTCTCGCTCCCGGTGGATGGGGGGAGGATCCACTCGGGGGTTCTGGTGTTTCGGGGTCCATCGGGGTGCGTCGTGATGCGCACGGGGAAGTCCGGAATCGAGGAGTTCGACAGGAAGGCGAAACCGCCCGTACCCGGCATTTGGGTCACCGCACCGACGCGGGGAACTCCTGCTCGGGGCGTTCTGATGAATGCGGCGTTCCAGATCGACACGGGACGAGCCACTCTTGCTCTCGGACAAGCAGCGACGGCGACCAACACCAAGATCGCCAAAGCGATCGCGGACGAGGTCGGTCCGCTGCTGGTTGACCTGCTGGCTGATTCCCAATTGGACTGGCCGCAACTGGGTGAGCGGCTAGGGCTTTCGAGTTCCTTGTCGGCCGCCGGGTTCTGGCGCAGTCTGTGGGAGAAGCTCGTCGGAGAGGTGCCGGGCGAGGACGCAGCAATGGACGTCCGCCTCCTGGATACCTTCGGCTGCGCGGTCTTCCGGCATGTCGTGGAACGCACTGGCGTCGTTCCCAATGGCTTCGCAGACGAGCGCGGAGGTCTTGTGCAGTTCCGCGGATTGAACCTGTCCGTAAATCCGGGCTACTTGTCCAGCGTTCTGCCTGCGCTTCTGCAATGGCCCTTGTTTCTGGACAGATACCCCGTCGATGGTTGGTGCACGGAGCCCGTCCGCGATTGGATCAAGCGCGTCGGTCTCGTGCAGGAAGGGCGGATTCCGTCGCTCGGTATGGCTGAAGTGCTCGGATGTCTCCCGGGCGGCCGCCTCCCACCATCGGAGATGCCGGCCTTGGCCAGCATCTTGCGTCTGTGGCCGAGCAACCTCGGAGAGAGCACCCGTTGGCGGGGCGAAGCCGCTGGCCTCCTGCTGCGTGCCCGCAACGGAGCCTGGGTGCCGGCCAAGATGCTGATCGGCCGCCTGGGAATGGAAGACGAATTGCTCGCCCGCTTCGCGCCGGATTCGGTGGTGCTGCATCCCGACTACGTTTCGGCAGGGCGGGACTTCCACTACGTGGAGCAGTACTTGCCGCATCGTCCGCCCGACGCCAGTAGCGTTGCGGGGTGGTGCGTGAACGCCACGACCAACGAGCAGCGTACGGCTGTCGCGGATTGGCTGATCCGCAACCTGTACGGACCTGTCATCAACGTGCTGCGCTCGCACCGCGAGCGCAGTGGGTGGCTGTTCGAACTGCAAGAGGACTGCAGCGCCCTCCAGCACCTTGCGGTCGGGGAGCGTCGGCTCCTGCTGAGCAGGCTGGGAGTGGACGCATCCACACCGGATGTCCTGACCCGATTGCCGCTGAGCATCGACTTGCGCGTGATCCACGGTTGGTGGGCCGAGCGAGGTGTCGCGTGGTTGAAGAAGTTCGATGAGCGGCTGTGGCCCGCCAGCGTCGACCGGAGCGCGCTCAAGGCGGAACCGTTCGATCGGACCGCGTGGATGACGCTCTTCAGCCTGGGGGTGTTCCGCAGATACGGCCGAGTGACGGACCAGCAGCATCGTGGATTCCTGGATTTCCTGAATAGCCGCGGGTGGTGGCAGACGATCTGCGAAGTCGATCCGGAGTTCGGGGCCGAGGCCTGGCTCGGCATCCTGCGGGCCTACGGCGAGGAGCGGCAGACGGACACGGTCTTCGAGCTGTGGATGGACAGCTTTCCAAGGCTCTACCGGGTTGCGCGTTGGCTGAACGTGTACGTCCATCTCTTCCAGACCCTGGACCGACGCGAGTCGGGCTCCGCCAGTTTCCTGCTGTCGCCGGCCTCCGATCCGAGCCTGAGCGGCTCCGGAATCGATGCGCCTACGCTCAGTGGCATCCTCCGTCTCGGGCAACACCTCGTGATCCGCGAACTGCTTCGAGTCGACGTGCTCTCATCGCAAGTCGCGAAACAGATGGCGTTCGCTCCGAGGAGCTCGGTGATCGACTTGATGACTCGTCTGGGCCACGACAACGTGCAGACCAGCACCGACATCTTCCGTGTGCTCGTTGAAGAACTGGGCGCGGAGGACGCGTGCTTTGGGGGCGCCTACGACATTCCCCTTCAGCTCCTCGCAACAACCGACTCCGCTGCCCGCCGGGATGTGGAGCGATGGGCCGACGGCATGTCGGAGGATGACGCACAGGATTTGGAGACCGACTTGCGATGACATCCGGATCTGTACGCCCGTCTGGTGCCCTGGTGCTGCATCCTCGACATGGACAGGGCACCGTACTGCTCACGGACCGCGACACGACCGTTGTCCGATTCGCCCACGGGATCGAGCAGGTCCTGACGACCGAACTGGCGTCCGTCGCCTCGGTTTCCGAGGCCGTGACCACGGGGCAGATCGCGCCCTCGATCGAGGTTGCCCTGCGGATCCAGGGCGACGTGATCTCGTCGGTGAACGAGGCCTGGGGGGTGTTCACCAGATCGCGGATATCGCTGCTGCCGCATCAGCTGTGGGTATGCCACCGAGCGCTTCGGACCTGGCCTATACGTCTGCTGATCGCCGACGACGTAGGGATGGGCAAGACCATCGAGGCTGGATTGCTGCTGTGGCCCTTGCTTGCCAATCGCAAGGTACAGCGAGTCCTCATTCTTTCGCCCGCGAAGCTTGTCAGTCAGTGGCAGATGCGGCTGAAGCGGATGTTCGACATCCGTGCCGCCACGTATCACAGCGACCTGGATACGGACCGGACCGACTTCTGGGGGATCCACCAGATCGTCGTTGCGTCCCTGCCGACGCTGCGCGCGGATCGAAACGGCCGCCATGAGCGACTCCTGGACGCGCCCGGATGGGACATGGTGCTGGTCGACGAGGCGCACCACCTCTACGCGGACGAGGAGACGGGCAAGACGCTGGGTTTCGAGCTCGTCGAGCGACTGAACAAGGCGGGGAAGATCGCCTCTTGTGTCTTCTTCACGGGTACGCCTCACCGTGGCAAGAGCTTCGGCTTCTGGTCCCTGATGAGCCTGCTGGATGGCGACCAGTTCGGTCCGAGGAAGAACGAGGCCGGGATGCTGCAGGCGTTGCCGCGCTTCTTGATCCGCAACGCCAAGCAGAAGGCGACCGACATGAAGGGTCAACTGCTGTTCAAGCCCGTCGTTCAGCACCCGGAAACCTTCCGGTACTCGCCAGCAGAGGAGAGCTTCTATGGCCTGATGTCCGAATTCATCCTGGCTGGCAAGGCGTACGCGACATCGTTGAGCCGTACGGAAGGCGGCCAGGTGATGCTCGTGTTGATTGCACTGCAGAAGCTGGCCTCGAGTTCGATGGCTGCCGTTGTCGCAGCGCTGCGCACGCGGGTGAAGCGACTCGGTACGGAAGCCGCCAAATCAAGGAGCGAGCTTGACTCGTTGCGGGTTAATACCGGTGATGCGGTCGATCAAGCGCTTCAGCGGTGGCTTCGTGATGAAAAACAGGCACGACTCCGGCTGATGGAGAATGAGGGGCGCTATCTCGCCGACCTCCTCGCCGCGGCGAGCCAGGTGACCGCTGAAACCCGGGTCGCGCGGATCATCGAGGTCATTAAGAGTCGATTCCTCTCTGAGCCGGTCTTGTTGTTCACCGAGTACAAGCGGACCCAGGCTCTCGTGGTCGGAGCGTTGATGGCCGAGTTCGGTCAGGGTTCGATCGGATTCATCAACGGGGATGATCGTCTGGAGGACGTCATGCTTCCGGACGGCCGAGTGATCCCGATGACGGGACGGCGCGAGGATGTCTGTGACGCGTTCAACGCGGGGCGCATCCGCTTCCTCGTGTCCACCGAGGCGGGTGGCGAGGGGATCGATCTGCAGGAACGCTGCAGCGCGCTGATCCACGTCGATCTGCCGTGGAATCCGATGCGACTGCACCAGCGTGTGGGACGGCTGAACCGCTATGGGCAGCAGCGGCCGGTTCGGGTGGTGTCGCTACGCAACCCCGATACGGTCGAAGCCATGATCTGGCAGAAGCTGGAGCAGAAGCTGAACAGCATCATGCGCGCCCTCGGGTCGGCGATGGACGAACCGGAAGACTTGATGCAGCTCGTGCTCGGCATGAGCGGCGACAGTCTGTTCGACGAACTATTCTCGGAGGCGGTCAATGTCCCGAGGGAGAAGCTCGACGCCTGGTTCGACGGCAAGACCGGCACCCTGGGAGGGGAATCCGCCATCAAGACCGTTCGGGAATTGATCGGTCACTCCGAGAGCTTCGACCTGTCAGACTTGAAGGATGTGCCGCCGGTCGATCTACCTGACCTGCTACCGTTCTTTCAGAACGCACTGGCACTGAACCGTCGACGACCGAAGCTCGATGGGCACTCGCTATCGTTCAAGACGCCGGAGGACTGGTTGACCAGCCATGCGATACGCAAGTCCTACGACAACCTGGTCTTCGATCGAAGCGCACCGATCTCGGTGGACTTGATGGGTGTTGGACATCCCCTCCTTGAAAAGGCCTTGCATCAGTCCGCTCGGCTGCAGGGGACCGTGTGCGCGGTCGAGGGCATGGATGCACCGCTGATGGTGCTTGAGATCTCGAGCAGGGTCACCGACGTCGCAACGACTTCGCCTCGGGCCATCGTGGGCCTTACAGGTGCAACTGGAGGCTTCAAGGTGCTTCGCGACTGGGAGGTGCTGCGACTTCTGAACCGTTGCAGCCTGAAGTTGGACCCTTCCGTTGGGGCGTTCGACGTGCAAGTGCTAAAGCCGTGGCGCGAAGCCGCCACGGCTGCAGCCGATGAACTCCTCGACAAGCTCGAGCTACCGTTCGGATCGCGCGTCGTAAAAGAGTCGGCGCTGATTTGGCCGGCTAGCAGGCTGGCGATCGATGTGCGGTGATCGGAGCCACGTACAGGTCGACGGCAAGAGGACTGACCTATAAGAACTGAGTTGCGCATAAGCGAAGTGGCCAGAAGTGAGGCAGGCTGTTGGTTCCGAGTTGATTCCGAGTTGACTATAGGAGTCGCCCCGATGGGTGCATCGAAATTGAAGCTGGCGGCGTGCGAAGAAATGCTGGGGTCTTGCGCTGGGAGTCGGAGAGCGCCGCGACAGTGTTGGGGCAGTTGGCCTACTTCATCACGTTTCCGAATCTGACCGTGCCAGCGGCCCCGTTCAGCGATGAGGGCCACCTCTTGCGCACCGAGCTCACGCTCGTTCCTGATTATACTGAAAGCCATTGCCCAGAGGGCCAAGAGCCAACTCGCGCCGGGATCGACGGTGCGGTCGGAGAGTCTGGCTTGCTTCAGCGCTGTCACCGACGCCGGTTGCGTTCATCCGCCGACCGTCGTCGCTGGGCGAAAGCCCAAGGGCCTGCCAGAATTCACGCGAGTCAACACGGTTATTGGCAATCTCAAGACCAGCCTTTCGGGTTGCTATCACGGGCTTGCCTTCTGAAAAGATGGCGCTCAGTACGTCGTGGCTTTCACCTACCGATTCAAGCGCGGAGTCGATCTCAGGAAACCCGTGCCAGCGCATCGCGTACCGCCGAAAGCGACGATGCAACTTTCCGGTCGCCACGAATCGTTCGCAACGTCGACCGATCAGAAGGTGTTCCGTTAGTTCAGTCGAGCGGCAACGACGCCACGACACGCTCGGCAAGCGCGAGGCACGCGGTGAGCCCGGGCGACTCAATGCCGAAGAGATTGACCAGTCCGTCGATGCCGTGTTCTGCCGGGCCCTGGATGACGAAGTCGGCGGCGGCGTCTGTCGGCCCGGAGAGCTTGGGGCGGACGCCGGCGTACGCCGGGAGCAGCGCGTCGTCGGGCAGCGCTGGCCAGTAGCGACGGATCGCGGCGCAGAAGACGCTGGCGCGCGTTGCGTCGACGGCGTAGTCGAACGCCGGGCACGCGGCTCCCGGTGGAATCGGCGCCAACCACTCGACGTCGGGTCCGAAGCGTGCTTGGCCGGCGAGGTCGAGCGTCAGGTGCACGCCGAGTCCGCCGACTTCCGGTAGCGGATAGACCAAGTGGGCGAAGGGCGAGCGGCCGCGCAGTGCAAAGTAGCTGCCCTTGGCCGGGTAAGTCGCCGGTAGCCGTGCGCGTGGGAAACCGCGTAGCGACGCGGCGACTTGAGGCGCTGCCAGGCCGGCGGCGTTGATCACGATCGTCGCCCGTAGCTGCCAGTCATCGGCGTTGCCACCGTGCAGGGCGACGCCGTTGTCGGCGATCGTGCCGCCGCCTACGGGACTGCGCAGCGCGAGCACGGCGCCGGCGCGTTCGGCGTCGCCGAGCAAGGCGAGCATCAGGCCGTGGCTGTCGACGATTCCGGTCACCGGCGAGAGCAGGGCGCCGCCACACGCGAGTTGAGGTTCAAGCCGGCGTGCCTCGGCGGCGCTCAGCCGTTGCAGGTTTTCGACGCCGTTGGCCGTTCCCCGCGCATACAGAGCTTCGAGTTGGGGCTCCTGAGTCTGCGTCGTGGCGACGACGAGCTTGCCGCAACGGCGATGGTTGACGCCTTGCCGCGCGCAGAAGTCGTAGAGCTGGCGCCGGCCGGCGACGCAAAGCTGCGCCTTCAGCGACGCTGCCGGGTAGTAGAGGCCGGCGTGGATGACCTCGCTATTGCGCGAACTGGTTTCGCTGCCGATCGCGGCGTGACGCTCGACGATCAGCGTCTCGACACCGCGCCGGGCGAGCTCCCGCGCGCAGGCGAGGCCGACGACGCCGGCTCCGATGACCACCGCGGGCACGCTGTCCATCACCGGGCTCCGTTCAACATTGTGAAGGAAGGCAATTGTAATTCGCGCTTCCGGGCGTCCGGCGTAGGCTTTGCACCGCGGCGCTGCGCCGTAATACACTGCTTCCGGCGCGGAAAGTGCGCGTGGGCGAGGAGAAAATGAACGCGGGTAAACGTGAGGGGGAGGGAGTGGCCGGATGACCGACGCGGCGGATGTGCTGAATTTCTGGTTCGAAGAGCTGACGCCGGCGCAATGGTGGGCGAAGTCGCCGGCGCTCGACAGTCTGATCGAAGCCCGCTTCGGTGCTTTACACGAGGCCGCGCTGCGGTGCGAACTCTATGCCTGGCGCAGAAGCCACGAAGGGCGACTCGCCGAAGTGATCGTTCTCGACCAGTTTTCGCGCAACATCTACCGCGGCCGCCGGGAAGCGTTCGCCGCCGACGGTCAGGCGCTTGCGCTCGCCCAGGAGGCGGTGGCGGCGCGCAGCGACCACGCCTTGCCGGTCGAGCGTCGAGCGTTTCTCTACCTGCCCTATATGCACAGCGAGTCGCCGCTGATGCACGAGATCGCGGTCCACCTCTTCTCGGCGCCGGGACTCGAGGACAACCTCGCTTTCGAGCGCCGTCACAAGGCGGTCATCGACCGTTTCGGACGTTATCCACATCGCAACGCGATTCTCGGTCGCGTATCGACGCCCGCAGAGGTCGAATTCCTGACCCAGCCGGGGTCGGCGTTTTGATCGGACGTGCACCGCCAGAATGCCACCCGGTCATTCGCGATAAAATGCCAGGTTTGCGTAAATGCCCCCCGTCCGATGGGTTTGACCAGATGAAGACCACCTTTCTCGACTTTGAACAGCCGATTGCCGACCTCGAACGAAAGATCGAGGCCCTGCGCGCGACGCCAGACGACTCGGCGCTAGACCTCGCCGAGGAGATTGCTCGCCTGGAACAGAAAGGTCAGACGCGCACGCGGGAAATCTACGCCAAGCTGACCGCCTGGCAGATCGCCCAGGTGGCGCGACATCCACAAAGGCCGTATACCCTCGACTACATCCGTCTGATGTTTACCGATTTCGAGGAGCTGCACGGCGATCGTGCCTTCGCCGACGATCATGCGATCGTCGGTGGCTTGGCGCGGTTCAGGGGCGACCCGGTGATGGTGATCGGCCATCAGAAGGGGCGCGACACGAAGGACAAGCTCTTTCGCAACTTCGGCATGCCGCGACCGGAGGGCTACCGCAAGGCCTTGCGTCTGATGCGCTTGGCCGAGAAATTCGCCATTCCGGTCGTGACGTTCATCGACACTCCGGGAGCTTATCCGGGGATCGACGCCGAGGAGCGCGGGCAGTCGGAGGCCATCGGCCGCAATCTTTACGCGATGGCCGAGCTGCGAGTTCCGATCCTCGTGACCGTTATCGGCGAAGGCGGATCCGGGGGTGCGCTGGCGGTTGGCGTGGGCGACGTCGTCCAGATGTTGCAGTATGCGACTTACTCGGTGATTTCGCCGGAAGGGTGCGCGTCCATCCTTTGGAAGAGTGCCGAAAAGGCGAGTGAAGCGGCCGAAATCATGGGTATCACGGCGCCACGTCTGCAAGCCCTGGGGCTCGTCGACGCGGTCGTCGACGAACCGATCGGAGGGGCTCATCGCGATCCTGCGGCGACGGCGAAAGCCCTTGCCGACGCGCTGCAGAACGCGTTGCAGAAGGTGTCGTCAAGGCCTTTGGCCGAACTGCTGCGGATTCGGCTCGATCGTCTATTGGCGTATGGCCGATACACGATGCCAGGCGACGGCTGAGACTACCGCCTCGCCGGTCGCTCTCGTCCGGGATTCTGTCGCGGACGTGCTCGTTTCCCGCTTGGTCGCGGGAGCACGTTGGTGCGTCGCGATCTCCGGCGGCCGCGATTCGGTGGTTCTGTTCGATGCCCTGAAACGCCTGCAGGCGTCGGGATCTCCGTTCGAATTGACGGCCCTTCACGTGCACCATGGCTTGAGCGCGAACGCTGACCGCTGGGCCGAGTTTTGCACTCAACTCTGCCGGCAATCGGACATTCCGTTGCGGGTCGTGCGCGTCCAGGTCAGGTGCGGTAGCGGCGAAGGACCGGAAGCTGCCGCCCGTCGCGCGCGGCACGCGGCGTTTGCCGACTGCGCGGCCGATTGGCTGGCTCTTGCCCATCATGGCGACGATCAGGCAGAAACCGTCCTTTTCCGGCTCTTGCGCGGAGCGGGCGTGCATGGCGCTTCCGGGATGCCCGTTGAGCGTCCGCTATCGAGCGGTGTGCGCCTGATCCGGCCGCTGCTTGGGGTGTCCGGCGCCGTTCTGGCGGATTACGCCAGAGAGTGTTCGTTGACCTGGATCGACGACGAAAGCAATGCCGATTGCCGCTACCGGCGCAATCATCTACGCCGGGAGGTCATGCCCCGCATTCGCGAGCGGTTTCCTGGTGGTGTTGACTCGCTGCTACGTGCGGCGCGCCATTTTGCCGAAGCGGCAGCGGTGGTCGACGAAGTCGCGGCAGCCGATCGCGCGGCGGTGCTGAATGGCAGCGGACGACTGCTCACCCAATGCCTGTTGCAGTTGAGCGAAGCGCGAGCGCGCAATCTCTTGCGTTTCGAGTGGGCCTTGCACGGCTTCAGGGCGCCGGATGCGCGCTGGCTCGACGAGGCGCTTCGACAGTTGCGCGCGGCAGGCAGTGATTCGGGAGTGCACTTGTCGACGCGGGACGGCCATCTGCGACAGTATCGGGGCGAGCTGTACCTGCTGCCACCCTCGGTGCCGGTTGCCGAAGACCCCCTCGTCTGGCGTGGTGAGGCGGCGTTGCCCTGGGGAGAGGGCGAGCTTCGCCTCTCGCCGTCGATCGGCGAGGGCATCAGCCGGCGTCTGCTACTTGCCGAGACGGTTTGTGTTCGCCGGCGGCAAGGCGGAGAGCAGCTGCAGCCCGATCGCCGGCGGCCGCGTCGATCCCTGCGCAAACTTCTGCAGGAGACAGCGGTGCCGCCGTGGCAGCGCGAGCGCCTGCCGCTCTTGTGGTGCGGCGAACGACTCGCCTGGGTGGCAGGTATTGGCGTAGATGCGGCGTTCGCCTGTTCTCCGGGCGAAGAAGGGATGGTCGCCGTCTGGGACACTGCCGTTTCTTCGGCGCCGCTTTCGGGGTCGCCCGCGAACGACCCTTGACGCCGGAAAGCCAGCCCGCGTCGGCGGTGCCGGTCAGCGTTTGCCCGCCAGCCGCTGCGCCAGTTCGACCGCCGTGCGAACTCCCATCTTCTCGAACAGCTTGGCGCGATGGACTTCGACCGTGCGCATGCTGATTTGCAGCTCGTCCGCAATCACCTTGTTCAACTTGCCGGCGAGAATCCGCTCCATGACTTCGCGCTCACGAGCGGTGAGCCCGGCGACCAGCGTGTTGACCGAGTCGACCTCGGAAGCGGCTACGCGTTGATGGGCGTCGAGCTGCAGCGCTTCGATCACCCGATTGACGAGTTCATTGTCGTTGCAGGGCTTCTCGACGAAATCGAAGGCGCCTTTCTTGAGCGCGGCTACCGCCATCGGAACGTCGCCGTGGCCGGTCAGGAAGATCACCGGCAATCGGTTGCCGCGCTCGCAGAGAAGGTCGAACAGCTCGGGTCCGCTCATGCCGTCCATGCGAATGTCGAGCAGCAGGCATCCCGCAAGCGCCGGATTCCAGGCGGCGAGAAAGTCCTCCGCCGACGCATAGCTCAGACAGGAGACGCCTCGCGATTCGAGCAGCCAGCAGAGCGAGTCGCGAATGGCGTCGTCGTCGTCAACGAGATACGCGTGTGCCTTCATGATCGGTCGATCGGCAAGATAACGACAAAGATCGATCCGCCGTCGGGGTTGGCTTCCACCCACAGCCGACCGTGATGAAATTCGATGATCGAGCGGCAGATGCTGAGCCCCATTCCCATGCCATCTGCCTTGGTCGAGAAAAGCGGCGTAAACAGTTTGCCGGCGATTTCATCGGGGATTCCGGGACCGTGATCGACGACGCGGATCTCCATCTGGTTTTCGATCCGACGCAGCCTGATCGCCAGCCACCGTCGCGACGCCGGCATTTCGCTCATCGCTTCGATGCCGTTGCGCATCAGATTGAGCAGCACCTGCTCGAGCATTACCGAGTCGGCCATGACTTCCGGGCGCATGCCAGGCATTTCGCGCCGGATGCGAACGCCACGGCTCTTGGCGGCGCCTTCGATGAAACCGACGCTGTCGTCGATGACCTCGGCGAGGTCGCACGGAGCGAGTTTCGGTTCGCTCTTGCGGACGAAGTCATGTACCCGCCGAATGATGTGACCGGCGCGTTGCGCCTGGACGCCCAGCTTGGTGAGCGCTTCCTTGAGTTGTACGGGGGTGAAGTCGCCCGACTCGAGCTTGTTCAGGCAGCCGGCGTTGTAGCTGGTGATCGCCGCCAGCGGCTGGTTGAGTTCGTGCGCCAGAGTCGAGGCCATTTCGCCCATGGTCACCAGTCGCGCCGTGCTTTGTAGCTTCTCCTGCTGCTGGCGAGCGAGTTCTTCGGCGTGCTTGCGCGCCGTGACGTCGATGATGGACCCCAGCCAGCCGGTCTGCTTGCCGTCGGCGTCGATCAGGGGCGCCTCGTAGATGAGCGCGTCAAAGCGGCTGCCGTCCTTGCGCATGAGGCGGATTTCGAAGCCTTCGTGGGGTACTTCGCCGGCGAGTACCGAGTTATGCAGGAGCAAGGTACGCTCCATCTCCTCGGGAGCCCAGTAGGGCATCGGCGGCTCGCGGCCGATCAGTTCTTCGGCGCTAAAACCGACCATCTGCAGGAAGGCGGGGTTAACGTAAGTGACGCGGCCGTCGAGGTCGCGCGCGCGCATGCCGACGGTCAGCGAGTCTTCCATCGCCTTGCGAAACGCGTATTCCGACCGTAGCGCCTGCTCGGCAGAGAGTCGGCGCTGAATCAGGCCGCGTACCGCCCACAGACTCCAGAACACCGCACCGGCGAGGAGAACGATGAGGGCGGCAATCAGCGTTTGTGCAAGGTTTCCGGCCGAGCGATAGGCGGTGACCTGGAGAACGATGTCGTAACCAGGTGGATCGAGCGCCACCGGATAGCTCATTGTGGTTGGCGAAGCGTCAATGCGCGACTTGCTCGCCAGTAGCACCCGGTTGCCGTCGTAAATCCGCACCTGGTACTTCTCGGCGAACCACCAGGGTACCTGGTGCTGCAACAGACCATTCAGCGAATAGACGGCGAGCAGCGTTCCTCGATACGCGCCATTATCGAAAATCGGTACATAGACCTCGAATTGAGCCGCCTCGACGGTACGGAATGCATCGCTGTAGATCGGCTTGCCAAGCCGAGCAAGTTCGATCGAGCGGCTGACCGGATTCTCGCCGAATGCCTCGTCGCTGCTACGCGGCAGCGCCAGCGTCGGGATGCCGTGGCGAACGCGGGCGGCAGCGTCGAGCCACAGAATCTGTCGCAGCTCGGGATTGTTCTTGAGGAGGTGTCTGGCTCGCAGGTCGAAAACGTCGCCGGCTTTGTGGCGGCGTGTCAGATCGAGCGCGAGTTGTTGTAGCTGGTCAGCATTTCCTTCGAGATGAAAACGCAGGCTTTGCTCGAGCCAGAGCACGTCGGCGATCAGCGTCGCGTGCTGCTCCTCGATTTCGCTTCGGTGCAGCAACCAAAGCAGGGCAAGGAGAAGAACGAGCAACAAGCCAACCGCCAGCTTGAGAACGGCGAAATACCAATTCGACCATTTCAGCCCCGAAAAGCGCTGATGGTCGTACAGGTAGGACGATTTTGCCGTGTTCATAGCGGTCCATGTTACCGAAGTTGCCCCGCTGGCGGGGGTCGCCCGGCACCGTTCAAACCACGTCGACATTGACAAGGGTTGCGGATTTCCACAATAGTCACCGGCGGCGGTTCTTGAGATAGTGGCGCCCGCAACACGAAAATGCCTCGGTTGTTCTATCCACCCATAAAAGGAGACATCATGAAGCTTGCCAAACTGGTCTTTGGTCTGGCCGTCGGAGCGTTTGCCGTTTCACCGTTGGCGGCATTCGCGCAGCAGCCCATCGTCATCAAGTTTAGCCACGTCGTGGCACACGATACGCCGAAAGGTCTGGCCGCCGAATTCTTTGCCAAGCGCGCCGGCGAATTGACCAAAGGCAAGGTCAAGGTCGAGGTCTACGCCAACTCGACGCTGTACAAGGACAAGGAAGAAATGGAGGCGCTGCAGCTCGGCGCCGTGCAGATGCTTGCACCCTCGCTGGCGAAGTTCGGTCCGCTCGGCGTCAAGGAGTTCGAACTCTTTGATCTGCCGTATATTTTCGACAACTACGAAGAACTCCACAAGGTGACGCAGGGCCCCGTCGGGCAGAGTCTGCTCAAGAAACTTGAACCGAAGGGCGTGGTCGGACTGGCGTTCTGGGACAACGGCTTCAAGTCGTTTTCGGCCAATACGCCGATCAAGATGCCGGCAGACCTCAAGGGCAAGAAGCTGCGTATCCAGTCGTCGAAAGTCCTCGAAGAGGAAATCCGCGCGCTGAGCGCGTTGCCGCAGGTGATGGCGTTTTCCGAGGTCTATCAGGCGCTGCAAACCGGCGTCGTAGACGGCACCGAGAACCCGATTTCCAATCTGTACACGCAAAAGATGCATGAGGTGCAGAAGCATCTGGCGCTGACCGACCACGGTTACCTCGGTTACGCGGTGATCGCCAACAAGAAGTTCTGGGAAGGTCTGCCCGCCGACGTTCGCGGCCAGCTGGAAGCGGCGATGAAGGAATCGACCACCTACGCGAACAAGATCGCCAAGGAACAGAACGACAAGGATCTCGAAGCGGTGAAGAAGAGCGGCAAGACGCAGGTGTACGCGCTGACCGCTGACGAGAAGCGCGCGTTCAAGAAGACCCTGGCGCCGGTGCACCTCAAGATGGAATCGCGTATCGGCAAGGATCTGCTGCAGGCGGTGTACAAGGAAACCGGTTTCGATCCGAACAATCCGTAGGACGGAGCCGCGAAGGTCGCCAAGGCCCGTTGGGGCGCCTGACCCAGCGGGCTTTTTTTCGAACAGGCGGGGGGAGTTGAATGCGATGAAACTGCTCGATCATCTCGAGGAATGGCTGATTACCTTCCTCATGGGGGCGGCGACGACGATCATCTTCGTCTCGGTCGTCCACCGCTACGCGTCGGGATTCGATATTCCCGGCATCCAGGACTGGCTGCTGTCACTGAATTTCGGTTGGGCGCAGGAGCTGTGCATCATCATGTTCGTCTGGATGGCCAAGTTCGGCGCCGCCTACGGCGTCCGTACCGGCATCCACGTTGGTGTTGACGTCATGATCAACCGGCTCGACGAGCGTACGCGCGGCAAGTTCATCATCTTCGGCATGCTCGCTGGCGCCCTGTTTACCGGTATCGTCGGCACCCTTGGCGCGCATTTCGTCTGGGAAAACGGCTGTCATTACGCGGTCTATCATTTCCTCGGCTGGGATACGGGCGACGTCCCGGAAGGGCCGACGACGCCGGACCTCGAATGGCCGACGTGGATCGTCTATAGCGCCATCCCGCTCGGCTCGTCGCTGATGTGCTTCCGCTTCCTGCAGGTGACGGTGGGCTTCATCCGCACCGGCGAACTGCCGCATCACGACCACGGTCACGTAGACGGTCTCGAAGAAAATCCCGATGTCGCCGAGACCTATCGTCTCGAGGACAACCTGCATCCGCACGACCAGAAATACGATCAGCATCATCCGGAAAATGGTGCCGGCCGGGGAGGTAAGCAATCATGAATGCGACCATCATTTTCGTCATCCTGCTGGTGCTGATGCTGACCGGCATGCCGATCTCGATCTCGCTCGGCCTGACGGTACTCAGCTTCCTCTTCCTGTTCACCCAGGTGCCGCTCGAGTCGGTGGCGTTGAAGTTATTCACCGGGATCGAGAAGTTCGAGATCATGGCGATTCCCTTCTTTATCCTCGCCGGCAACTTCCTGACCCACGGCGGCGTCGCGCGACGGATGATCAAGTTCGCCACCGACGTCGTCGGCCACTGGTACGGCGGCCTGGGTCTCGCCGGAGTGCTCGCGTGTGCGCTGTTCGCCGCCGTTTCCGGTTCCTCGCCGGCAACCGTCGTCGCCATCGGCTCGATCCTGATGCCGGCCATGGTCAAGGCCGGTTTCCCGAACCGCTTTGGCGCCGGCGTCATCAGCACCTCGGGCGCGCTCGGCATCCTGATTCCGCCGTCGATCGTGATGGTCATGTACTCGGTCGCGACCAACACCTCGGTCGGCGCGCTGTTCATGGCCGGCGTCATTCCCGGAATCGCCCTGGCGATGGTTCTCGGCGGCGTGACCTGGTATCGGGCGAAGAGGTTCGACTACCCGCGTATGCCCAAGGCGTCGATGGCTGAACGCTGGAAATCGTTCCGCGAGTCCGTATGGGGCCTCTTCCTGATCGTCGTCGTCATGGGCGGGATCTATAGCGGCATGTTCACGCCGACCGAAGCAGCCGCAATGAGCGCGGTCTATGCCTTCTTCGTCTCGGTCTTCGTGTACAGGGACTTGACGATGAAGGACGTGCCACGGGTGCTGCTGAACTCGGCGAACATGTCGGCGATGCTGCTCTACATCATCACCAACGCCGTCCTCTTCTCGTTCATCATGACCAACGAGAACATCCCGCAAGCGCTCGCCGACTGGATGCTCGGCCACGGCCTGGGGATGATCGCCTTCCTGCTGGCGGTCAACATCATCTTGCTGCTGGCGGGCAACTTCATGGAACCGTCGTCGATCGTGCTGATCTTCGCGCCGATCCTCTTCCCGGTGGCGATCAAGCTCGGCATTGATCCCGTCCATTTCGGGATCCTGATGGTGGTCAACATGGAAGTCGGCATGTGCCATCCGCCGGTCGGTCTCAATCTGTACGTCGCTTCCGGCATCACCAAGATGGGGATCACCGAGTTGACCGTCGCCGTCTGGCCGTGGCTGCTGTCGATGCTTGTCTTCCTGGTCGTCGTCACCTACGTGCCGATCATGTCGCTCTGGCTGCCGAGGACGCTGGGGATGATGTAGCTTCCGATCTCACTGGGTCAATGGCAGGCGCGCGGGGGAAACCTCGCGCGCTTTTTTCATTTCGGAGTCAGCCCGGAATTCAGGGGCGAGTCTTGGTATAATCCCAAGTTGCCCTTAGCAGCATGATTTCTCGCTGTTTTTCATCGCTGTTCCTGTCCTCGCCTGTGGAGAATGCGTCATGGCTGTCGAACGAACCCTGTCTATCATCAAACCGGATGCCGTCGCCAAGAACGTCATCGGCAAGATCTACTCCCGTTTCGAGACCAACGGTCTCAAAGTCGTCGCGGCCAAGATGGCCTGGTTGTCACCGCAGGAGGCGGGCGCCTTCTACGCCGTGCATAAGGAGCGGCCGTTTTTCAACGATCTGGTGTCGTTCATGATTTCGGGACCGGTGATGATCCAGGTTCTCGAAGGCGAAAGTGCGATCGCCAAGAACCGCGAGCTGATGGGCGCGACCGACCCGAAGAAGGCTGAACCGGGAACCATCCGCGCCGACTTCGCCGAATCGATCGACGCAAACGCCGTGCATGGCTCGGACGGCCCCGAGACCGCGAAGGTCGAGGTCGCTTTCTTCTTCCCCGAAATGGTGGTTTATTCCGGCCGTTAGGCCGTATCGTGGCGGCTCGATGACCGTCAATCTGCTTGATTTCGACGCGGCCGGACTCGCCGCGGTGCTGGCCGCGGTGGGCGAAAGGCCGTTTCGCGCTCGTCAGTTGCTGCGCTGGCTGCATCGCAGCGGCGAGAGCGAATTCGACGCGATGACCGACATTGCCCGTAGCCTGCGCGAGAAGCTGAAGTCGCTGGCGGTCGTCGCGCCGCCGGCGCTGATTGCCGACCGCATGGCAGCCGACGGTACACACAAGTTTCTGTTTGACGTCGGCGGTGGTAACGCCGTCGAATCGGTCTTTATTCCGGAGGACGATCGCGGAACGCTGTGCTTGTCGACTCAGGCGGGGTGTGCGCTCGACTGCGCGTTCTGTTCAACCGGCAAGCAAGGGTTCAACCGCAATCTGACGGTGAGTGAAATCGTCGGTCAGTTGTGGCAGGCGCGACGAGTTCTGGCGCGCTCTCCCGACGGTCACGGCGAGACGGGGGAGCGCCTGATCAGCAATGTCGTACTAATGGGCATGGGTGAGCCGCTCGCCAACCTGGAAAATACTCTCGTCGCGTTGCGGCTGCTGCTCGACGACAACGCCTACGGCTTATCTCGGCGACGAGTCACCGTGTCCACGGCCGGTCTCGTTCCGGCAATCGATCGCCTGCGCGACGAGTGCGCGGTGGCGCTGGCCGTTTCACTGCACGCGCCGAACGATCACCTGCGCGATCAATTGGTGCCGATCAACCGCAAGTACCCCTTGCGAGAGCTGTTGTCCGCGTGCCGACGGTATCTGAGCAAAGCGCCACGCGATTTTATTACCTTTGAATACGTGATGCTTGACGGGGTCAACGACTCGCCGGAGCAGGCGCAGGAGTTGCTCGCTCTCACCGGCGACGTTCCGTGCAAATTTAATCTGATTCCCTTCAATCCCTTTCCCGGGTCGGCGTACCGGCGCTCGTCGGCGTCGCGAATTCGAGAGTTTGCCGAGATGCTGTTGGCAGCCGGGCGGGTGGTGACGACGCGCAAGACGCGCGGCGACACGATCGATGCGGCGTGTGGCCAGCTCGCCGGTCAGGTTCTCGACCGTACGCGTCGGCACGACCGGCGATCGGTCGTCGTCGCTCGTCTCGTGCCCCAGGTCGCATGATGCGAAGCGGCGCGTTGTGGACCGGGACCGTGCTTGCCGTGTTGGCGCTCGCCGCCTGCTCGTCATTCAGCCTGCCGGGGACGACGGTCAAGTCCAAGGTCACCGAGGAGGAGCCTGATTCGCGCCGGCCAACAGCGCCGCGGGATGCGCGTACCCGAGCGAAGATTCACACCGAGCTGGGCTCCCTTTACCTGCAAAGCGGCAACCTGGCGGTGGCGTTACAGGAACTGTTGATCGCGATCGATATCGATTCCGACTACGCGAAGGCTTACGGCACGCGCGCACTGGCGCATTACGGCATTCGCGAGAACGACCTCGCCGAGCGTGACTTCCAGCGAGCGATCAGCCTTGATCCGTCGGATCCCGAATTCAGCAACAACTACGGCTGGTTTCTCTGCCAAATGGGTCGTAGCAGCGAGGGCATCAGCTATCTGCAACGGGCACTGAAGAATCCACTCTACGAAACGCCCGAGCGCGCTTATCTGAACGCCAGCGTCTGCTACGCCAAGCTCGGTGACCTGGGTCGTGCCGAGTCTTTTGCCCAGCAAAGCCTTCGTCTGTCGCCCGGCAACCCCTTGGCCATGCTCCAGCTGGCGGAGCTCAGTTATCGCCGGGGTGACGTCCAGCTGGCCAGCGAGCAGCTGGCGGATCTGCTTCGGCTTGGTGAACCGAACGCGGAAACCCTGTGGTTGCTCGTTCGCGTCGAACGCGGCTTGGGTAATCGGCAGGCAGAAGCGCGCTACAGCTCGCAGCTGCGGCGTAACTTTCCGCTCTCGCCGGAGGCCGAGGAACTGCTCAAGGGCAATTTCTGATGACGGGTCAATGAGCGATCAACACTTTACCCACCGAGAGCCGGAGACGGAGTCCGTGACACCGCCGACCCTAGACCCGGGGGCTTCCGCCGTCCTGACCGCGGGCGACGGAAGCGTTGGGCAGCGACTGCGCACAGCGCGCGAAGCACGGGCGCTAACCGTCGCCGACGCGGCACAGTCGCTCAAGCTCGGCCCGCGACAGGTGGAGGCGATCGAGAACGAAGACTGGGCTTCGCTGCCGGGCAATACGATGATTCGTGGCTTCGTACGCAATTACGCGCGCTTGCTCGGTGTCGACTCCGACGTGCTGATGCGCGACCTCGACGCCGCCCACCTCGAACGAACCGTTCAGCTGGACGTCTCGGCGGGGACTTCGGCGACGCTGCCGCCGCCTGGGGCGCGCGCGGTGCGTCGTGACTACCTGACGATCGGTGGCGGACTGCTCGTCGTTGGACTGGCTGTGGCCGCGTATTTCTACCTTCCGGCGGACTTGTGGCGAGTCCAGTTTGCCAGTCTGCTCAATCGCTACCAAACGTCGTCGTCGCCGACCGTGACGAAACCCGAGACGTCGGGGGGGGGGCCGCCAACCCCCGCACAGACGGTGGCGACGCCGGATCGGCCGTCTTCGCCAGCCGCCGCGACCACATCGGTGCCGGGACCCGCTTCCGCTTCGGCGACGCTGGCAACCCCGCCGTCGAATGGCGGACCGTCGGTCACGGTACTCACCACGCCGAACGCGGTGGTCCTCGCCGATGCGCCGGCTGGAAAGGCCAGCGCGGCGGGCGGTGCGGCCGCCGCGCTTCGCTTGAGTTTTGCGCAACCTGGCTGGGCCGAGGTGCGTGACGGCCGCGGCGAGATCGTCTATTCCGGCGTCGGCGCAGCAGGGAGTTCGCGCGACATCAGCGGCCAACCGCCGCTTTCGGTTGTCATCGGTAACGCTTCGCAGGTCGGCGTGCAGTATCAGGGGAGAGTCATCGATCTTGTTCCGCACATCAAGGGCGATGTCGCCCGGCTGACGCTCGAGTGAAACGACGACCGGTGAGGTGGCGGCAGTGAGCGATCGACCGGCACACGGCGTGCGGCGGACGTCGCGGATGGTCAGGGTGGGAACCGTCGCGATCGGAGGCGAAGCGCCGATCGTCGTCCAGTCGATGACCAACACCGACACCGCGGACGTGGTGAAAACGGCGATACAGTGTGCCGAACTTGCCCGTTCGGGTTCGGAACTGGTGCGAATTACGGTCAACACGCCGGAGGCTGCGGCGGCGGTGCCGGCGATTCGCGCCCACCTTGAGCGCATGGGGGTCGACGTGCCCTTGATCGGCGACTTTCATTACAACGGTCATCGTTTGCTCAGCGATCATCCGGCTTGCGCCGAGGCGCTCGCCAAGTACCGGATCAACCCCGGTAACGTCGGGTACGGACGCAAGCGCGACGAGCAGTTTGCCCAGATGATCGAACTGGCTTGTCGTTACCGCAAGCCGGTACGCATTGGGGTCAATTGGGGGAGTCTCGATCAGGATCTGCTCGCTCGCGTTATGGACGAGAACGCCCGCTGCGCCACGCCGCTCGACGCAGTCGCCGTGATGCGTCAGGCGATGGTGGCCTCGGCGCTTGAGTCGGCGGCAAGGGCCGAAGAAATCGGCCTTCCGGGTGACGACATCGTTCTTTCGTGCAAAGTGTCCGGGGTGCAGGACCTGATCGCGATTTATCGCCAGCTCGCCGGTCGTTGCGACTATCCGCTGCATCTTGGCCTGACCGAAGCCGGCATGGGTTCGAAGGGGATCGTCGCTTCGACCGCGGCGATGGCGGTTCTCTTGCAGGAAGGCATTGGCGACACCATTCGCGTCTCGCTGACGCCAGATCCGGGCGGTTCGCGCATACAGGAAGTGATCGTCGCTCAGGAAATGCTGCAGACGATGGGTTTGCGTGCCTTCACCCCCATGGTCGTCGCCTGTCCGGGGTGCGGTCGGACGACGAGCGCCTTCTTTCAGGAGCTGGCGCAGTCGATTCAAGAGCACGTGCGCAGACGGATGCCCGAGTGGCGTGACCAACACGACGGCGTCGAGAACATGACGCTGGCGGTGATGGGTTGTGTGGTTAACGGACCCGGTGAGAGCAAGCACGCCAATCTCGGCATCAGTCTGCCGGGCACCGGAGAAGCTCCGGTGGCGCCGGTGTTCGAAGATGGCGTGAAGACGGTGACCCTGCGGGGCGAGCGGATCGCCGACGAGTTCATTGCCCTCATCGACGCCTACGTCGAACGCCGCTATCGCAGAAAGGGAGGCGCCCGGTGAACAAGGGCACGTTGCAGTCGGTGCGCGGCATGAACGACATCCTGCCGGACGAAGCCGAAGCCTGGGAACTGTTCGAAGAAACCGTCCGCTCGTGGCTGAAGAGCTACGGCTATCGTCCGATCCGGTTACCGATCGTCGAGCCGACACCCTTGTTCCAGCGGGCGATCGGTGAGGTCACGGACATCGTCGAAAAGGAGATGTATTCCTTTGTCGATAGTCTCAATGGTGAGCCCCTGACGTTGCGCCCCGAGGGCACGGCGGGCTGTGTTCGGGCGGTGATTCAGCACCATCTGATTGCCCAGCAGGGGCAGCGGCTCTACTACCTGGGTCAGATGTTCCGCCACGAGCGGCCGCAGAAGGGCCGTTACCGGCAGTTCCACCAAGTCGGGGTCGAGGCCCTGGGCTATGCGGGCCCGGACATCGACGGCGAACAGATCCTCATGGGTGCGCGCTTGTGGGACGACCTCGCGGTCGACGACATCGTGCTGCAGATCAACACGCTCGGGCAGGCAGACGAACGCGCCAGGCACCGCGGCGAACTCGTCGCCTACTTTGAGCGCCACGCCGATCGGCTCGACGACGATTCACGACGGCGCCTGCAGGGCAATCCGTTGCGCATTCTCGACAGCAAGAACCCGGCAATGCAGGAACTGATCCACGGCGCTCCGCGCCTGCTCGATTACCTGGGTGACGCGTCTCGGGCGCATTTTGAGGCGGTGCAGCAGATCCTGCGCGATGCCGGCCAGCCCTACACGATCAACCCGCGACTGGTACGCGGTCTCGACTATTACAACCTGACGGTTTTCGAGTGGGTGACCGATCGCCTTGGCGCCCAGGGAACCGTTTGTGCCGGCGGACGTTACGATGGGCTGGTGGAGCAACTGGGCGGTCGACCGTCGCCGGCGTGTGGTTTCGCGATTGGGGTGGAACGCCTGATTGCGCTGATTCGCGAGTCGGGCGGTGAACCGAAGGCGGCGGCGGTCGACGTCTACCTGGTACACCAGGGCGAGGCGGCGTCTCCGTTGGCGCTGCGCGTCGCCGAGACCTTGCGCGACCACGGAGTCGACGTCCTTTTCAACTGCGGCGGCGGCAGTTTCAAGGCGCAGATGAAGCGCGCCGACGCCTCTGGCGCCCACTTCGCCGTGATCATCGGCGACGACGAGGCGGCAGCCGGCGAGGTCACGCTGAAACCCTTGCGCGCCACTTCCAGCGATGAGACCCGCCAGCGGCGGGTCGGTGTCAACGAGGTGGTCGACGCGATCATGAATCACCTTCTGGATTGGGAAGAAACAAGCTGATGGCAACCTACGATCTCGAAGAACAGGAACAGATTGCCGAACTCAAGGCGTGGTGGAAACAATACGGCAATCTGCTGCTGGGAATCCTCACTCTCGTCTCGCTGGGCGTTGTCGCCTGGCAGGGGTGGAACTGGTATCAGCGCAGTCAGTCGCAGCAGGCGGCGGCGATTTATGGCGTCTTGCAGAATGCCTTACGCGATCGTGACCCGCAGCGGACAAAAACGGCTACCGGCGAGATTATCGAGAAGTTTGGCGGTACAGCCTACGCACCGCTGGCTGCTTTGAGCAGCGCCAAGGCCTTGGTCGATGCGGGCGACACGAAGACCGCCAAGTTGCAGCTGTTGTGGGTTGCCGAACACGGCAAGGACGAACTGCGCGACCTCGCCCGCTTGCGTCTGGCGGCGCTGCTGCTCGACGAGAAGGCGTATGGCGAAGCGCTGAAGCAGCTCGAGGGTAAAGCGACTCCCGGCTACGCAGCACGCTTCCTCGCCAGCCGGGGAGAAATTCTGCTCGCCGAGGGCAAGCGCGGCGAAGCACGCAACGCCTATCGCGAGGCGTTGACCAAGCTTGACGAAACCGACAAGAGCGGCAACAGCAAGAGTTCCCTCCACGATCGCCAGGCGAGCTCAGGCTATCGTGACTGGCTACAGGCGAAACTCGACGCCTTGGGGGAGAGCGACTGATGCCGCACTGGCGGGTCGTTGCCGGCGCTTGCTTGCTGCTGGCTAGCTGTTCGACGCTGGAGGCCCTCAATCCCTTTGCCAGCAGCGGGCCGAAGATGGCCGAGTTGCGGCCTTTTACCGCGACCGCGGAAGCGCGCACCGTTTGGCAAGAGACGGTTGGCAAGAGCGAAGATTACGCATTTACTCCGGCCGTGATCGGCGCTTCGGTTTACGCCGCGGCACGCGACGGGACCGTGCTGAGGCTGGACGACGGTCGACCGGTCTGGCGGGTGAAGGTCGAACGCCCGCTTTCGGGGGGCGTCGGTAGCGACGGCCGGGTCGTCGTCGTTGGCAGCGCAAAAGGCGACGTGTTCGCTCTCGACGCGGCAGACGGAAAGCCGCTCTGGCAGGCGAAAGTAAGCAGCGAAGTGATTGCCCCGCCGGCGGTCGGTTCGGCGATCGTCGTCGTTCGCAGTGGCGATCATCGCCTGGCTGCCTTCGACGTCGCGGAGGGCAAACGCCGATGGGTCTATCAGCGACCGGGGACGCCGTTGTCGTTGCGCGCCGTCGCCAGCCCGCTGGTAATCGACAAGTTCGTCTTTGTCGGATTCCCCGGCGGAAAGCTGATCGCCGTCAACGCCGACAATGGGGCTCCGCTATGGGAAGGAACGGTTGCCTTGCCGAAGGGAGCGACCGAGCTTGAACGGGTTGCCGACGTCACCAGCGTCCCGGTGATCGATGGCCGCATGATTTGTGCCGCTGCCTTCCAGGGACGCGTCTCGTGCTTCGATCTCGGTAATGGCAACCTGATCTGGAGTCGCGAAATGTCGAGCTCGGCCGGGCTGACGATCGACAACCGCTACGTTTACGTGGTCGACGACAAGGGCGTCGTGCATGGCCTCGACAAGGCGAGCGGGGCAAGCATCTGGAAGCAGGACAAACTGTTTCAGCGTCGGCTCTCGGCGCCCGTTGCCCGTCGTAACCTGGTTGCTGTGGGCGACGTGCAAGGCGTCGTGCACTTCCTGAACCGCGACGACGGCGCCTTTGCGGCACGACTGACGACCGACGGTAGCGCGATCCAGGCGCCCATGCAGCCGCTCGGCGGCGAAGAGCTTGTCGCCCAGACGCGCAACGGCCGCGTGCTCGCGATCGAAGCCCAATGAAGGCGACTGTCGTCCTCGTCGGACGACCCAATGTCGGCAAGTCGACGCTGTTCAACCGTCTGACGAGGAGCCGGGACGCGCTCGTCGCCGACCTCCCCGGACTGACCCGCGATCGCCATTATGGCCATGGAAGGGTCGGCAGCAAACCCTACCTGGTGATCGACACCGGAGGCTTCGAACCGTTAGCCAGGGACGGCATCGTCTCGGCGATGGCCCGCCAGACCGAGCAAGCGATCGGCGAAGCCGACGTCGTCATCTTTCTCGTCGATGGGCGTAGCGGCGTGACTGCTCTCGACAAAGAGATTGCCAATCGCCTGCGCAAGGGTCGGCGGCCGGTGTGGGTCGCGGTGAACAAGAGCGAGGGCTTGAGTCGTGGTGTGGTCAGCGCCGACTTTCACGAGCTGGGTCTCGGCGAACCGCTACCGATTTCGGCGGCGCACGGGGAGGGCGTTCAGGCGCTGATCGATCTGGCGCTGCAACCGTTACCTGATGCTGACGCGACTTCGCCGGCCGGAGACTCGATTCGCGTCGCGATCGTTGGCCGACCCAACGTCGGCAAGAGTACGATGGTCAACTCCCTGCTCGGCGAGGAGCGGGTAATCGCCTTCGACCAGCCGGGAACGACGCGCGACGCGATCGCCATCGACTTCGAGCGCGGCGGTAGCGCTTATACGCTGGTTGATACTGCCGGCCTGCGGCGTCGCGGCAAGGTTTTCGAAGCAATCGAAAAGTTTTCGGTGATCAAGACCTTGCAAGCGATTGAGGAAGCGCAGGTGGTGATCCTGGTGCTCGACGCCCGGCAGGACATTGCCGACCAGGATGCCCATATCGCTGCCTTCATCCGTGAGTCGGGACGTGCGCTGGTCGTCGCGGTCAATAAGTGGGACGGGCTCGACAGCTATGTTCGCGAGCAGGTCAAGGAGGCGCTTGCCAATCAGCTGCGCTTCATCGACTTCGCTCGTTTCCACTACGTGTCGGCGCTGACCGGGCAGGGGCTTGAGTCACTGATGTCCTCGGTCGACCAGGCTTACCGCGCGGCGACCGCCGATCTGCCCACCCCGAAACTGACCCGGGTACTGAACGAGGCCGTTGCGCGGCAAGCACCGCCACGTAGCGGTCAGTTCCGGCCGAAATTGCGCTATGCCCATCAGGGCGGACGCAATCCGCCGCTGATCGTGATTCACGGCAATGCGCTCGATCAGGTGTCGGAATCGTACCGCCGTTATCTTGAACGCACGTTTCGTCAGGCGTTTACTCTGCAAGGTACGCCGCTGCGCATCCAGTTCAAGGCGAGCAGCAATCCGTTTACCGACGGCAAGCCGCCGGTGCAGACGCCGCGCCAGGCGTTTGCGCAGCGGGCAGTGGCCCGCGAGCGGGGGAAAAACCCGCTGGCGAGCGCTTCTACCGCTTCCGGTCAAGGTCGGCCGGCCAACAAGCCCGTCAAGTCGCGACCGACGTCGGGGCGGCGCTGAGCGGTCTACCGCCGGGTGGCGTCGAGACGCGTCCAGGTTGGCGAAGGGTTTCCGGGCAGCCGCCTATCGGAACTGACCTGATCAAGTCGGACAGGCGGCTACAGGTCGTTCTGCCCGGTCGCGGCGGCGATTGCTGCCCGAACGACGGCGGTCTGACAGTCTTCCAGGCCTATCCATAGCGGCAGCCGCACCAAACGATCGGCGAGGTCCCAGGTGTGGGTCAGACTTCCGTGAGCGCGTCCTGCCGTCTGGCCGTAGGGCGCTCGGTCGAGTGGAACATAATGGAAGACCGCATGAATGTCGCTTTCCTTCAGACGCGCGATGAACTCGCTGCGGCGTTGCAGGTTCGGCAGCAAGAGGTAATAGATGTGCGCGTTGTGGGTGCACTGGGAGGGGACGATCGGTCGGCGCACATGGCCAGCCTTCTCGATCTCGGCAAACCACTGGTGGTAGTAACTCCACATCGCGAGCCGCCGACGAGTAATGGCTTCGGCCTCTTCCATCTGTGCCCACAGGAATGCGGCGACGAGTTCCGAGGTCAGATACGACGAGCCGATGTCGACCCAGGTGTACTTGTCCACCTGGCCTCGAAAGAAGCGCGCTCGGTCAGTACCTTTCTCGCGAATGATCTCGGCGCGCTCGGCCATCGCCGCCTCATTGACCAGCAAGGCGCCGCCTTCGCCGGAAATGATGTTCTTGGTTTCGTGAAACGAGAGGGCGCCGAGGTGACCGATTGAGCCAAGTGGCCGCCCCTTGTAACTCGACATCACGCCCTGAGCGGCGTCTTCGATGACGATCAAGTTGTGACGCCGCGCGATGTCCATGATGGTGTCCATCTCGCACGCGACGCCGGCGTAATGCACCGGAACGATCGCTCGTGTGCGTTCGGTGATCGCCGCTTCGATCTTGGTTTCGTCGATGTTCAAGGTGTCCGGCCGAATGTCGACGAAGACCGGTACCGCGCGCCGGAGAACGAAGGCGTTGGCGGTCGAGACGAAGGTGAAGGAGGGCATGATCACTTCGTCGCCTGGTTGAAGGTTGGCGAGTAGAGCGGCCATTTCCAGCGCCGCCGTACAGGAGTGGGTCAGCAACGCCTTGTGGGTACCGGTCTTGGTTTCAAGCCAGGCGTGGCACTTCTTGGTAAAGCCACCGTCGCCGGCAAGGTTGCCGGCGGCGTGCGCCTGGGCGATGTACCAGAGTTCCTTGCCTGTCATGTAAGGCCGGTTGAACGGAATCATCGAGTAATTGCTCCTTAAGCTGGTGTAGTCGGCGCGACTGACGGGAAGGTCCAGCCGCCTAACGGGTCATGACGATGAGGCCGCTGACGACCATCAAGGTGCCCAGCAGGCGAGTGAGAGTGACTTGTTCACTGAGGAAAAGCACCGAAAATCCCATCACGATGACGAACGCCAAGCTCATGA
Source organism: uncultured Candidatus Accumulibacter sp. (assembly GCA_964420975.1). Lineage (GTDB taxonomy): Bacteria > Pseudomonadota > Gammaproteobacteria > Burkholderiales > Rhodocyclaceae > Accumulibacter. The sequence goes on from CAYQVH010000004.1 coordinate 107,127, forward strand.
AGGGATACGCATAATTGAGTTCGAAGCGGGTCATCGCCGCCATCCAGGCCAGCGAGGCGACGAACGCTGAAACGAAGCCACTGAGAATCCAGGGGTTGAAGAACTGTTGCAGCAGGAAACACAGCTTGTCAAAGTGGTTTTCAGGCAGCGGCCCGGCGCTTCCCATCTGCCATTTGAGCACCAGCTGCCCGTAAACCGTGAAAAAGAGCGTCAGGGCGATGTACACGTGTCCTGCAACGTCAAAGCGAGATGGCATCAGGTTTGTTTCCTTTCGGACGGATACGCCAGCGCCGGCGGGTGGCGAGCGACAATTGTCATTGGTTGCTAGGGGGGATCGACCGTGGCAGCCAGGCGGCACACCTGGTCGCGGCACGTTGGCGGGCAAGCTTACGCCGGGACACAGCGATCAATCGTGACCAAGTCGTCACTCTCGATCGACCAGCGCGAGAAACGCCACAGCAAGCAATCAATCAACGGCGACCCGAGCGAGGCACGACAGGTCGCCGCGTAGCAGCGCCGGACGGACGGAGGTCAAATCGGCGCCGCTTTGCACGACGCGAGTAAACTCTTTCGCGGTCCTTGGTGGCCCGACGTAGAGGGCGCCCACCAGGACACCCTGGCGGACGATCAACCGCCACCACGCTGCATCGCCGGCGGTCGCCGTGAATTCCTCGTCGCCGGCTTGAGCCGCCACCTCACCGAAACTGCGCAGATCGATGCCGTCGCACTTGAGCTGAAGAACGATGCGGGGCGGCTGGTAGCTGCGTGCCTGTCCGAGAATCGCTGCTGTCGCAGTCGCCGCCTGCGCGGTAGCGACCGTCCACAGGCCGCTGATCGCACCGGGGAGTTCGGCGACGTCGCCGACGGCGTAGATGTTGGGGTCGCTACTGCGCAGGGAAGCGTCGACCTTGACTCCGCGCCCGACGTCGAGTCCGGCGGCACGTGCCAGCTCGAGGTTGGCGTTGATTCCCAGACAGGCGACAAACACGTCGGCCCGGGCGCAGGGTCCGTGCGCCAGCCACGCGCCGTGCAGCCGGTCCGCTTGGCTTTCCCAGCGACTGACGCTGACTTCAGTCAGCACCTGCATGCCGATCCCTTCGAGGTAGGAGGCCAGGCGGGCAGCGCCTTCGCGGTCGAGCTGGGCGTTCATCAAGCGATCGGCGCGTTGCAGCAGCGTGACGTGCAGCCCGAGGTGGTGCAACGCATCCGCGGCCTCGACGCCGAGCACGCCGCCGCCGAGAACCACTGCCCGGCGCGCGCTGTGGAGCTGGATGTAGTTGCGCAGCGCGAGAGCGTCGTCGGCCGAGCGCAGAACGAAGGCGTTCTCGTAGGACAAGAAATCCGGGGCGGGCGTCGTACAGTGCGCGCCGGTGGCAAGGATCAGTTTGTCGTACGGCAACGATTCCCCGGTCGCCAGCGAGACGCACTTGTGGTGTCGATCGATGGATCGGACGATCGTATTGCGCCAGACCTCGACGCGGTTGGCCGTGTACCAGTTGTCCGGAATCAGTTGCAGACCGTCCATCCCGGTACGACCGTAAACCAGCCTGCCGATTGCCATTCGGTTGTAGAAATGCAGCGGTTCGCTGGTAATCAGGTTGATTTGCAGCGAGGGGCTCAGACGACGCAACTGTTCGGCGGCGCTCGTTCCGGCGACGCCGTTGCCAATAATTACGACGCGCTGCACGCCGGCGGCGGGCGCATGATCGACCATCGGGACTTGCGTCGCGGGTGTCTGCTCGCCGCCGGCCGCGTTCGGATCGCGGTCGATCACCACCGGCCCGCTGACCCGGCACATGCACGCCAGCCTGGCCTTGCCCTCCAGACCCATCCGCCTGAGCGTCGCGAGTTCGTCGTCACCGGCGGGCGACAGATGCTTGCCACCAGAGCAGACGGCGACTGCGTCGGCGCCACAGACGCCGGCGCGGCAACCGAAGTTAATCTTCAGCCCGGCGCCCTCGATCGCTTCGAGCAGCGTTGCACCCTTCGCCACCGGGAACGTCACCCGCGACTCGCGGTCGGTGACTTCGGCTCCCTGTCCGCGGACAAAGCGGGTGCGCAGCTGCGTTTTCTGACCTGATGCGGCAGCCGGTTCAGCGGTTCGAGTGGAGGCTGCACGATACAGTCGCTCGGCCTGCAGGCTGGCGACGACGAGGATGGCGCCGCCGATGACTCCGACGCTGCGGCTCGCCGCCGTCAGCCACCCGGGTGCGCTGACTTCCAGCAAGGTCGCCAGCGTGCCGAGGATGATCGGACCGGCGAACCAGTAAAACAGGGCGAGAGCGCTCGCTGCAAAGACGGCCGCAACGCGATGCGGCGACAGTGAAAAGCAGCTGGTGGCGATCGCATAGAGTCCCACCGAGGCGCAGCAGGCGGCAAGCAAAAGGCCGAGGTAAAGCGGGTAGCCGTACGCGGGTGCGGGTCCCTGCAGGAAGTAGCCGCCGATAAGGCCCGGTAGAAGACCGATGAACAGCCGACGCTGGGCGGCGTAGCGCGGATCTTGGTCGGCGAAATCGGCAAAGATGGCGGCGCGTGGATTGAAGTCGTAGCAGTTCTTCTGGCAGCCGATGCAGGTCGGGCAATAGCCGTTGGGGACAACGACCAAGGGCGCGTGACCGTAGGTTCGTTGAATCGGACCCAACGGGCAGAAAGTACCGCACCATCCGCTTCGCCCGCGGAAGAGCAGGCCGCCGATGAAAGCCAAAGCCAGAACACCGACGATGCCGGCTGCGACGAGTTCGCCGCGGTGATTGAGCAAGGGGGCGCGGGCGGCGACGCAAGCAAGAAAGAGACCGACTGCAACGAGAAATGCGGAGTCACGCCACTTCCCGGAAAGGGCGCCGTCGCGACTCGCACCGGTCATGCGCGGGATCTGGTTGACAAACGCCATCGGACAGATCTGTCGCCACAGTCCCGGCGCAACAATCAGAATGGCCGGCAGCACAGGGATCGCCAACCCCCACCACAGTTGCAGTCCGAGTGGGGGATTGGCGGTCAGAAGCGCAGCAAATGCGAGCGTTGCCAGCAGGGTGAGGACGCGCAGCACCTGCCAGCCGAACGCCGGAACGGCGGAGTGACGTTTCGTGTAATTGGCGAAGAAAAGCTCGGGGGTCATGGTCTTGTCGCTCTTCAACACGCAACCCGCAGCCTGCGCAGGCGGCGGCTGGTGTAGGCGGCAATATCCTGCAGCAAGGCGATCGCCAGCGCCGGCTTCCAGGCCGCCAGTTGTTCAAACGACGTTCGACGCAGGGCGAGAATTTCAGTACTTTCGAGTGCGGTCGCGTTGATTGCGCTGGCCTCGCCGTCGAGGAACGATGAAATCGAGAACACTTCCCCCTCGGACAGATCCTCGAAGGAGTGCTTTCCTCGGTCGTCCTCGCCTTCCGTCAGGCGAACGCTGCCTGAAACGATGATCAGCAGGGTGTCATTTCGCTCACCGGCGCTGACGATGCGGCTACCCGGCGCGTAGCGCAAGGCGGCGGCAAACTGTTCGAGGCTGTCGAGGTCTGCGTCCGAAAGCTCGCGCAGGACGGGGCGCAAGCGCACGGTGTCTGGGGTTTCACGCGCTCGACCTTCGGGATTATCGTAGCCAAAGAAATCCATGCACTCCTCCGCAGCGCACGCGGTCGGCCTCACGCGTGGCGAAAACGAAGACCAAGCCCAGTGGCCGAATCGGGTGGGTGAGTCAGTGATTTTCCACGTGATCGCCGTCGCCGGGATCGGAAGCGAAGCGTTCGCAGAACGAGGATGCCGGACGTTCTGGGTGAATCGGCGGGCGGCTATTCCAGCGCTCGACATAAACCTCCCATAGCCGGGCCTTGCGCGAGCCGATCAGTTGTCCGAAGCGACCTTCGGCGGATACCGATCGCTCGACGGCCTCCGGCGACAGTTCGTGGTTGAGCACGCGGGCGGCGCCGCGAATCGCGCTTCCCATCAAGCGCAGTCGCTCGTGCAATTCGTGCAGGCTCGCCTGGAAAGACTGCGGGCGATCGAGGTACGCCTTGCGTGGCGGACCGAAGAGTACACGCAAGGCTTCTTCGGTGGTCGGCATGATCGCCAGGGGGTTGCTGCCGGTGGCGTTCGCTCTTCCAGTGCGGGATCGATCGAGCACGGTGTCGCAAAGCGCGAGCAGCTCGCGCAGTTCTCCGCTCAACAGGACAATCAGCTCGGCCAGGCTGTTGCCGAGAGCAGCGGCATCGCGTTCGTGCAGGTCGTTCGGCGACAGCCCGAGGCCGCGGGCGATCGCCGCCAGCACGGCTTCGTCGGCAACCGCTGCGGCCGCTGCTTCCGTCGCCCTGGCTGGGGCGGCGCTTGTGCTCGTCTCCTGCGTTTCGGCCATCCGTTTCCCGGCGGGCACCAGGCGCGTCACGTCGCCGACTGGCAGCGCAGCGGTGGCGCGCTCTGGCCGGTCCGATGCCTCCTGTTCGGCGTTTGGGACGACGTCGGCATCACTGCCAGCGAGTAGCGCCGCCGGGTCGCCACCGCGTCGCGCCTTGCTCGTGCGCCGAACCGGCGACGAACGATCGCCGGTTGCCGGAGCGGGTTTGGTCGATCGGTTCTCGGCTTCCGCTCGGCCGTCACCCGCCGCCGGCGGATCGACCCTGCCGGTGATGCCGACCGCGACGAGGTAGCCTCCGATCAATAATTGATCGCCGTCTTGCAGTCGGCAAGGGTTCGCCGGGCGCTCGCTGGCGCCGTTGATGAACGTGCCGTTGGCCGACGTGTCGTCGAGGAAAAAGGCATCGTCGGCGAACCGGATGCTGCAGTGTTCACGTGAGACCCCGCCGCTGCGGTCCGGGAGGACCCAGTCGGCGCCTTCGTGGCGACCGATCCGGAGCATCCCTTGCCGGCCGAGGCTGGCCGTGGCGACGGCCGGGCCGCCGGCGTCCGGCGCCTTCAAGACGCTCAACTGTAGCCGCGGCTCAGCGTCCGGTCGGCGGACGATGCGCGTCGCTTCCTCTGCAGCCGTGTGTCGGCCAACCGCCCCGATCTCGACCCGCACACAGTGGCTGCCGATCGACAGCCGATCGCCGTCTCGCAAGCGGTATGGACTGCCGATCCGCGTCGGACTGCCCTCGATGAAGGTGCCGTTGGCAGACAGATCGTGCAGCAGGTAATCGCCATCGACGTAGCGAATCTCGCAGTGCGTGCCGGACAATAGGCGGTTGCGGTCCGGCAGCATCCAGTCGGCAGTCTGCGAGCGGCCGATCGTTAGCCGCTGGCGAGCGCCAAACTCGATGCGGGTCGCCACTGTCGGCGGCAGGTCGTCGGCGTTCTCGATCGTCAGGCGAAGCGTCATCAACGGTCCCTGGCAAATGGTGGTCGCGCTTCTTCGTCGTTGCGCCGAAAGCCCTACGGGTCGGCGTCGCGCGAGGTTTTCACGGTCTGAATTCTCGGTCAAAGCGCTTCAGTCGGGCAAGGAGTTTGATCGCCGCGAACTAACGATGCGCTTTTTCCGACCCCCGCGGCGGGGTTTGACGATTGCCGTCGAGGTCGGAGATACTTCACCTGCGTGGGCGAGGTAGCCGGTTGTGGCAACCCTTTCCGCAGCGTTTGCCAGGAAGGCGAGGGCGCTTGCCGTGAGGGCCTGCGCCGACCTTCCCCGAGCCCAACAAAAGAGTTTCGCAGTGACGTTTATCCATCGCGAAGGAAGCAGCCATGAGCACGATCAGTCTGTTCTACGCGCGTAGCCTGATCAGCAGGCGCGGATCGGTCGTCGAACAGCAGCTCACGGTCGCGGTGCTGGTCGAGCATCTCGCCTACGACAAGCGTGTCGACGTCGCCTGGGCGGGTGAGGACGGCGCTTGGCACACTTTTCCCGCGGTCTACCGGGGGGTCGCCGATCAGCAACGTGAATGCTGGCTGGCCGACATGAGGTTTGCCCTGGGCAGCGACCGCTCGCTTCCCGGAAACGTCGAGTTTGCCTTGCGTTATCAGGTGCTTGGACGCGAGTACTGGGACAACAACCAAGGCGTCAATTACTCTATCGAGGCGGACTCGGGGGTCCTGCTGGGCCCTGGTTGGCAGATCGTGACCAGCGGCTACGAGGGCCGCCTGATGGACGGGGAAACACAGTTTCCGGTCGTTGTTGCGGTGGCCGAAACTCTCGGGCCACGTCGGGTGACCGTGCAATGGAGCAACGACGACTGGCGGACCACGAAACAGCAGCCGTGCGTCTTTTCCCGCACCTACTGGAACGAAACGTATCTGAGCAACGCGCGGAATCCGAACCAGTACGGCTGCCGGGTGTGGAGCGGCAGTCTGCCGCTTGGCGACTCGTTTCGCGTCGAGTACCGAGTCTGTTGTGAAACCCGGCACGGAACCGTTCTTGGCGACCCTTTCGGCCGCAACCTGGTTCTCGAACGACCGGCGCTCAAAGTGCTCACGCTTAACCTGCATTGCTGTCAGGAGGATCGTCAGGATTACAAGTTGTCGCAGGTCGCCAAGGCGATCGGCGATCTTGACGTCGATATCGTCTGCCTGCAGGAAGTCGCCGAACCGTGGAACGACGGGCGGGGCGATTGGCAGGCGAATACGGCTCGGATCATCAATGAGCGATTGACCTCACCGTACCACTTGGTCAGCGACTGGTCGCATCGTGGATTCGATCGCTACCGCGAGGGCATCGCCCTACTCAGTCGTCACCCGATTCGTAAACACTCGGCGCGCTACGTTTCGGCAACCGCTGACCCCTACAACATCCATTCGCGCAAGGTCGTCATGGCGCAGATCGAGGTGCCGTACCTGGGTCCGGTCAATGTCTTTTCGTCGCATCTGAGCTGGTGGGACGAAGGCTTTGCGGAACAGTTTCGCACGCTGCGGCAATGGGCCACCCGTGAGCAGAGCCGGAACGTCAAGGCGACTTTGCTCGCTGGCGATTTCAACATCAAGGCGGGTGGCGACGGCTATCGACTGGTGATGGCGGCGAAGGAATACGACGACCAGTTCCTGATGGCGCAATCCCCCGATCTCTGCCAAAAGCTATTCGGAGGCAGCGACGAAGCCGCGCTTCGCGATCTGGAGGACGACCAGCGCATCGATTACGTCTTTCTTCGCCGCGGCAGTTCACTGCGGGTGGTCGCCGCGCGGGTCGTGTTTACCGAGCAGGATTATGGAACCGTCTCCGACCATCCAGGCTATCTGATGACGTTTGTTCCCACGTAGCGGGCAGCTGGGCAGCGACCCTGCGCTGCCCGGCACCGAAGTCCGACCCTAAAACAACAGGATTCGCCAACCAGCGATGAGAACAGCAGAAGAGTACGCAGTGCCCGTGCATGGACAGCTCGGCGGGTCGTTTGCACGCAACAACGACTTCAACGAGACCTTCTACCTGCGTTGGGGCAAGATCACCTTTGACGTCTGTTTCGGCGTCCGAGCCAATCTAAAGGTCGTTCTCCGGGTTTATCGCGAACACGGAGTGTGTGAGACTTACCTCGTCGATACCGATCCGTATGACATTCACTGGGATCGCCATCGACGGGCAACCCGCGACTTCTACATCCACCCCTGCTCACGCAGCTTCGGGCACATTCAGTGCGTCAAGTTTGCCTACGTGGTCCATCTCGACGAGCGTTCGATCCCGTCGCAGCGGGAATACATCTTCATGGATGGCGCGCAAGTGCACAGCGAGCCACCGCAACAGCGGCGGATCACCAGTGACTGGGCAAGCAGCAACCATTACCGCACCTACGAGGTGAATGCCTGGGAGCTGCAGCGCGACGTCGATGGGTACAACCATCACTTCTCGTCGCTAAGACTGGTTGCCAAGTTCACCAAGGGACAGCCACAGCATCCGTATCACCCCAAGCGATTCATCCACGACCACATCGACAAGGTGATCGAGTGCAAGCGCGCGCATCCGGATCGCTTCTGTTCGATCAAGGTGAGTGTCGATTGCATCGACGACACCGACTTCACCCAGCACCTGGTTCACGCCAGCCATCACGGCGTCTGGGTGCAGTGCATCGTCGACTGGCGGAAGATGACGCTGACCAACAGCCCCAACTACGCTCGCCTCAAACGGTCCGGCATCGAGCTGCTCGGAGTCTTCTGTACGCCGAAGCACCCGCTGATCGAAGTCGATCCCGACATGCACACCAAGTTCATCGTGTTCAATGATGAGGATTGCCTTCTTGGCTCGTTCAACATTACCTTCGATCGCTGGTGGGCGAACTGGGAATCAGGAATGAGCTTTCATTCGCGTGGGGTCTGCCGCCTGCTCGACAACGTCTTCCAGAGCGAACGCGGCGGCGTCAACCAGAAGTACGGAGTCGATCCCTACAGTCCGTTCAATCTGCTCTATACGTATGGCCGGCAGACCTTGCTGGACGGCAAGTATTACCGCCCGCAGCACGCCATTCTGGCCGAGATCCAACGCGCCAAGCGTTCGATCAGGATCGTCCTTTTCCTGATCGGCAACCTGCTCGGCGAACACGGCGACAGCGTGGTCGATGCCTTGATCGCTGCCTGGCGGCGAGGCGTTCATGTGCACTTGCTGCTCAACGGTCATCTTGCGCGACAGGGGCGCGTCGGCATCGAGCGCTCGATGGCCGAAGAACTCAACCGTCCTCTGCTGCCGGTTGTGCAGCGCCTGCGCGACGCCGGCATCCCGGTCGGACTGGTCTACGGCCAGCAAGATCATCCCGTTCCCTATTCGCCGATTCATTCCAAGTACTGCATCATCGACGAGGCAACGGTCATCGAGGGTAGCTTCAACTGGTACAACACCTCGGTCTATTCGCACGACCTCCTGGTGCTGGCGACCGACCATGACCTCGCGCAGGCGTACCTGCACGAGTTCGCCCAGATTCAGCGGCTGTTTCGCATCTTCTAGCCCGAATATTTCGGTGGCTCTCTTTCTATTGCCTGTTCCCTGGGTCGACAACGCGTCGTCGCAACCGCGGTCAAGCGGCTGGAAACTCGCTGCGGGTAGCTGCTTACCAGGCGCTGGGGGTTTTGCGCCGGCTGGTTGCTGATGCGTCCGCCGCGGCGATCACTTTCGGCTGCCCGGCCTCTGCGTTGGTGGCTGGCCTGGCGTTTTGCCTGGATGGGCCTGCTGCCGCTGCTTCTGGTCGCGGTGTCGGTCGTTGGACTGCTGTTGCGACAGGTCCACGCCGACATCGAGCGTCATCAAGTGGCGCTGGCGCGCGCGATTTCAGGCGAGGTCGACGCGCACTTGTCGGGAGCGAGGCGCGAGCTGTTGGCCATCGCGGCGTATCTTGGTCAGCAGCGGGATCGGTCGGCGTCGCTCTGGTTTGGTTCGCTCGATGCGCACGCCGGGACCGGCGAGGTGTTTGCGGCGATCTACGTCGCCGACGCGAATGACACGGTGCTTGCGGTCGGTTTGCCGGAGGCGGAGCGGGCGCAGCGTCCCGATCTGATCGGGATCGACCTTTCACGATGGGCGATGGTTCATGCGGCGCGCCAGAACGATCGTCCGGCATGGTCAGAGGTTTTCCTTTCGGTCGTCAGCGCCCGCCTGACCGTCGGCCTGACCGTTCCAATGGGTGACCGTCTGCTGATCGGCGAGGTGGCGATCGATCGTCTGTCCGACTTTCTGGGAAATCTGCTGTCCGATTCGGCGATGCTGGTGATGGTCCTCGATCGGAAGGGAGAAGTGATCGCCAGCTCGCAGCGACGAGAGGCCAGCTCGCTGAAACCAATTGTCGCCGACGCCGGGCGAAGTGGCGTCGCGACGCGTGAGTTCACGTTTGACGGAAGCGTATTCATCGGCACCGCGGTCAGCGCTCCGCGCCTCGGCTGGACGGTTGTCGTGGCACAGCCCCGAATCGAGGCCTATCAACCGTTGTGGTCGATCCTCTGGGTTATGGCTGCCGGTGGACTGTTGGCGCTGTTGCTCGCGACGACCGGTACCACGGTGCTTGCCCGCGTCATTTCCCGACGAGTGGGCCGCTATACCGAGCAGGTCCATGCCATTGCCGAAGGCGACTACGAGCGCCCGTGGCCAGAATCGAAGATCCGCGAGTTCGATGCGCTGGCCGATGACCTCGGCCGCATGTCGAGCGCCATTCGCGAGCGTGAACAGGATCTGGCGAGGAGCGAAGCTCGTTACCGTTCGGTGATCGATAACGCGCCTTTGGTGATATTTCAGTTTGACGCCAAGGGTCGTCTTTCGCTCAACGAGGGCAAGGCGCTCGATCGGATCGGCCTGCTTCCGGTCCAGGCGCTCGGGCTCTCCTTGTTCGAGCTCTATCGTGCTTACCCCGAGGTTTGCGCCAACGCACGGCGAGCGATCGCCGGCGAAACCGTTCATTTTCTGTCGCAGCTGGGCGAAGCCGCCTTTGAAACGTGTTTTACGCCCGTGCCGAGTGCCGACGCCCGGGTGCAAGTGATTGGCGTCGCCGTCGACGTTACCCAGCGTATTCGTGCCGAGGAAGGTTTGCGGCAGGCGAATCTGGTTGTCGAGAACAGCCCGGCGATACTGTTTCGCTGGCTCGCGGAACCTGGATGGCCGGTGACGTTTGTATCGCACAACGTCGTCCAGATCGGCTATTCCGCCGACGAGTTCCTTTCCGGAGAGAAGGTGTTTGCCGATCTCGTCCATCCTGACGACCTTCCTCGACTGGTCAACGAAGTGGCGAGCCTGGCTGGGCGTGGCGTCGATCGCTTTGAAAAGGAGTATCGCCTCGTCACCCGTGACGGCGGTGTGCGCTGGGTTGACGACCGGACGATCGCGGAACGCGACGAGCGCGGGAACATCACGCACTACCAGGGGATCGTCATCGACATCAGCGAACGCAAAGCGGCTGATCACGCCTTGCGACAAAGCGAACTATTGCTTCGCCGTTCGCAGGAAATCGGCGAACTGGGATCCTACGCCTACGATCTGCATAACCAGACCTGGCTCAGCTCGGAAAAACTGGATCAGCTACTTGGCATCGGCGCTTCGTTCCTCAAGACGGGGAAAGAGGCGCTGTCGCTCGTCGCCATGGACGACCGCGACGCCCTGCTAGGATTCCTTGACGAGCAGATGGCGGGCCGGCGACAACGATTCGAGCGCGAGTTTCGCGTCCTGCGTCACGATACGGGCGAGGAACGCTGGTTACGCGGCCTGGGAGAACTGGAGTGTGACGAGCGGGGCGAAGCGACGACAGTAATCGGTACCGTTCGCGACATTACCCAGAGCCGGCGGGCCGAACAAGCGTTGCAGGAAAGCGAAGCCCGATATCGTCTGCTCTTCGACGCCAATCCGCATCCGATGTGGGTCGTCGACCTGGATTCAATGGCCTTCCTAACGGTAAATGACGCGGCGCTGGCGCGTTACGGCTACACGCGTGATGAGTTCTTGAGGATGACGAGCAACGACTTGGCGTTGCGCGACGAGACGCCGCTGTTGGCGGAGGACGTGGTGGCGGTCGAAGAAGGGGTCGTCGAAAGCGGTTTCTGGCGCCATGTCACCAAAGATGGCTCACTGATCGACGTCGAGATGGTTTCCCACCCGCTTTCGTTTCAGGGGCGGCCGGCCTTGCTCGTCCTCGCCAACGACATCACCGAGCGCCTGCGCGCCGAGCGAGCCTTGCTGCAAAGCGAACTGAAGTATCGCGAGTTGGTCGAGAAGACGAACAGCATCATCCTGCGCTGGCGCGCTGACGGTGCCGTTACTTTTATCAACGACTACGGCCTGAGTTTTTTTGGCTACCCGGAGCACGAGGTGCTGGGTTGCGAACGCGGCGCGGACATCGTTCCCGTGGTCAGCGGCTTCAGCGACCAGGGAATAACGACCGACAGCGAGTCTTTTGCGCAGCAGGTCAGGCAGCATCGGCGGCGTGACGGCGAGTACGTCTGGGTTGCGTGGACCAACAAGGCGATCGTCGACGACGCTGGACGTATCGTCGAGCTGTTTAGCGTCGGTTCCGACATTACCGAGCGCGTGCGAACGGAAGAGCAGCTTCGCCAATATCGCGAACATCTCGAGGACGTAGTGGCGGAGCGCACCGGTGAGCTGCAGCAAGCTAATGAGGAACTCCGACAGGCGATGGCGCATCTGGTTCAGTCGGAGAAGCTGGCGGCTCTCGGCAATCTGGTTGCCGGTGTCGCTCACGAACTCAACACCCCGCTCGGCAACGCGCGTCTGGTCGCCAGCCTGCTCGCCCAGCACTTGCGGAAATTTGCGATCGCCGTCGAGTCCGACGCGCTGACCCGTGCGGACATGGACACCTTTGTCAGCCGCGGCCAGGAGGCGGTTGATCTGCTCGAGCGTAACGCCGCCCGCGCGGCTGATTTGGTCGTCCACTTCAAGCAGGTGGCGGTTGATCAGAGCAGTGCTCGCCGGCGTACTTTCGATCTGCGCCAGACGATCGATGAAATGCTGGTCACCTTGCGACCGTCACTGAAGCGGACTCGCCATCGTATCGAAATCGACATCCCTGCTCGTTTGTCGCTCGACAGCTACCCTGGGCCGCTCGAGCAGGTGCTTTCGAATCTGGTCAACAACTCCCTACTGCACGGCTTTACCGGCGTCGAAGCCGGTCGCATCGAGATCCGCGCCTGGTTGGCCGATTCGGCGCAAGTGGTCGTGCTTTATGCCGACAATGGTGTGGGCATTCCCGCAACGAGCATTCACCGCATCTTCGAGCCGTTTTTTACCACCCGCCTCGGTCAAGGGGGGAGTGGCCTCGGTCTCTACGTCGTCTACAACCTCGTGCGCGGTGTGCTCGGCGGAACGATCGAGGTCGCCAGCGTGCCGGGGCAGGAGACACGCTTCACGTTGACGCTGCCGCTGGTCGCTCCCGAGCGCGTGGTTTCGACGTGATCCGGCTCGGTGCCGCCGAGGACAGCGAGCTCCGCGTCTACGGCAGCGGGTCGAGAGCGCTCGTCCGGTCGAGGTGAACGACGGCGTCAAAGCGCCGGGCGAGCGACGAGTGGATGTAATGGCTCTCGGCTTCCGTGTCCTGGAGGTAGCTAACGCCGACCCCGCGATCGAGTCGCCACTCGTTCAACTCCGTGAGATCGCCCAGTCCGCCGCGAAGAACGAGCACGAAAGCCGGTAATCCGACGCGGTGCAGCAGATCCGACCAACTGCCGGCGATCGCCGGCCGCAGTTGGCGGCGGTGGTCGCGTGTTCCCCATCCGGTCGCCGCGCGGACGTGGCCGCTGAAGGTCGTCATTCCGACCAGGTAAACGACGTCCTCGCCCAACTGCTCGCGCATCAGCTGGCCAATCGAGAGTTCGCCGACGGCAGCCTGATCGGTGGCTCGCGCGTCACCTTGGTGCGTGTTGTGTGCCCAGACGACCAGCTTTTCGTGCCTGGTGAGCAGGATCCGGAGCGACTCGGCGAGAAAGCGCTCGCGCAGATTCCACGATTCAACCGCGCCAACCGTGTACAAGGTCCGATAGTAGGCTTCCGCACCGGCGATCGCGCGGGCGCTCATCAGCGCGTTGAAGCTGGCGGCGTCTTCCTGACCACCGGTCATCAGGCGGAGCTGCGCCAGGCGGCTGTCGACACGCGGCGCGCACGATGGCCGCCAGTGACGCGCGACATCCCTCCCGTAGAGTTGGGGATCGAGCTGCTGGCGCAGGTAGGGGGTAAAGCAGCGGTAATCGCGTTTGGCGCCGGCCGCCGCACGCGCGTCTCTTCGTACCAGGTAACCGAGCACGTCGGTCAGCGCATGCGGAAGTCCGTAAAGATCCATGCCATAGATCACTACCGGGTGTGCGCCGCCTGGACGATCGTTGCTTTCCCGCAGAGTCGCCAGCCACTTCGCAAACTCGCTGTTTCGCCACACCCAACGTGGAAAGCTGTCGAAGCGGCGCAGGGCGGCGGCGGCATCGCTGCTGCCGGCTGCGCCCTGGAGGAACGCGTTGGCCGGCAGCGTCGGTGCCCAGCCGGCCTCGATGACCACCGCAGAGAACCCTTTCCTTGTGATCAATAATTCGCTAAGGCGCGCCCGCTGTCGGTAGAACTCGGTGCTGCCGTGCGTCGCCTCGCCCAGCATCACGACCTTGGCTTCGCCGATCGACGCCAGCAGCGGCTCGTAGTCGAGGTCGTCGCCCGACAGCGGTTGGGCCGCGGCGCGAAGCTCGGCAATCAACTCGTCCGACCACGGACCTGGGCGATCGTCGGCTGCCAGCGCGTGGCAAGCGGCGACCAACAGCGCACCAAACCCCAGCCGCGCCAGTAATGCGATTAGGCGCGTCATGGGGCGACGCACGCTAGACGAGTCCCTTGAGAAATTCGCTGCGCTCTTCTTCCGAGTCGATATGCTCGGCGAGTTTGCGGTAGAGCTCGTTGACGTCGCCGGAGTCGTCGGCTGCGCGCCGTATCAACACCTTGGCCAAGGGTCCGACGTAGAGCGCCAGTCGCTTCTCGGCGGCGGCGAGTGTCGCCGTATCGAAAATAATCGTCGGTCTCACCGTTGCGGTCGGCGCGGCGGCGAGGGGTGGCTGCTGGCTGGCGGATTCGCGGGCGGTACGCAGCCGCTCAACGTGCTTGAGAAAGTCGGAACGGTCGCCACCTGCCGGGAGGTTCTCGGCCAGAGTCGCGTAGAACTCTTCAAGCGATTTCGCCTGCTGCGCGCACTTGCGAATCAAGTGTTTGGCGAGCGGACCGATCGACCGAATCATCGATCCTTCGAGCTCGCTCAGCGCCTGAGGGGAGAGCGACAAGCCACCGGAGGCTCGCGCCGGGCGATGATCGCTTCGCCGTTCGATCGGCGGCGGGCTGTCCGGCGTTGCCTCGGGCAACGCAGTGGGTCCCGGTTTGCTCTTCACCAACGCGGTCAACAACGCATTCGAGAACTCGCGGGCTGTTTGAAAGCGCTCGTCCGGATTCTTCGCCAGGGCGCGCGAGACGACGCGGTCGAAAACGGGCGGCACCGATGGGGCGATCGCCGATGGCGCAGCCGGTTCGACGTGCAGCACGTTGTGCAGGACGGTCGCCGGCGTTTCGGCGAGGAAAGGCGCTTGGCCGGTGAGCAGCTCGTAGAGGATGACTCCCGCCGACCAGAGGTCGGAGCGGCAGTCGGCGCCGAGACCGATGATCTGCTCGGGAGCGATATGGGTTGGCGTTCCCATCACGGTCCCGACCTGGGTCAGGGAAGAACTTTCGATCTTTGCCACCCCGAAGTCCATTACCTTGATTTTCAGCCCGCCGACGACCATCACGTTGGCCGGCTTGATGTCGCGGTGTACGACGCCTTTCCCGTGAGAGTAATCCAGCGCGGCAAGCAATTGCTTCATGATTTCGAAGGCGTCGATCAGTTCGAAGCGAACGCCCTCTCGCAACAGGGCGCGCAGCGGACGGCCATCGACGTACTCCATGACGATGTAGGCAAGCTGATCGTCCTCGCCGTATTCATAGACGGCGACGATCGCCGGGTGCTGCAGGCGGCCGCCGGCTTGCGCCTCGCGCTTGAAACGGGCGACGGCCTCCTCCGATTCGACACCGGCCAGGTATTCGGCAAGGATCGTCTTGATCGCAACCGGCCGTTCGATTACCGGATCGAAGCCTTCATAGACGGTGCCCATGGCTCCCTTGCCGATCACCCGACGGATTTCATATTTTCCGATGTGCTGCGGAGGGTTCATGGCGCGAAGATTCCCGGGTTCAGCCTTCGATCAGCTTGATCGCTTTTTGCAGGCTGCGCCGCATGCGGTTGAACGAGCTGCCGAGGACCGCAATCTCGTCGCCGCTGTGTGCAGGAAACTCGGGCAAATTGAAATCGCCGGTCGAGATCCGGTCGGCAGCCTCCGACATGCTGGTGATCGGGCGCAAGATGAGGAGCGACAACATGACGTTGAGTACGATGAAAGTGGCGAGAAAGATGCCGCCGAGCGACAACATGAAAGTGCGAAAGGTGCGCTGCGCGTTGGCGAGCGGCACCGACATCGGAACCGAAACCACCTGCGCACCGACGGTTTCCTGGTGTTTCCAGCCGAAGCCGTTGTTCTCTCCGTAGATGTGAATCATTGACGCCGGCGCCGAAGAGGGGATGCTGTGACAGGCCAGACACGCCGGGTCGGTGATCGTGATCGGACGGGCGACATACAGCATGCGACCGGTCGGCGTTTCGCGCTCGCCGCTAAGCTCCTTGGCGTTCGGGTCGCCGCGAAACTTCTGGACGATGTCGCTCTCCCAATCGACGGCTCGGTCGCGTGGATTGGTCGGATTCAGCGTCGCTTCCTTGTACGTGAAGTCGGGATACTTGGTACGCAGGTTGCCGAAAATCTCGGTTGCTGCGTAGGCAGGGACTGTCTGCGGCAGAAAAACCTGCTCCAGCTGGGAATCGAGCAGCGGCTTGACCTGCTTGACGGTGTAGCCGCGCACCGAAAGCGCCGATTCCATCATCAGGCCGGCGCTGCGAAGCGTTTCCTGCTTGGCGTTCTCGTCAAGCAAGCGGTGCGAGACGTAGGCGGAAACAGCCATCCCGGCGCCGAAGACCAGCAACAGCACGAGGTTGAACTTGAGTCGCAGACCCATTGACACTCCCCCCATTGGAAACGGACGCAACCCGCCGAACCACCCACTGCGCGCAGAGTATATGTGGCACCGTCAACCACGGTCAATTGCCAGGCGAGGCACACACCAAGGCTAGACGACGCGCGACAGACCTGAGCAGACGCCTTCTGTCGCGGATGACACGTGGTGGCGGCAATGCCGACGGCCGATCGACTGGCGCTGGTGAAACGCGAAGAAGGTGAGCTCTATCGCACTCAAGTGCTCCAATATCATTAGAATTGCCGCCGATCCGTCCAAGCAACGACGTCATCGAGCGGGGGAGCGAGGTGATGTCACGGAGGGCCAAGGGAGCGTGTCCGTGGTGTCGACTCCGCTACTCTTGGGTCAATTGTCGAGTCATCGGTCTTTAGAACCCGTGTCCATCGCTCACGTCACTTCCTGGAAGAACCTGTCTGCCAGGCGGTTCGCGCAAATGCCCGAGCTGCTGGCTGCCTGGGACCGGCTGAACGCCCGGCGCGGCGACCTTCCTTTTCTGGTGTCCACCGTCGTGCTGGCGGCACTGGAAGTCTTCGGTCTGGGCAGCGAGCGTTTGCTCATTGCGCTCGATGGGGATTGGGTGGTCGCCATGTTCGTACTCGTTCCCACCAAGGGACTTCGCTGGCGTACGTTTCAGCCCTCCCAGATTCCGCTGGGCGCTTGGGTCGCGGAAGCCGATCTGACACTGCGCGAGCTCGGCCGCAGCCTGCTGCGCGGACCGCTCGGCCCCTCGCTGGCGCTTTCGATCACCCAGGTCGATAGCCTGTTTGTGCCGCGCAATACGGATGCTCCCGACGTCGACAGTCGTGATTACCTGGAGACGGGCTGGATCGACCTCAATGGCAGCTTTGAAGACTATTGGAGTGGCCGCGGCAAGAATCTGCGGCAAAACCTGCGCAAGCAGCGCAATCGACTGGCCGCCGAGGGGGTTATCGGACGCTGTCGCTTGCTCACCGCTCGCGACGACATGGCACCGGCAATCGAACGTTATGGCGCAGTCGAGAGCGCTGGTTGGAAGGGGGCGCAGGGAACGGCGATTCATCACGATAACGCGCAAGGTCGTTTCTATCGGCGCTTGTTCGAGTCTGCCGCCGAACGAGGCGAAGCGATGATCTACGAGTATCTGTTCGACGATCGCGTTGTCGCCTCGGACCTCTGTCTGCGGCGTAACGGGACGCTCGTCGTTCTCAAAACGACTTATGACGAATCGTGCCGTTCCTACTCACCGGCTTTCCTGTTGCGGCAGGAGGTCATGGAAGACCTCTACCGGGTGGGAGCGATACGTCGGCTCGAATACTACGGCCGGATGATGGAGTGGCACACCCGATGGACGAACAATCAGCGTGCCCTCTATCACCTGACGGTCTACCGGTGGCCGTTGCTAAAGCGCATCGCCGATTGGCGGCGCAAGCGCCGCTGCGCTCGGCAGCCGTAGGCCAAACTGCCGCGCGCTTTTGGCTTCGGCTCGGACAGGCGGTCGCCCGCGTCGCCTGGCCGCCTCATCGCGCGGCAGTCCGGTCAGCGCTCACGCAGCGTGGGCGCGTATTGCCGCCTGTGTGCTCGCCTGCATCCGGTTGACCCCGCTCAACAAGGCCTTGATCGAGGCTGTGACGATGTTGGTGTCGACTCCGGCACCGAAGGTCTCGCCGCTCGCGTGGCTCTGGGTAAGCTCGATGAAGGCACACGCCGACGCGTTGCCTCCCTCACGGCTCGGACTCATCGCTCGTTCCTCGTAACTGCGCACCTGAACCTGGACGCCAGCCGTCTGCAGCGCATGTACCGCCGCGTCAATCGGGCCGTTGCCTTCACCGACGAGTTGACACGGCGTTCCATCGATCTCGACCTTGAGTCGGATACCCTGTTTCTGCCCGCTTTCGTACAGACGATGGTCGCGATACACCAGCGGCGTTTGCGGATTGAGGTAGGTCGCGCCAAACAGCTGCCAGATCTCCGTGGCGCTGACTTCGCCTCCCTGTTTCTCGGCGAGTTTTTGTACCACGCTCGAAAACTCGACCTGCAGCCGTCGTGGCAGGACGACTCCATATTCCTGCTCGAGCAGGTAGGCGATGCCGCCCTTGCCGGACTGACTGTTGACGCGAATGACCGACTCGTAGCTGCGACCCAGATCGGCGGGATCGATCGGAAGATAGGGGACGCTCCAGACGGCGTCCGCCTGGCTGACCGCGAAACCCTTGCGGATGGCATCCTGGTGCGAGCCGGAGAAGGCGGTGAACACGAGGTCGCCAACGTAGGGATGGCGCGGGTGAATCGGCAGGCGCGTGCAGCTTTCGACGGTGCGTGCAATCGCATTGATGTCGGAGAAATCGAGTCCGGGCGAGACGCCCTGGGTATAGAGGTTGAGCGCGAGAGTGACGATATCGACGTTGCCGGTCCGTTCGCCATTGCCGAACAGACACCCCTCGACGCGGTCGGCGCCGGCCATCAAGGCGAGTTCGGCCGCGGCGACGGCGGTTCCACGGTCGTTGTGCGGATGCAGACTGAGAATGACGCTGTCGCGCCGGGCGAGGTGACGGTGCATCCATTCGATCTGGTCGGCGTAAATGTTCGGCGTCGCCATTTCGACTGTGGTCGGCAGGTTGAGAATCACCTGGTTCTCCGGCGACGCTTCCCAGGTTGCGGTCACCGCGTCGCAAATCTCGAGAGCGAAATCGAGTTCGGTGGCGGTGAACGTTTCCGGGCTGTACTCGAGCTGCCATTGCGTCGCCGGTTGTTCGGCGGCCAATGCTTTGATCAGGCGTACGGCGTCGAGCGCGAGCTGGATCACCTCGCCCCGCGTCATGCCGAAGACGACGTCGCGAAAGGGCTTCGAGGTGGCGTTATAGACATGGACGATCGCCTTGCGGGCGCCGCGTAACGATTCCATCGTACGCCGGATCAAGTGTTCTCGAGCCTGCGTAAGAACCTCGATTGTCACGTCGTCGGGGATGTGCCCGTCCTCGATGAGCACGCGGACAAAATCGAAGTCGGTCTGCGACGCCGACGGAAAGGCGACTTCGATCTGCTTGAAGCCGATCTGGCAGAGCATGTGGAACAGTCGCAACTTGCGCTCAAGGTTCATCGGTTCAAACAGCGACTGGTTGCCGTCGCGCAGGTCCGTGCTCATCCAGATCGGCGGCTGGGTGAGGGTTCGGCTTGGCCATTGGCGATCGGTGAGGCCGATCGCGGGGAAGGGGCGATACTTGGTGGCGGGATCCTGCAACATGAGTTTTCTCCTGGGTGGCAACTGAGGGCAGCGACGTGTGCCATCTTAAGCCATCGTGGCCGACAGGTGATTGCGTTGCGTGGCTACGAACACGTGTTGTTGGCAATAATATTGCTATAAAACCAACTTAGAAGGTATGATATTGCTTCTACTCGCGACAGGAGATTCCCCGTGCTGCTCGACCGTTATGACTGGCAGATCCTCGACGTGTTGCAGGCGAACGGTCGGATCAGCAATCAGGAGCTGGCAGACCGTATCGGCCTGTCGCCATCACCGTGTTTGCGGCGGGTGCGTGCGCTCGAAGAATCCGGCCTGATTCTCGGTTACCGAGCGTTGCTCGATGCGCGCAAGCTGGGTTTGTCGCTGATGGCACTGATCCACATTTCGATGGATCAGCATACGCCGGAGCGATTCCGGACTTTCGACGCCCAGATCGCCGAGATCCCGGAACTGATCGAGTGTCTGTTGATCACCGGCCAGGAAGCCGATTATCAGCTCAAGGTCGTGGTCAAGGACATGGATGCCTACCAGGAACTCCTGCTCGACCGGATCACCCGTATCCCCGGCGTCACCGGGGTGCATTCGAGTTTCGTCCTGCGTCGCGTCGTCGATAAGACCGCGCTGCCGCTACCGGCGCCCGGCACTTGAGCGCCAGCGACGCGACGCCTGGCTATTAGCGACCGGTTGCCTGCTGTCGAACGGAGCCCCGCGACTTGCCGCGCTAGAATGCCGATTTTCCGACAAGGGATCCGATGAGCCTGGCAACGATCATTCATGCCGGCATGCGCCAGTACGAACAGCCCAGTCTCGGGCTGGTACTGATGGGAGGCGGCGCGCGTACCGCTTACCAGGTCGGTGTCCTGCGCGCCCTGGGGAAAATGTTGCAGGCGCATTGGGGCCGGGCCAGACGGTTTCCGTTCCAGGTGCTGATCGGCACCTCGGCGGGAGCGATCAACGCGGCGTTTTTGGCCGGGCGTTCGCCAGATGGCCTGCTGGCGTTTGAAGAACTGGCCGATTTTTGGCGTCGTCTGCGTTCGAGCGACGTCTATCGCCTCAGCACGCCACGTTGGTTGCGCTTCAGTCGGGTTTCCCTGGCCATTAGCCTGACGCGGCACGTGCAGGCGAACGGCGCGCTGCTCGACAGTCGCCCGCTCGCCGAAATGCTCGGGCGTGGGATTGCCTTCGATCGTATTGCCGATGCGCTGCGGTCGCGAACGATTGACGCCCTGGCAGTGACCGGGTCGAGCTACACCAGCGGGGTACATTGGACGTTCTGTCAGACGTCCAGCCGCGACGCGTTTCAGCCGTGGCGCCGTCCCGGACGGCGCGCCGAGTTTCAACCGTTGACGACGGCGCATCTGATGGCGTCGAGTGCGATTCCCTTCCTCTTTCCGTCGATGGCGCTGACTGTTGAAGGGCGAGAGGAACACTTTGGCGACGGGTCAATGCGGCAGATCACGCCCTTGTCGCCGGCGATGCACCTCGGTGCGCAGAAGATCCTGGTGATCGGCGTCGGTCAGCCGGAAAGGGCGGGGCTGGCGGCCTCCGACACCGCACCTCCCACTCGCGGTCCGAGCCTCGGCAGCATGGCTGGGCACGTCATGGCGAGCGTTTTTCACGACACCTTGCAGGCCGACGTCGAGCAAGCGAAGCGCGTCGCCGACACGATCAACGGTTTGCCGCCCGAAGCACTGGCAGCCATGCGCTACAAGGCGATCGACGTCCTGGCGATGGCGCCGACACGCTCGCTCGATGCCTTGGCGCAGCAATACACCCACGAGTTGCCGTCCGAGGTGCGCTCCGGTCTGGCTTCGCTGGGCATGCTGCGTGGCGGTGGTGGGGCGTTGGCGAGTTACCTGCTGTTCGAACCGGGATTCGTGCACGCCCTGCTGGAGATGGGTGCAGAAGACGCGGCGGCGCGTGAAGACGAACTGCTGGCGTTGATCGTCGGTCATTGAGGCACGGGCACGGCGTCAACGCAGGAAGCGATCGATAGCCCTGGCGACTGTGGCCAGCAGGTCGGCTGCGTTGCAGTCGAAGGTGGGCGGTCGAAGGGTGTTGCTCATCCAGGTGATTTGCCGCTTGGCGAGCTGGCGCGTGGCGTAGACGCCGCGGTCGCGGAGTTCGCTCGCCGGAGCGTCACCGCAGAGGACGTCCCACACTTGACGATAGCCGACGCAACGCAGCGCGGGCATTCCGGCAACGAGGGGGTACCTGTCTCGCAGTTGCTCGACTTCCGCGACCAGTCCGGCGGCCAGCATCGCGTCGAAGCGTTGGCCGATCCGATCGTGGAGATCGCTGCGCTGAGCAGGCAAGAGACCCAGGGTCAGCAGCGAATACGGTACCGGCTGACGCCGACTGTCGGCGAGCAGCGCGGAGAGTGGCCGGCCGCTGAGCTGGAACACTTCAAGCGCTCGCTGGATGCGTTGCGCGTCTCCCGGCTGCAGGCGAGCGGCGGTTGGCGGATCGACGGCCGCCAGTTGCGCGTGCAGCGCCGGCCAGCCGCGCTCAGTCGCCTGGCGGTCGAGGTCCCGCCGCAACGCCGGATCGGCCGCCGGCAGGTCGGCCAGGCCGTCCAGCAGGGCTTTGAAGTAGAGCATGGTGCCGCCGACCAGAAGCGGCACCTTGTTTCGCTCGCTGATCGCTTTCATCGCGCTCAGGGCGTCGTTCCGGAAGCGCGCTGCCGAGTACGCTTCGAGCGGCGTGATGAGGTCGATCAGATGATGCGCAACGGCGGCGCGCGTTGCCGCGTCCGGCTTCGCCGTGCCGATATCCATGTCGCGAAACACTTGCGCGGAATCGACGCTGACCAGCTCGAAAGGGAAGCGGCGGCAAAGCGCGATGGCTAGCGCCGATTTGCCGGTCGCAGTCGGACCCATCAACAAGACCGCCGGCGGCGGCGGCGACAGATCGGCCGGCACGGTCAGCGCCCGCGCTCGAAGTGACGGTCCAGGTCTGCCAGCGTCAGCTGAGTCCAGGTCGGGCGACCATGGTTGCAGTGGTCCGAGCGCTCGGTCGCTTCCATCTGTCGCAGCAAGGCGTTCATCTCGTGCAGCGAAAGCCGGCGCCGCGCGCGGACGGCACCGTGGCAGGCCATGCTTGACAGTAGCTGATTGCGTCGACTGGTCAGGCAGGTGGTTGCGCCGTGAGTGTTCAACTCGTCGAGCAGGGCGCGCACGAGGGCCGCGGGATCGCTGCCAAGCAGAATCTCGGGAACGCTGCGGATGGCGAGCTGTCGTGGGCCGAGCGGAGCCAGTTCGAAACCGAGCGCCTGGATCGCTGGCTGATAGTCCTCGACTGCCGCGATCTCGCTCTCGTCGGCAGTGAGCACCGCCGGGATCAGCAAGGGTTGTACCGCCAGGGTGTGTTCGGCAAGTGCCTGTTTCAGCTTTTCGTAAAGGATGCGCTCGTGGGCCGCGTGCAGGTCGACGATGAGCAATCCCTGAACGTTTTCTGCCAGCACATAGATACCGTGCAACTGTGCCAGCGCATAGCCGAGCGGCGGCACGTCGGTGCCTTCGACAGCGGGTATGGGCGCGTGATCTCGGGGTGGGCTGACGAAATCCAGATACGACGCGGTCGCGGCCGCCTCGCCGACGTGCAGCGAGCGTTGAATCGGCGCGGAGGGGTAGGAGCGCAGCTCGGCATCGCGGTGGGGCGTCGCCGCTGTCGGCGCGAGGAGTTCGGCGTCGCCGTCTGCCGAAAGGCCCGGTAGCCGGTCGGCGAGCAGTCTCTCGACGGCATGAAAGACGAACTGGTGAATTGAACGCGCGTCGCGAAAGCGTACCTCGGTCTTTTGCGGGTGAACGTTGACGTCTACCGTCGTCGGTTCGACTTCCAGAAACAGGCAGAAGGCCGGATAGCGGTTGCCGTGCAGCACGTCCCGGTAGGCTTCGCGTACGGCGTGAGTGAGCAACTTGTCGCGCACGAAGCGGCCATTGACATACGCGTATTGAGCGTCCGCGCGCGCGCGCGAAAACTCCGGCAAAGCACAGTAGCCGAATAGACGCAGAGGGCCCGCCGCAAGCTCCAGCGGGCGCGACTGGGCGAGAAATTCGTCGCCGAGGATGGCAGCCGCGCGGTCGCGTAGCTCGCCGCGTGCGAGATGCAGGCTGACGCGGCCGTGGTGAGCGAGCGAGAAGGCGACTCCCGGATTGGCCAGCGCGATACGCTTCAGCGCTGCCGCGCAGTGAGCGAATTCGGTCGCTGGCGAACGCAAGAACTTTCGCCGCGCCGGTGTGTTGTAGTACAGGTCGCGCATTTCGACGACGGTGCCGGCTGCCAGCGCCGCCGGCTCGGGCTGCGCGCCGGGCTCGCCGGTAAGGCGCCAGGCGTGCGCCCGGGATCCGCCTGTCGCCGAGTGCTGTCGGCTGGTCAGAGTCAGGCGCGCGACGGCTGCGATCGAGGCCAGTGCTTCGCCGCGGAAGCCGAGAGTGGCAACCGAATGCAGTTCGGCCAGCGAATGGATCTTCGAAGTGGCGTGGCGGGTGAGCGCGAGCGCCAGCTCGTCGCCGGCGATGCCGCAGCCATTGTCGCTGACACGCAGCAACTGGCTGCCGCCCTCCTCGAGACTGACTTCGATCGTCGTACTGCCCGCGTCGAGCGCGTTTTCGAGCAGCTCCTTGAGAACCGCTGCCGGACGATCGACCACTTCGCCAGCGGCGATCTGACTAATCAGCAGGTCAGGCAACAGATGAATGCGGTGGCTGTCCGACATTGGCCCATTATAGTCGCCAGGCTTCCGGTAGAATCCCGCCTTGCCGGCTGACCGGTGCTCTCGCTTCCGTTCGCTGATGGACTACCTGACCGGCTTCATCGACATCATCCTGCATCTCGACAAGCACTTGGCAGTTCTGCTGCAGCTTTACGGGCAGTGGGTATATGCGATTCTGTTCTTCATCATCTTCAGCGAAACCGGTTTCGTGGTAACTCCCTTTCTGCCTGGTGACTCGCTGCTGTTCGTCGCTGGCGCTCTGGCAGCGCTCGGCGGGATGGACATTCTCCTGCTGCTGCTTGTGCTCACTGGCGCAGCGATCCTCGGTAATACGGTCAACTATCATATCGGGCGCTTTCTTGGGCCGCGGGTGTTCCACTGGGAGCAATCGCGCTTCTTTAATCGCGCCGCACTCGAGAAAACGCACGCCTTCTACGAGCGACATGGCGGCAAGACGCTGGTGTTGTCGCGTTTTCTCCCCCTGTTCCGCACTTTCGCACCGTTCGTGGCGGGAATCGGACGGATGGACTACGCCCGCTTCCAGTTTTTCAACGTCATCGGTGCCGTCGCCTGGGTGCTCTCGCTGACGCTTGCCGGCTACTGGTTTGGCAACTTGCCGTGGGTACAGAAGAATCTGACGCTGGTGATCGTCGCGATCATCGTGGTTTCCCTGCTGCCTGTGGTTTATGGCTGGCTGCAGCAGAGGCGCGCATGATGCGCGTGGTGATCGTGATTTCCGGTCGTGGCAGCAATATGGCGTCGCTGCTGGCGGCGGTCGCCGACGGCGCGTTGCCGGTGACGATCGCCGGCGTCGTTTCCAATCGGGCCGATGCGGCCGGGCTGGCGACGGCCAAGGCCTTCGGCGTGCCGACGGCGGTGGTCGAGCACACCCGGTTCGCTGACCGCGAGGCGTTCGACGATGAGCTGGCTGCGGTGGTTGACGCCTGGGCACCGGATCTCGTTCTCCTTGCCGGTTTCATGCGCATCCTCGGCAAGCGTTTCGTCAGCCGTTACGAGGGCCGGCTGATGAATATCCATCCTTCCCTGCTGCCGGCGTTTCCGGGGTTGCACACGCACCGGCGGGCACTCGCCGAAGGCGTGCGGGTGCATGGCTGCACCGTCCATTTCGTCACCACCGAACTGGACCACGGGCCGATCATCGTACAGGCAGCCGTTCCTGTACTCGACGACGACGACGAGGCGACGCTCGCGACACGTGTCTTGCAGCAGGAACACGGCCTTTACCCGCTGGCGGTTGGCTGGTTTGCGGAGGGACGTTTACGTGTCGTCAAAGGACGAGTCTTGCTCGACGCCCACCAGGACAGTGGCGGACGACTCATTGCGCCGCAGCTGGGGGCGGCGTGAACCGGCGCCGCGATGCCATTTGTCCTGGCCCTCGCGTTCGCCGCCTCGCTCGGCTTGCACGGCTTGCTCCTCGTTGTTCCGGACCTCGATTTGTCGATGGCCGCCGACCCACCGCCGTTGATCGTCGAAGTTAAGCCGTCTGTGGCGGTGCCGCTGGCGACCCCGCCACAGACGGAGGTGCCGTCGCCGGCCGCAAGGCCCCGACCTCCCGTGCGCCGTGCGCGACCCGCGCCGCGGTTATTGCCTAAGGTGAATGTCGCGACCGCGCAGGCAAACGAAACGCTGCCGCCGGCGGCGAACGGTACGCTCGCCGAGCCTCTGGCGGCAGATCCGGCCGTGATCACCGGGGACGCCGAAGGGAACGAGGCTGCAGCCGAATCGGCGACCCGGGCGCCAGCCGTGTCGTTGCCGTCCAGGGGACGGATCGAGTATCGCGTCGAGCGCGGTGATCAGGGATTTCAGGTGGGTCGTGCGGTTCATCAGTGGGAGGTCGTCGAGGGGGCCTATCGGATTGTTGCGACCACCGAGACGAGCGGGCTGGTCGGTCTGTTTCGACCCTTGCAGGTCGAACTCGAAAGCCGCGGACGGTTGACCGCTACCGGCTTGCGGCCCGAGCAGTTCCGCAGTCGCCAGACGCAAAGAGAAACCGAAGAGGGGGCAGACTTCGACTGGGACGCGATGCGTCTGCAGTTGCGTACCCGGCCACCGCAGCCGCTGTCGCCGGGTACGCAGGATCTGCTGTCGCTCTATTACCAGCTCGGTTTGATGGACAAGCTCACCACGGGTACCAGCCTGCCCATCGTGACCGGGAAAAAGCTAACCACCTATCCCCTTGAGGTTGTCGGAGACGAGACGATCGAGACGCCGGCCGGGACGTTCCGCTGCCTGCATCTGCGCGTTCAGGGTTCGACGACGACCGATCTCTGGCTGGCGTACGACAGAGCTTTACTGCCCGTCCGGGTACAACATGCTGACCGTCGCGGTGATCTCTACGTGCAGGTGGTTACCGCGATCGACCTTGGTGGCGATCTGTGAGCACACGCGTGACACCGCTGCTTTTCGCTGGCGCCGAGGCGCTGCTCAGCGAACTGCTGAGCACCCGGCTCGCCGCCGACGCGGTGGTATCCGCCTTCTTTCGTCGCCATCGCGAGCTGGGGCAGGCGGATCGTTCGTTTGTTGCCGACGCAGCCTATCTCGTGCTACGGCGGCGACGTTCGCTGTCGGCGCGTTGCGCCGGTGAACTCACCGCGCGGCGCCTGCTGCTCGCCGCGTTGGCCTGTGTGAAAGGATTCAACCGCCGACAGCTGGAGAGCGTCCTCAGCGAAAGCGAGAGCAAGTGGCTGGCACAGGCGAAAGCCGTCCGGACGGAGGATCTGCCGGCGGACGTGCGCGCCGATCTACCGGACTGGTTTTACCGGCAATTGCTGACCGTCTATCCGGCGGACGAAGTGGAGCGTCTGGCCTTCGCCCTCAATCAACCCGCGCCGCTTGACCTGCGAGTGAATTCCCTGAAAGCCGAACGTGACGTCGTGCTGGCGCGACTGCAGGCGGACGGGCTGTCGGCAGCAGCGTGCCCTTACGCCCTGCAGGGGATCCGCGTCGACGGCAGGCCAGCCTTGGCCAAACACCCCAGGTTTCTCGACGGGAGCTTCGAGGTACAGGACGAAGGTAGCCAGCTTCTGGCGTACCTGCTGCAGCCAAAGCGCGGCGAAATGGTCGCCGACTTCTGCGCCGGTTCTGGGGGCAAAACCTTGCAGATGGGTGCCATGATGCGCTCGCAGGGTCGACTGTACGCCTTCGACGTCGCTGAGCAGCGGCTCGCGCGTATGAAGCCACGCTTGGCGCGCTCGGGCCTTTCGAATGTACACCCGGTGCGCATCGATTCGGAGCGCGACAGCCGGATTAGGCGCCTTAGCGGCAAACTGGACCGCGTGCTGGTCGACGCACCGTGCTCCGGTCTCGGCACCGTGCGCCGCAATCCGGACCTCAAATGGCGACAAACGCCGCAAAGCGTCGCTGAATTGAGTGCCAAGCAGCGGGCGATCCTGGCGGCGGCGGCGGGTCTGCTGAAGCCGGGCGGGCGTCTGGTATATGCCACCTGCAGTCTGCTCGAGGCCGAGAACGAGGCAGTCGTGCAGAGTTTTCTCGACCTTCACCCCGACTTCGTCGCCTCTTCGGCGGAAGAAATCCTTGCCGCACAAGGCATTTTCCTGGCTACCGGCGAACGTCTTCGCCTGCTGCCGCATCGGCATGCGACCGACGGGTTCTATGCGGCAGTGATGGAGCGCAAATGAACGAACAACAGTTTTTTGCTCTGTTGCGCGAACTCTGGCGCGACGTCAGCGACCCCGGATTCCTCTGGCAGGTGCTGGCCGTCGCCGTCAGCCTGTTTCTGGCCGGAATTCTGACGCGCTACGGACGCCGGCGGAAAGACACAAGCGCCGGTGCCGAAGAGGGTAGTGCGTTGCGGGCTTTCGGCTCCGGCAGCCTCAAGCGGATCGCGATGCCCCTGCTTGCCTTGCTTTTCGTCGTCATCGTGCGCCGCGCGTTCAAGTACTGGCAGCTCGGGCCGGTCAGCCTGTTCGACGTCGCCGTTCCGTTGCTTCTCTCGTTGGCTCTGGTGCGCGCGGCGATCTATGTCCTGCGACAGGCGTTTCACCCCGGCAGCATGCTTGCGTCTTGGGAGCGGATGATCGCCACCGGCATCTGGCTCTGCCTTGCGTTCTACATCACGGGGCTTTCCGAGCCGCTGATCCAACTGCTGGAACAGGTCAGCTTGCCGATCGGCAAACAGAAGCTTGACCTGTGGACCTTGCTGACCGGCATTGTCACGGTGTGCGTTGCGGTGCTCGTCGCACTCTGGGTGTCCGGACTGATCGAGAATCGACTACTCGCCCGGGAGACCATGGATGCGAACATCCGCGTCGTTCTCGGTCGCCTGGTGCGGGCGGTGCTGTCGGTTGCCGCGTTGCTGCTCAGTCTCTCACTGGTTGGCATCGACGTCACCGCGCTGTCGGTCTTCAGCGGCGCGTTGGCGGTTGGCCTCGGCCTCGGCCTGCAGAAAATCGCCAGCAACTACGTCAGCGGCTTCATCATCCTGCTCGATCGGTCGTTGCGCATCGGCAACCTGGTGGCTATCGACGCCAATACCTCGGGTGTCGTCAGCCAGATTACCGCCCGCTATACGGTTGTGCGTACGCTGTCCGGTACCGAGGTGATCATCCCCAATGAGTATTTGGTGTCGAATATCGTGCGCAACGAGTCGCTCACCGATTCCCGTTTGCGCGTCGTCGTCAATGTCCAGGTTGCGTATGGAAGCGACCTCGAACAAGCCATGCGCCTAATGACTCAGGCGGCGCAGGAGCAGCCGCGCGTGCTGGACGATCCAGCGCCGCAGGCGCTGGTGACCGCTTTCGCCGACAGTGGCATCAACCTCGAGCTGGGTTTCTGGATTGGCGATCCGCAGCAGGGAACGGGCGGCGTGCGCTCGGCGATCAACCTGGCGATCTGGCGGGCGTTTCGCGACAGTGACATCGAGATTCCATTCCCGCAGCGCGAAGTCCGTTTGCTGGGCGAGGTTCCAGCACCAGCGACAAAGGCTACGCCGCCGACGGTCGGGAGCTGACGCCGGAAGCGACCCCGGCGAACTTGCGAAGAAAAAACCCGCGCCCGGGAAGGGCGCGGGTCAAATCCCATCAAGGAGATGGGTAGCAGGGGAGGTCAAAGGCGGAAAATTAGGTCGACGCAACGTTAGACCTCGGCGTCGGACTGGTCTGATGGCCGACTGAGGGACTTTCGTGACGCCGTGTGTGTGAATCGCACATAAAGTCTGCGCGCCGCGTACCAGATCACGGCAACCGCGACCGCGACCAGCAATGCCTTGAGGAAATGGGCCTCGCCGTCGGTCAGCAGGTCCCAGGCGGCAAGGCCCAGGAAGATGCCGAATCCCTCAGCGAGGGGAAAACGCACGGGCACGCGCGCCAACTTGCTTACCCGCCGGGAGTGACTTTCTGTCCAAAATCGTGGTCGTCGTCGTTGTCCTGACGAGTTTCGCCAGCGACTGGCGCCAGCGCCGCATCACCACCGAAGAAGTGTTGGCGGGTGGCGGCGAGAAAGTGCTCGTAATGGTACTGACAACGATTAGTCATGGGTAGCCTCCGGTGTTGTTGTGGTAAGACAACGATCATAGGAGGCGATCGCAGATCAGTCTTCAGGACTTGCGTCAGCTTACCGTGACACTTTGTGACAAGGGCCAGCTAAGGGTGAAGCGCGCCCCACCGAGCGGAGAATCGCCCGCCGAGGCCGTTCCGGCATGCTGTTCGAGCACCAAGCGGGCGATGGCAAGACCAAGGCCGTAACCCCCCGTGCCGCGGTCGCGTGATCGATCAAGGCGCGTAAAGGCGGAAAAGACGCGCTCGCGTTCACCTGGCGGTATGCCGATGCCGTCGTCGTCGACGTGGAGATCGATTCGACCGTTGATAATGTCGGCACTGACGCAGATGCGGCTGCGGGCGTACTTGATCGCATTTCGCAGCAGATTGCTGACCGCGTACGGCATGCTGCGGCAGTCGAGTTCGACGCGCTGACCTGGCGGTAGGCGCGAGGTATCGACCATCATTTCCAGCCGGCGTCCGAGCAGACGATTGGCTTCCGCCTGCTGTTCGATCCACGGCGCCAGTTCGACCAGCGTGAGCTGCAATTCGGGCTGTTCGCGCTCGAAGCGGGCGTAGGTCAAACTCGAGTCGATCAAGCCGTCGAGTTCGTCGAGGTCCCCTTCCATCATGCTCCCCAAGCGCTGCCGTTCGTTTCGTTCGTCGGTCTCGGCGAGCATCTCCAGCTCGAAGCGCATGCGGGCGATCGGCGTTCGCAGTTCGTGCGAGATCGCCGTTGACAGTTCTTTCTGCGTCGCCATCAGCCGCTGGATGCGTTCGGCCATACCGTTGAGCGTCTCGGCGAGCGGGCCGAAGGCACTACTGCGCATCGTCGGGGCTCGTGCTTCGAGGTGGCCCTCACCGAGCGTGCGCGCCGTCTGGCGCATCGCCTCCAGATCTCGCCAGACCGGATGCACCCAGAGCCAGACGACGATCGCCAGACAGAGTCCGATCAGGCTCCAGGTGAGCAGGCTGATACGCAGATCGAGCGGCATTCCGCGCCGATACTCGGGGTTGCGATCGGGTGAAAATGGGCCGACGATGAGGATTTGCGGCGTTTGCTTGAGCCGGTGGTAGATGATGTCGCCCTTGGCGTCGATGGCCAGTTCGCCGTCGTCGAGCTTCTCGGCTTCTCTGGGAGGCAGCTTGAGCGTCCAGCGGTCGACGATCCCCAGCCGGTAGGCGAACTTCCGATCGAGTGCCTCAATCGTTTTCGGCCACTCGGAACGTGGTCGGCGAAACAGCTCTTCCTCGATGAGCACGATCGTGCCGCGCATGAAGCGGCTCGTGTAGTCATCGGTGATGCCCTTGACGGCGGTCGAGATCACGAAGTCGGCGAACACCGCGATCGCAACGAAGGACCCCATGACCAGCAGGTAAAAGTTGAAGAACAGCCGGGAGAGGCTGTAGCGTCCGCGCCAGGGGGTTGGGGTTCCGGTCGCCAAACGATCAGTCCGCCGGCTACTGCCAGTCGTGTCGACTGAACAGGTATCCCTTGCCGCGTACCGTCTTGATCCGCGTGGGATTCTCCGGATCGTCGCCGAGCTTGCGCCGCAGGCGAGAGATGCGGGCGTCGATCGAGCGGTCGAGTCCATCGAAGCCGATGCCGCGCAATTCCTGGAGCAGGTCGTCCCGCGACAGGATGTTGCCGGCGTGGCGGGCGAGTAGCCAAAGGAGGTCAAACTCGGCGGTGGTCAGATCGATGACTTCGTCACCGAGGTGTGTGCTGCGCGTGGCCTGACTGATGTGAAACTTGCCAAAAGCGAGTTCGGCAGGTTCGCTTCCGTCGCCACCCTCGGCGGAGTTGCTTGCCACCACCGGTGCGCGACGGAGCAGCGCCTTGATCCGCGCGAGCAGTAGGCGCGGCTGAACGGGTTTGGCAATGTAATCGTCAGCGCCCAGTTCGAGGCCAAAAATCTGGTCGAAGTCTTCGTCGCGGGCGGTCAGCATCAGGATCACCCCTGGATAATGGGGGCGCACGGCACGACAGACCTCGAAACCGTCCTTGCCAGGCAGCATGACGTCAAGAACCACCAGATCCGGGCGTTCGCCGAGAATGCGCTTCTCGGCGGTGTCGCCGCGCGCTTCGACGACGACTTCAAAGCCGTTCTTGCGCAGATACTCGGCGGTCAGTTCGGCGAGGCGCTCGTCGTCCTCAACCAGCAGGATGCGTGTCTTCATCGGCTAATAATAACCGGTTGGTCCCTTGCGATAAACCTGACCGGGCGTGGCGCCGGTCCGAGACCATTGACGGATATCTGCTGCTTGCAGCAAGGAGCGATTGGCTTAGAATCGCTGGCCGGGCGCTGGCTGCTTCGACTCGGGCGATGGCCTACCGAGGCCGTTTGGACCTGAGTTGAAAACAGGAAAGCGCCGCGGGAGATTGATGGTTCGGGAGGTGACAAAATGAATGCCGGATTGTTCGCTTGGCCTTGGTGGGGTTACCTGCTGCTTACGTTGGCCATGACCCACTTGACGATCGCGTCCGTGACGATCTATCTGCATCGGCATCAGGCGCACCGTGCGCTGGACCTGCATCCGCTGGTCGCACATGGTTTTCGCGTCTGGCTATGGCTGACGACGGGTATGGTGACCAGGGAGTGGGCGGCGATCCATCGCAAGCACCACGCGCGCTGCGAGACGGCAGACGACCCTCACAGTCCGCAGATCCTGGGTATCAACCGTGTGCTGTGGGCGGGAGTCTTTCTGTATGTCAAGGAGTCGCGCAACCGGGAAACGCTCGATCGCTACGGGCGAGGAACTCCCGACGACTGGATCGAACGGCACGTTTATACGCCTTGGAGCAAGCTGGGGATAGGGATCATGCTGCTGATCGACGTCGTGCTTTTCGGGGTGCTGGCCGGGTCGCTGATCTGGGTGGCGCAGATGCTCTGGATTCCGTTCTGGGCGGCCGGAGTCATCAATGGTCTCGGTCATTTCTGGGGCTATCGCAACTTCAGCTCGGCCGATGCGAGTACCAACCTCATGCCGTGGGGCATCCTGATTGGTGGTGAAGAGCTGCACAACAATCACCATGCCTTTGCGACGTCGGCCAGGTTGTCGAGCCGCTGGTATGAGTTCGACATCGGCTGGCTGTACATTTGCCTGCTGTCGCTGTGCGGGCTGGCACGCGTCAAGAAGGTCGCGCCTCGGCCCCGTCTCGGGGCCCTGCGACCGGTGGTCGACCTTCAGACGCTGCAGGCGGTGATTACCCATCGCTACGATCTGCTCTATCGCTACGCCAAGTCCTTGCAGCAGGTCTATCGCGAAGAACTCGTCCGTTTACACGACAGCCGGCGCTTCAAGGGACTCAAGCGCTGGCTGGCGGCTGATTCGGCGACGGTCCCGCCGGAGATGGTGGGGCGGCTCGATTCGCTGTTTAGGGAGAGCCAGGCGCTGGCGATCGCCTACCGCATGCGCGACGACTTGACGGCCATTTGGGAACGTTCGAGTGCTTCGCGTGAGCAGTTGTTGACCGCTCTGCAGGACTGGTGCGAGCGCGCCGAAGCGTCCGGCATTCGCCAGTTGCAGCAGCTGTCGGTGCGCCTGCGTAGCTACGTGCTCGCTTGATCAGGGGGGTCGATGGGAGTTTCAGTGCGCGGCGGATTTGCGCTGTTTGGGTTGGCAGCCGGCTCGCTGCTGGTCGCCGGTTTCGCCCTTGGCGAGTTGATGAGTCTGCAGCCGTGCCCACTGTGCATCTTCCAGCGGCTGCTCTATCTGCTGCTGGTCTTGCTGGCGCTGCTTGGAGTCGCCTGGCCGGTGATGCGGCGCCTGTGGAGCGGCCTGCTGGTGTTGACCGCGGCCGGCGGGGTCACGACCGCCGTTTATCAAAGCTGGCTGCAGTATTTCCCGAGTCCCAGCGCAGAGTGTGGCTTTGGTGAACCGACCCTGATTGAACAACTGGTCGACTGGTTTGGCGTCCGCTGGCCGTCGCTGTTCATGGCGACCGGCTTCTGTTCGAGCAAGGACTGGCTTTTCCTCGGTCTATCGCTGGCCAACTGGTCGGCGGTCTGCTTTCTGTTGCTGACGGTCGCCGCACTTTACCTGTTCTTGCGGCGCCCTGACTGACGTCTGTGGCTTGCTGTCGCCGGATCGTTCAGCCAAAACGCCCGGTGATGTACTCCTCCGTGAGGCGTGACGACGGGTTGGTGAATATCTTTCGGGTGTCGTCGAACTCGATCAACTGGCCGATGTACATGAAGGCCGTATAGGCCGAAACGCGCGCGGCCTGTTGCATATTGTGCGTGACGATCAGTATGGTCACGCGGTGCTTGAGTTCGTTGACCAGTTCCTCGATGCGGGCAGTGGCGATGGGATCGAGCGCCGAGGTCGGTTCATCAAACAGCAATATCTCGGGGTCGGTTGCCAGCGCTCGGGCGATGCACAGGCGTTGCTGCTGCCCTCCCGAGAGATTGAAGGCGAGGTCTTGCAGGCGGTTCTTGACCTCGTCCCACAGGGCGGCGTGTCGTAGCGCGTCCTCCACCTTCTCGTCGATGACCTGTCGATTGCGCTCGCCACGTACGCGCAGACCATAGGCGACGTTCTCGTAGATCGACTTGGGAAAGGGGTTGGGCTTCTGGAAGACCATCGCTACGCGCATGCGTACTTCGATCGGATCGACCAGCCGCGAGACGATATTGATCCCATCCGGGTAGAGAACGATTTCCCCCTCGTAACGCATGTTCGGGTAGAGGTCGTGCATGCGATTGAAACAGCGAAGAAACGTTGACTTGCCACAACCCGAAGGGCCGATGAGAGCAGTTACCTGATTTTTCTCGACACGAAGATCGACATTTTTCAGCGCCTGGAAGTTGCCGTAGTAGAAGTTGAGCGCCCTGACGTCCGCCTTGAGTTCTCGGCTTACCATTTGATCTTCTTCCGGAAACGATAGCGAATCCAGATCGCGATCGCGTTCATCGACAAGGTCATGGCGATCAACACCAGGCCGGCCGCGGCGGCATTGGCGTGA
This sequence comes from uncultured Candidatus Accumulibacter sp., assembly GCA_964420975.1. Taxonomy (GTDB): domain Bacteria; phylum Pseudomonadota; class Gammaproteobacteria; order Burkholderiales; family Rhodocyclaceae; genus Accumulibacter. Next base: position 142,002 of record CAYQVH010000004.1, read on the forward strand.
AAAGCGGCTTCCGGCCGCGAGATCCAGTTGAAGAGCTGGATCGGCAGTACCGTAAATGGTGCACCCAGCCAGTCGAAGGAAACCAGTTTGTCGGGGTCCGCAAACGGCGACGGGGGCAAGAAGGCAATGAAAGTGAGTGCGCCAATGGTGATGATTGGCGCTGTTTCTCCGATCGCGCGGGCGAGGCCGATGATCACCCCGGTCAGGATACCCGGCAAGGAATAGGGTACGACATGGTGAGCGACGACCTGCCATTTGCTGGCCCCGCAAGCGTAGGCGCCTTCGCGAATCGCTTGCGGGATGGTGCGGATCGCTTCTCGTGTGGCAACGATGACCACCGGCAGGATGAGCAGTGCAAGCGTGAGTCCGGCCGCAGCGATGCTTTGCCCGAGACCGAACTGATAAACGAAGAGTCCGAGCGCGAGCAAGCCGTAAATGATCGATGGCAAACCCGCGAGATTGGTGACGTTGATTTCGATGAGGTCGGTCAGCACGTTTTTCGGCGCGTACTCTTCGAGGTAGATGCCGGCGCCGACCCCGAGCGGGATGGCGACGACCGCGGTTACCAACATGACCAGCAGCGTGCCGACCCAGGCGGAAAGAATTCCCGCGCTGGCGGCACGGCGCGAAGGGAAATGAGTGAAAAAGTCCCACGATAGGTGCGGCAGGCCGTGCACCAGCATCTGACCGAAGAGGATGAGAAAGACCAGCATCGCGAAGAGCAGCGCGACGATGCCGGCGAGTCGGAACAGACCATCCCAGGTCTTGTGGCGGGCGATCACTCGTCGCATCGCGTGACGGCTTACCTCCGCCGCAGCGGCGGTATCGCCCCCATAGGGCCTCTCTTGGGTCATCAATAGGACTCCCGAAAGCGCTTGCGCAACACGTGGCCGGCGATATTGAAGAGCAGAGTGATCAGCAGCAGCGTCAGTCCGGCAGCAAAAATCGTCTGATAACCGAGCGAACCGTGTGGCAGGTCGCCGAGGGCGACCTGGACGATATAGGCGGTGATCGTCGCCGCGGGTTCAGCCGGGTTGAAGGTGAAGTTGGGCTGCATGCCGGCGGCGATGGCGACGACCATGGTCTCGCCGACGGCCCGCGAGATGCCCAGGATGTACGAGGAAGCGAGCCCGGAAAGGGCGGCCGGCGTGACGACGAAGAGGGCAGTTTGCAGGCGGGTCGCTCCCATGGCGTAGGACGCTTCGCGTAGGGTCATCGGCACCGCCCGCATCGCATCCTCGGAGAGCGAGCTGACGTACGGGACGATCATCACTCCCATCACCAATCCAGCCGACAGCATGTTGAAGCCGGGGAGGTCGGGATGGATCCGCTGCAGCAGGGGGGTCAGAAAGAGCAGCGCGAAATAGCCGTAGACAATCGTCGGCACGCCACCCAGCAGTTCGAGTAAGGGTTTTGCCGCCTCGCGGACGCGAAACGGGGCAAATTCAGACAAATAGACCGCAAGTACCGTGCCGAGCGGGATCGCCAGCAGCAAGGCGACCAGGGTCGTCGTCAGCGTGCCCGAAAGCAAGGCCAGAATGCCGAAATGGGCGTCGTCGAAGAGAGGCGTCCACTGGGTGTCCGTGAGAAAGTCGAACAACGACACCGTACGGAAAAAAAGGATCGATTCCCAGGCGAGAACGCCGACGATGGCAACCGTCGTCAGCACCGAAACCAGCGCGGCGCAGAACAGCAAACCTTCGATGATGCGCTCCGCGAGTCGGTGGCGCCGCTTGTTGGCGCGCCATCCAAAGTCGGCGGGTGCGCGCGGCAAAGTGTGCGTTGACGCGATACCGGACGTTCCGGTGGGGGAGGAGAGGTGCATGGGGTTTGGTGCTGACGGCGCGCTATAGTTGCGACTCACGCTTCATCAAGTCGTCGATCGTCAGGCCGACTTCGCTCTGGCCGCCAAAAACGGTGCCAAGCTTTTTTCTGGCAACGTGCTCGAGATTGCCGGTGTAGGCTTTCGCTGGCAGCGGAATGTACTTCACCTCCTTGATCAGAGGAGCCGCGTTTTGCATGTAGAAGGTGACGAAGTCTCTGACTTCGGGCCGATCGAGCGCCTTCTCGCTGACGTAGATGAAGATCGGCCGCGACAGGGGGCGGTACGAACCGTTGTCGACGTTCTCGACGGTCGGTGCGATCGCACCCTTGCCGCTGTCGATCGCGACTGCCTTCAGCTTCTTCTGGTTCTCGACGTAGTAGGCGAAGCCAAAGTAGCCGAGCGCCCCCTTGTCGCCGGAAATTCCCTGGACGAGGACGTTGTCGTCTTCTGACGCGGTGTAGTCGCCGCGGCTTGATTTTGCCTTGCCGACGATGGCTTCCGTGAAGTAGTCGAAGGTCCCCGAGTCAGCGCCGGCACCGAACAGTTTCAGCTTCTGATCGGGCCACGCCGGGTTGACGTCCTTCCAGCTCGTTATCCGGCCTTGCGCGGCGGGTTCCCAGATCTTCTTCAGTTCGGCGACGCTCAGACTATTGATAAACGTGTTCTGCGGGTTAACCATCACGGTCAGCGCGTCGTAGGCGATCGGCATTTCGTAGTAGCGAATGCTCGCCTTGGCACAGTCGTCCATCTCTTTCCGGAAGATCGGCCGCGAGGCATTGGCAATGTCAATCTCGCCGCGGCAGAACTTCTTGAAGCCGCCGCCGCTGCCGGAAATGCCGACCGTGACCTGCACACGACCTTTTCTGGTCTTCAGAAACTCTTCGGCGACTGCTTCCGAAATCGGAAAAACCGTACTCGAACCGTCGATTTTGACGACGGCCGGGGCGGCCAGCACTGCCGATTCGGCCGCCAGCGTGGCGCCGAAACCCAACGCGAACATCACGGTTCTTGTCGGCCCTTGTTTCATCGCAGACTCCTCTCTGAGTACCCGTCACACGATGGAGTGTGCGCTACCGATGTGACAGGCTGATGACGCCGCCGAGAGGAAAAGGTCGATTGCAGGCGGTACGTCGCCAGCAATACTCTTCATGCCATGACTTGAAGGGGATCACGTCGCGGAGTCGGATGACTTCTTCCTTCGCGACGCAGTGAGAACGAACATTCGAGTTCTTGACCAAGAGCGGCGAGCCAATCGGCGAGAGCACTCGTCCGTTGCTCGCCGCCTGGTTTTCTCGGCGGTCGGAGACGTTCAGGAGCCGTGCATCAGCGCTCTGAGAATCTGCAGCGAGTCGGCCGGCCGCAGGCGGCCCTTGTCTTCACCACCGTAGACGCTACCCATCTTCTTCGCCGCAATCCGTTCGAGGTTGTCACTGTAGGCGCGCGCCGGCAGCGGCAAGTAGTTCACTTCGTCAACGACGCGGGCCGCGTTCTTCATGCTGAAGTCAACGAATTGCTGAACTGCGGGTTTTGCCAACGCTTTCTCGCTGACGTACAGAAAGACCGGTCGCGATAGTGGCTGATAGCTGCCGTTGCGAATGTTGGCGATCGTCGGCGGGACTGCTTGCTTGTCGTCACTGATCGCCACCGCTTTCAGCCGATGCTGATTTTCGACGTAGTAGTCGAGCGCGACGTAACCGAGGGCGTCCTTGTTGTTGGCGATCCCATCGACCAGGACGCCGTGGTCTTCGGCAGTCGACACGTCAGTGCGGCTGGACTTGCTGGTCCCGACGACGACTTCGGTAAAGTACTCAAAACTTCCGGAATCGGCGCCAGGGGAATAAAGCTGGATCTTTTGCGCCGGCCACGCCGGGTTAAGGTCTTTCCAGGTGTTGATCTTGCCTTGCGCTTGCGGTTCCCAGAGCTTCCGCAGGTCGGCGATGCTCAAGCTATTGACGAACGTATTCTGCGGATTGACCACGACCGTTAGCGCGTCGTAAGCGAGCGGCATTTCGTAGTAGCGGATGCCGGCTTGCGCACACGCCGCCATTTCCTTCTTCAGGATCGGTCGCGACGCACTGGCGATATCGGTCTCCCCGCGGCAAAACTTGGCAAAACCGCCACTGGTGCCGGAGACCCCGACATTGACGTGCACCTCGTGCAGTCGTGCGCGCTGAAATTGTTGTGCCAACGCCTCGGTAATCGGGTAGACAGTGCTCGATCCGTCGATCCTGATCACGGGATCCGCGGCTGCTATCCAGGAGCTGAGCACCAGCGCCGCCGGCAATACGATGTGGCGCACAGTTTTCGTACGCAGGAAGGGGGGTTGGGCCGACGTCATCGCAGGTCTCCTTGAACCAGGGTGGGGGTGTCAGCAGTGTGTGTCGTTCGTGTGTCGATTTGATGACAGTTGCTGATCGGAGACCTGTCGTGCTTCCGCCGAAGGTCGATCGACCGATCTTCGGCGAGGCGGGGCAAAAGTCGCCGGGACACGATCGACGAGGCAGCTCTAATCGACCAGCGCCCCGCGCAGCGTCCGATAGTTTTCCCGCATCATGCCGAGATAGGTTGCGGCCGGCGTTCCTGGACGGCCCAGCGAGTCCGAGTAGAGCGTGCCGCCGATACGCGCACCCGATTCGCGGCTGATCTGCTGGAGCAGACGTGGGTCAGTGACGTTTTCAAGAAAGACCGACTTGACCTGCTCCTGACGCAGCTGGCGGATGATCGCCGCGACGTCCGCTGCTGAGGGTTCGGCGTCGTTGCCGACACCGACCGGAGCGATGAAGCGCACGCCGTAAGCGCGACCGAAATAGGCGAACGCATCGTGCGAGGTGACGACCTTGCGCTTGTTGGCCGGCAGGGCGCCAAGAGTCGTTCTGATCTCCGTATCGAGCGCCTGCAACTGCTCGTTCAGGCGAGTAGCGTTGGCCTCGTAGACCGCTTTGCCCGCTGGATCTGCCGCGGTTAGTGCGGCGGCGATGTTGTGGACGTAGCGGCGGCCATTGCCGAGGTCCTGCCATGCGTGTGGGTCGGCGGCGAAGCGGGGGTGCGAGTGCCCACTCCGTTTGCCGTCAGTCGCCGACGACGGATGGAGAATTTGGGCTCCCTGGCTGGCAACGAGCACCGGGCCGCGATAGCCGGCCGAACCGATCAGACGCTCGATCCACCCTTCGAAGCCCAGACCGTTGATCACCACCAGTCGAGTACGCGCCAGCCGCCTGGCGTCGGTTGGTGTCGGCTGATACGTGTGCGCGTCGGTAGCGGGTCCGACCAGCGTCGTGACTTCGACACGGTCGCCGCCTACCTGGCCGACGAGATCGCCAAGAATGCTGAAGCTGGCGACTACGGGCAGCCGATCGCCAGCCGCTGCCCCGGCGGTGGAAGCGCCGAGCAGGGCGAAGACCGCAACGAGTCCCGGCAGGCAGTGGCGGCACAGAAGGAGAAGGCCAAGCATCGGCAAGCGCTGCGGCGATTTCATCGCTCGAAGTGCCAGTCGCCTCGCCAGCGGCTGACGATCGGACCCAGGGGACCAACGACCAGCGACAGCAGGTAAAACGCGCCCAGGGTAAGAACGATTGCTGGCCCTGCAGGCAGGCCAAAGTGGTAGGAAAGCAGCAGGCCGCTCAGTGAGCCGGCGAACGCGCTACCGACGGCGAAAATCAGCAAGGAGCCGAGGTTTGACAGCCACAGTCGGGCCGTCGCGGCGGGCAGCACCATGATGCCGACGGCCATCAACGTTCCCAGGGCGTGAAACGCTGCCACCAGGTTGAGCACCAGAATCACCAGGAAGGCGTAATGAGCCAGCGGCGCAAGGCGACTGACGTGCGCCAGGTACACGGGGTCGCACGCGTCGAGGGCGAAGAGGCGCAACGCCAAAGCGACGACAACGACGGACAGCGAGGTGAATCCGGCAAGCAGCAGCAAGGTGGCGTCGTCCAGGGCAAGTACGCTGCCGAACAGGACGTGCAGCAGGTCGACGCTGCTGCCACGCAGTGAGATGATCAGGACTCCGGCCGCCAGCGAAAGCAGGTAAAAGGTGGCGAGACTCGTGTCTTCGCGGATGATCGTATTGCGCGCGATGCCGCCAGCGACGATGGCGACGGCGAGCCCGGCGACCAGTCCCCCGGCGGTCATCGCCGGTAGAGACAACCCGGCGAGCAAGTAGCCGACGGCAGCGCCGGGAAGAATCGCGTGCGACATCGCATCGCTGGCAAGGCTCATCCGCCGCAACATGAGAAACACGCCGACCGGAGTCGCCCCCAGTGACAACGCCAGGCAGCCGGCAAGCGCCCGGCGCATGAACGCAAAGTCGAGAAAAGGCGCCAGTACGGGGAAGGTCGAAAGCTCGTCGTTCATCAGGGCGCCGAGTTCGCCTTATTTTCCCGGTGGTGACAGACTGTCGCTGCCGGGTCTTGGCCCGGCTGTTCCACAAGCTGACGGGCCCGCAGCAGGTTCTCGCTAGTGAGCACACGCCAGGTGTCGCCAAACGCGACTAGCTCCCTCGCCAGCAGCAGTGTTTGCGGGTACTCGTGGCGAACGTGTTCAAGATCGTGGAGAACGGCAATGACCGTTCGGCCGTCGGCGTGCCAGCGCTTGACGACGGCGGCAAGATCACGCGTCGTCGCGGCGTCGATTGCGGCGTAGGGCTCGTCGAGCAGAATCAGCGTCGCATCGTGCAGTGAAATGCGAGCAAACAGAGCCCGCTGTAACTGACCTCGTGAAAGCGTTCCGAGCGGATGTTTTTCCCAGCCCGTGAGGCCGACCGACGCCAGCGCATGGTCCAGCTGATCGTGCTGGCGGTGGTCGACGCAGGAAAAGGCGCCCATCTGTGGCCACAGGCCCATGGCGACAAAGTCACGGACGTTGATCGGAAATGACGCATCCAGCGTCGCCAGCTGCGTCATGAAGGCAATTTGCCGACGACCGAGGCCGCAGCGCTCGATACGTCCCTGCGAAGGACGCAGTTCGCCGGCGATGGCCTTCAACAGCGTCGACTTGCCGGCCCCGTTCGGGCCAACAATCGCCAGCAGGCTACCCGCGGTGACCTGCGCGCTAAGGTGATGGATGGCCGGATGTCGGCGGTAGGCGAGCGTCAGGTCGTCAAAGCGCAGTATCGGCTGAGTACCAACGGGCGACCTCGTGCTCACCGACAGGCAGGCGGTCATTCCAGCGCCCAGAAGACAGCACTCCACAGGGCGAACAGAGCGCCCGCCGCCCACGCCAGGCGAACGGCAGCGCCGGTGCACAGGATCGAGTTCCGGATTGCGACGGGGGCCGGCAGTGAGTCAGGCGCATGAGGCGGCATCGGCAGAATCGGCTGTTGCTAAGGGCGAAGATCGCGGATCTTGCACCGTTCAGCGGCCAGATGCAATCCGGTTGCGAAAACGTGTGCGCCGGACTTGGTGTGTGACGTCATTGGTGAAAGTCCTGTGGCGCGGTATGGCCGCAACTGCGGTCCATCTGGCCCTACTACGCAGAGCCAATGGCAACGGGAGGCCAAGGGCGTCGCCTGATGTCCGGCCTGCTGCGGTTGATTGCTCGCCTTCTGAAGGCGGGCGTGAGCATCGAGGGATCGGTTGAACCGACGCGCCTCGGCATGCTGTAATACGGCATGACCTGCGCGATGGCAGGAAACCCCACCGTTTGGCAAACGAAATGTTGGGGGAAGCTCACCACCGGAAACGACGTCGTAACAAACTGGACTTGCTTGAGACAGGAAAAGGAGACTGAAGCATGAAGCAGTGGAAAAAATGGGTTGCCGTCGCGGCGGCAGGGGCCTTCGTCGCGCTGCTCGCGTCGTGCGGCAGGCAGGAAGAAGCGAAGGTGGAGAAGGTCGTCGATAAAGCCGCCGCGGAAGTCAAAGCGAAGGCCGAGGCCGCCGCCAAGGAAGTTGAAGCACGGACGATCGCGGTCGAGGGCTACATTTACGCCTACCCGCTCGTCACGATGGAAATAACCCGGCGAGTCATGACCAACGTCGAGAGCCCGGAGGGCACGCGCGCGCCGATGGGTGAGTTCGTCCGCGCCCGGACCTATCCGAACGCGTCGTTCCGGGACGTCACCGCGCCGAACGCCGATACGCTCTACACGACCGCGTGGATCGACGTGTCGAAGGAACCGTGGATCCTGAGCATCCCGGACATGAAGGGGCGCTACTTCCTCTTCCCGATGCTCGACGGCTGGACGAACGTCTTCCAGGATCCGGGCAAGCGCACTACCGGCACCAAGGCGCAGAAGTACGCGATCACCGGCCCCGGCTGGTCGGGAACGCTGCCGGAGGGCGTCACCGAGTACAAGTCGTCGACCGGTATGGTGTGGATTCTCGGCCGCATCTACTCCACCGGAACGCCCGAAGACTATAAGGCGGTCCACGCCCTGCAGGACCAGGTATCGGTCGTTCCGCTATCCGCCTACGGCAAGGCCTACAAGCCCGAGCCCGCCAAGGTTGATGCGGCGATCGACATGAAGATGGCCGTCCGCGAGCAGGTCAACGCCATGGACGCCGCGACCTACTTCAAGCTTTTCGCCGAACTCCTCAAGACCAATCCGCCGGCTGCCGATGACGCACCGATGGTGGCCAAGCTCGCGACGATTGGCGTGGTGCCGGGGCAGGACTTCGACGCCGCGAAGCTCGATCCCGCCGTCGCCAAGGGCCTCGCCGGGGCGCCGAAGCCGGCGCAAGAGCTGATCATGGGATGGATGAAGGCGGGCATTCCCGCCGGCGACATCAAGCTCGAAAACGGCTGGCTGTTCACCACCAAGACCGGTCTCTACGGAACGGGCTATCTGCAGCGCGCGCTCGTCACCGCGATCGGTCTTGGCGCCAACCGGCCGCAGGACGCCGTCTACCCGACCTCGGAGGGGCCGGATGTCCTGAAGAAGTACAACGGCGAGAAGAAGTACGTCATGCGCTTCGCAAAGGGCGAGTTGCCGCCGGTGGACGGCTTCTGGTCGCTGACGATGTACGACGCGGGCTATTTCTTCGTGGACAATCCGCTCAATCGCTACACGCTCAGCCAGCGGAACAAGCTCAAGCCCAATCCGGACGGGTCGGTTGATCTCTACATCCAGCACGAATCGCCCGGCAAGGACAAGGAATCCAACTGGCTGCCGGCGCCGAAAGGCGAATTTGTGTTGATGATGCGCTTGTACTGGCCGAAGGAGAATCCGCCCTCGATCCTCGACGGCTCGTGGAAAGTTCCCGGGGTAAGGGAAGTGCAGTAGCGCTCTGTACAGATCTCGCCACGAACCATGCGCTCTGCGGGTGGCTGCTGGTTGGTAACTCCCAACCCTGACACCCGCTGGGCGCCCGAGCGGCGGCGCTGTGCCTGCCGTGCGGGAAAGATCGCGTTCTTACCTGAAAGCAGCCAGTCGTGGCGCCGAACAGCATTACACGGTGTCGTTTGCGACCGATGCCGCGGCAACGACGGTGACGGCGCTACGCTGGGGGAACACGCCGGTCGAAGGGACGATGTAGACCGATCCAAGCGTTATTGTCTGCGCAGCAACGAACCGATCGTGTGAGCCATTCGACGCTCAACTACAAGGACGGCTTGGCTATTACCGGCAAAGGGCCGGTGGTACGAAAGTTTCCGATGATCCCGGGGATCGACCTGGCGGGCGTCGTCGAGGAAAGCACTCACCCGGAGTACAAGGCTGGGGATTGGGTGGTGCTCAATGGCTGGGGGGTTGGCGAGGCGCACTGGGTGGTCTGGCGCAGAAGGCTCGTCTCAACGGTGACTGGCTGGTCCCCTTTGCCGGCGGCATTCTCGCCGCAGCAGGCAATGGCGATCGGTACCGCGGGCTACACCGCCATGCTGTGCGTGATGGCGCTGGAGCGGCATGGGGTCAGCCAGGGCGATGGAGAAATCCTCGTCACGGGCGCCGCAGGCGGTGTGGGCAGCGCGTTGCCGTGGCCGTGCTGGCCAAGCTCGGATACAAGGTCGTTGCGGCGACCGGCCGCCCCCAGGATGCCGACTACCTGAAATCCCTCGGGGCTACGGAAGTCGTGGAGCGCTCCCTGTTCTCCTCCCCCGGAAAGCCGCTAGGAAAGGAGCGCTGGGCCGGCGCCATCGATGTGGTCGGCAGTCATGTGTTGGCGAACGTCTGCGCTACAACGAAGTACCGCGGCGTAGTGGCCGCCTGCGGTCTGGCGGCGGGCATGGATTTTCCGGCCACTGTCGCACCCTTCATCCTGCGTGGCGTCACCCTGGTCGGCGTCGATAGCGTGATGTGCCCGCGCCCGGATCGGTTGGTGGCTTGGCAACGGTTAGCCAGCGATTTGGATGTGACAAAGCTCGGCAAGATCAGCCGCGAAGTCAGCCTGGTCGAGGCCATTCCGCTTGCCGACAGCCTCTTGAAGGGCGAAGTGCGCGGCCGTATCGTCGTCGACGTCAATCGCTAAACCAATTTCGCAACCGCACCACAACCCATCCTGTCATCCCAAGGAGAAAAGCATGACCCAAGTAGCGAAAGCCGCAGTAAGCCGTTTCCCGGTCCCGGAACTGAACGACATGCCCGAAGACATCCAGGCTCGTATCCTCTCTGTCCAGGAGAAGTCCGGATTCATCCCGAACGTGTTCCTGGTACTCGCGCACCGCCCGGACGAGTTTCGCGCCTTCTTTGCCTACCACGACGCCTTGATGGACAAGCCAGGCAACCTGAGCAAGGCCGAGCGCGAAATGATCGTGGTGGCGACCAGCAACGTCAACCAGTGCCAGTATTGTGTGATCGCACACGGGGCCATCCTGCGTATTCGCGCCAAGAACCCGCTCATCGCCGACCAAGTCGCAACCAACTACCGCAAGGCCGACATCACCGAGCGCCAGAAAGCGATGCTGGATTTCGCCATGAAGGTCTCGCAGACCGCGCACCTGGTCGGTGAAGCGGACTTCGAAGCCTTGAAGGCGCAGGGTTTCAGCGAGGACGACATCTGGGACATCGCGGGCATCTCGGCCTTCTTCGGGATGTCCAACCGCATCGCCAACGTGACGAGCATGCGACCCAACGCAGAGTTTTATTCGCTCGGCCGTTGAGCCACCCAATTCGATGGATTGACTTCCTGACGATCCGCCAGACTCGGTGGGACGGGATCCGTACCGAGTCTGGCCGATCACATGACCCGCGCTATGACGCCCGCGACTGACGGAAGAAATGAACCCAGATTGTCCATTAGCCACTTTGCAGCCCATGAATGACTGGCGGAGCGGAAGCATTGGCCCAGAGTCCGGCGAACCAGGCGCGTTTGCGGTGGGGCACGGAAAGCATGACGCGGTTCTGGGAGGCTTCTCTGTGCCAGGAGGCACCGATGGTCAGCACCAGGCCATGCAAGGTAGAAAGCGTGCGCTGGATTCTGGAACGCAGCACGGCTTGGCGGAACAGGCTCATCAGGTTGTAGGCCAGCGTGGCAAAGCCCAGTGCCGCTTCCGTGGCCCAGAAGTTCCGCATGTTGAAGGCGTCTAGGCCGAAGTCCGCCTTCAGTTCCTTGATCCGGTTCTCGCAATCGGCGCGTCCCCGTTAGGTACGCCAGACCTTCACCATCGGCAGATCGAGGCGGGTCACGAAGGCGCCATAGGGCCGCCTTGGATGTCCGGATCGTCCGCCAACAGCGACAGTGTCCTGCCCGGCGCCGTCTTGCGCTTAACCGATTGGCGCACGACGATGAGCCGCAAACGGGTACGATTCTTCTCGACGGTCGAGTGGGCGAGCACCCTGGCACTGGAGAAGGCCGCCGGCAAGCAAGGCAAACTGGCCTACCGCCTGATGCACGTCGATCGGGTTACCCTCGATGAACGCGGTTGCTTACCTTTCAGCCAGACCGGCGGGGCTTTACTGTTTCACCTGCTGTCGAAGCCCTACGAGCGCACGAGCGTGATCGTTACGACGAATCTGACCTTCGCCGAATGGCCGGCGGTGTTCGGCGACGCGAAGATGACGACAGCCCTGCTTGACCGGCTGACGCATCACTGCCACATCGTCAAGACGGGCAACGAGTCGTTCCGGTTCCGGCAAAGCAGTCAAACCGCAAAGGCAAGGGTGAGAGCCTGTGAGTTGACCCTGCGCGGCAAACCGGAAGAAGCCTCACCGGCGACGGAAGTCATGCTTGCCGTGGAACCAGAACCCTTCTGAGCCGCGAACCCCTATCGGCTACACGTATTCACCGTCGTTCATTGACGAACGGCTATACCCCGGGGTCAGAATTCATCGCGCACGGAAATGGCACCCGACGCGCAGCGAATGAATCAGGCGGTCCGCCAGCACTGGCGCGTCGAAAACCGTCTGCACGGGTGCATGGACGTGGTCTTTGGCGATGACCAGAGGCGCGCTCGTACCGATCTCGCCGCTCAGAACTTCGCCGTCCAGCGTCTGATCGCCGCCACTTCCGACCCCTTTCGTGCTCAAGTCCTGAGTCTTGGATAAGGTTCATGCGATGGCCCTGGCTGGTGACAGCGGACCCTCGTCGTTATTGCTGCAATGCGGTAAAATTCGGGGATGCTCTATTCCCTGCTGCGATCGCTCTTTTTTTCGCTGGAATCCGAGGCTGCGCATGGCCTCGGACTATTCGGCGTCGACCTCCTGCGCGCCACCGGTCTCGGCTGTCTGCTTGCCAATCGTGTTTCGCCCGATCCCGTTCGTGTCATGGGAATCGACTTCCCCAATCCGGTGGGTCTGGCGGCCGGTCTTGATAAGAACGGCGAGCACGTAGACGCCTTGGCAGCCCTGGGCTTCGGTTTCATCGAGGTTGGCACGGTGACACCGCGCCCGCAGGCGGGCAACCCACGTCCGCGCCTGTTCCGTATTCCCGAGCGGCAGGCGATCATCAACCGCATGGGCTTCAACAACGTTGGCGTCGACCAGTTGCTGGCCAACGTCGCCGCGGCCGATTTCCCGCGCCGTGGGGGCGTGCTCGGCATCAACATTGGCAAGAACGCCGACACGTCGATCGCTAACGCCGCCGACGACTACCTCTTCTGTCTTGAGCGCGTCTACCCCGCGGCGAGCTACGTGACGGTCAATATCTCGAGTCCGAATACGCGCCAACTGCGCGATTTGCAGCAGGACGACGCACTCGACGCGTTGCTCGCACGCCTCAAGCAGGCACAGGCCAGACTCTGCGACCGTCATGGACGCCTGGTCCCCCTGGCGCTGAAAATCGCTCCCGACCTCGACCAGCAGCAGCTCGTCGCGATCGCCGATCTCGTCCGCCGACATGGCGTGGAGGCGGTGATTGCCACCAACACGACGACCTCGCGGGCCGGCGTCGAGGGCTTGCCGAACGCCGAGCAGGGCGGTGGACTTTCGGGCGCGCCGTTGACCGCGGCGTCAACCGATCTGATTCGGCGCCTCGCCGCGGCTTTGGCGGGAGAGGTGCCGATCATCGGCGTCGGCGGCATTCTCGGTGGTGAGGATGCCGTGGCGAAGATCGCTGCGGGCGCCAGCCTGGTTCAGATCTACACGGGCTTCATCTATCGTGGTCCGCAGCTGATCGCTGAAGCGGTGGAAGCAATCGCTGCCGCACGAACTGCCTGACGCCTGATGCCTGGGCCGGCGTCAGGGTTGCACGCGTATTGACGCCGCGGGATAATCGCCCGGCTCCGGACTGTGACGTCGCCTGAGAACGCTTGCCATGACTCACTACCTGTTCATCATCGTCGGCGCCGTCCTCGTCAATAACGTCGTCCTCGTCAAGATCCTCGGCCTGTGCCCGTTCATGGGCGTCTCCCGCAAGCTGGAGACGGCGTTCGGCATGGGGGCGGCGACCACCTTTGTGCTCACGGTCGCCACGGGCGCCAGTTACATCATCGACCATTACCTGTTGATGCCGTTTGGCCTCGAGTATCTGCGCGCGCTTTCATTCATCGTCACCATTGCGGCGATCGTTCAACTGACCGAGATGGTGATTCAGAAAACCAGCCCCTTGCTGCATCAGGTGCTCGGTATCTATCTGCCCTTGATCACGACCAATTGCGCGGTTCTCGGCGTCCCGTTGCTGAACATTGCCAACCGGCACGATTTCGTCGAGTCGCTACTTTTTGGTGCCGGCAGCGCGGTCGGTTTCTCGCTGGTCCTCGTCCTCTTCGCAGGCCTGCGCGAGCGCATCGACGGTGCCGACGTGCCGGCGTACTTCCAGGGAACGGCGATTGCGATGGTCACGGCGGGCCTGATGAGCCTGGCTTTCATGGGCTTTGCCGGCCTCGACAAGTACCAATGATCAGCACCCTGTTGGTTATGGCACTCGGCGCCATCGTCCTCGGCGCGGCGCTTGGCTACGCGTCGATCAAGTTCAAGGTCGAGGGCGATCCGCTGGTCGACAAGATCGACGCCATCCTGCCGCAGACCCAGTGCGGGCAGTGTGGCTATCCCGGCTGCAAGCCGTATGCGACGGCGATCTCGGCTGGCGAAGCCGACATCAACCTCTGTCCGCCGGGGGGAATGGACGGTGTGCGCAAGCTCGCCGACCTCCTCGGACGCGAAGTGAAGCCGTTGCAAGGAGAGGAAAAGCCGAAGCAGGTGGCGATTATCGACGAGCAGACCTGCATCGGCTGCACCTTGTGCATCCAGGCTTGCCCGGTCGACGCGATCGTCGGCGCTGCGAAGCAGATGCATACCGTCGTCGCGCCGCTGTGCACCGGCTGCGAGCTGTGCGTCAAGCCCTGCCCGGTCGAGTGCATTGATATGCAGCCGATCGCCGAGAACCTCGATAACTGGAAATGGAAGTACCCGGTGTTCGAAATCAAGCGTGCGGCCTGACGCGTCTGCCATGCTGCAGCAACTGTTCCGCTTCAAGGGCGGCGTCAAGCCGCCAACCCACAAGACGCCGTCGGTGCAACAGCCGATCGGCGTCGCGCCGCTGCCGGCACGCCTGATCGTTCCTCTTCACCAGAGCATTGGCGGCGCGGCCAACCCCTTGGTCGCCGCCGGTGAGCGCGTGCGCAAGGGGCAACTGATCGGCGGTGCCGACGGCTGGGTCTCGGCAGCGGTCCATGCTCCGACCTCGGGCGCCGTCCTGGCGATCGAGGAATGCGTTGCCGCGCATCCCTCGGGCCTGACGACGCTGAGCGTCGTCATCGAGCCGGACGGTCTCGACGAGTGGATCGAACACTCGCCGGTTGATTATGACGCGCTGCCGCCGGAACGGGTCCGTGAGCTCCTGCGCGACGCAGGTGTCGTCGGTCTCGGCGGGGCGGTCTTTCCCAGCCACGCCAAGCTGACCGCGGCGCAGGCGGTGCCGGTCGAAGAACTGGTCATCAACGGTGCCGAATGCGAACCGTTCATGACCTGCGACGACGCCTTGATGCGTGAACGGGCCGACGAAATCGTTCGCGGCAGTGCGATTTTTCGCCAGCTTCTCGGTGCCAGGCGAGTGATGGTCGGGATCGAGGACAACAAGCCCGAGGCGCTGGCGGCGATGACCCAGGCGGTACGAGCCTTGGGTGAGGACCACGAGGTGATCGCCGTTCCCACGCGCTATCCGGCTGGCGGAGCGAAGCAGCTGATTCGGGTGTTGACCGGCAAGGAGGTCCCGGCGAGCAAGCGGTCGACCGATCTCGGCGTGCAGTGCTTCAACGTCGCCACTGTGTACACCGCGTACCGGGCGCTGGCTCTTGGCGAGCCGGTCCTGTCGCGCATCGTCACCCTGACCGGCAATGTCGAACACCCGCGCAACTGGGAGGTCCGCCTGGGTACACCGCTGCGTGACCTGGTCGCGCTCGGCCAACCCGGGCCCGACACCGTTCGCTACCTGATGGGCGGCCCGATGATGGGCTTCGAAATGCCGAGCGTCGAGGCGCCGGTGGTCAAGGCGACCAACTGCATCATCGCCGCCTCGCCGACCACCTTCCCGCCGCCGCCGCCGGAGATGCCATGCATCCGCTGCGGCGCTTGCGCCGACGTTTGTCCGCACGAACTGCAGCCCTTCGAGCTCTACTGGTTCGCGCGCGCGCGCAATTTCGGCAAGACGCAGGAATACTCACTGTTCGACTGCATCGAGTGCGGTTGCTGCAGTTACGTCTGTCCGTCGCACATTCCTCTAGTGCAGTATTTCCGTTTCGCGAAGAGCGAAATCTGGGCGCGCGAACGCGACAAGTCAGCTTCCGAGGCGGCGAAGGCGCGCTTCGAGTGGCGCAACACGCGTGAAGAACGGGAAAAGGCCGAGAAGGCCGAGCGTCTGGCGCGGGCGGCGGCGGCGAGAAGCAGCGAGCGCAAACCGGCAGCGACCGACGCTGACGCGGACGAGGGGGTCGCGGCAGGGGCCGGCGCGCGTCCGGCCCCTGCGGTGGACGCTGCCGCCGTCAAGAAGGCGACGATCGAGGCGGCGATCGAGCGCGCGCGCTTGCAGCGCGAGGCGCAACCGCCACGCAACACCGAGGGCCTGAGCCGCGAGCAGGCGAAGGAAATTGCCGCCGTCGACGCTCGCCGGCAGGCAGCGCAGGCCAAGGTGGCGAAGACGGAGAGCCCGCCCGTAGCCAGCACCCAACCGGAGACTCGCGATCCATGAACGAGTGGTCGACGCCACCGTATCTGGTGTTGGCGGGGATCAGCGTCCGTCGGGTGATGCTGCAGGTGCTTTTCGCCCTGGTTCCGGGGATTGCCGTCTATGTCTGGCTGATCGGACCGGCGATCGTCGTGCAACTGCTGATCGCGACCCTGGCCGCCCTGGCCGGCGAGGCACTGATGCTGCACCTGCGCCGACGCCCGCTCGCCTTGTTCCTCGGTGACGGTAGCGCGATCGTCACCGCATGGCTGATTGCTCTCGCTTTTCCGCCACTGGCGCCGTGGTGGCTGGTGGCGGTTGGCAGCCTGTTCGCGATCGTCGTCGGCAAGCATCTTTACGGTGGGCTGGGACAGAACCCGTTCAATCCGGCCATGCTGGCCTTCGCCGCGTGCATCGTTTCTTTCCCGGCGCTGATGTCGCAGTGGCCGGCGCTTGGCGTCAAGCTGACGTGGTACGAGCAGCTGCAGCTGGTTGGCGGTGTCGTTCCGCGGGTCGACGTTCTGAGCGGTGCGACACCACTCGACGCAATGAAGACGGCACTCAAGGTCGGCGAGGGCAGCGTCGACGTGGCGACCGTGCTGACGACGCACGAGGTGTTCGGCCACTTCGCCGGGCGCGGCTGGGAGTGGGTCACCTTGGCCTATCTGTTCGGCGGCTTGTGGCTGTGGTGGCGCCGGATCATCAGTTGGCACGCGCCCTTGGCGTTCATCGCCGGTTTATCGCTGCTGGCGACCGCCTTGTGGTGGTGGAATCCGCTGCAATTTGCCAGCCCGCTGTTCCATCTCCTTTCCGGGGGCAGCCTGCTGGGCGCCTTTTTCATCGTCACCGATCCGGTGTCCGGCTGCACCACGCCGCGCGGCAAACTGATCTTTGGCGGACTCGCCGGGGTTATCGCCTACCTTATCCGGGTCTTCGGCGGCTACCCGGACGGCGTTGCGTTCGCCGTGCTGCTGCTCAACCTGTGCGTGCCGTTGATCGACCGCTATTCGCAGCCACCGATCTTTGGCATGAAGGACGGCCAGTGACGCTCCCGGTACGGCCGCCGACGGCGAGCGGTATGGCGGTGCGGACCGCCGTCATTCTGCTCATCTTCGTCGTCGCCTTCACCAGTCTGCTCGCCGCAACGTACTTCTGGACACAGCCGGCGATCGAGGCGGCGGCGGCGGCGGAGAAGATGAAGCTGGTCAGCGAAGTGCTGCCGCGCGAACTGTACGATAATGACCCGCTGCGGGACGCCGTACGTCTGGCGCCGAGCGCGGCTCTCGGGCTTGACGAGGCGTCGTCGGCGTATCGTGCGCGCCGCGCTGGCAAGGTCAGCGCGCTGATTCTGGAGGCGGTGGCTCCCGACGGCTACTCCGGCAAGATCCGGCTGCTGTTGGCGGTTGGCGCCGATGGCACACTGCTCGGCGTGCGTGTGACGCAGCACAAGGAGACGCCCGGCCTCGGCGACTACATCGAGCCACGCAAGGACAAGAACCGGGAGCGGCCGTGGATCCGGCAGTTCGACGGTCTGTCGCTGGCGACGGTGAGCGACCGCGAGTGGCGGGTCAAGAAGGACAACGGCCGCTTCGACTCGGTTGCCGGGGCGACGATCACGCCACGGGCGGTGATCAAGGCCGTCCACAAGGCCTTGCAGTACGTCGCCGACCATCGTGAGCAGCTGTTTGCGCTCAGTCCAGGAGAGTCGCCGTGATCAATCGGGAAGAGTTTCGCCAAATCAGAGACAACGGAGTCTGGCAGCAGAACACCAGCCTGGTGCAAGTGCTCGGGCTCTGCCCACTGCTGGCGGTGACCACCAATCTCGTCAATGGCGTCATGCTGTCGCTGGCGACAATCCTGGTCATGGCGATCGCCAACCTCGCCGTCGCGTCGCTGCGCAACGTGATTCCGCACGAGGTGCGGATTCCGGTGTTCATACTCATCGTTGCCGCACTGGTGACGGTCGTCGATCTACTCTTCAATGCGCACTTGCACGAGCTGTACCTCGTGCTTGGCATCTTCATCCCGCTGATCGTCACCAACTGCATCGTCCTCGCACGCGTCGAGGCGTTTGCCAACAAGAATCCACCGCTGCAGGCACTGCTCGATGGCGTCTTCATGGGGGTCGGCATGTTGTGGACGCTTGCCTTGCTCGGCGGTCTGCGCGAGCTGATTGGCGGCGGCACCCTGTTCTCCGGAATCGACATGGTGTTCCCCGCGTTGCAAGCGCTGCAGCTGTTGCCCGCCGACTATCCCGGTTTTCTCCTGGCCATCCTGCCACCCGGCGCCTTCATCCTGCTCGGTTGTCTGATCGCCTGGAAAAACTGGGTTGAGGCGCGCGCCGCGGCGCGCCGGGGACACTCGGATCAGCAACCGACGCCTCCGGTGGTGACGGCTGGCGGAGGCTGACCGAACCGCGGTGGGTGGGTTTCCATGACCAGCGACGAGGTACGAGAGTTTTTTTGTCGTCTGCGGGCGGCGAATCCGCAGCCGCTGAGCGAACTGGAGTACGCCACGCCGTTTCAGCTGCTGATCGCCGTCATACTCTCCGCGCAGGCCACCGACAAGAGCGTCAATCTGGCGACACGCCGACTGTTTGCCGATGCGCCGACCCCGCAGACGATGCTCGCCCTCGGCGTTGACGGGGTGGCCAGCTACATCGCGCGCATCGGTCTCTATCGGAGCAAGGCGAATTACGTCGTCGCCACCTGTCGACAACTGCTGGCGCAGTACGGTGGCGAGGTTCCCCGTTCCCGCGCCGCGCTGGAAGCCTTGCCAGGAGTCGGTCGAAAGACGGCGAATGTCGTCCTCAACGTCGCGTTTGGCGAAGCGACGATCGCCGTCGACACCCATATCTATCGGGTCGCCAATCGCAGCGGCCTGGCCTGCGGAAAGACGCCGCTGGCGGTCGAGCAGGGTTTGCTGGCCGTCGTTCCTGAAAAGTTCCGGCACGGCGCGCACCACTGGCTGATTCTGCACGGGCGTTACGTCTGCAAGGCCAGGCAGCCGGACTGTCTGCACTGTCTGGTTGCCGATCTCTGCGCCTGGCCGGAGAAGCCCGCCGCCACGGCTGCGCAATGAGCGTTGCCAGCGCTCTGGTGGCGGGTAACGACGCCGTGTGCGGACTGGCCCTGCGCGCACTCGAGCAGGCACTGACGAGATCTGCGGTCCGGCGCGCCAACGGCGTCTTGCTGTTGCTGACTCCCGAATTCGCTCGCGACGCACAGTCGGTGGTCACCGCTGTGGCGCGGGCTGCGCGTTGTACCCAAGTGATTGGCGGTATTGCCGCAGGAGTGTTCACCGACCAGGGCTGGGTGATCGATCGTCCGGCCGCAGCGGTCATGGTGTTCACCGCCCCTTTGGGGCTGACGGCGGGCGATCGCGCCGGGCTGACGAACGAACCCTTGCTCTGTTACACCGACAACCATTTTCCCCGCGCCTGGACGGCGAGCGGAGAGCAACGTTTTGGCGGCAGCTACGCCGGCGCCGGGTGCGGCGACCGTCACGCCGTCTGGCAGAACAGTCGGCTACGGCCTGGTTGCAGCGTGTTTTTGTCCGGCGCTCACGTCGATCTCGGCATTTCGATGGGCTGGCGATTGCTCGGCGAGCCGCACCGGGTCGACAGCAGCCGGGGCTACCAGCTGTTGCGCCTTGACGGCGACGAGGCGGCGAACAGCTTGGCGCGGTCGCTGCACGGGGAAGTCGACGCCCCGCGCTTCCCGCCTCCGTTCCCGCCTCCCTTCCCGCCGCTTTCGGCACTGGGTGCCGTCCTCGTGGACGACGTTGGTACGGCGCCGACGACCGTTGTCGGGCGTCCACTGGCAATCGTCGACGTCGGTGACAAAGGCGCCGTCACCTTGGCCGAACGCGTCACCGTCGGTCAGCGATTGGCCTGGGCGATCCGCCAGCCACAGTCAGCGGCTGACGACATGCGTCAGACCGTCGCCCGTCTTGCCGTTCGGGCGCGCGATCCGGTCGGCGCCGTGGTTTTTTCGTGCCTGGGTCGCGGTCCGTACTTATACGATGGGCGTGACCTCGACCTCGATTGTCTGCGCGAACGCTTTCCCGGCTTGCCCGTAATCGGCAGCTACGGGACAGGGCAGATTGCCACTGGCGGTCCTGCCGGCCGGCGCCTGATGCAATACGCCGTCGTGACCGCTCTGTTCAGTCAGACGAGGGAGAAAAGCATTGTTCAACCCTAGCCGTGAACAGGTGCGTCGCTTCTTCTGTGAGGCCTGGCGAAAGTATCGTCAGCGCTTGGTGCTCGAAGGCGCCGAAGTCGTTGCGGCCGATCTCATTGTCCACCATCCCGAGTACCATCGCCTGCTCGAGGATCCGGCCGTGCTGGAGCGAGAGTTCACTCCCGAGAACGGGCAGATGAACCCGTTTCTGCATCTGTCCCTGCATCTGGCGGTTGCGGAACAGCTCAGCATCGACCAACCCCGCGGCATTCGCGCCGCGTACCAGGCCTTGCGCGAACGCTTTGACGTCCATGACGCCGAGCACGTCATCGTCGAATGCCTTGGCGAGACGATCTGGCGCGCCCAACGCGAGGGCAGGGGGCTCGACGGTTCCGCGTATCTCGATTGCGTGCGCCGCTCTGCCGGCGCCTGAGCGACACCCTTCGCCCGTCGGCCGGCGCCAGCGATGTCGACGCTTTGCGCGTAGAATCGTCGTCTCTGTCCGAGGAACAAGACGATGCGCTTTGCCGGCTCTGATACCTACGTCACCACTCGCGATCTCTCGCTCGCGGTCAATGCGGCGATCACTCTGCAGCGGCCACTACTGATCAAGGGCGAGCCAGGAACGGGAAAAACCCTGCTTGCCGAAGAAGTCGCCGCGGCCCTCGGCCTGCCGCTCTTCCAGTGGCACATCAAGTCGACGACCAAGGCGCAGCAGGGCCTGTACGAATACGACGCCGTTTCCCGCTTGCGCGACTCGCAGCTCGGCGAAGCGCGTGTCGCCGACATCGGCAGCTATATTGTCAAGGGCGTCCTCTGGCAGGCGTTCGAATGCGAAACGCCGTCGGTCGTTCTCATCGACGAAATTGACAAGGCCGATATCGAGTTTCCCAACGACCTGTTGCGCGAACTCGACCGCATGGAGTTCTTCGTCTACGAGACGCGCCAGAATGTGCGTGCCCGCCATCGGCCGACCGTCTTCATCACCTCGAACAACGAAAAGGAACTGCCCGACGCCTTTCTCCGCCGATGCTTCTTTCACTACATCAAGTTTCCGGATCGCGAGACGATGACGCGCATCGTCAACGTGCATTTCCCGGGTTTGAAGCCGACCTTGCTGCGCGAGGCGCTCGAAGTCTTCTTCGAACTGCGGGAAATCCCCGGCTTGAAGAAAAAGCCGTCGACCTCGGAACTGCTCGACTGGCTGAAACTGCTGCTCGCCGAAGACATTCCGCCCGAGGTGCTGCGCAGCAAGGACCAGAAGGCGGCCATTCCCCCCTTGCACGGAGCGCTGCTGAAAAACGAGCAGGACGTACACCTCTTCGAACGCCTGATTTTCATGGCGCGTCACAATCGCTGAGCGCTCGCTCGCCGAGCGGGGTCGCCGATGCTGATCGACTTCTTTCTCCATCTCAAGAACGGCCGGCTGCCGGTTTCGATCAAGGAGTTGCTCGCCCTGCTCGAAGCGCTGCAGGCGCGCGTCATTGAACACAGCCTCGACGACTTCTACCTGCTGGCGCGGACGATCCTGATCAAGGACGAAACCCACTTCGACAAGTTCGATCGCGCTTTTGGGGCCTATTTCAAAGGCGTCGAAGAGCTGCCCGAAATGGATGCCGTGATTCCCGAAGAGTGGTTGCGGCGCGCGGTCAAGCGCCATCTGAGCGACGCCGAGCGGGCGAAGCTGGAAAAGCTCGGCTGGGAGAAACTGATGGAGACGTTTCGTCAGCGGCTAGCCGAGCAAAAAGAGCGACACGCGGGCGGCAGCAAGTGGATTGGTACCGGCGGCACGTCACCGTTCGGGCATGGCGGTACGCACCCGGAAGGGATACGTCTTGGCGGCAAGAGCGAAAACCGCTCGGCGGTCAAGGTTTGGGACCGTCGTGAGTATCGCAACCTCGACGATTCGGTTGAACTGGGCACCCGCACCATCAAGCTGGCCCTCCGCCGGCTGCGGCGCTTTGCGCGGCAGGGTGCAGCCGAGGAACTCGACCTCGAAAACACCATCGCCAGCACCGCGCGTAACGCCGGCTGGCTCGACTTGTGCCTGCGCCCGGAACGCCACAACGCGGTCAAGGTGCTGTTGCTGCTCGACATCGGCGGCTCGATGGACGACTACATCCGCCTCTGTGAAGAACTCTTCTCGGCGTGCCGCAGCGAGTTCAAACACCTCGAGCACTACTATTTCCACAATTGCGTCTATGACTACCTGTGGCGCGACAGCCGCCGCCGGCACAGCGAACGCGTCCCGACGCTCGAAGTGATGCACACCTATGGCAGCGACTACCGGCTGATATTCGTCGGCGACGCCGCAATGAGCCCGTACGAACTCATCCAGCCCAATGGCAGCCTGGAGTACAACAACGCCGAACCGGGTGTCGCCTGGCTGCGCCGTCTGCGTGATACCTGGCCGCACGCCGTCTGGCTGAATCCGGAACCCGAGCACTCGTGGCCGTATCGGCAATCCACCGCGCTGATCCATCAACTGTTCGCCGGCCGCATGATGCCGCTGACTCTCGACGGGCTGGAACGGGGGATGCGGTTGCTCAGTCACTAAACCGGAGCACGCCGCCGTCGCGAGGCCTGCTCAGTGCTGAACGTATCCCGTCAGCTCGAAGCGCTCGTGCTTGTGGATCCTGCCGTTGGCAAAGCGTTGCCTGGTTTTGTGGGCAACGGTGCAGCGGACTTCGGGCGAGATCCCGAAGAAGGTTGTAGACCTTGACGCCGAACGTCTCTCCCTGGCCCCAGCCGATACCTTCGACACCGCCTTATCCGCTAACGCGACAACGGAGGCCTTCCTTTCCACCTTGTTGCGCAAACGTAAAGTATACGATTCTGAGCTTGTCGGATTTTGTGAAGCTATCGTAACCTTTCGACCATTGACCACCCGTTTAGGAGGGAATTATGTTCGACGCGAAGACCGGATGGCCGGGAGCACTCCTGGCTTGGCTGGTGAGCCTGATGATGGTAGCGGCGTCACCTGCGCTGGGACAGCAGGTGACGGGGACGCTGGGTGCGCCCAACGCGACGACGACCATCAGCAACAAGCAGTTGCCGCCGCCCGACCCGGCGTTTGGCGGCGTGATCAAGGACGACGCGCTGCAAAGCAAGTACTGGTGGGCGCCGCGCGTGGTGCCGCCGAAAGGCGCCCCCAATGTGTTGCTGGTCATAACCGACGACGCCGGGTTTGGCGTTCCGAGCACCTTCGGTGGCGTCATCCCGACGCCGACGATGGATCGCATCGCCAGGGAAGGGCTGCGGTACAACCGGGTTTTCTCGACCGCACTCTGCTCGCCGACGCGCGCCGCGCTGATTACCGGCCGCAATCATCACTCGGTGGGTTTTGGCGTCATCTCCGAGCAGTCGACGGGCTTTCCCGGCTATAACAGCATCATCGGCAAGGACAAGGCGACGATCGGACGCATCCTGCTGGATAACGGCTACGCCACGGCATGGTTTGGCAAGAACCACAACACGCCGGCGTTCGCTGCCAGCCAGGTCGGGCCTTTCGACCAGTGGCCGACGGGAATGGGCTTCGAGTACTTCTACGGTTTCGTCGGCGGCGATGCGAACCAGTGGCAACCCAACCTGTTCCGCAACACGACGCAGATCTTCCCCTTCGCCGGCAAGGCGCCGGGCAGCTGGAACCTGATTACGGCGATGGCCGACGACGCCATCGACTACATGACGCGGATCCATCAGATCGATCCGAGCAAGCCGGTCTTCATCAAGTATGCACCGGGCGCGACGCACGCGCCGCATCATCCGACCAAGGAGTGGGTGGACAAGGTCAGCGCCCTGCACTTGTTTGACGACGGCTATGAGAAGGTGCGCGAGCGGATCTTCGAGAACCAGAAGCGATTGGGGGTAATTCCCAAGGATACCCAGCTCGCGCCGTGGCCAAGCAAGGTGCTCAAACCGTGGGATCAGTTGACCGCCGACGAGAAGAAGCTGTTCGTCCGCCAGGTCGAAGTCTTTGCCGCCTACGCGATGTATAGCGACTACGAGATTGGTCGCGTGATCCAGGCCTTCCAGGACCTTGGCAAGCTAGACAACACGCTGGTGATTTACATCAACGGCGACAACGGCACTAGCGCCGAGGGCGGGCCGTTGGGAACGCCGAACGAGGTGGCGTTTTTCAACGGCCTGAACATGCTGCCGGCCGAGGTCCAGATGAAGTTTTACGATGTCTGGGGCACCGAACAGACGTACAACCACATGTCTGCCGGCTGGTCGTGGGCCTTTGATACGCCATTCGACTGGTTCAAGCAGAATGCCTCGCGACTCGGCGGAATCAATCAGAACATGGTCGTCTCCTGGCCAGCGCGAATCAAGGATCCGGGCGCCCTGCGCGAGCAGTTCGTGCACGTGATCGACGTCGTGCCGACGATCCTCGAGGCCTCCGGCATCAAGGCGCCGGAAATGGTCGACGGCATCCGGCAGGCGCCGATCGAGGGGACGAGCTTTGCGTATACCTTCGACGCCACCAGCGCCAAAGTCGCCTCACGACACAAGACGCAGTACTTCGAAATGTTTGGCCAGTGGGCGCTGTATCAGGACGGCTGGATGTTGAGCACCCAGGTCAATCGCGCTCCCTGGGAGGCATTTGGTCCGGCCAACCCGGATCCGCTCAACAATCAGGTCTTTCAGCTCTACGATCTGAGCAAGGACTTCAGCCAGTCCGAGGATATCGCCGCCAAGTATCCGCAGAAGGTCAAGGACATGAAGACCGCGTTCGTTGCCGAGGCGAAGAAGCACCAGGTGTTTCCGCTCGATGCTTCGGTAGCGGCACGCATCGTGGCGCCACGTCCGAACATTACGGCTGGGCGCAGCGAGTTCGTCTACACCCGGCCGATGATCGGGTTGCCGCAGGGCGATTCGCCGATGCTGCTGAATGCCTCGTACACCATCACGGCCGATATCGACGTTCCGCAAACAGGCGCCGAGGGGATGATCGTAACTTCGGGGGGGCGCTTTGCCGGCTACGGCTTCTATTTGCTGCAAGGCAGGCCCGTCTTTCTGTGGAACCTGGTCGATCTCGAACGCCTGAAATGGGAAGGTTCCGAGGCGCTGACCCCTGGGCGCCATACGGTCGAATTCGACTTCAAGTATGACGGGCTGGGTGTCGGTACGCTGGCTTACAACAGTTTCAGCGGTGTCGGTCGTCCGGGCACCGGAACGCTGAAGGTGGACGGCACGGTGGTCGCCACCAAGGCGATGCCGAAAACGCTGCCCATGATCCTGCAGTGGGATGAAAGCTTTGACGTCGGGTCGGACACCCTGACCGGAGTCAATGACGCCGATTACAAGCCGCCGTTCCCGCTGACCGCCAAGCTGAACAAGCTGACGATCAAGGTCGATCGGCCACAGCTTTCGCCCGCCGACATCAAGACGCTCGAGGCGGCGATGAGGACCAAGGATTGACAGCGGCAAGCAGGGGTCCGATTGGTATTGGGGCGCGGCGGAATAATGCCGTTGTTGCGCGAATTACGAGAGGCCTCGCCGCGCGCTCCTTGTTGGCTCTGACGCTTGGCGCGTCGGCGCTTTGCTTTCCGGCGCTCGCGCAAACCCCGGCGTCTCCAGCCGAGACTGATTTCGGCGTACTCGTCGGGCGTTGGGTCCGCCCGGATGGCGGTTATACGGTAGAGCCTCTTGCAAAACCCGCCCGGCAGGGCTGATTTATCGCGGCTGGGGGCGACAGCGGAGGACGCGGGCGGCCACGGGCGGCCACTTCTGTCATGATGCGGTTATCGAGAGCAATATCATAACGCCCGCCCAATGGATGCTACCCAACGGCAACAGATCCTGCAACGGTGGCACGTGATTCAGCACGAGCTGCTGCCCGAGTTGGCGGAGCAATTCGGTGGGCTGACGCCGAAACTGGAGAAGGCGATCCACCCGCTGGAATGGGTCCGCATCGAGGAATTCACGGGGACATTCTGGTGTGGGGTGGGACGTCCGCCCTTCGAGCGAGCGTGGCTGGCGAACGCCTTTGTGGCCAAGGCGGTGTTGGGGCTGGCGACGACGGCGGGGCTGCTTGAGCGGCTGATGATCGATCGTGCGCTGCGCCGGATCTGTGGTTTCCCGCGGTGTAAGAAACTGCCTTCCGAGGCCACCTTCTCGCGCGCTTTCGACGAGCTTGCCGAAGCCGGGCTGGGCCCACGCGTGCATCAAGCCCTGATCAAGGAACATCTTGGGGATCAACTGATCGGGCATGTCAGTCGCGACGGCACGGCCATCGAAGCTCGCGAACGCCGCGCCCGGAAAGAAGCGCCCACAGCGGAATCAGCCGCCGCGGCACAAACGGCCCTGTTGCCGGCGGAAGAGAGCCCTGGCGAAACGCCGGTGCTTGAAACGCCCGCACCGGCAAGAAAGCGGGGCCGCCCGAGGCGTGATGAAGCGCGTCCGGCCGCGAAGCCCTCCCCGATCCAGCGCCAACGCGGGCAAACCTTGGCGCAAATGCTCCACGAGATTCCCACCGCCTGTGATCGCGGCACGAAGTGCACTGCCCAAGGCGACAAGAACAGTTGGAGCGGCTACAAGCTGCATCTCGACACCGCCGACTGTGGCGTCCCCATTGCGGCGCTGCTCTCCAGCGCCTCGATGCACGACAGCCTGGCCGCCATACCGCTGTCGCTGATCAGCGCCACACGCGTGACCCGTCGGTACGACCTCATGGATGCCGCTTATTGCAGCAGCGAATTACGTGAGCACAGCCGGAGTCTCGGCCACGTTCCCTCGATCGATCACAGCCCACGCCGCGGCACGAAGATCGAATTCTCCCCAGCCGAAGCGATCCGCTACCACGAACGCCCCGCCGCCGAGCGCAGCAACGCCCGACTGAAGGACGAATTCGGCGGCAGGACCCTCCGGGTCCAAGGTCCTACCAAAGTGATGGCCCACCTGATGTTCGGCATCCTGGCGCTGTCCGCCGATCAGTTGATGCGATTACGACCATGAACCCCGGCGTTCCCTCTCCGGCTACGGGGCATTCGATGAGGCAGGAGGCGGTTCGCGCCGAACGATGAAAACCATGCCATCAGCTTAGCCGCTCGGACACCGAGACCTCTCGCAACACACAAATTGCTCCCCGAGGGCGAATGCTACGGCGCAACCGGTCGCGCAGAGGGAGTTTTGCAAGAGGCTCAGTTGAAAAAAAACGGCGGCCCTGGGGCCGCCGCTCAATCGTCATACTGACTGAATCATTTCCGTTTTTGATTGCGCGATCTTGCATAACCCATGCCGGCCATGGCAACGCCAAGCAACGAAAGCATGCCCGGTTCGGGCACCCTTGGATCGACCGGAGGTGAAACGCCAGGAGCAAAGGTCGACCCGCCGTAGGTAAAGTAGCTGTCGGCATTGCTGCCACCGCCCAGCATGACCAGGAAAGGGTTGTCTGCGGTCAAGCTGAACAGTCCGTTCGGAAGGGTTACATCGCAGCGGTCGTAAGCCGTACCGGCGATGGCAGTGCAACCGGAGGTGTCCACCAGCACGCCATCAAGCAACAGCGACCCGAGGTCGGTTTGCTTGATGACGATAGAGGCATAATCTACGAGGAAGTCTTGCGTACCGCTTGGGGTCGACAGCCGGTAGCTCTTGAGCCATGTATCAGCACCAGGGACCAGCGACATGGCCGGATCGGTGTTGTTACCCGCGCCACCCTTCAGGTACTGGGCGACCATGACGGCACTCGATGCCTCGACTGTCGTGCCGGTCAGCGAACTGAGCGAAAACTCGTGGTACTCCCCCTTATTTTTGGTTGCGACAACAACACCGCCTACTTTGATTTCGGTATTGTCGGCGGTGGCTATCACGCGAACCAGGTCGCTGGTTGTGGAAGCGAGCGCAGAGCCCTGCGAGGCGGCAAGGTAATAGGTTTTCGACAGCTTGTCCGTCGGGATCATCTGCTCGAGCAATGTGTCACAGAACGTGGTGCCGGCCGGTACCTGGGCGCATTCATGGCCGCCGAATACCGCCACTGCCTTGTCTGAGACGACTTGGGAGCCGGTCAGATTGGTCGCGCCTCCGGCGTACTTGTAGGTCTCACCGGCTTGAAGCGTCACGGTGATCGGGGCGCTACCAATCGGCGTGAACGTAACATTCGTGTTGTTCTGCGTCGCGTGGATGGCAACTTGGCTACCCTCTCCGAATCCATTACCCTGGCTTGCGACGACATAGTTCGTCCCAAGCGCGCCGCTATCGAGCAGGTATGTCATGTCGGTAGAAAACCCCTTGCGGTTGACGAAATAGCCTCCGATGGCCGTCGGCGATACGATCTTGAAACCTGAGTTCGCGATTCCGGTTCCGGATTGCTGATAAATATCCGGAATGACCAAATTGAAGAAACCATCCGCCCCCAGCGTGACGTTCTGGTTGAAACCCGCCTGGTTGGAAACGGTGGCCGACTGCCCAGCGCTACCAAACAGGAAGACCGACGAATCTCCGCCAAGGCCTACCGTGTTTTTGTTGTAGTCAAAAAAAAGTTCCGATGCATTGGCTGCGCCGACCGTCAGGCCGGAGAAAGCCATCGCGACGGCGAAGGTGGTGGGTTTCAGCCGTATACCTAGATTGGTTTTCATGAATTTCCTCTTTTCAGTTGATCGTGTCTGCCGAAGGCTGTTAGGAAACCGAATCCCAATAGCCCGGCTGGCCAGTACCAAGCAATAATTGCACCATATTGCTGGGTGTTTCACAAAGTCTTGTTAAACAAACGGCTTGATTCAAATTGCCCGGGAGGATACAGGTTGGGGCGAAATGGAGTGTAAAATTATCCGACATATGCCGCGAGGTGGCAGGAAAAAAAGGGGCCAAGCTCAAATAGCCATCAACAATCCAACGCTTAGTCGGGATCTGCACGCCGACGCGATCCGCGCCGGGCAGCCGTAACCGGATTGCGGTAAACGCGGACGGCGACAACGACGACGTGACGCGCTTCCCTCAGATTGAGATCCCGGGCCCCCGATCGTCATTGCGCGCGCAGCGGGCGCAAAGCAGGCGACGCACGATCCGACTACGAGGACGATCGGTCTCCTTG
The DNA here is from genome assembly GCA_964420975.1 of uncultured Candidatus Accumulibacter sp. GTDB lineage: Bacteria > Pseudomonadota > Gammaproteobacteria > Burkholderiales > Rhodocyclaceae > Accumulibacter. The sequence goes on from CAYQVH010000004.1 coordinate 171,512, forward strand.
CCGCACTTTCTCCCTGAGGTCGTTCAGCCGGCCGCTTGATACAGGTTTTCCAGGTTCCGCTCGCTGACGGCCTCCCGCGGTCGATCGAAAACCATCTTGCCTTGTTTGAGGCCGACGACGCGTTCGGCAAGCAGCGGCAGCAACGCCGGATTGTGCACGACGCAGATCAACGAGGCGTCACGGGCGGCGTTGACCAACAGCCGGCAGACGTCTGCGGCAGCCGAAGGGTCGAGTGCCGCCGTCGGCTCGTCGGCGAGGATCAGGCGTGGCCGTTGGGTGAGCAGGCGGGCGATCGCGACTTTTTGTCGCTCTCCACCGGAGAGCTGGTCGGCGCGGATAGCGGCGTGCGCGGTCAGACCGACGGCAGCGAGGGCGGCTTCGGCGTTGGCAACCTCCGCCGCCGGGTAGCAGCGCGTCCAGCTTCGCCAACCGCGGACGCGGGACAGCGCACCCATGAGCACGTTGTCGCGAGCGGAGAGGCGGGATACCAGGTGCAGCCCCTGCATCACCTGCCCGATTTCGGCCCGCAACGCGCGCAGTCCGGACGCCGGCAGCGGCGGAGAAAGCGCTCGGCCGAGCACTTCGATCCGGCCTTGCTGAGGCTGCAGGAAGCCGCTGAGCAGACGCAGGAGCGTCGACTTGCCGGCACCGTTGTGGCCGATGATCGCGACTCGCTCGCCTGGCGCCAATTCGAGGCGGTCGATCTGCAAGACGGTCTGGCCACCAGCGACGTAAACCAGTTCGTCGATGAGGCAGCAGCGATTCACAGCAACGCGTGGCGGATACGCCGGCTGAGCGCGTCGAAGCCCGAGACGACAACGGTGATCACGATCAACACCGTCGCCAGCCGACCCCACTGAAACAACGCCGTCGCTTCGCTGATCAACAGGCCGAGGCCGCCAGCGCCAATGATGCCGAGGATGGTCGAGTCGCGAATGTTGAACTCCCAGATGTAGAGATGGCTGGATACGAACTGGGGGACGACGGCTGGCCAGACGGCGTTGAAAAAAACCTGGGCTGGCGTGGCGCCGACACTGCGAACCGCGTCGATGGCACCTCGGTCGAGCGACTCGATCGCTTCCGCGAACAGTTTGCCGTAGCTTCCCATCGAGTGCAGGCCGATGGCGAGGATGCCGGCGCTGGGGCCGAGTCCGACGATGCCGACCAGCACGAGGCCGAAGACCAGCGTGTGAATCGAGCGCGCGAGGTCGAGAAGGCCTTTTGCCAGCCAGGCGACCGGTTTCGGCGCCGCCAGGTTACGCGCCGTGACGACTGCCAGCGGCAGAGCGAGCAAGGCGCCAAGCAGCGAGCCGAGGGTGGCGATGCTGATCGTCGTCCAGGTTGCTCGTGCCAGACCGGAGAGATAGGCGCGCTCGACCTGTCGGCGGTCTTCGACGCGCAGCAAGGTTCCGTCTTCGCTGCGGTATTCCAGCCGCGGATTGCCGAACCAGGCGTCGACGACGCTGGGGCGGGAAAACTCGCCGAGCGTCTTGAGCAGATTGGTCAACGGTTGCCGGCCCAGCGTGAGGTCGCCGTCGCGGGCGAGCGAAACGAGGCAGGCACTGACGAGCAAGGCGTAAGCAAGCAGCAGCCCGAGAAAGCCCAAACGACCCGCGGTGGTCGGCGGCGGGCGGCTGGTGAGGGTCGGCTGATCGCTCATTTGGCGCGCAGGCTTCCGGTGGCCAGACCGGCGTCACGGATCGGTTTATAAAAGGCGTCGTCACGGCTGACGAAGCCGGTGTAGTGCGGTGGCAGCAGTCCCGGATTGCGCTTGAGTGCTTCGCCGACCTCGACCAGCGCCGCCTGCAAGCGAGACACGAACGCCTTGTCAGTCGCCAGCGATCGACTGACGGCGAAAGCGTCATTCGGTAACGGCGCCGACTGCCAGACGATGACCGATTGCTCGTCCTTGATCAGACCCTGTTCGATCATCGCGTTACGATTGCGGTTGTAATCCGCGCCGGCGTCGAGAACGCCCTGGGTCACCTGCATTTCAATCGCTTGGTGCTTGGTATGGAGCACTTTGGCGAAGTGCTTGTTGGGGTCGATACCCTGGCTCATGAAGTAATGCAGAGGAATCAGATAACCGGACGTTGACCCTTTGTCGCCGAAAGCGAAGGTTCTGCCTTTGAGGTCCGCCGGCTGTCGGATGCCGGAAGCCGGGTGGGTGACGATGATCGCGTAGTACTCGGGTTTGCCATCGTAGAGAATGGTCGCCACGACTTGGGCGCCGGCCTCGTGGTTGGCGAGTACGTAACCCCACGGCCCCATCAACGCGAGATCGGTTTCGCCGTTGGCCAGCGATTTGGCAAGGCCCTCCCAGCTGTCGACGGTGCGCAGTTCAACCGGTCGTTGCAGGCGGGCAGCGAGATACGCGGCAAGCGGGCGATAGGCGGCGTCATTCTTGTCCTTGTCAGGCTGAAACAGACCGACACCGAACTTGAGAGGGGGTTCTGCCGCATTCAGGCCGCCGGCAAAGGCCATGGCAGCGATCAGCAGGCACCACATGCGGAAGCAGCGAGTCATCGATTCTCCTTTCGAAACGGCGGGATCCAGGGGTGACCGCAGGCCAACCGTTATCACGGCATCCTGCGGGATATTCGTTCGCCACTCGGTGCGGGTTTGCGCCTCGTCATACGCTGGCGGGCGACGCGATTCGCCGAGTCGGCAGCGCCTTCTCTTTGGTCGCCGCAACAACGGCCAACTTACAGGCAAATGGGCTGTTGGCGACGCGAGGTCGCCAACGCCGGCGGGACGTCGAGAGGTCGACCGTCTGCGGGAAATCCGGAGTATCGTTAACCGTTCGTATTGCGAGGCTTTTACCATGACTGCACAACATTTGGTCCAGGAAGTCAGTCAGCTTTTTTCGCTCCCCGACGTTGCCCTCCGGCTCAATCGGTTGCTTGCCGCACCCGAGACCTCGTCGCGTGAGATTGTCGAGGTCATTCAACTCGACCCAGGACTTGCGGCTTCCCTGCTCAAGCTCGCCAACAGCGCTTACTACGGGCTGTCGGCGCGGGTCGATACAATCGCTCGCGCGCTGGCCGTGATCGGGCAGCGCGAGTTGCAGGCGATGGCACTGGCGACGAGCGTGGTCAAGACGTTCCGCGGCTTGCCGGCCGATCTGGTCGACATGGCCAGTTTTTGGGAGAACAGCGTCACTTGCGGCGTCATCGCGCGTCAGCTGGCGCGGCGTTGCCGAAACCGCTATGGCGATCAGTTGTTTCTTGCCGGACTCCTGCACTCGATTGGCCGGCTGGTTTTCTACGCTCGTTTTGCGGACGAGTACCGCGTGCTGCTGACCACGCTTGACGGTACTGACGAACACTCGCTGGCGGCGGCGGAATGGCGGGTCTTCGGCTGCGACTATGCAACGCTCGGCGGCGAGCTCTTGCGGGCGTGGCACTTGCCGCCGCTGCTCTCGGTTCTCGTCGCCGGGCAGCTCTCGCCGGCCGAGCCGGGTGAGTTCGCCAGCGAACGCGCGCTGCTGCACGTGGCGAGTGTGCTCGCCGCCAGTCTGTCCCCGGTACGCAAGGATACCGGACCGCGTGCGGTGGCGATCGCCGACTTTGACCCGACCGCTTGGGGCCTGCTTAGGCTTGATGAGTCGTTGATCGACGAGGTGACGCTGGACACCAGGACGCAGGCGATGGAGATCCTGGCGATCATCAACCCCGAAGCGGCGGTCATCTATTAGGCGTTTGCCGTTCTATGGCGTCGAGCGAGCGTTTGCTTTCAAACACGGCGACAGACTCACCCGTGGTACATGACGGGTCGGGCAGATTTGCAGGAGTTTCAGGCCAACGGCCGAACCGTTGGTGCTGAAATTGGGAACACACGTTCACAGCAGAACAAGCCGGTAGCCAACGCCTGTTTCAGTCCGGATATGGCGGGGCATCGCCGGGTCTTGTTCGAGCTTGCGGCGCAGCCCGGTCATATAGACGCGGAGGTAATGCGTGTTGTCGACGTGACTCGGTCCCCAGACTTCGCGCAGGAGTTGGCGGTGGGTTAGCACGCGCTCGGCGTTGGCGATCAGTTGCGTGAGCAGTCGATATTCGATCGGGGTGAGGTGGATTTCGACGCCAGCGCGAGTCACCCGTCGTTTGACCAGGTCGACTTCGATGTCACCAAAGCGACAGACGGGCTCGGCGGCCGCACTTCTCGCCGAGCGACGCAGCAGCGCGCGCACCCGCGCCAACAGTTCGGCGACGCCAAAGGGCTTGGTCAGGTAGTCGTCGGCGCCGACGTCGAGGGCGTTGACCTTGTCCTTCTCGCCCGTTCGCGCCGAAAGAACAAGGATCGGCAGCGTCGACCACTGACGCAGTTCCTCCACCACCTGAGAACCCTCGCGATCGGGAAGCCCCAGGTCAAGAATCACGAGATCCGGTTTGCGGGTTCCGGCCTCGATCAGGCCCTGCTTTGCGCTGCCCGCCTCGAATACGGTATAGGCGGCCGATTCGAGAGCCATCCGCACGAAGCGACGAATCTGCAATTCATCCTCGACGATGAGGATCGTCGCCAGCGCTTCCATCAGATCAGATCTCCTCCGGTCTCGTCGGGTAGTGGCGGCGGCTTGCCGACCAGCAGCGAGAGGATGAAGCAGGCGCCGCCTTCAGGGCGGTTTTCAGCCCGAACGCGGCCGCCATGAATCTCGACAATGGCGCGGACGATGGCCAGCCCGAGGCCGACCCCACTCACGGCCGACTCGTCCTTGCCACGACTGAATTTCTCGAACAAAGCGCTCTCCTTGCCCACTGGCAAACCAGCGCCATTATCGGCGACCGCGATTTCAATCCGGTCACCTTGGTGACGGGCGCTGATCTCGATCCGACTCCCGTCCGGAGTGTACTTGGCGGCGTTCTCCAGCAGGTTGCAGAACACCCGTTCCATCAACACGGCGTCGATTTCGAGCAACGGCAGATCGGCCGGCAGGTCGACCCGGACCGCGTGTTTCGCGAGGACGCTGGCTCGCGCCTGCAAAGCGGCGCCGATCACTTCCTCGAGCGGTTGCCACTCCCGGTTCGGCGTCACGCTGCCGCTTTCCAGGCGCGCCATGTCGAGCAGGTTGTTGGCCAGCGCACTGATGCGCACGGCTTCCTCGCGGATCGCCTCGGCAATATCGGCTTGCGCCTTGGAGAGCGACGGGCCGGCCAGGGTCAGGGATTCGGCCAGCCCGGCCAGGGCGGTGAGCGGAGTCCGCAGATCGTGCGAGAGCGCGGAGAGCAGCGAGTTGCGCACGCCTTCCGATTCCATCTGGACCAGGGCGTTCTGAGCAACGGTGATGTAGTGCACGCGTTCGATGGCAATGGCCACCAGCGTCGCGCTCGTTTCGAGCAAGCGCTGCTGTTCCGGCGTCGGCAGCCAGGGGAGTGTAATCGGTCTGACCGCGAGCACACCGCGAGTCCGCATCGGCGCCTTCAGTGGCAAATACAAAACGGGAGCGGCTGGCAGGGTGTCGGTGGATAAGCCGGCGGGCTGTCCGTGATCGAAGGCCCATTGCGCGATGCCGGCATCGACTGGGGCGTCGCTCGTCGCGCCGACTGGCCCGAGACGATCGCTGGCGTCGAGCAGGAAGAGCATGGCCTGTGCGTTGAAGCTCCTGCTGACGAAGCGTTCGGCGATTTCGCCGATCTGTTCGACGCTGAGCGCCGCCGACAGTTCGCGAGCCATTTCGTACAGCGCGTTGGTGCGCCGCTCGCGGCTTTCGGCGACGTTCACCTGGAAGCTCAAGCCAGCGGTCAATTGCCCGGTAATCAGCGCCACGATCAGCATGACGGCAAACGTGACCAGATACTGGACATCGCTGACCGCGAAAGAAAGCTGCGGCGGCACGAAGAAGAAGTCGAACGCCGCGACCGAAAGAAACGCCGACATCAGGGCCGGACCACGACCAAAGCGCACGGCGGTGAAGAAAACGCCGACGAGGAAGAGCATGACGATGTTGGCAAGATCCAGCGTGTGACGGAGCGGCATCGACAGCAGCGTGATCGCGCCGACCGACACCGCGCCGATGGCGTAACCGGCGCCGTCTCTGGCGGTCATCTGGCCCGGCCGGACGCCGTGTCGGAGCGACCGTGACGGGTCTTCATCGGTTCTTGCCGCCACCTGGATAATGTCCAGGTCCGGCGCGCTACGTCCCAAGCGATGGGCAAAGCCCAGATCCCACACCGGCCGTTGGTCTCTCCCCACCATGACCTTGCCGATATTGTGTTCGCGGGCAAAAGCGATCGTCGTGGCGACGGCGTCCGAACCGGACAGAACGGCGGTGCGGGCTCCCGCATCCTGAGCCAGCTTGAGCGTCTTCAGAACCCGTGCGCGCTCGAAGTCGGGCAGGCGTTGCAGCCGGGGCGTTTCGACATAGATCGCGCTCCAGGGCGCACCGGATTGGGCGACCAGGCGGGTGGCGTTGCGGATCAGGCGTTCTCCGCCAGCGCCAGGGCCAACGCAGACGAGCAGCGCGTCCTGGGTTGGCCAGATCGTCACGACCGACTGCTTGCGCCGATACGCGAGCACGTCTTCGTCCACCCGGTCGGCGGTCCGCCGCAACGAGATTTCTCGCAACGCCAGCAAGTTGCCCTTGCGAAAGAAGTTGGCCATCGCCCGCTCGGCTTGCTGCGGGATGTACACCTTGCCTTCCTTGAGGCGCTGCAACAGTTCCTCGGGCGGCAGGTCTACCAGGACGATTTCGTCCGCCGCGTCGAAGACCCGGTCAGGAACCGTTTCCCAGATCCGCACGCCGGTGATGTTGCCGACGACATCGTTGAGGCTGTCGAGATGTTGGACGTTGACCGTGGTAAAGACGTCGATTCCGGCGGAAAGAAGTTCCTCGATGTCCTGCCAGCGTTTGGGGTGACGTGATCCAGGCGCGTTCGAATGCGCCAGCTCGTCCACCAGGATCAGCGCCGGCCGGCGGGCCAGCGCCGCGTCGAGGTCAAACTCGGCGAGGCGGTGACCGCGATAGTCGAATTCCCGTCGGGGAAGGATCTCCAGTCCCTCGGTCAGCAATTCGGTTTCGACCCTGCCGTGGGTTTCGACGACGCCGACCACCAGATCCGTTCCCAGAGCGAGCAACTGACGCGCCGCCGAGAGCATGGCGTAAGTCTTGCCTACTCCTGGACTGGCGCCAAAGAAGATTTTCAGCTTGCCGCGCCGGGCCCGCGCCTGCTCGGCTTCCAGTTGCGCGAGCAAGGCGTCGGGATCGGGGCGGTCGCCGCCGGCGATGTCTTTGGCCATCAACTTTCAGCGCGGCGCCATCGCGTCAAGCGAGAGGTTGAGCATCAACACGTTGACCCTCGGCTCACCCAGGAAACCCCACTGACGCTCCTCGCGGTGTTGGTCGATCAGCCCATGTACCGCCGCCAACGTCAGCTGGCGCTGGTGGGCAATGCGTGGCGCTTGCCAGAAAGCGGCCGCCGGACTGAGGTGGGGGTCCAGCCCGCTGGCCGACGAGGTGACGAGGTCGACCGGGATCGGCGCGCCCTGCGCCGGATCGGCCACTCGCAACGCCAGGATTCGCGCCGTGACGGCTTGTTCCAGCGCCGGATTCAGCGGCCCGAGATTGGAAGCGCCCGAGGCCCCTCCATTGTAGGCGACGGGCGTGGTCGCCGACGGTCGGCCCCAGAAGTAGGCTGGATCCGAAAACGATTGGCCGACCAGGCGTGAGCCGACGATCCTGCCCTCCCTGGCGATCAGGCTGCCATTGGCCTGCGCGGCGAACAACAGTTGGCCGACTCCGGTCACCAGCGCGGGGTAGACGACGCCGGTGATCACGGTCAGCGCCAGCAACATCAACAAGGCGGGTTTGAATTCCTTGAACATGGGGCGAACCTCAGCTGAGGTGAAGGGCGACCAGGAAGAGGTCGATGGCCTTGATCCCGATGAAGGGGACGATCAAGCCGCCAAGACCGTAGAGGGCGACGTTGCGGCGGAGGACCGCCGCCGCTCCCTGCGGCCGATAGGCAATCCCCCTCAAGGCGAGCGGAATCAGGGCGACGATGATCAGGGCGTTGAAGATGACCGCCGAGAGAATGGCCGACGACGGCGTCGCCAGTCCCATCACGTTGAGCACGCCCAGCGCCGGGTAGGTGCTGGCGAACGCCGCGGGAATGATCGCGAAGTATTTGGCGATGTCGTTGGCGATGCTGAAAGTGGTCAATGCTCCACGGGTCATCAGCATTTGCTTGCCCGTTTCGACGACCTCGATCAGTTTGGTCGGGTTGGAGTCGAGGTCGACCATGTTCCCCGCTTCCTTGGCCGCCTGGGTCCCGGTGTTCATCGCTACCGCGACGTCGGCTTGCGCCAGCGCTGGCGCGTCGTTGGTTCCGTCGCCGGTCATCGCCACCAGGCGACCTTCGGCTTGGTAGCGGCGGATCAGCTTGAGCTTGTCTTCCGGAGTCGCCTCGGCGAGGAAATCGTCTACCCCCGCTTCGGCGGCAATGGCGGCGGCGGTCAGGCGGTTGTCGCCGGTGATCATCACGGTCTTGATGCCCATCCGGCGCAGCTCGGAAAATCGCTCCTTCATGCCGCCCTTGACGATGTCCTTGAGTTCGACCGCGCCAAGGACCTGATTGCCCTCGGAGACGACCAGCGGCGTCGAACCGCGTCTGGACATTTCCTCGATCGCCGTCTGGATCGCCGCCGGCCAGGCGCCGCCCTGGCCCTCGACGTGGGCGCGTAGCGCGTCCGCCGCGCCCTTGCGAATCCTCCGTTGCTGCCAGTCGATGCCACTCATGCGCGTCTGGGCGGAAAAGTGCACGAATTGCGCCCCTTCGGCGCGAATGTCCCGACCGCGCTGGTGCAGTGTCTCCTTGGCCAGCGTCACGATCGACCGACCTTCGGGCGTCTCGTCGGCCAACGAAGCCAGCAGGGCGGCTTCGGCCAGATCACGCTCGGCCACCGCTACGGCCGGAACGAAGGCCGCCGCCTGGCGGTTGCCGAGCGTGATCGTTCCCGTCTTGTCGAGCAGCAACACATCGACATCGCCCGCCGCTTCGACGGCGCGGCCGGAAGTGGCGATGACGTTGCGTTCCATCATGCGGCTCATTCCGGCAATGCCGATCGCCGACAGGAGGCCGCCGATGGTGGTTGGAATCAGGCAGACCAGCAGCGCCACCAGTACCGTGACGGTCACCACGGTTCCCGATTGGGCCGCTTCGACGGCATACAGCGAAAACGGCAACAGGGTTGCGGTGGCGAGCAGGAAAACCAGCGTCAAGGCGACGAGGAGAATGGTCAGAGCGATTTCGTTCGGCGTTTTCTGGCGCTTGGCCGCTTCGACCATGCCGATCATCCGATCGAGAAAAGTTTCGCCGGGATTGGTGGTGACGCGCACGATCAGCCAGTCGGAAAGGACCCGGGTGCCGCCGGTGACGGCGCTGAAATCGCCTCCCGATTCGCGGATCACCGGCGCCGACTCGCCGGTGATCGCCGACTCGTCGACCGAAGCGACGCCTTCGACCGCCTCGCCGTCGGCGGGGATTACGTCGCCGGCCTGAACGACGATCACATCACCGCGGCGCAAGTCCTCGGCGGGCACCGTGTACCAGTGAGACTTGCTCGCCGGGTCTTGCAGCTTCTTCGCCCAGACGGTCTGCCGCAGGCCGCGCAACGAGTCCGCTTCGGCGCGGCCGCGACCTTCCGCCATCGCCTCGGCAAAATTGGCGAACAGAACGGTGAACCACAGCCAGACGGTAATCGCGAAGATGAACCCGGCCGGAGCCTCGCCTTGGCCGACGACGGCTTCGACGAACAGGCCGGTGGTCAACACGCTGCCTAGCCAGACGACGAACATCACCGGATTCTTGATCTGGTCGCGCGGCGACAGGCGCGCCAGAGCGTCCCAGATCGCCTGGTAGACCAGCGAGCGATCGTTGAGCGAGGGTTGTTTGGTCATTTTTTGTCTCCCGTTAGTGAACACCGGTCATTTGCAGCTGCTCGGTGATCGGGCCGAGCGCCAGCGCCGGCAGAAACGTCAGTGCGCCGACGACGATCACCGTCGCGATCAGCAGCACCACGAACAGCGGCGTGTGCGTCGGCAGGGTGCCGGCTGAGGGCGGAATGGTTTTCTTGCCGGCAAGCGCGCCGGCGATGGCCAGCACCGGAATCATCAACCCGTAGCGCGCGAATAGCATCGCCAGCCCAAGAACGGTGTTGTAGAAGGGGGTATTGGCGGAGAGCCCGGCGAAAGCGCTGCCGTTGTTGTTGCCGGCCGAAGAGAAGGCATAGAGAATCTCCGAAAAGCCATGCACACCGGGATTGGCGATTCCCGCCCTGCCAGCTTCGGTGACTACAGCCAATGCGGTGCCGACCAGTACCAGCAGGCAGGGAACGAGGATGACGAGCGCCGCCATTTTCATTTCGAAGGCTTCTATCTTCTTGCCCAGATATTCGGGCGTGCGACCGATCATCAGGCCGGCGATGAAAACGGCGACGAGGGCGAAGACGATCATGCCGTAAAGCCCGGAGCCGACGCCGCCGAAGATCACTTCACCAAGTTGCATCAGGCACATCGTTGCCAAGCCACCAAGGGGAGTCAACGAGTCGTGCATGGCATTGACCGACCCGTTCGAGGCGGCAGTCGTCGCCGTGGCCCAGAGCGCCGAGTTGACAATGCCGAACCGGCTTTCCTTGCCCTCCATATTGCCGCCCGCTTGCAACTCCGAAGCTTCCGTCGCCAAGCCCAAGCGCGCGTACAGTGGATTGCCCGCTTGCTCGGCGGCGACACACAGCGCCAGCAAGGCGATGAACACCAGGGTCATCGCAGCGAGGATCGCCAGACCCTGCCGTGGATCGCCGATCAGCCGGCCGAAAGTGAAACACAGCGCGGCCGGGATGAGCAGAATGGCGAGCATCTCCAGAAAGTTGGACAGAGGCGTCGGATTTTCCAGCGGATGCGCCGAGTTGGCATTGAAAAAGCCGCCGCCGTTGGTTCCAAGCTGCTTGATCGCGACTTGCGAAGCGGCCGGGCCAAGCGCGATCGTCTGCTCGCCGCCAGCATTGGCGGCTGGCGGCGACGAAGCCGGCGACTGCACGCGTTCGGCTTTCACGTAAGGAGCGACAGTCTGCACGACGCCCTGGCCGATCAGCACGACCGACAGCAGAAGCGACAGCGGGAGCAGGATGTAGAGCACCGAGCGGACGAGGTCCACCCAGAAGTTGCCGATGCCTTTTTCTTCGCGGCGCGTAAAGCCCCTGAGCAAAGCGACCAGGACGGCCATTCCCGACGCCGCCGAAACGAAGTTCTGCACCGTTAGACCCAACATCTGGGTGAGATAGCTCAGCGAGGTCTCGCCGGCGTAGCCCTGCCAGTTGGTGTTGGTCGCGAAGCTGACCGCGGTGTTGAAAGCCGAGTCGGCGGCAATCGCCGGCAAGGCTTCCGGGTTCAGCGGCAACCCCGCCTGCAGGCGTTGCAGGGCGTAGAGGACGAGCGCTCCGAGCAGATTGAAGATCAGCAAGGCGCCGGCGTAGCGGGTCCACGGCATGTCGTCTTCGGGAGCAACCCGAGCGACGCGGTAGATCGTCCGCTCCACCGGCGCCAGCCAGCGAGCAAACAACGGCACATCGGCCTGATAGATTCGGGCCATGTACACTCCCAACGGCCACGCCAGCGCGAAGAGCACGACCAGATAGACGACAACTTGCAGGTAGCCGTTGGCGATCACGAGAAGTCCTCCGGATGAAAGAGGATGACAAGCAGGTAGATGGCGACGGCGACCGCGACCATCAGGGCGATCAGGTAGGTGGTGCTCATCAACGCCTCCGCAACTTCTCGAAGCAAGCGACGAGCGTCGCCGTGACGAAGAAAAAAGCAAGCATGAGAAGAACGAAAAGGGTATCCATGTCACCTCCAGCGATAAACTCTGACAGAGGTACTGTAGGGGTGACGTCGTCAAGATGCCGCAAAAAAGGCGGGCCGTTGCGCTAAGAAAGCGTCAAGACGAGTCCGTGACGGACAGGGTTCGGGGTCAAGAAAACTCGGAGGGCGGAAAAGGGAGCCAGCCAGTTTCCAGTGTGCGCTCAGACCGACCAAGAGGGAAGCATGCGCAGACTAAGGTGATATCACTCATTATTCAATATATTGAGTCATATATTTCGAGTCAGTTCTCGGATTGTGGGAGTCACTGATGGGAGTCGCCACGGTAACTGAAGAGGAAGGTTCTCGGGAAGCCAGTCACCTTGGAGATGTCCGGCTGGCGTCGACAAGCCGTGCAGCTGGGTCTGCATGAGAAACGCAGCAGGATCGTTTGTCTGGGGAACTATGCGTTTTGCGGCGAAAAATTGTGCGAGAAGAAACACCCGGAGGTAGCGCAAGCGTGGTGGAAACTGGCGGCAAGTCGTGCCCAAAAAAGATCCGGCGTTTCGCACGACCCTGTCGTCACCCGCTTGACGGCTGAAGAAGCCATCAAGCAGTTGCGGGCGCAGGGATTTGCGGACGGGGGGCTTCCTTCCCGAAGCGGAACGTCGAACGTGTTGAAACGGTAAGGGTACCGGCTGCGTTCGGCGCTCAAGGCCAAACCCTAAAGCGCTGGAGGTCAGTCCAGATACTTGACTCCAGGCTGACCATCGCCCTTGCGTCCGAGGAAGTCGCCAGGCAGGACGACCAGACGCAGCACGTCATTGAGGGTGGCCGCTCAGCCGGCGGTACGTGCTCTTGCGTCCTAGCCGGCGCCGGCCGCGAGCGCACGCGTGAGCTCAGCGGCGGGAATCTCGCGGCAGCCGGTAACCTTCTGGCCCGCCCACAGGGGCGAGAAATCACCTCTGCCTTCGGCTTCCGCCCGGGCCCGCAGCGGCGCGATGGCCGCGGCCGCCAGTGGGAAGTCCGGAGTTGGCGTGAGCGGACCGAGTTCGCGCATCAGCCGATTGACGATGCCGCGCGCCGGGCGGCCGGTAAACAGTGTCGTCAGTGCGGTCTGTGCCGCGTGTCGGCTCTTGATCGCGGCGCGGTGCACCGCGCTGGTCGTCGCCTCCGGGCACAGCAGATAGGCGGTTCCCACTTGGACCGCCGATGCCCCGCATGCCAGAGCTGCTGCCACGCCGTCCGCGTTGGCGATGCCGCCGGCGGCGATCACCGGGCACTTCACCGCCGTGACGATCTGCGGCAACAACGTAAATAGGGCCCCCTGCCTGCTCAAGTCCGATTCGAGAAAATGCCCGCGGTGGCCGCCTGCTTCCAGGCCTTGGGCGATGATCGCGTCGACGCCGCGCGCCTCGAGCCAGCGCGCTTCCTCGACGGTGGTCGCCGAAGACAGGATGCGCGCGCCGCTGCCACGGACGCGGGCCAGCAGCGCAGCGGCGGGCAATCCAAAATGAAAGCTCACCACCGCCGGGCGGTAGGTTTCCACCAGTTCGGCGGCGTCGGCATCGAACGGTCGGCGCGCCGGACCGGCGGGAATCGCGGCCAGATCGAGTCCGAGTTCACGGTAGTAAGGGGCGAGGCGGTCACGCCAGGCGGCCTCGCGTGCCTCATTCGGCGTCGGCGACGCATGGCAGAAGAAATTCACGTTCACCGGGTGTGCTCCCCCGGCGGCGCAGCGTTCCAGCTCGGATCGCAGCGCGTCTGCGGTCAGCATCGCCGCTGGCAATGATCCCAGACCGCCGGCGCCAGTCACGGCAAGCGCCAGGCTGCTGTCTTGTACCCCGGCCATCGGCGCCTGGATGATGGGTAACGCGATACCCAGGGATTCCAGCAAGCGATTCATCGCCATCACTCCGTCATGCAGGTCCAGTTTCCGTGATGCCGCTCATTGCCCGCACCAGGTCGGCGCCGAGTTGGGCCGCGGCATCGAGCGGCATGTCTAGGCCTCGGTGCAGCGCCTTCCAGGTGAGCTGCACGGCCAGCGGCGAGTTCGGCAGGATGTCCGCCAGCCAGGCCATCACTTCCTCGACGACCCGCTCGGAATCGACCACGGCGTGCACCAGCCCGATCGACAGGGCGGTTTCGGCATCCACTGCTCGTCCGCGCAGCAGCAGCTTTGCAGCGTGCGTTCGGCCGACGAGCCGCGCCAGGCGCGTGGTGCCGCCGAATCCGCCCACGGCGCCGATCCTGACTTCCGGATTCTAGCAGCCTGCCGGACTTGATGGGTCGAAGCGAAAAAAGCGGGGAGCGGGGACAGATTTTCACGAATATTTCAAGCCAATAGTCGAACTATTGGCGCCGGAATGCGGGGAAATAGGGACCGCTGCCCCACTTTTTGCAGCCGACTGGGTCAAGTCCGACAGGCTGCTAGACAGTTCGTCAACGGCAAGGCCAGACAGAGTCGCGTACCGCCGATCGCCGACGGCAAGGGCCGCAGGCTGCCGCCGTGCAGGGCCGCGACGCGTTGCGCGATCGCCAGGCCGAGGCCGCCAATACCGCCGCTGGTGCGCTGGTGCGGCGGGTCGCGCAGCGACTTGCCCTGCTCGAGACGACTCAACACTTCTGTCGACAGACCGGGGCCGGAATCTTCGACCACTACCTCGGCTCGCCCGTCTTCACGTCGCAGACTAACGCGCACCGGTGCAGCGCCCGCGGCGTGCCGCATGGCGTTGTCGAGCAAGTTGCTCAGCGCTCGCTCGATGAGCTGCAGATCGCCCTCCAACTCCAGGGGACCGGGGGCGCGCCATGCAAGGTCACAGGCGGAGGCCCTTCACCGAGGTCGAACTTCTGTACTGTGTCGGTCACCAGTTCGTCGAGCCGGAAACGCTCGCGATGCAGCACCTGATCGGTAGACTGTAACGCCGCCAGTTCGAACAGTTGCTGCGAGAGGCGGCGAACCTTGTCACTCTGGGCCAGCGCCGCCGTCAGCACGCGCTCGCGCTGCCCCGACTCGGCCAGCGTTTTTCCAGCCAGTGCTTCGAGCTGACCGTGCAGTGCCGTCAGTGGCGTTCGCAGGTCATGTGCGACGCTGGCCATCATCTCGCGGTGCTCGCTTGCCTGCTGTTGTTCGCGTGCCGCTTGCGCCTCGATGCGTTGCGTCATCGCGTCGAAAGCGGCGCTGATGGCGCTCACCTCGTCGCCGGAGCTACGTTCCTGCCCGCCCGTCGGTGCGCGACAACCGTCAGCGTCGAGGGGTTCAGGCTACGCAGGGAGTAGTCTCGCAGGCGACCGGCCAGACGATGCAGAGGCTGGGTGAGGCGGCGAAACACAAAGACGCCAACCAAAAGCGTTACCAGCATTCCAGCCGCAGCAACCAGGCCGGCACCTTGCCAGACCCGGCGCAGGCTGAGCTGCCCGGCGACCTGCTCGCGCGCCGGCCCGTCGAGCACGACGTACAGGTACCCCGGCGGCCGTGAGTCACCCACACGCGGCGGGAACATCGCGGCGCTGAAGATGCGAGGCACACCCGAGCCCATTGGGTCGGTACCACGCAGCGGCAAGGCAGCACCCGCCAGGAAGTTGCGCACGGCCTGGAGGTCCCCCTGTTCCTGCCGCACCATGCCGGGATCGCCGATGTACGCCTGGACGCGGCCGTCCGCATCGAGGACATAGACCTGGATACCCGGGTTGACCACCATCAGCATCGACAGCAGCGCCGCGCGCGCCTCGCCAGTCCATGCGACAGCCGTTGCAGCGCCTCCTCTTCGTGCTCCGCTGGACGTGTCGGCCGACCGGGCGCTGAGCATGATTACCGGCACGTCCGCGTGGCGCGCCCGCAGATGGCGGCAGACGTCCCAGCCGTCGGCACCCGGCAGCATGAGGTCCAGCAGGACCATGTCCCAGCGCTGACGATCGATTGACGCCATCGCCTGTAGACCGTCGGACTCGCGATGCAGCCGGTAGCCGGCTTCCTCCAGGTGTAGACGCAAGGCGGCGGCAATCGCGTCGTCGTCCTCGACGAGCAGCAGTTGCTCGTTCATCGGGCAACCGGTATCGCGCGCGGGCGGCGCCGGGGCGTCCAGGAAAGGGAAACGACGAGCTTCGGCGTCACGCCGGCGCGACGAGAGACGCCGACGGCTCGCCGCGGCGCCGACGCGACAGCCAACCGGCGGCGAACAGGCTGGTGGCCATCAGCGCAGACGTGGCGGGTTCCGGAACGACCGCGAAGCTGATTCGGTAGACGTCCGAGTCGGCGGCCAGCCCGCTTGTGAAGACGTAGCCGGCACCCGTGGTCAGTCCGTCGAAACCGGCAAGTTCGGCGAAATTGAAGCTGACGACGCCGTTCTGCGGCGTGCGCAGGTCGTTGTTGCCGACGAAAGCCGCCGCCAACGGATCAAACAGCTCGGATCCAGCATCCCAGATGTCGCGTGCTTTCTGCGTGATCGTTCCAATCAGCAGATTGCCGGCGGCGTCGAACAAGCGGAAGCGCGTCGGCGAGTCGTTGCCAATGAAGAAGTCGTTGCTGGGCACGACCATCGCGGCGAAGGTGAAGAAGGGATTCAGCATCGTATCTACCAGGAAGCGGCTGCTACGGCTCTCCCCAGGCTGTAGCAGACCACCAATCGTGCCGCGCGTCGCGCTTGGATCGGCCGCCGCGAAGGCCGGGTGCCAGGCCGAGCCGCTGCCGCCTTCGGCCACCGAGACGATCGCCGACGTCGCGGTCTCACCCGTGTTGAAGGCGTCAAAAGTGCCGTTGTTGAAGCCCAGGTGCAGCGGCGCGAAGCTGATGCTGTTGCTGGGTGCAAGGTTCTCGACCTTCACGGTAACGTTGAGCTGGGCTGCACCGGCTGTCGCGCACAAGGCGAGCACCGCGGCACCGACGGTGAGGCGAGCCAGGGTGAAATCAGTATGGTATATGAGGGTTCTCCTGTCAGGATGTGGCGGTCAGCAACCGAGCCCGCAAGGCAGACTCGCCAAGCCGATCATAGGTAGCCCGCATCCCGCAGTCCTCATCGAAAGATCACGGCGCCGTGAAGCCCTCCGGCAAGCGGGCGAGCTTCACGCGGCGTCGGCGAGCGTCTCACGACCGGGTAAGCTGATAGGGTAGGAGATCAGGGGCAGCCGACGGACGCTTGAGCGTTGAAGTGCATCCCGGGAGCGCTCATGGAGTCAAGTGATCGTCAAGTCGCTTGCTGATGGCGGCACGCGCGGTGGCAACCGCCTTGACGGCGACAAGCGCCAGCGCTCCGGCAATGAGGCCGACGAGGAGGTCGAGCACGAGGGGGAGCGTCGCCTGTGCGAAGACGCCCACGGCTGGCAGCTCGCCAGCCCTTGCCGCAAGCGCTTCGATTCCGTGGTGCAGTGGCGGCAGCCCGTGGCTCAGGATGCCGCCGCCGACGAGAAACATCGCGGCCGTACCGACGACGGTCAGGAGTTTCATCAGTCGGGGCGCGGCGAGCACCAGGGTCCGGCCAATCGTTTGCGCCACCGTTCCCCGTCGTGTCAGCAGGTGGAGTCCGAGATCGTCGAGCTTGACGATGCCGGCGACCGTGCCGTAGACGCCGACGGTCATCAGCAGCCCGACGCTGGAAAGGACGGCGACCTGGGTGGCGAACGACGCGTGGGCAACTGTACCGAGGGTGATGACGACGATTTCGGCGGAAAGAACGAAGTCGGTTCGGATCGCGCCTTTGATCTTTTCTGCCTCGAAGAGCGTCGGGTCGTCGCCTGCCGTTGGCGCGTCGGGGCCGTCATTCGCCGCAGAATGCAGTGGCGGCGGGTGGTGGACCAGCTTTTCGACGCCTTCAAGACACAGGTAGAGGCCGCCGATCATCAGCAGCGGGACGACGGCCGACGGCAGCAGGCTACTGATCGCCAGCGCTGCCGGCACCAGAATCAGCTTGTTCTTCAGCGAGCCGACGGCAACCGCCCAGACGACGGGCAACTCGCGTTCTGCACGTACGCCGGCGACCTGTTGCGCATTCAAGGCCAAGTCGTCGCCGAGGACGCCGGCTGTCTTGCGTGCGGCCACCTTGGTCATCAGGGCGACGTCGTCGAGGATCGTCGCGATGTCGTCAATCAGCGCGAGCAAACTGGCTCCGGCCATGGTGTCGGGACCTTTCGAAGGAATCGTTTGTGGGACAGGTCTTTCGGGGAGGGCGCTGGTTCCGGATTCTAGCCGATTGCCAGCACGGCCACCAAAGGGCCTCCAGGACTGGCGCGACGGCGGGGGTTGGCGTTATCCTCCGTCTCCTGTCACCCCTGCCTTGCCAACTAACCGGAGAATTCAGTGCCTGCGCTGCTGCCGCAACCAGACCCCGATGGCCTGCTCGAATACTCGGTGGTGTATACCGACCGGGCTTTGAATCACATGTCGAAGCGCTTTCAGGGTGTGATGAACGACATCGCACGGATTCTGAAGCGCGTCTACCACGGCCAGCGGGCGATCATTGTTCCCGGCAGCGGCACATTTGGGATGGAGGCTGTCGCGCGCCAGTTCGCTGCAGGGCAGACGTGTCTGGTCATCCGTAATGGCTGGTTCAGCTATCGCTGGACACAGATTTTCGAGATGGGCCAGATCCCGTCGGCGTGCACGGTGCTGAAGGCACGTCGTGTAGGGGAGGGGGCGCAGGCGCCGTTTGTGCCGCCGCCGATCGATGAAGTGCTGGCGCGTATCCGCGACGAACGTCCGGCAGTCGTCTTTGCGCCGCACGTTGAAACGGCGTCCGGAATGATCCTGCCTGATGACTACCTGCGCGCTCTCGGTGCCGCCGTGCGCTCGGTCGATGGTCTGTTTGTCCTTGACTGCGTCGCCTCCGGTGCGGTGTGGGTCGATATGGTCGCGAGCCACGTCGATGTCCTCATCAGTGCGCCGCAGAAGTGTTGGACAGGATCGCCTTGTTGCGCGTTGGTCGTGCTCGGTGAACGCGCGTGTCGGCGCATTGAGGCAACCACGAGTAGCAGCTTTGCCTGTGACCTCAAAAAGTGGTTGCAGATCATGGACGCCTACGAGAGCGGCGGTCACGCGTATCACGCGACGATGCCGACCGACGCACTGGCGGCGCTGCGCGAGGTGATGCTCGAGACCGAGCGTTACGGCTTCGAGCGGGTGAAGCAGGAACAGCAGGAGCTCGGTCGCCGCGTTCGCGAGATGCTTGTCGGGAAGGGTTTCCCCAGCGTCGCCGGCAAGGGATTCGAGGCGCCGGGCGTCGTTGTCAGTTACACCGACGACGCGGAGATTCAGTCAGGCCGGAAGTTCCTGGCAGTTGGCGTGCAGACGGCCGCCGGCGTGCCGCTGCAGTGCGACGAGCCGGCTGATTTTCGCAGTTTCCGCATTGGGCTCTTCGGGCTCGAAAAGCTGCACCATCCCGATCGCACGGTAAGCAGCCTGGCGACAGCGGTTGACCAGGTGCTGGCGGAACGCGCGTCTTAAGCGGTCGGCTGCGGCGCCGACGGCCTCTCAACAAACACCTCCCAAGTGACGGGTTTCGAGAGAGGTTTTTGGGCGGGTTGTTCCGTGGCGACGAGCCTCATTCCCTTTTTTCTGCCCGCTGAGCGAGATGCCGCAGGACTCGTTGGCGAGAGCACTCCTGGCAATAGTTCTGGCCGTGGTCGGTGTGCTCCTCGCCCGTGGTGAGCATCGTGTAGATCCGGCGGGCGAGTTTGTGCGCGGCAGCGGTGACGGCCTTGGGTTGGTCGATGCGTGAGCAGAGGCGCCTGAAGTTTCGGCCCGCTGAAAGAACTGGTGCAGAGGCAATGCGCTAGCCGCGCGTCTCAACAGGAGGCGGAGACCCCGTTTGAACCAGGAGAAGGCGCTTCGGTAGGCCTTGTGGACGGTCCAATGAACCTAAGAACCGCAGTTACCCCAGGGCATTTGCATGATCTGGCCGCAAATGTCGCGTTGGCGGAGGGCCAATTGCGGCGAGGGTGAGCTTGAGGTGATCGCAGCACAGCTGCCAGACCGATCGTAACCGGTAACTACGCGGCGTAGGCGGCTATTTGGCCAAGCTGGCCAGTGGTGAGCGCAGCGGGTTTGCGGCGAAGAGCTTCTTCCACATCCGGGGCATCAGTTCCTGGACACGATCGGCCGGATGTTGGCCGACCCGCTGGAGCACATCGACCAGGTAGTCGTACGGATTGATGCCGTGCAGCCGACAGGTCACGATCAGGCTCTGGAGGATCCCGACGTGCCTGGCCCCCAACTCGGTCCAGCAGAACAGCCAGGCCTTCCGACCCATGGGGATCGCACGCAAGGCACGTTCGAGGTGGTTGGTGTCGATCGGCACGTCGGGATCGATGAGAAATACCTCCAGCCCGCCTCGTCGGTCGCGGGCATAGGCCAGCGCCTTGGTCAGCGGATTGCTGGGGAGCAATCGCTGCGCCGCGAAGCGTTCGCCCACCCAGGCAAAGAAGCGCTCGACGACCGGCTTCGCGTGCTCCAGGCGATAGTCCCGCTTGCGTGGGCCGGTCAGTTTTTCCCTGCGGATGTGCTCTTCCACCTGATACAGTTCGCCGATCAGTGTCAACGCCAGCGCAGCCGCTTCGGGTTCGACGGTTTGCGCCTCGAAGAAGCCGCGGCGGGTATGCGCCCAGCACTGGGCAGGTGTGATCCCGGTCTTGGCCGCATAGTGAGCATAGGCGTGGTAGCCATCGGACAGCAGGACCGCCCGCTCGGCAGGGGTCAGACCCAGCGCGGCGTCGACGTGTTTGATCTCGCGACTCGCGAAGAAGGGGAAACAGATCTCGTCGAGTTCCCCATAGACCGGCCAGAAATAGGCCTTCTTCAGTGGGCCCGGGCCCGCCTGCCCGGCCTTGATCGGCGTCTCGTCCATGGCCTTGACTCGGGATTCGCGAATCGAGGCGAACTGGGTGTTGTAGATCGGTTCGAGAAGTCCGATCCCCTGCTGGGCGATCTGCGTGAGCCACGGACGACTGACGGTGAAACCCGCATCGGTCAGGCGCTGGTGCTGGCGATAGAGCGGCAGGTGGTAGGCAAATTTGTCGATCAGCAAGCCGGCGACGAAGCTCACGTCGGCCCGACTGCCGTCGATGACGCCGACAGGTGCGCTGGCACAGACGAGTTCTGCAGTCTTCTTCAGCTTGACCACCGGCCGGCGATACTGGATCACCCCGTAACTCCCCGGCCGTTGGGCCAGGCGATAGCTTTCCTTGTGGCGGATGACCTCGTAGTCTTCGGGAGAGAGGCCGTCGGTTTCCGGAGCGGGAAGTTCGATGACTTCGACCACGACGCGTGTCTCGTCGAAGAAGGGTACGGCTTCGTCGTCGTTGCGCCGGGTCGCCGGCTGGCGGGTATGGGCGGCAACCTGGCGGCCTTTGAGCTCCGGCAGCGTGGGCTGGGTGAGCAACTCGCCCAAACTCATCTGGCCGTTGGCTCCGACCTCGATGCGTCGTTCGCTCTTTTGACCGAAGAGCTGGCGCTTGAACCCGTCGAGTTGCTGTTTGAGGGCGGTGATTTCCTGACGCAGGAGCGCCTCGGTTTTCTCCCGGTTGCGCAGGGATCCGATCCGTTCGGCGATCGGTTGCAGGCTCAAGGTCGCCGCCTCTTCGAGACGGGAAACGGTCAGGATAGGCGCTCCATTCTTGTCGCCATTATACCCGGCGAAACCACCGCAAGTCTATGTTTACAAGTCGGTTTGTGTGCAATTTCAGGGGGCTTCGGGAGCCGGTAGCGCTTCCTGAGGCGGCCCGGTTCAATTCCTTCGAGCAGCAGCTTCAGACCCGTCCAGTCGGTTTCCCGCGTGCTGACTTTCGACCAGTCGGAGACGAAGCGGCCGGCTTCGAGACGCTTGCCCCACAGGCAGAAACCGGTGCGATCCCAGTAGAGAACCTTCACCTGGGTGGCTCGCCGGTTGAAGAAGACGAACAGTTGCCCGCTCAAGGGGTCCTGAGCCAAGGCGTGACGCGTCAGCGCATACAGGCCGTCGAAGGAATTGCGCAGGTCGACCGGCCGGCCATAAACCTGTACCCGAATCTGTCCTTCGGGGAAGAACATCAGCCGCGCACCAAGTGCAGTTGCAGACCGCCACCGAGGTCCAACGTCAGTTCGAGACGCGCTGGCCGCGTGACTTCGCTTCGCAGGGGACCCGCATCGATGAAGCTCCCCGACGGTGGATGGTCCATCGCGTTCGGGCTTTCCACCGACGCACCCAGTCGGCTGCGCCACCGGTAGAAGCTGGTATCGCTGATTCCTGCACGCGCACGGAAGGCCTCACCCCCTAAACCACTGCCCGAAAATCCGGACAGAACCTGCTGAGTACGGTCAGCAATCGCGATGGTATTTGCCGCGTATTTGATCACGCTGGATGATTGAAGAGGGGTGATCCCCCTCGGGGAACTTGAACAAACGAACCCTTTGGGGGAGTCTCTGGTTTCGATGCCAAGAGACCCACAAAGTGTGCCACGCGCTATTGGAAGCTCCCAAGTTTTTTCGACTGCTGCACCGAATTGATCAAGAGTTGGCGGCGCAAGCGCGCGCTGGCGGATGTCTTTTCTGTGACGGAGTTCTTCACTGCGCCGACTATCCGCGCAAGCCACGAGCGTGCCTGGTTGAGGTTCGAGACGACTTCGACAGGCGCTTCAGTTTCTGCTGTAACCGCTGCCGCAAGCGGTGCACCGCGATGTCGGTGCGCTTTCTCGGACGACACGTATACCTGGGTTTGGCGGTGGTACTGGTGTCTGCCCGGCATGCCGGGCAGACACCAGCGGCAGCGCGGACGGCCGAAGCGCTGGCGATACCGATCCGCACCCTGGAACGCTGGCGCCAGTGGTGGCAGGCACAGTTCCCTGTAAGCCCGCTGTGGCAGGCGCAGTGCGCCCGCTTCATGCCCCCCGTCGCGACCGATCGACTGCCCGGTGAACTCCTCGGCCGCTTTGCCGGCCAGACGGCGGAGGCGCTGCTGCACCTGCTGCTCTTTCTCACGCCGCTCACCGTCCGGCCCCTGATCGTCGTCGGAGAGGGGCGGTGATCGCCCGCAGAGGATGCGGATAGCCAACGACAGCGAAGGCCACTAGCCTTCACTCCCCGTTGCGGTGCCGTCGGCGCCGCCCCATTGGGAGACCCTCTTGAACTCTGTGACCGATCCAGCCAAGCGTGATCGCTGGGCGCGCCTGCGCTTCTCGATCATTGGCCCACTGCTCGCCGCACCGCCGCCCGACGGCCAATTGCAGGCGGCGCTCAAATCCCTGGCCGCCAAGACCTGGCGCCATCCGCTCGCTGAACGAGAGATTCGCTTCGGCGTCTCGACCCTGGAGCGCTGGTACTACGCCGCCAAGTCGGCACGTGACCCGGTCGCCGCCCTGAGGAACCGCTTGCGCGATGATATCGGCCGCTTCCCCAGCCTCGCCCCCCAGGCCATCGAAGTCCTTGGCGCCCAGTATCGCGAGCACCCGGGCTGGACGATGCAACTGCCTGTCGACAACCTCCGCGTTGCCTTGGCCGGCAGCGCGGTCACGGTCCCGTCCTATCCCACGATCCGGCGTTACCTCACGGCCTATGCCATGTTCCGTCAGGCTCGTCCCAAGCGCGCCAGCGAAGGCGCGCTGATGGCCTGCGACCGACTCGAACGACGGGAGGTCCGCAGTTTCAGTCGGCGTCCGGCCTGTCGGCCTTGACGCCACAACAGAAGGAGTTGTTCGCCACCGTCGAACTCCCGGAACCCTCCGCCAAGCGTTTGTAGTGCCAATTTCACTTACGTGAATTGCTCATATTCAATGGCTTACGGCGATATCTGTCGAACTCGGGCAATCGGATCCGTTTGCAGGAACCTCCCCAGCATCGGCGAGTAGAAGCGCGCCTTGTAGTAGTACAGCC
>CAYQVH010000005.1:0-170328 GCA_964420975.1 uncultured Candidatus Accumulibacter sp.
AAACTCCACAGGCCACCTCTCCCCTTGATCTCACACAGAGAACAAATTTACCGTGGGTTGCAGGAGCGCACGCATTGACCAGAGCGGGCGAAAATCACTATACTCCTCCAGTTGTCCACGTGGCGCTTTCGTCGCAGCCGCCCGTAACGGCCTTGAGTCTTGTCGCATGCGCTCACCAGGGGCGCGTGGCATCTTCGGGCGTGTAACCGCGACGACGTTGGGCGGTGGTTCGTTCCGGGTGAGCGGACGACGGGAGGAAGTCTATGGATTACTTTTTTTCTGTTGTGCTGGCGGTGCACATTCTCGCCGCGGCGGGTGTCATTGGGCTTGTGCTAGTGCAGCACGGCAAGGGGGCGGACATGGGGGCCGCCTTTGGTAGCGGCGCCTCTGGCAGCCTTTTCGGGGCGACGGGGTCGGCCAATTTCCTTAGCCGGGCAACCGCCGTCCTGGCGACGGTCTTCTTCGTCACCAGTCTCTCGCTCGCCTACGTTGCTTCCAGCAAGCCAAAAACGAGTGGCAGCGTGATGCAGGATGCGGTAAACTCGCCTCCTGTTACGGCGCCACCGGCTGCTGGCGCTGAAAAGGCGGGAGCCCCCGCTGAGGCGGATTCGAAGGCGAAGGATATTCCAAAGTAATTTGGTTTGACGGCGGTGGCAGGGCTTTTTCCTCGATGAACCTGCTCGCTGGCCGGGGTAGTGCCGACGTGGTGAAATTGGTATACACGCTATCTTGAGGGGGTAGTGACTTCGGTCGTATGAGTTCGAGTCTCATCGTCGGCACCAAGAGAAAGTGCTTTCCGCTTGTCCGGCGGTAGTGGTCTGCGAAAAAAGGGGTTCGTGGGGCGGATCATGCTGGAAAACTATTTCCCGGTATTTGTCTTCATCCTGGTCGGTGTTGCCTTCGGTTTTGCGCCGGTGTTGACCGGCTTGATCGTTGCCCCTCATCGCCCTGACAGCGAAAAGCTTTCTCCGTACGAATGCGGCTTCGAGGCGTTCGAAGACGCCCGGATGAAGTTTGATGTGCGCTACTACCTGATCGCGATCATCTTCATTCTGTTCGACCTTGAAGTCGCCTTCCTGTTGCCGTGGGCAACGATCTTCAAGGAAATCGCCAGTGTCGAATCGATGCGCTGGTTTGGTTTCATCGAGATGATCGTGTTTATCGTCGTCCTCCTCGTTGGCTACGTCTATGCTTGGGCCAAGGGCGCCCTGGATTGGGAGTAAGCGATGGGGATCGAAGGAATTCTGCAAGAAGGCTTCGTGACCACGACGGCCGACAAGCTGATCAACTATGTGCGTACGGGTTCCCTGTGGCCGATGAGCTTCGGGCTCGCCTGCTGCGCGATCGAAATGATCCACGCCGGTTGTTCGCGTTACGACCTCGATCGCTTCGGGATCGTCTTCCGGCCCAGTCCGCGCCAGTCTGACGTGATGGTCGTCGCGGGAACGCTGACCAACAAGATGGCGCCGGCGATGCGCAAGGTCTATGACCAGATGGCCGAGCCTCGCTGGGTGGTGTCGATGGGTTCCTGCGCCAATGGTGGGGGTTACTACCACTATTCCTATTCGGTCGTTCGCGGTTGCGATCGCATCGTTCCTGTTGATATTTATGTTCCGGGCTGTCCGCCAACGGCAGAAGCGCTGATCTATGGCCTGATCCAGCTGCAGAACAAGATCAGGCGCACCAATACCATCGCCCGCTGACCTTTTTCAATTCAATCACAAGAGTGCGCCATGTCTGCAGCCACGCTGGAAGCGCTTAGCCAGAATTTGCAGAGCCGTTTCGGCGAGCGGCTGCAGTCGATGACGACGGCGGTGGGTGAAGTCACGATTGAGGTGGCGGTTGAGGACTACCTCGAAGTGATGTTTGCGTTGCGCGATGACGCCGATCTGGCTTTCGAAGAGTTGATTGACCTCTGTGGCGTCGACTACGCCCAGCATCCGAGAGGGCGTGCGGGAGGTCCCCGTTTCGCCGCCGTCAGCCACCTGCTTTCAGTCAGCAAGAACTGGCGCTTGCGAGTCCGCTGTTTTGCGCCTGACGACAGCTTTCCGTCAATACCGTCGGTGACCGAGGTCTGGAACGTTGCCGACTGGTTCGAGCGCGAGGCGTTCGACCTCTATGGCATCGTCTTCCCCGGCCATCACGACCTGCGCCGCATTCTGACCGACTACGGATTCATCGGTCATCCGTTCCGCAAGGACTTTCCGATTTCGGGTTACGTCGAGATGCGTTACGACCCCGAGCAGCAGCGCGTCATTTACCAGCCGGTAACGATCGAGCCGCGCGAGCTGACGCCGCGAATCGTTCGTGAAGCGACGTATGGGAAGACTGGCAATGCCTGAACTGCACAACTTTACGCTCAACTTTGGGCCGCAGCATCCGGCGGCGCACGGCGTGCTGCGCATGGTACTCGAACTCGACGGCGAAGTCGTCGTGCGCGCCGATCCACACATCGGCCTGCTGCATCGTGCGACCGAAAAGCTCGCCGAGACCAAGACCTGGATCCAGTCGGTGCCGTACATGGACCGCCTCGACTATATGTCGATGATGTGCAATGAGCACGCTTACTGCATGGCGATCGAGCGCCTGCTGCAGATCGAGGTGCCGCTGCGCGCGCAGTACATTCGCGTCATGTTCGACGAAATCACGCGCATTCTCAACCACCTGCTTTGGATCGGCTGCCACGGGCTTGACGTCGGCGCGATGACGATGGTCCTCTATGCCTTTCGCGAGCGCGAGGACCTGGTCGACGCCTACGAGGCGGTTTCGGGTGCGCGCATGCATGCTGCCTACTACCGGCCGGGCGGCGTTTATCGCGATCTGCCTGACCGCATGTCGCAGTACCAGGAGTCGAAGTGGAAGAGTGCGGCGCAGATCAAGCCGTTCAATGAAGCGCGTAGCGGTTCGCTGCTCGACTTTCTGGACGACTTCGCGAGCCGTTTTCCGAAACTGCTCGACGAGTACGAAACGCTGCTCACTGATAACCGGATCTGGAAGCAACGCCTGGTCGATGTCGGCATCGTTTCGCCCGAGCGCGCGCTGCAGCGGGGTTTCACCGGGCCGATGCTGCGCGGCTCGGGAATCGCTTGGGACTTGCGCAAGAAACAGCCGTATGAGGTGTACGACCGGCTGGATTTCGACATTCCCGTCGGCAAGACCGGCGATTCCTACGACCGTTACTTGGTACGCATGGAAGAGATGCGGCAGTCGAATCGTATCCTGAAGCAGTGCATTGACTGGTTGCGCAAGCATCCGGGACCGGTGATGTCGGACAATCACAAGGTCGCGCAGCCCAGCCGTGAAGCGATGAAATCGAACATGGAAGAGTTGATTCATCACTTCAAGCTGTGCACCGAGGGCATTCATGTGCCGGAGGGGGAGGTTTACTCGGCGGTTGAGCACCCGAAGGGCGAATTTGGCATTTACGTGATTTCCGACGGCGCGAACAAGCCTTACCGCTTGAAGATTCGTCCGCCGGGCTACGTGCATCTGTCAGCGATGAACGAGATGGTCAATGGCCACATGCTCGCCGATGTGGTGACCATCATTGGTTCGCAGGACGTTGTTTTTGGCGAGATTGACCGCTGATGCTCAGTACAGAATCCCTCAAGAGAATCGATCGCGAGATCGCGAAGTATCCACCGGACCAGAAGCAGTCGGCGGTGATGGCTGCGCTGGCAATCGCCCAGGAAGAGCAGGGCTGGCTGTCGAGCGCAGCGATTGAGTCGGTCGCCGATTACCTTGGCATGGCGCCGATTGCCGCCTACGAGGTGGCGACGTTTTACAACATGTACGATCTGCAGCCGGTCGGCAAGTACAAGCTGTCGGTGTGCACCAATCTTCCCTGCATGCTTAGCGGCGGCGTCGATGCCGGCGAGTACCTGAAGCAGAAGCTGGGCATCGGTTACAACGAAACCACTGCCGATGGCCTGATCACGCTCAAGGAGAGCGAGTGCATGGGAGCCTGCGGTGACGCGCCCGTAATGATCGTGAACAATCGTCGCCTGTGCAGCTGGATGAGACCTGAACAGATTGACCAACTGCTGGCGGAGTTGAAGTAATGGCGATTCTTGGTGCCATCAACCCGATGCTCAGTCTCGGTCTCGACGGAGACCGCGCTTGGCGTCTCGCCGATTATCTCAAGCGCGGTGGCTACGTCGCCTGGCGGCGCATTCTGGAAGAAAAGTTGCCGCAGGAGTTCGTGATCAACGAAGTCAAGAAGTCCGTTCTTCGGGGGCGCGGCGGCGCCGGCTTTCCCACCGGCCTCAAGTGGAGTTTCATGCCGCGCTCGTTTCCGGGCGACAAGTATGTCGTCTGCAACTCCGACGAAGGCGAGCCGGGCACCTTCAAGGATCGAGACATTCTGCGCTACAACCCGCACGCGGTGATCGAGGGAATGGCGATCGCGGCGTACGCGATGGGTGCCGCTCGCGGTTACAACTATATCCATGGGGAGATCTGGGAGATCTACGAGCGCTTCGAAGAGGCGCTCGAGGAAGCGCGCGCGGCGGGATTTCTGGGGACGAACCTCCTCGGTTCCGGTTTCGACTTCGATCTATTTGCCCATCATGGCTACGGCGCCTACATTTGTGGCGAAGAGACGGCGCTGCTCGAGTCGATAGAAGGCAAAAAGGGGCAGCCACGCTTCAAGCCGCCGTTCCCGGCGTCGTTCGGCCTTTATGGCAAGCCGACGACGATCAACAACACCGAAACCTTTGCCGCGGTGCCTTACATCATCAATCTCGGCGGCGAGCACTACCTGGAAACGGGTAAGGCCAACAACGGCGGGACCAAACTCTTTTCGGTGTCGGGCCACGTCAACCGTCCCGGCAACTACGAAATTCCCTTGGGGACGCCGTTTGCCACCTTGCTCGAGATGGCGGGTGGAATGCGTGGCGGTAGAAAGCTCAAGGGCTGCATTCCCGGAGGATCGTCGGCACCGGTCGTTCCCGCAGCGCTGATGATGGACTGCACGATGGACTACGACTCGATCGCCAAGGCTGGATCGATGCTGGGGTCCGGAGCAGTCATCATCATGGACGAGACGACGTGCATGGTGAAGGCGCTGGAGCGCCTGTCCTACTTTTACTACGAAGAGTCGTGTGGCCAGTGCACGCCTTGTCGCGAAGGAACCAGCTGGCTGTATAAGGTGGTTCACCGGATCGAACACGGGCAGGGAAGGGCGGACGACCTCGACTTGCTTGCCAGCGTAACGGGCAACATCATGGGGCGCACGATCTGTGCACTTGGTGACGCGGCGTCGATGCCCGTGCAGAGCTTCATCAAGCATTATCGCGACGAGTTCGCCTACCACATCGAAAACAGGAAATGCCTGGTGCCCGTTGACGTTCAGCGTGCCGGCAGTAGCTTCTTCACGGCAACGGTTTAAGGTTCGAGGCGATGGAAATCGAAATCGACGGCAAGCTGGCGCTTGTGCCCGACGGCAGTACGATCATGGATGCCGCGCAGCAGGTCGGCGCGTATGTTCCGCATTTCTGTTATCACAAAAAGCTTTCGATCGCCGCCAACTGCCGGATGTGTCTGGTTCAGGTCGAAAAGGCGCCCAAGCCGATGCCCGCCTGCGCGACACCGGTGACCAACGGGATGAAGGTGTTTACCCATTCGGAACTGGCGGTCAAGGCGCAGAAAGGCGTGATGGAGTTTCTGCTGATCAATCACCCGCTCGACTGCCCGATTTGCGACCAGGGGGGCGAGTGCCAGTTGCAGGATTTGTCGGTTGGCTACGGGGGGGGCGCGTCGCGCTTCCAGGAGGCCAAGCGCGTCGTTTTCCACAAAGACGTCGGCCCGCTGATTTCGATGCAGGAGATGGCGCGCTGCATTCATTGCACGCGCTGCGTGCGCTTTGGCCAGGAGATCGCCGGGGTGATGGAACTCGGCATGGCGAACCGCAACATGCACTCGGAAATCACGACCTTTGTCGGTCGTTCGGTCGACTCCGAGCTGTCCGGCAACATGATCGACCTCTGCCCGGTGGGCGCGTTGACGTCGAAGCCCTTCCGCTACGCGGCGCGCAGTTGGGAACTGTCACGACGTCGTTCGATAAGCCCGCACGACAGCTTGGGGGCCAACCTGACGGTGCAGGTCAAGAACAACGTCGTCATGCGCGTCCTGCCGCGCGAGAACGAGGAGGTCAACGAATGTTGGCTCTCCGACAAGGACCGCTTTTCGTACGAGGCACTTAATGCGCCGGCGCGGCTGACGAAACCGATGATTCGTGTCGATGGCCGCCTGCGTGAGGTCGAATGGAAGGTCGCACTCGACTACGCGGCGCATGCGTTGAAAGACGTCGTCAGTCACCATGGCGGCGCTTCGCTTGCGGCGCTGGCTTCACCGAACTCAACGCTCGAAGAACTCTACCTGCTGCAGAAACTAACCCGTGCGCTGGGTTCGGGTAGTGTCGATTTTCGCCCTCGGCGGCGTGATTTTTCTGCCGACGACAAGCGCGTCGGTGTTCCCTGGCTCGGTCTGCGGCTCTCCGAAATCAAGGATCTGGAGGCCGTGCTGGTGGTCGGCAGTTTCCTGCGCAAGGACCATCCCCTGTTTGCCCAGCGTTTGCGGCAGCTCGCCAGGAATCGCGGCAAGATCAGTCTGCTATCGCTGGCCGCCGACGATCCGCTGCTTAAGCTGCACGCACGGATGAACGTTTCGCCGGCCGAGCTTCCCTGGGCGCTGGCCGCGGTGGTCAAGGCGGCCGCGCAGCGGTCTGGCGCCGACGTTCCACCCGGACTCGAATCGGTCACGCCGTGCGAAACCAGCCAGGCGATCGCCAGCAGTCTGCTTGGCGGCGAGAATGGCGATAGAAAGCGGGCGATTTTCCTCGGCAATGCGGCGGAGCAGAGCCCCTACGCGACGCTCCTGCACGCGCTCGCGAACGAGCTGGCTCGCCTGACGGGTGCGAGCTGCGGTTTCCTGGGGGAAGCCGCCAACAGCGTGGGCGGTTACGTCGCCAAAGCGCTACCGGCAGCGCTCAACGCGCACCAGATGTTCGCTCAGCCGCGGCAGGCGTATCTGCTGCTCGGCGTCGAACCCGATCTGGATTGCCATGACCCGCAGCTGGCGGTCGCGGCACTCAGACAGGCAGCGTTGGTGGTCATGCTGACGCCTTTTGCCGACGGCAGTGCTCGCGAACTCGCCGACGTCCTGCTTCCGATCACCCCATTTACCGAAACCTCGGGATCGTTCGTCAATTGCGAAGGTCGTTTGCAAAGCTTCCAGGGGGTCGTGCCGCCGCTGGGTGAAGCGCGCCCAGCGTGGAAGGTACTGCGCGTGCTCGCCAATCTGCTGCAGCTGCCGGACTTTGACTACGTTTCGAGCGAGGAAATTCGCGCCGAAGTCGTGCCGGCTGGCGAGGGTTGGGTCGGCGGGCTCGATGGCGGACTCGATGGCGTCGCGCTGTCGCTGCCAGAGGTGCCTGCAAACTTGCAGCGGGTTGCCGACGTTCCCATCTACTTTGCCGATCCGCTCGTGCGAAGAGCGGCCGCTTTGCAGAAAACACGAGACGCCGAAACACCTCTTGCGCGCATGAGCGCCGCCACGCTCGCCGCCATCGGGATAGCCGATGGTGCGGCCGTCCGGGTCCGGCAAACGAGTGGCGAAGTCGTCGTCACCGCCAAGCGTGACGAGACGGTGCCGGCTCGCTGCGTCCGCTTGGCAGCCGCGCACCCCGCAACCGCGGCCCTGGGTGAAATGTTCGGTGCGATCACGGTGGAGCGTGGATGATGGTCGAGGCGCTGCAAGGACTGCTGCAAGGCCTTTTTGGGTCGCTCTTCCCGCTCGTTTGGGCGTTGCTCAAGATCGTCTTGATCATCGCTCCGCTGCTGCTCGCGGTCGCCTACCTGACCTTCTGGGAGCGCAAGATCATCGGCTGGATGCAGGTGCGGATCGGCCCCAATCGAGTGGGTCCGTGGGGTTTGATTCAGCCGATCGCCGACGGCCTCAAGCTGCTGCTGAAGGAGGTCGTAATCCCGACCGGAGCCAACAAGGGCGTTTTCCTGATCGCGCCGATGTTCGCCTTCGCGCCGGCGCTGGCAGCGTGGGCGGTCATCCCGTTCAACGACACCCTGGTGCTTGCCGACGTCAATGCCAGCCTGCTCTACATCATGTCGATCTCGTCGATCGGCGTCTACGGGATCATTCTCTCGGGCTGGGCTTCGAACTCCAAGTACGCCTTCCTCGGCGGCATGCGCTCGGCAGCGCAGATGATTTCCTACGAGGTCGCGATGGGTTTGGCGCTGGTCGTCGTGTTGATGGTGTCGAATAGTCTGAATCTCGGCGACATCGTCGACGGGCAGGGACAGGGTTATTTCGCCGACAAGGGCCTTGGGTTTTTGTCGTGGAACTGGCTGCCGCTGCTACCGATGTTCGTCGTCTATCTGGTATCGATCGTTGCCGAAACCAATCGGGCGCCCTTCGACATGGCGGAGGGAGAATCGGAAATCGTCGGCTTTCACGTCGAGTATTCGGGAATGGCGTTTGCCGTGTTCTTTCTTGCCGAATACGCGAACATGATCCTCGTCTCGACTCTGGCGTCGATTCTCTTTCTGGGCGGCTGGCTGTCGCCGGTCGGTTTCCTTCCTGACGGCATTCTCTGGCTGTTCTTCAAGATATCGCTGGTCCTGTTTTTCTTTCTCTGGATCAGGGCGACCTTTCCGCGCTACCGGTACGATCAGATCATGCGTCTCGGCTGGAAGGTGTTTATCCCCGTTTGTCTGGTTTGGCTGGTCGTCGTCGGTTGCTGGATGATGTCGCCGCTAAGTATCTGGAAGGTCGGAGGCTAGCCATGGGCTCAATGAAGCAGGTTTTCAATAGCCTTCTGCTTAAGGAACTGTTCAAAGGGATGTCGGTGACCGGGCGTTACATGTTCGCCCGCAAGATTACCGTTCAATATCCGGAGGAAAAGACTCCGCAAAGTTTCCGTTTCCGCGGACTGCACGCCCTGCGGCGCTATCCGAACGGCGAGGAGCGTTGTATCGCGTGCAAGCTGTGCGAAGCGGTTTGCCCGGCGATGGCGATTACCATCGAGTCCGACCAACGTGAAGATGGCTCGCGACGGACGACGCGCTACGACATTGATCTCACCAAGTGCATTTTTTGCGGCTTCTGCGAAGAAGCCTGTCCGGTTGATGCGATCGTCGAGACCCGGGTTTACGAATACCACGGCGAGACGCGTGGCGACCTCTATTACACCAAGCCAATGCTGCTGGCCAATGGCGATCGCTACGAGAACCAGATCGCCGCCGACCGTGAACTCGACTCGAAATACCGCTGACAGGCCGACGTGATGGACTTTCGTACCGTGGTTTTCTATTTTCTTGCGGTGATCCTCGTCTTTGCCGCATTGCGCGTCATTACCGCTCGCCATCCTGTGCACGCAGCGCTGTACTTGGTATTGGCCTTCTTTTCGGCGAGTGGCGTGTGGATTTTGCTGCAGGCCGAGTTTCTCGCGATGGCGCTCGTCCTGGTGTATGTCGGCGCGGTGATGGTGTTGTTTCTCTTCGTCGTGATGATGCTCGATCTTAATCTTGACCGTCTGCGCGAGGGATTCTGGAGTTACCTGCCGCTGGGTTCGATCATCGCTTTACTGATGGTCGCCGAGATGGGATTGGTGCTGGGTGGCCATTACCTCGGTCTGTTCGAGAGCGAGGTCCGCCAGGTCGCCGCTGAGGAAAGCAACGTTCAGTCGGTCGGCCGCCTGATGTTTACCGACTACGTCTATCCGTTTGAGCTGGCGTCGATCGTCCTTCTCGTTGGAATCGTCGCGGCGGTGGCACTGACACAGCGCGGCAAGCGAAAGAACAAGGCGGTGGATCCCTCGCAGCAGGTATTTGTCAAGGCGCGCGATCGTCTGCGCGTGCTGCAGATGCCTGCCGAAAAGAGAGACTAAGACTCGCCTTGGGGCGCAAGACACAAAGCGGGCGGCAACGATAACAGTCGCCTAAAGGGCGGATCAAACCGGGGAGGCATCTTGCTCACACTATCCCATTTTCTGATTTTGGGCGCGATTCTTTTTGCGGTGAGTGTCGTCGGTATATTCCTCAACCGCAAGAATCTGATCATCATTTTGATGTCGATCGAGCTCATGCTGTTGGCGGTGAATATGAATTTCATCGCCTTCTCGCATTACCTGCAGGATCTCGCCGGCCAGGTTTTTGTTTTCTTCATTCTTACGGTTGCAGCCGCTGAATCAGCCATTGGTCTGGCAATTCTGGTGGTGCTGTTCCGCAATCTGAGAACGATTCACGTCGACGATCTGGACAGCCTCAAGGGTTGATCATGGAAATGCAAAAACTCTACTTGCTGGTTCCACTGGCACCACTCGTCGGTGCCATCGTCGCCGGCCTTTTTTGTCGAGTGATACCGCGCTGGCTCGCACATTCGGTGACGATTGCCGGGGTCAGCGTCGCCTTTCTCGCCTCGGTCGTCATCTTCAGGGACGTCCTTGCCGGCAACACGTATAACGGCCCCGTCTATCAGTGGCTGACGTCGGGCGATTATCGCTTCGAGGTCGGTTTTCTGATCGACCAGCTGACGGTAACGATGATGCTGGTCGTCACCTCGGTTTCGTGGGCGGTGCACGTCTATACCATCGGGTACATGCAGGACGATCCCGGTTATAACCGCTTTTTCAGTTATATCTCCTTGTTTACGTTTTCGATGTTGATGCTCGTCATGAGCAACAACTTCATGCAGTTGTTTTTTGGCTGGGAAGCGGTGGGTCTGGTTTCCTATTTGCTGATCGGCTTCTGGTATACGCGGCCGACGGCCATTTTTGCCAACCTGAAGGCTTTTCTGGTGAATCGCGTCGGCGACTTCGGTTTCATCCTCGGTATCGGCCTGATACTCTCCTACTTCGGGACGCTCGATTACGCGGCTGTTTTTGCCAAAGCACCGGAGGTTGCGGCGCAGACGACGATCGCCTTGTTTGGCGAGCGTCCGGTCGCTTTGATGACGGCGGTTTGCATTCTCCTGTTCATCGGCGCCATGGGCAAGTCGGCGCAGGTTCCGCTGCACGTCTGGCTGCCGGACTCGATGGAGGGCCCGACACCCATTTCAGCGCTGATACATGCGGCGACGATGGTGACGGCCGGGATCTTTATGGTCGCGCGGATGTCGCCCTTATTCGAACTTTCGGACACCGCCCTATCGTTCGTCGTCGTCGTCGGTTCGCTGACCGCCCTCTTCATGGGGTTCCTCGGCGTCGTCCAGAACGACATCAAGCGGGTGGTCGCCTATTCGACCCTCTCCCAACTCGGTTACATGACCGTCGCGCTCGGCGTCTCGGCGTACTCGGTGGCGATCTTTCATCTGATGACGCACGCCTTTTTCAAGGCGCTGCTCTTTCTCGCCGCGGGCTCGGTGATCATCGGTATGCACCACGATCAGGACATCCGGAACATGGGCGGGCTGCGTCGATACATGCCGATCACCTGGATCACCTCGTTGATCGGTTCGCTGGCGCTGATCGGTACTCCTTTTTTCGCCGGTTTCTATTCCAAGGATTCGATCATCGAGGCCGTCGCCTTGTCGCATCTCCCGGGTTCGGGCTTCGCCTACTTTGCGGTGATGGCGGGCGTCTTCGTCACCGCCTTTTACTCCTTCCGCATGTATTTCCTGGTTTTCCACGGCGAGGAACGTTTCGGAAAACACGCGCCTGAGGCCGAACACGCACCGGCGAAAGCAGCAGCGCACGCCGAAGACCACGGCGCGCACGCTCACGGCGACGGTCACGACGCTGACGCTGATCACGAGCACCATGGTCTGGCACCTGGACAAAAACCGCACGAGTCGCCGTGGGTCGTCACCGTGCCGCTGATTCTACTGGCTATTCCGTCGGTCATCATCGGCTACCTGACGGTCGAGCCGATGCTTTTCGGCGGTTTTTTCCAGGCGTCTATTGCGGTCGACGAGCAGGCGCATCCGGTGATGACCGAACTTGCCCATCATTTTCACGGCGCTTTCGCGATGGCCACGCACGCCGTGACGACCGCGGTATTCTGGCTCGCACTGCTCGGCGTCGCGCTGGCCTGGTTCTTGTACCTCAAGCGACCCGACATTCCCGACGCCATCAAGAGCCGTTTTGCCGTGCTCTACACCGTGCTCGAAAACAAATACTACTTCGACCGGATCAACGAGATCGTCTTTGCTGGCGGTGCCCGCCTGCTCGGCCGAGGCCTGTGGAAGGGTGGCGACGCGGGCTTGATCGACGGCATCGTCGTCAGCGGCTCGGTGCGCGTCGTCAGTTGGCTGGCGACGGTCGCCCGCCTGTTTCAGACCGGTCACATTTACCACTACGCATTCACGATGATTATCGGCGTGTTCGTCTTGATGACCTACTGGGTCACGCGCGCCTGAGCTAACGGAAGACTGGGAACACTATGTCAGGCACGCCGCTTCTCACCTTTGCAATCTGGGTACCGATTGCTGCCGGGATGTTCGTCCTGGCGACGGGATCGGACCGCAACGCGCCGTTGGCGAGGATGTTGTCGCTGATCGGCGCTGTTGCCGGGCTGCTGGTGACGATTCCGCTGTACACCGGTTTCGACCTGCAAACGCCGGCGATGCAGTTTGTCGAATTGAAATCCTGGATTCCGCGCTTCAACATCAATTATCACCTCGGCGTGGACGGCATCTCGGTGCTGTTCGTCATCCTCAACAGCTTCATTACCGTCACCGTGGTGCTTGCCGGATGGCAGGTGATCACCACTCGAGTTGCGCAGTACAACGCCGGGTTTTTGATCATGTCCGGCCTGCTGAATGGCATTTTTTCAGCACTCGACGGCGCGCTGTTCTATGTCTTTTTCGAGGCGTCGCTTATTCCACTGTATCTGATTATCGGCGTCTGGGGGGGGCCGAATCGGGTATACGCCGCCTTCAAGTTCTTTCTCTTTACGCTGCTTGGTTCGCTGCTATTTTTGATCGCGCTGATTTTTCTGTACCTTGAGTCCGGAGGGAGTTTTTCGATTCTCGATTGGCACGAGCTGCCTTTGGCGTTGACGCCACAGGTTTGGCTCTTCCTGGCGTTTTTGGTCGCCTTTGCGGTCAAGGTTCCGATGTGGCCGGTACATACCTGGTTGCCTGATGCGCACGTCGAAGCGCCAACCGGTGGCTCGATCGTCCTCGCCGCAATCGCCTTGAAACTTGGCGCCTACGGCTTCCTGCGCTTTTCTTTGCCGATCACGCCCGACGCTGCCCATCAGCTGGCCGGCCTGGTGATCGCGCTGTCGCTGATAGCGATTATCTACATTGGCTTTGTCGCCCTCGTGCAGGAGGACATGAAGAAGCTGGTGGCGTATTCGTCGGTCGCACATATGGGGTTTGTCACGCTCGGCTTCTTCATCTTTAGCGCTATGGGGATCGAGGGCGCGTTGGTGCAGATGATCTCGCATGGCTTCGTTTCCGGCGCCATGTTCTTTTCGATCGGCGTCATGTACGACCGGGCGCATTCGCGACAAATCGCCGACTACGGCGGCGTGGTCAACCGCATGCCCAAATTCGCCGCCTTTTTCATGCTGTTTGCCATGGCTAACGCCGGTTTGCCGGCCACTTCGGGTTTCGTCGGCGAGTTCATGGTCATCTTGGCGGCGGTCGATCACCATTTTTGGGTGGCGTTTGCCGCGGCTTCGACGATGATCGTCGGCGCGGCCTACACGCTCTGGATGTACAAGCGCGTCGTCTTTGGCGCGGTTGCCAATCACCACGTCGACGAATTGACCGACATTAATCGCCGCGAGTTTCTGATTTTCGTTCTCTTTGCCCTTGGCGTGCTTGGCATGGGTCTCTATCCGCAGCCGTTTGCGGAAGTCATGCACAGTTCGGTCAACGAGCTGCTGCGTCACGTTGCCCTCAGCAAGATCCAATAATTGGTAGCCACTATGACTCTTGCCGAAATGCAGTTCCAGACCCCTGATCTCCGCTTGGCGAGTGCGGAGATCTTCATGCTCACGATGGCCTGCCTGATCCTGCTGCTCGATTTGCTGGTCAGAGACAAAAAGCGGACAGTAACCTTCGTTGCGACGCAAACGACGCTCGTCGGTGCGGCGCTGGTGACGTTCGCGACCACCTCCGGCGACGTCGGCTACACCTTCAGCAACATGTACGTCGGTGATCTGTTCAGCGACCTGCTCAAGCTGCTGCTCTACCTGACCGTAATGGTCGTGCTCTTTTACTCGCGCGCTTACATTCTCGAACGCGAGCAAATGGCGAAAGGCGAGTACTACGCGCTCGCCCTGTTCGCGACGCTGGGCATGATGGTGATGATCTCCGCCAATCATTTCGTCACCATCTATCTCGGGCTGGAATTGCTTTCGTTGTCGCTGTACGCGATGGTGGCGATGAATCGCGATTCGGTTCCGGCGACCGAAGCGGCGATGAAGTACTTCGTTCTCGGCGCCTTGGCGTCCGGCCTCCTCCTCTACGGTATGTCGATGATTTACGGTGCGACCGGGACGCTGGAAATCTCGGCGGTTGCCGAACGTCTTATTCTCGGACAGGCAGACCGGACGATCCTCATCTTTGGCCTGGTCTTCCTGGTTTCGGGTATCGCCTTCAAGCTCGGCGTCGTCCCGTTCCACATGTGGATTCCCGACGTCTACCATGGTGCGCCAACGGCGGTGACCTTGTTTATTGCCACCGCTCCGAAATTGGCGGCGTTTGCTATCGTCGTCCGCACCCTGGTCGGCGGACTGATCGTTCTCGCCAAAGACTGGCAGGCGATGTTGGTTCTTCTGGCGGTGCTGTCGATGGCGATCGGTAATATCGCCGCAATTGCCCAGAGCAACCTGAAACGCATGCTCGCCTACTCGGCGATTTCGCACATGGGTTTCATGTTGTTGGGTCTGGTGACTGGCGTCGTTGGGGGTGACGGCCGCTTTGCGTTAAATGCTTACAGTTCGGCGATGTTCTACGTCGTGACCTACGTTCTGACGAGCGCCGGCACCTTTGGCATGATCCTTCTCCTTGCCCGCGGCGGGCTCGAATCGGACGCCCTCGACGATTTCAAGGGCCTGAACAAGCGCAGTCCGTGGTTTGCCGGGCTGATGATGATGATGATGTTTTCGATGGCCGGAATCCCGTTTTTTGTCGGGTTCTTCGCCAAGTTCTCGGTCTTGCAGGCAGTGATCGCGGCGGGCTACTTCTGGTTGGCAATTGTCGCGGTTTTCTTCTCGCTGATCGGCTGCTACTACTACTTGCGGGTTGTCAAACTGATGTACTTCGACGAGCCCCTGAGCGTGGCCCCGATCGAAGCGTCGGCGGACATGAAAGTTCTCCTGTCGGTCAATGGCCTCGCGGTGGCCTTACTCGGAATTTTCCCGCAGACGTTGCTGTCACTTTGCGAGCTGTCGCTTCTTTTTTCCCTTTACTAAGACGATACAGGGTTGAGCCGACAGCGTCGCCATTAAACGCCCGGCGCGAGAAAGAGGCAATCCGATGCCACAAACAAGTGTCAGCCTACAAGAGCTGACGCTCGATAGCACACAGATTTACCGCGGCGCGCTCCTCGACGTTCGTTGCGATCGTGTCCGGTTGCCGGACGGCGGCGAACGTCACCGCGAGTATGTCAGGCATCAAGGGGCGGCGGTCGTGATTGCCCTGTTTGACGACGCGACGCTGTTGATGGTTCGCCAACATCGTTACCCGCTTCACCGCGACTTCCTTGAACTCCCGGCCGGAAAGATCGATCCGGGAGAGGAGCCGAGTGAAACAGCTGCACGTGAGCTGTACGAGGAAACCGGCCATCGGGCGCGCGACTGGCGCTATCTGGGAGCCATGCATCCTTGCGTCGGCTACTCCGACGAAAAAATCGAGATTTTCCTGGCGCGTTGCCCGGAGCGCGAGTCGGATCCGCGTCCTGACCATGGCGAGTTCGTCGAGCCCTTGCGGATGGCTCTCGCCGACGCGATCATGGCGGTAAAGGCCGGCCAGATAACTGACGCGAAGACGATTACCGGTCTTTTCTGGGCAGAGAAAGTTATCCAGAACGGCTGGTGAGTGGGCGTCGGGGTCGCCAGTACCCCGCTTGGTGCGTGTCCGCGGTTTGGGTGAAGCTGGCTTTGCCCCTATTCCTCCGGAGACCTTCCCGGTACGTCGGGCGCGAAGCGCTCCTTGAGAGAAGCGACCTCGCGTTCGAGCTGCGAAACCCGTTCTTCGAGCAGCGACACAGGGTCGCGGTGGACGACGGCCTGCGGCGCTTTGTCGGTGGCAACAGGACCACAGAGTAGATGCGCCCAGCGTAGCTCCCGTGCCCCGGCTTGTTTCGGCAGCTTGCACACCAGAGGGCCTGCGCTCCTGATTGCCATTTCGTCAAGATACGCTTCTACCGACGCCGTGTCGTCAAAGTGGTAGAGCCGTTCGCTACTGGCGCGCAACTCGCTCGCGGTCAGCGCGCCGCGCAGCACGAGGACGGCGAGCAAAGCGACGCTCGGCGACGGCAGACCATAGACCTTCGCGGCGTTGTGCGCGTAGCGCAAGACGCGACCCGAGGCGCCATAGGTCTCGAGGACAAGTACTTGCCGGCGTAGTTGGTCGAGTGCTACCTGCACTTCGCTTTCAGTGGCGTTGATGATCGGGTCGCGCGCCGACTTCTGGTTGCAACCGGTGGTCAGACTGTTCAAGGTCAACGGATATACATCCGGAGTTGCGCGCTCCTTTTCAACCAGCACACCCAGTATGCGTGCCTGGAGGAAGCCAAGCTGAAGTTCCGGCGTCGGCTGTTCATTGCGGGTGTGGCTGCTCACTGCGGCGTCTACCTCAGACGAAAACCTGGCCGTGTTCGCGCGAAGCGAGAAAAACCACGCGCGACCATTTTTCGCTCGTCACTTCCAGGTTGTAGCGGCTGCTGGCGAGATAGACCGGATTTCCATCGACGTCCTTGGCCAGGCGTTGGAGCTGTTCGCGTTCAAAATTGCGACGTGTCGCCTCGTCCGGAAAACGCAGCCAGCGTGCGGTATAAATGTCGGCTGGCTCAAAAATGGCGTCGACCTTGTATTCCGTCTGCAGGCGATGGGCGACGACTTCGAACTGGAGGTAGCCGACGGCCCCGAGCAGCAGCGACCCACTGGCGACACTCTCAAACACCTGGATGGCCCCTTCCTCGCCAAGCTCCTGCAGGCCCTTCGACAACTGCTTGCTCTTCAGCGGATCGCGCAGCCGCGCGACACGAAATAGTTCAGGCGAGAAATAGGGGATTCCCTTGAAGCTGAGCGCTTCTCCCTCGCTCAGTGTGTCGCCGATATGAAGATTGCCGTGATTGTGGATGCCGATGATATCTCCGGCGACGGCCTCCTCCTTCAGCAGTCGCTCGTTGGCCATGAAGGTCAGAACGTTGGCGAGCTTGACTTCGCGCTCCAGCCGCAGGTGGCGGACTTTCATTCCCGGAAGGTAGCGGCCCGAACAGACGCGGAAGAAAGCAATGCGGTCCCGATGCTTGGGATCCATGTTCGCCTGAATCTTGAAAACAAAACCGGTAAACAGTGGTTCCTGCGGACTTACCGAACGGCAACCGCCGTCGCGATCCTGGGGTGGCGGTGCCCAGTCGAGGAGTGCCTGAAGCACCTCCTGAACACCGAAATTGTTGATTGCCGAGCCGAAGAAAACGGGGGACTGGCGACCGGCGAGAAAACCGACGAGGCCAAAAGGGGCGCTCGCATTCTGGATCAGATCGACGTCCTCGCGCAATTTGTCGACTGCTTCAGGAAACAGGGTGTCAAGCTGAGGGTTATCGAGTCCGTCGAGCCGTTC
Organism: uncultured Candidatus Accumulibacter sp.; assembly: GCA_964420975.1. Lineage (GTDB taxonomy): Bacteria > Pseudomonadota > Gammaproteobacteria > Burkholderiales > Rhodocyclaceae > Accumulibacter. The sequence continues at coordinate 17,758 of CAYQVH010000005.1, forward strand.
TGCCGTTGTTCGCCGTTCTTCGCCCGCCGTAAAGCGTAGGACGCGGGCGTTGAGCAGGTGGTAGACTCCCCGGAAAGCCTTCCCCATGCCGATAGGCCACGTGATCGGCGCGCATTCGACGCCAAGGACCGACTCGATCTCCGCCAGCAGTTCAAAAGGGTCGCGCACCTCGCGGTCGAGTTTGTTGATGAAGGTGATGATCGGCGTGTTGCGCATGCGGCAGACGTCGAGCAACTTGATCGTCTGCGACTCGACGCCTTTGGCAGCGTCGATCACCATCACGGCCGCGTCGACGGCAGTCAGCACACGATAGGTGTCCTCAGAAAAATCTTCGTGTCCCGGCGTGTCGAGGAGGTTGATCGTGTGTCCCCGATAGTCAAACTGCATCACCGAGCTGGTGACCGAGATACCGCGTTGCCTCTCTACTTCCATCCAGTCGGACGTCGCGTGACGAGCGCTCTTCCGTCCCTTGACCGTTCCTGCAAGCTGAATCGCTCCGCCAAAAAGCAGCAGCTTTTCGGTCAGAGTCGTCTTGCCGGCATCCGGGTGCGAAATGATGGCAAAGGTACGGCGAAGCGAAATCGCCTGCAGCACCTCGGAGGGCAACTGTTTGCTTCCTGGCGACAGGTCGGTCGTCGCATTCACCATCGAAAAGGTCTTGGCCCCTGGAAAAGAAAAGCCGCCGGTCGGGGCGTGGCAAACGGACCCGCTGGCGGTGTTAAATGGCAACTATAGCAGGACTTCCCCTAGTCGAGAATCGGCCTTCACAACCGGGACACGCTCTCGCCAGCTCAAATCAACTCACGGCTGCTCAGTTCGTTTTTTAACCAAGCGTAGACCACGGGTGCCGCGACCAAACCGGCAATGCCAAAAGCGCTTTCCATGACCAGCATGGCCGTCAGAAGTTCCCACGCACGAGCGCTGATCTGAGCGCCAACGATCCGTGCGTTGAGCAGATACTCGAGCTTGTGGATGACGATAAGGTAGAGCAGCGAAGCCGCGGCCACCGCCGGTGAGTTTGCCAGGCTGACAACAAAAATGACGGCGTTCGAGATCAGATTGCCGATCACTGGTAGCAAACCGGCAAGGAAAGTGACGACGATCATCGTCTTCGTCAGCGGCAGGTGCACACCGAAAAGAGGAAGGACAATCGCCAGGTAAAGCGAGGTGAACACCGTGTTCAACGCCGATATCTTTACCTGTGCGAAAACGACCTGACGAAATGCGAGTGCAAGACGGCCAACTCTCTCCGCCAGCGCAGCGGCGAGCTCTCCCGCCGGTCGCCGCTCGGCGCTTGAGCGCAGCGACACCAAGGCGCCGATTGCCATGCCAATGAGCACGTGAGCCAAAACGCGCCCGGTCTCTTTTCCGATCAGTTGCAGCTCGGCGGCGTGTTCGCGTAACCAGCGGCTGACGTGTTCGCGCAACGACTCGGCGTCACGAGGCAACCAGTCAGCCAGCCACGGCGGCAGCGTCGCGCGCGAGGCGTCGACGATTTCGGCCATTTTGGCGAGCAATGCGGCAAAGCTGCCTCCTTCACTGCTCATGAAGACGCCGACGCCCGTGACTGCCGCGGTGACCGCGGTAATGACCAGAAGCGCGATCACGCCTACCGAGAAGCCCCGCGCGCGTTCGCTCGATAGGTGGCGGGCGAAGAGGGGTGTCAACACCTGAACCAGCTCATAGACCAGCAGGCCAGCGACCAGCGACGGCAAGAGGTGAATCGCGAGCACGGTCAGTGTCGCGGCGACTGCGAGGAGGTACGACGCAGCGTCGATGCCGTGACGACGAAGGGCGCTCATGTCGGTCGGCCAGGTATCGCGTTGGGTTCAGGCAGCGACCAAGCTGGCGGCGCCGTTTACCCGCATCCCCAGGCCATTCAAGCCAAGCGCCGGGAGCGCTGCTTGTAGTCGCTCCGGGTGCGCCGTCGCCAGCAGCCTGAGGCGGCCATGGCCGATGGCGGCGGGACCGGCAAGGCGTACGCACTGGCGGGCGACCGCATCGGCCACGTCGACCAGCGCTGCGCGGTCGCCGACAATCGGTTCCAAGGTCGGGCGCAGGAAGGAATAGTGCGTGCAGCCGAGAACGATCTGGTCAACCCCGGCGGCGAGCAGCGGTGTCAGGTGCTTGCTGGCTTCGTTGGCGAAATCCGGATCGTCGAGGCGCAGCGTTTCGACCCGAGTCGCCCAGCCGGGGCAGGCCTCGACGTCGACCCGAACGCTTCCCGCGTGTTGACGAATGAGCTGAGCCAATCGCTGGCTGCGTGCCGTCGAGGTCGTCGCCAAGACCGCGATGCGCCCACTACGCGAGGCGAGAGCCGCTGGTTTGACTCCCGGTTCGACACCTACCACCGGCAGCGCCGGAAACGCGTCGCGAAACGCGCTGACTGCGGCCGTAGTTGCCGTGTTGCAGGCGAAGACGACGAGACCGCACCCTTGTTCAAGCAAGTGGTTGCCGATGCGCAGCACGCGCTGCCTAATGAAGGCGTCGTCCTTGTCGCCATAGGGAAGGTGTGCGGTGTCGGCGAAGTAAAGCAGATCCGCCAGCGGCAGGGCCTGAGCGATCGCCTTGAGGACCGAAAGGCCGCCCAAGCCGCTGTCGAAGACGCCGATCACTGCGCCGATGAGCGGCTATCGCGCAGCGATGACGGCTACCTCAATGAGAAAGTCGTGATGAGCCAGTTTGGCTTCGACACAAACTCTCGTCGGTGCCGTTCCTCTCGGTACCCAGCGGTCCCAGACCGTATTGACGGCGATGGTATCGTCGATGTTGCGCAGATAGATCGTCACCATCAACAGCCGGGTCTTGTCGCTTCCCGCTTGTTCGAGCAGCTTCTCGACGCCGGCGAGAACTTCGCGTGTTTGCGTCGCGACGTTGGCGTCGAGTGTCTGTGGCGTTTCAACCAAATAAATCGTATTGCCGTATGCACAAATGTCCGAGTACCGCTGGGTTGTCCCGTGTCGTTCAATCGCCATGCATCCCCTCCAGTGGACTACCGGCTCTCGTGGCCAGCTTTTCGTTAGTCGTATTCTTGTTGTTCAGCCAACGACGACCGGAATTTTGCCGATCTTGGCTTGCCACTCCTTAGGCCCGGTCTGGTGCAACGCCGTCCCCGACGAATCAACGGCGACGGTAACCGGCATATCCCGCACTTCGAACTCGTAAATCGCTTCCATCCCGAGGTCGGCAAAGCCGACCACTCTGGCCGATCGGATCGCCTTCGCCACCAGGTAAGCGGCGCCGCCGACCGCCATCAGGTAGGCTGACTTGTGTTTGCGTATCGCCTCGATGGCCGCCGGTCCGCGTTCTGCTTTGCCGACCATCGAAAGCAGACCAGTTTGCGCGAGCATCATCTCGGTAAACTTGTCCATACGCGTGGCGGTGGTTGGTCCGGCCGGGCCAACGACTTCGTCGCGCACGGGGTCTACCGGACCGACATAATAGATGACCCGGTTGGTAAAATCGACCGGCAACGGCTCGCCCTTGGCCAACATTCCCTGAATGCGTTGGTGCGCCGCGTCGCGACCCGTCAGCATCTTGCCGTTGAGCAGCAGCGTCTGACCCGGCTTCCAGGCGGCGACTTCGGCGGGTGTCAGCGTGTCGAGGTTGACACGGGTTGACGTTTCCGTATTCGGCTCCCAGCCGACCCTCGGCCAGTCGGCGAGGTCCGGTGGCGCCAGAGTCGCCGGACCTGATCCGTCGAGATGAAAGTGGGCGTGGCGAGTCGCTGCGCAGTTTGGAATCATTGCTACGGGAAGGCTTGCAGCGTGGGTCGGGTAGTCAAGAATCTTGACGTCGAGGACGGTGGTTAGTCCCCCCAGACCCTGGGCGCCAATCCCCAAAGCATTGACCTTTTCGTAGAGTTCGAGTCGGAGTTCGTCGATCCGGTTGCTCGCCCCGCGAGCCATCAATTGGTGGATGTCGACCGGCGCCATCAGCGATTCCTTGGCCAACAGCATCGCTTTTTCCGGCGTGCCTCCGATGCCTATGCCAAGAATGCCTGGCGGACACCAGCCGGCGCCCATCGTCGGTACCGTTTTCAGAACCCAGTCGACAATCGAATCGGAGGGGTTGAGGGCGTAAAACTTGGACTTGTTCTCCGACCCCCCTCCTTTGGCGGCGCAGATGACTTCCAGGTGATCGCCGGGAACCATCTCGTAGTGGACGACCGCCGGCGTATTGTCGCGGGAGTTGCGGCGCGCCCCGGCGGGATCGAGCAGCACCGACGCTCGCAGCTTGTTGTCGGGGTCGTTGTAGGCGCGGCGCACGCCCTCATCGCACATCTCCTGTACCGAGAGCGAGGCATCCCAGCGTACGTCCATCCCCACTTTGAGGAAGATGACGGCAATTCCGGTGTCCTGACAGATCGGTCGCCGACCCTCGGCGCACATACGACTGTTGGTCAGGATCTGAGCGATGGCGTCCTTCGCCGCCGGGCTTTGCTCGCGTTCGTAAGCCGCTCCCAGGGCCTGGATGTAATCGAGCGGGTGATAGTAGCTGATGTACTGGAACGCGTCGGCGATGCTCTGGATGAAGTCTTCCTGCTTGATGGTGGTCATTACAGGTCTCCATTTTGGTTATTGGCGATTGTCCCGGGTTCCCGGCAGCCGCTTCGAGCAAAGCCAGAATCCGCTCTGACATGGCGGGTCGGGCGACGGTTTCGCTCGGGGTGTTTCAATGGGCTGCTCCGTGTTGTGCCCGGCTGATCACCAAGGTCTGGGTCATCAGGCGGTCAACGACGACCATCGCCAGCGCCGAGCAGAGAAAGACGACGTGGATCACGACCTGCCATTTGATCGTGTGTTCGTCCATGTTTCCCGCATTGATAAACGTTTTCAGAAGATGAATCGACGAGATGCCGATGATCGCCGTGGATAGCTTGATCTTGAGCACGCCCGCGTTGACATGCGAGAGCCATTCCGGCTGGTCGGGGTGGCCGTCGAGATCAAGGCGGGAAACGAAGGTCTCGTAGCCACCGATAATGACCATGATCAACAGATTGGCGATCATCACCACGTCGATCAAGCCAAGCACGATTAGCATGACCTCGGTCTCGCCGATGCGTGTGCTGCTGAAAAACAGGTTGTGGATCAGATGCCACAGTTCCGCCATGAAGAGGTAGACATAAACCGCCTGTGCAATGATCAGGCCGAGGTAGAGCGGTGCCTGTAGCCAGCGACTCCAGAAAATAAACATCTCGAGTCGGTCAATAGTCGGTTTCAGCGACGCCATTGCAGGGAAACTTGGTCGATTGTGGAGGCTTGATTCTAGCATCAATGCCGGCCGCCTTTCTGCCCGTCGGGAGCGATCGATGTAAGTGGCGTGTAAGATTGGCGGCGTCTAATCGGCCGTCGTTGACGCGGGGCGATCTGCTCGCGATGGTGGCGCAGAAGGTGGAATCGTGTCACGGTTGCCAGGTTCGTTCCGCTGTCAGCTGCGTTCGCGTCTTGTCCTCTCTAATCACACACCGCACGGGAGACCCAATATGTCATTAAGCGAGGCCGTATCCTTCTTTGAGCCATCAGCCGATTTCGTCAAGAAGGCAACGATTTCCGGCATGGACGCCTATAAGGCCTTGTGTGACGAGGCCGCCAGGGACTACACGGGTTATTGGGGTCGCTTGGCGCGCGAACACGTCACGTGGAAGAAGCCCTTTACGCAGGTGCTCGACGAATCCGGCGCGCCGTTCTTCAAGTGGTTCGCTGATGGCACCTTGAACGCGTCTTACAACTGTCTCGACCGCAACGTCGAGGCGGGTCTTGGCGACAAGGTGGCGATCGTCTTTGAGGCCGACGATGGTTCGGTGACCAAGATCAGCTACAAGGATCTCCTGTCGCGCGTCTGCCAGTTCGCCAATGGCCTGCGCGCGCGCGGCATCAAGAAAGGCGATCGGGTTCTGATCTACATGTCGATGGGCGTCGAGGGCATCGTTGCCATGCAGGCTTGCGCACGCATTGGCGCCATTCATTCGGTCGTCTTCGGCGGCTTCTCGGCGCAGTCGGTACGCGACCGGATCAACGATGCGGGCGCGGTGGCCGTGATCACCGCTGACGAACAGTGTCGTGGCGGAAAAAATCCGCCGCTCAAGCCGGCGGTCGACGAAGCCATCGCTCTCGGTGGCTGTGGGTCGGTAAAGGACGTCATCGTCTTCCGGCGTACGGGCGGCGCGTGCAACATGGTTGCCGGTCGCGACATTTGGTGGGACGACGTCATCGCCGGTCAGTCGGACGTTTGCGAGCCAGAGTGGGTGGAGGCCGAGCACCCGCTGTTCTTGCTCTACACCTCAGGGTCAACCGGCAAGCCGAAGGGCGTTCAACATTCGACTGGTGGCTATTTGCTGCACGCGATTGTGACCACGAAATGGACCTTCGACCTGAAACCGGATGATCTTTTCTGGTGCACGGCCGACATTGGCTGGGTAACCGGCCATACCTATATCGCGTATGGACCCCTTGCCTGCGGCGGTACCGAGATCGTTTTCGAGGGTATCCCGACCTATCCTGACGCCGGACGTTTCTGGAAAATGATCCAGGAGCATCGAGTCTCAATTTTCTACACTGCGCCGACCGCCATTCGCTCGCTGGTCAAGGCGGCTGACGCCAATCCGGCGGTGGCTCCGACGCAGTATGACCTGTCGTCGCTGCGCTTGCTGGGAACCGTCGGCGAGCCGATCAACCCGGCCGCGTGGCAGTGGTACTACGACAGCGTCGGAGGGGGGCGCTGTCCGATCGTCGATACCTTCTGGCAGACGGAGACTGGGGGGCACATGATCACGCCACTGCCCGGCGTAACCCCGTTGGTTCCAGGGTCATGCACCTTGCCGTTCCCAGGGATACAGGCGGCAGTGGTCGACGAGACGGGAACCGAACTCGACTGGGGCAAGGGGGGGTTGCTGGTCGTCCAGAGGCCGTGGCCGTCGATGATTCGTACCATCTGGGGCGACCCCGATCGCTTCAAGAAGTCGTACTATCCGGACGATTTTGCCGGCAAACTGTACTTGGCTGGCGACGGATCAATCCGTGACGTGAACACGGGCTACTTTACGATTACCGGTCGCATCGACGACGTTCTCAACGTCTCGGGCCACCGCATGGGAACGATGGAAATCGAGTCGGCTTTGGTTTCGCACCCGATGGTTGCCGAGGCGGCCGTCGTCGGTCGGCCGGACGATCTGACCGGCGAAGCCATTTGCGCTTTCGTCGTTCTCAAGGGGCCGCGCCCGACCGGCGAAGCGGCGAAGAAAATGATTAAGGAGCTGCAGGATCACGTCGGACGCGAGATCGGACCGATCGCCAAGCCGAAGGACTTGCGTTTCGGCGAGAATCTGCCGAAGACCCGCTCCGGGAAGATCATGCGTCGTCTGCTGCGCTCGCTGGCCAAGGGCGAGACGGTCGCCCAGGACGTCTCGACGCTCGAGAATCCGGCAATCCTGGATCAGCTTCGCGGCTGATCGGGCATGACGTACGGCGCGCAGTAGGTTGCCGCCGTACGGGTCGCCGCTTGCCGCCGCGGCGGCGGTTGGTGGAGTCTCGGCCGGGAAAGTACTGCGGAACAAGCCGGCACGCCTTGTGCCGGCTTGTGCGTTTCTTCCAGATCGGGGAGCAGACGTGAGCAACCGTGCGTCCGAGATGCTTTATTCTGCTTCGATTAACTTCCTGCGGTCGCATTCACCGTTCGACCGAATGGAGGCCGACGCCGTCCGTTTTCTGGTCGAGCGTGTGAAGCTTGCTCACTACCCGAAGGGTGCCCGGATTTTGGCGAGCGAGTCCGGCATTGCTCGTAGCTTGCACATCGTCCAGCAGGGCAAGGTGCGTGCCAAGGCGGCAGCCGGCGGTAGTGCGGGTGGTGAAGCGTCCACGTCGATGCTTGGACCCGGGGACTGTTTCTCGATCGACGCGCTGATGGCGCAGCAGCCGTCATCAACCACCTACACGGCTCGTGAAGAGGTCTATTGCTTCGAGCTGTCGGCGGACGATTTTTTCGTCTTGACGCAAAGAAGCACGGTCTTCAATCTCTTCTGCACCCAGCACATTGCGGGCCTGCTCAACCGGTCCCAGCAACAGCTCCAAGTTCAGCTTACCCAGCGGGCTGCCGAACAGAAAACCATGAATTCACCGCTGGCCGCGATCGTCAAACGCGAGCCGGTGGCGGTGGGTGCGGAGGTCACCATTCGGCAGGTAGTCGAGCTGATGGCTGGTCGGCATTTGGGGTCGATGATCGTCGTCGACGCGGCGCAGCAGCCAATTGGCATTTTTACGCTCTCCGACGTTCTCAAACGGATCGTCTTGCCGGGAGTGTCCCTCGACCAGCCGATTGCTGCCGTGATGACTCCGAGGCCATATTCTCTGTCGTTTGCCGCCAACGCTCACGACGCGGCTGTCGCGATGGCCATGCACGGGATTCGCCACGTCCTCGTCGTGGACGACGGCGGTTGCTTAAAGGGCGTGGTTTCGGAACGTGATCTGTTTCGCCTGCAAGGCGCCGGATTGCGTCAGGTCCGGCACGCGATCGACGGCGCAAGTAGTGTTGAGGTGTTGCAGCACGCGCGCGAAGATGTTCGTCAATTGGCGTTGACGATGCTTAGCGAGGGAGTCGGTGGGCAGGAAATTACCCAGTTCATTTCTGCGCTTAACGATACGGTCGTACGTCGGGTGATCGAGCTGAATCTGGAACGCCATGATCTAGTCGGCATCGACTGGGCCTGGCTGGCGTTTGGCTCGGAGGGCCGCGATGAGCAGACGTTCACCACTGATCAGGATAACGGGATCGTCTACCTGTTGACCGACCTGATGGACCGTGAACAGACGCAGCTGCGACTTCTCGAATTTGCCCGTGAGGTCAATGCCGATCTCGACCGCTGTGGCTTTCCGCTGTGCAAGGGAAACATCATGGCGAGCAACCCCGATCTTTGTTTGACGCTCGAAGAGTGGGAGGAACGGTTTGTGTGCTGGATTCGTTCACCGGAACCGCAGGCTCTGCTGAACGCGACGATTTTTTTTGACTTCCGTCCGCTTTTCGGGAAGTTTCACTTGGCGCATCGCCTGCGTCTTTACCTGCTTCGACAGACTCAGGGAAGCCCTCTGTTTCTGCGCATGCTGGCCGAAAACGCCCTCAGTGTCGTGCCGCCCTTGGGACGATTTCGCGATTTTGTCACCAGCAACGATCGTGAACACCCGGGAACAATCGACCTGAAGAAGTTCGGCGTCCGCCTTTTTACTGACGCGGCGCGTGTGTTCGCCCTCGCTCACCAGGTCGAAGCGACCAATACGGTCACCCGCCTTAAGCGAGCCGGTGCTCTGATGGCTATCGCGAACGAAGACCTCGCCGCCAGCGTTGAGGGCTTCAACTTCCTGCAACTGCTGCGTTTGCGGCATCAGCATATCGAGCAGGAACAAGGACGCGACGGCGACAATCTGGTCCGGCCGGATGAGCTGAACGAAATCGAGCGTCGGATTCTCAAAGAGGCTTTTCGTCAGGCGCGCAAACTGCAGGCGCGTCTGCGCCTCGACTATCAGCTCTAGCGATGGCCTGGTATTCGCGCCTGTTTCCTGCCGACACCAGCCCTGTCGACCTGACCGCCAGCCAGCGGCAGGCGGTTGCCGGTTGGCAAAATCTCCCGGATGCCGACCTCAAACGCTCTCACTACCGAACCCGCTATGTGGTTGTCGACGTGGCAACCCTTGCCGATAGCACGCGACGCGATCGTTTGGTGGCGCTTGGCGCGCTTGCGGTCACCGACGGCCTGATTGACTTCAGTCAGGCGATCGAGCTTCGCCTGAACAATTCGCCGGTGGCTAGCGAGCGATCGGTGTTGTCCGGAGAGCCGATCACCGCCTCGTTGATGTCGCCCACGGAGGCATTGATTGCCTTTTTGGCGTTCGCGGGCAAGGCGCCGCTGATTGCCTTTCACGCGTCGTACGCGGCACGAGTCGTCATCAGCGCGGTCGCCGAGCACTTGGGCGGCGACCTGCGCCAGCCGTGGATCGACCTCGCTTGGGTTCTGTCGGATCTCTTTCGCCAAGGCACCAGAGACTCCACCGAGAGTCTCGATACATGGCTTGCGTACTTCGGAGTCGAGTGCCTCCAGCGCCACGATGTCGTTGCCGACGCGTATGCGACCGCCAAGCTGCTCCAGATTACGATCGCGCACGCGGCGCGCAAAGGGTTTGTCAGCCCGTCCGCTCTGCTTGAGCTGGAGAAAGCGCGGCGCCACTTGTATCAGAGCGGTTGAAGTCGCCAGCGGCCATGCCTGACTATGTCGCCCCCTTGCGCCGCTACTACAGTTCCTACACGCTGTGTTTTCTGGTGGTCGTTCTTGTTCTGGCGGTTCTCGAACGCTATGGGATGCCGCCTCGCTGGATAGGTTACTCGTTTCTACTTCTCACCCTGTTTCTGTATGCGACGATCGGCGTTCTGGCGCGTACGACGAGCATTTCGGAGTACTACGTCGCCGGTCGGCGCGTACCGGCAGTTTTCAATGGCATGGCAACCGCGGCTGACTGGATGAGTTCGGCCTCTTTCATGGGCCTTGCCGGAACGCTTTACCTGTCTGGCTACCAGGGCTTGGCCTACGTCATGGGCTGGACCGGCGGTTACGTTTTGGTTGCGCTGCTTCTCGCCCCGTATCTCCGCCGCTTTGGACAATATACCGTCCCGGACTTTCTGGCCGCACGTTATGGCGGCAACCCGGCGCGCTTGATCGGTGTTCTGGCGACGGTTGTCGCCTCCTTCGTTTACGTGATTGCCCAGATCTATGGCGTTGGGCTGATCACGAGTCGGTTCGTTGGCTTGCAGTTCGAGGTGGGCGTTTTCGTCGGCCTCGCCGGCATTCTGGTGTGTTCCTTTCTGGGAGGCATGCGCGCGGTGACCTGGACGCAGGTCGCCCAATATACGGTGCTAATCATTGCCTATCTCGTTCCGGTGACGATACTCTCGTACCAGGTGACCGGAGTGCCAGTGCCACAGTTAACCTACGGCGTCGTCCTCGAGAAGCTGGCTGTGATTGAGGACGCCTTGTTCAGCGACCCCGCGGAAGTCGAGGTCCGTCGCTTGTTTCGTCAGCGCGCCGACGGCTATTACGAACAAATTCTGATGCTCCCGGCGTCGCTTGAAGAAGAGCGTCAGCGCCTAATCGACCGAATTGACGAACTGAAGAACGGCAACGCTCAGATGCGTGAGGTGGCCGCACTTGAACGCCTAAGGCGTGAACTGCCGCGGACGAGTGAAGGCGCGCGCGAGTACTGGGAAGCGCTGATGCGACAGGCGGCCCAGCGCGCGGCGGAACCGGAACATCACGTGACGCCGTTTCCGGGCGAAGGCGACCAGGTCAGCAATAGCGCCCGCAATAACTTCCTGACCCTTGTCTTTTGTTTGATGGTCGGTACCGCGGCGTTGCCGCACGTGTTGATGCGTTACTACACGACGCCCAGCGTACGCGAGGCACGCAACTCGGTTTTCTGGTCGCTCTTTTTTATTCTGGCCCTCTATCTGACGGCACCCGCCTACGCCGCGTTTGCCAAGTACGAGATCTACTCGATGTTGATCGGCTCTCCGATGGCCCAGTTGCCGGCCTGGGTCAACGCATGGGGTAAGATCGGCCTGGTGTCGACCGAGGATGTCAATGGCGACGGCATTCTGCAGCTCGCCGAGCTGTCGCTCAATCCGGACGTGATTCTGCTTGCGACCCCGGAAATCGCCGGTCTGCCCTATGTGATATCCGGTCTCGTGGCAGCCGGAGGGCTCGCCGCCGCCTTGTCTACCGCTGACGGGCTGCTGTTGACGATCGCCAGCGCCCTGTCGCACGACGTCTACTACAAGGTCTTCCGTCCGCAGGCGACGACCCAGTGGCGTCTGGTCGTTTCCAAGGCACTGCTATTGGTGGTCGCCGTACTGGCAGCGAGTGTCGCGTCGCAAAAGCCGGCGACGATTCTGTTCATGGTCGCGTGGGCCTTCTCGCTGGCCGGTTCGGCCCTGTTCCCGGCGCTGATTCTCGGCGTGTTCTGGAAACGGGCGACTCCGGTCGGCGCCATGAGCGGAATGCTGATGGGCCTTCTGGTGACCCTCTACTATATGGTGCGTGTCCAATTCGATGCGATCCCTTGGCTTGGCCTTCACGGAATCGGGATGGAGCCTTGGCTGGGAATAGAGTCAACATCGGCCGGAATTTGGGGTGTCGCCGCCGGGTTCGTCACCATCGTTGTCGTCAGTTGGTTCGATAAGCCGCCAAACGAGGAGACGCAGCGCTTCATCGAGAGTCTGCGTTACCCCGAGTTCGAACGCTCTTAAGCCCTGAATGAGTTTGGCCAAGCAAGACAGGGCATCGGCCGCCGCTCGTTCAACGACGACGTGAACGTTGCAGGAGGAGCGTTGAATGCGCCTGGCTGAAAAACATCGTTTCTACTGGCGGCGCAACCTGACGCTGACCAGCGCCTTGCTCGTCGTCTGGTTCGTGGTGACTTTCGTCGTTAGTTACTTTGCGCGCGATCTGGCAACCGTGTCCGTTCTCGGATTCCCGCTCGGGTTCTACATGGGCGCCCAGGGGGCTCCGATCGTGTACGTGCTCATCATCGGGTGCTACGCACGTTATATGAATCGTCTCGATCGCGACTACGGTGTCAACGATACCGATCTCGAAGAGTGACGGGCAGCCGGTTGCTGGTCGCTTACGATGAGACGGCTTCCCGGACAGCAGCGGCGAGCTTTTCGGCGGCGGCGGTGACAATCGCTGCATCTTGTCCTTCCACCATGACGCGCAGCAAAGGTTCCGTCCCCGAGGCACGCAACAGGACGCGTCCGCAGCCGTTGAGATGGTTTTCTACCTCCCGTCGAGCCGAACCGATCAAGGGATGGTTCTGCCAGGGAAAGCCTTTGGTCAGGGCAACGTTGATCAGTTTCTGCGGGTAGAGCTTCAGGTCACCCAGCAGCTCGCGCAGCGTTCCACCCGCCTCGCGCAGAGCACTGAGCACTTGCAGCGCCGAAACGATGCCGTCACCGGTCGTGTGCCGGTCGAGACAAAGGATGTGACCGGAATTTTCGCCGCCGTAGAGCCAACCCTTTTGCTGCAACATGTCCATGACGTAGCGGTCGCCAACGGCTGCCCTGACGAAGGGAATCTTGACCTCTGCCAAGGCGTGTTCGAGCGCCAGGTTGGTCATCAGCGTGCCGACGACGCCGGCGACGTTTCCCTGCCGGAGACGGCTACGTACGACTGCATAAAGCAGTTGATCGCCATCGTAGAGACTGCCTTCGGCATCGACCATCAACACGCGATCGGCGTCGCCATCGAGGGCGATGCCGATGTCGGCGCGCTGAGCGATCACGGCTTCGCGCAGTGCAGCCGGTGCGGTTGCCCCGACCTCCTGGTTGATATTGAGTCCGTTGGGCTCGGTTCCGATACTCGTTACCTCGGCGCCCAGTTCGTGGAAGACGTGCGGCGCGATATGGTAGGCCGCACCATGTGCGCAGTCGACGACGATCTTCAAGCCGCGCAGGTCGAGGTCGAACGGGAAGGTGCCCTTGCAAAATTCGATATAGCGGCCGTCGGCGTCGTCAATCCGGCGGGCGCGACCAAGGCCGGCGGAAGCCACGCAGCCTAGGGGTTCGTCGAGTGCCGCTTCAATCTCGAGTTCCACTTCGTCAGGCAACTTGGTCCCGCGCGCGGAAAAAAACTTGATCCCGTTGTCGTAGTAGGGATTGTGTGAAGCGGAAATGACCAAGCCGGCCTGAAGGCGCAGCGCCCGCGTCAGGTAAGCGATCGCTGGCGTCGGCATCGGCCCGACCAGCCAGACGTCCACTCCGGCGGCCGAGAAGCCGGCCTCGAGGGCGGCCTCAAGCATGTAGCCGGAAACACGGGTGTCTTTGCCAATCAGTACCGCGGGTCGTTCGCTGCCCTTGGTGGGTCGATGATCACTTTCATGTGCGGCCAGGACGCGGCCGGTCGCATAACCCAAACGCATGACAAAATCGGGCGTGATCGGCGGCTCTCCGACACGCCCGCGCACGCCATCGGTGCCAAAATACTTTCTCGCCACGACTGCTTTCTCCTTCGAAACGCCGGCCCCTACTGGCCGTCCATCCTACCTTCGCTATTCTACGCAAAGGTGGGCCGTGGCGTTGATAACAACAGCACGCGCTATCTCTCGCCACTGACGGCGGCGAGTATTGCCAGGGCATCGCGGGTCGCCGCGACGTCGTGGACGCGAACGATGCGGGCGCCCCGCTGGACGGCAAGGAGGGCGGCGGCGACGCTGGCCGGTAAACGCTCGCCGATCGGACGCCCGGTGATCGTGCCCAACATTGACTTGCGCGAAATTCCCGCCAGTAGCGGCAGTCCGTCGGGCGACAGTCGGTCGAGGTGACGCAGGAGCGCGAGGTTATGTTCGAGCGTCTTGCCGAAGCCGAATCCGGGGTCGACGACCAGCCGCTCGTCGGCAATCCCGGCAGCTTTGGCGGCGGTCGTGCGTGCTTTCAGGAAGTCGCCGACTTCAGCGACGACGTCGTCGTACGCTGGGTCGTCCTGCATGTGTCGCGGTTCACCCCGCATGTGCATCAGGCAGACGGCGCATTGACTACCGGCAATTGCCTCAAGCGCGCCCGGCATCCGCAAAGCGAAGATGTCGTTGATCATCGACGCACCGCTGGCCAAAGCGACGCGCATCACCTCGGGCTTGTAGGTATCGACCGATAGCGGAACCGGACAGCCGGAGAGTCCCTCGATCACCGGCGCGAGCCGACGGAGTTCCTCGCCAAGCGGGGTCGGCGGCGCTCCGGGGCGCGACGACTCGGCGCCGAGATCGAGCAAGTCGGCGCCGGCGTCGATCTGCTGCCAGCCTTGGTCGATGGCGCGTTGCGGCGTGTCGGCAAGGCCGTCGCCAGAAAAGGAATCGGGCGTCAGATTGATGACGCCCATAATCAGCGGGCGCGTCAGCGGTAAGGAAAACGCTCCGCAACGCAGGAACATGGTGGCCGCCGTCACGCTCCAACCGCCCAGTCAGGGGCGAGGAAAGCTCTAGGCGGGTGCGGTTGCGCTCGGCGCTGCGTCTGGCGGGCTGCTGTCGGTGCGGCTGCTCGATCGCGAGGGCACCTGCTTCGGTGGGCGTGGCGGCTTGCCGGCCATGATGTCGTCGATTTGGTCGCTGTCGATCGTTTCCAGCTCGAGCAGGGCCTCCGCCATGGCCTCGACCTTGTCCCGACTCTCTTCGAGCAGCCGACGGGCCAGCGCGTACTGCTCGTCGATAATCCGCCGGATCTCGGCGTCGACCTTTTCCATCGTCGCTTCCGACAGATTCTTGTGCGTCGTCACCGAGCGTCCGAGAAAAACCTCGCCTTCGTTTTCCCCATAGACCATCGGTCCCAGTGCGTCCGACATGCCGTAGCGGGTCACCATGTCGCGTGCCATTTGGGTGGCCCGTTCAAAGTCATTCGAAGCGCCGGTTGTCATCTGATTCATGAACAGTTCTTCGGCGATTCGACCGCCAAAGAGCACCGCGATCCGGCTCATCAGGTAAACACGGTCGTAGGCGTAGCGGTCTTCTTCGGGCAACTGCATGGTGACGCCCAGCGCCCGCCCGCGCGGGATGATCGTTACCTTGTGCACCGGGTCGGATTTCGGCATCAGCTTGGCGACGACGGCGTGGCCAGCCTCGTGATACGCCGTATTGCGTCGCTCCTCCTCGTTCATCACCATGCTGCGCCGTTCGGCGCCCATCATGATCTTGTCCTTCGCCTTCTCGAAGTCTTCCATGTCGACCAGTCGCTTGTTGCCGCGCGCGGCAAAAAGAGCCGCCTCGTTGACCAGGTTGGCGAGGTCGGCACCCGAGAAGCCGGGAGTGCCGCGGGCTATGATGTCGGCCTTGACGTCGGGGGAGAGCGGCACCTTGCGCATGTGGACGACGAGGATCTGCTCGCGGCCGCGAATGTCGGGCAGCGGCACGACGACTTGCCGGTCGAAGCGTCCTGGACGCATCAGCGCCGGGTCGAGCACGTCGGGGCGGTTGGTGGCGGCGATTACAATGACGCCGACACTGCCTTCGAAGCCGTCCATCTCGACCAACATCTGGTTCAGCGTCTGCTCGCGTTCGTCGTTGCCGCCACCGAGCCCGGCGCCGCGCTGCCGGCCGACGGCGTCGAGTTCGTCGATGAAGATGATGCACGGGGCGTGCTTCTTGGCGTTCTCGAACATGTCGCGGACGCGCGCCGCGCCGACGCCAACGAACATCTCGACGAAGTCGGAGCCCGAGATCGAGAAGAACGGCACCTTGGCTTCACCAGCGATCGCCTTGGCGAGCAAGGTCTTGCCGGTACCGGGGTTGCCGACGAGCAGGACGCCCTTCGGAATGCGCCCGCCGAGCTTTTGAAACTTCGACGGATCGCGAAGAAAATCAACCAGCTCGGAGACTTCTTCCTTGGCTTCGTCACAACCCGCGACGTCGGCGAAGGTGATCGTGTTTGACGATTCGTCGAGCAGCCGGGCCTTGCTCTTGCCGAAGGAAAAGGCTCCGCCGCGGCCGCCGCCCTGCATCTGGCGCATGAAGAAAATCCAGACGCCAATCAGCAGCAGCATCGGAAACCAGCTGACGAAAATGTTCATCAGGAACGACTGTTCTTCCTCGGGCTTGGCCTCGATCTTGACGCCGTGCTTGAGAAGATCGGACACCATCCACAGGTCAGGCGGCGCGTAGCTGGTCAGCTTGCGGCCGTCGGTCGTCGTTGCCTTGAGCACGCGACCTTCAATCACGACTTTGGCGATCGTCCCCTTGCTCACCTCCTCGATGAACTGCGAGTACTCCATCGACGACTGCGCAACTTGGCGGGTGTTGAACTGGTTGAAGACGGTCATCAGGACGAGACCGATCACCAGCCAGACTGCCAGATTCTTGAACATGTTATTCAAAGCTTCACCTCTTTTGCCTAGCGGGTGCCGAGCGTTGCCGGACGGCCGGCCAGTTTGCACGAATCGAGCATTCTAATCGGATTCCGGCGCTTCGACGCAAGCATCAGATGCGCCCGACGGCCCGCATTTCAAGGTCTTGCCCAGCAAGTAACGCTCGGCGCTGCGACTACGCGAGGCGTCGGGCTTGCGTGAACCAACCGTTCTGAAGGATTGCCGAACGACGTGAAGATAATGGTCGAACCCTTGCCCCTGAAACACTTTGACCAGAAACGCGCCTTCCGGTTTCAGCCACCTGCAGGCGAAAGCAAGCGCCAGTTCGGCGAGATGCAGCGAGCGTGCCTGATCACAGATCGGGATGCCCGAGAGGTTGGGCGCGAGGTCGGAGAGAACCAGGTCGACCTGGCTGCCAGCGAGTTCGGCTTCGAGACAGCGAACGATAGGCGCCTCGCGGAAGTCTCCCTGGACGAAGGTGACCCCGCGCAGAGGCGTCATCGGCAGAAGGTCGATGGCGATGACCCGGCCACGACCGTGCAGGCGCTCCGCGGCAACCTGCGACCAGCCGCCGGGGCTGGAGCCCAGGTCAACGACCACGCTTCCGGGGCGCAGCAGGTGATCGGCGTCGTCGATCGCCATCAGTTTGTAGGCCGCTCGCGAGCGATAACCTTCGCGCTGGGCAAGCTGGACGTAGGCGTCGTCCACGTGCTCGCGCAGCCAGCGCTTGCTCGATCCGCTGCGCTTCATTCGGCTAGCGCGAAGCCCGCCAGAGACGCCGGCGCTATCGGCTGGCTCGCCGTGAGGCCATCAGCAGCCATAGGCCGAGCAAACTTTGCACCAGATAGAGAATGCTCGACACCCCGTGCCAGGTGGCGAAGCGGTTGCGCAGCACGCTCTCCATGACTTCCCGCGGTAGCGCGTCGGCTTTCAATTGTGCGAGTAGTGGCTGAACGCCGAACAAACCGACCGCATCGAGCACCCCCATGAGCACTACCAGCCAGAACGACCACCGGCGCAGGACGGCGGTCCCGTAAACCACGAGCAGGAACAACAGGAGGTAGGCGGCGCAGACTAGGCCCAGCCAGCCGATCGCCTCAAACAGCTTGCCGGCGAGTGCGCCAGCCAACGAGCGATCACTGCTCAGGGTCGAAAACAGGATCGGTGCGACGAGATAGCCGACTGACCAAAGACCGCCGACCCAGAGCGTCAGCGCGACTTCGTAGAGCAGGTCGGCAACGCGGCGCATGCTCACTCGTAGCGTACGTCGAGTACTTCGTACTCGCGGACGCCACCCGGCGCCTGGACTTCGGCGACGTCGCCCGCGAACTTGCCGATTAGCGCACGGGCGATCGGCGAATTGATCGAGATTTTTCCGGCCCTGATGTCGGCTTCGTCTTCGCCGACGATCTGATAGCTGACCCGAGCACTGGATTCCTGATCTTCGAGATCGATCGTGGCGCCGAAAACGCAGCGACCGTCGGCGTCGAGCAGCTTGGGGTCGATGATCTGGGCGTTGGCGAGCTTGCTCTCGAATTCCTTGATCCGGCCCTCCAGGAAGCCCTGCCGCTCCTTGGCGGCGTCGTACTCGGCGTTCTCCGACAGGTCACCGTGCGAACGCGCCTCGGCGATCGCAGCAATCGCCCGTGGGCGCTCGACGGTTTTCAGGTAATGCAGTTCGGACCGGAGCTTCTCGGCGCCGGCGACCGTCAACGGTATCTTGATCATATCCTCTGCCAGCTACGACAAATCGCCATCGCCCGCCCGGCTCGCCGGCGACGGCACGGTTCAACTCGGGTTCAATTGCGCGTGCAGGTCCTGCAGCGGGTAGACGACGAGTTCGCCGCGATTGCGGATTCCGGCCGTCGCCGCTTCAGCGCCCCAGATCGTGGTGAAAATCGTCACTCTCGCCGCCAGTCCCGAGGTGCGAATCGAACGCGAGTCGCTGATCGCCTGACGTTTCTCGTCGACCGTGTTGATGATGAGGACGATCTCGTTGTTCTTGATCATGTCGACGACGTGCGGGCGGCCTTCGGTCACCTTGTTGACCGGGGTGACGGCGATTCCTGCAGCGTTGATCGCGGCTGCCGTGCCGCGAGTGGCGAACAGCGTGAAGCCCGCCGCGCGCAGATCTCGGGCGATGTTCACGGCCTTTCCCTTGTCCGCGTCCTTGACGCTGATGAAGACGCGTCCCGAACTCGGCAGGCGCACGCTGGCGGCCATCTGGCTCTTGACAAAGGCTTCGGAGAAGCTGCGGCCGACGCCCATTACCTCGCCGGTCGATTTCATTTCCGGGCCGAGAATGGTGTCGACGCCGGGAAACTTGACGAAGGGGAAAACCGCTTCCTTGACCGAGAAATAGTGCGGCACGACCTCGCTCGACAAACCTTGACTGGCGAGCGATTTACCGACCATACAGCGGGCGGCGATCTTGGCCAGCGGTCGCCCGGTGGCTTTGGAGACGAAAGGCACCGTGCGCGACGCGCGCGGATTGACCTCAAGCACAAACACCACTCCCGCCTGGATCGCGAACTGCACGTTCATCAGGCCGCGGACCTGCAAGGCCTTGGCCATCAGACAGGTCTGTCGGCGCAACTCGTCCTGCAGCTCGTCGGCGAGCGAATAGGGGGGCAAGGAGCACGCCGAATCACCGGAATGAACTCCCGCCTGTTCGATGTGTTCCATGACCCCGCCGATCAGGACGTCCTCACCGTCGCACAGCGCGTCGACGTCGACTTCGATCGCGTCGTTGAGGAAACGATCGAGGAGCACGGGCGAGTCGTTCGACACCTTGACCGCTTCGCGCATGTAGCGTTCGAGATCGCGCGGGTCATGCACGACTTCCATTGCACGCCCGCCGAGAACGTACGACGGGCGCACGACCAGCGGGTAGCCGATCTCGGCCGCCAGGCGGAGCGCTTCGGATTCGGTGCGGGCGGTGCGGTTGGCCGGTTGCCTGAGCCCAAGATCGTGCAGCAGCTTCTGAAAACGCTCGCGATCCTCCGCAGCGTCGATCATGTCGGGGCTGGTGCCAATGATCGGGACGCCGTTTGCCGCCAGATCGCGCGCCAGCTTCAACGGTGTCTGGCCGCCGTACTGGACAATGACGCCGATCGGTCGTTCGACGGCGACGATTTCGAGTACGTCCTCGAGCGTCAACGGTTCGAAGTAGAGGCGATCCGAGGTGTCGTAGTCGGTCGACACGGTTTCCGGGTTGCAGTTGACCATGATCGTTTCGTAGCCGTCTTCACGCATCGCCAGCGCTGCGTGTACGCAGCAGTAATCGAATTCGATTCCCTGGCCGATGCGGTTCGGGCCGCCCCCGAGGACCATGATCTTGTCGCGCGTGCTCGGCGCGGCCTCACATTCTTCTTCGTAGGTCGAGTAGAGATACGCGGTGCTGGTGGCGAATTCCGCAGCACAGGTGTCGACGCGCTTATAGACGGGGCGCACGCCCAACTCGTGGCGGCGAGTACGAACCGCCGTTTGCGTCGTGCGCATGAGCGTTGCCAGGCGCCCGTCGGAAAAACCGGCGCGCTTCAGGTACCAGAGTTCGTCACGCGACAGCGACGCCAGTGGCCGGCTGCGCAGGCGCTCTGCCTTTTGATGCAAATCCTCGATTTGTGCCAGGAACCAGGGGTCGATTGCGGTCAGGCGGTGGATCTCGTCGAGGTGCAGGCCGATGCGGAAAGCATCGGCGATGTACCATAGGCGCTCGGGCCGGGCTTCGCTGAGAGCCCGTTCGATCTCCTCGCGGTCGACGCTGCGTTCGTCGAAGCCGTCAACTCCAACCTCCAGTCCGCGCAATGCCTTTTGCAGCGACTCCTGGAAGGTGCGGCCGATAGCCATCACCTCGCCGACCGACTTCATCTGCGTTGTCAGCCGAGAGTCTGCCTCCGGGAATTTTTCGAATGCAAACCGTGGCACCTTGGTGACGACGTAATCGATCGCCGGTTCGAACGACGCCGGTGTTTTGCCGCCGGTGATCTCGTTCGCCAGTTCGTCGAGCGTGTAGCCAACCGCGAGCTTGGCGGCAACCTTGGCGATCGGAAAGCCGGTGGCTTTCGAGGCCAGCGCCGACGAGCGCGAGACGCGCGGGTTCATTTCGATCACCACCATCCGTCCGTCGCGCGGCGAAATCGCGAACTGTACGTTCGAGCCGCCGGTATCGACGCCGATCTCGCGCAGGACGGCGATGGCGGCGTCACGCATGAGCTGGTACTCCTTGTCGGTCAGCGTCTGCGCTGGCGCAACGGTGATCGAGTCGCCGGTATGGACGCCCATCGGGTCAAGGTTTTCGATCGAACAGACGATGATGCAGTTGTCCTTGCGGTCACGCACCACCTCCATTTCGAACTCTTTCCAGCCGATCAGCGATTCCTCGATCAGCAGCTCGCGGGTCGGGCTGGCTTCCAGACCCCGCTTGCAGATGTCGACGAACTCTTCATGGTTGTAGGCGATGCCGCCACCCGAACCTCCCATCGTAAACGACGGCCGGATGATCGCCGGGTAACCAATCATCGCCTGCACCTGCAACGCCTCTTCGAGCGAATGCGCCAGCGCCGAGCGCGCCGACGCCAATCCGATCGCGGTCATCGCCGCCTTGAATTTCTCGCGATCTTCGGCTTTGTCGATCGCCTGCCGGCTGGCGCCGATCATCTCGACGCCGTAACGTTCGAGAACGCCGTGTCGCGCGAGATCGAGCGCACAGTTGAGGGCGGTCTGGCCGCCCATCGTCGGCAGCAGCGCATCGGGCCGCTCGCGGTCGATGATCTTCTCCAGCACTTTCCAGGTAATCGGCTCGATGTACGTGACGTCCGCCATCTCCGGGTCGGTCATGATCGTCGCCGGGTTCGAGTTGACGAGAATCACGCGGTAGCCCTCCTGGTGCAGTGCTTTGCACGCTTGGGCGCCGGAATAGTCAAACTCGCACGCCTGGCCGATGACGATCGGGCCGGCGCCAATGATCAGGATGCTCTGCAGGTCGGTACGCTTAGGCATGGTGCACCTTCGTCTCGTGCATCATCCGCGCAAAGCGCCGGAACAGATAGGCGATGTCGTGCGGGCCGGGGCTGGCCTCGGGATGGCCCTGGAACGAGAAAGCGGGCACGTCGGTGCGGGCGATTCCCTGCAGCGAGCCGTCGAAAAGCGAGACGTGGGTGGCTCGAACCGTGTCGGGCAGGCTCTCGCTGTCCACGGCAAAGCCGTGATTCTGGCTGGTGATCAACACTTGCCCGGTTTCCAGATCCTTGACCGGGTGATTGGCTCCGTGGTGTCCGAATTTCATTTTCAGCGTTCTTGCTCCGGAGGCCAGCGCCAGCAGCTGATGGCCCAGGCAGATGCCGAAGATCGGTAAGCCGACGGCGAGCAGCTCACGGATGGCCGTGATCGCGTAAGCGCACGGCTCCGGATCGCCGGGGCCGTTCGACAGGAAGACGCCGTCCGGGCGCAGCCGAAGTACGTCGCTGGCGGGGGTTTGCGCCGGAACGACGGTGACGCGACTGCCGTGGGCGGCGAGCAGGCGCAGAATGTTGTGCTTGACGCCGAAGTCGTAGGCAACGACGTGCGACTGCGCGGTCGGTGGTTTGCCATAGCCGTTGAGGCTCCAGACGCCGGCGGACCAGTCGTAGGCCGTGTCGACGCTGACGACCTTGGCCAAGTCCATTCCACTGAGGCCGGGAAAGGCGCGTGCTTCGTCGATCGCCCGCGTCGCGTCGACGTCTCCCGCCAGGAGGCATCCGGCTTGTGCGCCTTGCTCGCGAAGCTGGCGTGTGAGCCGGCGGGTATCGATGCCGGCGATGGCGACGATGCCGTGTTTCTGCAGATAGCTGCCCAGCGAATCCTGCGCTCGCCAGTTTTCGGCGCGGGCCGGAAGGTCACGAATCACCAGTCCGGCGGCATGGTTGCGGGCAGACTCGAAGTCGTCCGCGTTGCAGCCGACGTTGCCGATGTGGGGATAGGTGAGTGTAACAATCTGACGACAATACGAGGGATCGGTCAGGATCTCCTGGTAGCCGGTCATCGCCGTGTTAAACACGACCTCACCACTCGCACACCCGGCGCTGCCGATCGAATGACCGCGAAAAACGGTGCCGTCGGCGAGGGCGAGAATCGCGGGCGAATGGTTGGGTAACAGGGACACGCCGGACTCCTGGGATGGTGGCTGAGACGCGCGCCGAGGTTCTGTGCGCCAGACACAGAAAAGCGGGACGGGCCTGCAGCCCTCCCGCTCGGATACTCGCAAGCCGCGGGATTATACCGGAGTGCGGCGGACGTTGGGGCATCCGTCCGCCGCGCGGGCCGCCACGCGCGCGCGACTACTCGGCGTCGGGGCCGCGAACGAACCGTGCCAACCGGACTTTGACGCCGGCAAGCTCGTCGTCCAGGGACTCAGCGATACGATGGCAATCGTCCCAGTCGGTGGTGGCGACGCTGGCCGCGCGCTCGAGTTCGAGCGCGTGTTTTCGGGCCAGTTCGGCGTGAAAGATGGCCAGCAGACTCTTCAGTGTGTGCGCGGCCTGCGCAAGCTGCGGACGATCGCGGCCCGACAGGCTGGAGTGAATGGCGGCGCAGTGTTGATTCCATTCGGCGAGCAGCATTCGGGCAGCGGTCACCAGCAAGTCGCGATCGCCAAGGTCGCCGATCGCCGCTTCGAGGTCGAGCGACGAGCCGGAAAGCGTCGATTCGGCGATCACGGTTTCTGTCTCCGGCGTTTCCTCCGAGGTCCGGCAGCGGTCGATCGCGGCGTCCAAATCTGTTGGCCGGAGAGGTTTGGTGAGATAGTCGTCCATGCCGGCGTCAAAGCATCGCTGACGATCGTCGTGCATCGCGTTGGCCGTCATGGCGATGATGCGAACGGCTCTGAAGCCGGTCGAGCACACCCAGCTCCGGCGCAGCTCGCGGGCGCGGATGGCTTCCGTCGCTTCGACGCCGTCCATGATCGGCATTTGCATGTCCATCAGGATGACGTCGAAGCGATTCTGCTCAAAGCGATCCAGCGCTTCCGCACCGTTATTGGCCAGGGTTACCTGGCAACCGCGTTTCTCCAGCAGGCGTCTGGCAACCTCCTGATTGACGGGATTGTCTTCAACCAGCAAGACCGCGAGCGCCGGCTTGGCCACGGGAGCGTCGGTGAAATCCGGCGGTTCGAGCAGGGCGGGCGCGTCGTCGGTTCCATGGGCAACGAGCTGCAGGGCAGCCTGCAGATCGCCGGTGGCGACGGGCTTGACGAGCTGGGCGGCGATACCCCATTGCCGCAGGTGGTCGGCATGCTGACGCTGTTGTTCGGTCGTCAGGATCATGATCAGCTTTTCGGGTCCCGCGTCGGCTCGCCAGGATTCGGCTAGTGCCAGGCCGCCGGGAGCGGGAACCTCGGCGTCAAGCACGACGAAGTCGAAGGGGAATCCCGCTGCTCGAGACTCGCGCAGGGTTTGCCAGGCGTCGACCGGGTGATCGATCACCGAGGTGCGGACTCCGCAAGCGGTCAGCATGCCCAGGATCTGCGCGGTGACGGTCGGATGCCGTGCCAGGAGCAGCGCGCGTCGACCGGTAAAAGACACCGACACCGTCGGCTCGGCGTCAGCCTGGAACGCGAGTCGAGCCGTAAAGGAAAAGCAGGAGCCTTCGCCTTCCCGGCTTTCGAGCCACAGTTGTCCGCGCATCCGGTCGACCAGGTGGCGACAAATCGTCAGCCCGAGACCGGTGCCGCCGAAGCGGCGGGCAGTCGACTCGTGCCCCTGGGTAAACGCCTCAAAGATCAGCGGTTGTCGGTCGGCCGGAACACCGATGCCGGTATCTCGCACGTCAAAGCGCAACGTCACCTCGCGGTCGTCGGCGCCTGCCCGGGTGACCGCCAGCGCGACCTCGCCCTTGGCAGTGAACTTGATCGCGTTGCCGAGCAGATTGGTCAGCACTTGGCGCAATCTTGCCGGATCGCCGACGACCGTCTGAGGCAGATCTTCGGCGACCGAAACGAGCAGCTCCAGTCCCTTGGCGTGGGCGGTGACGGCCTGTGCGCGTGCCGACTCGAACACCAGATCGTCGAGTGCGAAGGGGATCTCTTCGAAACGCAGTTTTCCGGCCTCGATCTTCGAAAAATCCAGGATGTCGTTGACAATCGCGAGCAAGGATTCGGCGGAGGACTTGACCGTCTTCAGGTACTGGCGCTGCTCGCCGTCAAGTCGGGTATCGAGCGCCAGGTCGGTCATGCCGATGATGCCACTCATCGGTGTCCGAATTTCATGGCTCATGTGCGCCAGGAAGTCGCCGCGCGCGCGGTTTGCCGCTTCGGCCGAATCCCGGGCGGCGACTGCTGCGCTTGCGGCCTGTTTCAAATCGTCGATATCGCGCTGCAACAGGATCAGGCGCAGGGGTCGCCCCCGGTCGTCCCGGGCGACGACCTGGCCTTTCAGGAGCCACCAGACCCACTCGCCGCTTTTTGTGCGTAGGCGACACTCGGTGTGGAAGAGGAGCGAACGGTCACGTTGGTGTTGATCGATCGCAGCGAGAAAACGCGGCAAATCGTCAGGATGCGCCTGGGCGCGCCAAGCGGCAATCGTGTCGGGAAGTTCCGCATCAGAGTAGCCAAGCAACGTTTTCCAGCGGCGACCGGACTCGATGCGCCCGCTGACAAAGTGCCAATCGGAAAAAACGTCCCCCGACAGCTCGCTCTGGATACGCTGCAAGCGTCCGAAACTGCCGAGCACGGTCTCGCTGGCGACGAGGATCCGCGTGACGACGTCTTCAGCTTCCGGGGCTCGCTGTCTGAGCACCTGTAGGACGTCATCGAGCAAGTCCCGGGCGTCGGTTCCGAGAACGCCTTCCAGCCGGCTGGCCAATGACGCAAGGCGGTCGGGAAGCGTCACCGTGTGATCGCCGCGTTGGTCGGCCGACGCAGGTCAGCGCAGGCCGAGCACGTCCTGCATATCAAACAGGCCGTGGCTTCGGCCGCTCAGAAAGCGGGCCGCGCGCAAGCTGCCCAGGGCATAGGGCATGCGGCTACTCGCTTTGTGCGCGATCTCGACGCGCTCGCCGAGTCCGCAGAACATCACCTGATGGTCGCCGACAATATCGCCGCCGCGGACGGTCGAGAAACCGATCGTCGACTCGGCACGTTCGCCGGTCACCCCCTCACGCCCGAAAATCGCGCACTGCCGCAGATCGCGCGCCAGCGCCTGCGCGACTACCTCACCCATGCGCAAGGCCGTCCCTGACGGTGCGTCGACCTTGTGTCGATGGTGTGCTTCGACGATCTCGACGTCGTAGCCCTGGTCGAGGATGCGCGCGGCGACGTCGAGCAGCTTGAAGACGACATTGACGCCGACGCTCATATTGGGCGCGAAAACAATCGGTATCGCTTGCGCGGCGCTGGCGATCGCCTGTTTCCCGTCTGCGCCGAAACCCGTCGTGCCGATGACCATGGCGACTCCCAGGCGACGGCAGGCGTCGAGATGGGAAAGCGTTCCTTCCGGACGGGTGAAGTCGATCAGGCAGTTTGAAACGGCGAGTGCTGCTTCGAGGTCGCTGCCGACGACGACGCCGCAGGGGCTGCCGACGAGTTCTCCGGCATCCTTGCCGACGACCGGCGAACCCGGTTGATCGATCGCCGCCGCGAGCGTGACTTCCGGGTCACGCAGGGCGGCTTCGATCAGCATCCGGCCCATGCGCCCGCCGGCACCCGCTATCGCAATTCTCATCCGCTATCCTTCACAGGCCAACGCTGTCCAGCATCCTGCGGAAGAAGCCGGGTTCCTCGGCGTGCGTTACCGTTTGGCCCCCTTCGGTTGGCAGTGCGCTCAGGTCCATTTCCCGCCGTCGAGACTCCACCGGCTTCGCCGGATCGTCCGACGACGCCGCCGTGACGTCGCCGGCGACGCGGACTAGCTTGCCGTCGGCGTCGAAAAATACCGAGAAGCGCCGCGTTTCCACGGTGCCGGTGCTGCCCTTGCGCAACCAGAAGAAATAATCCCAGCGGTTGGCGTGAAACAGGTCGGTCAGGATCGGCGTCCCCAGAATGAAGCGTACCTGATCCTGGGACAGTCCGGGGCGCAACTGGGAGACCATTTCCTGGGTCAGGACGTTGCCCTGCTGGACGTCGATCCGGTATTCCGTCACCAGACGGGGAACCGACGTACAGGCGGCGAGCACGGAAAGTGCGATCAGCGCGCCGGCGAGTCTCGAGAAGATCATGTCTGGTCAGGAGGCGATGACGAAGGGCGAGGAACCAACGCCCGGTCCCCAAGGTCTGCACCGGGAGCCCGGCACCGCTCGGCGAGCGAAGGTATATCATAACACTGCACTGAAATTCTTCCCTCCCTTTGTGTCGCGACGACAAGGAACCCGATGAGCAGTTCTGAAGACCTCAAAAGCATGGGGCTGAAAGCGACCGTTCCGCGCCTCAAGATCCTGGCGCTGTTCGAGAAGAGCGAGGTGCGTCACCTGACGGCCGAAGATGTCTACCGACTGCTCTTGGCCGATCATCTCGACGTCGGTTTGGCGACCGTCTATCGTGTGTTGACTCAGTTCGAGCAGGCGGGCTTGCTCGAACGCCATTATTTCGAGTCGGGGAGGGCGGTCTTCGAACTCAGCGCGGACCAGCACCACGATCACCTCGTTTGCGTCGACTGCGGTCGGGTCGAGGAGTTCTACGACGCCGAAATCGAACGGCGACAATCGAGGGTAGCCAAGGAACGCGGATTCATCATTCGCGACCACGCACTCTATCTGTACGCCGAGTGCACCAAGCTTGACTGCGTGCATCGCGCCGGTGCACCGCGACCGGCTGGCGAAAATCCCTCGGCGTCGCCGATGGCCGACTGACGCCGTTCAGTCGTTCGCCGACCTCAGCGGGCCGACTTCGGTCGCCCAAGGAAGAGCTCCGGATCGACCATCGAGCCGTTGAGAATCACGCTCCAGTGCAGGTGGGGTCCGGTGGCGCGGCCGCTCATTCCCGAGGCGCCGAGCCGCTGTCCTTTGTCAACCGTCTCGCCGGCCGCGACCTCGATCGCGTCAAGATGGCAGTACATGCTGAGCAGGCCGTTGCCATGATCGACAACCACCGTCCGGCCGTTGAAGAAGTAGTCGCCGATTGCCAGGACGACGCCGTTGGCGTTGGCGACGACCGACGAGCCGCGCGGGGCCGCGATGTCGAACCCGGCGTGCGGTGAGCGCGGCTCACCGTTGAAGACGCGACGTAGTCCGAAGCGGCCGCTCAGTTTGCCCTGTGCCGGGATGACGAAGTCGGTGTCGGTGCCGCGGCTTTCCCGCCAATGGTGTTTGAGGCGCCGGATTTCGGCGATTTCGCGTTCGACCCGCGCCAAGTCGTTCGCCGAGAGGTCCACCTGGCTTCGGTCCTTGAGCGTGATCCGCTGTTCCGGGTAAGTCTTGGCGGTGACCGTGAAGGTTGCCTGGGTGGCAGCGTCACCGTCTTCGACGCGTAGCGTGTAGTGGCCCGGGAGCGTCTCCAGCGCCAGCCCGACGACGGCGATCCACTGACCGCGATCGGCGAGGACGAGCAGCCGCTGGTCGCCGAACCATACCCGCGGCGGGTCGCCGACGTCCGGCGCACGTGGCGCGACGGGAACGAGGGCGATGCCGCCGGGAACGTTGGCGGCCTTCGGCAGCCCGGCAAAAGCCGGTCCGGAGGCCAGCAGGAAGGCGAGCAACAGCCGGGCAAGGCGTCCGCCGACGGCAGCCGGCAACGACGCGCGGTTGCGGCTCATCACAAGGACGCCGTGTTGAAGGTGTCGCACTGACGGACGTCGCCACTGTCCATGCCGCGCCGGAACCAGCGCACGCGCTGTTCGGACGAGCCGTGGGTGAACGACTCCGGCACCACCTGGCCGCTCGACTGTCGCTGCAGGCGATCGTCGCCGATCGCGGCGGCGGCGCGCAGAGCCTCTTCCGCCTCTCCCGGTTCGAGCATCCGGCGCATGCTGTCGGCGTAGTGACCCCAGACGCCGGCGAAACAGTCGGCCTGCAGTTCAAGACGGACCGACAAGGCATTGGCCGACGCCCGGCTGCCGCTGCGTTGTTGCGCCGCGCGTACCTTGTCGGTGATGCCGAGCAGCTTCTGCACGTGGTGGCCGACTTCGTGCGCGATGACGTAGGCCTGAGCGAACTCGCCCGGCGCGCGGAAACGCTCGCGCAGATCACGATAAAAGGCGAGGTCGATATAGACCTTCTCGTCCGCCGGACAGTAGAACGGTCCCATTGCCGAGCGTCCGCTGCCGCAGGCGGTCGGCGTGACGCCGGAAAAGAGGACCAGCTTCGGTTCGCGGTAGCGCTGTCCGGCGGTGCGAAAGACGTCGTGCCACGCGGCTTCGGTGCTGCCGAGAACCTTGGCGACGAAGCGCGCCATTTCGTCGTCGGCCGGCGGTCGTGGCGCCGGGCGGGGAGCTTGTAAGCTCGACGGGGTGTTGGCGATCAAGCCGAGGAGGGTGTTCGGATCGATGCCGAAAAAATACCCGGCGGCGAGCGCAAGCAACAAGGTTCCGACGCCGATGCTGCCGCGACCGAAGGTGCCGCCGCCGCGGCGATCCTCGACGTTGAGGCTTTCGCTCTGCTCATCAAGACGCATGTTTTGTGCTCCTGGAGCGCTGTAGGCACTGCCTGTAGCAAGAAAATTTACCCATAAACCAATCTTCGTGGATAGTCCGCGCACATTTTACAAGAAGCGGCCGCAAGGCCCCTGACAAGGAAGGAGGCGTATGGAAACCTTGTACTATCTCACGGTAGCCACCGTCGTGATCGTCATCTTCTTCGACTACACGAATGGCTTTCACGACGCAGCGAACATCGTCGCCACGGTCATCGCCTCGCGGGCGATGACGCCGGTGCAGGCGGTGATGGTGGTCGGCGTGTTCGAATTCCTCGGGCCACTGCTGGGCGGCACCGCGGTCGCGAACACGATCGGCAAGTTTGTCGATCTATCGACGCTCGACAAACAGGCGGCACTGCTGATTCTCTTCTGCGGTCTGCTCGGGGCGATCGTCTGGAACCTCGCCACCTGGTGGCTGGGGATTCCGTCGTCGTCGTCGCATGCACTTGTCGGCGGTCTCGCCGGTGCCGTGGTAGCGGCGGCGGGTTCGCAATACGTGATCTGGGGCTGGACCCCGCTGATGCAGGACGGCAAGCTGGTCGGCGTGATGAAGGTCATCGTCTCGCTGTTTGTCTCGCCGTTGCTCGGCTTTTGGGTCGGCTTCCTGATCCACCGCATCGGGCGACGCGTGCTGTCGAATGCCAAGCCAACAGCGAACAATACGCTGCGCAAGCTGCAGTTTGTTACTGCCGCCGGCCTCGCCTTCTCGCACGGCGCCAACGACGCCCAGAAAAGCATGGGCATGCTGACGCTGGCCTTGGTGCTCGGTGGCTTCATTCCGAAGTTCGAGGTGCCGTTCTGGGTGATGCTGGCGTGTGCGATGGCGATCACGCTCGGTATTCTCTCGGGTGGCTGGCGCATCGTGCGGACGCTGGGTTTTGCCATCTACCGCGTGCGACCGTTGCACGCCTTTGACTCGCAGGCGACTTCGGCGATCCTGATCTTGTCGGCGTCGTATCTCGGCGCGCCGGTGTCGACGACGCACGTCGTCGCCACCTCGATCATGGGCATCGGTTACTCCGAGCGGCCGCGCGCCGTGCGCTGGAAGAAGGCGAAAGAAATCGGCAAGACCTGGTTGTACACCATTCCCGCTTCGGCGCTGACCTCGATCGTGCTGTACGCCGTAGCCAAAATTATTGTTGGTTAGACCACACCTGAGGAGATGAACCATGAGCGATAGCGAAACCCAAGCCAACACGCCGATCTTCCGCCGGCTGTACGAACGCGTCTTCCCGACCGTTGCCGACTTCTTCGGCATGCTCGCCGAGCAGAGTGCCAACGCCGCCGAAACGTCCCGCCTGCTGGTCGAATTCATGGAGACCGGCGACGTGCTCGTCAGTCAGAAGGTGCGTGCCGACGAGCACGAGGCGGATCGCGTCAAGGCGAGCAACCTCGGCGCCCTCAGCGAAGCGTTCTCGACGCCGATCGACCGCGAAGACATCCACGCCGCGATCATGACGCTCGACGACATCGTCAACTACTGCAAGTCAACGGTAGTCGAAATGGACGTGCTCGGGCTCAAGCCCGACAAGGCGAGCCTCGAAATGGCGCTGCATCTGCGCGACGGCGCCGAGGCGCTGGCAAGAGGGTTTGCGCGCCTGCACAGCGATCCGGCGGGCGCCGGCACCGACGCCGCCGCGGCACGCAAGGCTGAGCGGACAGTCGAGAAGGCGTATCGGCGCGCGATTGCCGATCTGTTCCAGGGCGACGACTACCTGCACATGTTCAAGCGCCGGGAAACGTATCGCCACCTGTCGAACGCCGCCGACCGCGTTGCCGACGCCGCGGCGGCGCTGGACAGTATCGTCGTCAAGTTGTGCTGATGCCGGCACGCGGCTCCCGCGCTTAATTCCCGCAAGCTGAAAAAAAAGGCGCCCGGCCGCTAATGGCCGGGCGCCTTTCGTTTGGCTGGATCGGAGTCTACGCGGCGCCGCGCCGCGCCGCGTATTGCGCGTTCGCCGCTTCTCGCCGTATTACCGGCAGAGGGCTTGGCAGGCCTTGTCTCCGCTGGCGCAGCGACCATCGCCTTCGACCTCACAAGTCAGTCGCGAGCGATGCGTAAAACGGACGCCGTCGCCATAGTCGCAGGTCAACAAGGTGATTTTTCCAGCGCGCGAAACGCCGATTCCTTGTGCCCGCAGCGCCTGTACGCGTCCTGCGGGCAGCTCGCAGGAAACGTAAGCCATGAATTCGCCGTTGGCCGATTCCCAGGGCGCGACGTTCTTCAGTTGTCGATACGCCTGATAGTCGGTGCAGACCTCGGCGTCGCCGAGGTACAGGTGGCGTTCATCATTGCAGAAGCCATGGAAGGTGTGCCGCAACTCCGCTTCGCTGGGACAATTTCCGACCTGGGTCGCCGTTTTCAGGTCTGGGCACTGCTGTCGAACGTCGCTTGCCGCAGGGTTCGACGCCGAACCGAGCATGAGTGCCAGGGGGAG
Source organism: uncultured Candidatus Accumulibacter sp. (assembly GCA_964420975.1). Lineage (GTDB taxonomy): Bacteria > Pseudomonadota > Gammaproteobacteria > Burkholderiales > Rhodocyclaceae > Accumulibacter. The sequence continues at coordinate 49,676 of CAYQVH010000005.1, forward strand.
GGCGAGCACCAGTAAAGGGCGATCGGGAAGCGCTTTCATCGCGAGCGGGTTCCGGGTGAAGTGAGCGGTCAAGGTCATCGGTCGGAGCGTCGCGGGTGCGCCGCCATCGTTTCGCGAATGGACGCCGCAATCTGCGTCACCGGCACGCCGTAGCCGAACCGGCGCAGGTAACCGCCGTCGGGACCGAGCAGAAACATTCCTGCCGTGTGATCAAGGGTGTACTCGGCAGCGGCTGCCCCCGGTTCCTGAACTTTTTCGTAGCGCACCTTGAAATTTTCGGCCACGCGTTGCAACAGCGCAGGCGATCCGGTCAGCGCCAGCAGCTCGGGGTGGAAGAAGGCGACGTAACGGCGCAATTGGCTCGGGGTGTCGCGCTCCGGGTCGACGCTGACGAAGATCGGTTGCAGACGAACGGCCTCATCGCCGAGGGCGTTCATCACCGCCGCCATCTTGGCCAGCGTCATTGGGCAGACGTCGGGACAGTAGGTGTAGCCGAAGGTCAGTAACTGGAAGCGCCCCCGGAAGTCCTCGTGGCTGACCGCACGACCGCCGGCGTCGATCAGCAGGTAACGACCGGAAATCGCGGATTGCGCCGCGTCGCTCGCTTCGGCGGACGGCTCGCTGCCAGCCGCGGCGGCGGAGGCAAGCCCCATCGCGATCAGTGCGGCGCCGATCAGCGTGAGCGTACGCATCGCCGTCAGCGGACAGAAGCCGGTGCCAGCGGCAGCAACTGCTGGACGCGGGTACTGATGTCGCTCAACCGGCGGTCGAAGTCCTCGGCGGCCGGACAAAGCGCGTCTTTCCCTCGCGCGAGAAACGCCTGGCTGGTTTGCTCTTCGAACACCTCGCCGTAGCGGCGGGTCTTGGGGGCCCGATCGATCATCAGCTGCTTGGCCTGCTTCGAGACGGCAAGCTGACCACAGGCCAGTGCCTCGCCGTTCAGTCGCCCGAGTTCGGCGATGGCGCTGAGGGGATCCTCGCTGCCCGCGGCGACTGTCAGCGGCAAAGAGACGAGGATTACGGGCAGCAAGCGCGGTCGCATCGGTCTTTCCTTCAGCAGCGTAAGCCGGCAATTATAGGGGGTGTGGGTTAACGCGGGCTTTGATCGGCGGCAAAAGCCAGCTGGCCGGGGCGGCCGCAGGCCGCAGGCGTGCAATGGCGCGTCACGGCCAAGCGCGCATCAGGGCGACGCCATGCGCGCCGTGGCGGCGCGCCACATCGAGCGCTGTCGGCCGCAGTCCGCCCAGTGCATAGACGGGTAGTGGCGACGAAGAGACCAGGCGCGCAAACGTTTGCCAGCCGATGCCTTCGGCTCCAGGATGGCTTGCGGTCGGCCGTAGCGGACCGAGGACGACGCAGTCGACGCCGAGGTCGGCGGCTCGCGCGAGGTCTTGGGCGTGGTGACACGAGGCGGCGACCAGGCGAAACGGCGGCCGCCGTTCGACTTGCCACAGTTGGTGCGACGAGAGGTGCACACCGTCGGCACCGACCGCTTCGGCCAGTTCTGGCGAGTCATTGATCAGGACGCAGGTGCCGGGATGGTTGCGCGCGCGGCTGACGACGGCGCGCGCAAAGCGCTCGCGTTCGTTCGTCGGCAGCGTTTTGTCGCGTACCTGAAACAGGCGCAGGCCCGCGGCTAGCGCTTGCTCGATCCGTGCCAGTTCGCCGGCCAGGCCGTTCTCCGCGACGTTGCTCAGCGCGTAGAGCGGCGGCAGCGCCAGCGCCGACAAAATCGGCCCGTTGGCCGGCAGGATCGGCGACACCGTCGGCGCTGCTCCGGCCTTAAGCCACGCGAAGTGACTGTGTTCGAGCGCTGCGATCTCCCCGTGCCACGACGCGACGCGGAAAAAACGCAGGCGAACGCTGGCGTGCGGATAAACGAATTCCCGGCACAGCCATGGCCAGGCGTCGTCGAGGTCGACGCCGAGTTCCTCCCGCAGCTCACGCTGTAACGCTCGCCAGGGGGTTTCTCCGGCTTCGACCTTGCCACCGGGAAACTCCCAATACCCGGCGTACGGTTTGCCCGGCGGTCGCTGCGCGAGCAGAAACTCGGGTGCTGCGGAAGTGCCTCGTAACAGGATGGCGGCCGCGACCTCGGTGAGCGGTCGTGATCCATGGGTTGCAGAGTCTCCGGCCGCGCCCTCGGGTGCGTTCAAGACTCGCTCCGTGGACGCTTGCGCGTAGCGACCGCTTTCTTCCGGGTGGGCGTCGAAGGTCGTTCGCGCTGCCGCGCCACCCAATCCTTGGCGAACTGCCAAGCGACGCGTCCGCTGCGCGAGCCGCGTTCGAGTGCCCAGTTGAGCGCCGGACGCTCGGCAGCGGCGATCTCTTCGTCGGCACAACCGAGTGCGCGCAGCCAATGGCCGACAATGTTCAGGTAGGCGTCCTGATCAAAGGGATAAAACGAAAGCCAGAGACCGAAGCGTTCGGAGAGCGAGATTTTCTCCTCGACCGCTTCACCAGGGTGGATCTCCTCGCCGACGCGCGAGCGTTCGAGGTTTTCGGCAAAGAATTCGGGCATCAGATGTCGCCGGTTCGACGTGGCGTAGATGAGCACGTTGTCCGGTGGCGCTGCCAGCGAACCGTCGAGAACCACTTTGAGCGCCTTGAAGCGGGCGTCACCGGTGTCGAAGGAGAGATCGTCACAAAAGACGATATAACGTTCCGGTCGTCCATCGATCAGGTCGACGATGTCTGGCAGGTCGGTCAGGTCGCCTTTCTCGACTTCGATCACGCGGAGTCCACGCGCCGCGTACTCGTTGAGCAGTGCTTTCACCAGCGACGACTTGCCCGAGCCCCGAGCACCAGTCAACAGGACGTTGTTGGCCGGCCGCCCGGCGACGAAGTTGCGCGTGTTGGCGTCGATGCGGGACTTCTGCTCGTCGATGTCGTGCAGGTCGCCGAGGCGGATCGTCGGCAGCCGGACGATCGGCTGCAGGTAGCCGCCACCGCGGTGCGTTCGCCAGCGGAAGGCCGTCGCTGCGTGCCAGTCCGGGTGGCGGGAAGGCGGCGGCAACAACGGCTCGACGCGGTCGAGGAAACGTTGGGCACGGATAAGGAACTGCGATAGTTGGCGGAAAGGATCGTCCATGAGGGTTGAGTCAACATTATGCAAGGGGTGCCGCGCGGCAAGTCCGGCAGGTAGCGGGCAAACGGTGCCTCGCATTATCGCGGATCACATCGCGTGAACACCAGCCGCGGACGGGGGGCAGGCGGTCGTCGCGCAGAGGTATCGGCGAGTGGCGAATGTCGACTATCGCCAGAGCTGGCGTACCCGTGCGCGATGGCGGGCGAGCCAGAGCAGCGCCACCAACGGCCAGGCGGAATCGATACCCCCGCTTTCGGCGAGCACCAACGCGTCGTCAAGCGACAGACAGACGACTCGAATGTCCTCGCCCTCGTCCGCCAGGCCGTGGATACCGCCGGCCGTGCTGCTGTCGACCCGGCCAAGAAAGAGATGGGTGCGTTGCGAGGTTTGGCCAGGGCTGGTATAGAAACTCGGCAGCGGCAATAGCTCGCTGATCAAACAACCGGCCTCCTCGATGGCCTCGCGGCGGGCGACATCGGCGGCGCTCTCCCCCGCTTCGACGAGGCCGGCGACGATTTCGATCAGCCATGGCCCCCGCGGGTCGGCGTGTGCGCCGACACGAAACTGCTCGATCAGTACGACTTCGTCGCGCTGCGGGTCGTACAGCAGGACGCCGGCGACGTCTCCCTTGTCGACCAGTTCGCGCAGCAGCGGCGGGCTCATGCCGCCCGCGAAAAGCCGGTGACGCAAGCGCAAGCGCTGCACGGTGTAGAAGCCCCGGTAGCAGGTTGTTTGCTCCAGAAGCTCAAGGTCCAGGTTGCTCATCTTGCCATTTCCCCCGGTTGCCGGCTGGCGTCGGTCATGTCATGGCCGGTAGACTCGGGCATACTCGCAGGCCTGGACCGTTGTCTTCCCGTTCTTGCCTGGCCGAATGCCGCATCGCTTTTTTTCTGCGTCTACCCGCAAGGTCATCCGCCATCCGGCGGCTTTTGCCTTGCGCACTGTGCGCAGTTTCAACCGCAATCAGGGCCTGCTGCTCGCCGCCGCGATCGCCTATTATGCCTTGCTCTCGGTCGTACCCCTGCTCATCCTGTCGGTGATCGCGCTTTCGCACCTGGTCAGCGAAGCCGAGCTGCTGGCGACCCTTGGGCGTTACCTGGAATGGCTGGTGCCGAGTCAGTCGGCAAACTTTCTGCGCGACGTTTCGGTCTTTCTCGACAATCGGGCGACGGTTGGCGTCGTTCTGCTGGCGACGATGCTTTTCTTCAGCACGCTGGCGTTTTCGGTGCTTGAGAAGGCGATGGGGGTGATCTTCGCTCATCGGGCTCGCGGCGAGCAGCGCCTTTTCCTGACTTCCGCGCTGCTGCCCTACTGCTTTGTCCTTCTTCTCGGCGTTGCCCTGCTGGGGCTGACGATTGCCACGATCGCGGTCGAGGCGATGGCCGACGAAACCCTGAACCTTCTGGGCGGCGAATGGTCGCTGCGCGGCGTTTCGCGTGTTCTGCTCTACCTGCTTGGCCTTGGTCTGGAAATTCTCATCCTGTCGGCGATCTACGTCATTCTCCCGGTGGGACGGGTGCCCCTGCGCTACGCACTTTTCGGCGGCGTCACGGCGACGCTGATCTGGGACGTCGTCCGACATGGCCTTGTCTGGTTCTTCGGCTCGCTGTCGAAGGCGAGCATCGTCTACGGACCACTGGCGACCGCGGTCATCGCCCTGTTCTGCATGGAAATTGCTGCCACCATCGTTCTCGTTGGCGCGCAGGTCATCGCCGAGTACGAGAAGCTAGCCGACGAGTAGCTGCCGGGTCAGACGCTGCACGAAGCCGACCGGCGGAGCGATGCGCAGGCTCGATGGCCGGCGAACCCTCCGGCAATCGGGAGAACGGAGCGAAGGCTTCGAGCGGCGGTGGCAGAGCGTTCGGCGTATGATGAACGCTCTGACCAACGTTGTTCTCGCTCCGAAGACCTCTCGCCGACAGGGTTTGCGAACATGCCAGAATCCGCCTTCATCCCCGTGCGTTGTGGTGAAGTCGACCTCGGACTTCCCTTGCCGTGGGCCGTATACGACAACCAGCATCATCTGCTGTTGAAGGCGGGTAGTCTCCTCGACAGCCAGGAGGAACTCGACGCTCTGCTCGAGCGGGGCCTGTTTCGGCAGCGTCGCGACACCGGATCGACGTCGCGGCGCGACGGTCAGTCAGCGGGTGACGGCGGGCAAAGCGACCAGGCCGGTGGACGAAGCATGACGCTTGACGAGACGCGGCTGGCGATTGGCGACCCGTTTCAGCTTCAGTCGCAGGCCGAGGGCGCCGACCACCGCCACTATGTGCGGCTGATCGGTTACTTGAAGGGAAAGAGCGTGTTGGTGACCAACCCCGAGGAGGACGGACATCTCTGTCTAGTCCGTGAAGGGCAGACCTTCGTCGTCCGCTTCTTCTCTGGCCGCAATGCCTACGCCTTCACGACGGGCGTTTTGCGCTCGTCGACCATGCCTTTCCCGCATTTGCATCTTGGCTATCCAGCCCAGGTACGGGCGCTGACGGTGCGCGCTGGAGAACGCGTAAGCGTGCACATCATTTGCGCGATTGTCCTGCAGGAGGGGACGCGTACCGTCTCCGCCGCCGGCGTGCTGACCAACCTCAGTATCAGCGGCGCACAAGTCCGTTCGAAACAGTGTCTCGGCCGCAAGGGCGACCCCGTGTCGATCAAGTTCCGACTGTCCATTGGGGAAATCGACCTGTTGGCGGTGATCGATGCGACCGTCTGCACGGTGTCACAAGGCGACTCGGGTGAGTACGTCCATGGGGTACAGTTCGCCGGTCTGCCCGATGATCTGGCGATCGCGTTGACGGCTTTCGTCTATCAGAAGCTTGCCGGATCGCGATAAGCCCACTGCCAATGACGCGTCGGCCCGTCGCTCGACGGAGTGTTGTGTGCGCTTCGATGTAAGAGGGTGCCATCGTGCCGTACAGCGGAATGTCGCAGCGTATTCCCGCGAGAACGGTCGATGTTCCGTTGAAACCGGCGAGGTAACTCGCGCGTGCCGAGAGTAAACCCGCTTCAGCACCGTGCGAACGGCGTAGGCCGAAATCGACGAGCAGGCGTCCGGCTGCGGCATCATGCGACAAAGTGGCGCAAAGCGGGCAGCAGCGGATCGATCTCGGCCTTCGCGACACGAACACCCTCGGGCGCGAGACGAGCGTACGACGCCAGCGTAGCCGGATCGGGGCGACTGACGAACGCTGCGAAGTCCGAAAAACGTAGTCCCTGCCTTACCAACCAGGCGATGCAGGTGTGGCGGAGTACGTCGGCGGTGACTTCCGTCGCTTCCGACAAGCGGGCGTCGAGTGCCGTACAGACCAGCAGCGAGGCAATGTCTTCGGCGTTGATGGGCGTGCCGGCCGTGCTACGGACGAGCGAACCCCCGTTGTTGACCACGGGGTGGCCGCGAGCCAGCCATTCCGGAACCAGGAGGCGACGCGACGCGCCACCTTTCACCTCGACGTAGCCGTTTGCCGGGTCAAAATCTTCGGTAGCCAATCCGATCAGTTCTTCGACCGTCAACCCCATGAGCAGCAGGGCAATGACGAAGCGGGCGTCGGGGTCCGCCGCGGCAAGTAGCGCCGTCACCTCGGTGGGCGATAGTTCGCGTGCAGCGACTGCCGGTACCGACAGCAGGACCGCGTTGTTGCCGGGCAGCGGCAAGCGGCCCGCCGGCGTCGCGGAGGCTTCGATCAGCCCTGGGGCGGTCCACGATGGCGGAACGACGACCATCGTGTGGCCGTCGGTTCGAAGGGGTGGCGGCCTGTTGAACAGTTCGACGAACCAGATGGCGAGCAACCCAAGACAAAACGCGACGACCAGCACAATCAACGCGTCTCGCCCATAGTCGGGGCGAAAGGCGGAAGTCGGCGTGCTCGCTTGCTCGATTACGGTGAGTGAAGGCTGTCGGCTGCGTTCGCTTGCTTCGAGTTTTGCCTGACGCTCGATCGCCTCGCGGCTGGCTTTTTCGACCTGAGCGAGATCGTCCTCGAGCGACTTGGCTTGGTTGAATCGCTCCGAAAACACCTGCATGCCGCGCCGTTGCTCGTTGATCTGCGCTTGCAGGCGGTCGACGGTAGCCCGTGCGCTGGCGTACTCCTCCTCGGCGGAGGTGAGCGTCGACCGTCGGCTGCTCACGCGCTGCTCGTCGATCTGGCGCTCGATTTCGGCCAGCCGCGCGCGCAGCGCACGTGCGTTCGGATCCATGGCCATGAACGCTGGCGTGTAGGTCCGCTCCATGTCGCGGATCTGTTCGCGCAGCGCTGACGCCCGCTGTTCCATGGTTGCCAAGGTCGGATCGTCCTTGGCCCGGCCGCTACCGCCGCCACCGGCTGCCGCACCCCGTAACGCACTCAGGCGCGCTTCGGCGATCGCCGCTTTCTCGTTGGCGGCGGCCAGCGCCGTCGTCAGGCCCTTCATTCGCTCGACAGCTTCGTTGCCTTCGCGCTGAGACGACCAGACGCCATGAAGGCTGCGGAAAGCGTCGAGCTGGGCCCGTCGCTCACGCACCGCCTGCTCAAGCTTCGCCGTTTCCTCACGCGCCTGCGCCAGGGTCTCGCCGGTGGCCGTCTCGAATGTCGCCTTGACTTCGTCACGATACGCGTCGAGCAAGGCATTGAGCGCCGCCGCCATCAACTCGGGCGGCCGGCCAACGGCCTGCAACTCGACAACGTCGGTTCCACTCACGGCGGTCGCGCTGATCGCTTCTTGCAGCTCGCGCCCGCGGTCGGCCGGGCCAGCGACCGGATAACCGGCAGCGAACAGCGAGTCGCCGACCTTGGCCAGCAGCGGACGACTGGTCAGCGCTTGAACCTCGGTCAGGAAAGCCGACGAAGCGTGCGTCGAGTGGGCGTTATCCGTGCGGCCAGTCGGTAACTGACGGGGTTCGTTGCTCCCCGGATTGATCTGCACGCGCGCCGTGGCGCGGTACTCGGCGGGGCGAAGGAAATCCCAGCTCAGTCCACAGGCGCTGACGGCCAGAAAGACCACGACAAAAACCTTGAGTCGACGCCGGTTGCTGCGCTGCGCTGCCTGCCGGGCATCGAGATCAGGCGTCACCTCGAGTTCGAGGAAATTCCGTAGTGAGGAGAAGACGGTCATGCTGGCGTACCTGATGAGCAAACGACTGCGGCCAGTATGCCCGAGAAGTCCTTGCCCCGATATCGCCGAGCGTCAAGGCCGCGTCGGCATCCGGGCCGTCAATTCGCGAAAGCGGCGCAGGTCTTCGTCGTACTTTGCGCGCATGGCTGTCTGGTCGCGCTTCTTGGATTCGATCACCGAGTCCTGCGCATGGATCTCGAAGTCGATGTCGCGCAGTCCCTTGGCAACCTCCGCCGGCAGTTGTCGATGACGATAGAACTCGGCCTCGTCTTCGAACTTCTTGCGCTGCCGGCGCAGCTCGGCAATCCGGTTTTCGGCAGCTTTGATTGCGTCGCCGAGATCTCGCTCGGCACGGGTACGCATGATCGCGATATCCTTCTCGGTAGCATAGGTGTTGAGCAGTGCCTGGTCGAGTCGCCGCTGTTCCATGAGCAGTCGCTCCTGCTCCTTGCGCTTTTCTTCCTCCGCCTGCCGGCGCGCGCGTTCCTCGGGCGTCAGTGGCGCTTCCACCTGCCGCGCCGTGCGTCCCGACTCGCCGACCTCGCGATAGGCACGGCCGACGCAGACGGATGGCATGGTATCGCCGCAGACTTGTCGTCCGGACGGATCATGGCAGCAATAGATTCGCGGTGCGGCGGCAAGGGCGCCGCCCTGAAGCAGCAGAGACAGCAGCAGCGGAAGAAGGCTAGTGAGGGACGGCAACACCGAATTCCTGGCGATAACGAGCGACGGCGTCCGCGTTAGTCTGCAAGGTGGCGTCGTGACGCAAGCAGGCGAGCAAATCGTCGAGGGTGGCGACAGCGATAACCGGCAGGCCGTAGTCGCGCTCGACTTCCTGCACCGCCGACAGTTCGCCACGGCCACGTTCCATGCGATCAAGCGCGATCACTACCGCGGCAGGCAACGCCCCCGCGTTGCGAATCAGCTCGACCGACTCGCGTACCGAGGTGCCGGCAGAAATGACGTCGTCTACGATGAGAACGCGACCCGCGAGCGGCGCGCCGACCAGGGTGCCGCCTTCGCCGTGATCTTTCGCTTCCTTGCGGTTGAACGAGAAGGGAAGATTGCGGCCGGTCCTGGCGAGTGCAATGGCGACCGCAGCGACCAACGGAATACCCTTGTACGCCGGGCCAAACAAGTGATCTACGGCGAGACCACTGGCAATGATCGCCTTGGCGTAAAATTCTGCCAAGCGATCGAGCGTTGCACCCTGGTTGAAAAAACCCGCATTAAAAAAGTAAGGCGATTCCCGGCCCGCTTTGGTCGTGAACCGGCCGAACCGGAGGGCGCCCTGGACAACAGCGAACTCGATAAACTCCTGACGAAAATCGCTGACCTCCACTCTTGATCCCGGCTCCGCCAACGTTAGTCCACTATGTTACGCATCATCACTCTCAATCTCAACGGTATTCGTTCGGCATGGCGGAAGGGCTTTCTCGCCTGGGCCAGCGAACAGCAGGCCGACGTTATCTGCCTGCAGGAGCTCAAGGCACAGCCGTCGGACCTGATCGACGGCATGCAGTCGCCCCCGGGGTTCCGTGCCTATTACGTCTGCGCCGAACAACGGGGATATAGCGGCGTTGGCCTGTGGTGCCGGCAACCTCCGGACCGGGTGATTGACGCTCTCGGCAGCCCCGAGTTTGATCGTGAGGGGCGCTACCTGCAGGCCGATTTTGGCCCACTTTCCGTCGTCTCTCTCTACCAGCCGTCGGGATCCAGCTCCGACGAGCGGCAAATGGCCAAATTTCGCTTTCTCGATTTTATCTACCCGCGTCTGGTTGAACTGGCGGCCAGCGGGCGCGACGTCGTCGTTGGCGGTGACTGGAACATCGCCCATCAGCCAATCGATCTCAAGAACTGGCGCGGCAATCAGAAGAATTCGGGTTTCCTGCCTGAAGAGCGCGCCTGGATCGGTCGCCTGCTCGACGAAGGCGGTTGGTGCGACGTGTATCGCCGACTCTACCCGGAAGCGAGCGGCGAGTCTTACACTTGGTGGTCGAATCGCGGTCAGGCTTGGGCAAAAAACGTCGGCTGGCGGATCGACTATCAGTTGGCCACCCCAGTGCTCGCTCACAAGGCGCGGCGCGCGTCGGTCTATAAGGCGGAGCGCTTCAGCGATCACGCTCCGCTGACGATCGACTACGAGGTCGACCTTGCGACCTGAACGACCCGTACCGATAGGGTTTTTTCTCTCGCTGCATTGATCTCCGCGACCGATTTCTATAATCTGAGTCCCCTGCAAGTCTCGTCTTTGCCGGGGTCATCCGACTCCGCTCTCATCATCTGTCACCGTGAGGTTCGCCATGTCAGAAGTAACTGAGCTGTCTGCCGCCAACAAACAAAAACTCGTTTCCGACATGAAAGTCGTCGTCGCCGACGCTGAAGAAATCCTGCGCGCGACCGCCGGCGTGGCTGGCGAGAAGATGGGCGACCTGCGCGAGCGGATCGGCGAACGTCTGCGCGACGCCAAGCTGCGCCTCGCTGACGCCGAAGCCGCACTGGTCGACCGCACGAAGGCTGCCGCGCGCGCTACCGACGACTTCGTACACGACAATCCGTGGCGCTCGGTTGGCATCGCAGCCGCTCTTGGCCTGTTGCTCGGGGTTATCATCGGCCGTCGCTGACGGGATACTGCACCCCACCTCGAACCGGCGGCGAGCGCTACCCGCGAAGATGAACGAAGCGCCCGCTCGCGGCAGCGGTGGCGTCTTTTCCGCCACCAGGGACAGCGTCGCGACCCTTCTCACGACGGTTCGTACACGGCTGGAACTGGTCGCCAATGAACTCCAGGAGGAGAGGCTGCGGGCGGTTCGCCTGCTCCTGCTGTCGCAGCTTCTTGCCTTCTGCCTTGCGCTGGGAACCGTGCTCGGCGTTGCTTGGCTGGTCATCATTCATTGGGAAGATCGTGCGCTGGTGCTTGCCGGATCGAGCGCGCTTTTCTTTCTTGTCGCGGGTGTTGCCTACGTCAGTCTGATGCGCCGGCTGCGCAGAAGCGAGCGCCTTTTTTCGGCGACGCTCGACGAGCTGGGCGAGGATATCCGGCAGATCCGGAACGCTACCGGCAATGAATCAAGAGCTGATTGACCTGGCGATTAAGCGTGGCCGGTTGCTCGAACGTATCGACAGCGAACGGCGGCTTTTGCGTCAACAGTTGCAGCCCGTTGCCGACGTCATGCGCACGACCGATCGCGCGTTGGCGGCTGTGCGCCGGGCCGGTGCGTTCGTCCGACAGCACCCCGAAATCGTTACCGGCGTCGTTGCCGTCGTCGTCGTCATGAAACCCAACCGCGTCTGGCGCTGGAGCAAGCGAGCCTTCTTTGTCTGGCGTACCTGGCGCCTCGTTCGTCGCGAGGCGTCAGCTTTTGGACTGTCGCCGTCGGCAGACGGCGGCCACGGCCGATAGTCGCCTGACCGCTGGCGGCAGGCAACCGCTTAGTCCCATACGCCGAGCAGCCGCAGCTGCCGGCTCGCCGCTTCCGGCCAGCCACGATTGGCCGCTGGACTCGCCGGACTCGGGTGAAGCAGTCGCCCGATGCGAACGCCGCTATCGGTTAAAGCCAGTCTTGCCCGATGCTCGGCGAAGGCGCCGACGCCGATCACCCACTCGGGTTGCAGGGCAGCGACCATGACCTGCAGATGCTCGTCGCAAGCCGCGTGCAAGGCGGCTGCTTGGCGAGCAGGAAGCTTGTCAGGCGTGACGTTGCGACCTTGGGCAAAGAACGCCAGGGGACAGTAGTTGGCGACGAAGTGCTCGGCAAAAAAGGCCGTCGGACACCCGAAGCGTTCCTTGAACAGGCCCCAAAGGCGCCGGCCACTGACTTCCGAACGCGTGCAGGCGAAACCCTCGATCGGACGCTTGGGATTCTCGACCGCCGGGCGCTGAACGGCAGAGTCGATTCCCAGCCAGTCGCGCACGGCGGCGATTTCACCAAATGGAACCCCGCTCTGCACCATGCCAAAAGGCCCCGGATTCATGCCAAGAAAGACGACTCGCTTGTGCGTCGCGCCGTAACGTCGCAGGTAGTGTTCGTGCGCTGCCCAAGCGTAGGTCAGCGGATTGTAGACGTGGCTGACCGGCGCGGAGAAACGGAGCGCGTCCAGCGTCGCCGAGAGCGTCAGTGCAGCCGCAGTCAGCGTATCGGCGAGGGTTGAGTTTGGTTCCAGGGAGCGACTTTCAGCAGCAGCAACATGCCGGGTACGGCGAGCGAAAAACAAAGAAAGAAGAAACCTACCCAGCCGAGCGCCTCGGCCAGTGCTCCGGCGCTGGCGTTGATGAACGTTCGCGGTACCGCCGCGAGGCTGGTAAACAAGGCGAACTGCGTCGCGGTAAACGCGGGATTCGTGGCGCGGGCAATGAAGGCGGTAAACGCCGCGGTGCCGAGTCCGACGCCCAGGTACTCGGCGGCGATGACTGCCGCCAAGGCGGCTCGGTCGAAGCCGTCTACGGAAACGCGTACGCCGCGCCAGGCGAGCCACGCGAAGCCCAGAATCGTCACCCACTGCACGACGCCGAACAGCCAGAGTCCACGATTGATCCCCAGACGCACCATCCAGAGACCGCCGAGCAGCCCTCCGAAGACGGCTGGCCACAAGCCGGCGTGCTTGGCAATGACGCCGACGTCGGTCTTGCTGTAGCCCAGATCAAGATAGAACGGCGTCGATAAGGCGGTTGCCAACGAATCGCCGAGCTTGTAGAGAAAAATGAAGCCCAGGACCAACAGCGCACCACTCCACCCTTGGCGGCCGATGAACTCACGGAAGGGCTCGATCACGGCATCGCGCAAGGTCTTCGGCGCGCTATTCGCCGGCGGCTCGTCGACGAGCAGGATCATGACCATCCCCGGCACCATGAAAGCCGCCGTGATCCAGAAGACCTGATCCCAGGGCAAGAGGTCGGCAAGAATGAGTGACAGCGACCCTGGAACCAGGCCGGCGACGCGATAGGCGTTGACGTGAACGGAGTTGCCTAGCCCGAGTTCATCGTCACTCAGTATCTCGCGGCGAAACGCGTCGAGTGCGACGTCCTGTGTCGCCGACAGGAAAGCCAGGAACGCCGACAACGCGATCACCGGTACCAGGTGTTGCGTTGGCGAGAAGCCGCCGAGCAAGCCGATCGCGAACAGCAATCCGATCTGACAGACCAGCGTCCAGCCCCGACGGCGACCGAGCGGCAACGGGTAGCGGTCGAGCAACGGCGACCAGAGAAACTTCCAGGTATAAGGGAATTGAATCAGCGCGAAAAAACCGATCGTCTTCAGATCGACGCCGTCACTACGCAACCAGGCCGGCAGCAGGTTGAGCAGCAGATAGAGCGGAAGCCCGGAACTGAACCCCGTGAATACACAGATCAGCATCCGCCTGCTGAGCAGCAGGCGCAGCGCCTCCGGCATCAGGAGGCACGGCCAAGCCGATAGAAGGCGAGACTCCCGTTCAGGTTGGGATCGTCTGCCACCTCGCGCCCGTTTTCGTCAAAGGCGAGGCGTTCGCGGATCGCGATGCCAAGCCGGCCGCACAACTCCTCAAAATCGGCGATGGTAAAGAAACGTACGTTCGGCGTGTCGAACCAGTCGTACGGCAGATCCTCGGAAACCGGCATGCGTCCGCCGGCGATCGCCGCCCGATTGGCGCGGTAGGCGAAGTTCGGAAAGCTGACCACCGCTTCCTCGCCGACCCGCAGCATCTCGTTGAGGATGCGCTCGGTCTGGTGCATCGTTTGCAAGGCTTGGGAAATGATGACGTGGTCGAACGAGTGATCCTCGAAGCCCGACAAACCACATTCGATGTCCATCTGGATCACGTCGACTCCATTGCGGATGCAGGCAAGCACACTTTCGTGGTCGATCTCGACGCCATAGCCGCTGACATCTCGGGTTTCCGCCAGGTAGCGGAGCAGTCGACCGTCGCCACAGCCCAGATCGAGAACCCGTTCGCCCGGCGGGATCCAGCTGGCGATGACCGCGAAGTCGAAACGCTCGCGCTGTTCGGCTCTCGCCCGGCGTTCCTGCTCGGTCATACCGCGATGTTCTCCAGGTAGGCACCGAGCAGCGCATGGTAGTGCGGGTCGTCGAGCAGAAAGGAGTCGTGCCCGGCGTCGCAGTCGATCTCGGCATAGACGACGTGCAGTCGATTATGGAGCAGCGCGAAGACGATTTCGCGTGAGCGCGCCGGCGCGAAACGCCAGTCGGTCGAGAAGCTGGCGACGAAGAAACTCGCGCTGGCGCGGGCGAATGCGGCGGCGAGGTTGCCGTCGTAGTCGTACGCGGGATCGAAGTAGTCCAGCGTCTTGGTCATCATCAAGTACGTGTTGGCGTCGAAGAAGCCGGCAAACTTGTTGCCCTGATGCCGCAAGTACGACTCGATCTCGAAGTCGACGTCGTAGCTATACTTGTGTTCGCCATGACGCAGTTGGCGGCCAAACTTCTCGGCCATCTGACTATCGGACAAATAGGTGATGTGACCGACCATCCGCGCCAGACGCAACCCGCGCGCCGGCACGACGCCGTAGTCGGCGTAGTAGCCGCTGTGGAAGTCGGGGTCGGAAAGAATCGCCTGTCGTGCGACCTCGTTGAATGCGATGTTTTGTGCCGAAAGCTTGGGTGCCGAAGCAATCACCACCGCGTGCCGAACGCGCGACGGAAACTGCAACGACCAGGCAATCGCCTGCATGCCCCCGAGGCTACCGCCGATTACCGCCGCCCAGGTTTCGATCCCGAGGTGATCGGCGAGTCGGGCTTGCGCGGCCACCCAGTCCTCGACCGTGACCAAGGGAAAGTCGGCCCCGTAGCGCTTGCCGGTCTCCGGGTTGAGCGACAACGGTCCGGTCGAGCCGTAGCAGCCGCCAAGATTGTTGACCCCGACGACGAAAAATTTGCGTGTGTCGAGCGGCTTGCCAGGGCCGACAAGATTGTCCCACCAACCGACGTTATCGGGATCGTCGGCGTAAACGCCGGCGACGTGGTGACTGCCGGAAAGCGCGTGACAGACGAGCACCGCGTTCGATCCGTCTGTATTGAGCGTGCCGTAGGTCTCGAAAACCAGCGTCCAGCCGGGCAGCAACGCGCCACTCTTGAGGGCCAGGACTTCGTCGAAGTGCACCGTGGACGCCGCAACCACACCGACCGAGTTCTCCTTGCTCATCAGGCGTTGAGTTTCTCCAGTTGCTCGCGGATCTTGGCGGGCTCTTCATGGCGCAGCAGGCGGCGAACGATCGGGGCGAGTTCCGCGCAGCTGCTCTGCATGATTTTCTGTTTAACCAGCAGGACCTGCGCCGGATGCATCGAAAACTGGCGTAGGCCCATCCCGAGCAGTAGACGCGTCAGGTTCGGATCGCCGGCCAGTTCGCCACATATCGAAACCGGAATCGCGACCTTCTCGGCACTGGCGATCGTGTGCGCGAGCAGCATCAATACCGCTGGATGGAGCGGGTCGTAAAGATGGGCGACCTGCTCGTCGCTGCGGTCGATTGCCAGCGTGTACTGGATCAGGTCGTTGGTCCCGATGGAAAGAAAATTGACTCGGCGCAGGAAGAGTCCTACCGCCAATGCGGCGGCCGGAATCTCGATCATCGCGCCAATGGGAATCGCTTCGTCGAACGGCACGCGCTCGGCGCGCAGAGCCGACTTGGCGCGTTCGATCGCCGCCAGGGTCTGGTCGATTTCGTTTGCCTGGGAAAGCATCGGAATCAATAGCTTGATCTTGCCGTAGCGGGAGGCTCGGAGAATCGCCCGTACCTGCGTCTGGAACATTTTCGGCTCTGCCAGCGACAGCCGAATGGCGCGCAAGCCGAGCGCCGGATTGGTCTGCTGCCGATCACCCTGAACCTTCTCCGGGTGGAGATCCTTGTCATAGCCGAGGTCGAAGGTGCGGATCGTGACGGGCCGAGTGCCCATGCCTTTGACCACCGTTCGGTAGGCTTCAAACTGCTCCTCCTCGGTCGGCATGTCACCGCGATCGAGAAACAGAAATTCGGTACGAAACAAGCCGATCCCCTCGGCGCCGCCGTCGAGCGCATTGGAGACGTCACCGGGCAATTCGATGTTGGCGTAGAGGTCGATGTCGACGCCATCAAGAGTCGTCGAACGCGCCGTCTTCAGGCGCCGCAGCTTGTTGCGCTCGAGCTCGATCTGGCTCTTGCGCAGGCGGTACTCTTCGAGGACGCGCTCGTCGGGGTTGACGATCAGCACGCCGCGTGTTCCGTCAACGATCAGCACTTCCTCGTCGCGAATCAGCTGCCGGGCATTGAACAGGCCGAGGACGGCGGGAATGCGCAAGCTGCGGGCAAGTATCGCGGTATGCGAAGTCGAGCCGCCGACGTCGGTGACGAAGGCCGCGAAGTGGTGGTCCTTGTAGGCGATGACGTCTGCCGGCGACAGGTCGTGGGCGACGACGATCAGATTCTCCTCCTTCATTCCCTTGACGTCGCGCAGCGACATTCTTCCTGGCTGCCCAACGAGTTCCTTGATCACGCGTTCGACCACCTGGCGGACGTCGTAGCTGCGCTCGCGCAAGTAGGTGTCGTCGAGGCGCTCGAACTCACCGACTAGAATCTCCATCTGTTGCACGAGCGCCCATTCGGCGTTACAGCGACGTTCGCGGATCAGCTGCTTGGGCGTTTCGGCCAGTTCCGGATCGGCAAGGATCATCGTGTGCAGGTCGATGAACGCGCCGAATTCGCTCGACGCGTGCTGCAAGCGCTGCCTGAGGGCGGCAAACTCGTCTCGCACGCGCGCGATGGCGGCTTCAAAGCGAGCCACTTCTTTGTCGACCAGCCGCGGCGAAATGACCAAGTGCGACACCTCGAGCGTGGCGTGCGACATCAGGTGCGCCTGGCCGATCGCGATGCCCCCGGAGACCGGCAGACCGTGGAGCGTAAAGCTCATGATGAGCTACTCGGCCTCGCCAAAACGTGCGGCGATCAGTTCACGAATGGCGTCATTGGCGGCTTGCTCGTCGTCACCCGCGGTTTCGACGATGACCACCGCTCCTTTGCCTGCGGCCAGCATCATCACTCCCATGATGCTCTTGGCGTTAATGCGACGCTCTCCCTTTTCCATCCAGACATCGCTTTCGAAACTGCTCGCGAGCTGTGTCAGCTTTGCCGACGCACGGGCATGCAGGCCCAACTTGTTGAGAATTGAGGACTCTGTACGTACCATATGGCTTGTTCCCCCCTCACGACGACCTAGCGGGCCAGCGTAATCACGCCGTCGCGGGCGCCGCTGACGGCCTTCTGGATCATGGTTTCCATTCCCTTTTCGCGATAGGTCAACGCGCGCAGCAGCATCGGCAGATTGAGCCCGGCAACGCCTTCGATGCGCCCCGGATCAAGCAGTTTGAGCGCCAGATTTGCCGGTGTCGCGCCAAACACGTCGGTCATGATCAACACCCCTTCACCCGCGTCGACCTCGCCCAGCAACAGACGGGCCAACGGCAGAATGTCCAATGGGTCATCCTGTGCGGCGACGCCGAGCTGGGCGATCAATGGCGGTCGTTTGTTGAGCACGTGACAGACGTTCTGGATCAAACTTTCGCCGAATGAGCCGTGCGTCACCAAGAGTATTCCGATCATCGCCTTTACCCATCGACACGGTCGACCATTTTAAGGGATTCCACGACCGACGAGCGTGCCGAGACGAGTCTTCACGGGACCACCACCACCTCGCGAGGCTTGTCGCCGACAAATTCGAGACGCCGTTGCAGGGCGGCCGTCACCTCGATGCGACCACTGGCAGTGACGCGCAGGACGTGATCTACCGCCAGGCGTCGTGCCAGTTGTGGCCAATCGTCACCAACGATGAACAGAGGCTTGCTGAGCGCGTCGGAGAGCGTTCCCGCCTCGCGACCGGGGGAGATCAGCACCGTCACAGCCTGCGTGTGTTTTGGCGGACGCCCGCTGCGCGGATCAAGCACGTGACCATAGCGTTCGCCGGCGAACTCGAAAAAGCGCTGGTAATCCCCCGAGGTGCCGATCGCTTCGCCATCGTCGAGATCAACGATGGCGATCGGGCCGGCGGCCCGCGGGTGTTGGATACCGACTCGCCAGCGTTGGCCGTTCTTGCTGCCGAGCGCGATGACGTTGCCACCGATGTTGATCAGCGCGTTTTGAATACCGTGCTGCCGAAGAAGGGTCGCACCGCGGTCGAGAGCGACGCCTTTCAGGTAGCCGCCAAAGTCGAGTGCCAGGCGCGCGGTACCGCCGCTGACGCCGCCGCTTTCATCGACTCTCAGATCAGCGATGCCACGAGGGGCGGCTTGCCACTCGGCGAGGCGGGCGGCGTCGGGGATCTGCCCCGGAAATTCGTCGGACTGAAACCCCCAGAGACGAACGAGCCAACCGACCCCTGGATCGAAGAGTCGTTCGCTGGCGCGCGACAAGCGCTGCGCGTCGTGGATCAACGCCGCCAGCTCCGTGCTCACTTGCTGTCGCTTCCCGGCGGCCAGCGCGTCGTTCAGCGCCGTCAGTTCGGACGGTTTCCACGCGTGATACGTGCGGTGCAGACGGTCAAACTCGCGCAGCACCGCGTTTGCGGCGGGGCGCGACTGTGCTTCGGCGACCCCCGCGATCAGGACTTCGACGCGCGTGCCGAAAACAAAGCTTTCCTGGTGAGACAACGGCGCTCGGTTGCAGCCCGCGAGCGCGATGAGGCCGAGGCATAAGCCGAGAGAAGCTAGTCGTCGGCCGCGCAAGCGCGCTCCAGCGCAGCGATCATCGTCTCGGCGACGTCGAACCCCGTTTGTTCGGCGATCTCGACCATGCACGTCGGGCTGGTGACGTTGATTTCGGTCAGCCAGTCACCGATGACGTCGAGGCCGACGAGCAGCAGTCCGCGAGCGGCAAGCGTCGGCGCCAACGAGCGCGCAATCTCGTCATCGCGCGCCGTCAGTTGACGAGCAACTCCCGTTCCCCCGGCGGCGAGGTTGCCACGTGTTTCACCGGCCTTGGGGATTCTCGCCAGACACCACGGAATCACCTGTCCACCAACCAGCAGAATACGCTTGTCACCGTCGGCGATCTCCGGAATGTAGCGCTGTGCCATCACCGTACGCGCGCCGTCGCGGGTAAGCGTTTCGACGATCACGTTGCGGTTTGGGTCCTCCCGGCGCACCCGAAACACCTGGCTGCCGCCCATGCCGTCGAGGGGCTTCAGGACGGTGTCGCGCTCGAGCTCGATGAACGCCTGCAGCACGGCCGGATCGCGGGCCACGGTCGTCGGCACGGTAAGGTGGGCAAACTCGGCCACCGCCAGCTTTTCCGAATGATCGCGCAAGGCGCGCGGTCGATTGAAGACCCGCGCCCCCTCGGCTTCGGCGCGCTCGAGCAGCCAGGTCGTGGTCACGTACTCGATATCGAACGGCGGGTCCTTGCGCATGAGGACGGCAGAAAAGTCGCGCAGCGCGACGACATGGCGGTCGATTTCGACGTACCACTCGTGATCGTCGCCCAGCATTTCCAGGTGTACCGCCTCTGCGCAGATGCCATGCAGCGGCGACGCGTGGATTGCGGCCTGTTGGATCGTCCACACCGCGTGTCCGGCTGCCTGGGCGGCCCGCATCAGGGCGACGCTGGTATCCTTGTACGCCTTGAGCGACGGCAAAGGGTCGACGATGAAGGCTAGGCGCATGATCTGTGCTCCTCGACAGGTCGCGTGCGCTCGAGTTCAAGCGCTGCCGCGAGATGCGCCAGCCGGGCGACGACCCCGTAGGTGTAAAAACGGTTCGGCGCGGCATCGGGGTTCTGACATTGGTCGGGAAACGAGCAACTGGTTTCGAACGCCAGGCGCTCGAAGTGCATTCCGGGGGCGTTGAGGTTCTCGTCGCGCCCGCGCCCACTGTGGACGCGGTAAAAGCCGCCGACAACGAAGCGGTCGATCATGTAGACGACCGGTTCCGCAACTCCTTCCTGGCTGCCGCTACCGACCACCTCGTCGCTATGCACACCTTCCTGGATGATCACCTGCGATACCGCCAGGCCCTCTTTGATTACCGACATCTTGTTGCGCTGGCGGCGACTCAGACCCGTCACCTGCGACGCGTCCTTGACCGTCATCACGCCCATGCCGTAGGTCCCGGCGTCGGCTTTGACGACAACGTACGGCGTTTCCTCGATCCCGTACTGCCGGTATTTATCGCGAATCAGGTCGAGCACGGCGGCGACGTTGGACGCCAGGCATTCCTCCCCCTCGCGCTGGTGGAAATTGACCCTCTCGCACACCGCGAAATACGGATTGATGCGCCAGGGATCGATGCCGACGACCTTGGCGAAGTTGCCGGCAACTTCATCGTAAGCGGCGAAATGGTTGGACTTGCGACGCACGGCCCAGCCGGCGTGCAAAGGCGGCAACAGGATCTGTTCGTCGAGGTTGCGCAATACTCTCGGGATTCCCGCTGACAAGTCGTTGTTGAGCAGGACGGCGCACGGTTCGAAGCCGTCAACGCCGAGTCGATTGCGCCGGCGCAACAGCGGTTCAAGCAGCAAGGACGTCCCGTCGGGAAGTGCCACCGGCGTCGGTCGGTCGACCTCCGGCGACAGCGATCCGATTCGCACCTCGAGTCCGGTCAGCCTGAGGATTGACGCCAGTTGCGCAAGGTTTTGCAGGTAGAACAGATTGCGCGTATGGCTTTCGGGGATCAGCAGCAGGCGCCTGGCGTCCGGACAAAGCCGGTCGACCAGTGACACCGCCGCCTGAACACAGAGCGGCAAAAAGCTTGCGTCCAGATTGTTGAAGCCACCGGGAAACAGGTTCATGTCGACCGGGGCCAGCTTGAAACCGGAGTTGCGCAGGTCGACCGAGCCATAAAACGGCGGCGCGTGCTCCTGCCACTGGCTACGCAACCAGCGTTCAATCTCGGACATGGCGTCGAGAAAGCAACGCTCGACTTCCAGCATCGGGCCCTTGAGCGCCGTCGTCAGGCGTGGAACCATCGTCAAATCTCCTCGTTGGCTGGCGCCGGTGCAGCGAGAGCGGGCAGCAGCAGGACGCGGGCGGCTGGCCATTCCGCCGTTTCGCTTGCCATCTTACACTGCCGTCGGTCGAAACGCGTCGAACGCGTCGGGCAGAAGAGCCCGCTCCAGGCTGCGCTGCGCAAACAGAAAGCGGCCGTCGCACACGAAGCCCAGGTTCTGCCAGTCGACCCCGTTCAGCGCTTGTGCGAGATCTCGTACGTCCACTTTCGGATCGTGTGGAAAAACCGCCAGCACCGAACCGTCGTAGTGAGTGCAGGGATGGACGAAAAAGGGCTGCGGGCGTCTCGTCTTGTGGTTGACATAGACGCGCGGCTGACTCGACTGATAGTAGCCACGCCCCCAATGCCACCAGTTGGATTCATCAAACGGCCGAATGCGACGCGAGAGGAGTCTTGGCTTGTGGGGCAGAAGAACTGCCGGCGGCGCTCCGCCGGGCTCGCACCAGAGCATGCGTCGCGGCTTGCCGGTGGCGATCGTCGTCGAACAGACAAAATTGCGATTGCCGTAGGCTTCACTCGCGTAGAGGTCGTCGGCGCCCGAAACGGCACCCACTTTGACGAAAGCGATGTCCGCCAGGCACAGTGGATAGTTGCCGTCGGCAAACAGCAAGTGGCCGTCACTCTCGACAAAGTGGCGCGACTGCCAGTTGAGGCGCTGCAGACCGCTGATGCCATCGCGCAGCTGCAGCGTGGCACAGCGCGTTTGCCGAGAAAAGCAGTCGCGTTCGAAGCGCCAGATCGCGCAGTTCGGGGTGGCGCCGTCAAATAGTCGCGAATCGCCGAGATCAATGAAGTCGGTGATCGTCCCGGCTGAATGGAGCAGTCGGTTGAGTGGCACCGCCGAAGTCGCTTTCAGAAAATCGCGCGGCGTAATGAAGATCAGTTCGCCGCGCGGCGCGAGATGGCGCAGACATTTCTCGATGAAGAGGAGGTAGAGATTGGCCCGTCCGTCAAGCCGACTGCGCCGGATTCGCGCGCGCGTCTGTGAAGGGATGTCTCGGTAGCGAACGTAGGGGGGGTTGCCGATGATGGTTGCGAAGAGCTCCCCTTCGGCGAGTTCAAAAAAATCCATCACGCGCGCGCCGGGTGGCGCATGCCGAGAATCAATCTCGATCCCCAGCGCGAACGGAAAATGCTGCAGAAAGACGCCGTTGCCGCAGGCGGGTTCGAGCACTCGACCGGTGTTGCGAACCAGGCCGAGCATCACATCGACCACTGTCGGCGGTGTAAACACCTGGCCGAGTCGGCTGACATCGAGGGTGGCTTCGCCGCTGGGCGTTGCCTCCGGTAGCGGTCGGCTGGCCACGCCTCAGCGCCCTCCCCACGGCATGATCGGCACGGTTGACAGGCTGTTGGCGGGTGCGCCGTCGATCAGCTTGCGGCTGATCGCCAGGTAGACCAGCGTACGGCTGGCCTCGTCCCAGAGGCGGATGACCCGCGTTTCCTTGAAGACGATCGATGTGTCATCGGAGAAGACGACTTCGTCTTTCGGTAGCCGGGCGGGCAAGGTGATCGGCCCGATCTGCCGGCAGGCGAGCGAGAACTGTGAGGGATCCTCCGCCAGGCCAAGTGAGCCGCTAACGCCCCCGGTTTTCGCCTGGCTGACGTGACAGACGACTCCCGGAAGCTTGGGATCGACGAAACGTTCGACACAGACGCGATGATTGGCACCAATCAGTTTCCACTCGGTGGTCACGCAGGCAACCGGCTCCGCCGCGGTGAGCGGCGCCCAGAAGACGAGGCTTGAGCCAGCCAGCACCCGCAGCAACACGAGCGCCCGCGCAGCGCCTCGGGTGCAAGCGGCGGGTCGTTTAGTCGACATGCGCTTCCAGCGTCACCTGAGCGAGCGCTCCGACCGGTGACCCGCGGCGCGCTCGGTGCGCCAGGTGCCGGTCTTCGGAGAGCAGCGTCTTGACACGGTTGCGGACCGTTCCCCGGATCGTTACCCGGGTGCCGCGAAGGGCGATCACCGAACGCAGCGTTTCGCCTTCACGCAGTCCGATGATCTGCACGCCTTTGCCGCCCGACAAGCGTTTCATTTCGGCGAGGGGAAAGACGAGCAGGCGGCCGTCGGCGGAGAGGGCCGCCAGGTGGTCCTTGCCGGCGAGCGGGAGTGGCGGCAGCACGGTCGCGCCCTCTTCGACGGTCAGGAACGCTTTGCCTGCCTTCTGCCGGCACAATAGATCGCCGAAGGTGCAGACAAACCCATAACCGGACGTCTTGGCGAGCAGGAATTCGTCGTCGGCGCCGCCGGTCAGGACGTGCGCGATCCTGCCCGTGCCCAGCTCGACGAAGCTCGACAACGGGGCGCCCAGGCCGCGGCCATCGGGCAGGCTGGCGATGGCGACCGTAAACGCACGTCCCTCGCTCGACAGGATGGCGAGTGAATCAACGCTGCGGCATTCTCTTGTCGTGCCGGCACGGTCGCCTTCCTTGTAGGCGACCGCCGACAGGTCAAGTCCGTGTCCCTGGCGGACGCGCGCCCAACCTTTTTCGGAAATGATGACCGTAACGGGCTCGTCGGCGACCGTCGCCACCTCGGCGCGTGAAGCCGTTGCGGCAGCGAGGAGGATCGTCCGCCGCGGGTCGCCATACTTCTCTGCGTCAGCCTCGATCTCCTGGACGGCCAGCCGGCGGATCAGCGCGTCGCTGGCGAGCAGTTCGCGCAGCCCTTCGCGCTCGCCTCGCAGCTTTTCGAGCTCCTGCTCGATACGGATTCCCTCGAGGCGCGCCAGTTGGCGCAGGCGAATTTCCAGGATGTCCTCCGCCTGCCGATCGGAAAGGTGGAAACGCTCGATCAGCGCGGCCTTGGGTTCGTCGGCCTGGCGGATGATGCGGATCACCTCGTCGATATTGAGGAAGACGATCAGGCGACCTTCGAGAACGTGTATGCGGTCTTCGGCTCTGCGCAGCCGGAACTCGCTGCGGCGGACAACGGTGCGCAGGCGAAACGTGCACCACTCGCCGATGAGATCAGCCAAGGACTTTTGGCACGGGCGGCCATCGATGCCGACGGCAACCAGATTCACCGGGGCCGACGTTTCGAGACTGGTGTGCGCCAGCAGCAGGGCGACAAACTCGCTGCGATCGAGGCGCGAACTGCTTGGCTCGAAGACCAGACGCACCTCGTCGTCCTTGCCCGACTCGTCACGCGCCCGGTCGAGCTGCGAGGCGATCAGGGACTTGAGCTGTGCGGCCGACTGCTCGATCGCCTTCTTGCCGGGCTTCGGTTGCGGATTGAGCAGGGATCCAATCTCGGACAGAACTTTCGCCGCCGAAACTCCCGGCGGTAGCTCTTTGAACACGACCTGCCAGGCCCCGCGTGCCATCTCTTCGAACTCGTAGCGCGCCCGCACGCGCAGGCTGCCGCGACCGCTGGCGTAGGCGGCAGCAATCTCTGCCGGCGACGAGATGATCTGCCCGCCGCCGGGGTAGTCCGGGCCAGGAAGCCGTTGCAACAGCTCCGCCACGCCGGCGTCGGGATGCTCGATCAGGTGGATGGCCGCGGCGGCCACCTCGCGCAGATTGTGCGAAGGGATTTCGGTTGCCATGCCGACCGCGATCCCCGAAGCCCCGTTGAGCAACAGGAAGGGCAATCTTGCCGGCAGGAACGCCGGCTCGTTGAACGATCCGTCGTAGTTCGGTTGATAATCGGCCGTCCCTTCACCGAGTTCGGCGAGCAGCAGCTCGGCGATCGCCGTCAGCCGCGCCTCGGTATACCGCATCGCGGCCGGATTGTCGCCGTCGCGTGAACCGAAGTTTCCCTGGCCATCGACCAAGGGATAACGCAAGGTAAACGGCTGCGCGACACGTACCATCGCGTCGTAGGCCGACGTGTCGCCGTGGGGATGGTACTTGCCGATCACGTCGCCGACGACGCGCGCCGACTTCACCGGCTTCGCGGTGGCCGACAGACCCAGTTCGCGCATGGCGAAGAGGACCCGCCGCTGGACGGGTTTCAGGCCATCCTTGACGTCCGGCAGCGCTCGGCCCTTGACGACGGCGATGGCGTATTCCAGGTAATCCCGAGCCGCCGAATCGTGGAGCAGAACGCTCTCATCGTCCTCGTCGGCGATTTTCGGAGGGGGCTGCGGCGCGTCCGGTGGAACCTGGTCGGCAAACAGATCGGGCGTCGTTGGCTGGCTCACCTCAGCTCTCCGCGCCGATCGTGGCGCCGTTTTCTTCCATCCAGGCACGCCGGCCAGCGGCTTCGCCCTTGGCCATCAGCAGGTTCATCACCGGCCGCGCGAGGTCAGCCGGTGGCAAACGAAGGCGTGTCAGCCGACGCGTGTCGGGCGACATCGTCGTCTCCCACAGCTGTTCCGGATTCATTTCACCCAATCCCTTGAAGCGGGAAAGCGAAATGGCGTCCGGTTTGACCCCCTCGAGGCGAAGGCGATCAAGCGCGGCTTCGCGTTCTGCGTCGTCGAGGGCGTAGATTTTTCGTGGCGGTCGATTCTTTCCCTGTCCCGGCACGTCGAGTCGATAAAGCGGCGGTTGCGCGAGAAACAGGTGTCCGCGCGCGATCAGTTTCGGGAAGTGACGATAGAACAGCGTACACAACAGCACTCGAATGTGCGAGCCATCGACGTCCGCATCGGTCATGATCACGACCTTGCCATAACGCAGATTGGCGAGCACCGAATCGGGTGCGCTGCTCGGATGCGGATCGATGCCGAGGGCGACGGCAATATCGTGTACTTCGCGGTTGGCGAACAGGCTGCCTGCCTCGACTTCCCAGGTGTTAAGAACCTTGCCGCGGAGCGGCAGGATCGCCTGCAGCTCCTTGTCACGCCCGGCTTTCGCCGAGCCGCCGGCAGAGTCTCCCTCGACCAGAAAGATCTCGTTACGACTGACGTCCTCGCTTTGGCAATCGGAAAGCTTGCCGGGCAGTATCGCCACTCCCGACTGTTTGCGCTTTTCGACCCGTTGACCTGCTCGATTGCGTGCCTGCGCGGCACGAATGGCGAGATCGGTGATCCGCTTGGCTGCTTCCGGATGTTCGCTCAACCACAACTCGAGTGGATCGCGAACCATGCGCGCAACGAGCGCGACGGCTTCCCGGGAATTGAGCCGTTCCTTGGTCTGACCCTGGAAAGACGGGTCGAGCATACGGACAGCGAGAATGAAACTCAGACGGCCGAAGACGTCTTCAGCCGCCAGCTTGACTCCCTTCGGCAACAAGGCGTGATGCTCGGCGAAGCTGCGCACGGCGTCGAACGCCGCTTGTCGCAATCCAGTTTCGTGGGTGCCGCCCGCAGGTGTCGGAATCAGGTTGACGTACGACTCGCGTGCCACACCACCGTCGGCGGTCCAGCACACGGCCCAGGCAGCGCCGGAACCCGCCGCAAAGCTTTCGTCACCGCGTGGCGCGTACTTGTCGCCGCAAAACACCGGCGCCACCGCCTCGCCGTCGAGTTCCTCGGTGAGATACTGCAGCATGCCGCTGGCGTAGGCCCACTCGCTGGTTGCGCCGCCTTCGACGGTCAGCGTCACCCTGAGACCGGGCAAGAGCAGCGCTTTGCTGCGCAACAAGCGCTCGAGTTGCGGCTGCGGGATTGACGGCGAATCGAAAAACACCGGGTCTGGCCAGGTACGCAGGCGGGTACCGCTCTGCCGTTTGGGCGCGTCGCCCACTCTCTGCAACGGTTCGGCGACCTCGCCGGCAGCGAACGCCATGCGGTAGCGCGAGCCGTCACGTACGACCTCGACTTCTAGCCGGGTAGACAGCGCGTTGGTCACCGACACGCCGACGCCGTGCAGTCCACCCGAGAAGCGGTAGGCGGACGTCACGTCGTCCTTGTTGAACTTGCCACCGGCGTGCAGGCGGGTAAACACCACTTCCAGGGTCGACACCTGCTCCACCGGGTGGATCTCGACCGGAATGCCACGCCCGTCGTCCTCGACACTCACCGACTGATCGCGATGGAGGATCACCCTGATCTGTCGGCAGTGACCCGCCAAGGCTTCGTCAGCGGCGTTGTCGATAGCCTCCTGCACGATGTGTAAAGGACAGTCGGTGCGGGTGTACATCCCGGGGCGATGGCGGACGGGTTCCAAGCCCTTGAGGACGGCGATCGAATCGGCGGTGTAGCTCATGAACTCTGTGTGTTCTGACGGGCAACAGACTGACAAAAGGCGGCGCACCAACCCCGCGAGCGGCGGAGTGTACTACCGTAGCCAGCAACGCGGAACACGACTCCAGTCGTCGGTCGTCGTGATCGAGTGGTGTCCGGTGCTCGTTGCCGGCACCGGGGACTGCTAGGCCGGTTCGGCCAGCCAGGTGTCGCGCGGCAGGTCGGGAACCGCCGGCGTAATCAGGACGCGGGTCATGGCGTGCGGATTCATCAATCCGACGCCCCCGTCCGGCAAGTGGTAGTTGATTGCCGGTCGTTCGAAGAGACTGGTCAGGTTCATCAAACGCTCAGCCAGCGCCGCCTTGCGCGTTCCCTCGGCGCGGGTATGCAGGACGTAGCCGCCGAGAAAGAAAAAGTCGATCCTCGCCCGCACGTGATCGCCATCGGTACCCCCGACAAACGGCCGCACGAGTTCATCGGGCGTCATCGCGGTCAGGGTCAGATTGAGCGAGTTGGGTACGCTCGCTGAAAGGTCGCGGCCCGCTGCGATCTCGATGCAAGCGATCGAGCCCGTGGCAAAGACCTCGGTTTGTCCACTGGAGCCGATGATCAGTGGCTTGCCGGAAAAAATCTGGCTACTTCGTTTGAGACTCTCGATGATCTGCTCAACCGCCGTCGCATCGGTCTGCAGAAAGCGTCTCGCACGACTGCTCGTCGTGATAACGGTAAGGCTGATCGCCATGGTGACACTCCCTCAAAGGTGCAAGCGCCGACGCAATACCCTCACGCGCTACCGCGATTCTGACCGGGAACCCACAGCACATCGGCGCGACCCGCCGCGCGATTCAGCGTGCGACCCAGGATGAATAAGAGATCCGACAGGCGATTGAGATACTTGCGTGCACCCGGCGAGACCGTCGCCGATTCCCCCAGGTGTACGACGTGGCGCTCGGCTCGACGACAGACGGTGCGCGCGAGGTGCGCCAGCGCCGCCGCTCGCGTGCCACCGGGAAGAATGAAATCCTTCAGCGGTGCCAGACCTGCATTGAACTGCTCGACCAGCGATTCGAGGCGGGCGACGTGGGCGTCGCTGATCATTGTGGCGCCGGGAATGCAGATCTCGCCGCCAAGGTCGAACAAGTCATTCTGGACACCAACCAGCGCCTGCCGGACGTCGTCGGCGACGTCTTCCGTCAACAGCAAGCCAATCACCGAGTTGAGTTCGTCCACTTGCCCGATCGTTTCGACGCGCTGGCTGTTCTTGGCGACGCGGCTTCCGTCACCGAGCCCGGTCGTACCCGCATCGCCGGTGCGTGTCACGATCTTGGAAAGGCGATTGCCCATGCTGGAGTTCCTGATCAGAATACGCGGATTATAGCCGAAGGCGAAGATCTGCCTGCTCGATCTCTACGACGGCCGGTCGACCTCATCGGCCTGGGGCCGAGCAATCCGGTCAGAGTCAGTCGCTGTCGTGAGGGTCGTGGTCTTCAAACAGCTTGCAAAAACGCTTTTCCTCCGGATAGGGGAAGAAGTCCTCGACGTGGCCGGCGCGAATCTTTTCCTGCGTCGTCTGCCAGAAATGAACGCTCAGCAAGTCGCGGTGGTACTTGAGAAACGCCGAGCGGACTTTCGGTGAGCCGAGAAGAAAGCTTGCAAACTCCTCGGGAAAGACGTCGTGCCGGCCGACCGAGTACCAGGGCTCGCTCGACAGTTCCATATCCGGATACGGCGGTTCCGGAATCACCCGGAAATTGACGTCGGTCATGTATTCGATTTCGTCGTAGTCGTAGAAGACGATGCGGTTGTAGCGCGTGACGCCAAAGTTTTTCCACAACATGTCGCCCGGAAAGATGTTGGCGCAGGCGAGCTCCTTGATCGCGTTGCCGTACTCGAGCACGGCGCGATCGATTTGTTCCGGTGTCGCTTGGTCGAGATAGAGATTGAGCGGGGTGAGGCGGCGTTCGATGTAGAGGTGCTTGATGATCAGGTCTTCGCCTTCGAATTCCACTTGCGACGGTGCCAAGCGATGGAAAGCGGCCAGCAGCTCAGCCGAAAAACGCCGGAGCGGCAGCGCGACCTGTGAAAACTCGAGTGTATCGGCCATCCGGCCAACACGGTCCACCTGCTTGACGAGCAGGTACTTGCGCTTCACCGTTCCGCGGTCCATCTCCTTGGTGGGCCCGAAGACGTCCTTGATCATCTTGAAGACGTAGGGGTACGACGGCAAGGTGAAGACCAGCATGACCAGGCCGGCGACACCGGGGGCGATGATGAAAAGATCTTCGGAATGACGAAGGTGCTGCTTCAGGTCTCGAAAAAACAGCGTTTTCCCCTGCTTGCCGAGGCCGAGCATCGTGTACAGCTCGGAGGGGGGCTTGTTCGGCATGAGGCTACGCAGGAACTGGACGTACGCCGACGGCACCTCCATATCGACCATGAAGTAGGCGCGCGACAGCGAAAAAAGGACGCTGATCAGCCACCGGTCAAGCAGGATGGTGTCGAGTACGAGTTTTCCCTGGTCAGTGTTCAACACCGGAACCGCGAACGCCGCTTCCTGGTGGCCGTTGATCGCCTTGCCGAAGATGTACGCCGCCTTGTTGCGGTAGAACGCGGAGTGCAGAACCTGGATCTGGGCGTTGGCCTCCGGTGTAGGCCAGTCGCCGAGTAGCGCCTTGGTCGCGCGCAGGACGGAGTCGACGTCGCGATCGAGATCTTCGAAAGGCGGCTGCCAGTCGAAATCGACGACAATCTGTCGGATCGTCTCGCGTAGCCCGTGTTGCACGGGGTAGTAGCTGCGATACGCTGGCGGATACGACTGAATGTACTCCGTGGACACCGCCGGTCGGGCAAAGATATAGTCGTTGTGAAAGTAGGTCCGGTGCAGAATCTTCGAGCACACCGAATTGAAAAAGGTCTCGGCCAGTTCGGGCTGCTTATGGTTGATCAGCTGGCCGATGTACAGCAGCTTCACTTGCTGCCAGGTCACGTCGTCAATGTCAGCGGCGCCGAAGCGGTCGGCAAGCAGTTCTGCCGTCTCCAGCACACGGTCGTCGTAGGACCGGATGCGCTCGCGAACCGCGGTGTGCACGCCTTTCCAGTCGGCGGCTTCAAAGAGCTGCTTGGCCTGCCGTCCGTAGCTGCGAATCAGGCGATAATGCCGGTTGAAACCGTCGATCATCGCCTCGACGATACGTTGTGCCAGCGTGTTGACAACCGCCGAAATCTCCATGATGTGATTTTGAGGCTTGGAAACCGCTACATTCTAGCATCGGTGTTGCTGCGCAGCATCGGACACCCGGCGCGTTCCACGCGTTGTGTCTTGCCAGCTGTCGGTGTGTTGACAACGGAGTATTCCAGCGCCGGAGTGGGGGATGATCCATGACTTACCAGGACGCCTTTGACGTTTCGACGCGGGGTCGGGGGACCACCGAGATCACCGTCGAGGTCGCGCGCAGGGTTGCCGCTTCCGGGATTGCGATCGGTGTGGCGCATGTTTTCGTCCAGCACACCAGTTGTTCGGTGGTGCTGACCGAGAACGCCGATCCGTCGGTGCGTCGAGATCTGGAAACGCTCGCGCGGCGTTGGGCTCCGGATGGCGACGCGGATTATCATCACGACAGCGAAGGCGACGACGACATGGCGGCGCACGGCCGTAACCTCCTGGCTGGGTCGTCGGTGACGATTCCCGTTGGCAACGGGCAGTTGCGTCTGGGGACTTGGCAGGGGATCTATCTTTGGGAGCACCGGACGGTCGCCCATCGGCGGCGGGTGGTGGTTACCGTGCTCGGCTGATCGTCCTTCGGAGGGTTTGGTGTCGCCGGCCACGCGCTTGGCCGGTGGCAGCTGGCGCAAGGCGCAGAAGGAGAAGGCGAAAATGAAGGTCGGATTCATCGGCTTGGGGATCATGGGACGTCCGATGGCGCTCAATCTGTTGCAGAAGGGCCATCAGCTGACGGTGTGGGCGAGGCGGGCGGAGTCGATGCAGCCCTTGCTCGACGCCGGTGCCAACGGCGCGACGAGTCCGCAGGCGGTCGCCGCGAACAGCGAAGTGGTGATTTCGGTGGTTGCCGACGCACCTGACGTCGAGGAAGTCCTGCTCGGCACCCAGGGCGTCGTCAACTCGGCGCCCGATGGTCTGCTGGCGATTGACATGAGTACGATTCCGCCGGCGGCGGCGCGCGATATTGGCGGTCGACTCGCGGCGAAGGGCGTGGACTTCCTCGACGCGCCGGTATCTGGCGGAGAGGTGGGAGCAATCGCCGCTACGCTGTCGATCATGGTCGGCGGCAGCGACGCCGGCTTTGCAGCTGCCGTGCCGGTATTCGAGTGCCTGGGCAAGAACATCGTCCATGTCGGCGCCTCCGGGGCTGGTCAGGTAGCGAAGGCCGCCAACCAGATCATTACCGGTGTCGGCGTGCTGACGGTCGCCGAAGCGCTCAACTTTGCGGCTCGCAGTGGCGTTGATCCGGCAAAGGTGCGCGAGGCGCTGCTCGGCGGATTTGCTTATTCGAGGATTCTCGAAAATCATGGGCAGCGCATGCTCGAGCGCAACTTCAAGCCGGGCTTCAAGTCCTGGATGCACCAGAAGGACATGAACATCGTCATGCAGAGCGCGCACGCGCTTGGTCTGTGTCTGCCGGTGTCGGCGGCGACGGCGCAGATGTATAACGCGATGGTCGGCTGCGGGCTGGGCGA
This sequence comes from uncultured Candidatus Accumulibacter sp., assembly GCA_964420975.1. Lineage (GTDB taxonomy): Bacteria > Pseudomonadota > Gammaproteobacteria > Burkholderiales > Rhodocyclaceae > Accumulibacter. Next base: position 81,584 of record CAYQVH010000005.1, read on the forward strand.
GGAAGACTCGATCGCGATTCTCAAGTTGCTCGAAAGGCTCTCAGGCGGCGAGCCGTAATGCGGCGCGGCGTCGTCGATCTCGGCGTCGTGAAGCGCTTACTGGCCATCGCGTATACGAACGAATGAAACGATCGCTCTTCGTGTCGCTGCTTGTCGCCGCCGGTCTCGCAGCGTGTGCACACATCGCCGGTGTGCCGCGAAAGCCGGAAATCAGTCTCGCCGGCCTGCGCCCGGTACAGGTCGGACTCGTTGTGCAGCGCTTCATTCTCAAGCTGCGGGTTCACAATCCGGGTAAGGTCGATCTGTCGCTCGACGGTCTGCACTTCACGATCGAACTCAACGGCTCGCGCTTCCTCGAGGGAACCAGCAATCAGTCACTGACGGTACCTGGCGACGGTGAAGCGGTGCTCGAAGTGATGGCGACCGCGACACTGGGAACCACCCTGAAGCAGCTTCGCGAGTGGCAGCGAGCCGGTCGAGAAGCGGTGGACTACCGGATTGTTGGTGACGTCAACGTCGTCGGCGTCGGCAAGATTCCCTTCGAGCGGCGGGGTGAACTGCCGCTATCTGGGTTCGACTCAACGACGCCGGGTCGAGGTGCTGTCAGTGGCGACCAGACGGAGAGGCGCCGGAGGTCGGCAGTGATTACTTGAGCGGGACGATGCGCTTGTCCCATCCGGAGCCGTCGTCGCTGGTTTCCTCATCCGGCGCCAAGGCCGCCAGACGAGTTTCGAGCTGGATGATCGTTTCTTCCGTCAGCTGAAACTTTCGCCGCTCGACGCCACAGCGCCGATCCGGCAGCCCGCCAGGGCGGGCCAACACACTTTGACGGCGATCGGTTCCTCGTAACGAGCCCATTGGCTGACTCCTCAGTGATCTTCGTGCGCAGGCGGAGCGTTGCGGGCGGGTGCAGATGATGCCGGCAGCGACTCGCGAATCGGAGCCTCCCGCCGAAAAACGACCATGACGAATAACAACGGATTATCCATAAAAAGGAGTCGCAGAGCCAATCAAGCAAGTTTATGAAGTCCGGCTGGATTTTATTGGGCCTTGCTGCCGGAGGACCCTCAGGAAGGGTACGGTTCGTTTTGGACGGCGCTGGTAATCAGACGCAAACCTGCCGGCAACGACTCACCGAAAGCGCGTCGCTGGTCGGCGCGGTCGAGATCGACGATCGTCTTCACTTGGGCGATCCAGCTCGGGTTGGCGTTGCTCGCCATTAGGCGGGCGAGGACTTGCTCGCGGACCGACGGCGAAACGTCACGCGAGCGATCGCCGGTCAGGCGTGCGATCTGGGTCGCGGCAAAGGCGGCGGGCTCGACCTTTTTCCAGTCGATGGCGAGCAGTGCGGCGAGCCAGGACTCGGCCGTTGCCGGCGGTACGACCTGATGCACGCTGCCGTACAGCGCTTGGCGGGCTCCGATGCGGCCGATCGCCCAGCTCGCGAGCGACTTGTCGGCGGTCTTGAGCAGCCGGTCGAGCAGCGATTCGCCGAGCTGTCGTTTGCGCTCGACCGGCAGCCGTTCGAGCGAGGCGACTAGCCGCCACATGTCGTCGTGGCTGCCCGCCATCGCTTGTGACGAACGGCTGCGATTTCTCGCCGCCTCGCCGCGCAATGCCGGCAGGACGCTGTCGAGGAGTTGCTGTTGCACTTCGGCCGGCAGGCCGCCCGCAACACGGCGCCAGAGTGTCCACCATTCCGACCAGTTCTGGCTCTCGTTGACGTATTCGATGCCTTGCTCCAATAGTCGACAGAGCTGTTCGATCCGCCAGTCGTCGAGGGCGTCGCCGAGCCCGGGGCGCAGGCAGAATCCGGCGAGGTTGAGCCACAGCCGCTCGTGCTCGGGTGATCGTCGCCGTCGCCGCGTACGCTGCAGGAGCGCGTCGAACAACGCGCGCAGCAGTGGCAGCTCCCAGTCATCACGCTTGCCCAGCAGATGCTCGAGCTGGCCGCGCAGGCGCCGGACGTCCCGGCTGTCGACGGTCGGCGAGCGGACGCCGAACACCTGTTCGATCGCCTGCACCGCCTGCGCAAAGCGTGGCGGCAGCACGGCCGCCGGGACCGCCGTTTCGCTCGCCTCGCCGCGCAACTGGAACTCGAGCAGCCAGCGTTGTGCAGCGTCGTCGACACTGACGCAGTGCAGTTCGAGGGTGCCGATTTCGGTCATCGTCGTCATCAGTTGCACGCGCACTTCGCGCGCTGTCGTTCCGGCACGAGGTTGCACGACGCAGGCGATCGGCGGCAGCCGGATGCAGTCGTCGTCGGCGAGTTCGCTGAGGTCGCCGGGTTGGTAGCGGGTGTCGGCAATCGAAGATGCGAGATGAAAGCGAACGGGTTGGCCAAGTCGCAGACTGAAGGTGTGAGCGACCAGCCGGATTTCGTGCCCCTCTTCCGTGCCGCGCGGCAGCAGGCAAACGCCGCGCGCTTGCACGCCGTCGCCGTCGATCACGAGGAAGTAGCTGCGCGCCGAGCCGCCGCCGATGCGTCGTCCCTGGCCGGCGCGGAGCAACGCACTGGCGACCGCGCCGCGGGCAACGGCGACCTCGGGGTCGTCGTTGTCGAGCAGGCGTAACGGTGCGCCACGCCAGTCGGCGAGGGTTTCCTGCAGGCGCGCTGCCAGCGCTTGCGCGCGGAAAACGCCCCCGTTGAGCAGCAAGGTATCGGGGATCGGCAGCTGCGATTCCGCGTCGGCGGCCACTGCGCTCCGCGCAACGTCGGCATGGCGCCGGAGAAAAGCCGCCAGGTGACGAGTGATCGCCGGATCAGCGGGGTAGGGGAGGCCAAATTCGACGATCGCCGCGCGGCGCTGTTGCAAGGGTTGATCGACCGCGATCCGGGGCAGAAAGCCATCAACAATGACCTGGCTGACCTCGCCGCGTTGCAGGTCGACACTGCGGGCGCCGCCGATCAGGCGCGAGCCGCCACCGAGCAAGGTCAGTGACACGGAGTCAGGCGCGTCGGCGGCGAACAGCTGTTCCTTGGCTGCCCGGCAACGTGCGCCGAGCTGCGCAAAACGCGCCGCTGACAGGCGGCCGTCGCTCGCCGGCAGGCGCGACTCGACGAGATGCGCCAAGGCAAGATCCATATTGTCGCCACCGAGCATCAGGTGATCACCGACGCCGACGCGGGTCAGCTCGGCTTCGCCGTCGTTCAGGCTCACCTGGATCAGCGTCAGGTCGGTGGTGCCGCCGCCGACGTCACAGACGAGTAACAACCGGGTATCCGCGAGCTGCCTGCTGGCGTCGTCGCGATGCCGGTAGAGCCAATCGTAGAACGCCGCCTGCGGCTCTTCGAGCAGGCGCAAGCGAGGCAGTCCGGCCAGGCGCGCCGCCTGCAGGGTCAGGGCCCGTGCGCCTTCGTCGAAGGACGCCGGCACGGTGAGAACCAGCTGCTGTTCTTCGAGAGGAGCCTGCGGGAAGCGCTGCAGCCATGCCGCGCGGACGTGCCCCAGATAACTCGCGCTGGCCTCGAGCGGGGAGACGTGGGCGACCTCGTCGCCAGCACCCCACGGCAGGATCGCCGCTGTACGGTCAACTCCGGCGTGCGACAGCCAGCTCTTGGCGCTGGCGACGAGTCGGCCGGGTACCTGACTACCCAGTTCGAGCGCCAAACGCCCGCCAATGACCGTTTCGCCGGCGTCACTCGCGGTCCAGGGCAACTTCAGCTCGCCGGGATCGATCTCGCCGGTCGCGGGATGATAACGCACCGACGGCAGCAGCGGCCGGGTCGCCACCTGGCCGAGTCCAACCAGCTGTTCGATCGCGAACAGTTCGATGTCCTGCCTGTCTGGAGCGGCAAAGGCGACGACGGTGTTGCTCGTACCGAGGTCAATGCCGACGATATAGGGTCTTTTCACTTGCTCAACAGCCATGCGTGGTTTGTCTGCGCTCTCCTCAGCGATGGCTTCTTCGCTGAGCGTTGGGTGGTGAAGGAAGGCGTGTCCGGGTGGGTTCCGCTTTCGAGCCACGACTTATTGCAGCCGACTGGGTCAATTCCGACAGGCTGCTAGACCTTCGCATTCAGCGCGCGGTCGGTCAGGCAGAGTTGCCGTCCGAAGCGCTTTTTCAGCCGGTAGAGCTGCGCCGGCCGGTGCGCCTTTCCGGTGTCAAGCGCCCCGGCGAGCGGTTCGAGCATGTCCAGTTCGTCGATCTTGCGGCGGAAGCTTACCTTGTTGATCGGCGCACCCAGGATCGATTCGTACACACTCTGCAATTGGGGCAGGGTGAAGGAGTCGCCGCAGAGGTAAACCGGCAGCGAGGAATAGGTGCTCTTGTCGCGCACGCGCCGGACGGCGGCTTCGATAATCTGCTGGTGATCGAAGGGCAGCGCTCGCACCTCGTCTACGGCGACGACCACGACCTCTCGACGATTGGCCGCGGTGATCACGGTCCACGGGACGAGGGCGTAGTAGACGACGGACAGTGACCAGCCTCTCGGGTCGCGGGCGCGCCCGGAGAAGGTGGCCAACTGTTCCAGGTAAGGACTTTCGATCCCGGTTTTGTCGCGCAACATCCGGCGAGCGGCGTCGCTGGTGTCGGCGTCTTCGTCGGCATGAACGTAGCCGCCGGGCAGGGCGAGCACGCCGGCAAACGGCGGGTGGTCGCGCTGCAGAAGGGCGACGTGCAGGCGATCGTGGGTCAGCGTAAGAAGAACGACGTCGACCGTGCAGATGATGGGGAGCATGGGGGGCCGCGCTGGTGCAGGCTTCGATAGCTTAGGATAACAGTAAAACGAACTTTCCTGGCACGATCGACGAGCAACAAAATTTTTCCATTTTGTTAGTTGCAAGTTGCAACAAAGTAGTATAGAGTGTGTTCACGCGCTGCCCGAGAGGCGGCGGATAACCGGAGCCCACCATGAGCAAGCAGCGCATTCACCTAGTCATCATCGACCCGCAGAACGATTTCTGCGACTTGCCGGCGGACGCGTGTCCGTTGATCGGTGGTGTGCGGCAGGCGCCGGCGCTGCCGGTAGTCGGGGCGCACGCAGATATGCTGCGGCTGGCGACGCTGATTCGCGAAGCGGGTTCGGGACTGAGCGAGATCTCGATTACGCTCGATTCGCACCAGCGCGTCGACATCGCCCATCCGACCTTCTGGCAGCAGGAGGACGGCAGCCCGCTGTCGCCGTTTACTCCAATCCGGGCGCAGGACGTCCGGACCGGTCGTTATCGGCCGCGCTCGGCGGCTGACTGCGAGCGCGCCCTGGCTTACCTGAACGCCCTGGAAGCTGCCGGTCGCTATCTGCACATGGTATGGCCGGTGCACTGTGAAATTGGGACCTGGGGACACAACGTGCATGACGCCGTGCGTCAGGCGTACAACGAGTGGGAAGAAGCGCAGGTCGGCATCGTCGACAAGGTGGTCAAGGGCAGCAACCCTTGGACCGAGCATTACAGCGCGATCAAGGCGGAGGTCCCGGACTGCGATGACCCGGCGACGCAACTCAACACGCGCTTCATCGCCCGTCTGCGCAGTGCCGACACCGTGCTCATCGCCGGCGAGGCGGGCAGTCATTGCGTCAAGGCGACGGTTGAGCATCTGGTCGACAACCTGGCCGCGGACGAGCTAGGCAAGCTCGTATTGCTGACCGACTGTATGAGTCCGGTGACCGGCTTCGAGCGCGAATACGAGGCGTTTGTCGAAGAGATGCGTCGTCGTGGGGTGACGATTGCCGTATCGTCGGACGTCCTGCCGCTGTTGCGGGGCAACCGATAACCACCCATTCGCCAACCTTCTGGAGAGGTGCATGAAGACCGCCGATCAACCCCCTGTCGTTCGCAGCCTGCTGGAAAACGACCTCTACAAGTTCACCATGTGGCAGGCGCTGTTGCACAGTCACCCCGGAGCGCAGGCCGAATACGCGTTCGTCTGTCGTAATCAGCCCGTCTACCCGCTGGCCGAACTGAAAGCCGAGGTCGATGCCGAACTCGATCGTTTGTGCACCCTGCACTTTCGCGACGACGAGCTGGCGTACCTGCGCAGCCTGCGCTTCATGAAGAGCGACTTCGTCGATTTTCTGTCGGTGTTCCGCTTTCAGCGCCGCTTCATCACGACGCGCACCGAGGGTGAGCAGTTGCGGGTGATCGCCAGCGGGCCACTGGTGCATGTCATGGCTTTCGAAATCTTTGTGCTCTATATCGTCAACGAACTCTACTTTCGCCGCTTGCCGACGGATGCGGTCGTGCTCGATGTCGCTCGCCAGCGGCTGCAGGCCAAGGTGGCTTTCCTCAAATCGCAGCGGGCCGTGCTGGCGTCGACCAGCGAACCCTTCATCTTTTTCGACTTCGGCTTGCGGCGGCGCTACTCGGGGGCCTGGCACGAGGAAGTCGTGCGCACTGTGGCGCGCCAGGTGCCCGAACATTTTCGCGGTACTTCCAACGTCTACCTGGCGAAGGAACTCGGCCTGACGCCGATCGGCACGATGGCGCACGAGTATCTGCAGGCTTACCAGGCGTTCGGTTTCCGCCTGCGGGACTTTCAGCAGGCGGCACTCGAAGGATGGGTACAGGAGTATCGCGGCGATCTTGGCATCGCCTTGACCGATGTGGTCGGCATGGACGCCTTTCTCGCCGACTTCGATCTGTACTTTGCCAAGCTGTTCGACGGCTTGCGCCATGATTCCGGCGACCCGGTCGTCTGGGCGGAGAAGGCGCTGCGGCATTACGAGAAACTGCATCTCGATCCCCTGAGCAAACGCCTGGTCTTCTCCGACGGCCTCAGTGTTCCGCGGGCGGTTGAGCTCTATCAGCGTTTTCGCGGTCGTGTCCTGACGGCCTACGGGATCGGCACCGACCTCTCGAACGATACGCCGCACCGGGCGTTGAACGTCGTGATGAAAATCCTTTCGTGCAACGGGCAGCCGGTCGCCAAACTCTCCGACTCCGCCGGCAAGACGCTCTGCGAAGACCGCACTTTTCTTGCCTATCTGCGGCAAGTCTTCAATCACCCGGAGGTGGCCTGATGAATCCGCTGCGTCTCACGATCGCGCAACTCAATCCGACGATTGGCGACCTCGACGGCAACATCGAGCGCATGCAGCAGGCGGCGCTGGCCGCGAGCGGCGAATCGTCTGCGATCGTCGTCTTTCCGGAACTGTCGCTGACGGGCTATCCGCCTGGCGACCTGCTGGATGACGCCGCGTTCATCGCTCGCGCCGTGGCGGGCGTCGACCGGCTGATCGCCGCCAGTCGGGCGACGCCGGGTCTCTGCTGGGTGGTAGGGGCGCCGACGCCCCGTAGCGGCCCGGGCAAGCGACTTGAAAACAGTCTGCTCGTCCTGCGCGACGGTGCCGTTGTGCTTCGTTACGCCAAGCAGTTGCTGCCGACCTACAACGTTTTCGACGAGCGTCGACACTTCGAGCCGGGGCCGGACGTCGCCAAGGTGTTGCGTGTGGGCGGTTTTCGAGTCGGTTTCCTGATCTGCGAAGACGCGTGGAACGACGCCGGGACCGACTATGCGGTCAATCCTTTTGCTCGCCTCGCCGACGCCAGCCCCGATCTGGTGATCTCGATCAACGCCAGTCCGTCGAACATCGGCAAGCGCGAGCAGCGCCATCGCCTGCTCACCGCCGCCAGCCGGCGCCATCAGTTGCCGCTGGTGTATGTCAACCAGATCGGCGGCCACGACCAGCTGGTTTTTGACGGCGCATCGTTCGCCGTCACGCCGGCTGCCGGTGTCGTCTTCGAGGCGCCGCGTTTTGTCGAGGCGGTGCGCACGCTGCAGTGGGACGGCGCGCAGTTTCTGTCGGTCGCCGGAGCCGCGCTACCGTCGGTCGCCACCGAAGGGTTGCCGGTTATGGAGTTCTATCGCCGTCAGATTGTGCTGGGCCTACGCGACTACGCACGCCGTTGCGGCTTTAGCCGTGCCGTCGTCGGATCGTCCGGCGGCATCGACAGCGCGCTGACGCTGGCGCTGGCGGTCGAGGCGCTGGGTGCGGAAAACGTCGTTGCCGTCACCCTGCCGTCTCGCTTCTCGACGCCGGGCAGCGTCAGCGATTCGGAAGCGCTCTGCCGCAACCTTGGCACTCGCTTGTTCGAGCATCCGATTGGCGACCTCGTCAGCACGTTCGAGGCCGGTTTCGCCTCTGCTTTCGCGACGCCCCTGCGCGGTCTCGCGCTCGAGAATCTGCAAGCGCGGGTTCGCGGGACGGTGTTGATGGAGTACTCGAACAGCTACGGCCTTCTCCTCCTCACCACCGGCAACAAGAGCGAGATTTCGGTCGGTTACTGCACGCTCTACGGTGACACCAACGGCGGTCTCGGGCTGATCGGCGATCTTTACAAGACCGAGGTCTTCGCGCTCAGCAGGCACCTCAACGAAAGCGCCGGGTACCCGATGATTCCGCAGGCGATCCTCGACAAGGAGCCTTCGGCCGAACTCGCTCCCGGCCAGCGCGACACCGATAGTCTGCCGCCGTATCCGGTTCTCGACACCATCCTCAAAGTGCTGATCGAGGGCGAGCGGCTCGGTGCCGACGAACAACCGGCAGTCACGGCTGCCTACGCCCAGCTCGTGGCGAGTGCCGAAGGCCAGGCGCTGGTGGCGATGGTGCGGCGGATGATCGCCCGCAACGAGTACAAGCGCCGCCAGGCGCCGCCCATTCTTCGCTTGCGCGGACGCGCTTTCGGCAATGGCCGGCAGATGCCGATCGCCGCACGCTACGACTGATCCCTTCGACCCGGAGTCCGATTGATGAGTACAGAAACCATTGACGTCGCCGTCGTGATTGGCCGCTTCCAGCCGTTTCACAAGGCGCATGCCGCGCTACTCGGCGAGGCGCTGCAGATCGCCGAGCAGGTCATCGTAGTTCTCGGTTCGGCGCACGCCGCGCGTAACGCCAAGAACCCGTTTACCTGGGAAGAGCGCGCCGCAATGATCGGCAGCACCCTCGACGAAGCGACGCAGCAGCGTGTCCGTTACCTTCCGGTTCGCGACTACTACGACGACCGACGTTGGGGAGAATCGGTCGCCGCGGCGGTGCAGGCGCACACCGAGGCCGGCGCGCGCATTGCGCTGGTGGGCCACCTGAAGGACGCATCGAGCCACTACCTGCAACGCTTTCCGCGCTGGAAGCTGGTCTCCGTGCCGAAAATCGAGGCCATCGACGCTACGAGCTTGCGCCAGATCTACTTCGAAAGCGACGACTGGGCGGCAACGCAGGCCTTGCTCGGTGGCTTGATGCCGTCGACTCTCGTCGAGTACCTGAAAGGCTGGCGGCGCCTGCCGCATTATCGGACGCTGCGCGCCGAACACCTGGCGCTCGAGGAGAGCCGGCGGCTCTGGGGGAGTGGTCCGTTCGTCACCGTCGATGCGGTGGTTACCGCTGCCGACCACGTCCTGCTGGTTGAGCGCGGAGACGCGCCAGGGAAGGGTTTGTGGGCCATGCCGGGCGGCTTTCTCGAAGCGCGCGAACGACTCGTCCAGGGCGCAATCCGCGAGTTGCGCGAAGAGACCGGTCTGGTGCTGCTCGAATCGACGCTCGACAGCGTCCTCAAGAACGTCGCTGTCTTCGATCACCCCGACCGCAGCCTGCGTGGGAGAACTGTCACCCACGCGTACTGGTTCGATCTCGGCGAGTGCCGCTTGCCGGCGGTCGCTGGTGCCGACGACGCGGCGCAGGCGAGGTGGGTGCCGATCGCCGACCTCAAAGGGAGGGAGAGCAGCTTTTTCGAGGATCACTTCATCGTGCTCGACCACTTCCTTTCCCTGCATCCCTGAGCCGCCGTCAATGCCCTTCTTCGCGCTGACCTGCCCGCAATGTGGCGCGGCTCTGCCCCGGCAGGCCGCCTGGCGGATGGTGGTTTGTCCGTATTGCGGTGCCACCGTCACCCGTAGCCGCTCGTTCGTCGAAGCCGCCCAGCTGCGCGAAGCCGCCGCCCGCGTCCAGGCGCAGGCGCTGGCGACGTATGACTGGTCGCATCCGACGTTGCGCTGGCAGCAACAGCGACTTCAGTTGCTCAAGCGCGTCGGCAGCGGCGAGCGTGCCGAGGTATTTCTTGCCGAACGCATGGCGCCGCTGCCCGAGCGGGTAGTGGTCAAGCTGGCTCATGCTTCGACGAATCCGGGTGAGTTGGCCGCCGAGGCAGAAATCCTGTGCGCGCTGCGCGCCGGCCTGTCTGAGGTGGCGGCGTCCGCCGCGTGGCGAGTGCCGCAGGTAATCGCCAGCGGTGTCGGCGAAATGGCTGGCGGGCAGACGCGCGAGCTGTTGCTGCTGCGTCATCCGGCGGGGTACTGGGGGAGTCTGGAGCAAGCGCTTCACTACGCGCCGGCTGGCATCGACCCTCGGCACGCTGTCTGGATCTGGCGGCGAGTCCTCGACGTGCTGGCGCTCGTCCATGCCAGCGGCTGGACGCACGGCGACCTGACGCTAGAGCACTGGCTGGTCCATCCGCGCGATCACGGCGTAAACCTGGTCGGCTGGTCGCGCGCGCTGGCTGGCGCGGAGGGCGTCGCGATCGCACGCGACCTGCAGCAATCGGCCTGGTCCTTGCGCCGACTGCTTTCCGGAGGCGAGACGTTGCCGACTTTTGGCGGCCGAACGCCTTCCCCCTTGGTGGACTTGCTGCAGCGGAGCAGCGAGGACGCCGCTTGGTGCGCCGAAGTGGGGGCGCGCGGCATCGACCAGTCGCTGGTCGCCGCCGCACACGCCGCTTTCGGAGCGCCGCGATTCATTCCTTTCAACCCGACTGCGGCAGACGGCCGCTAGGAGAGACTCATGGGCTACGGAAACTATTCGTACACCGCGCATCAAGCGCTGACCGCCGATCGGGCCGCCTTGTCGCGCGGCGAAGTGTTTGCGCAGCGGGGCTGTCACGCGCTGATGGATCCCAAGGGCTTACTGGTGCGCGAGTCGCGCGATAGCGCCGAGCATCCCAACTCGCTCGGCATCGCCTTTGCCCTCGACGTCACCGGTTCGATGGGGAACATCCCCGAACTGTTGGCGCGCGAAGAATTGCCGACCTTCATGAAGCTCCTCACCGACTGCCGGATTGCCGATCCGCAGGTACTGTTCATGGCCATCGGCGACGCCACTTCGGATGGCGCTCCGCTGCAAGTGGGACAGTTCGAGACGACGGCCGAGCTGATCGACCAGTGGTTGACCTGGAGTTATCTTGAGGGCGGCGGCGGTGGATCCGGGTGCGAGAGTTACGAACTCGCTTTCTACGTCCTTGCTCAGCACACCGATCTCGATTGCTGGGTAAAGCGCAACAAGCGGGGTTACCTGTTCATGACCGGCGACGAACTGCCGTATCCGGCCATTTCTCGTCACCAGATCGAGGCGCTGATCGGCGAGCGGCTCGACGAAGACCTTTCGCTGGAGGAGGTCGTCGCTGCCGCCGCCGAAACCTACCATCTCTTCTTCCTGATTCCCGATCCGCAGCGCCGTCAGCGTTGTGAAGCCCGTTGGCGTGAGGTGCTCGGCGACCACGTGATCGGCATGGAGTCACCTGCCGATACCTGTGCCGCTGCCGCCGCGATCGTCGGCCTCACCGAAGCTCGACTCGCCAATCTGGACGACGTCGCCGGCGTCCTGCTGGCGAACGGCAAACCGCGCGAGCGCGTCGCGGCGACCATCCGCGCGCTCGAGTCGTATGCCGAACTTCTCGATCCGAACGCGCCGAGGCGCATTCATACGCACGCGGCGTCAGTTGCTTCCGGTCAGCCCGGTTGGTGGAAGCGCCTGTTTTCCTGACTCGGCTGGCGGATTCCGATGCCTCGCCTGGTTTCGCTGCTCGGCCTCGGTTTTGGCGACTGTGGCAAGGGTCAGTTCACCGACGCCTTGGCTCGCCGTTGGCAGGCGCACACCGTCGTCCGTTTCAACGGTGGAGCGCAGGCCGGGCACAACGTCGTCCTGCCGGACGGCCGGCAGCATACCTTTTCGCAGTTCTCTGCCGGGACGCTGGTGCCGGACGTCGCTACGGTGCTCGCCTATCCGGTGATCGTCCATCCCGGAGCGCTCGGCGTCGAACTGGCGCGCCTGTCGTCGATCGGGGCGGACGACGCGTACCGGCGCTTGTTGATCGATCGGCGTTGTCGCGTCACCACGCCGTTTCATCAGGCGGCGGGCCGGCTGCGCGAACTATTGCGGGGGAGTGGGGCACACGGCAGCTGCGGTGTCGGCGTCGGTGAAACCGTCCGCCACGCGCTCGAGCGTCCAGAGGAAGTTCTGCGATACGGCGACTTGGCCCGCCCCGCGTTGGCGATGCGGAAGCTGCAGCGGATTCGTTGCCAGCTGGAGGCAGAGTTCGTCGCGTTTGGCGAAGCGTGCGAGCGGGTGCCGGCGATGGTGACCGAGTATCGATTGCTCGCCGACGAGCCGGCAGGCGAAGCGTGGCTGAGCCGCGTCGATGGCCTGCTGCGGGTGCTTCCTCCCGTGTCCCCGGAAACCATCGCCGATCGTCTTGCACGGCCCGGCACGGTCCTTTTCGAGGGAGCACAGGGCGTCTTGCTCGACGAATGGAGGGGATTCCATCCACACACCACCTGGAGCAGTGTGCACCCGCGTGCAGTGGCAACGGTGGCGGCAGACTATGGTTGCACGACCCGCGTCGAGCACCTCGGCGTCCTTCGTACCTACTTGACGCGTCACGGGCACGGTCCCTTCCCGACCGCCGACCCGGCGCTCGACGTGCTGCCCGAGCCGCACAATGGCGATCAGGGCTGGCAAGGCCGGTTTCGTCGGGGTCACCCGGACGGCGTCCTCCTGCGCTACGCACTGGAGGTCACCGGACGCCTCGACGGTTTGCTGGTCAGCCACCTCGACGCCTTCCAGCGGGTCGCCAGTTTGCGCTGGTGCGACGCCTACGCGGCGCCTCTTCCCGGCACGCAGGTGGCCGGCGCCGATCCGCAGCTGGCGGTCGAAGAGGTGAAGCGCCTGCCGTACCGTGCCCGTGAAGACTTGACGTTCCAGTCAGAGCTGACGCGGCTTCTGTTCGCTGCCCGTCCGCTGTATGCGCCGGTCGAGCTGCGATCGCCGGCTGCGCTGCTCGACCGGCTGCAGCAGACGAGCGCTTGTCCGGTCTGGTTTACGTCTGACGGTGCCGGTCACCCGGCGGTCCGGCCGTGGCCGCCGGCGACCGCCTGAAGGACGGATGGGCGGTCTGGTGGCGCAGGTTCGCCTGGTGCTGCCGGTTCAGGGGGCGACGCGTCGAAGGGCGTCGGCGAGGCGTTCGATCACCGTTTGGCGCGGAAAGAGCGCTAACAGCACGTCGACCGAAGGGGTTTGCTCCTGACCGCTGACGATGACGCGCAGCGGCATCGCCAAGCGGGGCATCCGGATACCGTGGCGGGCCACACAGTGCTTGATCAAGGCGCCGATCGCCGGTGCTTCCCAGGCGATTCCCGGCAACTGCGCAGCAAAGTCGGCGACCACCGGCAGCACTTCCGGCGTCAGGTGTTTGTCGAGCAGCGCTGGATCGGGAAACTGTTGGCGGTAGAAGAGCGTCGCCGCGTCGGCGAGTTCATTGAGCGTGCTGACGCGCTCGCGGTAGACGTCGATGATCGCGCTCAGCGACGGCTCGGCCGTCTGTTCGATGCCGCGCGCCTGCAGCCGGGGACGGACGAGCGCCAGCAGCCGATCGCGTTCCGCTCGCCGCAGGTAGTGGGCGTTGAGCCAGTTCAGCTTTTCGCTGCTCATCTGCGCCGGCGACGGCGTGATGTGGTCGAGGTCGAACCAGTCGCAGAACTGCTGGCGCGAAAACACTTCGTCGTCGCCGTGCGACCATCCCAGGCGCGCGAGGTAGTTCACGAGCGCCTCAGGCAGGTAGCCGTCGTCGGCGAACTGCATGACGCTGACTGCGCCGTGCCGCTTCGAAAGCTTCTGCCCGTCTTCGCCGAGGATCATCGACAGGTGGGCGTAGAGCGGCACCGGTGCGCCTAAGGCGCGCAGAAGGTTGATCTGTCGTGGCGTGTTGTTGACGTGATCGTCGCCGCGGATGACGTGCGTGATCGCCATGTCGCAGTCGTCGATGACGACGCAGAAGTTGTACGTCGGGCTACCGTCGGCGCGCGCAATGACGAGGTCGTCAAGTTCGGCGTTGGCGATTTCAATTCGTCCCTTGACCAGGTCGTCCCAGGCGACGACTCCGTCGACCGGATTGCGAAAGCGCACCACCGGCGCCACTCCGGGCGGTGGCGGCGGTAGGGCTTTTCCCGCCTCGGGTCGCCAGAAACCGTCGTAGCGGGGCTTCAGCCCGCGCGCGCGCTGTTCTTCGCGGACACGTTCGAGTTCGGCGGGAGACTGGTAGCAGTGATACGCGCTACCGGCCGCGAGCAGGTCGTCAATCACCGCCCGGTAACGATCCATGCGCTGCGTCTGGTAGAACGGTCCCTCGTCGTAATCGAGGCCAAGCCAGTGCATGCCGTCGAGTATCGCCTGCACGGCTTCGGGCGTCGACCGGGCAAGGTCGGTGTCCTCGACGCGCAGAATGAAACGACCACCATGCCGCCGCGCGTAGGCCCAGGAAAAAAGCGCGGTGCGGGCGCCGCCAATGTGCAGAAAGCCAGTCGGAGAAGGCGCGAAACGGGTGCGGATCATGGCGGTCGGCAGCAGTCGGGAAACGCGTCATTTAAGCACAAACGCGTTCCGGGCAGTGCCGCCGGCAGTCGGCTTGCACCTCCAGCAGCGGCTGGCAACGCGAACGATCAGCGCTGCCGGGAAAGTGAGGGAGCGTCGGTAGCGAGCTGGCGAACCATGAACTGCCGCAAGGAGGGGTGTCCGTCGCGCTGCAATGGATCGAGGATGCCGGCTTGTCGGAGCTGACTCACCATGCGCGAAACCGTTTCCAGCTTGAGCGCTGTGATGTCGGCCATGTCCTGGCGTGACGGGAGGACCACCTGCACTCCTGCGCCGCTGTCGCGCACGCCGGTGTCTGGCCGGTGCGCGAGCATCATCACTAGGCGGCGGACGCGGTCGGCCGCCTGCCCGCAGCGCAGCGCGATGACCTCGGCTGCGCGGCGCTCGGCTTTGGCCAGCGTGCTCAGCAACGCCTCTGCGCCCGACGCCGCCGCCTCCGGCCAGGGAACGAGCACGCACCCAGAAAGCGCGGTAGCGGCGAAGGTGTACTTGCCGGAGAGGAGTGTCTCGGCGCCGACGATGTCGCCGCTGATGGCGAGGCTGGCGAAGCTCTCCTCACCGCTCGGCGCTTGCCGGTCGAGGCGTACCGATCCGCTGACGACGCGCCAGGCGCCGCCGCTGCTGCCGGCAGAAAAGATCCGTTCACCACGTTCGCGCAGCAGCCTTTCCGAACGCGCGGTGACGGTCTTCAGCGTGCCGTTGGCCGGTGGTTGTCGGTTCGCGATGGTCGTCAGCGGCGGCGCCAGGTCGGGAACGCTTGGCGCGGTAGCGGTGTTAGGCGAGGTCTCGATGTGCTTCATCTCGGGTTTTGGCAAGGGTGCTAGAGTGGCATTGTAGGCAACGCTTTCCGGTTAGCGGAATGCGACAAAGTGTCGCGCATCACGTTGCGTGACCGAGCATCGCTGCTGGCCAGAGACGGCGACAAGCTGTTATCGTGCGCCGGAGATCAGCGCTGGACCATCACCATGAAAACACTCCCTTCCACCGCGGCCGACAGCTATCGCGTGAGCGGCGCCTGCGCGCATGACTGTCCCGATACCTGCGCGCTCGAGGTGACGGTTAGCGACGGTCGCGTTATCAAAGTCAGCGCTGCCACCGATCACGCACCGACCGCCGGCGTGCTGTGCACCAAGGTGGCCTATTATCCGGAGCGCATCTATCACCCGGACCGATTGCTCTATCCGCAGCGTCGCGTGGGCGCCAAGGGGCCGGGGGCGAAGTTCGAGCGTATCTCCTGGGACGAGGCGCTGGCAACGATCGCCGAGCGCTTCCGCAGCATCGCTGCCAGCGACGGCGCCGAGGCGATCGTTCCTTATAGCTACGCCGGAAATTCGGGGCTGATTGGCTACGGATCGATGGATCGGCGATTCTTCCACCGCCTCGGCGCTGCCCAGCTTGACCGCACGATCTGTGCCAGCGCTGGGGCGATGGGTTACGAGGCGACGATCGGTGCCAGCGTTGGCTTTGATCCGGAAGACGTCGTCGACGCTCGCCTGATCGTACTCTGGGGGACGAATAGCGTCGTCTCCAACCTGCACTTCTGGCGTCTGGCGCAGGAGGCGAAGCGCCACGGTGCGCGCCTGGTGGCGATTGATCCGTGTCGTACGGCGACAGCCGAGAAGTGTCATCAGCACCTCGCGCCCCTGCCAGGCACCGACAGCGCGCTGGCGCTCGGGCTGATGCACGTCCTGATACGCGACGATCTCGTCGACCACGACTACATCGCCCGCCACACGCTCGGCTTCGACGCACTGCGTGAGCGCGTCGAGCGCTTTCCGCCGGCGCGGGTGGCGACCCTTTGTGGCCTGGATGCGGCCGAGATCGAAGAACTGGCCCACCTCTACGCCAGCGCGTCACCGGCAGCGATCCGCTGCAACTATGGCATCAACCGTACCGCCGGCGGCGGCATGGCGTTACGCGCCATCGCCTGTCTGCCGGCGCTGACCGGCGCCTGGCGCTACCCGGCGGGCGGCGTGCTGTTGTCGACCTCCGGACATTACCCGGTCGCAACGGCCGCTCTCGAACGTCCGGACCTGATGCCGTCTCCTCCCCCACGCGTCATCAATATGACGACGATCGGCAACGACCTCCTGCGCTTGCAGCCGCCGATCAGGGCGGTGTTCGTCTACAACAGCAATCCGGTGGCGATTGCCCCGCACGCCAATGAAGTCGTGCGCGGTTTCGCCCGCGACGACCTCTTCACCGTCGTTCACGATCTGTTTCAAACCGATACCGCCGACTACGCCGACCTTCTGCTGCCGGCGACGAGCCACGTCGAACAGCTCGACGTGCACAAGTCCTACGGGCATCGACACCTGCAGGTCAACCTGCCGGCGATCGCGCCGCTGGGAGAGGCGTTGCCAAACAGCGAGTTGTTCCGCCGTCTGGCGCGCGCGATGGGCTTTCGCGACGCGTGTTTCGACGATAGCGACGATGAGCTCTGTCGTCAGGCGCTCGACTGGAGCGACCCGCGGCTCGCCGGTCTGACGTGGGAGACGCTGAAAGCGGCCGGCCATGCTCGCCTCAGTCTTCCGCGCCGATCGGCCTTGTTCGCCGACGGGGGCTTCCCGACGCCGTCCGGTAAGTGCGAGTTCATCAGCCAGACGCTCGCGCAGCAGGGAATCGATCCTCTGCCGGATTTCATCGCGCCGCACGAGTGGCGGCACAGTGCCTTGGCGGGCGACTTCCCGCTCGCGCTGATCACCCCCCCGGCAAGGAACTTCCTCAACACCAGCTTCGCCAACTCGCCGCGATTTCTGGCGCAGGAAGCGTTCCCTGCGGTCATAGTCCATCCCGCCGACGCCGAGGTACGCGGCATCCGCAGTGGAATGGACGTCCGTGTCTTCAACCCGCGCGGTGAGTTTCACGCGAGGGCCCTGGTCAGCGACCGCGTGCGGCCCGGAGTCGCCTCGGCGACCTCGATCTGGTGGCGCAAACTGTCGCCCGATGGCCGCAACTGCAACGAAGTGACGAGTCAGGCGCTGACCGATATGGGGCGCGGAGCGACGTTCTACGACTGTCTGGTCGAAGTGGCGCCCTACTGACCGCCCTGCTGCTTGCTCAACGTCCTTTCCAGACGGGCGGGCGCTTGCCGATGAAGGCGTCGATCCCCTCGCCGGCGTCTTCGCTCATCAGGTTACAGGCCATTACCTCGGCGGCGTATTGGTAGGCAGCATCGAGGCCCATTTCGAGCTGCTTGTAGAACATCTGCTTGCCCATGGCAATGGCGACCGACGACTTGCCGGCGATCGCCGTGGCGAGCTGGTCGATTTCGGCGTCAAGCGCGTCGGCGGCGACGACGCGGTTGACGAGCCCCTGTCGCCGCGCGCTTTCGGCGTCGATGAAGTCGCCGGTGAGCAGCATTTCCAGCGCCTGTTTGCGACCCAGGTTGCGCGACAGGCCGACTCCGGGAGTGGCGCAAAAAAGACCGACGTTGATTCCCGAAGTCGCAAAGCGCGCACCGTCAGCCGCCACCGCGAGGTCGCACATCGACACCAGCTGACAACCGGCGGCGGTGGCAATCCCGTGCACCCGCGCAATCACCGGTTGTGGCATCTGGGTCAGCGTCATCATCATCTTGCCGCAGCGCCGGAAGAGATCCTGCAGGAAGGCTTTTTCATGATGGGCGCGCATCTCCTTCAGATCGTGTCCGGCGCAGAAGGCACGGCCCGCTCCGCCGAGGACGACCACGCGAACCGACGGCTCGGCGGCGATCGCGTCGAGCTGCGCCTGCAAGGCGCCAATCATGGCTTGCGAAAGGGCGTTGAATTGCTGCGGCCGGTTCAGGGTCAGGTGTGTGATCCCTTGCTCGTCGCGACGGACAACGTAGGGCGTCTCGTCACCAGGCGTTACGGTAGTCATCATGGGTTGGCTTCCCCTTTTCGTCGGTGGCCGGTGTGATCCCCGGCCGCTATGGCAGGGCGTTACTCGATGGCGGCAGTCGACTTGGCGCGTTCGCGCAGCACGAACTTCTGAATCTTGCCGGTCGAGGTCTTCGGCAGGGTGCCGAAGACGACCCGCTTCGGTATTTTGAAGCGCGCCATGTGCTGGCGGCAGAAGTCGATGATCTCCTGTTCGCTGGCGCTTGCCCCTTCGCGCAGTTCGAGGAAGGCGCAGGGTACCTCGCCCCAGGTCGCGTCGGGCGTTGCGACGACGGCGGCGGCGATGACCGCCGGGTGTCTGTAGAGGACGTCTTCGACTTCGATCGACGAAATATTTTCGCCGCCCGAGATGATCACGTCCTTCGAGCGATCCTTGATCTTGACGTAGCCGTCGGTGTGCATCACCGCCAAATCGCCGGTATGGTACCAGCCACCGGCAAACGACTCGGCGGTTGCCTGCGGGTTCTTCAGATAGCCCTTCATCACCAGGTTACCGCGGAACATGATCTCGCCCATGGTTTCGCGGTCCCAGGGGACGGGTTCCAGGGTTTCCGGATTGAGCACGGTAACCGCTTCCTGAGCGTGGTAACGCACCCCCTGGCGGCCGTTCAGGTCGACCTGCTCGGCGAGCGGCAGGTCGGCCCAGTGGCTGTGCTTGGCGCAAACCGACGCCGGACCATAGGTTTCGGTGAGACCGTAGACGTGGGTCAGATCGACGCCGATGTTGGCCATCGCTTCGATCACCGCCGCCGGTGGCGGCGCGGCAGCGATCAGCGCCGACACCTGGTGCGTGATCCCGGTGCGCAGTTCGGCGGGCGCATTGGCCATCAGGCTGTGGACAATCGGCGCGCCACAATAATGCGTCACCCGGTGCTCGCGAATGGCGTCAAAGATCAGTTTCGGATCGACGCGGCGCAGGCAGACGTTGGTGCCGGCGTTGGCGGCCATTGTCCACACGAAGCACCAGCCATTGCAGTGGAACATTGGCAAGGTCCACAGATAGACCGCGTGCGGTGGCATTCCCCAGCTGATGATGTTGCTCATCGAGTTGAGATAAGCCCCTCGGTGATGGTAGACCACGCCTTTCGGGTTGCCGGTGGTTCCCGAGGTGTAGTTGAGCGAAATGGCGTCCCACTCGTCGTTCGGCCCGCGCCACGGAAAGTCGGCGCTTCCTCCGGCGATAAACGCCTCGTATTCCTGTGTACCGAGCGGATCGCCCGGCCCGCTGTATTCACTGTCGTCGACGTCGATGACCAGGATCGGGCGCTGCACGGCGGCAAGCGCCTTGCGCACGGTGGGCGAATACTCACGATCGGTGAACAGCACTTTCGCCTCGCCATGTTCGAGCATGAAGGCGATCGTTTCCGCGTCGAGCCGCGTATTCAGCGTATTGAGTACGGCGCCGGTCGCCGGCACGCCGAAATGGCATTCGATCATCTCCGGCGTATTGTTGAGCATGGCGGCGACCGTGTCGCCTTCGCCGATCCCGCGCGCGCTCAGCGCCGAGGCGAGACGACGGCAGCGGGTGAACGTCTCCAGCCAAGTGTATCGACGCTGGCCGTGGATGACCGCCGTACGCTCCGGGTAGACGTACGCGCAGCGCGCGACGAAGGTCAGCGGCGTGAGCGGTGTGTAATTCGCCAGCGTCTTATCGAGGCCGTGCTGATAGATGTTTGGCATGTCGAGCGTTCCCCCAAGTGAGTTGATCCCTTACCGAGGCTCGGTGAGCTGAGGCTGGCAATCCTTCAGCGTGCCACGTTTTTCCTCGTCGCTCAACCAGGAGGACAAGGTTTGCCCGAGGGCGTCGGCTGCATCGGCCAAGGCGGCGACCCCTCCCGGTGCGTCGGCGGTGCGTGCGCGGCGGTCGAGGCTGACCGGTCGACGCTCGACCACCCGATGCCGGGCATCGAGCAGAGTGGCGTCGCCGCGAACGACGCCGCGGCTTTCTTGTGGCGTGTCAAAAACCTGGGAGAACTCGAGCAGTTCGAAGCGTAGCAGGCAACGGGTCGCGCTCGGTGCGCGGCTGCCGGTGAGCCCGAGTTGCTGGCGCAGGCGCTGCGCGAGTAGTTGCGCCGGTGCGCCGGCCCAGCGACTGGCGGCATAGTGGCGCAACTTGAGCGGGTCTTCGTAGAGCAGTCGGTACTCGATCGCCAGTGAGTCAAACCAGGCGGGCGCCAGCACCTCGAGCGCGATCCCCGGCCACTGCGGCCCGGTGGGCAAGCGTTCGGCCGGCATGCCGAAGTCGTAGACGTCGGCCGGCGCCGTCTTCCGGCCGCCGGCGGCACAAGCGGCAAGCAGCAGGCTGACGCCGAGCACGAGCCAGAGTCGCTTCATGGGGGGGCCTCGCGGGTCGGTGGTACGAAAAAGCCTGGCTCTCCCGGTCCAGGGATCGGCGGCGGGAGGCCGAAGATCAGGCTTTGAGGCGACTCTTCAAGGAGTTGCAGGACGCGGTTCATCTGTCGAGAGGTGGACGACAGCTCGCGCCCGAGATCGTTCAGCCGCGGCGCCAGCGCCGCCGGTCCGTTCGGTGAGGGATCGCCAACGAGGACGCCGAGCTGATCGCTGACTACCAGCAGCCGCCGCAGCAGCGCTCGAACCTCTGTCAGCGTCGGCGCCACTTCGGCGGTTGCTCGCTCGGCGTGCGCCAGCGTTGCCTTTACCCGAGCGACGTTTTCGGGCGCCAGGACTTCTCGCATCCGGTGGGTTACTTCGGCCATCTGGCCGCTGGTGGTTTCGAGGTTGACCAGGATCTGGTCGAAGCGTTGCCTGTTTTCTCCGTCGAGCAGGTCATTGGCGTTGGTGAGAAAGTCTCGGGCTTGCCGCAACGTTGCCGTGCCGGCTTCCGACAGTTCCTGAATCAGCGACGACTGCATGGCGATGCGCGGCGCTTCTCCGGTGGTTCCGACCAAGGGACTGATGTCCGAGCCGTTGTCTTCAAGCAGGACGTGGGCAATTCCGGTTACTCCCTGGTAGCCGAGTTTGGCAGTTGTTCCCTTGGTCACCGGAACCGCCTGGTCGACGTTTATCCGGATCAGGATGTTGCGCACGTCGTTCGGGTCGAGCTGGATTGATTGCACCTTGCCGACGCGGATTCCGCGATAGCGCACTTGGCCCTGTAGGTTGAGACCGGTGACGTTTTGTTGCGTCACCACGAGGTAGTCCTTGGTCGCGTCGTGCTTGCCGCCGAACCACCAGATCGCGGCCAGCGCGGCGACTCCGAGGAGCAGCGTAAAAAGCCCGGCGAGAAGGGCATGGGCGCGATTTTCCAAGGCTAACAGGGTCCTGCGCCGGCTAGCGACGCTACTTGTCCGGATGCGAAGAAGTTCTGAATGAAAGGATGCTGGACTGCCAGCACGTCGGCGATCGTTCCGCTAGCGACGATTCTGTGTTCGGCGAGCACGGCGAGGCGGGTTGCCAAGCCGAGCAGAGTCGTTAGATCGTGCGTCACCATCACCACCGTGAACTGGAGTTCTTGTTGCAAAGTCTTGAGTAGCTTGACGAAATTCTCGCTGCGATCGGGGTCGAGTCCGGCGGTGGGTTCGTCCAGGACGAGTAACTCGGGTTCCAGTGCCAGGGCGCGCGCCAGCGCAACACGCTTGATCATGCCACCGGAAAGTTCGGCCGGCATCAGACGGCCGTGTCGTGGTTCCAGCTCGACCATCGCCAGCTTCAGCAACACCAGATCGCGGATCAGCGCGTCGTCGAGCAATCGCAACTCGCGCAACGGGAATGCGATGTTATCGAAAACCGAGAGCGCCGAGAATAAGGCGCCCTGCTGGAAAAGCATGCCGAAGCGGCGGCGCAGTGCTCGCTGGCGTAAGGGGTCGCGGTCGCCGACGTCCTGTCCAAAAAGCTCAACGCTTCCCGTGTTCGGCGCCAACAGGCCAACGATCTCGCGCAGCAAGGTGGTCTTGCCGCTACCTGAACCGCCGACCAGTCCGACGATCTGGCCGCGGTCGACGACGAGATCGAGGTTGCGGTGGATGACGAGGTCAGCGAATTCGGTGCACAGTCGCTCGATCCGGATCACCGGAGCGGTTTCCTCGGTTGCAGCGGCGAGTCGGCTCACAAGGGGATTCCGAAGCCGCGGGTGAGCACTGCGAACACCGCATCGATCAGGATCGCGACCGTGATCGAGGCAACCACCGAGGTTGTGGTTTGTGCCGACAGGCTGTCGGTGTTGGGCTTTACGCGCAGGCCAAAGTGGCAGGCGATGACGCCGATCAACAGACCGAAAACCAGGCCCTTGCTGAGGCCGATCCAGACGTTGGCAACCGGTACCACCCGCGGCAGGGTGTCGAGGAAAAAGCCATACGACAGGTCCATCTGCAGGTGCGCCGAAAGCATGCCGCCAATGACGCCGGTCGCCGAGCACCAGATTACCAGCAGCGGCATGGCGACGGCGAGCGCGGCGACCTTGGGCAGCACCAGGCGCAAACTGCGCGAGACTCCCATGGTCGCCAGCGCGTCAATTTCTTCGGTGACGCGCATGACCCCGATCTGGGCGGTCATCGCCGACCCCGAGCGTCCGGCGACAAGAACGGCGACGAGCACCGGACCCAGTTCGCGGATGATGCTGATGCCAAGCAGGTTGACGATGAAGACGTCGGCGCCAAAGGTTTTGAGCTGCAGCGCCGAGAGATACGAGACCACGATACCGATCAGGAAGCCGATCAGAGCCGTTACGGGCAGCGCCTGCGCTCCACTCTTGTAGAGATTGGCGGAGAACTCGCGCCAGGGGACGTCGCGCGGGTGAGCGCAGAGGTAGAGCAGGTCGAGTACCAGCTGGCCGACGAGCGCGAGCATTCCCGTCAAGTGGTCGATAACCAGGAGACTCAGGCGCCCGGGGACGAGCAGCCAGGCCAGGGCGTCGCGTGTCGGTAGTGACGACTCGGGCTGGATGGCCTCGACTCGCTCCAGGAGCCCACGATGGGTGCCCGAGACCGCGAGTGACGACGGCCAGCGGCGACCCCAACTGCGCCATAGGAGCACGGCGCCAACGCTGTCGAGCCGCGAGATGGCCCGCAGGTCCCAGCCGGGATCGACGCGCGCGAGGTCGCGCAAACGCTGCTCAACGCTTGAAATGGGTTGCGGCAGCGTCGCCAGCGTCCAGTCGCCGGCGAGCACGATCTGCACCGAGTCGAGTCGCTGCCGTGTTTCTACCGTCGCCTGGGCCATGCTGTGTGCGCCCGGTCCGACTTACGACGGCGTCGGGCGGGCGGTCGTTGCCACGGAAGTGATCCGCAGATTGCTGCCAATACGTCGCCAGACCAATACTTCTTCGTCGAGTGCTGCCGCTGCTATCGGATTTGCGTTCAGCCATTCGGCGGGTAGCAGTAGCTGAAAGCCGACCGCCGACTCGCTCACCGACGGCTCGGCCAACAGTTGCTCGTCGTCACGAGAACGATGAAGCAATACCGCGAGGCGGAGGCAGAAGACGAGGCGCCAGTTGGGGTCTCCGTCCGGCATGGTGGCGAGCTTCTGCAGCTTGCCCCGCTGACCGAGAACGAGCAGCGCCAGACGCGCCTGGTCGCGCTTTGAGAAGCCGGGCATGTCGGCATGGCTGACGATGTAGGCGCCGTGCTTGTGCGACTGGTTGTGGGCGACCGAGACGCCAATCTCGTGCAGGGAAACCGCCCAGCGCAGGAAATGGGCGTCGTTTTCATGCTCGGGGGCGTCGAGTCGGATCAGTTGTCCGAGCAAGGCCATCGCCGTCCGCTCGACGCGCCTGACTTGGCCCTGATCGACCTGGTAGCGCCGGCGGAAATCGATCACCGTCTCGTCACGCGTGTCGTGGTGCCCGAAGCGTCCGAGCAGATCGTAGAGTACGCCGAGCGGCAGGGCACCGTCGGAATACGTCATCCGCTCGATTTTGAGCGCGGAGAAGACGGCCGACATGATCGCGATCGAACCCGGGAGAATCGGTAACCGCTCCGGGCGTATGCTCGGCAGACCCAGCGCTTCGGCCGATCCGGCACGAATCAGCAACTGTCGAAGCTTTCCCAGTCCGGCGCGAGTGATCCCGATCGCACCGTCAGGATTGAGTTCGTTGCTCTCCAGGATGTCGGCAATTTCCTGCGCCGAGCCTGACGAGCCGACCGCCTCCTCCCAGCCCATGCGCTGGAAGTCGGCGATAATTCCCTCGATTTCCCGCGCGGCGGCCACTTCGGCGGCGCCGAAGCGTTTCTTGTCGACTTTGCCTTCCGGAAAGAAGCGTTGGCGATAGCTGATGCAGCCCATAAACAGCGACTCCATCAGCCAGGGCTCGGCGCGTTGACCAATGATGAACTCGGTCGAGCCGCCGCCAATATCCACCACCAGCCGCCGATGGCTGGCTGCCGGAAGCGCGTTGGCGGCGCCAATGAAAATCAGGCGGGCTTCTTCGCGACCACCGATGATCTCGATCGGGAAACCGAGTGCCGCTTCTGCGTGCGGCAAGACCAAATCCGCGTTCCTCGCGACGCGCATGGCGTCGGTCGTTACGGCGCGCACCTGGTCGGCAGTGAACTCGCGCAGCCGTTCGCCAAACCGGCTCAAGGCTTCGAGCGCGCGCTGTTGCGACGCCCGGTCGAGCAGTTTGTCGCGGGTCAGACCGGAACCCAGTCGGACCGTTTCTTTTAGCGTTTCTAGCGGGTGAATGCGATTGCCAACGACCCGCCCGATCTGCAGGCGAAAGCTGTTGGAACCCAGATCGACGCCGGCAATCAGTTCGTAGCTCATGCCTGTTGTTGTTCAGTCCTGCCGAAGAGACCATGCTGGGCGCCCATTTTAGCATTCCCCTCGCTGCCGTTCTCGTTGCCCGCAAATTCGGCGATCTCGCACCGGACAAGAAAATGGCAATGTAATTGACCGGGAGCAGGACGAAGGTTGTATGATGCTGCGCTCATCTGATCCTTGCGGCCCCGCCCTCATTTCCCCAAGCGAATCAACCTATGACTACCGAAACCCCGACCGATCTGCCTGCGCACAAGCCGACGACGACGTTTCCGCCCGAGTACTTCCAGAATCGTGAAATGAGCCTGCTCGCGTTTAATCGGCGCGTCCTCTGGCAAGCGAAGAACCCACGCACACCACTGCTCGAACGCCTGCGCTTCCTGTGTATCGTGAGCAGCAATCTGGACGAGTTCTTCGAAATCCGGGAGGCCGGTATCAAGGAGCAGATCAAGCTCGGGTCGGTTGCCATCACCACCGATGGCAAGACCGCGCGCGAGGTCTATCGTCTCGTGAGCGACGAGACGCATGCGATTGTCAAGGAGCAATATGCACTTCTGAACGATGAGATCCTGCCCTCGCTCGCGGCGGAGGGCATTCGCTTTAGCAAGCGTTCCGAGTGGACCCCCGCCCAGCGCGAGTGGATTAGCGGCTTCTTCTTCCGCGAGGTGATGCCGGTGATCACGCCGATCGGCCTCGACCCCTCGCATCCCTTCCCGCGTGTTCTCAACAAGAGCCTCAACTTCGCGGTGGAGCTGGAGGGTCGTGACGCGTTTGGCCGCAGCTCGGGCGCGGCGATCGTCCAGGCGCCTCGCGTCTTGCCGCGCGTCATTCGACTGCCGCGCGAACTTGGCGAGAGCGAGTATACGTTTGTCTTTCTGTCGTCGATCCTGCACGAGTTCGTGCAGGAACTGTTTGCCGGCATGAGGGTGCTCGGCTGCTATCAGTTCCGCGTCACGCGCAACAGCGACCTCTTTGTCGATGAGGAAGAGGTGAAGAATTTGCGCGCCAAGATCCAGGGCGAGCTGCCGCAGCGCCACTTTGGCGACGCCGTCCGTCTCGAGGTGGCCAACAATTGCTCGGAGGCGATGACGCAGTTCCTGCTTGGTCAGTTCAACCTCAACGAAAGCGACCTTTTCCGTGTTCCTGGCCCGGTTAACCTGGTTCGTCTGATGCAGGTGCCTGACTGGGTGGTTCGCGCGGATCTCAAGTTTCCGCCGTTTTCCCCTGGTACTCCCAAGACGCTGCAGAAGTGCCACAATGTTTTCGACAGTATTCGGGGCGGAGACGTCCTCCTGCATCACCCGTACCAGAGTTTCACTCCGGTGATCGAGTTGCTCGATCAGGCTGCGACCGACCCGCTGGTGGTGGCGATCAAGATGACCGTCTACCGGACGGGGACCGATTCCGTTCTGATGCAGTCGCTGCTGCGCGCGGCGCAGAACGGCAAAGAGGTGACCGTCGTCGTCGAACTGATGGCGCGCTTTGACGAGGAAGCAAACATCGGCTGGGCGACCAAACTGGAGGAGGTCGGCGCTCACGTCGTCTACGGGGTGGTTGGTTACAAAACGCACGCCAAGATGCTGATGATCGTTCGCCGCGAGGAGGGGACGGCCGGGAATAGCCTGCTGCGCCGCTACGTCCATCTCGGGACGGGCAACTATCATCCGAAGACCGCCCGACTCTATTCGGACTTCGGACTTCTGACCTGCAACGAAGAGATCGGCGCCGATACCAACGAAGTCTTCAAGCAACTGACCGGTCTCGGTCGGGCGCAATCACTGACTCATCTCTGGCAGGCGCCGTTCACGCTGCAGGCGAACGTCGTCGCCGGGATTCGTGCCGAAGCCGACGCCGCACGTGCCGGCAAGCGGGCGCGCATCATCGCAAAGATGAACTCGCTGCTCGAACCGGAAACGATTTGTGCCTTGTACGAGGCGTCACAGGCGGGCGTCAAGGTCGACCTCATCGTGCGTGGCGTCTGCGGTCTGCGCGCCGGGGTCAAAGGGCTTTCGGACAATATCAGTGTCCGTTCGATCATTGGCCGGCAGCTCGAGCATCATCGCGTGTTCTACTTTTACGCGGCGGGCGAGGAGAAGGTCTATCTGTCGAGTGCCGACTGGATGGAGCGCAATTTCTTCCGGCGCATCGAGCTGGCCTTCCCGGTCCTCGACCGCAAGCTCAAACGCCGGGTGATTGTCGAAGGATTGCAAATCTACCTCACCGACAATAGTTTGGCCTGGGAACTAGGGCCCGACGGCAGCTACCACCAGCGGCGTGGCTCGCGCACGAGTCCGCATTCGTCGCAGGCGGAATTGATCGAGCTGCTCAAGGCCTGAACGACGCCGTGCCGGGCGTTGCCCGGCGGCGAACGGCGACAAGCCGGTTCTTAGGCGCGGCGCGTGCTGACGACGCCTTCGACCTGATGCAGAAGTGCCAGCGTGCGCTTGAGTTGCTCGATGCTTTCGACTTCAGCGGTGAAGCTCATGTGCGCATTGCCGAGCCGTGAGACCGTGTTGACAGCGACGACGTTGATCTTTTGCCGCGCCAACACGTCCGAGACGTCTCGTAGCAGACCCTGGCGGTCGTAGGCTTCGATCACCAGGTCGGCGGCGAAGACGCTGTCCGTCTTCACGCCCCAGGTGGTTTCAATCACTCGTTCCGGATGGGTCGTCCGCAAGTGGCCGAAATTGCTGCAATCGGCACGGTGCACTGAAACGCCCTTGCCGCGGGTGACAAAGCCCACGATTGGATCGGGCGGCACCGGCTTGCAGCAACCCGCGAGCTGGCTCAACAAGCGGTCGACGCCGACGATCAGGATCCCGTTGTTGCCGCCTGCATTGTCACGTTGTCGGCGCGGTGGCAACAGGTTAACCACGCGTTCGTCGACCGGCAGCTCACTGCCGCGGGCGGCCACCTGGAGCTGGCGCAGGTTGACCGTCGCACGCGCGACGGCGACGAACAAGTCAGTGCTGCTCGCAAGGCCGACCTTGCTGGCGAGTTCGTCGAAATTGACGCCGCTCAGCCCCATCCGCTGCAGTTCGCGAACGACGATTGCACGTCCCTCGGCGAGGGTATCCTCGAGCGCCAGGCTGGCGAACCATTGCCTGACCTTGATTCGTGCGCGATGCGTGTGCAGAAAGCCGAGTGAAGCGTTCAGCCAGTCGCGCGACGGCCCTCCTTGTTTGGCGACAACGATCTCGACTCGTTGTCCGGTGGCCAGCTGTGTATTGAGCGGCACCAGGGCGCCGTTAACCTTGGCGCCGCGGCAGCGATGGCCGAGGTCGGTGTGTACGCGGTAGGCGAAGTCTACCGGTGTCGCACCGCGCGGCAGGTCGATCACCCGTCCCTGAGGCGTCAACACGTAAACCGTCTCGTCGAAGGCGGCCTGTTTGTAGTGCCCGACCCAGTCCGAAGCGTCGGCGGCGTCGTCTCGCCAGCTCAACAACTGGCGCAGCCAGGCGATTTTCTCGTCGTAGCGGTCCTCGGCGGTCGGTTGGCTGCCTTCTTTGTAGCGCCAGTGGGCGGCGACGCCAAGCTCGGCGTGGTGGTGCATTTCGCGCGTCCGGATCTGAACTTCAACCGCCCGGCCGTCGGGACAATGCACGGCCGTGTGCAGCGAGCGATAGTCGTTGCTTTTTGGATGCGCGATGTAGTCGTCGAACTCCCTGGCGATCGGTGACCAGAGGTGGTGTACGACGCCCAGCGCCGTATAGCAATCCCTGACTTCGTCGACGATGACGCGCAGCGCGCGGACGTCGTAGACCTCGGAAAACTCCACTCCCTTCTTGCGCATCTTGTTCCAGATGCTGTAAATGTGCTTCGGTCGGCCGTAGATTTCGGCGTTGTTGACGCCGGCGGCGGCCAGCTCGCTTTTCAGGAGGGTGACCGCGTCGACGATGAATTGTTCGCGTTCGCTACGCCGCTCGTCGAGGTGGCGAGCGATCTGCTTGTAGATCTCGGGATGCAGAAAACGAAATGAGAGGTCTTCGAGTTCCCATTTCAGCTCCCAGACACCGAGGCGATTGGCAAGCGGCGAATAGAGTTCGAGCGTTTCGCGCGCCACCGGTAGACGCAGGTCGTCTGGCTCGCTGGCGTAATGGCGTAGCGTTTGCGTACGCGACGCGAGACGCAGGAGGACGACCCGTATGTCTTCGACCATCGCCAGCAGCATCTTGCGCAAGACTTCGATCTGTGCCCGGAACTCGTGCGTCGTGCTGGTACCCGGTTCGAGTGACGGCGCGACGAAGCCACGGGTGATCGGTCGCATGCGGTTGAGGCGTGAAATCCCGTCGACCAGATGCGCTACTCCGCGACCGAAGTCTCTCTCGATCCGCCCCAGACCGAGTTCTTCGAGCGTGGGCACGGCGAAGAGCAGGGCGGCCAGACGCGAATCGGCGTCGAGCCTGAGACCGGCGACGATCAACGCCATGCCCAACGCGTGGCCCCAAACCTCTTCGCCACTGCCGAGTGACCGGTCGCCGTAGGTCGCTTGCGCGACGTCGACCGCCCGTCGCAGACGTTCGGCCGCGGCCTCGGGTAGACCCTCGGTGAGGGTTCGCAGCGAATTTTCAAGATTGCTCTGGACGGCGAGCGAATGAACGACCGAGACCATGCGTGCATTATCCTGGATTCTGCCGATTGCCGCTGCCTGCTCCCGCGTCGGGCATAATGCCGGCATGCTTACGCGATCGGCGCTCTCCCGCTTTCGGCATCCCTACCTGCTGTTGACGCTGACGATGCTCTTCTGGTCGGGGAACATGGTTCTCGGGCGGGCGATTCGCGATCAGGTGCCGCCGTTGACACTGGCTTTCTGGCGCTGGACGATCGCTTTTTCGCTGGCGCTGCCCTTGGCGTTGCCGCACCTGCGGGCGCAATGGCCTCTGCTCAGGCGGGGCTGGAAGCCGCTGTTCGTTCTCGGCCTGATCGGTGTCGGTGGCTACAACACGTTCGCCTACCTGGCGCTCAACTACACGCCGGCAACCAACGCGGTCCTCATCAATTCGGTAATTCCGATGGCGACGATCACCTTGTCCTGGCTGTTTCTGGGCCAGCGCCTGCGCCCGGTCGCCTGGCTCGGCGTCGCACTATCGTTCCTCGGCGTGGCAGCGATCGTCTGTCGCGGACAGGTCGAAATGCTGGCAGCGCTGTCGCTCAACGTGGGTGATTTGTGGATGCTGGCAGCGGTGTTGACCTGGGCGGTCTACACGATTGGCCTGCAATGGCGGCCGGCCGGCGTCGATCCGCTGCTGATGCTCGCCGCCTTGACGATTATCGGTCTGCTGCCGCTGGCGCCGGCGTACGCCTGGGAAGTCGTGCACGGCCGGGAAATTGTCGTCTCTTTCGCTTCCTTAGCGGGAATCGCTTACACCGGCGTTTTCCCCGGTTTTCTCGGTTATGTTTTTTATAACCGCGCAGTTGGCGAGGTGGGCGCCAACCAGGCGAGCCTCTTTCTTCACCTCCTGCCGGTATTTGGTACGGCGCTCTCGGTGGTCTTTCTCGGCGAGCGTTTGCAGGTCTACCATTACGTCGGGATTACGCTGATATTCTTTGGCATCTACCTCACGACGCGGAGCCGGGAGCCGCCCACGGCATGATTGGTAAGTTATTGTCCTGGTGGCGAAAGCCGAGCGAGCTGCCGCGTGCGCCGGATGCCTTGTGGCGCGAGGTGGTTGACGCCTTGCCGTTTCTTGCCGCCCTCGGACGCGAGGAGGAGGAACGCCTGCGCCGTTTGAGTGAACGCTTTCTCGCCGAGAAAGAGTTCACTCCCGCCGGTGGTCTGGTGCTCGACAATGCGATCTGCCTGTCGATCGCCGCCCAGGGGTGCCTGCCGATCCTGAATCTCGGTCTTGAGTACTACCGCGGCTGGGTGGGCATCATCGTTTACCCCGACGAATTCGTCATTCCGCGTAGTGTCGAGGACGAAACGGGTGTCGTCCACGAGTATCGGGAAATCGCTTCCGGGGAAGCCTGGGAGGGCGGGCCGCTGCTGGTTTCCTGGCGCGATGCACAAATGGCGGGCAGCGGCTACAACGTCGTCATCCACGAGTTCGCGCACAAGCTTGACATGCTGACCGGTGAGACGAACGGCGTTCCGCCGCTGCCGGACGGACTCTCCATCGCTGCCTGGCAAGATGTCCTCCTCGCCAGCTACGAGCATTTCGCTGCCGCCGTGGACGCGGCCGAAGCCTGTGGCGAAGAAACCGTGTTCGATCCTTATGCGGCGGAAAATCCCGGCGAGTTCTTCGCGGTCATGAGTGAAGCCTTTTTCGAGACGCCGGATCTTCTGCAGGCCGAGTATCCCGCCTTCTATGCCAAGCTGCTTGCTTTCTATCGCCAGGATCCGGCAGCACGCCTCATCGCCGGGTAGCCGCTGCCGCTTGGTTGATCGCGATCTGCCGCGTTGTCGGCTACTTCCGGGCGAGATCGCCGTCAGATCGCTCGGGAACGATTTCGACGACCGTGGCGAAAAGTTCGTTCGCTGCTCTTGCGACTTGCCAGGTGTCGTAGTAAGCGTAGGCACCGGCACCGAGCGCGCCGAAGACGGGAATCCAGCGTGAAACGCCGCGACCGATGAGGCGCTGCGAGAAGTGAATGGCGATCTTAAGTGCGATCGCCTGCAGCTGGGGTCGCGACGCGCGCTGGACGACGAATCGGTGACCGATCTGCGCAACGAGGTCGCGAACCGCTTGTGGGTCGGTGTGGCGAAAGAGGCAATAGAGCATTTCCTCGCGTGTAATCTGCTCCGCCCTGCCGTAGCAGCCGGCGATGTCGGCGACCAACTGCGTTTGTAGCTGCCACAAGGAGCGCAATTCGGGGAGCAGCGTCAGCCAACCGACCGGCCCCGGCGGCAGCGTCAGACCGCCAGCGGTCAGCGCAGCCTGACGAGCGACGCTGCGTGCCAGCGTGCGGGCGCGACGATCGGGATAGGGCCGTTGGCGCTCGTCGGTCGTCGGCGTTTGGCCGACGTAGTCGAGAATCGCGTCGGCGATACGCTGGCCGGCAGGGAAACGAAGCTTGCGCCGGGAGTAACGAGGGTTATGCATGACGGGTGCTGGCGGGGAGCGCGCAAACGCGCGCCGTAGAAAGACAACAGATCGCGCGACGAACGCGGCGAGGGGCGTGAAAACCTGGACAAGCGCCAGGAGATGTGCGAATCTCGACGGCAGAGAATACACCATCTGCGTTGCACCAGCTCCACAACTGCTGCCACTTCTGCCTCCTGTCGATGGCCTATCGCGTTCGTCCAGAGTCTGATTGCTCGCATGCCAGGTAGCGTGGCGCCGGTTCGGTCGCGGCGTCGTTCGCGTCCGCTTCAGGAGTCCGACCTGCGTGTAGCTGCCCAGTTGCAACGCATCATCGTCCGCATCGTTTGGGCAGGGGTCGCCGTACTCGTCCTGATTGGCGTCGGCACCGTCGGGTTTTTCGCCATTGCAGGTGACCATGGAGATTGGTCAGACGCGATCTACATGACCTTGATCACGATTTCGACCGTCGGCTACGGCGAAATCGTTCCCCTGCATTCGTTGGAGCAGCGCATTTTTGCCGGCTTCGTCGCGATTTCAGGTGCTGGCGCGCTGACCTTCCTGTTTACCAGCCTGTCGGTCTTCTTCCTGGAGAAGGATCTGGATCAATCGCTTCGGAGGCGGCGAATGGAAAAGCGTATTCAGAAATTGCGGCAGCACTTCATCATCTGTGGTTTCGGGCGTGTTGGTCGCAGCGTCGGTCGCGAACTACAGAATACCGGTCGCCATTTCGTCGCCATCGATATCGAGGAATCGCGTTTCGAAGAGAATCTCGACCGCTTTCCCGGTCTCCTCTATCTGCAGGGCGACGCCTCGGACGATGATCTGCTCGATGCGGCGGACATCGAAGACGCCCGAGGTTTGTTCGCGGTTACGGGCGACGACTCGCGCAACCTGATGATCATCATTACGGCGCGTCAGTTGCGTAGCGATCTTCGCATCGTCGCTCGCGCCCAGGAACTGCGCAACGTCGAGAAGATGACCAAGGCCGGCGCCGACGCCGTCTTCTCTCCCGATTTCACGGGCGGCATTCGCCTGGCGTCGGCGATGGTCAGACCACATGTCGTCGGTTTTCTCGACGAGATGATTCGCTCGGACAAGAACGTCCGTGTCGAGGAGGTGCCGGTGCCGGCGAACTTTCCTGCGACGCCCGTAGGTCAATTACGTTTAAGAAGTCCCGATTACATCCTCCTCGCGCTGCGCGAGACCGATGGCGCCTGGGTCTTCAATCCGAAAGTCGATCACATCATCAGGGCGGGAAGTACGATCATTGCGATGGCGAATCCATCCGGGCGAGCACAGCTCAAGTCACACCTGATCGAGAAGATGTCCTGACCGGTTTTGATAACGAGGATTCGATGGCTACCGAAATCGAGATAAAGCTTTCCTTATCGACGCGTGCTGCCCGCGACTTGGCACAGCACCCGCTACTCGCGGCGGTCTCGCCGCAGCGGCAACGGCTGGTCAACACCTATTACGACACGGAAGACGGTCGCCTACGCCAGGAGCGTGTTCTCGTTCGCCATCGCCTGAAGGGCCGCGAGTGGTTCTTGACGGTAAAGACCGACGCTGCTTTGAGCAGCGGCCTGGCGCAACGCGGCGAATGGGAGCTGCCGAGCGATCCCGGACACTTCGACTTCTCCGGCGTCGATGACGGGACGGTTCGCGCGCTGCTCGAGTCGGTTCGCGAGCAGCTGCAGCCGCTGTATACGACGCGTTTCACGCGCCAGACGTGGCTGCTCGAACGTGACCGCGGCGCGACTATCGAAGTCGCGCTCGATCGTGGCTGGATCGACGCTCAAGGTCGTCGGCGAACCATCCGCGAGATCGAACTCGAGTTGATCCGGGGAACCGTGGGCGACCTGTTTGATCTTGCCGGCGAGCTGCAGCAGACCTTGTTGCTGCATCCGGAAGTAAATAGCAAGTCGGAGCGCGCCTACCGCCTGCTCGCCGACACACCGCTCGCGGCGGTGAAATCGACGCCGGTTCCGCTCACCCCTCGCTTGCCCAGTCTGACGGCGTTTCAGCGGGTCTCGCTGAGTTGCCTGACTCAGTTGCAGAGCAACGAAGAAGGCGTCTGCCAGACCGAGCAGCCGGAGTTCGTCCATCAGGCACGAGTCGCCATGCGCCGCCTGCGATCGGCCATCCGCTTGTGGGAGCCGTTGTTGCCCGAGGCGTTCGTCGCCCGCTTCGATCTACGTTGGCAGGCGATGGCGAGCAAGCTGGGAGATGCTCGCAACTGGGACGTGTTCATCGCCGAGACGGTCCCGGCGCTGGCGGCGGCGTTTCCAGACAACGGCGATTTCGATCGTCTCGTTCGCTACAGCTTGCAGCGGCGTCTGACGAGCCGTCGTGCTGCACGAGCAGCGCTCAGGTCAGCCGACTACTGCCGGCTGCTAATCGAGTATTCGGCCGCCGTGCTGGCGCTGCCGGAAACGCCGGCTAATCGCCTGGAGAGCTTCGCCCCGCGCTGCCTCAGCCGCCGTCTGCGGCGGGTCAGCGAACGGACGCCGGAAGCGTTGAGTGGCAACGCGGCCGCCCGGCACCGCCTGCGCGTCGCCTTCAAGCAGTTGCGTTACGCGCTCGAGTTTTTTTCGCCTTTGCTGCCGGTGTCCGCCCTTGCCAGCTACCTGCAATCAGTCACCGCCCTGCAGGATCTGCTGGGTCGCTTGAATGACCTGGCGGTTGCCAGGGAATCGGTGGCGGCGGCGCTTCCCGGTCGCCGCAGTCAGCCGTTCGTCGACTGGCTAGTGGCCGAGATGGAGTCCTTGCGCCCGGAACTGACCGGCCTGCTGGCGGAGTTGGCGCTTCGGCCGCAACCCTGGGCGGAAGCAGCCGAAGCGTCGAACGCTGTCATCGTGGACGCCTGAGCCTGCGCCGCTCAGAGATTAAAGATCCAGCTTGCGATGACAAAATAGTTGAGAACGCCGAGGATGTCGATCGCGGTCGTCACGAAGGGGCCCGTGGCGACCGCCGGGTCCACCTTCATGCGCTGAAAGAAGATCGGCAGAAGGACGGCGAGCAGGGCGGCACCGGTCATGTTGCCGAGGATGGTCAGACCGACGACCTCGCCGAGACGAATGTTGTCGTAGACGAGATAGCCGTAGATGGCGAGGATGACCCCGTAAAAGCCGCCCAGCAGGAGACCGACGCGCAGTTCCTTGAGCACCAGCGGAAACGCATCACGGACGTCGATAGCTCCAGTAGCCAGGCCGCGCACGGCGACAGTTGCCGATTGCACGCCGACGTTGCCGGCCATGCCCATGACCACCGGCAGAAACGCGCTCAAGACCAGCACTTCGCCGAGGATCGCTTCGTAACGTCCGATCACCGCGGTCGCGGCAAGGCCGCCGATGAATGCGGCGAGTAGCCACGGTAGCCGGATACCGGCAATCTTGAACGCGGAATGGGTCAGCGTTTCCGATTCGCTGGTACCCGCCATCTTCAACATGTCGCGCGTCGTTTCTTCTTCGAGGACGTCGATCACGTCGTCAACGGTGACCATGCCGACCAGGACGTTGTCGGCGTCTACGACCGGGACGGCGAGCAAATGATACTTCTCGACCAGCATCGCCACCGTCGTTTGGTCCGCGTCAGTGGTGACCTTCATCACGCGCCGATTCATCACTTTGTGCAGGGGCGTGCCCGGTCGCGCCAGCAAGAGCTGCCGCAGGGAGACGACGCCGACCAGTCGCCCGCCTTCGTCGGTCAGGTAGAGGTAGAAAACCATCTCGACGTCTTCGTGGCTGCGAATGTTTTCGATCGCCTCCTCGACGCTGAGCGAATGCGGCAGCGAGAAGAAGTCGGTGGTCATGATGCCGCCAGCGCTGTTCGGGTCGTACTTGAGCAGGCTTTCCAGCTCGTCCTTGCTTTCGCGGTCGAGCAGAGCCATCAGTTGCGCGCGCTGGTCTTCCGGCAGGTCGCCGATAAAATCGGCGAGGTCGTCCGGAGCCAAGTGTTGCAGCACGCCGGCCAATTTTTCGACCGGCGATTCGGTCAGCACTTGCGTTCGCAGGTCGGGCGGTAACTGGCTGAAAACCTGAGCCGCCATTTCGGTGTCGGCGATGGTGTAGAAGATATCGACGACATGGGCAGGCGGCAGTTCGTCGAGAATCGACGCCATATCCGCCGGGTGCACGCGCGAAATCATTTTCTGCAGCGGCACTTTGGCGTTGCGGTGATAAAGACGCTCGATCGTCTCGATCAGCCGCTTTTTCTTCGTGTCGTAGGCGACTGTCGCGACCGGCTTCGTTTCTACGTTAATTTGCATGACGTCGTCTTCTTTCCTTGTCGAGCGATCGGCTGGGCGTTGAATAACCCGCTAGTTTACCGGCGGGGGCGATGTGGGTCCATTGTTTCGACGCAGATTTTTTTCCTTCGGCGAGTGTACCTGGCAAGCCGGGAAGCGATCGCCAGGACGCGCGTCCGCTTCCCCCGAACGACCACCGACCTTCCCCGGGCGCTCGGCGGGCGAACGAGGTTTCAAGAAAGTGGCATACACGGGACGGCGTGCGGCGAGTTTCCGGCCTCGATGCGGTGTTCTCGCATCGAGACCGCCTAGAGCTTGCGTAACCTGCATGGACTCGGGGTATATTGCGCGTTGTGTCGATACCGTGGGGTCAGGACGCATGAAAGGAGCAGCCGTTGTCAGGTACCTGCAATCAGCGCTGCCGCTGCTCGGGACACTCGGTAGCTACCGGCTGTCGTGGCTGGGCAAGGACGCGATCGCCGGACTGTCAGCGTGCATCGTTTCGATCCCGTCGGTCATCGCCTACGCCGAACTGGTTCATCTGCCGCCGATCGCGGGTCTCTACGCGGCGTTGGCGGCGGCGCTGGGCTACGCGCTGTTTGCCAGCTCGCGCCACGTCATCGCCGGACCCGACGCGGCGATCGGCCTGCTCGCGGGGTCGGCGATTCTTCCGCTGGCGGCGGGGGATCCGGCGCGCATCGCGGCTTTGGCGGCCGTTCTGGGTCTGTTGACGGGAATCGTCTTGCTGATTGCGGCGCGCCTGAAGCTGGGTGTGATCGCGGATCTGTTGTCACGACCGGTGTTGATCGGTTACCTCAACGGTGCGTCGCTGGTGTTGATGTCCACCCAGCTCGGCAAGATGTTCGGTTTCAAGACGGACGGCGAGGATTTCTTCCCGCTCGTCGCTTCGGTCGTCGAACGACTACCCGAAACGCACTTGCCGACCTTTGTCTGCGGAGTCGTCTTCGTCGCCCTGCTGGTTGCATTGGCGCGCTGGCTGCCGCGAGTTCCGGGTGCGCTGGCGCTGTGTGCGGTCGCGATCTCTGCCACCGTGACGCTCGATCTGGGTGGCTATGGGGTGGCGCTGGTCGGCAAGGTGCCGTCGGGAATGCCGTCGTTGGCCTTTCCTCCCTTACGTTTCTCCGACGTTGCCATACTGGCGCCAGCGGCGGTTGCGATCGCTTTTCTTGCCTTTTCCGACGGCATTCTGTTGGCGCAGACGTTTGCCGAAAAGAATGGTTACGAGATCAGCCCGAACCGTGAACTCGTCGCGCTCGGGTCGGCAAACATTCTTGCCGGTCTGTGGCAGGGTTTCCCCGTTTCCGCCAGCCAGTCGCGGACGTCGATCGTCGATTCGACCGGCGGCAAGTCGCAGGTTGCACAACTCGTACTTGCCGGGGGAATGCTCCTCTTCCTGCTGTTTTTCACTGGGCTGATCGCGCTCCTGCCGAAGGTGGCGCTGGGTGCGATCCTGATCGTCACCGCTTTCGGTATGCTCGAACTGGCGCCACTGACCAGCCTCTACAAGGTCGACCGCGTCGAGTTTGCGATCGCGCTCGCGGTGACCGTCGCGATCCTGGCGGCCGGCGTCGTTCCGGGGATCATTCTCGGCTTGTTGCTGTCGCTGGTCTCCGTTCTGGTCGAAGTCTCCCGCCCGGACGACGCGGTCTTGCGCCGCCTGGTCAGTGACGGCAAGTTCCACGACTGTCGTGACGACGACGAAGCCGAAACCGTTCCCGGCCTGTTGGTCTATCGGCTCTACGCGCCACTGATTTTTGCCAACGCCCGTCACGTTGTCACACGGCTGCGAAAACTGGTCGATGAGGCAGAGGTTCCGGTGAGGTGGCTGGTGATCGATGCGCAGGCGATCCATGACATGGACGTCACCGCCGCGCAGCGGTTTGCCGAGCTGCATCGGGAGCTGGCTGAGGAAGGGATCGACGTGAAGATTGCCGATGCGCCGCGACCGTTTCTCGACGAACTCGCCAAGGTCGGGCTCTACGACGAGATCGGCGGTCGTGACTTCTTCGGTTCGGTCAAGAAAGCGGCGGAAGCGTACGAGCGACAGTTCGGCCTCGACCGAAACGTCGTCGCGGCAAGTGCCGCCGACCGTTCGCCGCCGCCGTCGACCCGGCGGGAATAGCCGTCGCCCGCTGGGTTCATCCGCCGCCGTCCTTGGCGCCGGAAGCTCTGTATGTTCGATATCGTTCTCGTCGCGCCTGAGATTCCACCCAATACGGGCAACGTGATTCGTCTCTGCGCGAATACGGGCTGTCGCCTCCACTTGGTGAAACCGCTCGGCTTCGATCTCACCGACAGGAACCTTCGTCGTGCCGGGCTCGACTATCACGAGTACGCATCGGTCAGGGTCCACGACGATTGGCGAACCCTGTACAAGTCGCTCGACGGACGGCGCCTTTTCGCCTGCACGACCAAGGCGAGGCAAAGCGTTGCCGACGCGTCATTTGTTGCCGACGACGTCTTTGTTTTCGGTAGCGAGACGCGCGGTCTGCCGCCCGAAGTGGTGGCCGACATTCCGGAAGTGCAGCGTCTGCGCTTGCCGATGTTGCCGGGGCAGCGCAGCCTCAACCTGTCGAACGCGGTAGCGGTGATGGTTTTCGAGGCCTGGCGTCAGAACGCTTATCGCGGGGGCGGCTGAATCCGCGTGACGCCGGTCGGGCGTCCACGAAAGTCAGCCGCGGTTCGGCAGCACGCTGCGCAACAGGTCGGCGGCTCGACGGATCATCTGTTCGGTCGTTTCCCACGACACGCAGGCGTCGGTGACCGAGCAACCGTAACGCAGCTGTGCCAGATCCTCGGGAATTGGCTGCTTGCCGGCAACGAGGTTGGATTCGATCATCGTTCCAACCAACGATCGGTTGCCCAGTCGTACCTGGTTGACGACGTCCGCCATCACCAGCGGCTGCAGATCGTGCTGCTTGTAGCTGTTGGCGTGCGAGCAGTCGACCACGATGTTGGTCGCCAGGCCGGACTGACTCAGCGCCTGCTCGGCCATTTGGACGCTGACCGTATCGTAGTTCGGCCTCCCGTCGCCGCCACGCAGAACGAGGTGGCCATAGCGGTTGCCGCGGGTGCGAACAATGACCGTCCGGCCCTGACCGTTGATGCCGAGGAAGCTGTGTGGCCGCGACGCGGAGACGATGGCATTGACCGCGATCCCGACGTCGCCGTTCGTTCCGTTTTTGAAGCCGACCGGTGTCGACAGCCCGGACGAC
Source organism: uncultured Candidatus Accumulibacter sp. (assembly GCA_964420975.1). Classification (GTDB taxonomy): domain Bacteria; phylum Pseudomonadota; class Gammaproteobacteria; order Burkholderiales; family Rhodocyclaceae; genus Accumulibacter. The sequence continues at coordinate 121,264 of CAYQVH010000005.1, forward strand.
ATTTCCCGATGCGTTTGCGACTCCGCGGTGCGGGCGCCGATTGCGGTCCAGGAGATGAGGTCGCCGAGATACTGTGGAGAGATCGGGTCGAGCGCTTCGGTACCGGCGGGCAGCCCGAGTTCGGCCAGTTGCAGGAGGAACTTCCGGGCTTGGTACATCCCGCGATCGACTTGGAAGGAATCGTCCATGTCCGGGTCGTTGATGAAGCCTTTCCATCCGGTAGTCGTGCGCGGCTTCTCGAAGTAGACGCGCATCACGAGACAAAGCGTGTCCCCCACTTCCGCAGCCAGCGCGCACAAACGATGAGCGTAGTCGAGCGCCGCTTGCGGGTCATGAATCGAGCACGGTCCGACGACGACGAACAGCCGATGGTCGGCACGGTCAAGGATATTGCGCAGTACTTCGCGGCCGCGCATCACTGCGCCGGCGGCGGCGGTCGACAGCGGCAGGGCGGCATGAATGTCGTCCGGTGAGGGCATCGGGTCAAAGGCGGTGACGTTGATGTCGTCGATATCGCGGGTCGTCATGGTGGTGTGAACTCCTATCGGCTGAGTTGGTGGAGGACGTCCTTGACCGCCGCGACTCGTTCGGCCAGCGTCGTTGACGAGCGCTTGACGAGCAGCTTGTCTTGCCCAGACAGTCGGTAACTGCGGTTGTTTTGAATCAGGGTGATGATGCGCATCGTATCGATCGGAGTGTCGGACCGGAAATGGACGACGAGCTGCTCGGCCGTCGCGTCCAGCTTGCTGATTCCGAACGGCTTGCAGAGTAGCCGCAGGCGGTGGCTGTCGAGCAGCGCGCGAGCGGGGGGTGGCAAGGCGCCGAAGCGGTCGACCAGCTCTTCCTGCAGATCGTCCAGTTCGTCACGGCTCATACAGTTGGCGAGGCGTTTGTACAGCGTCAGCCGATCGTGCACGTCCGGCGCGTAATCATTGGGCAGCAGGGCAGGCGTGTGCAGATTGATTTCGGTTGCGACGGCGAGTGGCAGCCCGGGATCGGGCTCCTTGCCGTCCTTAAGGGCGGCGACGGCGCGGTTGAGCATCTCGGTGAACAGGTTGAAACCGACTTCCTGCATTTCGCCGGACTGGCTCTCGCCAAGCACCTCGCCGGCACCGCGGATCTCGAGGTCGTGCATCGCGAGATAGAATCCGGCGCCGAGTTCGTCCATCATCTGGATGGCTTCCAGTCGCTGACGTGCCTGTTTGTTGAGCGTTGTCTCGTCGTCCACCAACAGATAGGCGTAGGCCTGATGGTGTGAGCGACCGACCCGGCCGCGCAACTGGTGCAACTGCGCCAGCCCGAAGCGTTCGGCGCGGTTGATGACGATGGTGTTGGCGTGCGGATTGTCGATGCCGGTTTCGATAATCGTTGTACAGAGGAGGAGGTTCGCCCGCTGCTGCGTGAACTCGCGCATTACCCGTTCCAGCTCGCGTTCCTTGAGCTGACCATGGCCGACAACGATGCGTGCTTCCGGCAGCAAGCGCGCCAGTTGCGCGCGCAGCTTGTCGATGGTGTCGACTTCGTTGTGCAGGAAGTACACCTGTCCGCCGCGCTTGAACTCGCGCAACAAGGCCTCACGAATGATGCCGTCCGAAAAGCGGGTGACGAAGGTCTTGATCGCCAGTCGCTTTTGCGGCGCGGTCGCAATGACCGAAAAATCGCGTAGTCCTTCGAGCGACATGCCGAGCGTACGAGGAATCGGCGTCGCGGTCAGCGCCAGGACGTCGACCTCGGCGCGTAGCGCTTTCAGCGCTTCCTTCTGGCGGACGCCGAAACGATGCTCTTCGTCGATGATGACCAGGCCCAGCTGCTTGAAGCGCACGTCTTTTTGCAGCAGGCGATGGGTGCCGATGACGATGTCCAGGCGGCCGTCGGCCAGGCTGGCGACGGTCTGACCAGCCTCGCGCGCGGTCCTGAAACGGGACAGTTCGGCGATCGTCACCGGCCAGTCGGCAAAACGGTCGCTGAAGGTCTGAAAATGCTGTTCGCAGAGCAGCGTCGTCGGACAGAGGACGGCGACCTGGCGACCGCCGGCGACGGCGCAGAACGCAGCGCGCAGGGCGACTTCCGTCTTGCCGAAGCCGACGTCGCCACAAACCAGGCGGTCCATGGGACGACCCGACTTCATGTCCGAGATCACGGCGGCAATGGCGGTCGCTTGATCCGGCGTTTCCTCAAAGCCAAAGCCATCGGCGAAAGCGTCGTAATCGTGGCTACGAAATTCGCAGGCTTCGCCGCGGCGCGCAGCGCGCAGCGCGTAAAGCGCCAGCAATTCGGCCGCCGTATCGCGCGCCTGCAGTGCCGCTCGGCGTCGCGCCTTCTCCCATTGCGGCGAACCGAGCGTATGCAGCGGCGCGGCGTCGGGATCGACTCCCGAATAGCGCGAGATGACGTGCAGCTGCGAGACCGGTACATAGAGCTTGGCGTCGTTGGCGTACTCAAGCGCCAGGAATTCGGTATCGCCTTCGCCGAGATCGAGGTGTACGAGTCCGAGGTAACGCGCGATCCCGTGTTGCTCGTGCACCACCGGCGCGCCGATCGTCAGCTCGGACAGGTCACGCAACCAGTTGTCAAGCGACGCGCGCCGCGCGGCGCGTTGCCGGGCTCGGCGCGACGGGCTGTCGGCGTACAGCTCGGCCTCGGTGACCAAGGCGAGTTGCTCGAGCACAAACCCGTCGTGCAGCGGCGCCATGGCGAGCGTCAAGCGGCTGTGGGAGGCCAGGAAATCGGCGAGGCCGAGTCCGGCGTCCGGGTGCAGCCCGTACTCGCCCAGTAGTCCGGCCAGGGTTTCCCGTCGGCCAGGGCTTTCGGCGATGATCAGGACGCGACCCGCGAAGTCGGCCAGGAAGCCCTTGAGACGCCGCAGCGGGTCGTCGGCACGGCGGTCAACCGCGAGTGGCGGCAGCCGGCGGACGAGACCGTTTTCTCCGGTGGTGAGGTTCAATCGGGCGTAGGGCTTGGCGGCGACGAAAAACGCGTCTTCCGCCAAAAAAAGATCGGCTGGCGGTAACAACGGCAGGCTGGGGTCGCCACTGAGCATCGTATGGCGTGATTGCGCCTCGTGCCAGAAGGCGCGAACCGCATCGGCGACGTTGCCGTGCAGGCAGAGTACGGTTTCGGGTGGCAGATAGTCGAACAGGGTCGCCGTCTGATCAAAGAAAAGCGGCAGCCAGGATTCGATGCCGGCGGTCGCGATGCCGTTCGAGACGTCCTTGTAGACGCGCGAACGGGCCGGATCGCCCTCGAAAATCTCGCGAAAACGCTGACGAAAACGGGTTCGTCCGCGCTCGTCGAGTGGAAACTCGCGCGCTGGCAGGAGTCGGACTTCGGCGACCGGATAAAGCGTGCGTTGGCTGTCGACGTCGAACGTCTTGAGGCTTTCGAGTTCATCGTCGAAAAGATCGAGGCGGTACGGCAACGCCGAACCCATCGGGAAGAGGTCGATCAATCCGCCGCGGATCGAGTACTCGCCTGGCGCGACGACCTGCGTGACGTGACTATAGCCAGCCAGCGTCAATTGTCGGCGAAGCCGATCGCGGTCGAGTCTTTCGCCCTGTTTGAGGAAGAAGGTGTAGGCGGCCAGATACGCCGCCGGTGGAAAGCGATACGCGGCGGTGCTGGCAGGGACCAGCAAGACGTCGCACTCCCCGCGCGTGACCGCGTAGAGCGTTGCCAGACGCTCGGAAACGAGGTCATGGTGGGGCGAGAAACTGTCGTAGGGCAGGGTCTCCCAGTCGGGCAGCAGGCGCACGCGCAGCGTACTGGCGAACCAGGGAATCTCCTGCAGCAGGCGCTGCGCGTCACTGGCGCTGGCGGAGACGACCGCGAGCAAGCGTCGATCGCCACTCGCGGTTGCGGTGAGCGCGGCGTGTGCGATGAGCAGCGCGTCAGCCGACCCGACAAACGGCGGTAGTTGCCGCGTCTTGCCGACGTCCGGCAGTGTCAGGAGGGGCAAAGGAAGCGACAAGGGGGACGACTCGGGGCTTGAATCTGCTCTTAGCGGTTGGGCGACGCCAAGCGGCTTTCGGCCGGCGACGAAAGCGCCGCATTATAGCCGAACGATCGCTCGCCTCCGGAACGCTGGCGACAGCTCGCGAGTGCTGGTTTCAGGCGTCCTGTCGCCCGCCGTCCCCGGCTTGCAGCTGCGCGCAGAGCGCGGCAAAAAATTCCGAAGCGCCGCTGCGAACCGCATGGTCCGCGGCGTCGGAAAGCGGCGTCGGATGGGGATTGACTTCGATCACCGTTGCGCCGCCGTACTTTGCCCACAAGGGCAGGCGCGCCGCCGGCTGCACGGTAAACGATGTGCCGACACAGAAAAAGAGATCGGCGTTCAGGCTGCGGACCTCGGCGGCGGCAAATACGTCGTCGTCCAGCATTTCGCCGAACAACACCAGATCGGGACGAACCGGCGCACCGCACTGCGGGCAGGGGTAGGGATCGACGGCGGTCTGATCCCATGACGTCCGGAAACCACAGCGACGATGGCAGCGTACCTGGTGGATCGTGCCATGGACTTCGAGCACTTCGGCGCTGCCGGCTTGTCCGTGGTAGCCGTCAATGTTCTGAGTGATCACGGTCAGGCGCTTGTCACGACACAGGCTCTCCAGCTGAGCAATCGCCAAGTGACCGGGATTCGGCCGGCAGCTGTCGACCAGGCACTTAAGCTGCAGCAACCAGCTCCAGACCACCTCGGGGCGACGCAGAAAGCCCTCGATGCTCGCGACTTCGTCGGGGTCGACGTTGTTCCAGAGTCCGGTCGCGCCGTCGCGGAACGTCGGAATGCCGCTGTCGGCCGAGAGCCCGGCGCCCGAAAAGACGACGATCGCTTGCGCTTCTTGTAGCAGCGCAGCCATGCTTTCGATCGCCCGCTGGTCTGTTGCCATCGTCTCCTCCCGACTCCCGTTCCCCATCGTTGCCTATCCAGTATAGTCGGTGTTCGGCTCGGCGGCGGTCGTCGACGCCAGGCAAAAGCCGCCTCCTTTCCGTTGTATAAATACGACAGAATGCCCAAGCGCCGGTTGAAGCCATTCAAGTTTGTATGCTTAAATTGCCCCACTGCGCAAAAATCGCATCGCTTCATACGCATTCGGACCAACAGAGATTTACTGATTGAGGAGGAACATCTTGAAATCGAAAGTCATTACCACCCTGCTGGCCTCTATCGGCCTTCTTGCGGCTGCTGGCGTGGCACAAGCCCAGACTGCCGCTGATCGCGTGTATGTGATCGATCCCCGCGGAGACGTTGTGATGAGTGGAGCGGGTTTGTGCTGGCGGACGGGCTTCTGGACGCCGGCGGCGGCGGCGAAGGACCCGGCGGGGTGCAAGTGCGACAAGGATCTGCTGCCGAAGGAAGTGTGCGAGCCACCGGTCGCGAAGGCAGCGGCGGCGGCGGCGCCGGCGGCGAAGCCGACGGGTGACAAGATCACGGTGGCGGCGGATGCGCTGTTTGACTTCAACAAGGCGACGCTGCGTCCGGAAGGCAAGAAGAAGTTGGACGAAGTGGCGGCGAAGGCGGGAGCGGTGAATCTGGAAGTGATCATTGCGGTGGGTCATACCGACCGGATTGGTTCCGATTCGTACAACCAGAAGCTGTCGGAGCGTCGTGCGGCGTCGGTGAAGCAGTATCTGGTGAGCAAGGGGATCGATGCGAACAAGGTCTACACCGAAGGCAAGGGCAAGAAGAACCCGGTGACGAAGCCGGATCAGTGCCCGGGCAAGGTGAGCCCGAAGGTGATCGCGTGCCTGCAGCCGGATCGCCGGGTCGATATCGAACTGATCGGCACCAGCAAGTAATTCTGCTTGCTGCTCGAAAAACCCCGCTGCGGCGGGGTTTTTTTTACCTCACGACCCGACCAGAACAGGACTGTTTCCGTGACCGCCGTTGACCTGGTGATTGACGCTCGATGGATTGTTCCGGTCGAACCCGCTGGCGTCGTTCTCGAACACCATTCGGTAGTGATTTCCTCGGGTCGGATCGTCGACCTCCTGCCACAGCAAGGGGTAGCGGCGCGTTTTAGAGCGCGCGAGCACCGACGACTTGACGATCATGTCCTCATCCCGGGTCTGGTCAACCTGCACACGCATGCGGCGATGACGCTCCTGCGCGGCCTCGCCGACGATTTGCCCTTGATGGCGTGGTTGCAGGAGCACGTCTGGCCGGCCGAAGCGCAGCACGTTTGCGAGCAGTTTGTTTATGACGGGACGCGGCTGGCGTGCGCCGAATTGTTGCGTGGTGGCGTCACCTGTTTCAACGACATGTACTTCTTTCCCCAGGCGGCCGCCAAAGCGGCCGTCGATTCCGGAATGCGGGCAGCCATTGGTCTGATTGCCGTCGATTTTCCAAGCAATTACGCCGCCGACGTGGACGATTACCTAGCCAAGGGTCTGGCCGTGCGCGACGAGTGGCTTGATCAGGCGCTCCTCTCGTTTTGTTTTGCTCCTCATGCTCCCTATACGGTCAGCGAGCGCAGTTTTGTCAAGGTGTTGACCCTGGCGGAACAGATCGGTCTTCCGATTCATCTGCATCTCCATGAAACGACGCAGGAAATCGACGACAGCCAGCGACGCTACGGGGTCCGGCCAATCGAGCGTATTCGCCGCCTCGGGCTGTTGACTCCCGAGCTGATCGCCGTCCATGCCGTGCACGTCGACGATCACGAGATCGAGTTGTTGGCGCAGCACGGCTGTTCGGTCGCGCATTGTCCGACTTCCAACCTCAAGCTGGCCAGCGGCATCGCGCCGGTTACTCGGCTGGTCGAGCGCGGCGTCAATGTCGGTCTCGGGACCGACGGTGCGGCCAGCAACAATCGGCTCGACATTCTGCAGGAGATGCGGCTGGCGGCCCTGTTGGCGAAGGAAGAGCAGGGGCGTGCCGACGCCATCGATGCGCACCGTGCGCTGCACATGGCGACGCTGGCTGGCGCACGCGCGCTCGGCCTGGATCAGGAGATCGGGTCGATAGCGATTGGCAAGCAGGCCGATTTGTGCGCCGTTGACCTCGACCACCTGGCACTTGCCCCTTGCTATCATCCGGCTTCGCATCTCGCCTACTCGATCGGCCGAGAGCATGTTTCTGACGTCTGGGTGGGTGGGCGTGCACGCGTCGAAACAGGGAAACTCATTGAAAACAACGACGCTGAATTGATCCGACTGGCACGCTTGTGGCAGAATAAAATCTGTCGCTGAGAGGTCGAGCGAGTAAGCCGACACCACCGTCGACGTGCACCCGGTCCGCAAGCATCACCACCAACGAGGGGAAATCCTGATGAAAAGAACTGCAAGACATTCCATGATCGCCGTATTGGCCGCTACCCTCGGTTTCGGCATTTCGTCGGTGCAAGCCCAGACTGCCGCTGATCGCGTGTATGTGATCGATCCCCGCGGAGACGTTGTGATGAGTGGAGCGGGTTTGTGCTGGCGGACGGGCTTCTGGACGCCGGCGGCGGCGGCGAAGGACCCGGCGGGGTGCAAGTGCGACAAGGATCTGCTGCCGAAGGAAGTGTGCGAGCCACCGGTCGCGAAGGCAGCGGCGGCGGCGGCGCCGGCGGCGAAGCCGACGGGTGACAAGATCACGGTGGCGGCGGATGCGCTGTTTGACTTCAACAAGGCGACGCTGCGTCCGGAAGGCAAGAAGAAGTTGGACGAAGTGGCGGCGAAGGCGGGAGCGGTGAATCTGGAAGTGATCATTGCGGTGGGTCATACCGACCGGATTGGTTCCGATTCGTACAACCAGAAGCTGTCGGAGCGTCGTGCGGCGTCGGTGAAGCAGTATCTGGTGAGCAAGGGGATCGATGCGAACAAGGTCTACACCGAAGGCAAGGGCAAGAAGAACCCGGTGACGAAGCCGGATCAGTGCCCGGGCAAGGTGAGCCCGAAGGTGATCGCGTGCCTGCAGCCGGATCGCCGGGTCGATATCGAACTGATCGGCACCAGCAAGTAATTCTGCTTGCTGCTCGAAAAACCCCGCTGCGGCGGGGTTTTTTTCGCTGACACATAGCCGTCGCGGCGAATTCTCCGGGTCGCCGCTGGTCAACGCGACGTGGGGACTACCCACCGACAGGAAAGACATGAGCATCAACGCGGACCCAGGGGAACTCGACAAATTCAGTCAGCTTGCCCATCGCTGGTGGGATCCAGGCAGCGACTTCAAACCGCTGCACGATATCAACCCCTTGCGTTTGCAGTGGATCGACAGCCGCTGCGCGCTGGCCGGCAAGCGCGTACTCGACGTCGGCTGCGGCGGCGGCCTGCTCGCGGAAGGCATGAGCGAAAAGGGGGCGACCGTGGTCGGCGTCGACCTTGCCGAGAAGGCGCTCAGTGTGGCGCGTCTACACCTGCTGGAAAGCGGCCGTGAAGTCGACTATCGCCTGATCTCGGCAGAACAACTGGCTGCCGAAGAGGCCGCCGGCTTTGACGTCGTTACCTGCCTCGAGATGCTCGAACACGTTCCCGATCCGGCACGTACGGTTGCGGCTTGTGCGGCTTTGGCCAAGCCTGGCGGGCACGTCTTCTTCTCGACGATCAACCGCAACCTGAAAGCCTATCTCTTCGCCGTCGTGGGCGCCGAATACGTGCTGCGCATGTTGCCGAAAGGGACCCACGATTACGCGCGCTTCATCAAGCCGTCGGAGTTGCTGCGCTGGACTCGGAGCGCTGGCTTGGCAGCAGGCGAACTGCAGGGAATGACCTACGATCCGCTGCGTGACCGCTACGCGCTGGGCCGTGATACCGACGTCAACTACCTGTTGCATTGCACAAAAAGTGTTTGAGGCCGTGCTTTTCGACCTCGACGGGACTTTCGCCGACACCGCTCCCGACCTCGGCGCCGCTCTCAATCGTCTGCGAGCCGATCTCGACTTGGCGCCGTCGGCGCTGGCAGAGCTACGGCCCTACACCTCGCAGGGCGTACGCGGCATGCTCAAGGCCGGGCTTTCGATGCGGCCCGGCGACGCGCTGTACGGCGACTTTCATGATCGCTTCTTGCGCTATTACAGCCAGGAGATTTGCGTGCGGACGACCGTTTTTCCCGGGATCGACGAACTTGTCGAACGACTCGAGAGCCGGGGGGCGCCGTGGGGAATCGTGACCAACAAGGCGCAGCGTTTTACGCTGCCGCTGCTCGAACAACTGGGTTACGCCAAGCGCGCGGCGTGCGTCGTCAGCGGCGATTCGGCGCGGCGGGCGAAGCCGGCGCCGCAGCCGATGCATCTGGCGTGCTCCTTACTGCTGCGTGACCCGGTGCGCTGCCTGTACGTCGGCGACGACAAGCGAGACGTCGAGGCGGGTCGCGCTGCGGGAATGGTGACCGTCGCCGTGCGCTACGGCTACCTTGGTGACGGCGACCCGATCGAGGCCTGGGGTGCCGACCATCTGGTCGATGATGCGGCGCAGATTGCCGACGTGACCGGTGTTGCCTGACCGAGCCCCCAGCGGGGCAATCGCTGCGACGGCGCTGGTTCTTTTCGCGCACGGCGCGCGTGATGCCGAATGGGCAGAACCCGTGCGTCGCGTGCGCACGGCGGTTTGTCGGGACTTGCCCGAGGTACGCGTCGAGCTGGCTTTCCTCGAGTTCATGAAACCGAGCCTGCGCGACTGCGTCGAGCGGCTGGTGGCCGAACGCTGTCAGCGAATTGTCGTCTTGCCGATGTTTCTGGCTCGCGGTGGCCATTTGAAGCGTGATATCCCGCTTCTTGTCGATGAACTGAAGGGCTTGCATACGGCGGTCTGCATTGAACTCGCCGACACCGTGGGTGAGGCCGAGGTCGTCGTCGAGGCGATGGCCCGCCACGCCCGGACCCTGCTCACCGGCTGCTGAGCCCGTGGCGCGCGCCCTTCTCCCGCTGACGTCGACGCCTGCCGACAGCTGGGCACCGATTGGTTATCTGGCAACACCGTTTCCTGACCGATTTGGAATTCCTCGCCAGCCGGCCCTTGCGCCGCATGCACGCGCCACTCTACGTCTGCTGCCGCCCTACGATCGCGCCGAGGCGGTGCGCGGCCTGGAAGACTTTTCGCACGTCTGGCTCACGTTCCTGTTTCATTGCACGCCGGGTGCTTGGCGGCCGACGGTTCGCCCGCCGCGTCTCGGTGGCAATCGGCGGGTAGGCGTTTTCGCGAGTCGTAGCCCTTTTCGGCCGAATCCTCTCGGTTTGTCGCTCGTCGAATTGCTGTCGATCGACCTTCAAGGCGGAGTCCAGCTGACCTTTGCTGGTGTCGATCTGGTCGACGGAACGCCGATCCTCGACTTGAAACCCTACCTTCCCTTCGCTGAGGCCAGGCCAGACGCACGCGCGGGTTACGTCGAGGGGCCCCCAGAGTCGCGGCCGGTTATTTTCGCTCCTCCGGTCGGCGACCAGCTCGAAGCGCTGCACCCTCGCCGGCCGGAACTCGCCGCGCTTCTCTGCGAGGTGTTGGCACAGGATCCCCGACCGGCGTACGCTGACGATCCTGATCGACTCTACGGTTTGCGGCTTTTCGACCTCGAGATCAAGTGGCGCTGTGTGAACGGCAGCGCAATCGTCGAGGCGATTGCGGCAGCCGGCAGCAGATGATGGACACGGTGGCGGTTCGTGTCGGCGATCTGACGGCGTGCCGCGTTGACAACAATTGAGTTGCGATTTTCACTCCGGAGGCACGCCATGAAAAACGTGATCGTCGCCCTGTTGGCGTTGCTCGTCAGCCAGCCGATGGTGGCCTCTGCTGGCGGCGGTTATGTTGCCGGTGGCGTCGTCGTTGGCGGACCGGTTGCGCCCCGCGGGGGCTATTATGGTTACGGCCCGCGCTGGGGCTATCCTGGCCCCCGAGTCGGTGTCTATGTCGGTGGCCCGGTGGTCTGGGGCAGTTGGCCCTGGTGGGGACCGCCGACCTATTACTCGCCGCCGGTCGCTTATCCACCGGTCGTCGCGGTGCAGCCACCGGTCGTCTACGTCGAACGTGCCGACGACGAGCCGATCGTCGAGTCGGCGCCTGGCGAAGCGCTTGAACCCGGATATTGGTACTACTGCCGGGAGAAAGGGGGGTACTACCCCTCTGTGCGCGATTGTCCCGGTTCGTGGCAGAAAGTCGCGCCGATCAGGAAGTAAGCGTCGTCGATTCGAGCGGCGTCGTCTACGGGGCAAGGCGCTCGCGCAGCCAATGACCGCCGTCGACCAGACGGTAGCGCAAGCGATCGTGCAGGCGGCTTTTTCTTCCCTGCCAGAATTCCCACGTATCGGGTTGCAGGCGATAGCCTCCCCAATGCGGCGGGCGCGGCGGATTGAGCAGAAACTTGGCGCTGTAGCGAGCAACGTTGGCGAGCAGAACGGCGCGACTGCCGATGACCTGGCTTTGCGGACTGGCCCAGGCGCCCAGGCGTGAGTCGAGCGGGCGGCTGGAAAAGTAGGCGTCGCTGTCGGCGGCGCTGACCTTCTCGACCCGGCCCTCGATGCGTACCATCCGTTCCAGTTCGACCCAGTGGAACTGCAGCGCCGCCCAAGGGTTGGCCGCCAGGTCACGTCCCTTGCGACTGTCGTAATTGGTGAACCAGACGAGTCCTTCTCGACTGTAACCCTTGATGAGGACGATTCGCGTCGACGGACGGTGGTGGGTGTCGACGGTCGCCAGCGTCATCGCATTCGGCTCCGGAAGCTGGGCCTTGATGGCCTCGTTGAGCCACTGTTCGAACTGCCGCAGGGGGTCGGCGTGCGACGCTTCCTCACTCAGCTCGGCGCGTTCGTAGCTTTTTCGGAGATCGGCCAAGTGCGTCATCAGGCGCCAAGTGACGGACGTTGTTCCGGAGAAGCGGACTGCTGGTTTCCACCTTGCAGCCACTGTTCGCGTAGCGCGTTGCTTCGGCGCTTCAACTGCAATCGGTGACGGTCGCGTTCGGGTTCTGTTAATCGCACGGCAAAGTGTTGCAGCTCGTCGCGGCGAAAAACCGAGACCTGGATTGTGTCTCCTGGGCGACGGCGCGACAACAAGTGTGACCACGACTCCGGGGTCACGCGAAGACCCTCGATCGCCACCAGCACGTCACCCGCCGACAAACCAGCGGTTTGAGCCGGCCTGTCGGCATAGACCGTCGCCAGGCGCACTTCGCTTCCTTGGTGGGTGGTACGCACACCGAGCGACGGGACGGTATGGCTGGCCGTCCGCTTGAGCCGGACGGCGAACGGTTTGAGGAGCCTCGCCAACTCCAGTTCGCAGGTGCCATGAACCGCGTCGTCAAAGAAACGTTGCAGACTGACGCCACAAACCTCTTCCGCAATCGTTTGGATGTCGTCTTCGCCGACCCCGTGGCCCGGCTGGCCGTGGCGAAGCCAAAGCTGACGCATCACCTCGTCGAGCGAAGTCGCTCCGTTGCTCGCTGAACGCAGCGTCAAATCAAGCGCCAAGGCGACGATGGCGCCTTTGGCATAGTAACTGACGCCCGCGTTCGGCGTATTTTCGTCTGGTCGGTAGTATTTTATCCAGGCGTCAAAGCTTGACTCGGCCAGCGTCTGCCGGCGTCGTCCAGGGTCGCGCTGAACGCGGTCGATCGTCTGCGCGAGCACCGCCAGCCATTCCTTGGGTGTAATCAGCCCGCTTCGAAGCAACGTCAGGTCGTCGTAATACGAAGTGAAGCCCTCGAAAGCCCAAAGTAGTGTCGTGTAGTTTTCCCGATCGAGCTGGTAGGGAGTGAGCGTCGCCGGCCGAATGCGCTTGATGTTCCAGGCGTGGAAGTATTCGTGACTGCACAGGCTGAGGAAGGTCCGGTAGCGTTTGGGAATTCCCTTCATCCCCGGATAGGGGAGGTCATCACGGGAACACAGCAGCGCCGAAGAGGCCCGGTGCTCGAGCCCGCCGTAACCGTGGTCGACCGCGGTCACCAGAAAAACGTAGCGCCGCTGCGGCGCTGGTTCGCCGAAAAAACGAATCTGCCATTCACAGATTCGCGCCAGGTCTTCACACAGGCGAGTCAGGTCACAGTCGTGACGACCGCTGATGGCGATTCGATGGTCGACGCCGCAGGCAGTGAATTCGGCGTCGGTGAAACAGCCCATGGCGACCGGATGGTCGATAAGCTCGTCATAGTTGGCGGCGGCATAGAGGCCAAAGCCCTGGGGGTTGGCCGCTCCGTCTTCTCCGACAGCTGGCGCCATCGCGGTTGCCACTCGCCAGTTGGCGTAAGCCTTTCCGTGTGGCGGTTGAAGGTCGAGGAGGCAACGCGTCGTTTCTCGACCGACGACGCGCAGGAAGAGGTTGCTGCCATTAAAGAAAGCCCTGGTCGGGTCAAGGTATGAGCCGCGGACGGAAAGATCCCAAGCGTAGACTTCACTGACGACGGTCAGCGGCGCTGCCTCGCCGACCGGAGCGGCGCGCCAGGTATGCTTGTCAAGTTTCTCCAGGGGTACGCGCTTGCCCTGGCTTACGGCGTGAATCGCCACCACGTGGCGCGCGAAATCGCGGATCAGATAGCTGCCGGGAATCCACGCCGGCAGCGCGAAGCGTTGTCCCGCGGGATCGGGATCGGCAAGTGTGCAGCGCACCTCGAAGAGATGCGCCTGCGGATTGCTTGCGCGAAGACGGTAGTGGATGGCTGAACTCATCGGGGGTGGTGATCGCTGCTGCCGCCGGATCGGGAATTGTACGGCTTGCCCGCTGTCGGACAAATACTCACCGTTTGTCGGTTCGATCGCCCATTGCTCGCGTCGGAGCGCTGTTTCATGATTTCTTCATGACTTGGATTCTGGTTGAAGTCATGACACAATCGTCGAGTCGGGATTCCGGCCATTGTGGTTTTCCAATAACGAGGAGAGAGACAAGATGCTCAGGGTTTTCAATCGTTGTGTACTCGCCGCAAGCCTCGCCACGACCTTGATCGCGGCTCCGGTGCTGGCGCAGGAACTGACCGGTACGCTCAAGAAGATCAAGGACTCCGGGGTCATCACCCTGGGTCATCGCGAGTCGTCGATTCCTTTTTCATACTATGACGACAAGCAGCAAGTGATCGGTTATTCGCATGAAATGATGCTGAAGGCGGTCGACGCGATCAAGGCCGAGCTGAAGTTACAGAAACTCGACATCAAGCTGCTGCCGGTGACCTCCGCCAACCGTATTACGCTGGTGCAGAACGGTTCGGTCGATCTCGAATGCGGGTCGACGACCAATAACACCGAGCGCCAGAAGCAGGTCAGCTTCTCCAACACGATTTTTATCATCGGCACCCGCTTGATGACCAAGGTCAATTCCGGGATCAACGACTTCCCCGATCTTGCCGGCAAGAACGTGGTAACGACTGCGGGCACGACCTCCGAACGTCTGCTGCGCAAAATGAACGAAGACAAGCAGATGAAGATGAGCATCATCAGCGCCAAGGATCACGGCGAATCGTTCCTGACGCTGGAAACCGGTCGCGCCGTCGCCTTCATGATGGACGACGCCTTGCTCTACGGCGAGATGGCCAAAGCCAAGAAGGCGAGCGACTGGGCGGTTGTTGGCACGCCGCAGTCGTACGAAGCGTATGGCTGCATGATGCGCAAGGACGATCCGGCGTTCAAGAAGATCGTCGACGACGCGCTGGCACGCATCATGACTTCCGGTGAAGCAGAAAAAATCTATGCCAAGTGGTTCTTGCAACCGATTCCACCGAAGGGTCTGAACCTCAACTTCGCGTTGTCTGACGCGGTCAAGAAGTTGTACAAGGCGCCGAACGACAAGGCCTTCGAATAGTTTTTCCCGCTTCCCCCGCGGCGTGCGCCCGGGGGAGCGCTTGCTCAGCGGAGAGGAGAGTCTCCCTCGTTGCCTTGCCTAAGCGCAGAGCCGCAACGCAGGAGGTGACGGACTAGCCAGGGGTTGCCGGTGGGCCATCGCCTGCCCTGCAGTCCCGATCGGAAAAGGGGCGTCAATGAGTTACAGCTGGAACTGGGGCGTTTTCCTGCAGCCGACGGCCGCCGGCGACGATACTTATCTCGGCTGGATGCTGTCCGGTTTCAAGGTAACGATCGGGCTGTCGCTCTCGGCCTGGGTCATCGCCCTTGCCGTCGGCGCCGTGATCGGCATTCTGCGCACGGTTCCCAACAAGTGGCTGTCCGGCTTGGCGACGGTGTACGTCGAAGTCTTTCGCAACATTCCGCTGCTGGTACAGCTTTTCCTCTGGTACTTCGTCATTCCCGAGCTGTTGCCCGAGAAGTGGGGCAACGCTTTCAAACAGAGCAACCCGCTTCTGCAGCAGTTTCTCGCTTCGATGGTCTGTCTGGCGCTGTTTACGAGTGCGCGCGTCGCCGAGCAGGTGCGCTCGGGGATCAACTCGCTGCCGCCCGGACAAAAGAACGCCGGACTGGCGATGGGTTTCACCCTGCCGCAGACCTACCGCCATGTCCTGCTGCCGATGGCCGTGCGCCTGATCGTGCCGCCGCTGACGTCGGAGTTCCTCAACATCTTCAAGAACTCGGCGGTCTGTTCGACGATCGGTTTGCTCGAACTTGCCGCCCAGGGCCGGCAACTGGTCGACTACACGGCACAGCCTTACGAATCGTTCATTGCGGTGACGCTCTCTTACCTGGTGATCAACGTCATCGTCATGTTCGCGATGCGTTGGGTCGAAGGACACGTGCGCGTGCCGGGCTACATCGGAGCGAAGTGAGATGCATGAGTTCGACTGGTCCTCGATTCCCAACGCCTTGCCGTTTCTTTGGGACGGCATGCTGATCTCGCTCGAAATCACCGGCACCGCCGTCCTGTTCGGCATCTTGTGGGGAACGCTGTTGGCGCTGATGCGCCTCTCTTCGATCACGCCGCTGTCGTGGTTCGCTGCCGGCTACGTCAACCTGTTTCGTGCCGTTCCGCTGGTCATGGTACTGCTGTGGTTCTTCCTGATCGTGCCCCATTTGCTCGAAAGCCTGTTCGGCTTGCCGCGCAGCACCGATCTGCGACTCTTCTCGGCAATCGTCGGTTTTGCCTTGTTCGAGGCCGCGTATTACTCCGAGATTATTCGCGCCGGCATTCAGTCGGTGCCGAAGGGGCAGATGGCCGCCGCCAGCGCGCTCGGCATGACCTATGCGCAGGCGATGCGCCTCGTCGTCCTGCCCCAGGCGTTTCGCAACATGGTGCCGTTACTGCTGACGCAGGGGATCATCCTGTTTCAGGACACGTCGTTGGTCTATGTCTCGGCGTTGGCCGATTTTTTCGGCGCGGCTTACAAGGTCGGCGATCGCGACGGGCGGCTGGTCGAGCTGTTGCTGTTTGCCGGCGCGGTCTATTTCGTCCTGTGCTTCACCGCATCGCGCATCGTCCGCTATTACCAGAACAAATTGAAAACGGCGTGAAGCCGATCGCCGCAACCAATCGAGGAGTCTGTCGATGATATCGATGAACAAGGTCAGCAAGCATTACGGCGCCTTTCAGGTCCTGACCGACTGTACGACGCAGGTGCACAAAGGCGAGGTGATCGTCGTCTGCGGACCGTCGGGGTCTGGCAAGTCGACGCTGATCAAGTGCGTCAATGGGCTCGAGCCTTTTCAGAGCGGAGAGATCATCGTCAATGGCGTTTCGGTCGGCGACCCGAAAACCAACCTCTCCAAGCTGCGATCGACGGTTGGCATGGTGTTCCAGAACTTCGAGCTGTTTCCGCACATGAGCATCATCGACAATCTTTGCATTGCTCAGCTCAAGGTACTTGGGCGTGCTCAAGAGCAGGCGCGCGAGAAAGGCTACAAGCTGCTCGACCGCGTCGGCTTGCGCGAACAGGCCCTGAAGTTTCCGGGACAACTCTCCGGCGGTCAGCAGCAGCGTGTGGCGATCGCGCGTGCGCTGGCGATGGACCCGATCTGCATGCTCTTCGACGAACCGACTTCGGCGCTCGACCCCGAGATGGTGAACGAGGTTCTCGACGTGATGACCGAGCTGGCGCAGGAGGGAATGACGATGATGTGTGTGACGCACGAAATGGGTTTCGCCAAGCGCGTTGCCAGCCGTGTGATCTTCATGGATCAGGGCCGCATCGTCGAGGACGACAGCAAGGAAGCGTTTTTCGCCCATCCGCGTTCAGAGCGCGCGCAGCAGTTTCTGGCGAAAATCCTGCACCATTGAGCGAGAGTGAGGACGGCGATGGTCAGCGAATCGGCTGCCAACCTGCGTCGCAATCTGCGTGAGATTGCCGAGCAGCGTCACTTCTCGTCAGCTGTCGGTGACTACCTCGACTCGTATTTCGTCGACGTCGAGCTGACTGACGCCGGTGAAGCCAGTCCCGAGGCATTGCTCGGCGCGGCACTGCAACATTTCCGCTTAGGCGAAGCGAGACCTGCTGCGGGCGCCGCCGTCGCCCTGTATACGCCCGACTTTGATCGTCACGGCTGGCATTCGCCGCATACCGTGATCGACGTCGTGACCGACGACATGCCCTTCCTGGTCGATTCGATCACCCTGGTCGTCTATCGCTACGGACTCGTCATTCACCGCCTGTTGCATCCGCTCCTCGCGGTCGAACGTGCCAGCGACGGCGCACTGCTGCGTACACTGCCGCGTGGTGCTGTCGGCAGTCGGACGGAATCCTGGATTCACCTCGAGATCGACCGTGTTGGCGACGCGGCAATGAGCGACGCGTTGCGCGACGAGGTTGCTGCGGTGCTCGCCGATGTGCGCGCCGCGGTCGAGGACGGCGCAGCGATGCAGCGCAAGATGCGTGACGCGCACGAAGTGATGCTCACCGCGTCTGCCCGTGCGAGCGACGAAGCGGCGGCGTATCTGCAGTGGCTGAGCGCCAACAATCTGGTTTTCCTGGGTTACGCGGACTACACGGCGGCGATCGGCGAGACGGCGCTAACACGCGTCGCGGGCAGCGGGCTGGGCGTTCTTCGCGATCCCGAACATCGGCACTTTGCGCGCTGCCTGGCCGGGATTCCCGGAGAACTCGCCGAACTGGCGAAAGATCCGCTACCGTTGATTCTGGTCAAGGCGGACGCGCGGTCGACGGTACACCGCTTCGCCTATCTCGACTTCATTGGCGTCAAGTGCTACGACGCGGAAGGTCGGCTCAGCGGACTGCGTGCCTTCGTCGGCCTATACACCGCGCACGTTTACCACGTCGCGGCGACCGAGATTCCGATCCTGCGGCGAAAGATTGCGGGGGTGCGTGAGGCGATCGGTTTCGTGCCACGCAGTCATCGCGACAAGACTTTGCTCAATGTGCTGGAAACCTATCCGCGCGACGAACTGATCGAGATCGACGGTGACGATCTGGCGCGCATCGCGCGGGGCATCGTTTCCATTCATGAACGCGAGCGGGTGCGCGTTTTCCTGCGCAACGACCCCTGGGGACGTTATGTTTCGGCGATCGTCTACCTGCCGCGCGACAGCTTCGACACGGCGATACGGAGCAAGATCTCGACCCTCCTGCACGAAACCCTGAGCGCCGAGCGCGTCGACTTTTTCGTCATGCTCGGCGAATCCCGGCTTGCTCGCTTGCACTTCATTGCGCGCACGCCGGTTGGCAGCCGCTACCGTTACGACGCCGACGCGATCGAGAAGCAGGTGGCACGCATCGTTCGTGGCTGGACCGACGAACTCAAGCAGAATCTCGTCGAGCACTACGGCGAGGAACGCGGCAACCATTTGCTGCGTCGCTACGCGCTCGAACTGCCGCTGTCTTACCAGGAGCGAGTGACACCGGCGTCGGCGGTGTCCGATCTGGAGCGGCTCGA
This sequence comes from uncultured Candidatus Accumulibacter sp., assembly GCA_964420975.1. Classification (GTDB taxonomy): domain Bacteria; phylum Pseudomonadota; class Gammaproteobacteria; order Burkholderiales; family Rhodocyclaceae; genus Accumulibacter. The sequence goes on from CAYQVH010000005.1 coordinate 139,920, forward strand.
AGCCGCCGAGAGCAGTGCGCGCGTCGAAGTCAAACTCAGCGCGACGCAGAGCGATGACGGCTCGCATCAGCACCTCAAGCTCTTTCATCGGGGTCGCGCCCGGCCCCTGTCGGCGATCCTGCCGATACTGGAGAACATGGGGCTCACGGTGCTTTCCGAGCAACCGTTCAGTCTGCCCAAGAGCGATCTGCATATCGCCGATTTTGCTCTCCTCTTGCCGCGGCCGGCGGCGCTCGAAGACGAGGCGACGCGGGCGGCCTTCGTCGAGCTGCTCGAACAATTGTTGCGCGACCAGGCGGAAAACGACGGCTTTAACCGTCTGGTCTTGCTCACCGGCTTAAACGGGCGCCAGATAAACATCCTGCGCGCCTACAGTCGCTACCTTCGACAGGCCGGTCTGCCGTTCAGTCAGGCCTACGTTGAGCGCTGTTTGGCGACCCATTTCGAGATCACTCGCCGGCTGATGGAGCTTTTTGAGGCGCTATTTTCGCCCGACGGTGACGACGAGCGGGCACGAGTGCTGGTCGACGAACTGAACACCGCGTTGTTGCAGGTGAGCAACCCCGACGACGACCGAATCATCTCTGCGCTGCAGACCGTGGTACTTGCCACTCTGCGCACCAACGCCTATCAGCCGAGCGCCGACGGCGGGGCGAAAGCCTATCTTTCCTTCAAGTTCTCGTCGCGCGACATTCCGTTCCTGCCGGCGCCGTCACCACTCTACGAGATCTTTGTCTACAGCGATCGCGTCGAAGGCGTTCATTTGCGCGGGGCCAAGGTCGCGCGCGGGGGGCTGCGCTGGTCGGATCGCATGGAGGACTTCCGCACCGAGGTGCTCGGCCTGGTGAAGGCGCAAATGGTCAAGAACGCGCTCATCGTTCCGCTCGGTTCGAAAGGTGGATTTGTCTGCAAACGCCTGCCGCCGGCCAGCGAGCGTGAAGCGTATCAGGCCGAGGGGATCGCCTGCTACTCAACCTTCATCCGCGGTCTGCTCGACCTGACCGACAATCGTGTCGACGGTCACGTTCAGCCGCCGCCCGCCGTGCGCCGGCGTGATGGCGACGATCCCTATCTCGTCGTTGCCGCCGACAAGGGGACGGCGACGTTTTCCGACATCGCCAACCGCATTGCCATCGACTACGGCTTTTGGCTTGGCGACGCGTTTGCCTCCGGTGGCTCTGCCGGCTACGACCACAAGAAGATGGGAATCACCGCGCGCGGCGCCTGGGAAGCCGTAAAGCGGCACTTCCGCGAACTTGGCCTCGATACGCAGGCACAGCCATTCACCGTCGTCGGTATTGGCGACATGTCGGGTGACGTTTTCGGCAACGGCATGCTTTTGTCGCCGCAGATCAAGCTTCTGGCAGCGTTTGATCACCGGCACCTGTTCATCGATCCCAATCCCGATCCGGCGACCAGCCTTGCCGAACGACAGCGTCTGTTTGCCCTGCCGCGGTCGTCGTGGGCCGACTACGACGACCGCCTGATTTCGGTCGGTGGTGGTGTCTGGCCGCGAACGACGAAGTCGATTCCCCTCTCGGCGGAAGTGCGCGCGTGGTTGGCGACCGATGCCACGCAGATGACGCCGCCCGAGCTCATCAAGGCCCTGCTGCAGGTGCCGATCGACCTACTCTACAACGGCGGTATCGGCACCTACGTCAAGGCCAGCACGCAAAGCCATCAGGAGGCGAACGACCGCGCCAACGACGTTCTCCGTGTCGACGCGATTGCGCTCAAGGCGCGGGTCGTCGGTGAAGGCGGCAATCTGGGATTGACGCAGAAGGGGCGCATCGAATTTGCGCAGAATGGCGGCCGTCTGTTTACCGACGCGATCGACAACTCGGCGGGCGTTGACTGCTCGGACCATGAGGTCAATATCAAGATCCTGCTCGCAGGTCTCGTCACGCGCGGAGACATGACGACCAAGCAGCGCGATGGATTGCTCGCTTCGATGACCGACGAAGTCGCCCGCCTGGTCCTGGTCGACAACTACCAGCAGACCCAGGCCATCGCTCTCGAAGCGGCGTCCGGCGCGACCTTGATCGACGTTCACGGACGCTTGATCCGCGCCCTGGAAAGCAAAGGGGCGCTGCACCGCGGCATCGAGTTCTTGCCTGACGACAAGGGGCTGGTCGAGCGTGCCCAGCAGAAGCGTGGCCTAACGGCGCCGGAGATCGCTGTTCTCCTTGCCTACGCCAAAATCGACCTCAAGGAAGCGATCCTCGCCTCGCGCCTGCCCGACAGTGACGATGTGCACGAGCTTCTGGTCACCTACTTTCCGAACGCCGTACTCGATCACTGTCGTGACCTGCTGCCAGCGCATCCGTTGAGGCGCGAGATCATCAGCACGCAGTTGGTCAACCGTCTGGTCAACCGTATGGGAACCACCTTTGTCCTGCAACTCGGTGACGAAACCGGGTCGTCAGCGGCCGAAGTGGCTGCGGCCTGGTACGCCGCGAGTAGTGTGCTCGACAGCGAGGTGCTCTGGCACGCCGTCGAGGCGCTCGATCTGACGATCGACGCTACTGCTCAGAAGGATCTGATGGACGGTCTGCGCACGATGACGACGGCCGCGACGCGTCTCCTGTTGGTGCAGCATTTGGCGGGTGCGTCGATCGGACAAATGGTCTCCGACTATGCCCCTGCGGTTGCTGCGGCCATGGCGCGGGTGCGCGGCGGACGTCGTGGTGCTGACGCGATCGAAGCGCTCGTAGAGGGGCGGACCAACGTCGTTGCCGCGTTTGAACTGGTGAATCTCGCGCGCGCCTGTTCCCGTCCACTTGAGGTCGTCGCCGACGCCTTGCGCACCCTTGATGCGCAGCTCGACCTCGAATGGCTCGCCGCCGCGGTCGGCCGCTTGCCGGCAGGAAATCGCTGGCAGGCGCGGGCGCGGGCGCAACTCGCCGGTGAAGTCGCCGGCCTGCGCGAGCGCCTGTTGGGACACGTCTTCGGCGCCAAACTTGTCGGCGCTGCCGAGGCTCGCGCCGTACTCGACGAGCTGAAGAGCAATGAACCCCAGGATTTGGCGATGCTCTCGGCCGGTTTGGCCGAAATTCGGCGCGTACTGCTGAGCTGAACCGCGTCGACGATCCGCCGTCGCCCGCCAAGCGGGTGATTTAAGTCACGAGCTGATCAGGTGCCGCGAGTTATGATGCGCCGACTCTGGAAGGCGTAGACAAGACCGGCGCAACGCCGGCCGCAACGCTTCGCGTCGAGAGCGATCATCCATCAACGAGGAGACGAACTGCTGATGTCGCCGACGCCATCAACGTCGTTGCCACTTGAGTTGGACGCGAAGTCCCCTGTTTTGTCGTCGCGCCCGACGCTCAGCATCGTGTCGACGATGTACCGTTCGCGCCCGTTTCTCGAACAGTTTCTCGCCTTGTGTGTCGAGGCGGTGCATCAGATCGGCGTCGACGACTATGAGATCGTGCTGGTCAACGACGGTTCTCCGGATGATTCGCTGGCCTATGCGCGGGAGCGTTGCCGCGATCTTGATCGCCTCGTGGTGGTCGATCTGTCGCGTAACTTTGGCCACCATCCGGCGATGCAGGCGGGTCTTGCTCAGGCACGTGGCGAACTTATCTTTCTCATCGACTGTGACCTGGAAGTCTCGCCGCTCACTTTGGCGGACTTCTATGCGAGCCTGCGAGAAAGCGGTAGCGACTTGGTCTTTGGCTACCAGGCGGCGCGTAAGGGCGGTGCGCTCGAGCGCGTCAGCGGTGGGTTATTCTGGAAAGGCTTCAATCTGCTCAGTGAAACGACCATACCCGAGAATACGGTGACCGAACGGCTAATGACGCGGCGTTTTCGCGACGCCTTGTTGCAGCTGGGCGATCGCAACCTTTTCCTCGGCGGCATGATGAGCTGGACCGGGTTTCAGCAACGAGGCATCGCCGTCGGCAAGACGCAGCGGCAGGGGCAGAGTACCTACACGCTGCTCAAGCGCGTGCAGTTAATGAGCACGGCGATTAGTTCGTTTTCGGCGCAGCCGCTGCTCTGGCTGTTCAATTGTGGACTCGTCATCACCTTGCTCAGCTTCAGTTATGGCGCCTATCTGGTGGCGAGAAAGCTCATTTTCGGCGACGCACTGATGGGGTATACCTCGGTGATGGCGTTCATGGCGTTTAGCCTGGGTGTGCTCACGACCTCCGTCGGCCTGGTCGGCGTTTACGTCGGGAAAATTTTTTCCCAGGTGCAGAATCGTCCGACGTATCTTCTCCGAGCGATTTACGGAGGCAAAGCCACGCCCGTGGGAGCCGACGAATGAGCGCCGCAACTCCCCACGGCGGCAGGCGCCGGGTGGCCATTCTGCAGTCAAGCTACATTCCATGGAAAGGGTACTTCGACATCCTTCACGACGTCGATCTCTTCGTCTTCTATGAAGACGTGCAGTACACGCGGCGCGACTGGCGTAACCGGAATCGAATCAAAACCGCCAGTGGCGTGCAATGGCTGACCGTTCCCACGGACGGCGACCAGGAAAAACTGATCTGCGACGTGCGGTTGGCTGACCCACAGTGGGCGACAAAACACTGGAGAACCTTGCAGCAGACTTACGGTAGGGCGCCGTATTTCGGTCGCTATCGGGGATTGCTTGAAGAGGCGTATCTCGGACGCGAGTGGACGCATCTGTCCGATCTCAACAAGCATTTGATCACGCTGATTGCCGGCGAAGTGCTCGGCCTGTCGACCGAGTTGGTCGACGCCCGCGTCTATGCAGCCAACGGAGCCAAACAGCAACGCATTTTGGACGTGCTCGAGCGCTGTGGCGCGAGCTCGTATCTCTCGGGACCGGCTGCCAAGGCCTATCTCGACGAGCAGAGCTTCCTCGAGCGCGGAATCGAACTGTCCTGGAAAGATTACGGCGGCTACCCCGAGTACTCACAGTTCCATCCGCCGTTTGAACACGGCGTGACCATCCTCGATCTGCTGTTTCATACCGGCCCGGACGCTCCCTGGTACATCTGGGGCTGGCGAGGTGGGCGTCAGTGATGCGCCTGCCAGCGGTCGGCCGGCGATCCTCCCCGGAGTCAGGCGGCAAACTCCTGCACGTGCTCGGCGGCGGACCCTGGCAGCTGCCGACGGTCTCTTTGGCCAAAGCGCTGGGCCATCGGGTGCTGGTAACCGACTTCTGTCGTGATCGCCCGGCGTATGCGATCGCCGATCATCACGAGGTGGTTGACGTCCTTGATCGGGAGGCGACGCTTGAGGTGGCCGCGCGCTACGGAATCGATGGCGTTCTGTGTGATACGACCGACCTTGGCGTGCCAACCGCCGCCTACGTCGCGGAACAGCTCGGCCTTCCCGGTATGGGCTGCCAAACGGCGCTCAACTTTACCAACAAGGGTCGCATGCGGCGTGTGACCGAGGGTGCCGGTTTGTCGGTACCTCGCTATCGCGTGCTGTCGTCAGCCGACGACCTCGGCGCAGCCGTCGCGGCAGTCGACTTCCCGCTGCTGGTAAAACCGGTCGACAATCAGTCCGGTCGCGGTGTCAGCAAGATCGATGATTCCCGTGCATTGTTGGACGCCTATTGCCTGGCGAGGCGGTATTCGCGGTCGGGCGAGGTGCTGGTGGAGAGCTGTGTCGAAGGGCCGGAGGTCGTCGTCGACGGTTTCGCCGTCGACGGTCGCGTGCAGATTCTCGGCATCGCCGAAAAAGCCCCGTACGCGGACGCGGTCACCGTTTCCTCGCGGATCCTCTATCCCGCGGCGCTGGCGATCGAGTGCCGGCAAGGCATAGAAGACGCCGCACAGCGGACGGTTGCTGCGCTTGGCTTGCGCGATGGCGTTTTTCACGCCGAGTTCATTTTGCACGGTTCGGACGTGGTACCGATCGACGTTGCCGCGCGCGGCGGCGGAGTCATGATCTACACGCACGTCCTGCCGCACCTGACCGGCGTCAACGTCAATGCGGCGATGATTCAGCTGGCTCTCGGCGCGACCGTGAGGATTGACAGCCAGTCACAGCCGCGGGCGGCAAACGTCGACTTTCTTCGCCTGCCGTCGGGAAGAATCCGCGACTTGATCGGTGTCGAGGCCGCCACGGCAGTCGCCGGAGTCGCCGCCGTTCATTTCAATCTGGGGCCTGGCGATGAGGTCGGTCCGCTCGACCACAAGGATCGACGCCCAGGCTTCGTTGTCACGCTCGGCGTCAGCCGCGAGGAAGTGATCGCTTGCGCGCAGCGAGCGAAAGCGATGCTCGCCGTGCGCTTCGAAGGCGGCGCCGGCGTTGTGACGGTTTCCTGAAACTCGAAAGTCCAAGAAATGCAGCTTTTTGATTCCTTGACCCATGTCACGCGCGACGGGAGCTGGCTCGGCGACCGCAGCACGGACGCTTCGCTGGCCGCGCTTCTCAAGCACATGGATGCGTCCGGCGTCTACCGGGCGTGCCTGGTTTCGATTGCCGACTACGTTGACAATGAAGTGATCATCGAGTCGGCGCGTGCTTACCCGGAACGTTTTGTCCCGATTGCCGGTCTCAACCCGCGCCTGATGCCGACGCTGCGTCGCGTCGAAGCAACGGTGAAACAGATTGCCGCGCAGGGTTTCGCCGGCATCAAGCTGCATCCTCGTCTCAACGACTACGATCCGCTCGACGCCAAGTGTATTGCCGTTATCGAGGCCGCCGCCGAGCACGGACTGGTCATTCTCCTCGACACCTTGTTTCGCCGTCGCGGGCTGGCGACCACCAACGCCGCCGATACGATCGACTACTTGGCTAATGCCTGTCCCGATACCCGCATGCTCCTCCTGCACGCGGCGGGACCGGCGATGCTCGACCTCTTCGAGATCGTTCGCGCCAACCCCCACCTGATGCTCGACTTTTCCTTCACGATCATGCGCTACGCGGGCAGTCGTGTCGACGACGACATGCGCTACCTGTTTTCGAGTACGGATCAGCTAATCACCATTGGTTCGGATTTTCCGGAGTATCCCCCGGCGCGGATACTCGAACGCTTCCGCACGCTCAGCGAAGGGATTGCGGCCGACCGCATCGAGAACATCCTGTACCGCAACCTCGAACGGCTGTTTGCCGGTTACCGGGTGACGACGCCATGAGCGAACGCGAGCAGAGCGCCCTGGGTCTCGGCGCGGTGCTTGCCGCCAGCTTGCTGCTGCGGCTGTTCTTCTTTACTGGGGTCTTCGGTTCCGATGAGGTGACGTATACCGAGCAGGCGCTGCAGGTCGTGCAGGGTTCGTGGGAACGTTCCGACTATATTGGCGCGGTTCGCCTGGGAATTACGCTACCGGTCGGGGCGTTTCTGCTGCTCTTCGGAACGACCGAATTCGTCGCCAATTTGTGGTCGTTGTTGTGTTCGCTGGCAGAGATAGCGCTGGTCTTTCTGCTTGCCCATCGTTTTTGGGGGCTGCGGGCGGCGCTGCTCGCCAGCCTGATGCTCGCTTTCACGCCCTTGCACGCGCATTACGGCGGACGACTGATGGCCGACGCGCCCCTCGCTTTCTTCATCACCTTGACGTTTTTTCTCGTTTTTTGGGGAGATCGGAGCGGCAAGCTCGGCTACTCCTTCGGGGCTGGCCTGGCAGCCGGTTTCGTTTGGTGGATCAAGAGTTCGGTGGCACTCGTCTTTGTCCTCGTTTTCGTGCTCTATGTCGTCCGCGAGCGGCGTGTGGCGGGTAAGTGGTTCGTCATGGCCGCAGGCTTCATCGCGGCGCTACTCCTCAACGGACTGGTGTTTCTGGTGATGGAGAATGACTTTTCGAAAATTTGGCGGATGACGACATCGGGGGTCGCCGAGTATGTGCAGGACAACGCGACGAAGATGGACCCCGCGTTCTATCTGCGACTGCTCTTCCTGGACGTCAAGCACACCTGGTTTCTGGGTCCCCTGGCTGCTGTCGGCATCGTGCTCTGGGGGTTTCGTGGACGGCGAGACGATGGGCTGACTCGGGTTGCGCTATGGGCGCTCGGTCTGCTCGGTGTCTTCAGCCTGTTCGTCGTTTCCTTCACGCCGTTGCTCTTCATTACCAAGCAGGCGAACTACGCCACGATCTTCCTCGCGCCGTTGGCGCTGCTGGCCGGATACGCGCTATCGCGCCTTTCGCGTGCCTGGTCGGTGGTAGCGGTCGCCCTGGTCGTCGTTCCTGCCGGTGTTATTGGAACGGCTCTCGAACAACAGGCGATCCACTCCTTCGTCGCCAATAGCAAGGCGACCCTGGCCTTTGCCAGCGCACATCCCGGGACACCGGTGTTCAGCATGACGAACGCTCTGCGAATCAGCAATTACGCGCGCATTTTCGCCAGCGCACCCGAGACGGTACCGCGAATTGAAGAGATCCACCGCTTGGCGACGGCGCCGGTCGCCGCGCTCACCAGCCCCGACGCGCAGGGCTTCGTCGCCTACGCGGTCTTCGATCGGCAAACCGCTGGCTGGGGAAGGCAAGGCGCTTACTCGACGCCAGCCGGCCTACCGTCGTGCTGGGTCAAGCTCAACGACCTCGAAGCGCAGGGAATGGGGAGCGGTGCGCGCGTGGTCATCTGGCTGAGGTCTCTGGCAGATTGGCTGCCGACCAGTCTGGGGCACCGTGTCGCGCGCGCCCTCGACGACGTGATCAAGCCCAAGGCAGCGACCGTCTATGGTGTCCCGGTGGATTGCCTACCACGCTAACAGTTCGTCAGCCCGTTGAGCTGGCACAGCACACGCTTGGTATAAGCAAGTGCGATCCATAGCCAAAAGAGCGCGAAAAAGGCGACGACGGGAACATGGCGGTCGACGATTTGTCGCGGCAGCAGCCAACGCAGCGCGCGAACGACGGGTTGTGTGACGACTCTGAATAACTGGTAGACGGGGTTGCTGGCTCGACGGGCGCCCGAAAGCAGGCCAACGGCTCCCTGGCCCAGCAGCGCCAGCATCGCCACTTCGACGAGGGCACGCACGATAGAGACGACGAACAGGTCAGGGTGACTCATACTACGACCCTGATCCGGGGACAGGGATCGCGACGCGTGGAGGCCGACGATGGATTTCGAGTATTGGCGACATTATGCTCGTGGTTGGCTTTGGCACTTTCTTGGGCGTGAGGATCGCGCATTCGCGGACTATCTTACCGCGTTCCGGCAACGGCCTGGAGACGTGCAGCTGGCGCGAAACCTGGCGTTCATAGCGGCCAGTCGGCAGCGCTACGACCTTGCGGACGACTGGTTTGTCGCCGCCTTGCGTCTGGCGCCGGACGACGCCGACACCTGCTACAACCATGGTTTCGTGCTTGAACGCGCCGGCCGCCCACGACCGGCCATTGCGGCATTCGACGAGGCCCTGCGCCTGAAGCCTGCGCTCGATCGCGCCTGGTACGGCAAAGGCATGGCACACGCCAGCCTGGGCGAGCACGCTCAGGCGGCGAATGCGTTTGCGCGTTGTGTCGATCTGCAGCCCTTGCACGGTGAAGCCTGCTATCAATGGGGAATGGCGTGCCACCACGCTGGCGAAGAGCAAGCGGTGCGGCAAATTGTCGAGCGACTGGTTGGTATTGACCCGAAGCTGGCGCGCAAGCTGGTTCGCGATGCGCAGCGGAGCGACCTTCTCGGCCTGATTCCCGAGCTGCCGTTCTGACGACAAAAGAGGCCCGCCGGGAAGGCGGGCCTCTGGCCGGTCGGTTGGCCGCAGACGCGGGTCAATGCAGCGTCAGGTCGGTTGCCAGATCAAGGTTCGGGTAACGGACGTGGTCGACGAGTTCCTGCACTTCCCGGCTCGGTGCACTCGAAATCAGGCTGCCGATGATGACGCCGAGGAAGCCGACCGGGATGCCGAAGAGACCCGCCGAGATCGGGTTGATGTCCCACCACAGCGGCGCCTTGACCCCGAAGAAGGGGTAGGTCATGTACATGTAGTACATGCACACGCCAAGGCCGGCGGTCATGCCGATGATCGCTCCCAGACGATTGGCGCGCTTCCAGAAAACGCCGCAGACGAGCGCCGGGAAGAAGCCCGATGCCGCCAGCGAGAACGCTGCGCCGACAAGAAAGAGAATGTCGCCGGGTTTCAGGCTTGTGACGTAGGCCGCCACCACCGCTACCACCAGCAGCAAACCTTTCGACACGGCCAAGCGACGTACCGTCGGCGCATTGGGGTCGATCATCTTGTAGTACAGATCGTGCGACAGCGCGTTGGCGATTGTCAGCAGCAGTCCGTCGGCGGTTGACAGCGCCGCCGCCAGACCTCCCGCAGCGACCAGCCCCGAGATGACGTAGGGCAGGCCGGCGATCTCCGGTGTGGCGAGCACGATCAGGTCACCGCCAATCGTGATCTCGGCGAGCTGGACGATGCCGTCCTTGTTGATGTCAGCGATCGACATCAGCGTCTTGTCTACCGCTGCCCAGTTCGACACCCAGGCAGGCAGCGAAGCGAACGACGAGCCGACGAGGTGGCTGTAGACCTCCTGCTTGGCAAGAATGCCGAGCGCGGGGGCCGTGAAGTAGAGCAGGAAGATGAAAAACAGCGACCAGAACACCGAGGTGCGCGCCTCCTTGACCGACGGCGTCGTGTAGTAGCGCATCAGGATGTGCGGCAGCGCCGCCGTTCCCACCATCAGGCAGAAGATCAAGGCGAGGAAGTTCCTTCGCTTGATATCGCGCGCCTGCTCGTCCTTGCCCGGGAACGGTTCCGCGTGGGGCGTCACCGGCGCTGCCTTGGCCTGCGCCGCCGTTTTCGCCGCTGTCCAAGCCGCTTTCGCCTTGGCCGGATCTGCCGGAAAGTCAGCGACGGCCTTTTCGGCTGCTTCAATCGCCTTGGCATCGCGCGGCTCGGCCGCCTTCAAATCGGTGACCCGCGCTTGTAGCTTCTGTTTTTCTTCCGCCAGAAAGGACGTCCCCCCACTTTCGAGTCCCTTCAATTGCGCATCGGCAGCGGCTGCACGCTCGCGGAAGATCTTGCGCACCGATTCCTCACGAGCGCCTTTCTCGGTCGTCGGGTTGTTGAACTCCTTTTCCAGCGCCGACACTGATGGCAACGCGGCGACATAGGCCGCGATCTGCGGCACCGGGTTGCCGGTGTTCTTGGCCGACAGCCAGACGACCGGAATCATGTAGGCGACGATCAGGATGATGTATTGCGCCACCTGAGTCCAGGTCACGGCCTTCATCCCGCCGAGGAACGAGCAGACGAGGATGCCGGCGAGGCCGACGAAGACGCCGACGCCGAACTCGAGGCCGGTGAAGCGGCTGGTGATCAGGCCGACGCCGTAGATCTGAGCGATGACGTACGTGAACGAACAGATGATCGCCGCCAGAACACCGATCAGTCGCGGGATGTTGCCGCCGTACCGAGCTCCCAGGAAGTCCGGAATCGTAAACTGGCCAAACTTGCGCAGATAGGGCGCGAGAAACAGCGCCACCAGGCAATAGCCACCCGTCCATCCCATGACGAAAGCGAGACCGTCAAAGCCGGCGAGGTAGAGCGTGCCGGCCATACCGATGAAGCTCGCCGCCGACATCCAGTCGGCGCCGGTCGCCATGCCGTTGAAGAACGCGGGGACGCGCCGTCCGGCAACGTAGTACTCGGCTACCTCGGCGGTCTTGGACATGAATCCAATGCCGGCGTAAAGCAGGATGGTCGCGAAGAGGAACATGTAGCCCAGCGCCTTGTTCGGCACGCCCAGCATTTCGAGCAGGCCGACCAAGATGACGAAGAGGATGAAACCGCCGGTGTAGAAGCTGTAATACTTCTTCAGATTGGCATTGAATTGTGCCTGCGAGGTCTGCGTGGCCATCACTCTTCCTCCTCATGGACACCGTACTCGACGTCCAGCTTGTTCATGTACTTGCCGTAGTACCAGATGATCAGGACATAGATGATCAGCGAACCCTGAGCGCCCATGTAAAAGCCGAGGGGTCCGATGAAGGTGATCTCGTTGAGGCCCTTCGCGAACCAGCCGACGACGAAGGTCGCGATGAACCACAACGCCAGCAGCACGCTGGTGATCTTCAGGTTTCTGGTCCAGTATTCCTTGTGTCTTGCCGTGAGTTGCATGGAAACGTCTCCTCCTTGTTGAATGGCGAGCGACGGCCGAGCCCGGATCCGTGCCGACGCGCTCGTGGTGGCTGGCGGTGGGCGGGATTTCCCTCTTCTGTACACCGCTCCGTGCCCTCGGATCGTCGTTTCTTGAGACGGGAAACGACGCAAGAAGCCATGGTCCGAGTGCGGCTTTTTTGATACCACGCTCGGCTTACGTATTCCTTACATGTTGCGATCGTTTGCTCGCTTGCGAGCGGGCTTCCGTCAGCGCCGCAACGGAGGACGGCACGACGACAACGACTAGCGTCGCCAGAAGGCCGGCATGAGGATGACCAGCAGGGTGAAAATCTCGAGGCGCCCGAGCAGCATTGCCCAAGTGCAGACCCAGGTCTGGAAATCGGAAAGGACTGCGTAGGTGGTCGCCGGCCCGACCAGATTGAGGCCCGGGCCCGTGTTGTTGAGGCAGGCGACGACCGCCGAGAAAGCCGTGATCACGTCCAGTCGAGTCGCGATGAGCAGTAGTGTCAACACGACGATGGTCACCACGTAGATGAACAGGAAGCCGAGGATCGCGTGCAGGATCGAATCGGGAATCACCGTGTCGCCGAAGCGAACCGGGTGCAAGCCGCGCGGATGCATCGCTCGCATCAGCTCACGGAACACCTGTTTGTAAAGGACGACGGCACGGATCATCTTGATCCCGCCGCCGCCCGACCCGGAGCAGGCGACGAAGCTGCCGAGAAACAGAATCCACAATTGGGCAAAAATCGGCCACTGTCCATAATCCGTGGTCGCGAAGCCGAGCGAAGTCGCCAGCGAAACGGAATGAAAGGCCACGTAGCGGAAAGTGGTCAGAAAGTCGGCGTAGATCGCGTCGGGCAGGAGATAGACGGTCAGGCCCAGGCTGCTCAACGCCAGGAAGCCGAGATAGTAACGGGCTTCGACATCACCGCGGTAAGCACGTAGCGATCGCTTCGAGAAGGCGATGAAGTGCGTGCTGTAATTGATCCCGGCGAGTAGCACAAAGACGATCACGACCAATTCGATCTGCAGGCTGTCAAAGTGACCCAGGCTGGCGTCTTTGCTTGAAAAGCCCCCCAGGCCCATGATCGAGAAGGCGTGCAGCAGCGCGTCCCACGGCGGCATGCCGGCGTAATGTAGGCCGACGGTGCAGGCCAGCGTCAGGATCACGTAGACGACCCACAAGCCTTTGGCGGTTTCGGTGATCCGGGGGGTGACTTTCGAGTCTTTCATCGGTCCCGGCGTTTCGGCCTTGAGCATGCTGCGGCCGCCGAAGCCGAGCAAGGGCAAGATAGCGACCGCCAGGACGACGACCCCCAGGCCGCCAATCCAGTGCATGAAGGTTCGCCAGAAGTTGATCGACAAGGGCAGTTGATCGAGCCCGGAAAGCACCGTCGCGCCGGTGGCGGTCAGGCCGGAGACCGCTTCGAAGTAGGCGTCGGTCCACGACAAGTCGCGAACATGGAGGTAAATCGGTAAGGCGCCGAAAGCCGGCAACAGAGACCAGATCAGTGCGACGAGCAGAAAACTTTCGCGTACTTCCATCTCGCGACGGCGGTGGCGAGCCGTCAGCGCTAAGGCACCGCCGCAAGCGAGGGTGATCAGCACCGCTTCATCGTAGGCGCTGTGTGCGCCGTCGCCGATCGCCCACGACAGGCTCAACGGCACCAGCATCAACACGCCGAAGCCGATGGTCAGGATTCCGAGGAGATGAACCACAGGTGCAAAGCGGCGGAACATGTGACGACCTCGTCAGCAGCCGCGGTTGGGCGCCCCTCTTCGTGGCCGCTCGCCTGTGACATCGGTAAAGGAGGAGTCGCCGTCAGCGCGAAGAGAAGGAGTATCACCACGGATGACGCAGAGGTCAATGATCCACGCTGCTGATGCTCCCCATGGTGAGCAGCGGGTTCGTCTGATCCGTGTTGCACGGCTGTCGGTTCTCGGGCATCATCCGTCACCATGACCGGAGCCGAACCAGGGATAACACGCCGCGAAGTCACCAGCATCAGTGAACAGCGGAGGTTTCTGGTTCCCATCAGGCCTGCCCGGGCATGAAATTCAGTTCGCTGCTGCGGGTAGTCCGCGAACTGCTGCACGAAGCCGCCCGAGACTTGGCGCCGACACTGATCGTCGTTGTCGTTTTTCAGGTATTTTTCATCCAGCGGATTCCCGACAGCCCGGTCGCGTTGGTCGGCGGTTTTGCGGTTGTCCTGCTTGGCCTGGCGCTGTTCGTCAAGGGTCTCGACGCGGCGATCTTTCCCGCCGGCGAAACGATGGCCTTCGACTTTGCGCGTCGAGGCTCGTTTCTCTGGCTGATGCTCTTCGCTTTCTGCATCAGCTTCGCTTCGGTCGCCGCCGAACCGGCGCTGATGGCCGTCGCGTACAAGGCCGAAGCGGTCTCGGGGGGCAGCATGGGGGCGCTGACGTTGCGCATGGTCGCCGCCCTCGGCGTCGGTCTGGCGGTGGTCGCCGGCGTCTGGCGAATTGTCGCCGGTCAGTCGATCAACAGTTACCTCATTCCCGGCTATCTGATCGTCGTCGCCCTGACCGCCTTTGCTCCGCCGAAACTCGTTGGCCTGGCGTTCGATTCGGGCGGCGTCGTCGCCTCGACCGTGACCGCGCCCTTGCTAACCGCCGTCGGCGTCGGCCTGGCGACAACGATCCGCGGCCGCAACCCACTGCTCGACGGTTTCGGACTGATCGCGTTTGGCGCACTGGCGCCGATGATCATCATTCAGGTTTACGGGATTCTTTTCTTTGTCCCGGCAGCGGCCGGGACGCCGGTGGTGATGATGCCCAGCGAAGACCAGCATCAGTACACCGCGTGGGCGATGATCGTCGACTTCCTGATCATGGTCAGGAACCTGCTGCCGATCATTGCCGTCGTCTTGTTCTCGAGCTTCATCATCCTGCGCCGGCCGCTCGCTGATCCCAAGGGACTGGCGGTCGGAATGTTTTTCGTTGCGCTCGGTCTGTACATGTTCGACGAGGGGCTGCAGGTGGGCCTGTTTCCGCTCGGCGACGAGATGACGTCGGGTCTGATGCGCGATGGCGTGGCGTTGTGGGTACTCTATCTGTACGGTTTCTTGATTGGCTTTGCGACGACGATGGCCGAACCGGCGCTGATTGCGCTGTCGATCAAGGCTGACGACGTCAGTCTGGGTCAGCTCAAGGGTATCTGGCTGCGCTGTCTGGTTTCGATCGGCGTCGGCATCGGCATCGTCATCGGTTGCGCGCGGATCATCGACGGGACGCCAATTGCTTACTGGCTCATTCCAGGTTACGTGTTGGTAGTTGGGATGACGTTGCTGGCCCCACGTTTCATCGTGCCGATCGCCTTTGATTGCGGGGGCGTGACGACGTCAACGGTGACCGTACCCTTGGTTACTGCACTCGGCGTCGGACTTGCCGAACGGACGCCGGGACGTGATCCGATGATCGACGGTTTCGGCTTGATCGCGTTTGCTTCGCTGCTGCCGATGATCATCGTCATGTCTTACGGTATGCTCGCCAGTTGGCTGTTGCGGGGCAGGCGAGCGGAGGAGAGAACATCATGAGATTTTCTGCGGTGGTGTTGATCGTTCCTGAGGAAGACGAAAATCGCGCGGTCGAAATCGTCAAGCAGGCCGGAGCGACCGGGGTCACCCTTCTCAAGGGAAAGGGCCTGCGCCACAATGAGCGCAAGACCTTTCTCGGGTTGGGTCTGGAGCGCAAGGAGTCGCTGATCCTGTGCGTGGTCGAAAAGCAACTGGCGATGCGCATCCTGCGTGCGGTGAAGATCGAGTTGCGACTCGACCTGCCGGGTGGGGGAATCGCCTTTTCCCTGCCGTTGGGTAGCGTCGTCGGCATTGGGCTCGATCAACTGCAGTCCTTCCGGCGCGGCGTCGAAGACGCGATTTAAGTGCCGCCTTGGCGGTGATGTCTGGTTACTGAGTAAGAGGAGCACAAGCCATGCTGGTTGCCGGAATCATGAAGCGCAACGTGGTCACCATCAGCCCTTTGGCGACCGTACGCGAGGCCCTGATGGTGATGAAGGAACGAGGCGTCAAGTCGCTGGTGGTCGAAAAGCGGCACGCCGGCGATGCCTACGGTCTGATCGCCTATCGAGACGTCGCCAGGGCCGTGATCGCCGACGACGGTGATATTGACCTGCTCAATGTTTACGACATCGCTCAGAAGCCGGCGCTGCAAGTGTCGCAGCATCTGGAGATCCGCTATCTCGCGCGCTTGATGATCCAGTACGCGGTGAAGAGCGTTTTAGTGATCGACAACAACGAACTGCAGGGCTTTGTTTCCGATACCGACGTTGTTAGCAACCTGATCGAGCGCGCTGTGAGCAATCGCTGAATAACCGTTGCCACTCTGACCGCCAATGGAGAAGACGATCCGCCGCTATTCGGCATACTTTCCGCGCTGGTGCCAGGCGTTTGGCGACCATCAACCCGACGCCGGCGGTGAGGGGCGCGCAGTTGAGTGGCTGATCGGAGGCGACAGCGTCGGGGTGATCGTTTTGCCCGAAGTGCGCTACCTATTGCTGCACGCGCTGCTCGGCGTGCGGCAGCCGCTGCTCGAACTGTGGCCTCGCTACTTGCGTCTCAATGGACGTGACTATGCCGAACCCTCAGTGATTGGCCATGCGGGCTATGTCGCTTTGCTCGAATTGCTCCGCGAGGTGCCCGAGGCGTACATGTTTCTGACCTATCATCTCATTTATCCACCGGGGACGCGGATCATCACGGTTTCCAGCAAGCCGCCGTTGCCGCTGCTCTACAAGGAAATGGCCCCCCTGCCAGTGATCGTATACAACTAGCGATTGGGGAAGGGCGGGGTGGTCGCCCGGAGGCGTGGGGGAATACGGCTGTCTGAGGGGCAGGTGAGAGACGACGATGCGCGCGTTGATCGTTGGCGACGTACACGGTGACTTCGCCGGCCTTGCCGAGTGTCTTCACTGGGCGGTGGCGGAACACGCCGTCTCGGTGGCGATTCAGGTGGGCGATTTTGGGTTCTCGCGCGATCGCATCGAGCGGTGGTCGGCGAATCCCCAGCCTTTCGTGATTCCTGTGTTCGCGATCGACGGCAATCGGGAAGACCATGCTTGGCTTCGTCGCTGTCGCCAGAACGGGGCAGTGGAGGTGTGGCGCGAGTCGCTCAACCTTTTCTACCAACCGCGACCGTCGATTGCACAAATCGGCGGGACGTGCGTGGGATTTCTCGGCGGCGCGCTGCACGTTCACCGGCGGCAGGAGCATCGGGTTTTCAGCGGTAGTCCCAACTACATCGATACGACGCAACTGGCGCGGGCGATCGCCTTGTTTAACCGGCAGGCGCCGCGCTTGCTGGTGACCCATTCGTGTCCGGCGGGAATCGGCGTCGGTCTTCGGGGTGATCCGTCGCTCAAGCTGAGTGTGGTGAATTACGTCGTCGACGCCGGCTTTGACCCAGGTCCGGCCGATGATCGGGGCGAGACGGCGCTGCGGCAGTTATGGGAGCAACTGTCTGAGCGACCGTCAGCGTGGGTGTTCGGCCATTTTCATCGCCAACACCGGGCTGTCGTTGGCGACACGCAGTTTGTCTGCGCCGGTGCGCTTGAATGGCCAGCGACGGTGGGACAGACGATGTTCTGCTGGGATAGCGAGTCTACCCGGATCGAGACGATTCATTATGGGGTGCCGCCAGTCGCCAGAGCCACGATGATGAGCGCCGTTTGACGGCGCTTTGCCGACGACGACTAACTGCCAACTATGTCATTGACAGCGTTTTGGCCGGAAACGTATCCTTCGTGCCGAACCCGTTGGAGCATGCCGTGCCTTGATCGGCGAGCTTGCCTGGGATAACCAAGGAAGAGCCGTCCGCGGCAGCGGACCATGCCTTTGTCGATGGGCGTCTTCGGGGGGAGACGACGCAGCAGCCACGCTTGCCAAATGGGGTCTTGGCAATCGGGCCGTGGGGTGCTGCGCGAAAAACCCGGTTAGTGGGTGTTTGGTGCGTCGGTGTTGCTGTCGGAATCGTATCGACCGGCTCGGCACGCCGCGCGATCTCTTGCTGATTTACTTTGAACGCGATCTTGTCCTTGCCTTTCTCTAATAACGCCGACGAATCGATTTCGCGAGCTGGCCGCAGCCTTGTGCCACGGCCGTTCCTTAGCGTCGTCAGCCCGGTGTACATGGGCGAAAAGATTCTGCCAACGCTGTGCGAGCGCCTGCAGGCGGCACTCTCCCAGGTCACCAGCGACTACGAGGTGATTCTCGTCTGCGACGGCAGCCCGGATCGTTCATGGGAGGTGATGGAGGCGCTGGTCGAACAGTATCCTCATCTCGTCATCGTCAAGCTTAGTCGGAACTTTGGTCAGCACTACGCGCTGACGGCAGGACTCGATCTGGCTCGCGGTGAGTGGACGGTGGTCATGGACTGCGACTTGCAGGATCAGCCGGAGGAGATCGCGCGTTTGCTCGCGAAGACCTCCGAGGGCTACGACATCGTGATCGCTAGGCGCCTTGGTCGTCAACACAAGTGGTGGAAGCGTCAGACCTCGTGGCTCTTTTTCAAACTTTTCAGCTTGTTGTCCGGATTCCGCCTGGACAGTTCGGTGGGTTCGTTCCGCATCATGAGCAGGAGCGTGGTCGACGGCTTGTGTGCGATGCGCGAGAGCTATCGAATGTTCGCCGGCCTGGTTGAGTGGGTGGGTTTTCGTACGGGCTATCTCGACGTCCAGCACGCGGCGCGCTATCAGGGTGAGTCAAGCTACAACCTGCGCCGTTTGGTCCGAATGGCGCTGGACGGAATGATCTCGTTCTCCAATCGACCGCTTTACCTGTCAGTGGCGCTCGGCTTGCTGCTGTCGATGGGCGCCGGCGTCTACGGCAGCTACCTCGTGCTGCGCTACGTCGTTGATCCTGGCAGTTTCGGCGTTCCCGGCTGGTTGAGCACGGTTACCGTCACGACGTTCATCGGCGGTTTGATATTGCTCAACCAAGGGGTTCTGGGCATTTATCTCGGCCGTCTCTACAACCAGGCCAAAGGGCGGCCACTCTATGTTATCGACAGGGTCACGGTCGGATCCGCCGTGAGTCAACATCCGAGGGGGTGAGACGATCATGAAAGACCTGCGCTACGAGTTCGACTCGCTGCCGTCGGCAGAGCAACTCGACTTCATCGAAGCCGGCCTGCGCGCCAGCTTCCGGATTACCGGTTTTGCGGTCGGCGAGCGGGTGGTTACGATCTCACACGCCGAGCAGGAGGCGGCGGACGCGATTGCTCGAATGGTCAAGCGCTTCGCCTTTATCGCCAAGAACATCAACAAAGACCTGGTCTTCCATCACGACGTCCCGGTCAGGTATCGGCTCGACCCACAGCCGGAACTCGAAGCGAGCCGGCAGGTGATACCGATTCAGCCCGGGTTTTTCTCGTTCCAGGGCGACTTCCTGCGCGTTTTCAAGGCGATCAACCAAGCGGTGCTGGCACTGGCGACGCGCGTCGGGGCGGTCGAGCAGGAGCACCCAGCAATCTGGCCGGTTCGCTTGTTCAAGGAAATCGACTACTTTCACGAGTTTCCCCAGCAAGTGATCCTGTGTGCTCCGGTCAAGGACGACTTTGACTCACGGTCGACGTTCGCCAAGCAGTTTGCCAAGGACGCCGCGTTCGAGACGGTGCCCATGGGCGAGTTGATGGCCGACGCCGCCTACGGCTTGCAGCCGGCAGTCTGTGATTGCTGCTACTACACGCTGGAAGGACACGCCCTGTCGGGAGACTCTTTTTTTACTACGTACAACAACGTCTTTCGTAACGAGCGTTCGGCAAGCAATCGGCTCGACCGTCTGACCAATTTTTCGGTCCGCGACATCATGTTCGTCGGCAGCGACTCGTTCGTTCTCGAGGCTCGGCAACATCTGATCGAGTTGCTCACGCAGTTTCTCGTCGCGCTGCAACTGCGGGCGAAGATAGAAACCGCCAATGACCCCTTCTTCGCCAACGAGTCGGTGATGAAGTCGGTATTTCAGAACGTGCATCGCCTGAAATACGAATTGCTCGCCGAGATTCCTCACCTCGACAGGGAAATCGCCGTCGGTTCGATCAACCTGCACACCGACTTTTTTGGCAAGGCGTTTGCGATTCGGCTGGCGAACGGTCAGCCAGCCCACTCCGGATGCATCGGTGTCGGCATGGAGCGCATGACCTACGCCTTGTTCTGTCAACACGGTTCGCACCTCGACCAGTGGCCGTCCGAGGTGCTGCGCTTTCTCCACTTGGCGCGCTGACCTCGCCCTTCCTTCACCCCCTTGAGAGTTACGGACATGACACTAGACAAGTATGGCGATACGCGCGGCAAGGGCGTAGTCACCGATTGGGCGTTCGACGACAACCTGTTCGAGGTCGAGTCGCCCGAAGAAATCGATATGGAGGCCTTCATCGCGGCGATGGAGAGGCGAACCTTTGCCTGTATTCGTGGACTGGTCTCGCCGGAAGAGATGGAGCAGGTCTACCAGAACATCGTGACGCACTTCGATCCGGCGAAAGATCATCCGGCGTCAGGGCAGGCCGCCGATGCCGTGCGCAGCAACTTTCAGAAGATCAATCTCGGGGGCGAGTCGCGAACGGCGAACCATGACGACGCGCGGTTCTTCCGGGCTTTCTATAACCCGCTTTGGGAGGAGGACGTGTGGGGTTTGCGCAACTCCTTCGTGCAGTTGGCGCGGACGCGCAACCGTCTCGCTGGTTTGCCCCTGGATTTTGCGGTCCATGGTATCGAGGCGAACGGCTTGTGGACGGCTGCCCGCTTCCATCAGTATCCGCTGGGTGGCGGATTCTTCCGGCGTCACACCGACTATGTCGCCAAGGACGTTACCGATGAGAAGTCGACGCGCTTCTATCAGACGGTCCTGACGATGACCCGCAAGGGCGAGCACTATCAGACAGGCGGCGCTTTCGTCGATATCGGCGACGATCGCATTTGCCTCGACGACAACGCTCTGATGGGGGATGTCATCGTTTACGACGGGCGAACGGTCCACGGGGTAGAAGACATCGATCCGCAGGCAATGCTTGACATGAACTCGATCAATGGTCGATTGGCGGGTTTCGTGACTTTGTTCAAGAAGATGTAGGTACTCTTTCTGGGGGGAGGAACTGGAGACGATGAATGCACCGTCCGAGCTTGAAATCGATTTTTGGCGTGTCTTCGGCCGCGTACTTGGCCGCCACCTTGAGCCGGGTCACTACACGCAGGCACAGCTACCGGAGTGGGATTCGCTGCGCCACGTCGAGCTGATGTTTGAGCTCGAAGAAAATTTCCGGATCGAGGTTCCCAACGAGGCGATCGCGACGCTGTTTTCCGACACCGACACGGTCGTCGCCTTTCTCAACGCGAACGCCGAAGGCGGTGCGCGATGAGTGGCCAAACGAGGCTGGCGTTCTATGGCGCCGGCTACCTTGGGCAGCAGGTCTACCACCACGTCAGCCACTACTATCGGAACCAGGTCGAGGTGCTGGGTTTCGTCGACGACACGCGCCCAGCGGGAATCGAGGTCATCGACGGCAAGACGACTCTGGGCAGCCTCGGTGAAGCGGTCGCAACGCCGTCGCTCGGCGCGCAGACGACCGAGATTGTGTTTACCATCGGCTACGCGAATATGAACCAGCGGCGCGCGGCGCTCGAGCGCGTTCTCGCGGCGGGTTATCGCCTGTTTTCGGTCATTCACCCGCGGGCAAACATCGAACCGGGAGCCAGCATCGGTGCCGGATCGATCGTGTTGGCGAACGCTGTGCTCGATCAGGGAGTCAGCACCGGCGCCGCGTGCTTCATCGATATCGGCGTTCGCCTGACCGCTGGGACAAGTGTTGGCTGCAACAACTACTTCTCTTCCGGCACTTCGATGGGAAGTCGTGTACGGATTGGTGACAATTGCTTTTTTGGCATGGATTGCACGGTAACGACGGACGTCGTGATGGGCAGCAATCTTTTTGTCAATGCGAAGACGCTGGTCCCGCGCGATGTTGGCGACAACCTGAAACTGGTCGAAGTCCACAAGTCGCGTGAGCTACCGCTGTTAGGAAGCCGCTAACCGTTCACCGACGATCGCTGAGAGGCTGACGCCAGGCATCGTCACCTGTTTCGCGCCCCTCCGATCGTACTGGCCGGCGCCTGGCAAGCGCTTGCGTCAGGCGACCCTTACGACCCTTGGTTTGTCCCGTTATACTTTGCCCGCAGTGGGTTACCGTGGACAGGATGGCTGCTGGCGCGGTCGTCGCGACACGGCGAGACGGGCGGATCGGCCAGGGAGCGGCGGTGGACAAGCTTTTCAGCAGGTTGCGCATTGGCGAAAAGATCGCCATTGGTTTTATTCTGGTTGGATTCTTGCTTGCCGGGGTCGTCTGGCACTATCACGAGACGCTGCACTCGGTCCTTGGCGACTATCAGCAACTGCAATCGGTATTCGAGAAGCGCAAGTCGCTGGCCTTCGAGATCGAAATCGACATGGCGGCAGCGCGTGACGCGGAGAAGAATTTCCTCCTCCATCGCCAGGAACGCTATGTGCAGGAAGTCGAACGGCATCTTGCGTCGGTGGAGCAGAAAGTCGCCGCGCTGGCGGCGATTGACCAGGCGTCGCGACAGACGGCGGACGACTTGCGACCGCTGCTGCAGGTCTACGCGCAGAGCTTTGCAGCGGTTGCTGACGCGTGGCGCAGCATGGGACTCGACGAGAATTCGGGTATTCAAGGGGCGTTTCGGCAGAAGATTCATCGGCTGCACGAACTCGCTGCCCAGTACGACGTCGACGCGCTCTATGGAGTCCTGTTGCAGATTCGGCGGAACGAGAAGGATCTTGCGCTGCGTCAGGAGGCGACGTATCGCGACCGCGTGCGCGGGCTGCTCGTCGACTTTCGTCACCTGCTCGATCAGTCGCAGCTTCCCTTAGGGGTGCGCCAACGCTTGTTGGATGAACTCGGTGTCTATTCCCGCAGTTTCGACGCCTACGCCGCGAGCCTCCTGAAGGACGGATTGAACGGTGGTGGTAAGGGGGTTTTCCGCGATGCAGCACGACGCATTGAGTTGGTGCTCGATAGCTATCATGTTCCCCATCTCGAAACCAATGTTTTGCGCTTGCGCCGGCGGGAAAAGGACTTCTTGCTGCGAGGCGACGACTCCTACCCGCCGATGGTCGTCGATGTCGCACGCCGGATTCGTGTCCAGGTCAACGAGTCGGCGATCGCCGCTGCTGACAAAGCGCTGCTCATCGGACTGCTGCGCGACTATCAGCGCAGCTTCCTGGTGCTGGTTTCACAGCGCGCAAGCATCGTCGAGTTGACTCGATCGATGGACGAGGCGGCGGCTCGCGTCACGCCGTTGATCCAGCGTAACGCCGACGAGGCGAACACGACGATGGCCGAGCGGGTGAGCGAGATTGCGGTCTCGTCTCGGGCTAGTATGCAGCTGGACTTGGCTGTGCTGGTGACCGCAAGCGTCCTCGCTGTCGTGTTGGCCGCCTTTCTGACCCGGCGGATCGTGCGTCCGGTTCGCCAGATGGCGGGACTGCTCGACGACTTGGCGTACGGAACACCGACCAGTCGCGTCGCGGTAGCCCCCGGCGGTCGCGACGAAGTCAACGCCATGGGCGAGTCGCTCAACGCACTGCTCGACCACCGTGCGACTTTCCTTGGCTGGTGGAAAGCGTCTATGGCTGAGCTGACCGCCTTGCGTGAATTGGAAAGCGCAGTGACCGACGAGGTCCTGGATGAAGCCAACCGGGAACTCAGGGCAGCAGCGATCGCCAAGGTCCAGCAACTGAACGCCTTGCGCAGCCGGCTGCTGCGACACGGCCAGCAGTTGCTGGCAACGGCACGCGCTGCACACGCCGCGGGCAAGATCGACTCCGAGGGACTACGTACGATCGAGCATTCGGCGCAGGCAATCGCCACCCTGCTCGAGGCGCTGGCTTCCGAGGAAACCGTCGCCGAGGGCCGGGTTCCGGGTTTGAGGCCGGTGGGCGAGAACACGTCTGCCGAGCAGACAGTGAATTGTCGGCTGCCCTGAAGGCGCTGACGGTACTCCCGGAGACCACGACGTTTCGTCGTGGCGAGCCGAGACTCGGCAGAGGATTCACGGCGCCACTTCGCAAGCGCGCGTAGAGAAGCGCAGGCAGGGCACGACGCAGGCGGCACAGGCTGACCGAGGTCACCTTCCCGAACGGAGCGCAAAAAAACGCCCGCCGTTTGGCGGGCGTTACGGCAGCGGTTTCCCGCTGCTGACGACGGAACAGATGGACTACTCGAATTCGAGAATCACCTGATCGACGGATAGGCTATCGCCCGACGACGCGACGACCTTCTTGACCTTGCACTCGCGTTCGGCCTTGAGTACGTTTTCCATCTTCATCGCTTCAATGACCGCCAGCTTCTCACCGACGTTGATCGTCTGGCCAGCGATTACCGAGACTTCGCGCAGCAAGCCGGGCATCGGCGAGAGCAGGAACTTCGACAGATCCGGCGGCACTTTTTTCGGCATCAGCGCCAGCATGCGCGCGGCGTTGGCGGTCATCACGGTCACCTTGACCTGCTTGCCAAAGTGGACGACACGATAGAGGAGTCCGATGCGTTCGAGCTGCAGGCAGATCGGCGTCCCGTTGCACGTCCCACGGAAGACCAGCTCACCAAATTTCCAGTCGGAGATCAGGTCGTAGCGGTCGACTCCGTGCGTGACTGAATAGCCGCCGGGGATGGGAACGACCGACACCGGATAGTCCTTGCCTTCCATCTGGACGACCCAATGGGTTCCCACCTTGCGCTGGTGTCCTGGCATCTGATCGCTGATCCTGACGGCTCGGTCGATGTAGCGGCGTCGGCCGAACGCTGCAATCGCAGCGAGCAATCCGGGATCGTCGTGTACGACGTCGGTCGCATCGAAACCGTGTGGAAATTCTTCGGTGATGAACGACGTGGTGAAGATCCCGGAGAGGAAGCGCGGATTCTGCATCAGCGCCGCCTGGAATGGGATATTCGAGTCGATGCCACGGATGACGAAGGCGTTGAGCGCGTCCCGCAGACGGCTTACTGCCTGGTCGCGTGTTGCGCCGTGGCAAATCAGTTTGGCAATCATCGAATCGTAATACATCGAAATTTCGCCGCCTTCGAAGACTCCAGTGTCTACGCGGACCTGGCCGTCGACGCCCTCCGGCGGCCGGTACTTGACCAGGCGGCCCACCGAAGGCAGGAAGCCGCGGAAGGGGTCTTCGGCGTTGATCCGGCATTCGATCGCCCAGCCGTCGATCTTCAGGTCTTCCTGTTTGAATGGCAGCGCTTCACCGGCCGCGACGCGGATCATCAGCTCGACGAGATCGAGGCCAGTGATCATTTCCGTCACCGGATGCTCGACCTGCAGGCGCGTGTTCATTTCCAGGAAGTAGAACGACCTGTCGGAGCCGACGACAAACTCGACCGTACCCGCACTCTGGTAGTTGACCGCCTTGGCGAGCGCGACGGCCTGCTCACCCATGGCTTTACGGATCGATTCGTCAATGAACGGCGAGGGGGCTTCTTCCAGTACCTTCTGGTGCCGACGTTGGATCGAGCATTCGCGTTCGAAGAGGTAGCACGTGTTGCCGAAGGAGTCGGCGATGATTTGGATCTCGATGTGATGCGGTCCCTCGACGAATTTTTCGATGAAGACACGGTCGTCGCCGAAGCTGTTGCGCGCCTCGTTGCGGCACGCCTCAAATCCCTCGCCGGCTTCCTGGTCGCTAAAGGCGACACGCAGCCCTTTGCCGCCGCCCCCCGCGGAGGCCTTGATCATCACCGGATAACCGATTCCCTTGGCAATCTCGACGGCTTGAGCGGCGTCGGCGATTTCGGCGTTGTAACCGGGGATGGTGTTCACCTTGGCTTCGATGGCCAGCTTCTTGGATGCAATCTTGTCGCCCATCGCAGCGACCGAATAGTGTTTGGGTCCAATGAAAACGATGCCCTGGTCTTCGAGCCGACGCGAGAACTCCTCGTTTTCGGACAGAAAGCCATAACCTGGATGGACGGCTTCGGCACCGGTCTGCTTGCAGGCGTCGATAATCTTGTCGATCACCAGGTACGACTCCTTGGAAGGCGCCGGGCCGATACAGACCGCCTCGTCGGCCATCAGAACGTGCATCGCGTCTTTATCGGCCTCCGAATAAACGGCGACCGTCTTGATTCCCATTTTCTTCGCCGTTTTCATCACCCGGCAGGCGATTTCGCCCCGGTTGGCGATCAGAATCTTCTTGAACATCTCTCTTTCTCCCCGGCTATCAGAGCGGAATGTTGCCGTGCTTGCGCCACGGGTTTTCGAGCTTCTTGTTGCGCAACATCGCCAGCGAGCGGCAAATCCGTTTGCGCGTCTCGTGCGGCATGATGACGTCGTCGATGAAGCCACGGGCGCCGGCGACAAAGGGGTTGGCGAACTTGGCCTTGTATTCTGCCTCGCGTGCGGCAAGCTTTTCCGGGTCGCTCTTTTCTTCCCGGAAAATGATCTCGACCGCGCCTTTCGGTCCCATGACCGCGATTTCCGCCGAAGGCCAGGCAAAGTTCACGTCGCCGCGCAAATGCTTGGAAGCCATGACGTCGTAGGCGCCCCCGTACGCCTTGCGCGTGATGACGGTGATCTTGGGGACCGTGCATTCGGCGTAGGCGTAGAGGAGCTTGGCGCCGTGCTTGATGATGCCACCGTATTCCTGCGCCGTGCCGGGCATGAAGCCGGGGACGTCGACGAAGGTGATCACCGGAATGTTGAAGGCGTCGCAGAAGCGGACAAAACGCGCCGCCTTGATCGAGCTCTTGATGTCCAGGCAGCCGGCGAGAACCAGCGGCTGGTTGGCGACGACCCCAACCGTCGCTCCTTCCATCCGCGCGAACCCGATGACGATATTCTTGGCGTATTCCTTCTGCAGCTCGAAGAAGTCACCGTCGTCCGAAACTTTGATGATCAGTTCCTTGATGTTGTAAGGCTTGTTGGGGTTGTCGGGGACCAGGGTGTCGAGCGAGAAGTCGAGACGGTCGGCCGGATCTTGTAGCGGAACGGTCGGCGGCTTTTCCCGGTTGTTGGAGGGTAGAAAGCTAATGAAGCGGCGGAGCATCATCAGCGCCTCGACGTCGTTCTCGAAGGCGAGATCGGCCACTCCCGACTTGCTCGTATGCGTGACTGCACCGCCGAGTTCTTCGGCGGTGACGTCTTCGTGGGTGACCGTCTTCACGACTTCCGGACCGGTGACGAACATGTACGAGGAGTCCTTGACCATGAAGATGAAGTCGGTCATCGACGGACTGTAGACCGCTCCTCCCGCGCAGGGACCCATGATCAGCGAGATCTGGGGAATGACGCCGGAAGCAAGGACGTTGCGTTGGAAGACGTCGGCGTAGCCGGCGAGCGACGCGACGCCCTCCTGAATGCGGGCTCCCCCCGAGTCGTTGAGGCCGATTACCGGCGCGCCGACCTTCATGGCGTGGTCCATCACTTTGCAGATCTTCTCGGCGTGTGCCTCGGACAGCGAGCCACCGAAGACAGTGAAATCCTGCGAGAAGACGAACATCAGGCGGCCGTTGATGGTTCCGCAGCCGATCACCACCCCGTCGCCCGGTACCGACTGTTGGGCCATACCGAAGTCGTTACAGCGATGCTCCTTGAACATGTCCCATTCTTCGAAGGAACCGCTGTCGAGCAATAGCTCGATGCGCTCGCGGGCCGCCAGTTTGCCCTTCGCGTGCTGGTTGTCGATGCGTTTCTGTCCACCACCCAGACACGCCGCCGCGCGTTTCTCTGCGAGCTGGCGAATGATGTCGTGCATAAGGTCCACTCCCTAAGGTGTCGCGTCAATCAGAACTGCTCAAACAGATCGTAGGCTGTGCCGCCGAACGAACGAACGGCCGGCCGATCACGTTCTCAATGTTTCAGATAAGCCAGCAGGCGCGTCGCAGCGGCGCCCGGCGTCGTCGTCCCTTCGGCGACAGCGGCCGACAGCTCGGGCAAGGCCGAACGCACTGCGACGTGCGAACGAAAATGCTGGCGCAGGCCCGAATCAATCAGGGTCCACATCCAGTCGACGGCTTGCCTGCGCCGCTTGTCGGCAAACTCTCCACTGGTGATCATGGTTTCGCGGTAGCGTTCGACTTCCTGCCAAAACTCCTGGATGCCGCGTTTGGCGAGGGCGCTGACGGCCAGCACGGGGGGCCGCCAGTTGGGGCTCGTACTGCGCAGCATGGTTAGGGCGGCTTTCATTTGCCCACGCGCAATCGCGGTTGCTCGTTCGTCGAGATCGGCCTTGTTGAAGACGACGATGTCGGCGATTTCAACGATGCCCTTCTTGATCGCCTGCAGGTCGTCTCCAGCGTTTGGCAACTGCAGCAGAACAAACGCGTCGACCATTCCGGCAACGGTCGTTTCCGACTGGCCGACGCCGACCGTTTCGACGATGATGACGTCAAACCCGGCGGCTTCGCAGACCAGCATCGCCTCGCGCGTCTTCTCGGCGACGCCGCCGAGCGACCCGGACGACGGACTCGGGCGGATAAACGCCTCGTCACGCTGACAAAGGGTTTCCATTCGTGTCTTGTCGCCGAGAATCGATCCGCCGGAGAGCGACGACGAAGGATCGACCGCGAGTACGGCGATGCGCTTGCCGGCTTCAATCAGATGTATGCCGAGCGTTTCGATGAACGTAGACTTGCCGGCACCGGGGGCGCCGGAGATGCCGATACGTATCGTTCGCCCGGTGTGCGGGAGTAGGGTATTCAAGACCTGACGCGCACGTCGCTGGTGATCGCTGCGGGTTGATTCGACCAGGGTGATGGTCTTCGCGAGCGCACGCCGCCGCCCCGCGAGGACCCCGTCGATGAGGTGCTGGTCGCTGGCCGACAGCCCCGCGGCGGAGGCGCTGCTCATCTCCATCATCGACGCCTGATGAACCTGTGCCTAAACGACGGCTTGCGCGCGTGCCTTACGGATTTCGGAAAGGACGGTGAGCGCGGAGTCTTCAATGCGTGTGCCGGGGCCGAAAATTGCCTTTGCACCGGCGTGGTAGAGGAACTCGTAGTCCTGTGCCGGGATGACGCCGCCAGCGAAAACGATGATGTCTTCGGCGCCTTGTTCATGGAGCGCCTTGACCAGCGCGGGCAGCAAGGTCTTGTGCCCGGCAGCGAGCGACGAGACGCCAACGGCGTGAACGTCGTTCTCGATGGCCAGGCGAGCCGCTTCCTCGGGCGTCTGGAAAAGTGGTCCGACGTCGATGTCGAAGCCGAGGTCGGCAAACGCCGTCGCGACGACCTTTGCGCCGCGATCGTGTCCGTCCTGGCCGAGCTTGGCGATCATGATCCGCGGCCGGCGGCCTTCGTCTTCACTGAATCGGACGATTTCAGCTTTGAGAGCTTCCCACGTGCTCATCCCTTCAACCACCGCCCCGTATACCCCGGAAACCGTCTGTTGTGTCGCCCGGAAGCGGCCAAAGACTTTCTCCAAGGCGTCAGAAACTTCACCGACGGTCGCCCGCAAGCGCATCGCGCTGACCGCGCAGTCAAGCAGGTTGCCGTTGCCGGTTTCGGCGCAGCGGGTCAGCTCGGCGAGTGCGGCTTCGACCTTGGCGCCGTCGCGAGTCCCTCGTACCTGCTTCAAACGTGCGACTTGTGCTTCGCGAACGGCGTTGTTGTCGATGTCGAGAATGTCGATCGCGTCTTCCTTGGCCAGCTTGTACTTGTTGACGCCGACGATGACGTCTTTGCCGGAGTCGATGCGCGCCTGCTTGTCGGCGGCACAGCCTTCGATCTTCATTTTCGCCCAGCCCGACTCGACGGCATGCGTCATGCCGCCCATTGCTTCGACCTCCTCGATGATCGTCCACGCCTGGTCAACCAGGTCTTGGGTCAGTCTTTCCATCAGATACGAGCCGGCCCAGGGATCGATGACGTTGGTGATATGCGTTTCTTCCTGGATGATGAGCTGCGTGTTGCGGGCGATCCGCGCCGAGAATTCGGTGGGTAACGCAATCGCTTCGTCGAGCGCGTTGGTGTGCAAGGATTGGGTACCGCCGAAGACGGCTGCCATCGCTTCGATCGTCGTTCGCACGACGTTGTTGTACGGATCCTGTTCCGTCAGCGACCAGCCGGAAGTCTGACAGTGCGTGCGCAGCATCATCGACTTCGGGCTCTTGGGCGAGAATTCCTGCATGATCTTCCACCACAACAGACGCGCCGCGCGCAGCTTGGCGACCTCGAGATAGAAATTCATGCCGATTGCGAAAAAGAACGACAGCCGGCCGGCGAAATCGTCGACGTCAAGGCCCGACGCCAGCGCCGTCTTCACGTACTCGCGGCCGTCGGCGAGGGTGAAGGCGAGTTCAAGCGCCTGGGTCGCGCCGGCTTCCTGCATGTGGTAACCCGAGATCGAGATCGAGTTGAACTTCGGCATGT